>CAWGVO010000008.1:0-46607 GCA_963826055.1 uncultured Alphaproteobacteria bacterium | reverse complement strand
CGGAGCACGTAGTCGGCTGCGAACCTGTCTCAGTGATTGCCTTCCCGCTTTGGAACAACCTCGGCGGTGAGCCTGCGACCCGAACGGCGCTGAGGGCACGGATTAAGCGGCCACTTCCAGTGGCTTAGCAGCAGGGCTTTCCGGTGCCCGCGTTGGCCCTTCCGCGCTGAAGCAGCATGTTGCAGCCAAGCGAACCGAAACCGTTGGTGTTTGAGAATTTCCACACAATCGGTCACAAGCGGACGCGATCTGCGACGCATAGGATATCAGCTTTGTCTTTGATAGCGGACGCCGGTTGCTTGCACCTCAACGCCCGCGAGACGCCAACTCAGAAATTCGAGCGCCGCCGACGCGCCCTGTCATCGCTTCGTCTCCGGCCGCCAGAAGAGCTTCAGCCCCAGCACTTCGTACGTATCGACGCGCGCGATTAACTTAGCGCTCGACTTGAAAAAGCCGAGGAGGAGACAAGCGGCGGGGTGGCGACGCGCCATCATGATCGATGCCCTTGCTGTCCTGGCGCCTCGATGTGGGCAGCGATCTCTACCCGGCCGAATCTCTCCTGCGCGTCCGCAACGATCTGCGGGTCACTTGAGGTGTAGATTCAGACCCGACCTTCCACAATGCGGGACAGGCCGTTGACGTGTTTTCGATATCGGTCAATCGTCAGTCCGTCCCGACGCCGGTACTGACGCGTCGCGGCGCGAATCCAAAATCAGGGAGGAAACAGATGCGATCGATCGCCCATCCACTGAACGTCGCCAAGGCCGCGGCTATCGCGTTTGGCCTGGCAGCTGCCGGCGGTGTTTCGTCGGCCGCCAACGCCGCAAACATCATCGATGATTGGGCGAGCGTCAAGGCGCCGCCGCCACCCGAACTGAAGGAAGTCACCGTCGATCCTTCGACCACGGCGCTGCTGATGCTCGATTTCCTGCATTCCAATTGCAACACCGACCGTCGGCCGCGATGCGTCGACTCGCTGCCGGCCATGAAGAAGCTCCTCGGCGAGGCTCGTGCCGCCGGTGTGCCTGTCGTCTACTCGATAACCAGCAGCGCCAAGCCGGAGGACATCTGGGACGACGTGGCGCCGCAGGACGGCGAGCCGATCGTGAAGGCGAGCGTCGACAAGTTCGACAAAACCGATCTTGCGAAAATCCTTGCCGACAAGGGCATCAAGACGGTGATCACCGTTGGAACCGCCGCGCAGGGTGCGATCCTCTACACGGCCAGCGCCGCTGCCTTGCGTGGCTTTGCGGTGATCGTCCCGGTGGATGGCCTGTCGGCGGAGGACACCTACTTTGAACAATACGTGGTGTACGATCTGGCGAAGGCGCCGGGTGTGAGCAGTCACGTAACGCTCACCAGCACAGACATGATGAAATTCTGAAATCGGCCGAAACGAAAGAACGATGGGCCACTCGGATGGTGGCCCATCATCCTCTGACTGCCGGAACGGATCCGTCGGGCTTGTTCGTCACACGCGGTCGGTGATCCGCACACCACGGTGAGGACCGGCATTCTGCATAGCGGAACGCCCGTTGGGATGTCGAGCGACTAGCCAATATGATGCTGGCCCAGTGGCCCGGCACCAGGCCTGGCGTCGCGCCGCTCAAACAAGACAGCAGACGTCATGCGACGAAGGGAGGGACCACCGATGGGAATCAAGAGTATCGGAATTGCCTTGGCGATCGCCGCAGCGGTGACCGCCTCGGCAGCGTCGGCACAGAGCGTCGGAGATTTCTACAAGGGCAAGACCGTCGAGATGCGGATCGGTTACAGCCCCGGGGGCGGCTACGACACCTATGCACGCCTGGTCGCGGCCCACATCGGCAAGCACATTCCGGGAAACCCGACGGTCGTGCCGATGAACGAGCCGGGCGCCGGAAGCCTGAAGCTCGCCAACGAACTGTTTCAGACCGCGCCGCAGGACGGCACCGTGATGGGTGTCATCGCTCGTGCCGCTCCGTTTGATCCGCTCTTCGGCAACGACGCGGCCAAGTTCGACGGCCTGAAGTTCAACTACATCGGCTCGGCCAACAACGAGGTCAGCGTCTGCGTCGCCTGGGCGGGCACCGGCATCAAAACGCTCGACGATCTCAAGACCAAGGAGTTGATTGTCGGCGGCACCGGCCCGACGGCCGACACCGAGCAATTTCCGACCGTGCTGAATGCAGTGTTCGGCACCAAGATCAAGATCATCGGCGGCTATCCCGGCGGCAACGACGTCAATCTGGCGATGGAGCGCGGCGAGGTGACGGGCCGCTGCGGCTGGTCGTGGTCGAGCGTGATCTCGACGCGCCCGGACTGGATTACCGACAAGACCATCAACATCCTGGTTCAGTTATCTACTGCCAAGCACCCCGACCTGCCCGACGTGCCGCTGGTCATGGACCTCGCCAAGACCGACAAGGAAAAGGCCATGCTCCGATTGGTCTTCGCGCGCCAGGCGCTGGGCCGCCCGTTCGTGGCGCCGCCCAACATCCCAGCCGACCGCGTCAAGGCCCTGCGGGACGCCTTCATGGCAACGATGTCGGACCCCGAATTCCTTGCCGATGCGAAGAAGGCCGATCTTGAAATCACCCCGGTTTCGGGTGAAGAAGTCGCCCAGTTGGTGGCCGACGCGTACACGGCGCCGGCGGATGTCGTCGACCCGATCAAGAAGATACTTTTCCCTTAGCTCGCTTTGGCCGCCGGCGTTTTGCGCCGGCGGTCAGACCGCATGCTCGACAGCGCGACGCCGTCATGTCCATCAAGAACATCCTTGTTGCCTACAACGGCACCCGATCGTCCGATGCGGCGCTCGGCATGGCCCTGTTGATGGGCAGGAAATACGAGGCACATGTCACCGGCATGCTTGCCCACGGCGTGCCGCAATTCCTTTCCGGCAGTGGCGTGTGGATGTCGGCAACCACCGCCAAACAGATCGGCGAGGTCGTGGAACGCATAAAGACGGAAGTCTACGACGGCATCGCCAATCGCTTTCGCGAGATGACCGCCGCCTCCGACCGCGGCGACAAGATTCACTGGATCGATATCCTGGGCGCGCCCGACACGACGATCGCCGAGGTTGCGCGCTGCTTCGACATCACGCTGTTGGGCGAATACGCGCCGGTGCCCGGCGAGGACCAGCTCATCCTTCATCCCGATCTGGTGGCGCTGCAGAGCGGCCGGCCGGTGCTTGTCATCCCGCAGGACTACAGGGTTGCCGAACTCGGCGAGCACGCCGTCTTTGCCTGGGACGGCAAGAGGGCCGCGGCCAGGGCAATGTCCGACGCCATGCAAATCCTGGAAACCAAGACCCTCGTCACCATCCTCACCGTCGGTGACGACACGCCGAAAGATGGCATCGAGGGCGCCGACATCTCGGCGCACCTCGCCCGCCACAACATTCCGACCGAGTGGGCGCGCGTGCCGCGCAAGGGATCGATCGGAGCAACGATCGCCGATTATTGCAGCGAGCGGCAGGCCGGGCTTCTGGTGATGGGTGCCTATGAGCATTCCAAGTTCAGCGAAGACCTGATCGGCGGCGTCACCAACGACGTGCTCACCAGGATCGCCATCCCCGTTCTGATGTCCCACTAGGCCCGCGCTCAGGGCCAGCTCAGCCCCGCCGCGGAGGCCAGCCACGCGGGCAGTGGCACGTGCGCGATGACGGTTTCCGGGCTTACCGTCAGCGCCAGCGCGCCCAGCATCGACAGGCCGACGCCAACCAGTGTCCGCGCGTCGATGACTTCGTGCTCACGGTTCAAGGCCCAGCCCAAGATGGCACGAAACGCGACCGACGTGCGCTGAATGGCGGTCACGACGGAAACCGGCGCAAGCACCAGCGCCATGTACCGAAACACCTGCGAAACGAAAACGGCCGCACCCGAGAAAGCGAACCAGCGCGCCGTCTTGCCATCGAGTCGCGCCATCTCGGCTCGGTTCGCCGGGAGCATCAGCAGGAAGAGGATGATGACGGCGCCTGCAAGATACGAGACGAACCCGCCGGCGATACTGTCGAGGACCCCGCCACCTTCCAGACCGAAGCGGATCAGCAACGGGCTGGTCCCATAGCCGACTGCTCCCATCAGCCCCCACATCGTGCCGGCGACGTAGCTGGGCTTGAATGACGACTTGCTGCTGCCGCTCGTTTCGCGACGGCGCAGGATGATCATCGGGGCAAGCAAGACCAGCAGGATACCGATCGCCCTGAGCGGTGTCAGCTTCTCGTCGAGGAAGACCATCGCCAGGACCAGTGCGATCAGGACGCTGAGCTGCTGTATGGGACCGGAAAGCGCCGCCCCGACTGCCTGCGTGGCTTTGTAGTTCCCGTATCGGCCAAATACGAAATGAACCGCGCCGGCGATCGACAACCAGGCCCAGCTCGCCGCACCGAAGGACCACAACCGGTCCTCGGCGCCTGCCAACAGGCCGACGACGAGAAACAGCGGCACCCCCATCGGAACGGTGATGGCGAGCGCCTGCAACACCGAGCCGGTCAGGACCCCGCGGCGGACCGCGGCGTTGTTGAGACCGAAAGCGGCG
The DNA here is from genome assembly GCA_963826055.1 of uncultured Alphaproteobacteria bacterium. Lineage (GTDB taxonomy): Bacteria > Pseudomonadota > Alphaproteobacteria > Rhizobiales > Kaistiaceae > JBBDMC01. The sequence continues at coordinate 42,083 of CAWGVO010000008.1, read as the reverse complement.
GCGGAAAGCAGCGCGAGAGCCGCGCCAGGCACGTCAGCCGCGCCTGCGCTCGCCGCGGAGGAACTGGCGGATGATCTCGGGCGTCAGCATGAGGTTCGGCTCGTATTCCGGCGCGTCCTCGATCTGCTCCAGGTCGTTGAGGCCGCTGTGCTTGAAAATGCGGTTAATCGACGAGATCAGCCGCGCCGGCCGCGCTGGATCCGCGTTGTGGTGCTGGTGGATCGTATTCGGCGGGATGTAGATGACGTCGCCGGCCTCCCATTCGAACCTCTTGATTTCGTCCTGCGGCTTCCAGTGATAGCCGTCGGTGATCTCGACGTCGCAGTCCTGATGGAGGTCGTATCCGCGTCCTTCCAGAACGTAGAGGCACTCCTCGGCGAGGTGTCGGTGTTTGCCGGAGCGGCTGCCAGGCGGAATGATCTGCATGTACGCGTCGACCGTCTCCATGCGGGTGTTCATCGCCTCGTTGATGAGATGCTTGAGCAGGCCCTGGCGCGACATCTCCCACGGCATGTCGGCCGGGTGGAGGATCTTCCGGCGCCCGGCGTTGCGCCTCGGCGCGCTTTCGGCATCATCGAGAAGTCGCTGATAGAGGCCGGCGTTGGCCTCCCCGTCGATCCACGTGCCCGCCTCGTTCCATGCCATCTCAGTAGCCGCCCTTCGGGTGGTTGAAGTCGTCCTCTTCCTCACGGGCCTCGAAGTTCTCTCCGCCCGGCGCCGGCGTCTTCGGCCGCGGTTCCACCGTCTTCTGGAACAGCATGTTCATGAACATGAACATCGGCTTGGTCTTGATGACCAGAGCGCGGGCCGGCTTGTCGGGCGAGGCGTTGAAGTGCTGGTGGACACAGTTGTTGTGAACGATCGCCACGTCGCCCGCCTTCCAGTCGTAGCGGATGTCGTCGTGAATCTCGTAGCCCTCGCCATCGAGGATGTAGAAGGCGGCCTCATTGACGTGACCGTGCTTCTGGCTCTTGCCGCCAGGCCCGTATTCTTCGAGGTGGAGATGGAAGTTCTGGGTGATGCCGTCCTTCGGCTCGACGTAATGCCGGCTGTACGTCTGCGGCCCGTCGACGAATTTCAGTTCACGCGCCTTGCGCACCCGTGGCATCGCCCGCAACCGGGCGAGCTCGTCCGAAAGACTGTAGGCACCCTCGATGGCCCGCACGAAGATGCGGTCCTTCTTGTCGTGATAGTATTCTTTGACGGGACCTGACGCGGGCAGCGGCGTCTGCGCATCGTCGTTGCGTTTCATCAGCGCTCGCTTTCAGCTGTGGTGTGCCGGGAGTTTATCAGGCACCCGGAACGCCAACAAGAACGCCGTTCCCTTCCGCGGAATTATCCTCCTCCCTCCGTCGGGGTCGGCAGGGACCGTACCCGTTTGAACGTTGCGATTGCCTGTCTCACTTCTGCCGTCACCGGCATTGCAACGCCTGTCCGGTCTGCCTCTTCAAGCACGATGGCGAGGTCTTTCTCAGCCCACAGCGCCGGTCGCTCGTCGGCGCGGGTCTCCAGCGCCCAGTTTGCGCCGCTGCCGTATCCAAGTGCGTCCCGCAGGGCGTCGCGTTCGATGCCGAAGGCGGCGGCAAAATCCAGCGCCTCGGCGCTGGCACAGACGCACGTCCACAGGAGTTGATTGTTGGCGGCCTTGGCAACCTGACCGGCACCAACGTCGCCCAACCGGATCACCCGCTCGGCCAGCACGTCGAACACGGGCCGAAAGGAGGCGATGTCGCGTTCAGCGCCCCCTGCGTAAACGACCAGAGACCCGCGGGCGGCGGCTGCCTCGCCGCGCACGAGCGGCGTGTCAATCAGTCGTGCGCCGATTGCGGCGAGCCGTTCCGCCAGCCCGATGACAAAACTCGGCGCCACGGTGGAGGCGATGGCGACGACCGCCCCCGGGCGCAAGCCTTCGGCGAGCCCGCGCGGGCCGAAAACAACGTCGGTGACCTCGCGCTCGAAGCCCACCACGACGATGACGAGATCGGAGGCGGCCGCAACCGCCGCGGGACTTTCCGCAACGGCAATGCCCTCCCTCGACGCGGCGGCCGCCGCGTCCCGGTCGCGATCATGGCCAATAACCGAAAACCCGGACGCAGCGAGGCGTCGCGCCATCGGAAACCCCATCCGGCCAAGCCCGATCAATCCGACCGGGCGATCCTCCTGTGCAACCATGGCTTTCCCCAAATTTGCGCCGGCTCCCGCGATTTGCCCGCCCAAGCGGAATACCGTTCCGCCAAGGGAAACAATGCGCTCGCTTATCGCTTCGTTATGCCGTCATACTGCGTGCAACCACAACTTGGCGCCTTGGAAGGCGGCCGGGGAGGAAACATGGATCTCGGCATGCTCGACGCCGCAGTGCAGGCGCTCGCTGCCATCGCCGAGCCCGCGCGGCTGGCCTATCTTTCGGCCGGCGTCGTGATCGGCCTCGTCATCGGCATCCTGCCCGGCGTCGGCGGCGTGGCCGGCATGGCCCTTCTGCTGCCCTTCACATTCAACATGGACGCCTATTCGGCGTTCGCGTTCCTGCTGGGCCTGGGAGCGGTAACCTCGACGGGCGACACCATACCGGCCGTACTCTTCGGGGTGCCCGGCACATCGGCCTCGCAGGCAACCGTGCTCGACGGTCACGCCATGGCCAAGAAGGGCGAGGCCGGCCGGGCCCTCAGCGCGGCCTACGTCTCCTCGGTTCTCGGCGGCGTTTTCGGCGCGCTTCTGCTGGGGCTGACGATTCCGCTCTTGAGGCCGATCATCCTCTACATGGGTTCGCCGGAGCTGCTCGCCTGCGCCGTCTTCGGCATCTCCATGGTGGCCGTTCTGTCGGGGAACGCGCCGCTGCGCGGCCTCGCCATGGCCGCCTTCGGTGCCATGCTGTCCATGATCGGCGGGGGGCCGCAGACGGGCACCCTGCGTTGGACCCTTGGGTCGCTGTATCTCTACGACGGCCTGCCGCTTCTGCCGGTCGCGCTCGGCATCTTCGCCATGCCGGAGCTGTGCGACCTTGCGATCCGGCGCGCCGCGATCGCCTCGACCAGCAAATACAATGTCAGGGAGGGCATGCTGAAAGGCGCCGGCGATGCGCTGCGCAACTGGTGGCTGGTGCTTCGTTGCGGAATGCTGGGCTCCGCAATCGGCGCTATCCCCGGTCTCGGCTCCGCCGTCGTCGACTGGTTCGCGTACGGTCACGCCATCCGCACGGTCAAGGGCGCGTCGCAGACGTTCGGCACCGGCGACGTCCGCGGCGTCATTGCCCCCGAGAGCGCCAACAATGCCAAGGAAGGCGGAGCGCTGGTACCGACCATCGCATTCGGCGTCCCGGGCAGCGCCTCGATGGCAATCCTGCTCGGCGCCTTCCTGATCCAGGGGCTGGTGCCCGGCCCGGCGATGATCACGCGCCACCTCGACGTCACCTACGCGATGGTGTGGAGCCTCGCCATCGCCAACATTCTCGGTGCCGGCCTGTGCTTTCTGTTCAGCGGCCAGTTCGCCAGGCTGGCAACTCTTCGCTACACGCTGATCCTGCCGCTGATCATGAGCGTCGTCTTTGTCGGTGCCTTTCAGGGCTCCCGCGATTGGGGAGACCTCTACGCCCTTTTCGCCTTCGGCCTTCTCGGCTGGACGATGAAACGGCTGCGCTGGCCGCGCCCGCCCCTCATCCTCGGTTTCGTCCTCGGCGCCATCATCGAGCGCTACATGTTCATATCGACGGCGCGCTACGGCTATGCGTGGGTGTTTCGACCGATTGTGCTGGTGTTGCTGGTCATGGCGCTGATCGGCCTCTCCCGGCCGCTCATTGCCGAACTCGTCGCGCGACGGCGGGAGAGCCAGCGCCAACCCCTGCTCGGCGCGCCCTCGTTTGCGGCTACCGACCTTTTCTACGTCGGCTTTATCGCAATCGTTGCCGCCATGATGGGGCAGGCGCTGACCTGGCGACCGGAGGCCAGCGAGGCGCCGCTGATCGTCGGTTCGATTGCGCTGATCTGCTCCGTCCTGAGCTTCGCCTTCACGGTGTTCAACCGGCGCGCCGCCGCCCTGGCCGTGGGGGCGCCCGCAAGCGCCGGCGCGCGGCGCTCCATTCACATGGACCTGGTGGCGGAGGACGGTGGACTGTCGACCGGCACCGTTGTCCGCCGGGCGGCCACATTCTTCGGCTGGTTCGCGGCCTTCATGCTGCTCATGGCCGTGATTGGGCTGATCCCCACCAGTTTCGTGTTCATCATCGCTTACATGCGGGCGGAGAACCGCGAACCGTGGCGCCTGTCGATCCCCACCGCACTCGCGACCAGCGTTTTCATCTACTATGTGTTCGACCGTTTCCTGACCATCCCGTGGCCGGCGACACTGCTCGGCAAGCTCATCCCGATGGCCCGGATTATTCCCTCGGTCTGAAGCCACGCCGTGGCAACGACGAACCACACAAGGATCGCACAATGAACGAACACCCAACCACCGAAGCCGGCGTCGGCCACAACAGCGAGGCCGGCAAGACCGAAGTCGTGTGGGAGCGCTGGAGCAAGAAGCGCACGTTCGTCCGTGCCCTGGAAGGCACCTACGGCGAGTTGCGCGAGGAGCTCTACAACCAGCCGCGCATCTATCACACCAGCGACCTCAAGTGGAAAGGCGGCCCTCAGAACTTCGGCAAGAAAGTCATCAACCCGCAGTCGGTCAGGGTCGCGCAGTCGATCGAAACCCACATCGACGTTTTTGCGCCCGGCGGATACGGGCAGAAGCACGGTCACATGAACAGCGCCGTGTTCTTCGTGCTCAAGGGTCGGGGTCACGACATCCACGACGGTCGCCGCATAGATTGGGAGGCCGGCGACGCCCTCATCGTGGAGAACGCCTGCGTTCACCAGCATTTGTCGGACGATCCCGACGACGAGACAATCGTCCTCATCATGAAGGCCAAGCCATTGTTCCTTTTCATGCACATGATCTTCCAGAAGGTCGTCGAATATCCGCCCAAGACCCCGGTGCCAGGTCACGAAGACTACGCGCCGCCGGCCGAACTTTGATGCGGGAGAGAGTGATGTCCGAGACCCCTTCCTTCCTCTCAGCCATCGAGCGCCAGCGCGCCCGCTCCAGCGGCGACGAGGTCAATTTCTATGCCGAGGCGCTCGAGGCGTCCCGGTTGTTCCGCGAGGAATACCGCGAGCGGATGAACGTCGTGAAATGGCACCAAATGCCGATGGAGCGCTCCGCCGACGGGCTGATCAAGCACATCATCAACGAGCGCATGAACACCAAGGAGTGCGCCATCGACATTTACATGCAGTTCATTCCGCGGGGCGGCGCGACCGGGACGAGCCGGCATCTGTCGGAGGAAGTGGCCTACGTTATCGAGGGGCGTGGCTACGACCACCACTACGACGTGCGCTTCGACTGCAAGGACGAGTTCACGTGGGAGTGGGACACGACCCCGAGAACGTTCGAATGGAGGGCGGGCGACTTTATCTACATACCGCCCTACTGCGCGCACAAACGGTTCAACAGCGGCGACGGCGAGGCGCGCGTCATCGTCATCAACAGCCGCGTTTTGAAAGCGATCGGATTCGACTGGTTCGACCAGCTCGAGCCGGCCAAGGGCTTCGAGGAGGTGTGGGTTCCACCGGCCGACTGAGCCCCGAAACAAACAGCGCGGAACGCGTCCGCGCAATGGTGGAAAGGGAGAGAAGCAATGAAGAAGACGATTACGGCGGTGCTCGCTGCAGCCGCCGTCGGCTTGCCCGGTGTCGCCACCGCGCAGGATTTCTATCAGGGCAAGACCATCACGTACATCGTCGCCACCGACCCCGGCGGCGGCTACGACACCTACGGTCGTCTGATCGGCAAGTACTTGGAGAAGTACCTCGGTGCCAAGGTTCTGATCAAGAACGTGCCGGGCGCGGGCCATATCGTCGGCACCAATACCCTGTACGCTTCCAAGCCGGACGGGCTGACCATCGGCACGTTCAACACGGGTCTGATCTACGCGCAGATCCTCCAGCAGGAGGGCATCCAGTTCGATCTGCGCAGGATGGAATGGATCGGCAAGGCGGCCTCCGACCCGCGCACGATGATCCTGTCGGCGAAGTCGGGATTGAAGACCTTCGACGACGTAAAGAACTCGGCCACTCCGGTGAAATTTGCCGCCTCCGGCGTCGGCTCGGCGTCGTACACGGACACGCAACTCGTCGCCTCCGGCTTCGACCTGCCTATCGAGGTCGTGCCGGGCTTCAACGGCAACGAGGGTGAACTCGCCATGCTGCGAGGCGAGATCGCCGGCCAGGTAGGTTCGCTGAGCTCGCTGCGACCTTTCGTCGAAAACGGGTACGGAACCTTTGCGCTGGTCATCGGCGGCAAGGTTGAGGGCATCCCCCAGGGGATGGAGATGGCCAAAACGGACAAGGCCAAGTCGATCATCGGCCTGGTGACCGCCATGTCGACAGTCGCCCGTCTGACGGCGGCACCTCCCGGCACGCCGCCGGACCGGCTCGCGGCACTGCGCGACGCTTACGCTAAGTCACTCGCCGACCCCGATCTGATGGCGGAAGCGGCCAAGCTCGACATACCGATCGACCCGGCGGTGGGAGACGACGTCGCCAAACTGGTAAACGACGCGCTCAACCAGAGCCCGGATACCGTCGACATCATCGCCGCCGCCGTGAACGCCAAGCCACCGCTGATGACCGTCAAGACACCACTCACCGCGGTCAACGATGGCGGCAAGGAGGTGGAGTTCATGTCGGGCGATGCGAGCATGAAAGCGTCGGTGTCGGGCTCACGCACGAAAATCACCATCGACGGCAAGGACGACAAGCGCGGGAACCTCAAGGTCGGGATGACCTGCGAAATCTCCTTCGACCCGCAGAACTCCGACCACGAGTTGGCGAGCATGGCCTGCGGAGGCTGATGATCCATGCCGGAGCGGTGTCGTCCGTTCCGGCATCCTTCTCAGGGCAATGCCGATGGAGATACATCAGATCGTGGGGTCGTTGCTGGCCGTCGTCGGCTCGCCCCGCATCATGTTGCTGATTGTCATCGCCGTGCCGGTCGGGATGTTCTTCGGCGCCATCCCGGGCCTCGGTGGCAAGCTCGGCATTGTGCTTCTGATACCGTTCGTCTTCGGCATGGACCCGTTGGCGGGCGCGGCCTTCCTCCTCGCCATGCACGCCGTCGTCCATACGGGCGGCTCCATTCCGTCCATCCTCTTCGGCGTTCCCGGCACCGGTCCCGATGCGGCGACCATTGTCGACGGCTTTCCCATGGCCAAACGGGGCGAGGCCGGACGCGCCCTCGGAGCAAGCCTCGGCGCCTCCGGATTCGGCGGGGTCGTCGGCGGTCTTTTTCTCGCCGCGCTGCTGCCGGTCCTGCAACCGGTCGTGCTCGCATTCAGCCCGTCCGAATTCTTCCTGCTCGCCATCCTCGGCATCACCTTCATCGCCACGCTTTCGGGCGACAGCCTGCTCAAGGGTGTCCTCGTCGGCATGTTCGGCCTGATGCTGTCGTTTGTCTCGCTGGACCCGTTTACGGGTTCGCCGCGGTATACCTTTGGCCAGCTCTTCCTGTGGGACGGCATCGACGTCATCGCGGCCGTGATGGGCCTGTTCGCCATCCCGGAGATGATCTCCCTCGGCGTCAAGGGCGGAGCGATCGCCAACACCGATACGAACGTCACGACGCGCTACAACATGCGCGACGTGATCGACGGCATCGTCGACGTGTTCCGCCATTTCGCCCTTTCCGTACGCACGGCGATCATCGGCGCGATCATCGGCCTGATCCCCGGCCTTGGCGGCGACGTGGCCAGCTGGATCTGCTACGGCCACGCCGTCCAGTCGTCGAAGACGCCGGAGCGCTTCGGCACCGGCGCCGTCGAAGGCGTCATCGCGCCGGAAACCGCCAACAATTCCAAGGAGGGCGGCGCCCTTCTGCCGACGCTGTTCTTCGGCGTGCCCGGCTCTTCCGGCATGGCCATCCTCATGGGCGCCCTCATCATGCTCGGCGTCCGGCCGGGACCGATGCTGGCGCTGACCGGGATGGACCTCGTCTGGTCGCTGATGTGGGTGCTGATGATCGCCAACATCCTCGCCGTCGTCATGTTCCTCGCTGTGTGCGCCGTTCTTCGGCATGCTGACGTTCGTACGCGGCGGCATGCTGATCCCCTTCGTCATCGTCCTCGCCTCGCTCGGCGCCTATCTCAGTGCCGGTGCCTGGCAGAACATCGTGGTGCTGATGGTGCTCGGCGTCTTCGGCTACTTCCTCAGGAAATACCGCTGGCCCCGCCCGCCCTTCGTTATCGGGCTGGTGCTCGGGCCGATCGCCGAGGATTCGCTCAACAAAGCGCTGGCGATCTGGGGACCGACATTTTTCCTGCGTCCCTTGTCGCTGTTCTTCATCGCGCTGATCGTGGCGAGCATCGGCTTCTATTTCTGGCGCAACAATCGTCCGCGCACCGGCATGGAGCTGCACTTTGATATTTAACGGCCGCATCGCCACGACGTTCGTGATGCTGGCGATCTTCGCCGGCATGGCATTGATCGCCTTGGGTTATCCGCCGAAGGCGCGCTTCATGCCGCTGCTGGTCGCGGTGCCTGCCACGGTGCTGTGCCTGGCCCAACTCGCCATCGACGTCCGCCGCGGCCTGCGCGAAAGCGCCGACGGTGGCGGGCTCAGCGCCGAGGCAATCGCGCAGCGACCGCGAGAAGTGAAGATGTTTCTCTGGCTGGGGGCATTCTTCGTCGGCATCCTCGCGTTTGGATTTCTTTACGGAACGCCGGTCCTGATCCTGGCGTTCCTGCGTTTCGGTGAGCGCGAGTCGTGGACGGTCTCGCTCGTTGCCGCCGTCGCGTCCGTCGCAGTTGTCTACTTCGTCTTCGCGCGAATGCTGGAGCTGATCCTGTTCGAGGGCCTGGTAACGCCCTTGATCTTCGGCTGATGGCTCACGGCAGCGCCGCCGTAACCGCGATCTTGACCGCGTGTTCGGGCGAGGTCAGGCGCCCTTCGACCGTCGCGCGCGCCGGCGCCGCCCCTTCCGGCACCCATTCGTCCCACACGAGGTTGAATTCCTCGGCGCGGCGCATGTCGGCGAGCCACACCGTTGCCGTCAGCATCCGTGTCTTGTCGGTGCCTGCCTCGGCAAGCAGCCGATCGACCAGCGCCAGGACGTCCCGGGTCTGTTCGGCCACCGACTGCCCGTGCTTCTGAAGCGCGATGATGCCCGCGAGGTAGACGATGCCGTTGTGGATCACCACCCGGCTGATCCGCTTGCCGCTGTGAAGGCGTTTGATCTCGGTCAAGACTGCTCCCTCCCGGCCCGGCCGCCAATCCGATCAGTTTCGAATGTCCTGCAGGAACCAATCGGTCGGCAGATCACGGCCAAGTCCGCGCTCGCGCGCGGCCTCATAGACCACCGACGCGACCGCCCAGAATTGCGCGCCCTGCAGGTTGCCGCGTTCCGAATATGTGATCTGTTCGGCGGAAGTGCGCCCCGGGTGAGTCCCCGCGGCGAGTTCGGCAAGCGTGACGATCTTTTCCGGCGCAATGAGACTGCGCCGCGCTTCGCGCCCGCTTTCCGGCCTGGTGGCCAGGACGGGCATCGCCGCCGGCGCGGTGTAACTCAGGTTCTCGTCCGAGAGCTCCAATTCCGGATGCCCGCGCGGAGCCGGCGAGTCGCCAAAACGCAAGTACACCTCGCAGCGCTCGATCGTTCGCCGGTCGGGTGTACCACCGGCGCCGATGTTGACCACATGGGTGCCGGGCTCGAGCAGGTCGCCGTTGAGTACCGGCGCCACCGCGTCGGTCAATGCCGCGACGATATCGGCGCCCGCGTAGATCCGGTCGGGCGTATCGACGGCGTGCGCCTCTATTCCGAATTTCTCCGCCATCTCGGCCGCAAATCGGTCGCGGTTCGCCGCGGTCGGCGAAAAGACCTGAAGGCGCTCGATTTCCGGCCGGACCGCGAGGAACGCCGCCATATGCGAGCGCGCCATGCCGCCCGAACCCAGCATCCCTACGACACGCGCATCGCGGCGGGCGAGATGCTTGACGCCGATGCCGGAGTCGGCGCCGACCCGCATCTGCTGGATGACGCCGTCGTTGAGGATGGCGAGCGGCGCGCCATCCTCGGTGCTGAACAGAAAGATGAGGCCGCAGAACCGCCCCGGCCGCACGCAGTATTTTTCGCGCGACGTGTGGCCGTTGCGCTCCTGCCAGTGGGCGATGTCGGATTTCATCCGGATCGCAAAGTAGCCCGGACCACCGCCCTCCATCGTGCCCCAGCGATAGAGTCGATCGGGATGCCCCGACGGCAACTCCATGTCGATGCGCGGGCGGCACACCGCATTGCCATCGACGAGGCTCTGGTACGAGGCTTCCAGCGCCGCGATCGTGGCGGGCATGGTCAGAAGTTCGGCCGTTTCCTCGTTCGAGATCAGAAGCGTCATCGCGACTCCCCGCTTCCGTCAATCAGCGGTGTTGCGTGACCACGTCGACGAGCGCCGGCCGGCCGGCCTTGACCTCGGCGAGCGCGCGGCGCAGCGCCGGACCGATGTCGGCCGGCTCGGTGATCGGGCCCTCGCCGTGGCACCCCATGCCCCGGGCGATCGTTGCGAAGTCCGGTTCCGGGTCGAAGATGTCCATGCCGATATGAGCAAGCTTCTCATCGGTGTGGCGCAACCGCGCCATGCGAACCTGATGCTCCCAGTCGTTGTAGTAGGCGCGGTTGTTGAACATGACGATGAGCAGGGGAATGCGGTGCTTGGCAGCGGTCCACAGGGCGCCGGCGTCGAACATGAGATCGCCGTCGGGCTGTAGCGCGACCACCACCTTCCCGCTTCCCTTGTAGGCCAGACCCACCCCTATCGACATGCCGATCTGGGTCGAGGTGCCGAGCGAGTCGCCGGCATGACGGTACGGCTTGTCGAAATCCCAAAGTTTGCGCGCCCAGTCGCGGAGCGTGCCGGTGGCGCACACCCAGTCCTCGTCCCTGATGACGGCCCACACCTCTTCGGCGAGGCGGCCGAGGCGAACGGGTGAGGCATCGCGGTCCTTGCGCGCGTCGGCCTGCCATTTGGCAAAAAGCTCGTCATGGCGGGCGGCGATGGCTTGCCTGCGAGCGGCGGCGCGCGCCGCCAGCGCCGGATCGGCCGCCAGCTTTGCCGCGGCCATCTCGGTCATCGCCGGCATCGCCAGCGACGGGTCGCCCAGCGCCGACAAGACCTTCGGCTGATAGCGGCCATAGTCGAGCGCCCACGACGACATCCCGATTTCGGCGAAGCCGACCTCCATCCACTGGCAGGCCGACGGCGGCACCGGCGTAACCACCCGGTTCATGCTGTCGAGGTCCGCGGTCGGTTTCTCCCAGTCGCGCACGTCGATGCCGAGGATTGCGTCCGCCTTCTTCAGCGACGGACGGTCCATCGACAGGTTCAGCGGATGGCGATTGGGGAAGCAGAGCGAATCGTTGATGTCGACGACAGCGACACCTGTGGTCTCCGCCAGCCGCACCAGATTGGCGAAACCGTCCGGATGCCGCCCGACATATTGGGTGAGGATGAACGGGTGCTCGGCGGCGAGCAAGGTGTCGACGATCTTTTCCAGTGTCGCCGCGTCCGCGGCCATCGGCGCCGGCGCTTTGGCCATATCGGCCGGCGGCATGGCGACTTCGACCTCGAGGGGCTGCTCCTGCAGCCAGGCGTCGTAGCACATGTAGATGGGGCCCTTCGGCTCCGTCATCATGGTCGAATACGCGCGCATGAAACTTTCCGGTATGCCCTCGACGGCGGCCGGCTGGTAATCCCATTTGGTGAAGTTGCGCACCGCCTCGCCCTGGACAAGGGCTGAATGGCTCCAGTCGATGTGCGGGCGTCGCTTGGCTTCGTGCATCGGTCCGGTCGCGCCGATGATGAACAGCGGTGCCCGGTCGATGAAGGCGTAGTAGATCGCCATCTGCGCGTGCAGCAGGCCGACGAGGTCGTGAAGGATAACCGCCATGGGCTTGCGGGTCGCGCGGGTGTAGCCGTGGGCGATCTGAACGGCGATCTCCTCGTGCTGGCAAACCAGGAGCTCCGGCTGGTTGCCGCCGTAGTTGACGAGGCTGTCGTGCAGACCGCGAAAACTCGCGCCCGGGTTCATCGTGATGTACGGGAAGCCGTATTGCTTGATGAGATCGACGATGACGTCGGACTGATATTTGCGGTAGTTGGCCTTGTCGACTGCCACAATCCCCTCCCGTAACTCAACAGAACCCGCCGCCGTCGCGGTCGAGCGGCACGATGCGCTTGCCGAGATATTCGGCTTCCGCGCCATGGAGCAGTGCCTTCACCTGATCAGGCCCCAGCCGCTTGACCAGCTGGTCGACCTGGCCGAACAACGGCAGCGGCACTCCGCCCGCCTGGGCGAGGTCGAGTGCAACGTCCATGTCCTTCTCGTGCCAGGTGAAGCGCGTCGTATCCCAGTGTTCCAGCGTGCCGTTGCGCGCCGGACAGTCGAGCAGGATCTCGCGCATCTTCTGCGCATCGACGCCGTAGCGCTTGGCGATGAGCAGCATCTCGTAGTTGGCGACGCACGCCGCCCAATGCATCATGTTGTTGCAGGTCTTGGCGAGCTGCCCGGCGCCGACAGGGCCGACATGATGCACGGCCCGGCTGTAGGCCATCAGAACCGGCACGACGCGCTCGACATCCTCGGCGCTGCCGCCACACAGGCTGACCAGCGTCCCCTGCCGGGCACCTTGCAGACCGAAGACGACCGGTGCGTCGACGAAGCCGAAGCCGCTCTCCGCCGCCTTGCCGGCAAGCTCGCGCATGGTGTTCGGACTGTTGGTGGCGGCGACCACGATCACCGAGCCGGGATTGCCCGCCGCCAGGATGTCCGCGCACACGGACCGCGACTGGTCGTCCGTCGCCACCATGATGACGAATGTCTCGGTCGACGCGGCCGCCCCGGCCAGCGTGTCGGTCACGGCAAGACCATCACCGGCCGCCAGCGCCCGCGTATCTGGATCGATGTCGGTCACCAGGAGCGAATGGCCGGCCCGCGCGATGTGGCCGGCCATTGCCCTGCCCATCGCTCCAACTCCCACGACCGCGACTTTCATGCTCTTCGTTCCTCCCGACGTTTCAATAACAGGCCAGCGGCGCTCAACAATGCGACCAGACCGATGGCGAGAACGCCACCGATCAACGGCACACCCCCGGCCGAAAGGAGACGCAGACGAAGGAAGGTCGGTCCGAGCAGCGGAATCTCGTAGATGATGATCCGGTGCGCCGCGAAGATGCTCCAAGATGCGATAAAAGTTATAAGCGCCGGCGTCGAGGCGCCGGCCCGCGCGAAGACCGCGGCCACCGGAAAAGCAACCGTCGGTCCGGCCGGAATAATCATCCCGACAACGAAAGCGACGAGGATGCCGCTGAACCCGGCGTCCGCGCCAAGGTAGCGGGCAATCACGTCGGTCGGGATCAGGGCCGCGATGAAACCCGCGGCGACAAGGGCGCAGATCATGCGCGGCACCAATATCCAGAACTGCTCGACCGAGCGCGACGTCGCGCTGCTGAAAGTTTTGTCGCGGCGCAGCAGGGCCATGCCGCCCAGAACCACGTAGATGCCCGCCAGCAAGTAGACGCCGAAACTCACGAGCGCACCTTCCCGCCCAGGTCGGCGCCGGCGATGCGCAATTCGAGAGGCAAGCGCCGGGCGATCAGGCCGGCGAGAATCGGCAGCACCAGGCAGACCGTAAAGCGCGTGGCTGAAAACTCCGGCCCCATGAAAGGGACATCCCAGACCAGGATGCGCTGCAGGCCGAGCATCGACCAGGCGGTGATGTAGGTCACCATGGCGCCGCGGTCGGCGCCGGCGCCACCCAGCACCGCGAGCAGGGCAAACGAGGAGGTCGGACCGCCCGGCGTCACCATGCCGGCAGCCTCCGCAATCAACAGACCGCGCAGCCCGCTTTCCTGACCGACGAGGCCAACCACCCGTTCGCGCGGCAACATCACCCAGATGAGGCCGGCGACGCCTATGCGCCACAACGATGCGCGGCATCGTCGAGACGATCGTTTCCAGTTCACCGCTCACCACCGCCGCGAAGGCCTGATGGCCCAGAATGAAATAGCAGGCCGCGCCGGCGACGACGGCAAGCGCGGCGAAGGCCCAGAAGCTCTTGCCGAACCCGGCCGCGATCATGTCACGCATCGAGGTTGCGTCGTCGGGGTTGGCCTCAGCCACTGTGCCGATCCGGGAGTGGCGGGTGGCGGCGCTCAGTGGTCATGGACGTGATCGCCATGGTCGTGGTCGGATCCGTGTTCATGCTCATGGTCATGGAAGTGTTCCGCCGCCGTCTGGGGCTCCCGGTTGCCGTCCATCAGTGCATCGACCACGTCGCGGAACACATCCATCTCCGGCGGCAGGTGACCGGCGAGGAAACCCGCCAGCCGGGCAAGCACGATCGCGTGGCTGCGAATGGCGTCGACCCGCGCACCCTCCGGCGCCCGGCCGATGTCGGCCAGCGAACGGGTCAGCGCACCGCGAAACGTCGCCGTCATGTATTCGTTCGAGCCGGGCTCGGCGGACGGCAACCCTGGTACGGCGCTGCCCGGTGAGGCCCCATGGACCCGGGCGCTGGCCAGCAGCCAGCCGAACAGCTCCTGATCGAGGGCAGTGTCGCCGTCGAGATCGCCACACATGGATCGCTCCTTGCCGCCCGGCCCGATTCAGACGTGCAGCGCCGTCAGCATCTCGGGGATGTATTCCTCGCCCGTCGTGACCACCAGCATTGCGGCGAAGGGCCTGAGCGCCTGCACGGTGCGCTGGAGCGATTCCTCGACGCCTGGTTTGGCGACGATGAGACCCGTCGTCATGATCGAACGGACGAAGCAGGCGTTGCCGATGGTGGCCGCCGCTGCCGCGCTCTCGCCCGCCGTGGCAATCATGACGGCCACGTCGACGCCCTTGAGTTCATCCGACAGACGCACGTCGCGATCGTCGAGCGTGGTCAGCATCGCGTCGACCGGCAACGAGTCGAGTCCGTTGGCGCCCGTCATCGCCGAGCGGAAGGCCAGGAAGTGCGCGCCGTGCCAGGGAACTTCGGCGACCCGGCGCATCACGGAGACCGACGCCGCATCGAGGGCGAAGATGCGCGAGGCGCGCTCGCGCGAGTTCGGGTAGTCGACGCGGAACCGGGCTTCGGCCGCCGTGGCGGCCTTCGCGCAACTCGCCAGCATCGTGGGATTGGCCGTCGCCATCGGTTCACACCGAGGTCTGCTTCACACCCGGCCTGACCGAAAGGTCCTCACGGCAGGCCTCGACATAGGACTGGTCGGCGGGCAGCACGACCGCCACCGACCGCACACGCTGGTGCTTCGGGTCGACACCGGGCGGCGTTGCGCCCTTGTCGCGGAGCGCCAGAGCCGCCTTGCGGAGCCGGTGGCGCGCCATGATGATGCCGTTGTCGGTAGAGACCAGGTTCTCCTTGGTGCGATCGACGATCGGTCCCATGCTTTCCTGCAGCGAGGCGTCCTGCATGGCGATGCCCTCGACCCCGGAATAGGTCTCGCCGCGCCGCTGGGCCTCGCGGTCCATCAGGTAGTCGTTGTCCTTGTTGGCGAGCGGCCGGTAGGTTCCGGGCACGTATTTCACGTGGACGCCGTGTCCCGCGATCATCGCCTGGCGCTCGGCCGACGTCAGCGCACGCACCGGATGGTAGTCGAAGCTCCACGCCCAGCAGTTCTCGTCGTCGATCGGGATCCAGAAGTGGCCGTGAACGGGGTGGTCGCCACGCGGCGGCACCATCGTGAAGCTCGGCATCACCCACGGCGTGATGCGCCAGTAGTAGTGACCGTCCTCGGCGTTGCGCCGGGCGCCGATGAAGAGGCCGCCCTCCGCCTCCGTCACCTCGAAGAACGGCATGCGGTCGCGCTGGTTGTATACGTTGCCTTTGGCCCCCTTGAACAATGGGTCGCTCTTCAAGGCGCCCGAGTGCAGCCAGGAGACGTGGCTCGAGTCGATCCCGCCTTCCATCGCCTGCAGCCAGTTGCACTCCTGCCAGCGCTTCGAGGTGAACGTGTGCTCGGGCGGCACCAGCGCGAACTCCCACTCCGGCATGGGCGGTCGCTTCTCCTTGTCGCCCATGTGGGTCCACAAGACGTCGCCGATCTTCACCAGCGGGTAGCCCGCGAGCTTGATCTTCTGGCAATAGCCGCTTTCTACCGGCTCGGACGGCACCTCGATGCACTGCCCGGTCACGTCGTATTTCCAGCCGTGGTAGGGACAGCGCAGGCCGCCCTGCTCGTTGCGACCGAACCACAGCGACACGCCACGGTGGGCGCAGAACTCGTCGATGAGACCCATTCGACCGTCGGAATCGCGGAACGCAATCAGTCGCTCCGAGAGCAGCTTGACGCGGACCGGCGGGCAGTCGTTCGCCGGCAGTTCCTCGGCCAGCAGCGCCGGGATCCAGTATTGCCGGAACATCTCACCCATAGGGGTGCCGGGTCCGGTCGGCGTCAGTGTCTCGTTGATATCCGGCCGTGCCATCGCTTCACTCCGCCTACCTCCGCGGGCCAGCGCGCGCTGCGACGAGGAGGGCCGCAGCAGCGTCCGTGGCAAGATCGCTGGCCCATTCTATAGGATCGGACCCGTTTCGCATCCAATTTGTTCTGGAATGAGGAACACCGTTCTTTATTTGCGACCGCTTTCACGACACCATTCGGCGATCTGCCGCTGGAGTGATTTCATGGGCGAAACCGGTTCCCGCATCGATCTTTGCGCCGCCGCTGACGTCGCGCCGAACACCGTCCACAAGGTCGAAGAGGGCGAACTCGAACTTGCCGTCTTCAACGTCGACGGCGAGTTCTTTGTCACCGACGACCACTGCACCCACGGTCCCGGCCTGCTGTCGGAAGGCTACCTCGACGGTCACGTCATCGAGTGCGACTTCCACAACGGCGCCTTTGACGTGAGGACTGGCGAGGTGGTCTCCCCGCCCTGCATCGTGCCGCTCAAGACGTACAAGTGCGTCGTGGAAAACGGCCGCGTCATCATCGAGACATAGACGTCAGGCGGCCCTCGGCTTCGCCGGCAAGGTTGCCAATTCCGCCTCGTAGGCCGCGTCCATGTGCGATTCCAGTTTGTGACGCGCCAGCTCCTCTGCAAACATCGTTCGCACCTCCGGCGCCTCATCGGCATAGTCGATCTGGTCGCCGCCGATCCGTGTCGAGATCCACGCTTTGGGCACACCCTGCGCGTTGCGCACCGCCACACCCTCGTGCTTGAAGGCGAGATAACGCGCCGGCGTGGTGCCGGTGTTGAAGTGCTGGTGGAACCACATGTTGGGCGGCACGATCATCGTGCCGACCTCCCAGTCGAAGCGCTGCGGCGTCTCGCCTTCCGGGTACATCAGCGAGTAGCCCTCACCGCTCAGGATGATGACGTGAGCGCCCGGTCCGTGTCGGTGGCACTTCTTGTAGGTGCCGACCGGGAACTGGGAGATGTGGCTGTTGAGCGAGCTCCTGGCGAGCTGGAAGCGGATGTGGCCGCCGCCCGCGCCGCGTTCGCCCGCTTCGATCAGCGGCAGGTTCACCGCGTCGGCGACAAAGTTGGTTTCGAGCAACAAGCCCTTCTGCTCGCCCCGCGCGGAGAAATATTCCGGCTCGCCGCCGAAGCGGTTGTTGAAATCGTGCGGCGTGTTGAAAATGAACCGAGGATCCTCGAACACGTTCATCAACGGCGGCAGATTGGTGACCGCAACGAAGCGCACCGGCTCCTGCCCGGAGCCGTTGAAGTGCTGATGGTGGGTGTTGAGCGGGATGCCGAAGATCGCACCTGGCCCCCATTCAAACGACACCTTTGCGCCGGCATCGTTCCATACGACGGTCGAGCCGCGTCCGCTCAGAACGAGGATCATTTCCTCGTAGAGCTGGCGCTGTGGGGCGAGGCTCTTTCCCGGCGGAATCTCGCAGACGTAGCAATCGTTCGACGTGCGCGATGCGTCATGATTGATGAACACGGCACGGCCGCCGCGCCGCGGCCACGGCTTGAGTTCCACCGTGTTGAGGTTCGGGACATAGAGTCCGCTGATGATGTCGAGCCCTTCCGCCGCCACCCAGCGGGTATATGGCGACTCCTTCTCGGTAGCGAATTTTCTCGCGAGGCTGTCCGATACGATTGCGTCCCGCGCCATCCTGTTGCCCGCTCCTGAGGCGGCCGCAAACGCCGCCAAGCCGTGAACTGCCAAGCCATGAGTCCGGTTGAATCGACTCTAAGGGCCACCTAAACTCGCGTCAACGAACGCTGGTCCATATAGCGGAACAACCGACAGGAATGACCGGGCCCGACCTCCCCTCCGCCGGTGGCAGGCACACGCTCGCCGACCACGTGTACGGTGATATCGGCGCCCACGAGCACGGTCCCGACGCCGATCACGACCACGATGTGATCGACCCGGGGCGTCTGGAGGACAATCCAATCTGGCAGCGGGACAACGTGTTCCTGCGCAGCGTTGGCATCGATATCGGCTCGTCCGGCACCCAGGTGGTCTTCTCCTCCGTCCACCTGCGCCGACACGGCGAGGACCTTACCAGCCGCTATGTGATCGTTGACCGGACCATGGTCTATGAGTCGCCGGTGGCGCTGACGCCCTACCGCGACGAACACGAGATCGACGAGCAGGCGCTCGGCGCGATCATCGACAGCGCGTACGGCGCTGCCGGCATCTCTCCCGACGCGATCGACACCGGCGCCGTGATACTCACCGGCGAGGCGCTCAGACGCGAGAACGCGGAGGCCATCGCCCGCATACTTGCCGAGAAGGGCGGCGACTTCGTCACGGCCACCGCGGGCCATCACATGGAAGCGATGCTCGCCGCCTACGGTTCGGGCGCGGCGCGCGTCAGTTTCGACAATGCCAACCGTTTGCTCAACGTCGACATCGGCGGCGGCACCACCAAGCTTTCCGTCATCGACAATGGCCGCGTCGTCGCCACAGCCGCCCTCGAGATCGGCGGACGGCTGATCGTCGTCGACCAAGATCGCATCGTCCGTCTCGACCCCGCCGGCCGACGCCACGCTACGCGCGCCGGGTTTGACTGGGCCGTGGGAGGCCACGCGACCAGGGAAGACCTGGCGCGAGTGGCGGAAAGCATGACCGGCCTCCTCATCACCGCGTTGACCGGTGACGTCGAGGCGGTGCGGTCGCTTTACCTGACCGAACCCGTCGCCGACCTTTCCGGGGTCGACGGCATCATGGTCTCCGGCGGTGTCGCCGAGTACGTCTACGGCCGCGAGAGCCGTGACTTCGGCGACCTCGGCATCCACCTCGGCGCAGCCTTGCGCACGCACGCCGAGGCCGGCCATCTGGGCGCGCCGCTGCTGCCCGCCGGCGCGTGCATCCGTGCCACTGCCCTCGGTGCGTCGGAATATTCGGTTCAGCTGAGCGGCAATACCAGCTGCATTACCGAGCCGGGCAGGCTGTTGCCCCGCCGGAACCTCCAGGTGGTGAAGCCCGATGTCGACCTCACCGAATCCATCGCCCCCGCGACGGTCGCGGCGGCGATCGCCGCCCACGCCGATGCGTTCGACCTTGCCGGGACCGACGAGGACTTAGCGCTTGCGATGGCCTGGGGCGGTGCACCGGAGTACGGGCGGATCCGAGCCCTAGCGGAGGGAATCGCCTCCGGTCTTGCCGACCGCATCGCCGCGGGCAAGGCCCTCTACGTCATGATCGATGGTGATATCGCGCGCACGCTCGGCGCTATCCTGCGCGACGAGATCGGCGTCGCCAACGACATGCTGGTCATCGACGGCATCCTGCTACGCGACTTCGACTACATCGACCTCGGTCGCGTCCGTCTGCCGTCCTTCACTGTCCCGGTAACCATCAAATCGCTTCTGTTCCGCGACGGTGCCAACGAAGGCCCCGCGCCCCGCGCCGACCGCGGCTACCATCATCACCATCACCCACATCACCATCACCAGAAATCAACGGTTGATGAAACATCATGAAGGACGACATCGCCCGCAAGACCCGGCTGACTTCGGTCACCACGGCAATTCGCCTCCTCAAGGCCTTCTCCGACAAGGAGGAGGTCGAGATCGGCATCAGCTCGCTCGCAAAGCGCCTGCACGTCTCCAAGAGCACGGTGCACCGACTGGCGACCACCCTCGTTGCGGAAGGCCTGCTTGAGCAGAACCCCGACACCGAGCGCTACCGGCTGGGTGTCGCCCTGTTCACCCTGGGCGCGCTCGTCCGCCGCCGCATGGACCTCTCGACCGAGGCCAAGCCGCTTCTTTCGGACCTGCGGCGCATCACCAAGGAGAACGTTCACCTGGCGATTCTTCAGGGCGAGCACATCACGTTCATCTACGATCTTGAAAGCGTCCAGCCGGTGCGCCTCGGCTCGCAATTGGGCAGCCTCAAACCCGCGTTCTGCTCGGCGGAAGGGCTGGTGATCCTGGCGTTCCAGACGGAAGAGTGCATCGATCGCGTGCTCTCCGGCAACCTCATCCCGCGCACGAGCCGCACGGTGATCGACCCCGCGCGCGTGCGTGACCACCTCGCCATCATCCGCCGCCAGGGTTACGCCCTCGAGAACGGCGAAAGCGAAATCGGCACCCGTGCCATCGCGGCGCCCGTGCGCGATGCGGAGGGCGCCGTGATTGCCGCGGTCGGCGTCGCCGGCCCCAGCCAGCGCCTGTCGCAGCGCGCCATCGCCGGTTTCGCACCTCACGTCATCGGTACCGCCGACTCGATTTCCGTTCGGCTCGGCTACCGGATGACGCCACGCGCGTACGGTTGATCGTCGTCAGCCTCGCCATGGCAACGATCGAGACCAACGACGGATCGGTGTTCCGGTGCGACCCGGACGACACCGTGATGCGCGCAGCACTGCGCGCCGGTCTCGGGTTCCCGTACGAGTGCAACGTCGGCTCCTGCGGCAACTGTCGTTTCGAGCTGATCGAGGGGAGCGTCACCCATCGGCGCGCCGACCCGCCAGCATGGACCGAGCGCGACCGCCAACGCCGCCGATGGCTTGGCTGCCAGTCACGACCCGACAGCGACTGTCGCATCAAGGTGCGGCTGGACGATCGCTACGTGAGTGTCCACAGGCCCGAACGACGCGAGCTTCGGCTGGTGGGCTCCATCCCGATTACCCACGACATCAGCGAGTTTCGCTTCGAAACGAACGCCCCGGCGCCGTTTCTTGCCGGCCAGTACGCCTTGCTCTACCTGCCCGGTGTTCCCGGCGGGCGGCCTTATTCGTTCTGCAACGTCGACGGCGAGGCCGGCATCTGGTCGTTTCAGATCAAGCGGGTGCCGGGTGGCGAAGCTACCAGCCGGTTGTTCGACAGCATGCATATCGGCGATCGGTTGACCGCCGACGGACCGTTCGGAATGGCGTATTTCCGCGAGGACTCGCAGCGTCATCTCCTGCTGGTCGCGGGTGGCTCGGGGCTTTCGCCGATGATCTCGATCGCGCGGGCCGCCGTGCGCAGCGACAGGCTGCAAGACCGGATCATCCACTTCGTCTACGGCGGCCGCACGCCGGAGGACATCTGTGGCGAGGAGATTCTTTTGTCGCTTCCCGGATACGGCGAGCGCATTCACTATGTTGGCGCCATTTCCGAACCCGAGCCCGGTTGGGACGGACCGACCGGTTTCGTGCATCAGATCGTCGCTGACATGTACGGCGAGGCGTTCAAGTCCTTCGAAATCTACTTCGCCGGCCCCGCCGCCATGGGCGATGCCATGCAAAAGATGCTGGTCGATGCCGGTGTGTCGCTCGACCATGTTCATTTCGACCAGTTCTTCTGACCGGGAATGAGGCGCGGCTTCAATGGCGAAACTTGCCCTGTCGCTCGGCTGCTGGGACTACGATCGCACCCGCGCCCTCATGGACGGCACCGTGGAGCCGGACGGCATCGCGCTGACCTACCTCAACATGCCCGTTGAGGAGACGTTCTTCCGCATGCTGCGGCACCGGGAGTTCGACGCGGCGGAAATGTCCCTGTCGTCGTACACTGTGTCCCTGTGCACGGCCGAACGGCCGTTCGTCGCCATTCCGGTCTTTCCGAGCCGGTTCTTCCGGCACTCGTGCATTTACCTCAACGCCGAGGCGGGCATCCGCGAACCGAGGGATCTGATTGGCAAGCGGGTCGGCAATCCGGAATACCAGATGACCGCGCCCGTATGGATACGCGGCATCCTCTCGGAGCACCACGGCGTGCCCGTCGATGCCGTCACCTACGTCACCGGCGGGGAAGAAGAACCGGGTCGCTCCGAAAAGATTGCGCTCGATCTGCCACCGCGGATTCGCGTCGAACGGATCGGACCGGAGCAGACCCTTGCGGCGATGCTTCATGCCGGCGACATCGATGCGCTCTACACCGCACGCACGCCGTCGTCGTTCCACCACGGGGACGGCAAAGTCGTGCGGCTGTTTCCCGACTATGTCGATGTTGAGAAAGCCTACTATCGGCAAACCGGACTCTTTCCGATCATGCATTGCGTCGTCGTTCGCCGCGAGGTCTATGAGAAGCATCGCTGGGTGGCGCAGTCGCTGTACAAGGCGTTCTGTCAGGCCCAGGCGAAGACCTACCGCGACCTCAACGAGACCGCCGCTTTCAAGGCGATGCTGCCGTGGCTGAACGCGTCGGTTGAACAGGCGACGGAGCTGATGGGACCGGATTTCTGGCCGTACGGTTTCGATCCGAACCGGCGGAATCTTGCAACCTTCCTCCGCTATCACCATCAGCAGGGCCTGTCGAAGCGGCTGCTGGAACCGGAGGAATTGTTCGCGCCGGAAACGCTGGAGGCATTCACCATATGACCGCGATCGACACTGACCTCCTGGCCGACCTCGCTGCGGCCAGCCGCATCCTCGCCAGGCAGGGCGTGGTCGATGCGTTCGGCCACGTCTCCATCCGCCACCCGGACGCGGCGGACCGCTTCCTGATGTCGCGGGCTCTCGCCCCCGCACTCGTCGGTCCCGAAGATATTCAGGAACTCGACCTCGACTGCACCTTGGTCGGCGGAGACCGCCGCGCGAGCTTCCTGGAGCGTTTCATACACGGCGAAATCTATCGGGCCCGGCCCGACGTCATGTCCGTGGTGCACAGCCATTCACCGTCGGTGATTCCCTTCGGCATCGTCGAGACGCCGATGCGCGCCATGTTTCACAATGCGGCTTTCCTCGCCGGCGGCGCCCCCGTCTTCGACATCAGCGAGAAATTCGGTGCGACCGACATGCTCGTCGGCAATCCCGACAAGGGCGTCGCGCTGGCCGCCACGCTCGCCGACCGGCCCGTCGTCCTGATGCGCGCCCACGGGAGTGTCGCGGTAGGCCCGAGCTTGCAGATCGCCGTCTTCCGCGCCGTCTACACGGAAGTGAACGCCCGTATTCAGCACCAGGCCCACTCATACGGCGGCCCTGTCGCGGCGCTGAGCAAGAAAGAGGGCGCGCTTGCCGATGCTCTCACCGCCGGAGCCGCACCGCGTGCCTGGAACCTGTGGATCAACACCGTGGACCGCTGACCGTCATGACCCAAGCGATCAAGCAGCAGCTGGTCGACTGCATCCGCATGCTGGAGCGGGCCGACTACATCGACCACAACGGGCATTGCAGCGCGCGGCGCGACGAAACCAGCCTCTACATAAACTCGGGCGCGTGCGTGCGTTCGACCCTAACCACCGACGACATCGTCACCATCGACCTCGACGGCAACCTCGTCGAGGGTGTCGAGCGACCGCCTCTGGAGTATCACATCCACGCGGAGATCTACCGGGCGCGGCCGGACATCAACGCCGTCGCCCACACCCACCCGAAGTGGTCGACGTTCCTGACCATGACCGGCCATTCCCTGAAGCCGGTCTACGCCCAGGGAACGCTGGTCTGTGACGCCGCCGTGCTCGACACGCCGATGTCGGTCAACACCAGACCGATGGGGGAGCGTCTGGCGCGTCAGCTCGGAGAGGCTCACGTGGTGCTGCTCAAGGCCCACGGTGTCGTCGCCGCCGGCGTCGATGTGCTGGAGGCGTTCACCCTTGCCGCCTACGTGGAGGAAAACGCCCACCGGCAATACATGGCCATGCAGATCGGCACGCCCTACGAGTTCAGCCAGGAAGAGCAGCAGGCGAGCCGCGAAAAGCTGTGGAAGCCGTCGCTCTTCCAGAAGACGTGGGACTACTATCGCGCCAGGCTGGGGTGAGCGAGCGACAAACGCTACAGCGTCGCCATGATCGCCGCGCGCAGCTCGGCCGTGATCGGCGGATCGATGCCGAACCACGACTTCCACGCCGGCCGCGCCTGGTGCAGCAGCATGCCGAGCCCGTTGACCGTGCGGTTGCCGCGCTCGCGCGCGGCCGCGAGCAGCGGCGTTTCGGCCGGGATGTAGACGATGTCGGAGACGAGGGCGGTCTTCGGCAACGCGTTGAGGTCGAGTTCCAGCGGCGGGTAGCCGGACATGCCCTGGCTGGTGGTGTTGACAAGCATTGCGGCGCCATCGAGCATTTCCGCTCGTTTCTCCCATGGGCATACCTCGATTGACCCGCCGAAATCGCGCCTGAGGGTCTCGGCGCGCTCCCGCGTGCGATTGACGAGGCGGATCTCGCGCGCGCCGTGGTCGATCAGCCCGTAAACGACGCCTCTGGCTCCACCACCGGCGCCGACGACCGCGATCGGTCCGGCGTCGAACTTCAGATCGGGATCGGCCTCGAGCAAACATTGGATGAAACCGAAATGATCATTGTTGGTGGCGGAGAGCGAGCCGTCTTCCTCGACGGTGACGCAACTGATCGCGCCGATCTTATTGGCCGCCTCGTCGATCCGGTCGACAAACGCTATCGCCCGCTCCTTGTGCGGGATCGTCAGGTTGCACCCGCGAAAGCAGAGCGCCGGCAGCGCCCGCAACGCTGCCTCAAGACCTTCCGGTCTGATCGCCAGCGGCACGTAAGCGCCGTTGAGTTTCTGCTGCCTGAGCAGAAATCCGTGCAGCAGCGGCGAGCGCGAATGCATGACAGGCCAGCCCATGACGCCGGCGAGGAGGAACCGATCCGAACCGCTCTTGGTCGCCACGTCGTCCATCCAGCAAAGTTGCACCCGTCACCGGCCAGCACATAGGATCAGCAACAGGATCGGGTCAACCGATCGGCCGCAATGGGCGAACGGGGGAAAGCATGAATCGGGTCAGACTGAGCATCGCAACGACCGACTACGACCATTTCCGCGACTTTCGCTTCGGCCTCGTCAAGGCGGAAGGCATCGACCACACGTGGCTCACCCTCGGCCACCACGAGATATTCGCCCGCTTCACCTTCAATCGCGAATGGGACGTGAGCGAGCTGTCGTTCGCCAAGTTCACCACCCAGGTCACCCGCGACGACCCCGACATCGTCGGCCTGCCGGTTCCCTGTTCGCGGCTCTTCCGTTTTTCGTCGTTCTACGTCAACAGGAACAGCGGCATCCGCGCGCCAGAGGACCTCAGGGGAAAGCGCGTGGGTTCGCCGGAGTGGGCGCACACCGCCGCCGTTTACATGCGCGGCTGGCTGCACAACGAGGTCGGCGTCAAGCTTCCCGAAGTCCACTGGTACCAGGCCGGCGCCAACGAGGCGGGCCGGGTCGAAAAAGTCGAACTCGACCTGCCTGCCGGCGTCGAGATCACCCGCGTCGCGGACAAATCGTTGAGTGAGATGCTGGCGTCGGGCGAAATCGACTGCGCCATAATTGCGCGGCCTCCGAACGCGTTCCTCGCCGGCCATCCCGACATTGTGCGGCTGTTTCCCGACTACCTGAGCATGGATGAGGAATACTACGCGCGCACCGGCGTGTGGCCGATCATGCACATAATCGCCATCCAGAAGCACATCATCGACGACAACCCGTGGGTCGCCCGCAACCTCTACAACGCCTTCCTCGAATCGAAGCGTCGCAGCGTCGAGCGCCTGCTGGACCCGGCGGTTTCGCGCTATCCCCTGGCGTTCCTGCCGGACTACGCGCGGCGCATGCGCGACATGTTCGACGGCGATCCCTTCCCCTTCGGGATCGAGGAGAACCGGGCGACGTGGGAGCAACTCCTGCTCTATGCGCACCAGCAGGGGATCGCCCACCGGCTGGCAAAGCCGGAAGAGCTGTTTCCCGCGGGCGTCATGACCAAGGTGCGCGTCTGAATTGCCGCCGACCGAGCCGGTCCCGCGGCCGGCCGGCCTATTTCCAGGGCAGCAGCGACACGTGAATCACATCGTCGACGCCTTCGCCGCCGACCGAGCGTATGGCAAGGTCCGTGTCCTTCAGGCCGAAGGTGTGGGTGGTGACAAGGTCCAGTGGAAACCGCTTGGAGGCAAGCTGCGCCAGCGCCAGCTCGCAGGCCCGGTAGCCGTGACCGCGCGCGCTTTTGATGGTGATGTATTTGACCGTCAGTCGCCCGACCGGAAAGTTCGGAAACTCCGCCATCTCGCCCTGGATCAGCAGCGTTCCCCCCCGGCGCTTCAGTGCCTCGACGCCGAGCAGGATCGGTATCGTCCCGCCGCCCGCAGTGCAGTCGAGAACCACATCGACGCCCTGACCGCCGGTGATCTCCTTGATGCGGGCGAGCGGGTCCTCCGCGTCGACGTCGATCACGTGGTCGGCACCAAGGGCCAGCGCTACCTTGAGACGGGCCGCGTCCTTCTTCGTGCCGGTGACGATGATCAGCGACGCTCCGGCCTGCTTGCAGGCGACGGTCTGCGACAGGCCCTGCTGACCCGGGCCCTGAATGAGCACCGTGGAATTGTAGCCGACGCCGCAATCGAACAGCGCCCACTCGATCCCGTTCGCCATCGGCGTGACGATCCCGGCCAGCTCCGCCGACACGCCCGCCGGCACCTTATGGACGACCGCGTTCCAGGGCAGATACATGTACTGCGCAAACCCGCCCCACAGGTGCGGCTCTCTCTCGGCCGAGGTGTAGCCGTAGCGGATGGCGTCTGGATTGGCCCGCCAGTCGGTGGCCTCGCAGAGACGGTATTCGCCGCGATGACACCACTCGCACTTGAAACACGGCAGGTAGTGTTCGACGAACACCAGGTCGCCTTCCTTGACGCCCTTTCGCTGGACGAACTGCCGCCCGGCCCGGGCGATGGTGCCGATGTTCTCGTGGCCCATAATGACCGGCGTCGCGAACGGCGGCTTCTTGTACATCTTGACGTCGGTGCCACAGATGCCGGCAACATCGACCCGCAACAGGGCGGCGTCCTCCGGGATGTCCGGCATCGGATAGGTTCGGAACTCCGTCCGCCGGGCGCCGATTCTGATTGCAACCTGAACGTCTTCTGCCACCGTTGCGTCTCCGGTCTGCTGGTCTTGCGGGTGGCACCGTAGACCCGCCGCACGCGCGGTCAACCGGCTGTTCCGCAGAACGCGGGGTGTTTCGGGAACCGTCTGTCGGCCGCGTCACCGTAGGCGGGACGGTCGGCGGACATCGCACTGTCGATGTGCTAATCGGGAGCCATTCTCGAGGATTTGTTGCGGCCGAGTTGCTCTCAGCCCTGAAGGAAGGAAAACCCATGATGAG
The DNA here is from genome assembly GCA_963826055.1 of uncultured Alphaproteobacteria bacterium. Classification (GTDB taxonomy): domain Bacteria; phylum Pseudomonadota; class Alphaproteobacteria; order Rhizobiales; family Kaistiaceae; genus JBBDMC01. The sequence continues at coordinate 14,567 of CAWGVO010000008.1, read as the reverse complement.
AAAGACCATTCCCGCCGCTTCAGGCGTTGTTTTGCTTTCGGTGACACCGGCCTTAGCTCACATAAGCGCCACTCATGTCACCGGCTTTCTCAACGGGATCTTCCACCCGCTGACCGGCATCGACCACATCATCGCGATGGTCGCGGTGGGCCTGTATGCCGCCAATCTCGGCGGCCGCAACATGTGGCTCGTGCCCTCGGCGTTCGTCGGAACCATGATGGTTGGAGGAGCGCTCGGTTTTGCCGGTCTTCCGCTTCCGTATGTGGAGCATGCCATCGGAATCTCGGTCGTCGCCATGAGCCTGGCGATCGCCGCCGGTGTGCGACTGCCGACGCTGCCCTCGATGGCACTCGTCGCCCTGTTCGCGCTCTTCCATGGACACGCACACGGCGCCGAGGGCAGCGCACTGGCATCCTTCCTGCCCTTCGCCGCGGGCTTCGTGATCTCGACGGCCAGCCTGCACCTTGCCGGGATCGGCCTCGGCCTCGGGTTCGGCGCTCTTGGTGAAGTCCGTTCGCTGCGGATTCAGCGCCTCGCCGGGACGGTTGGTGCGCTGGCTGGCGTGGCGATTCTGGCGGGCGCGCTGTAGGGACCGGGCAACGATAACTCGAGGCGGGGCATCCACGAAGATACGCATCGGGAGAACAACGGGCAGTGACAATGCTGCTGTCGCGTACAAGGAGCCCGGATCACCTGGCCGCCGTCGGCCGGGTCAAGGGCTGGACGCGGGAGCGATTCGCCCTGCCCGACGATGCGGTGGTGACGGCCGCGGAGGTCCAGTGCGCACTGCCCGGCTGCGCGCCGATAGAGACCGTCGTTGCATTCTGGGGATCGGACTGCGTGCGCCACCGTTTCAAGGTCTTCAAGCCGCTCGCCGAGGTCTGCCAGGACGATCTGCCGCCGCGGTGGCTCCTTGGCGCACTGATCGACTACGGCGAAGCCGGCTGCGACTGCTGCTGACCCTGCCCCGAAATCCCATCCGAGATCTGCATCCATGTCCTTGCCGAAGCTGAAGACCGTCACCCGTACGCAGGGCAACAACGCTGCGCTCAAGGACGGTACCGTCAAACCGCAGACCTTCCAGTTCGACTTCGTCGAAATCCCGGTGCTGGTCGACGGCTTCCGCCGCATGGTGCGCGGCCTCGAATTCGATATTTGCGAAATGGCGATCACCACGTACGTGTGCGCTCGAGAGCACGGCGTGCGTTTCACCGCGCTGCCCATCTTCCTGGTGCGCGGGTTCCACCATGGCGCCATCGTGTACAACACGAAAAGCGACATTCGCCGCCCGAAGGATCTGGAAGGCAGGCGCGTCGGCGTCAATCGCGGTTACACCGTTACCACCGGCGTGTGGGCGCGTGCGATCCTGCAAGACGAGTACGAGGTCGACCTCAGCCGCGTGACCTGGGTGCTTTCCGGCGACGAACACGTTGCCGACTATCGTCCGCCCGCCAACGTGGTGCCGATCGGGAAGGGAAAGACGCTCGACGAGATGCTGATTGCGGGCGAGCTTGCCGCCGTCGTTGGCCGCGACGTCGACCATCCCGACGCGGCGCCATTGATCGCCAACCCCGACGAGGCGGGTCTCGAGGCGTTGCGCACGCGCGGCCTCTATCCGATCAATCACCTCATCGTCGTGCGCGACGACGTTCTCGCGGCTCACCCCGACCTCGCGGCCGATATCTTCGATACGTTCGTGCGGTCGAAGCGCGTCTACCTCGATCGGTTGACCTCCGGCGCCATCGGGAAGCCCACCGGCGTCGACAAATTGCACAAGCAGGTGACGGCGGTGATCGGAGACCCGCTTCCCTATGGCATTCCCGCGAACCGGGGTGTCATCGATGCGCTCATCGGCCACGCCTTGACGCAGGGGATCATTACCCGGCCGGTGACCGCCGAGACAATCTTCGCTCCTGCGACACTTGCCCTCACTGGCTGAGCCGGCTCAGGGGGCCCCGTCGAGGAATGCCAGGATCCGCGACGGCACGTTTGCGTCGCTCTGGTCGTCGACGGCGATGTCCCAATACGCCGCCCGCGGCATGCACTCGGCCACGTAGCGCGCCGCCGAGGTCGCGTGGGAGGCGTCGGCGCCGGGAACGACGAGCGTTGGAATATCGAGCCGCATCAGGTCCTCCGGCTCGGCGCCGGGCGACGTGTCGCGGTCGAACAGCATCCGGCTCATGCCCGTGACCAGCAGCCTGTAGCGCTCGACGTCCTGGCGCGCGAAACCGTCGGCGAACTTCTGATCGCTGCGGATAACCGCGCACCACGGACCGCCACGCGGATCCTCGGCAAAGCTCTTGTCGTGGCCCTTGACGAGGGCCACCACCGCTTCCAGGCCGTGCTCCTCCACATACGCAAGGTGACGGACAAACCGTTGCCGGCTGCTGATGCGGTACCGGGCGCCGCCGACCGGCCAATAGAGAACCATGCCGGCCACTGCCTGCGGCCAGGCCGCCGCCATCGCCATCGCCGCGGAGCACCCCATGCAGCCGCCGATCAGGTACGCCCGTTCGATGTCGAGATGGTCGAGCAATCCCTTGCCCTGCGCGGCGAAGTGATCCCAGGTGACCCGCTCGACGCGGCCGCCGGATCGCCCGCACTCCCGCCGGTCGAAGACGACGCAAGTGTATTTTCGTGGCAGATGATCGAGGAGCTTGATGCGCGCGTAGACACCGAGGGTCCGCCATTTCTCGGCGGTCGCGCTAAAACCGCCCGGCGAGAACATCAGTACCGGCGGTCCGGAGCCGATGCGCTCGTAGTGGGTGGTGATCCCGTCAATGGTGACCGATGCCATGATACTCAGTATCGGATCTGGCGCGCGGCGCGCACGTCGGCGGCAAGCGCGGCGAACGCATCGAGTGCGGTCCTGGCAACGTTGGCGTAGCTTCCTTCCTTGTCGAGGAAGCTCGCGCCATAGCCGATGGCGGCGTGCGCCATGCGCACGCGCCCGTCGAGCCAAGGCCCGCCGCCAAAACCGCCGATCACCGGAATCGACACGGCCTTGACCACCTCGGGGCCGACCATCGGCCCTGAATTGGTGAAATCGAGCAACGCAGCGCCGGCCGCTTCCAGTCGCTTGGCATCGTCGACGAGCTTGCGTGTCATCGCCGGCGTCGCCTGGGCGTCGTCTGACGCCTGGGCACTGTATGGAACGCCGTAACGCAGCGCCGTCTGCGGAGTTAGCCCGAACTGCGCGAAGACGGGAATACCGGCGCGGGCGATGGCGGTCACCGCTTCGGGATAGTCGGCGGCACCGTCAAGCTTGACCATGTCGGCGCAACCCTCCTTGACGAGGCGGATGGCCGCGGCGACGGCACTGTCGGTGCCCGCCTGCAGTGGCCCGAAGGGAAAGTCGCAACTCACCAGAACCCGGCTGGCGCCGCGCCGCACCGCCTTGCAGACGATTAGCATCTCTTCCATTGTCACTTCGAGCGGATTGTCGTGCCCCCACAGATTGACGCCCACCGAGTCACCAACTGACAGGAAATCGACGCCGGCGCGGTCAGCGACCTGCGCCATCTGGGCATCCCAAACCACGACACCGATGCTTTTCTGCCTGTCACGCTTCATTTGTTGAAGCACAGGCACCGTGACCTTTGATGACATTGCCCTGACGTATCATCCATGATGGGCGACACCACCGATCGCCCGAAGGTTCTCTTAGGGGCACACGTTGCTGCTCGTCAACGCGCGATGGTGACCTTCTTCCCAATCCCTGGACAGAGGCAACCACGGCGTTCGCGTTTTCTGACCTCGCCACTTACCCACACCTAAACTCGATAGCGTCGGCGACCCGATTGCGCTCTTCCTCAGTCAGCTTGCGCCTCATGCCGTGTACAAAGCGGAGGCCGCGGGTGAGACCCATCCTTATCGTCAGCCGCAGGTCGTCCCGAATCATCCAAGGCATGGCCGATCACAGCACCACTAGGAATGAATTCAAGCCCCATTATTTCGTCAATAAAACGCGCGGAGGTTGTGCAGTGTCCCGCCTTCAGGCCGATAGCCGTTCTCGCCGCACCGTTAGATCGGGTAACACCCCTGTCTTGCGCCGACGGTGTATCGAGGCGGCCGCTAGCAAGAGTGCCAGGCCCGTAGCGAACAGAGCAATCGTACCCGGAATGGGGATCGGTTTGGGCGATGCCGTCAGAAAGACCCAGTCGTCCGGATTGAACCCCGAAAAATCGGCGGGATTGGCGTCGCGATAGGCCTGGGAGATCACGAAGTCGCTGCGGCTTGTGGCGCCTCGAAGCAGGTACTCCCCAAACAGCGCATCGGTCATCAGGTCGAACGGTGAGAACAGTTTGACGCCGCGGTCTTCATAAACGCCAGGCGGTCGCCCGGGTTCGGGGAATATCGGCGTCGCCAAGACCACCGCTTCGACCGCGATATCAGTATCATTGGCCTCGCGCATGTCTGCGTATCCCAGCCAGTCGCCGGCGGAGACGTGGTCGCCAACGCTGTAGCCGACAGCGAGATTCACATGAAAAAGGCGAACCTCGAACATGCTGTATCCGTCGGGCACAATGTCAACTTGGTAGCCAGCGAACGAGCCGTCGGAGAGAATATACTGCTCGGGTTCGATGGAGACGATTGTCCCCGACGTAGGCGCGTACGCGTTGAGCGTTGTGTTGGTGCCGAGCGGATCGCGATAAGCCGCCAATGGCTGGATGTAATTCTTCATGCTTCGACCCGACGCTTCGTACTCGTCGGTGAAGTCATGGCCGGCGCCAGAACGGAACTTTGAAATCGCCTCTATCTTGGAAATGTCGATGTAGTCGTGCGTGATGAACTGAGGAAGAGCGGCCGTCAGATCCCAGGGATCGGCCCAGTCCAGATCGATAGGCGTAGCGGAGGCGCTCCCGGCTGTGAGGACCGCCGTGACGGCGCTGACCAACCAAATGGGGGAAATCGGATGCCACACAGGAGCACCTCCTCGGCACAGCCCGGCCCCCAAGGCAGCTTGCAATGATCGACGGTAGACCTAGGTGTCGTTCATTTCAATCCTGGTCGAGAGGCAGGACTGCTACTCTATTCCTTCTCGTCGAATCCCCATTTGCGATGGCCACCCACGTCTGCTCCCTCGACAAGCTCACCGAACGCGGGTTGCTGAAAAGCCTCTTCGCCACGCTGCTGGTGAGCTTCACGGCGATGACAAGTCCGGCTGCGGCTGACGAACGGCCGAAGGCTGACGCCCCGCAGGCGGATGAGGCGCTGATACAGAACGCCGGATTGGCCGCGAATGACGTCGGCTATCTGGTGGTCGATCTTCATGACAAGCGGGTGTTGGCAAAGCACAATCCGGACCGGCCGTTCATTCCCGCTTCGGTAGCAAAGATCGCGACAATTGCCCCTGCGCTTGAAATCCTCGGTGGCGACCACCGCTTCTTTACGACAGTCGACGCTGAGGGCGTCGTTACCGACGATGTTCTGACTGGCTCGCTGACCCTTCGCGGCGGCGGAGACCCGTTGCTCACGGGTGACGATCTGCAGTCGATGGCGAGCCAGTTGATGACGAGCGGAATCAAAGAAGTGGACGGCGAGTTCCTCTACGATGCCAGTGCCATGATCGAGCTGCCAGAAATTGATGCCATGCAGCCCGAGGCGGCGGACTACAACAGCGGCGTCAGCGCACTCTCGGTTGACTTCAATCGGGTACGCCTGGACTGGCAAAAGAATGGCGCTGGCCGATCGGCCGCGGTAGCGGCGGTCAGTGACAAGCTGACACTACCGATCGACAGCATCGGCGTCGCGTTCGCGAGCGACGATCCCGGCGGACCATATGTTCGCACCGGACCGCCCAATGAGGACCGCTGGCTCTTGTCGCCGAACCTGCCGGCAAAAGGCGATGCTTGGCTACCGGTTGGCAACCCGTCGCGGATGGCGGCAGACGTGTTCCGAGCAACTGCCGCAATCGAAGGAGTGACCCTGCCGGAGCCGTCGCCGGGCGTAACGCCGGAGGACGCTCGCGAGGTGGCGCGCCATGAAAGCGTCCCATTGACAGAAATGGCTCGCGGGGTGCTTCGTTACTCCAACAATCTTTCAGCCGAGCTAATCGGTCTTGCCACCAGCCGAGCCCTGACCGGTCGCAAATTGTCCATTGGGGATTCTGCATCGGCATTGGCGGCGTGGTGGCGATCACATCTGCCTGACACCGACTGGACCGGTCTCTTTCTCGAGAATCATTCTGGGCTGTCGTCGAAGTCGCGGGCGACGCCGCGCCAGATTGCCACCATGCTTGAGGAAGCCGCCGGGCTGCCCGGCGCTGACTTCCACGATCTGCTGCAACAGATCGACTGGGAGGGAGTGGAGGGCTCGGCGCGTGTGAAGACCGGCACAATGTCATACGTGCGTGGACTCGCCGGCTACATCGACACGGTCGCAGGCCACCGATTGGTCTTCGCCATCCTCTTCAACGATGCCGAGAAACGCGCGGCGCTGGATGCGACCTTCGACCCGCGTGTCGTGGCCATTGATGCCCAATCCCGGTCATGGCGTGACCGCGCGGTGAAGCTGGAAGAGACGCTGACCAAGCGCTGGGCCGAGCGGTTCTAGCCGAGAAAACGAAGGCGAAAGGAGATCCACAAAACCCGAGTCGGCAACGTGGCAACTAGGCGCTCACAGCTGCTCGCGATGATCGAGGTCAAACGCACTGGCGACGGCGATCCCCTCGAATTCGACGTCGTCGTCCGCGAAGGGCGGGGCGAAAGCCGACATCATGTGACGATGGCGCGAGATACCTACGAGCGGATTACTGCGGGCAACGCCACGCCGGAAGCCTGTATTGAAGCGGCGTTTCGATTCCTGCTTGAGCATGAGCCAAAGGAATTGATCCTCGGACGCTTAGATGTGACCGTGATTTCGCGCTACTTTCCTGAGTTCGAGCAGGAGCTGCCGCGGTACTTATCGCAAACCTAGCGCGCCGCGGCCATTCATTGTGACGTCAGATCGTTTGGGTCGTGGAGGATGATCTCCGGCTTCCCCTGGTAGGGCTGGATCTCGCCGGTGACGCAGATAGCTTTGCCTCGAAAAGACACCTCCGGCGATCCGAACTTGCCCCGGTCGCTTCCGAAAATCACCACTGTGAAGAGCTGATTGGGATAGGCCCTGCCCATGTCCAGGAAGGTTGGTTGGCCGTTTGCCTGACTGGCGTAGTTGGTCGACGCTACCTGCCCGCACACTGTCGCATACTCACCGACGTGTGCCGCCGCTTCATTGACCGTTATCGACGCCGCTTCCGCGACACCGATGGGAAGCGCGAAAACGAACGCAACGAACAGCCGGGCAAGCAAACTGGTCCCTCTTCGATCCGTCGCGGCGGGTCTGAAGCAGTTGGCGGGCTGACTATCAGTCAGTGAACAGTGTGCCGATTGGCCAACCACTTTCCCAATGGCTGGCCGGTGCCTTCTGCCCTCCAGCAGGTGTTGCCGTTGGAATTTCGTGCCGCGATGATTGTCGCCGCAAGACTGGCGCTCGAAAATGCCGTAGGAATTGTGAAGACATAGTGCCCTTTTTTGGAATCGCGAGTGAGTGCCCCAGATTGAAGCAGCTCATCGCGTTTCCTGCTGTGTGCGGCGGTGAATGAGCCCGTATCGTCAGCAGATGCTTGCGAGCCCTGCTCGACAACGAACCGCCCCTCATTGGACCTGCGGGCTCGCGCTCTTACGCCCTTTGGCGCAAACACGAACGTGACATCGTCTGACGCGGGCAGATGAAGTGGTTGGGCCGTCCCGGGTACATCGCCACGCGGGGACCGCTCGGTCGGCTTATAAGAACGAGAGCGACGAGCAGGGCGTGTACGTCGGTCGCGCTCTTGCGACAGATCGCCTGCGAATGCTCTTTTGGCTGCTTTAATCTCAGCGACGAAAGCGGCAGCTTTCGGACTTGGATTCCCAACAATCTTGTACTTCTCAGGGCGAGTGCGTGGAGCTTCGAAAACACCGACGGCAGCAAGCTTTCGCGCCTCGCCTCTGACGGCGTTGATGCGCGTCGCTACGCCCAACTCCTTGACTGTCATCCAGTCGCCAGAAGTGCGGGCGGCCTCGTATACTAGAATCGTGTTCGCCGTGATATTGGGCTTCGATGTCATGACCTCGGTCCAGGGCGCATAACGATCGCATTGTGCTACCGCGGGTCAGTTAAAGAAGCTCTGCTGGCCATGATTGATGGTCTCTTTCAAACCTCATTATATTTGTCTCCTTGAAATTCGCGCTATCACGCAAACACCTGCGGCTGTCACGCCCACGCCCGTCAGCTAAGAACACAGCTGATGGACCCGTGTCAGCCCCCTCGTCCTTTAGATCCAGCTATTTGCCCTTGGAAGCGCGACGTCACTTTTCTTGTACCGTGCCTGTCGCGGCCGAAAAGGCCGATCCAATTTGGCGGATACTACTTCGGCCTGCGCTTCCCCTACGGTCTGGAAGCCGTTGGGCATAGTTCCCGCATGTAGCACTCGCCGCATTGGGGATCTGTCGGTCTGCACCATGTCCTGCCAATCTCCCAGCAAGGCAGGTCGAGGATACCCGGAAAGGTCGGCCAGAGAGCTCTTGCCTTGTAGATGACCTGGTCGACCGTAGGCTCCGATGGACACAGCCCCAAGCGACTAAACACGCGGCGCACGTGGACATCTGCCGAGATGTCGATGAAGGTGTAGTCGCCAAATGGAATCTTGAAGTCTCGCGCGAGAATGTTGGCGGCCATGTTGGCGATCTTCGGACCGATGCCATCGAACTCAAGAAACCGATAGACGATCTCCGCGCTGGGAGGTTCGTGGACCCAGATGCGTGATGCGACGCCGTCATAACGGTGGACGATCCGCTGCAGCGCGGACCAGAACAAAGCACTCATGATGTCTACGAACCGGTGCAGCGCCGTCGGCGTCGACATCAACCTCTTCACGTCTGCTTCTGACAATCGCGTCAGCTCGTCCATCGAGAACGTCCCCAGCCGCCTGGAGACCTCGTATGGAACCAGCCAAGCCTTTTCAGCTCGTATCTGGCGATCCATGACGCAGCCGAGGACAAAGACGTGCGGATGGCCGTCGAGATCGTTCAGCAGCTCATCGGCTTCAGGAACATCGGTGAACCCGACTATCCCTTGCTTGGGAGCGTCGAACAGACGCTGCCGGCGCTCAACCAGTGCATCGCGTATCGCGCTATCGGTCATTGGCACGCCTTTTCGGACCGGGGCAACCTCCGGCGGGACTCAGTCCATCGAGAACGTCGGCAATGGTTCGCTAACCAAGCCGCCTTGGTCGAACAATCGGCTGACGCCCGATTCAGTCTCAGGCAACAACAAGGAACAATACTACCGTGGATCGCGGGCCGAAGCCCCGACGCGGTGCGCGAGACACCGGATCAGGTGCATCCATATGAACGATAGCCGGCCTCTGGCCAACGGAAGCCCCGCGCTGCCCAGTGACGGAGTCCTCGAAGAACTTCGCGGGCCGCTGGCCGAGTTCGGCAGACAATGGGCGCGATCGCCGTATCGGCCGCGCCCAACGGAAGCTGCACTGCAGGCCTGGGACACATTCTTGAACTCATGGATCGCGTCCGGCCTACCGCTGGTATTGCGACGCCATGAGCGCGACGCGTGCTCGAACGGGCGCGAGGTGATCTTCGCTGACAACACCCCGGCCAATTGGGCGTTCGGCCTCGCCCTCGAAGGGGTAGTTCCGGATCTGAGTTCGTGGACGAGCGACACGATCGAGAACCACGTGCCGTTGTCACTTATCGCGCGTCTGCCCGGCGTCAGGCGCGATCTGAACAAAGCCGGTTGGAAGGTCTGCCACATAGAACCGGTCTCGGACCGCAAGCGTCGCAAGATAGGTTCGGCGCCAATGGACATTGTTGAGGCGGCGTTTCGCCGGTTCCTGTCGCCGCGCAACGTGCTCTTGGTTCCGAAATTGATCGCCGGCGCCGGTGAGTTGCCAGAGGTCGTGGAAGCGGTCAGGAAGTTCGAACAGATGCAGCCCACGGCTAACGTCGTCGGCCCCGATAGGAACAGACGTTAGCGGAAAATCACCGGCTCGCCCGCTCTCGGCGGGCCAGGGCCTCCGATTCCATCAGTGCTGTCGGCGCCCAATCAGGCAATGGGCGCAATTTACTATCCGTAATCCGCGTCTGCCGAATTCATACGCCGGGCATTCCCGGCATGGATGAACGATTCAGTTGAATCAATTTCTTTCAGTTTGGATTTAGGCGACGCGTGATAGTCGACGGACGTGTTCGCCCGAAGTCCCAGGCGGGCGGCTACTACAAGTGGCACAGCATCGCTGCGCGGCGGCCAACCGACAATCCGCGCCCGATGGCGGCCATGCGGCGGAGTTGACGATGGGGGCGAGCAAAGAGCTTCTTGAGAGCCCACCAATGGGCACTCCACCTCACATCGAGGAATGGCGTCTCGCTCGCCATGAGGCGGCCCACGCCGTCATGTTCTACTGGTTCGGTTGGTGGCTCGGCAAGGAGGGTGTCTCGATCATCGCCGACGAGGATAGCGCTGGTCGTGCGCATCCTAACCTGCATCCCGAAGACTACACCGTGCGGGCGACCATTATCACCTCACTCGCGGGCCCTGTTAGCGAAGGTGACTATCCCAGCGACGCCGATCTGGAGTCGCTGTGCGCGATGTACGACTACCAATCTGTGGTCCACCCACTTTGGGCGACAACGCCCAATCCGACGGCCAAGCGACTTGTTGCTCGAATCCACTCCTTCGAGGAAGAGACCCTGCGTCTTCTCCAATACCCGCCCATCGCCAATTCCATCGAGGCCGTCGCCGACGAGCTGCTCAGGAAAAAGACCCTGAGCGACGGTGAGGTCTTGGAGCTGCTCAGGCCTGAGGTGCTGTCAGCTACGGGTCGCATCGGTGACGAGGACGACGACGCAGGCGCTTCAGCCAACCACTCCGGCGAAGGTGGGCGGAACGGTCCCAAAGAGTCCGAGAGCGAGGCGGCTTGGCGCTCCGACCTGTTGCGGCTGTGGACCGACGGAGAGCGAGAATGGCGGGTTAGGGTGCTGCCCACTTTGGCCGGTAGCGTCGAATTGACAGCCGATCCAACGAAAGCAAACCTCTTTAACCACGCCGCAGATCCGTAGCGCACAATTGAATCGATTGTGTTCAATCGGAATTAGATCGCCAGCACTAGTCTGCCAGGATTGATGTGCTGCTTCACGGCGGTGTGAGTTGTGCGGTCGATACGGTCGCTCTGATCCGGCGGGACGATGCGCGCAAGTGGCGCGTGGCCACCCGTCACCAGCCATGCTCCCAAACACCGCCAGGGCAGTTGTCACGCGGCGGTTTCGAGTACATCGCCGTCCGCGTCGTGGGAGGTCCGTCTCCTTAGCTAACCTGCGGATATATCGGCATTTTCTGGACGAGACCGTCTCGGAAAAAGTTCTATCCACGCGCTCCCAAACCGGTCCCCATATGTGTGTCGCTCCCGTGGAGCGGGAGCATTCCAGAGGCTGTGAGGACAGGCCTTCCCGCCGTCGATCCAAGCGCTCCACGCTCCGACGGAGGCAGCGCCGCCAAGGGTTCCTCGCAGCCTTGGCGGCGCTCTTCGTTTGCGCCGTTGCAACACGAAAACGGCCCGGGGAGGGCATTTAAAATGCGCATATCGAGAACTATCAACGAACTGACGGCACTGCTCGACGCAGTCATTATCGACCGTGAATGCCATCGCATCGAGGCGGAGCGGCAAGAAAAACTCAGACGGTGGCGAGACGAGCTGTACTGCCTCGATGACGCCGTGCGGTCCCGTACCGAAGCGGACATGGCGCTGGACGACGCCATCAGGTCGACCCGATCGAGCCCGCTGTCTCGGCCTGACCTGATGAAGGTAAGGCCGGTCGAAGGCTGCGCGAGGCTCGCCATGATGGCCATCGGCGAGCGCCTGGCCGTAGAGGGCGGCCGTGGCCTGATGCGCCATGTTCGCGACCAGGTCCGCAAACGGCGCGGTAACAGGGCGACCATCCTGGACCGGGCCTGGGTTGGTATCGATCCAAGCTGGACTCGGTGAAGTACGAGCGGGCCCTGCCGAAGGCTTCGGTCGGCGGCAGGGCCCGCCATTTTTTCTTAGCAACTCACTCGGCGTGGAGCTGGACGATGAGCAAGGCAACTGACTTCCTTCAGGGGTTCCGCCCCGGCGGGCCATGGACGCTGGTGGCGATCGAACCGGATACCGGACACATCATCGCGCGGACGTTTGTTGAGGCCGATGCTGTCGACGGCTTCATCGCTCAGCACAACCTGACCTCAGGGATCTACTTTTCCGTCAATCCAACGGCGAGCCACAACAAGAAAGGCACCAAGGCCGACATCACCGACCTGGAGTACTTCCACGCCGATGTCGACACACGGAAGCTATCTCCCGAACAAGTCGCGTCGATGACGGCCGAGGATATTGCTGCGCACTATGACGCGGAGCGGGTGGCAATCCTGGCGAGTGTCGAGAAGAGCGGTCTGCCGCCGCCGACCGCTGTCGTCGACTCGGGTGGTGGGTTCGGCGTCTTCTGGAAGCTGGCTGTGCCCATCCATCTCACGGAGGAGGACCGTGAGCGGCAGATCAAAGCGTTCGAGCAGCGCGGCCGCGCGGTCGAGGCAGCGTTCGATGGCCGCGCATCGGGAACCCACAATGTCGACCGCATCATGCGCCTGCCCGGGACGATCAACATCCCCAACAGGAAGAAGCGCGAGGCTGGCCGAGTCGCTCGCCCAGCGACGCTGGTCAGAGCTGACTGGTCGCGCGCATATCCGATTGAGGCCTTCCCCGAGGGGATGGCGGAAGCGGGCCAACAGGCAGGGGCCAAAGGCCAGAGCAGCGGTGAGCTGCCACCGTCAGTTGGCGAGAAATTGCGCGAACTGATCGAGACTGGCGGCACGAAAAAGGACCGGTCGGACGATGTCTTTGCGGCCGCGTGCGGGCTCGTCAAGGCAGGCTTGGCTGACGATGCCATCGTTCAGGTCTTGCTGAACCGTGACTACGGTATCAGCGCCCACGTGCGCGAGCAGTCGAAGCCGGACGTCTATGCCCTTCGTCAGGCGGAACGAGCGCGGGAAGCGGTCCTCAAAGACCCAGGTCCACAGGGCATGACGGCCGATGTCGACAGAGCGATTGCCGAAATCAACCAAGAATACGCCGTCGTGCACATGGGCGGTGACGTGGTCATTGCGTTCGAGCACTACAACGCAGAACTGGAGCGGGACACCGTCGACTTCTTGCCGAAGCGGAAGTTACAGGATTGGCTTGCCGACAGGACCGTCGCCTTTGCCGACACCAAGGGGAACATCCACGCGAAGAAAGTCTTCGACCTTTGGTTCGAGAGCCCGCGGCGCCGCAAGTACAACGGCGCGGTGATGGAGCCACGGTCGCCGTCCAGCGAACCGCCTGCTGACAGCGTGTCGCAGCCATTTAACCTCTGGAGAGGATGGGGCCGCGTTCCGGACACGCGTGGTGCGGACGGTTGTCCTCTCATCCTACGTCACATTCGTGAGGTGATCTGTAGCGGCGACGAGCGGCTGTACGCATGGGTGATCGCCTGGCTGGCGCAAGCCATTCAAGAGCCGAGCCGGCGGCCCGGCACTGGCCTCGTCTTGAAGTCCCTGAGGGAGGGCGCGGGTAAAGGTCTTCTGGGCGAATACATCGGCCAGTTGTTCGGCGCACACTACGTCTATTTGAACGATCCCGAGCAACTCACCGGTAAGTTCAACCAGATCCTACAGCACGCCCTGTTCATATTCGGCGACGAGCTCACATTCCCCAAGGGTCACAAAGGCGCGAACAAGCTAAAGAGCTTGGTGACCGATCCAAAAATGGTCATCGAGCCGAAATACGTCAACGCTTTCCAGGTGCGCAACCACCTGCGTGCGATGCTGGCAACCAACGCCGAACATATCATGCCCGTCGGATTCAGCGACCGGCGCTGGTGCATCATCAACGTCTCCGAGGCGCGGGTCAAAGACCATCAGTACTTCGAGGCGCTCCAGGCCGAACTACGAGGCGATGGGCCGGCGTGCTTGTTACACTATCTGGCGACCTACGATTTGGACGCAGCATACGCCGCGGGCGTTAACCTTCGCGTGGCACCCGTCACCGAGGAGAAGCTGAGCCAAAAGGAACAGTCGTATACACCGGTCCAGGAGTGGTGGCACGAGTGTCTTCAGAGCGGTGAGCTGGTCGACGAGGACTTAAGCCTCGGTGGCCGCTGGAGTGATGGTCCGATCATCGTGTCGCGTGGTGGGCTGCGCGCAACTTTCCTTCGATACGCAAAGGACCACGGCCACCGCGAGGTACCTGCTCCGCAAACGCTGTGGGCTCAGATTGACACTATCTGCAAGAATGTGGACGGCAAGCCCCTGGTGAAGCGCCGGGGCACGAAGAACCAGTGCTCATTCCCGGACTGGGAGAAGAGTGATCGCGGACCGGGGACACCGCGCCGCACAGACCGCGTGTTTTATGTGGCGTCACTCGATGATTGTCGCGACGCATTCGTCCGATGGGTGGGGCACGAGCTCGTTTGGGACGAGGTCGATACGGATAATAACGCGCCGAGAATCGCTGCACATTG
>CAWGVO010000007.1:0-193744 GCA_963826055.1 uncultured Alphaproteobacteria bacterium | reverse complement strand
CAAATCCGGCCGGGCAAATAAAGAGCCGAAGCAACAAAACCCCGACCGTTGCGTTCCTGCCGCGCCGGCCCGCCCGGAGGAGCCCTTGAATTGGGAGCCGGCGCGGCAATTTAGCGCGAAAGCCGTTACCGAATACTGTAATCTCGCCCTGACGGCGCGACGGAAACGCGATTGTCGGCCCGTTTGATGATGCTGCGCCGCACCAGCCCCCATGGGTCCTGAATGTCAGCCATCAAGCAGATTCTCCTGTCGCTCGTCGTCGTCGCCGTGGCGGCCGGCGCGTGGTACGCCTACGACCGCGGCTATTTCTCCGGCGCGGGCCCGACCGCGGCCGTCGCCAGCCGGCCGGGCGGCGCCCCCGGCGGGGGCGGCGGTCCTCCCGGCGGCGGTCGCGCCGGGCGGCGGGGAGCGGGCCGCGGCGGCTTCGCCGGCGGGACCGGGTGGCGGCGGTTTCAGCCGCGCCGCGACGCCGGTGGTGGCGGCGACCGTCGACACCGACAACACCAGCCTCGAGGTTCACGCCATCGGCACCGTGGCCGCCGCCCGCGCGGTGACCCTCTACCCGCAGGTCACCGGCGTCGTCACCGAGATCGATTTCGCCCCTGGCACGAAGGTCGAGGCCGGCGCGACGCTGATCAAGCTCGACGATGGCGACCAGCAGGTCGCCGTCGACAGGGCCAAGATCGCGGTCGACAGCGCCCAGGCGGCCCTCGACCGCGCCCAGCAGCTCGCCAAGTCCAACAACATCACCAGCGTCGCCCTGACCGATGCCCAGTCGGCCGTCCAGAAGGCCGGGATCGACCTCAAGAGCGCCCAGCTGGATCTCGCCAAGCGCACCGTGAAGGCGCCCTTCGGCGGCACCATCGGCCTCACCGACATCACCGTCGGCGACCTCGTCAGTTCCTCCAAGGCGATCGCCACCCTCGACGACATGTCGACGGTGACGGTCGCCTTCGACGTTCCCGAGCGGGCATCGGGGCGCATCGCCGTCGGCCAGGACGTGACCGCGACCACCGAGGCGCTCGCCGGCCAGCGCTTCCAGGGCGCCATCAGCGCCGTCGACAGCCGCGTCGACCCGGTCGCCCGCACCCTCAGGGTCGAGGCGACGCTTCCCAACGACGCCAACGTGCTGAAGCCCGGCATGGCGCTGGCGATCGACATGTCGTTCCCCGGCGAGGACCATCCCGCCGTGCCCTCGCTCGCCGTGCAATGGGACCGGCGAGGGCTCGTACGTGTGGAAGCTCGACGGCAACGCGGTTCACCGCGTCAACGTCGACATCGTCGACCGGCGAAGCGGCACCGTCATCGTCGTCGGCGAGCTTCAGCCGGGCGATTCAGTCATTTCGGAAGGCGGCCAGCGCCTGCGCGAGGGCGCGCAGCGTCAACGTGGTCGACAGCGGCGCCACCGGCGGTGCGCCGGCGGCACCCGACGCCGGGACCCCGCAGGCGGTCAACGGCACGCGCCCGCAAGGCCCGAACGGTGCGCGGCGGCCGAGTACGGACGGGGCGCAGCCGCCGCCGCGACCGACGGCGACCCGGCGTCGACGCCGCCGCGACCCCGCGGCGTCCGCGCAGCGGCTAACGGCAGGCGGAGGGGTCGATGGCGTCGGCCGGCACCAGCAGCAACGGCAACAACAATCCGATCACCAACCGCGACGGCGGCATCGCCTCGCTGTTCGTGCGCCGGCCGGTTCTCGCCGTCGTCCTCAACCTGCTGATCGTCATCGGCGGCGTCGCCGCCCTGTTCGGCATCGAGGTTCGCGAGATGCCGAACATCGATCAGCCGGTGATCACCGTGCTCACCAACTACAGCGGCGCCACGCCGGAAACGATCGACAAGGAAATCACCGCCGTCATCGAGGGCGCGGTGGCGCGCACGCCGGGGGTGGTGTCGATCACCTCGCAGTCGAATCCGGGGCAGAGCCGCGTCACCATCCAGTTCGACGTCAACACCGACATCAACGTCGCCGCCAACGACCTGCGCGACGCGATCGGCCGGCTGCGCTCGCTGCCCGACGACGCCGACACGCCGGTCGATCGTCAAGGCCGACGCCGACTCCAGCGCGATCATGCAGCTCGCCGCGACCTCGTCGACGATGTCGATCCAGGATCTCACCCAGCTTGTCGACGACCGCGTCGTCCCGCGGCTGGCCGCGGTCGACGGCGTCGCCGACGTGCAGGAGTTCGGCGACCGCAATCCGCTGGTCCAGATCATTCTCGACCCCGACGCGCTGGCCGCGCGCAAGCTGACCGTCGCCGACCTTTCCAACGCCCTCGGCAACGTCACCTTCGACGCGCCGGCCGGCAGCCTGTCCGACACCTTCCGCACGCTGCTGGTGCGCGCCGACGCCACCGCCACGTCGGCGGAGGAAATCGGCAACATCCAGGTCAACCCGACCACCAAGGTCAGCGACGTCGCCGACGTGATCTTCGGCCCCGCCGACCGGACCACGTCGCTGAGGATCGACGGCAAGACCGGCATCGGTCTCGGCATCGTCCGCCAGGCCGGCGCCAACACGCTCGACGTTTCGAAGGCGGTCAACGCCGCCATCGTCGAGCTCAAGCAGACGCTGCCGCCCGACGTCGACGTCAAGGTCACCACCGACGACGCCGACTACATCGGCGGCGCCATCAAGGAGGTGCTGCGCACGCTGCTGCTCGCCACCGCCATCGTGGTCGTGGTGATCTACGTCTTCCTGCGCTCGGTCCGGGTGACGTTCATCCCGGCGGTGACCGTGCCCATCGCGCTGACCGGCACGCTGGCGGCGATGTGGGCGATGGGCTTCTCGATCAACATCCTGACGCTGCTCGCCCTGGTGCTGGCGACCGGCCTCGTCGTCGACGACGCCATCGTCGTCATCGAGAACATCTCGCGCCAGCGCGGCCTCGGCCTCGGCCCCCGCGCCGCCGCCGTGATCGGCACCCGCCAGGTGTTCTTCGCCGTCATCGCCACCACGGCGACGCTGGTCGCGGTGTTCATCCCGATCTCGTTCCTGCCCGGCGTCGTCGGCTCGCTGTTCTCCGAGTTCGGCTTCGTGCTCGCCTTCGCCGTGATCCTGTCGTCGGTGGTGGCGCTGTCGCTGACGCCGATGCTGGCCTCGCGCCTGATCAGCGACCGCGAGGTCCATCACGGCCACAACGTCATCGGACGCGCCGTCATTGCCCTCGGCGAGGCGGCGATCCGGCTCTATTCCCGCCTGCTGGAAGCCGCGCTGCAGGCGCCGCTGGTCGTCATCGTCGCCGCCGCTGCTGTTCGCCGGCGCCGCCTTCGTCGGCTTCCAGCTCCTGCCCTCCGAACTCGCCCCCAACGAGGACCGCGGCGTCGTCTCGGTCTCCGTCGACGCGCCGCAGGGCTCGACCGTCGACTATGCCGACACCCAGATTCGCCAGATCGAGCAGGCCGCCTCGCCGTTCCTCAAGGACGGCGAGGCGACCAGCATGTTCTCGATGGCGCGCGGCAGCGGCTCCGGCTTCATGTTCCTGCGGCTGGCGCCCTGGGACCAGCGCACCCGCGACCAGGCCGAGATCAACGCCGACCTCGACCGCCGGCTGACAGGGCATTCCCGGCGTCCAGATCTTCGCGCCGTCGAGCAACGGGCTGCAAATTCGCGGCAGCGGCCAGGGCCTGACCTTCGCCATCGTCGGCAACGACTACGACGTCGCTGGCGACGGCCGCCGACAAGCTGGTCGCCGCCATGGAGGACAGCCCGGCTTTCGGCAACGTCCGCCAGAACTACGACACCACCCAGGCGCAGATGTCGATCAAGATCGACCGCCAGCGGGCGAGCGACATCGGCATTCCGATCTCGACGATCTCGTCGGCGGTGCAGACGCTGCTCGACGGCAAGAACCTCGGCAATTTCTACGTCGGCGACAACCAGATCGAGATCCAGCTGCGCGCGCCGACCGGCATGATCCAGGACACCAACGCCCTCGACGCCATCCAGCTGCGTTCCGGCGACGGCAAGATGGTGCCGCTGTCGACGCTGGTGAGCTTCCAGGAAGGCGCCGTCGCGCCGAGCCTGCCGCGACAGGACCAGCGCCGGGCGATTCCGGTGCGCGCCTCGCTCGGCGACGGCGTCGACCTGCGCACGGCGATGAACACCCTCGAGGGGCTGGTCGCCAAGACGCTGCCCGCCGACATGTCGATCGTCTACACCGGCGACGCCAAGGAGCTGAACAACACCTCGAGCGGCGTCATCCGCACCTTCGTCTTCGCCCTGATCATCGTGGTGCTGGTGCTTGCCGCCCAGTTCGAGAGCTTCACCAGCGCGCTGATCCTGGTCGCCACGGTGCCCTTCGGGCTGGCGGCGGCGGTATTCGCCATATTGCTCACCGGCGGCTCCATCAACATCTACAGCGAGATCGGCCTCGTCATGCTGGTCGGCCTGATGTCGAAGAACGGCATCCTGATCGTCGAGTTCGCCAACCAGCTCCGCGACGCGGGCCAGTCGGTCCACGACGCCATCCGCAACGCCGCCCTCATTCGCCTGAGGCCGGTGGTGATGACCATGATCTCGACCGTGGTCGGCGGCCTGCCGCTGGTGCTGCTCAGCGGTCCGGGCTCCGCCGCCCGCCACGCGCTCGGCTGGGTCATCGTCGGCGGCCTCGGCTTCGCCACCGTCTTCACCCTGTTCCTGACGCCGGTGGTGTTCAGCCTGCTCGCCCGCTTCTCCAGCCCGCGCATCACCGAGGAGCGGCGCCTCGCCCGCGAACTGGAGGCGGCCGCGGCGGCCCCCGGCAGCCTCGTCCCGACCGCCGAGGAGACCGGCGAGGTGCCCGCGTTCCCGGCCGCCGCCGAGTAGGGACGGGAGGGACCCTTGCAGCCCGCGCCCGCCATGCCCTTGCCGATCGAGACCGCCGGCCGCCGGCCGCGGCGACGGGCATCGTGCGCTCGCCCGCCGGATCGGCTATGGTCGCGGCCGCGGTTGCTCGGGCGAGGCCGCACGGAGTCGTCGGTCAGCGCACGGCCATCCGGATGCTCGCCCGCGGCTCGATCGGCTCGTCGCGGTCGGGAGAGCAGCGTTGGAGCAATCGCGCGACGCGCGAGACCGGACCCAAATCCACGCCGACCAGGCGACGATGGCCGCGATCGCCGCCGGCGACGCGCGCGCCTTCGCCCGGCTCGTCGGCGAGATGACGCCGGTACTGCTGCGCTTCACCCAGTCGATCCTGGTGGCAAGCCCGGGCGAGGCGGAAGAGGTGGTGCAGGAGACGCTGGTGCGCCTGTGGCAGCGCGCCGGCGCCTGGCAGCCGAACGGCCGCATCGCCACCTGGCTGCACCGGGTCGCCTACCGCCTGTGCATCGACGCGCTGCGGAAGCCGGCGCCCCTCGGTCGCCATCGACGACGTCGCCGAGACGATCGCCGACGGCCAGCCGCTGGCGAGCGCGCGGCTTGGCCACGCTCGACGAAGTCCGCGCCATTCGCGCCGCCATCGCCGCGCTGCCGGAGCGCCAGCGCTCGGCAATCGTGCTCTGCCACTTCCAGGGCCTCGGCCAGGCGGAGGCCGCCGCCGTCATGGGCATCGGCGAGCACGCCTACGAGTCGCTGCTCGCCCGCGCGCGGCGCAGCCTCAGGGCCACTGTCGCGGGCAGGGGAGGCGGCCGATGAGCGTTTCCACCGCCGCCATCGTCGCCGCGATCGACCGCTACGGCGCCGACCTCGCCGCCTGGCCGGACCGCGACGTGGCG
This sequence comes from uncultured Alphaproteobacteria bacterium, assembly GCA_963826055.1. Lineage (GTDB taxonomy): Bacteria > Pseudomonadota > Alphaproteobacteria > Rhizobiales > Kaistiaceae > JBBDMC01. The sequence continues at coordinate 188,052 of CAWGVO010000007.1, read as the reverse complement.
AAGGCCGCGCGGATCGCCGCGCTCAACGACCCCGACGTGCGCGCCTGGCTCGACGACACCCGCCGCCTCGAGGCCGACCTCGACCGCGCCCGCGCCGCCTCGACGACGAGATCGCCCGCTCCGGGGCGCCCGAGCGGGTCGCCGACGGCGGTGCTCGCCGCCGCGGCGCGACCAGCCACGACGCTGCGTCCGCGCTGGGTCGCGATCGCCGCCACGCTGGTGATCGCGGCCGGCCTCGGCGCCGTCTACGAGCTCACCACGGGCGGCCCGCAGGACAGCCAGAGCTTCGACGTCGTCGTGCTCGACCCGCTCGTCTTCGGGCCGACGGGGCTCGACCTGCAATGAACGCGACCATCACCGAACGCCGCCGCTGGCTGGGCGTCGCGCTGATCGTGTCGCTCGCCGTCAACGCCTTCTTCATCGGCGCCGCGGCGACCGACGTCCTCGACCGCCGGCCACGGCGAGCACCACGACAAGCGGCTGCGCTTCGAACTGCGCTGGCTCGCCGGGCGCCTGCCCGACGACGAGATGGCCAAGGTGGAGAAGGCGGTCGCCGCCGACCTGCCGGGCGCCGAGCGCCACGTGCGAGCGGCTCGAGCGATCTGCGCACCGGCCTCGGCAAGCTGCTGGCGGCGCCCGAGCCCGATCGCGCCGCCATCGACGCCCAGCTCGCCGACGATCCGCGCCGAGCTCGACGCCATGGTCGCCGAGACGCAGACGACGACGATCAACTCGCTGCTGACGCTGCCCCCCGACACCCGCGCCAGGCTCGGCGCGCCCGGCGATCAGACGGACTGAGCGCCGTCCGGCGCGAGCGCGAAGACCGCGCTCGGCTTCTTCACCGTCCCCTCGACCTCGCCGACGTCCGGCACCCGGTATTCGGCGATCAGACGGAGCCGCGCCCGCGGCAGGTAGGCGCGGCCCGGGATCGCCGACCAGCACCTCGATGCCGGCGGCGAGGCAGCGGTCGAGGAAGGCGATCATCCGCTCCGCCAGCGCGCGCTCGTAGAAGACGTCGCCCGCCAGCACCAGATCGACCGGCGGCGGCGGACCGGCGGTGAGGTCTTCCGCGATGACGGCGACGGCGACGCCGTTCGCCGCCGCATTGAGGCCGATCGCGGCGACGGCGTAGGGGTCGACGTCGGCCGCGCTCACCGCGGCTCGCGCCGGCGCAGCGCCGCCGCGATGGCGACGAGGCCGGAGCCGGCGCCGAGGTCGAGGACGCGGCGGCCGGCGACCGTCTGCGGGCGGTCGAGGATGTGGCGGGCGAGCGCCAGGCCGCCGGCCCACGGGAAGGCCCAGTAGGGCGGCGGCGGGTCGGCGTCGCCGGCCGCCAGGCGGCCGAGCCGCCACAGGCCCGTCGCCTCGTGGGCGGTGTGGAGGCGGATCTCGGGCAGCGACCGCACCGGCTCGATGCGCGTGTTGGTGCGGACGAAGGCACCGGATCGGGACGCCGCCGGGACGCCGTCACGGCGGCGCCGGCCTCAGGCGTGCGACTGGTCGTCGTCGCGCCCGCGGGCGTGGGCGGGCGTGCCGACGGCGCCGCCGCCGGCGGTGCGGCGCCGCCGCCGCCACAACCAGTCCCAGCCGGAGCGGAGCTTGGCGAGCGCCGGCGAGCGAGGCCGGCGTCACCACCAGCGTCAGCACCGTCGCGAAGGACAGGCCGAAGACGATCGCCGTCGACAGCTGGATCCACCACTGGGTCGACGGCGCCCCGTAGGTGACCTCGCGCGCCAGGAAGTCGACGTTGAAGCCGAAGGCGATCGGCAGCACGCCGAGGACGGCGGTGACCGCCGTCAGCATCACCGGGCGCGCGCGCTCGCGGCAGGTCCTGCAGGATCGCCTCCTCGACCGGCACGCCCTCGCGCCGCAGCCGGTCGTAGGTGTCGATCAGCACGATGTTGTTGTTGGTGACGATGCCGGCGAGCGCGATGATGCCGACGCCGGTCATCACCACGCCGAACGCCTGGCCGGTGACGATCAGGCCGATGAACACGCCGATCGTCGACAAGACGATCGCCGACAGCACCAGCGCCACGCTCGACAGCTTGTTGAACTGGGCGAGCAGCACCGCGAAGATCAGGAAGATCGCCGCGCCGAACGCCTTGACCAGAAAGTCCTGGGCGTTGGTGCGCTCTTCGTCCTCGCCGGTGAGCTTCCAGGTGACCAGGCCCTTGAAGTCGGCGTTCGGCAAGCTGCTTGGTGATCTCCTGCTGCACCGCCGCCGTCTGCACGCCCTCCGCGACGTTGGCCGTCACCGTGTCCACCCGCTGGCCGTCGACCCGGTGGATGAGGCCGACGCGGCGCGCCGGCACCCGCTTGACGAAGTTGCCGATCGGCACCGCGCCCGCCGCCGTCTGGATCTCGAGGTCGTCGATCTGGTTGAGCGTGCGGCGGTCCTGCGGCACGCGCAGGATGATGTCGACCGGCTTGTCGGTGTTGGCCGGCCGGTAGTCGGTGATCTTCATGCCGTTGGTGACGAGCTGCACCACCGAGCCGACCGATCCGACGCCGATGCCGTACTTGGCCGCCTCGCGCCTTGTCGATCTCCAGCCGCCAGTCGATGCCCGGCATCGGCAGGCCGCTGTCGAGGTCGCGGATTTCCGGACGCTTGGCGAGCTCGGCGGTCACCTGGCGGGCCGCCGCGTCGAGCGCGTCCGGGATAGTCGCTGGCGAGCTGGATCTGGATCGGCTTGCCGGTCGGCGGCCCGGCATCCGGCGCCGTCACCTCGACCTTGATGCCGGGGATGTCGGCGGTGTCCTTGCGGATCTCGTCCATGATGACGCTCGCCGGCCGCCGCTCCTGCCAGTCGACGAACTCGAACTGGATCTGGCCGATGACGTCCTCGGTGACGTTGCCGCCGAAGCCGCCGGCGCCGCCGCCGATGTCGCCGGAGCGGGCGTAGACGGTCGACAGCTCCTTCATGCCGAGCAGGCGGCTTTCCACCGAGCGCACCAGCCGGTCCTTCTCGGCGAGCGACAGGTTGCCGCGCGCGTGCACCAGCACGACGCCGGTGTCCGGCTCGACGTTGGGGAAGAACTCGACGCCCTTGCCGAGCTGGCCGTAGACCATCGGCACGCCGATCAGCATGGCGAGCGCGACGAGGAGGGTGATGCCCGGGATGGTGGATGGCGAGCCGCACCGTCTTCATGTACGGGCCGTCCTTCGGCACCGCGTCGTGCTGGACTTCGTGCGGCTTGCCGATGAGCGCGCCGAGCGTCGGCGTGAAGACCAGCGCCGCCACCAGCGACGCCGACAGCGTCGCGATCAGCGTGATCGGCAGGTACTTCATGAACTGGCCGACGATGCCCGGCCACAACAGCAGCGGGAAGAAGGCCGCGATGCGGGTCAGCGTCGCCGCGATCACCGGCCCCGACATGCGGCTCGCCGCGAACGAATAGGCCTCGCGCGGCCTCATGCCCTCGCTCATCCGCCGCTCGGCGAATTCCGACACGATGATGGCGTCGTCGACCAGCATGCCGACCGCCAGGATCAGGCTGAACAGGACGACGATGTTCATGGTCGCCCCGAACATGTCGAGGCCGAGGATGCCGGTGAGGAAGGCGAACGGGATGGCGATGCCGATGAAGATCGAGGCGCGGCCGCCGAGAACGAACAGGATGACCACCGCCACCAGCAGCACGGCCGTCGCCACGCTGTTCTGCAGGTCGTTGAGCATCTGCTTGATGAACTTCGACTGGTCGCCGATGTAGCGCACCGTGATCTTGTCGCCCCAGCCGGCCTGCAGCTTGGCGACCGCCTCCTTCACCGCGTCGACGGTGTCGATCAGGTTGGCGCCGGTGCGCTTGGATACCTCGATCACCACCGCCGGCCGGCCGTCGACCCGGGTGACCGAGGTGGCGTCCTTGAAGGTCGGCAGGATCGAGGCGACGTCGCCGAGCGTCACGGTCGCCGCCCGCGAGGCGGCGACCGGGATGTTGAGCACGTCCTCCGGCGTCTCGATCAGCGCCGGCACCTTGACCGCGAAGCGCCCCTGCGGGCCTTCCAGCGCGCCGGCGGCGACCAGGCTGTTGCCGCTGCGCGGCGGCGACGGCGAACTGGTCGAGCGACACGCCGTAGCTGTTGAGCAGCATCGGCTCGGCGATGATCTCGACGACCTCGTCGCGGGTCCCCTGCAGGTTCGCCGACAACACGCCCGGCACCTGCTCGATGGCGGTCTGGGCGTCGCGGGCGATCTGCCCGAGCGCGCGCTCCGAGACGCTGCCGCCGAGCGCGACCGAGATCACCGGGAAGAGGCTGAGGCTGACCTCGTGGACGCTCGGCTCGTCGGCGTCGGCCGGCAGCTGCGACTTGGCGTCGTCGACCTTGGCGCGCACGTCGGCGAGCGCGATGTCGGAATTGAAGCCCGCCTCGAACTCGAGCAGGACGTTGCCGCCGCCCTCGAACGCGGTCGACGTCATCTTCTTGACGTTCTCGACCTGCTTGAGCGCGGTCTCCATCGGCTTCAGCAGCAGCCGCTCGGCGTCCTCCGGCGAGATGCCGCGCTCCGTCAGCAGGACGTAGATGTAAGGGACGTTGACGTCCGGCGAGGACTCCTTGGGGATGCTGACGTAGGCGGAGGCGCCGGCCACGAACAGGAAAATGAGCGATCGCCAGCGTCAGCCGCGCGTGGCTGACGGCGATGTCGACGATCCGCCTCACGCCGGCGGTTCCCGCCTGGCGCCGACGGCCGCGGCCGACACCGCCTCGACCGGATCGCCTTCCTTGACGAAGTCCTGGCCGACGACGATCACCCGGCTCGACCCGTCGAGGCCCGGTGACCCACACCGACTCGAGGCCGTCCTCGACGATCTCGACCGGCTTGAACTCGACCTTGTTGTCGGAATTGGCGATCCTGCACGCCGAGGTGGCCCTCGTCGGAGAAGACCAGGGCGGAGCGCGGCACCGCCGTGGCGGCGATCGGCGCCAGCGTCACCGACATCTCGCAGGTGAGCGCCGTCGGCGATCGCCGCGTCCGGGTTGGACATCGTCGCCTCGACCGGGTAGGTGCGCGTCGCCGCGTCGGCGCTGACGCCGACGAAGTTGACGACGCCGTCGACCGTGCCGCCGTTGATGAAGCGGACGCTCGCCGTCTGCCCGACCTTGAGGGCGCTTGCGCCGGCTCTCCGAGACGGCGCCCACCGCCAGCATCGGGTCGGGATCGACGATCGACGCGATCTCGCCGCCGATCTGGACGGCCTGGCCGACCTGCACCGGCACCTGCGTCGATGACGCCGCCGATCGGCGCCTTGATGGTGGTCTTGTCCGCTTCCGCCTGGGCCGAGGCCACCGCCGCCTTGGCCGCCGCGACCGCCGCTTCCAGCGCCGGGAGCTGGTTCTTCGGCGCGTTGCCCTGTTCGATGAGCTGCTTGTTGGCGTCGTACTCCGCCCGGCGCTGGTCGAGCAGCGCCTGCGCCTGCAAGAGCGCCGCCTGGCGCCCTTCGTCGGAGATGTGGGCGATCACATCGTTGGATCTGACGGTGTCGCCGCGCGCGACCAGCAGCTGGACGATGACGCCCGCGCCGCGCGCGACGGCCTTGGCGCTGATGGTCGGCCTCGGTGACGCACGACAGCACCACCTGGCGCTGATGCTCCTCGGCCGTGGCGACCTGAACGGCGACGCGCTGAACCGGCACCTGGCTCTCGGGAGCGCTGGTGGCAGGCGTGGTTTCGCCGGCCACCCTCCTGGGCCTTCGGCCCGAAGGCGCCCGAAGCGATCCACGCGGCGGCGCCGATGACGAGCACAACCGCGATCAGCCGGCTCGGCCTGAAAAACCTGGAAGCCATCAGCAGGTCACCTGCGATCCGTGAATAGGCACCGGCCGGTTCCGGCAGCGCGATAGGCCGATATAAGGGGCCCGGACGATCTTTTGAACCGGCCCCAAGAAATTTCGATTTGCCGCAACCGCCGCCCTCGGCCCGGGACCGCATGTGGCGTGATCGCGTCGGCCCGCATTGGCGGCGGCCGCCGACGGGGCGCGAATATCCTCTCAACCGCGCCGGAAAGCAATCCCGTCCGTGCGACCGTCACACAAACGACACACCGCCGCACGGCGCTTCCTCAGCGACCAGGACCTCGACTGCAGTTGGGCGCCGCGCCGCTTCGACCCCGCGGCAACGAAGCCGGCTGACCGGCGCCGTTTTCGATTTACGGAGCGGCAGGGGGCCGTTTTTTGCCCTTGCATCAACCGCTGCGGTGGCGCACCTGTCATCCCGCCGCCCGGCCAGCCGCCGCGCCCGACGTTGAGTGAGACGCCGAACTTCTACAATGGTCCCCGTCCGCGACCTCAAAGACCGAGGCGTCCCTCTTTTCCAGTGGCGAGTTCGAAGCGACCGTTGCGGAGGCCGCGATCGGCCGCGCCGTCGCGTGGCTGACCGCCGGCCGGATGCGCGCGCTCGCCGCCCTGGTCGTGCTGTCGCTTGCCTGCTTTCTTCCCGGACTCGGCGGCCATCCCGCCGCTCGACGTCGACGAGGCGAGCTATGCCCAGTCGTCGAAGCAGATGATCGAGACGGGGAACTACGTCGACATCCGCATCGGCGAGCTGCCGCGCTACAAGAAACCGGTCGGGCGTCTACTGGCTTCAGGCCGCGGTGGTGCAGCTCCTGGGCTACGGTGCCGACGCCCCGATGTGGGCCTATCGGCTGGCCTCGGTCCTCGGCGCGGTGGCAACGGTGCTGCTGACCTATTGGGCGGCCCTGCCGCTGTTCGGGCCGCGCGCCGCCTTCATCGCCGGCGCCGCGATGGCGTTGTCGGTGGTCCTCACCGGCGAGGCGCATCTCGCCAAGACCGACGCCGTCCTTGCCGCCACGGTGGTCCTGACCATGGGCGCGCTGGCGCGGCTCTACCTGTGGAAGGAGGATGCCCGGCGCCGGCCGGGCCGGCCATCCTGTTCTGGCTCGGCCTTGCGGCGGCCACGCTGGTCAAGGGCCCGATCGGTCCGATGGTCGCCGCACTGACGATCGGCGTGCTCGTCGCGACGGAGCGACGCGTCGCGTGGCTGAAACGGCTGCGGTGGAAGATCGGCGTCCCGCTCTATCTGGCGATCGTGCTGCCGTGGTTCGTGGCGATCCTCGTCGTTTCCGGCGGCGCGTTCCTGCAGCGGGTCGGTCGGCAACGATCTCCTCGGCAAGATCGCCGTCGGCCAGCAACACCACGGCGCGCCGCCCGGCAGCCATTTCCTGGTGTTCTGGGCGATGTTCTGGCCGGCCGCGGTGCTTGCCATCGTCGCCTGTCCCGTGGGTGTGGCGAAACCGCGCCATGCCGGCGGTGCGCTTCTGCCTCGCCTGGATCGTTCCGACCTGGCTGGTGTTCGAAGCCGTCCCACCAAGCTGCCGCACTACATGCTGCCGACCTATCCGGCGATCGCCGCGCTTATCGGCGCGGCGCTCGCCGCCGGCGCAAGGCCCGCCGACGCGCTGTGGTCCCGCATCGTCCTCTTCCTGCCCCTCGTGGTCGCGGTCGTGCTGGCGGTGACGGTGATCTTCGGCTTCTGGCGGCTGCAAGGGACGGTCGAGCCCTGGCTCGCGGGCCTGATCGCTCGTGCCGGCCGCGATTGCCGTCGCCGCGACCGCCGCGGCGCTCGCGGCCGCCTATCGCAGCGCGATGGTGCTGATGGCGGTCGACGGCCGTCGGCCTCTACGCCGCCGGCCTCGGCGTCGTCATCCCGCACATCGACACCATCCGTCTTTCGCCGCGCCTGGCCGAGGCGATCGAGCGCGCCGCCCCGTGCGACGACCCGGCCGTCCTTTCCGCCGGCTACACGGAGCCGAGCCTGCTGTTTGCGGCCGGCACCGGCACGCGGTTCGGCGATGCCGGCGAGGCGGCCGCGTTCCTTGCCGAAGGCGGCTGCCGCGTGGTCCTCGTCGCCGCCCCGCTGCAAGCGGAATTCCTTGAGCAGTCCGCGTTGCTCCACCTTGCTCCCGACAAGCACGAGACGGTGACGGGCATGAAGCTCGACAACGTCGTCATGGTCGATATCGGCGTCTACACCGCCGGCCCCGCGGGGTCGCCATGAGCACGCCTGAGATCTCCGTCGTCATCCCGGCGCACAACGAGGCGGAGAACCTCGCGCGGCTCCTGCCCGAGATCGGAGGCGGCGCTCGCCGATCGCGCCTACGAGATCGTCGTCGTCGACGACGGCAGCTCCGATCGCACGGCCGAGGTCGGCCGGCCACTCGGCTCCGATGCGGCCCCGTCCGGGTCGTCCGCCACGCCCGTTCGTTCGGCCAGAGCGCGGCGCTGTGGAGCGGCGTCAATGCCGCCAAGGCCGACATCGTGGCGACCCTCGACGGCGACGGCCAGAACGACCCGGCGCTTCATCCCCGCCCTCGTCGCGGCGCCTCGACGACCCCGCCGTCGGCCTGGCGGCGGGCCGCCGCGTCGGCCGCCGCGCATCGCTGGCCAAGAAGGTCGGCTCGCGGATCGCCAACGGCGTCCGCAGGACGCTGCTCGCCGACGAGAGCTCCGATACCGGCGTGCGGCGCCAAGGCGTTCCGGCGCGAGGCGTTTCTTCGGCTGCCGTATTTCGAGCCGATCCATCGCTTCCTGCCGGCGCTGTTCCTCGCCGACGGCTGGCGCGTCGTCGAGGTCGACGTGGTCGACCGCCCGCGCGAGCACGGCACCTCCCACTACGGCATCATCGACCGCCTGGTGGTCGGCATCCCCGATCTCTTCGGCGTATGGTGGCTCACCCGCCGCCGCAGGCGCAGTCCGTTCAGAAGGGAAGGCAAGTCGCGATGATGTCGGTGCAGACGTTCTGGCTCGCCCTCGGGTTCCTCGCCCAGGCGTTTTTCTCCGCGCGCTTCCTCGTCCAGTGGATCGCGAGCGAGCGCGCCGGGCGCAGCATCATTCCCCTCGCGTTCTGGTACTTCTCGATGGGCGGCGGGCTGCTGCTGCTCGCCTACGCCATCTACCGCCACGATCCCGTCTTCATCGTCGGCCAGGCCGCCGGCCTGTTGGTCTACGGCCGCAACCTGCTCCTGATCTTCCGCGAGCGCGCCGCGCTTCCGACGCCTCGGCCCCTCCACACCGCGGCGGGCGAAGGGCCGCGTGCATGAAGGCCACCAATCCCGTCTACACCGGGCTGCCGACCACCGTTTTCGAGGTGATGTCGCGGCTGGCGATCGAGCACAACGCCATCAACCTCGGCCAGGGTTTCCCCGACGTCGACGGCCCCGATGACGTGAAGCGCATCGCCGCCGAGGAGCTCACCTCCGGCCTCAACCAATACCCGCCGATGATGGGCGTCGCCGAGCTCAGGCAGGCGGTCGCCGCCGCCAACGCCCGCTTCTACGGCCTCGACATCGACTGGCAGGGGGAGGTGCTGGTCACCTCCGGCGCCACCGAGGCGCTGTCGGACTGCATGGCGGCGCTGATCGAGCCGGGCGACGAGGTGGTGCTGTTCGAGCCGCTCTACGATTGCTACCTGCCGCTGGTGCGCCGCGCCGGCGCCACGCCTCGGCTGGTGCGCCTGACGCCGCCCGACTGGCGGCTCGACGCCGCCGCGCTCGCCGCCGCCTTCGGCCGCGCACCAAGGCGATCCTCATCAACGATCCGATGAACCCGGCCGCCAAGGTCTTCACCGACGAGGAGCGCGCGCTGATCGCCGAGCTGGTGGTGCGCCACGACGCCTACGCCATCTGCGACGAGGTTTACGAGCACATCGTCTTCGACGGCCGGCGCCACCGCCCGCTGATGACCTTTCCGGGCATGCGCGAGCGCGCCATCCGCATCGGCTCGGCCGGCAAGACCTTCTCGCTCACCGGCTGGAAGGTCGGCTACGTGACCGCCGCCCCGCGCCTCACCGACCCGATCACCAAGGCGCACCAGTTCACCACCTTCACCACGCCGCCGAACCTGCAGAAGGCGGTCGCCTACGGCCTCGGCAAGGACGACGACTACTACGCCCGGCTCGCCGGCGATCTGGAGACGAAGCGCGACCGCTTCGCCGCCGCTCTCGCCGGGCTCGGCTTCGCCGTCGCGCCGTGCGCCGGCACCTACTTCATCTGCGCCGACGCCTCGCCGCTCGGCTTCACCGACGACGTGGCGCTCTGCCGGACGATGACCGTCGAGGCGGGCGTCACCGCCGTGCCGATGTCGGCCTTCTACGATCGCGACGGCCCGACGAACTTCGTCCGCTTCTGCTTCTCCAAGCGCGACGAGGTGCTCGACGAGGCGACCCGGCGCATGTCGGCGTGGCTTGCCGGCCGCGCCCGCGCCAGCGCATGAGCGACCCGGTCCTCGTCGAGGTCGTCCGCGGAGCATCGTCGAAAGCCGCCATCGCGGCGCCATCGCGGTGGTCGACGCGGGCGGGCGGCCGCGCGTCGCGATCGGCGACGTCGACCAGGCGGTGTTTCCGCGCTCGGCGGTCAAGGCGCTGCAGGCGCTGCCGCTGGTCGAGAGCGGCGCCGCCGACCGCTACGGCTTCGGCGACGCCGAACTGGCGCTGGCCTGCGCCTCCCACACCGGCGAGCCGCGCCACGTCGCCACCGCCATGCGGATGCTGGCGGCGGCGGGGCGGAGCGCCGCGGACCTCGAATGCGGCGTCTCGTGGCCGGCGAACCGGGAGGCGGCGAACGCGCTGGCCCGCGCCGGCGAAGGGCCGAGCGCGCTCCACGACAACTGCTCCGGCAAGCACGCCGGCTTCATCTGCCTCGCCTGCCACATGGGCGTCGACCCCGAGGGCTACGTGCGGCCCGACCATCCGGTCCAGCGCGCGGTGACCGCGACGCTGGCGGAGATGACCGACACCGAACTCGGCGACCACAATCGCGGTGTCGACGGCTGCTCGATCCCGACCTATGCGATCCCTCTCGACAAGCTCGCGCTCGCCTTCGCGCGGTTCGTCACCGGCGAGGGGCTGTCCGCCGCCCGCGCCAAGGCAGCGGCGCGGCTCAGGGCCGCCTGCACCGCGGAGCCGACGATGGTCGACGGCACCGGCGCGGTTCTGCACCTACGCCCTGTCGCTGCTCGGCGCGCGTCTGTTCGTCAAGGGCGGCGCCGAAGGCGTCTATTGCGGCGGCTTTCCCGAGCTTGGCCTTGGCGTCGCGCTGAAGTGCGACGACGGCGCCGGCCGCGCCGCCGACGGCGCTGATGGCGACGGTGATCGCCGCGTTCCTGCCGATGAGCGCCGCGGAGCGGGCGGACTTCGCCGACCGCCTGACCCCGCCAGTCATGACCCGCGCCGGCGTGCGGATCGGCGAGGTGCGGGCGGTCGCGGGTCTGGCGGATTCGCTGCGTTGAGGCGCGCCCTACAGATTCGCGCGCTCGGGTTCCTCGTAGCCGAGGCGGCGGTTGAGATCGTGGATCAGCTTCTCGGCCGCCGTCGGTGATGACGGTCCCGGGCGTGAAGATCGCCGCCACGCCCGGCCTCGTAGAGCGCCGCGTGGTCCTGCGGCGGGATGACGCCGCCGACCACCACCATGATGTCGGGGCGGCCGGCCTCTTCCAGCGCGCGCTTCAGCGCCGGCACCAGCGTCAGGTGGCCGGCGGCGAGCGTCGAGACGCCGACGATGTGGACGTCGTTGGCGATCGCCAGCGCCGCCGCCTCCTCCGGCGTCTGGAAGAGCGGCCCGAGGTCGACGTCGAAGCCGAGATCGGCGAAGGCGGAGGCGATGACCTTCTGGCCGCGGTCGTGGCCGTCCTGCCCGATCTTGGCGACGAGGATGCGCGGCTGCCGGCCGTCGTCCTGCGGAAGCGCTCGATCAGCCGCGTCACCCGCTCGACGGCGCCGCCGGCCGCGCCGACCTCGCGGCGGTAGGCGCCGGCGACCGCCTTCGGCTCGGCCTGCGTAGCGGCCGAAGGCAGCCTCCAGCGCCTCGCTGATCTCGCCGACGGTCGCCTTGGCGCGCGCCGCGTCGACGGCGGCGGCGAGCAGATTGCCGCTGCCGCTGCGCGGCGCGTCGGTGAGCGCCGCGAGCGCGGTGCGCGTCGCGGCCGCGTCGCGCTCGGCCCTAAGGCGCTTGAGCTTGGCGACCTGCGCCGCGCGCACCGCCGAATTGTCCACCTTGAGCACCTCGATCGGCGTCTCCTCGCTCGGCGCGGTATCGGTTGACGCCGACCACCACCTGCTTGCCGGAATCGATGTCGGCCTGCGTCAGCGTCGCCGCCGCCTCGATGCGCGATTGCGGCAGGCCGTCGGCGATCGCCTTCGCCATGCCGCCGAGCTCGTCGACCTCGGCGATGTGGGCGAGCGCGCGCGCCGCGAGCTCGTAGGTCAGCCGCTCGACGTAGAAGGAGCCGCCCCACGGGTCGATGATGCGGGTGGTGCCGGATTCGGCCTGGAGGAAGAGCTGGGTGTTGCGGGCGATGCGGGCGGAGAAATCGGTCGGCAGCGCCAGCGCCTCGTCGAGGGCGTTGGTGTGGAGCGACTGGGTGCCGCCCTGCGTCGCCGCCATCGCCTCGATGGCGGTGCGCACCACGTTGTTGAACGGATCGTCGGCGGCGAGCGACCAGCCCGAGGTCTGGCAATGGGCGCGCAGCACCAGCGAGCGGTCGCTCGGCGGGCGAACCGCTCCTTCATCAGCTTCGCCCAGAGCAGGCGCGCGGCCCGCAGCTTCGCCACCTCCATGAAGAAGTTCATGCCGATGTCGAAGAAGAAGGAGACGCGCGGCGCGAAGGCGTCGACTGTCGAGGCCCGGTCGCGGCGGCGGCGCGCACGTATTCCAGCCCGTCGGCGAGCGTATAGGCGAGCTCGAGGTCGGCCGTCGCCCCGGCCTCCTGCATGTGGTAGCCGCTGACCGAGATCGGGTTGAACTTCGGCATGTTGGCGGCGGTGTAGGCGATGATGTCGCCGACGATCCGCAGCGAGGCCTCCGGCGGGTAGATGTAGGTGTTGCGGACCATGAACTCCTTGAGGATGTCGTTCTGGATGGTCCCGGAGAGGGCGGCCTGCGGCACGCCCTGTTCCTCCGCCGCGACGATGTAGAGCGCCATCACCGGCAGCACGGCGCCGTTCATGGTCATCGACACGCTGATCTCGCCGAGCGGGATGCCGTCGAACAGCGTGCGCATGTCGTAGATCGAATCGATGGCGACGCCCGCCATGCCGACGTCGCCGGCGATGCGCGGGTTGTCGGAATCGTAGCCGCGGTGGGTGGGCAGGTCGAAGGCGACCGACAGGCCCTTCTGACCGCCGGCGAGGTTGCGCCGGTAGAAGGCGTTGGAGTCCTCGGCGGTCGAGAAGCCGGCGTACTGGCGGATCGTCCACGGCTTGTCGACGTACATCGTCGGGTAGGGGCCGCGGAGATACGGCGCGCAGCCCCGGCCAGGTGTCGAGGAAATCGATGCCTTCGAGGTCGCGCGGCCCCGTAAACGTTCTTGATCGGAATGCCCGCCGGCGTCTCCCACGCCGCTGACGCGGCGTCGGGATGCGCCGCCGGCGGCTGCCACGCCAGCGCGCTGAAATCGGGGAGGGCGGAGGCGCGCGGGTTCACGCCGGCTCCGTCGTCCCTTCGAACGCCTCGGCGAGGCGCGTGAACACCAGCGGCTCGATTTCCTCCGCGGCCTCGCCGCCCGGCAGCGTCGGGCGGGTCGGCGGCGCTTCACCCGCGCTCTGCGCGCTCGTCGACGTAGGCGTTGACGCCGACCATCAACGCAGCCCGTTCGCGGATCGCGGCCGAGGCGGGCGTCGCGAACGGCGGCGATGTCCTTCTGGAGCGTGCCGGAGGCGAGCGCGGCACGATGCCGCCCGCCGCCTCGATCGCCTGGAACTTCTTCCAGGCAGCCGCGGCGAGGTCGGCGGTCAGCGCCTCGATCGCGCCGGATCCCGCGCCCGGATCGGCGACGCGGAAGAGCTGGGCCTCTTCGGCCAGGATCGACTGGGTGTTGCGGGCGAGGCGGTCGGCGAGCGGATCGGCCCCGCCGGCAAGCTGCATCGAACGGCAAGCACGGCAATCGAATCGGCGCCACCGACCGCGGCCGAGAAGGCGGCGGTCGTGGTCCTGCAGGATGTTGGTGTGGGGTCGCGGCGCACTCATCATCCGCCACGCGGTCTCGGCGTGGATCGGCAGCGGCGGCGCCGCGACGCCCGGCCGCCTCGAACACGCGCGCGAGGAGGAGCCGCGCGGCGCGGAACTTGGCGATGGTCAGGAACTGGTCGGCGTCGGCGGCGAGCGCGACGGCGATCCGGGTGGCGGCCTCGTCGAGGGAATGTCCGCCTGCCTCGAAGCGGCGGGCGAGCCACACCACGGTCGCCAGGACCGCGGCGAGTTCCTGCGCCTCCGACGCGCCGCCGGCATGCCACAGCCGCCCGTCGGCAACGGCGACGGTGCCGTGGATGGCGTGCGCGTCGAAGGAGCGGGCCAGCGCGACGATGTCGGCGGCGCTGTCGTCGACTGCCCGGCCCGCGCGGCCGAGCGCGGCGAGGGTCGCGATCGGATCGAAGGCGAGAACGAGCCGCCACCGCTTGCCCGCCGCCGCCTCGACGAACCGGGCGGCCAGCGACGGCGTCGCCTCGCCGGCATCGAGCGCGAGGAGGGCGCCGTCGGGGAGGGCGCTCGGAGAAGGCGCGAACGAGATCGGCCGCCGCGGCGGCTGAAAGGCCGCCGGGAAGCGGGATGGGCGCTCGTGGCGAAAACCAGCGCGACGCCGTCGGCGCCGCCGGCGATCGCCTCGCCGCGCACTGCTGCCCCGCCGAGGCAGCGTCGCCGGCGCGAAGCCGCTGGACGATCCGCCAGCGCTCGGCCGGCGGCCGGGCCGGGATGGCGTAGCCATCGGCGGCGCGGCGGTAGATCGGCCCGACGGCGATCCCGTCGTCGCTCCGGCTGGCGAGATCGTCCGGCGCGCGCGGCCCGGCACGGGCGACCAGCGCCCGCCAGTCGTCTTCGGTAGACGACGAGAAAGCCGTCGGCAAGCGGCGAAAGAGAGATCATCGTTCAGGCCACGCCGGCGATCGCTTCGACAATCGCCGGCGTTATACCAGTCGTACCGCCTCAGACGAACTGGCTGAGGCCGGGAATGGCGCTGACCACGGCATCGACCTCGGCGTCGCCCGCCTTTTTGCGCGCGTAGGCGACGAAGTTGCCGGCCACCTGCTGGACGGCACCGAGGCCGAGGCCGGCGCTGGAAAGGTCGTTGAACACCCCCATGATGCCGCCGCCGCCGCCGCCGACGCTTCGCCGGCAAGCTCGCGGGCGCCGGGCAGCTTGTCGAGCAGCGCCTGGGCGTGTCGGGGGCGCCTCGCGCGACAGGAAGTTGACGATGATCGCGAGGGCCTTGCGGGCGAGCGCCGGGTCGATGCCCGGCCTCGGCGGCGATTTTGGCGATCAGCTCGTCCATGGTTCCTCGCCTCCTCTGATGCCGGATCGGCGCATGTCACCCGAGGCGGCGACGATTTGCAAGGGCGGGCCGGAGCTTTCCCTGGCCGCAATCGCGTTCTATCGTGCGACGCCTCAACCGCCCGACGAGGAACACGATGCTCGATTCCGTTCTCGCCACCATCGACGACCATCTCGCGTCGAGCCTCGAACGCCTGTTCGCGCTGCTGCGCATCGAAAGCATCTCGACCGATCCCGCCTACGCCGGATCGTGCCGCACCGCCGCGGAGTGGCTGACCGCCGAGCTGTCGGCGATGGGCTTTGCCGCCGGCGCCGCGGGCGACGCCCGGCCATCCGATCGTCGTCGGCCATCACGACGGCCCCGGACCCGCACGTGATGTTTTACGGGCACTACGACGTCCAGCCGGTCGATCCGATCGACCTGTGGGAGACGCCGCCGTTCGAGCCGCGGCTGGTGACGCTCGCCGGCGACCGCAAGGTGATCGCCGCGCGCGGCGCCTGCGACGACAAGGGCCAGCTGATGACCTTCGTCGAGGCGGCCCGCGCCTGGAAGGAGGTGACCGGCAGCCTGCCGCTCAAGGTGACCATGCTGCTCGAGGGCGAGGAGGAATCGGGCAGCGCCAACCTCAAGCCGTTCCTGCAGGCCAACGCCGACGAGCTGAAGGCCGACGTGGCGCTGATCTGCGACACCGGCATGTGGAGCCGCGAACGCCCGGCGATCACCACCTCGCTGCGCGGGCTCGTCGCCGAGGAGGTGACCATCACGCGCCGCCAACCGCGACCTCCACTCCGGCCTGTTCGGCGGCGCCGCGCCGCAACCCGATCCATGTGCTGGCGGCGCGTGCTCGCCGCGCTGCACGACGACGACGGCCGGGTGACGCTCCCCGGCTTCTACGACGGGGTCGCCGAGCTTCCGGACGAGATCAAGCGCCAGTGGGCGGCGCTCGACTTCGACGCGGCGCGAGTTCCTCGGCGACGTCGGCCTGTCGGTGCCGGCCGGCGAGCGCGGCCGCTCGGTGCTGGAGATGCTGTGGGCGCGGCCGACCTGCGAGGTGAACGGCATCGTCGGCGGCTACGTCGAGCGCGGCTTCAAGACGGTGATCCCGGCGAAGGCGAGCGCCAAGGTGTCGTTCCGGCTGGTCGGCGACCAGGACCCGGAGCGCATCCGGGCGAGCTTCCGCGACTTCGTCCGCGCCCGGCTGCCGGCCGACTGCTCGGCCGAGTTCACGCCCTACGCCGGCGGCCGCGCGCCTCAGGCTGCCGCTCGACGGGCCGTGGCTCGGCCGGGCGCGCGCGCGCGCTGCGCCGACGAATGGGGGGTCGAGCCGGCGCTGGTCGGCGGCGGCGGCTCGATCCCGGTCGTCGCCGACCTCAAGGAGGTGCTCGGCATGGATTCGCTGATGGTCGGCTTCGGCCTCGACGACGACCGCATCCATTCGCCGAACGAGAAATACGAACTTTCGAGCTTCCACGGCGGCATCCGCTCGTGGGCGCGGATCCTGGCGGCGCTGGCAGCCGAGTGACCGCGATCATTGCGGCAGGGCGCCCGGCAAACCTATAAGCCCGCCGATCATCGAAGGGAGAGGCAGGGGCGCCATGACCGTTCTTCAAAGCCGGCAAGGTCTATCTCGGCACCAGCACGCGGCCGGAGTACGTCAACCTGCCGTACGCCAACCGCCACGGCCTCGTCACCGGCGCCACCGGCACCGGCAAGACCGTGTCGCTGCAGATCATGGCGGAAGGCTTCTCCAAGGCCGGCGTGCCGGTGTTCTGCGCCGACATCAAGGGCGACGTCGCCGGGCTGGCGATGGCCGGCGAGCCCAAGGATTTCCTGACCAAGCGGGCCGAGACCATCGGCTTCGCCGACGAATACAAGTTCGAGGCGTTCCCGGTGGTGTTCTGGGACCTGTTCGGCAAGGACGGCCACCCGATCCGCACCACCGTCTCGGAGATGGGGCCGCTGCTGCTGTCGCGGCTGCTCAACCTCAACGACACCCAGGAGGGCGTGCTCAACATCGCCTTCCGCCTCGCCGACGACGAGGGGCTGCTGCTTCTCGACCTCAAGGACCTGCAGGCGCTGCTCCCCTACGTCGCCGAGAAGGCGGACGAGCTGAAGGTGCGCTACGGCAACGTCTCCAAGGCGTCGGTCGGCGCGGTGCAGCGCGCGCTGCTGGTGCTCGACGAGCAGGGCGGCGAGCAGTTCTTCGGCGAGCCGGCGCTGCCGATCGGCGAACTGATGCGCACCACCACCGACGGGCGCGGCATCATCAACGTGCTCGCCGCCGGCACGCTCATGCAGTCGCCGCGGCTCTACGCGACGTTCCTGCTGTGGCTGATGTCGGAGCTGTTCGAGGAGCTGCCCGAGATCGGCGACCCGGAAAAGCCGCGGCTGGTGTTCTTCTTCGACGAGGCGCACCTGTTGTTCGACGACGCGCCGAAGGCGCTGCTCGACAAGATCGAGCAGGTGGTGCGGCTGATCCGCTCCAAGGGCGTCGGCGTCTATTTCGTCACGCAGAACCCGCTCGACGTGCCGGACGACGTGCTCGCCCAGCTCGGCAACCGCGTCCAGCATGCGCTGCGCGCCTACTCGCCGCGCGAGCAGAAGGCGGTGAAGGCCGCCGCCGACACCTTCCGCCCCAACCCGGACTTCTCCGCCTACGAAGTGATCACCCAGCTCGGCGTCGGCGAGGCGCTGGTCTCGACGCTGGAGGACAAGGGCATCCCCTCGATGGTCCAGCGCACGCTGATCCGGCCGCCGTCGTCGCGGATCGGCACCATCACCGACGAGGAGCGCCGCAAGGTGATCGCCATGAGCCCGATCGGCACGATCTACGACAAGCCGGTCGACCGCGAGTCCGCCTTCGAGGTGCTGTCGATGCGCATCGAGACCAAGGTTACGACCGAGGTCGCGCGAGCCCGCGCCAGCAGGAGAAGGAGCGAGGGCGGCGGCATCGGCGGCATCGGCGGCATGATCGGCGGCATCTTCGGCACCAACCGGCCGCGCGGCCAGCGGCTGACGACCACCCAGCGCGTCGCCCGCTCGGTCACCCGCACGGTGACGACGCGGGTGGTCGGCGGGCTGGCGGCCGACATCGGCAAAGAGGTCGGCGGCTCGCTCGGCGGCTCGGTCGGCCGCGCCATCGTGCGCGGCGTGCTCGGCGGCATCCTGAGAAGCTGACGGCGCACCGCGCGCCCTGTTGTCGGACGGCGGGCCGCGGCCTATGTTCCGCCTCGAGCCATCCCTTTCCGCCGCCGCGATCACGCGATCCGACCGCGGCGGCCGCCCCGCCATCGAAATCAGAGGAGAACGCCATGGCCTTCGAACTTCCCGCGCTGCCGTACGACTACGAGGCGCTGCAGCCCTACATGTCGAAAGAAACGCTCGAATATCACCACGACAAGCATCACCAGGCCTACGTCACCAACGGCAACAACCTGCTGAAGGGCTCGGGGCTGGAGGACAAGAGCCTCGAGGACATCGTCAAGCAGAGCTATTCGAAGAACGCCGGCCTCTTCAACAACGCCGGCCAGCACTACAACCACATCCATTTCTGGAAGTGGATGAAGAAGGGCGGCGGCGGCAACAAGCTGCCGGGCGCGCTGGCCAAGGCGATCGATTCCGATCTCGGCGGCTACGACAAGTTCCGCACCGACTTCATGCAGGCCGGCGCCACCCAGTTCGGCTCGGGCTGGTGCTGGGTCTCGGTGCGCGACGGCAAGCTGTCGATCATGAAGACGCCGAACGGCGAGAACCCGCTGGTCCACGGCGGCATGCCGATCCTCGGCTGCGACGTCTGGGAGCACTCCTATTACATCGACTACCGCAACGCGCGGCCGAAATACCTCGAGGCCTTCGTCGACAACCTCATCAACTGGGACTACGTGCTCGAGCTGTACGAGAAGGCGGTCGCCGCGCCTGACCGCGCTGAGACCGGCGCCGGCCGTGGCTCACGGCTGCCCGGCGGTCGGCTTCTCCTCTTCCTCGGCGGCGGGCGGATCGGCGCTCGACCGTCACCGGCGCCGGCGGTCTGTCTGGACCCGCCGGCGCGTCGGCGCTGCACCACGATCCACAGCGCCGTCGCCTGCCGTGCCGATGAACGCCACCAGCCGGCCGAGCGCCGCCCGCCCGCGCTCGAATTCCTCGATCTCGCCGGCATAGACCTCGGCGAGCGCGCTGCGGAAATCCGAGATGCCGTCCTCGGCGACGCGCAGGAAGCGCCGGACCGAGATCATCCAGATGGGGCTGACCAGCAGCGAGATGGCGATCACCGCGATCGCCAGCCGGTAGGCGTCGCCGTTGATGGCGCCGTTGGCGAAGCCGGTGGCGGCGAGAACGAACGAGAACTCGCCGATCTGCGCCATCATCAGGCCGGCGGGAAAGGCGAGCTCCCACGTCTGGCCGGCGAACCTCGAGCAGCGCCACGTTGACGATCGATTTGATCGCCAGCACCGCCAGCACGAACAGGACGACCGTTCCCAGGTTGGCGACGATGAAGTCGAGGTCGATCAGCAGGCCGATCGACAGGAAGAAGATGACGATCAGGACGCTCTGGATGGGCCGGGTGGCGGCGATCGCCTCGGACCTCAGCATCGAACCGGCGATCACCAGGCCGGCCAGGAAGGCGCCGAACGCCGCCGACAGGCCGACGAAGCTGGTGACGCTGGCCGCCGCGAAGCAGAAGGCGAGGCTCGCCATCGCCACCAGGTCGACGCGGCCGGCGATGGCTTCGCTGAAGGGGAGGCGGAGCTTGCCCGGCCGCGTGCCGAGGTAGCGCAGGAACGCGACGATCAGGACGGCGGCCACGGCGACCTTGATCGCCACCCACTGCGATGCTGGTGTGGCCGCTGAAGGAATCGACCACGATCAGCATGGGGACCACCGCGATGTCCTGGGCGATCAGCACGCCGATGGTGATGCGCCCCATCGACGTCCTCAGCTCGTCGACCTCCTCCAGCATCTGGATGGCGACCGCGGTCGAGGAGATCGCGACGATGAAGCCGAGCGCGACGATCTGCTCGAGCGGCCAGCCGAGCAGGTAGCCGAACACGCCGGTCACCAGCAGCGCCACGGCGATCTGTCCCGCCGCCACCGCCCCCGCCACCGCGGCGACGCCGGTGAACACGCGGATCGACAACTCCATGCCGATCAGGAACAGGAGCATGATGACGCCGAGCTCGGCCAGCAGCGTCATCGCGTTGCTGCTCGAAACCAGCCCGACACCGGTCGGGCCGAGCACAACGCCGGTCAGGATGTAGCCGACGATCGGCGGCTGCTTCAGCCGCATGAGCACGAAGCCAAGCGAAACCGCCACGGTGGCGATCACCGCGATGCCGGTCAGGTCGGCAATGTGATCCTGCAACGGGTCCTCCGTGATCCGCTGCCATTGTTGCAGGAGCGGCGAGTCGTTGCGAGCCCGCCTTTTGGTCGACGGTTGCCTAGGTCTTGCCCACCACCTTCAGCGCGAAGGCGGTGGCGAAGGCCGTCTCGTTGAGGCGATCGAAGCGGCCCGAGGCGCCGCCGTGGCCGGCCTCCATGTTGGTCCTCAGGATCAACAGATGGTCGTCGGTCCTGGTGGCGCGGAGCTTCGCCACCCACTTCGCCGGTTCCCAGTAGGTGACCCTGGGATCGGTGAGGCCGCCGAGCGCGAGGATCGCCGGGTAGGGCTGCGCCCGCACGTTGTCGATCGGCGAGTACGAGGCGATGAGTTTGTAGTCGGCCTTGCTGGTGATGGGATTGCCCCACTCCGGCCACTCCGGCGGTGTCAGCGGCAGCGACTTGTCGAGCATGGTGGTGAGCGTGTCGACGAAGGGAACCTCGGCGATCAGGCCGGCGAAGAGGTCGCCGGCCATGTTGGCGACGGCGCCGATCAGGAGGCCCCCGGCCGAGCCGCCCCAGCCGACGATGCGACCGCGGGCGGTGCAGCGTTCCTCAATCAGAAACTTAGCTGCCGCGATGAAATCGGTGAAGGTATTGACCTTCTTGCGGCGGCGCCCCTCCGCGTACCAGCGATAGCCCTTCTCCTTGCCGCCCCGCACGTGGGCGATGGCGTAGACGAAGCCGCGGTCGACCAGCGACAGGCGCGAGGTGCCGAACGAGGCGGGCATCGCCATGCCGTAGGCGCCGTAGCCGTAGAGCAGGCAGGGCGCGGTGCCGTCGAGCGGGGTGTCCTTGCGGTAGAGGAGCGAGACCGGCACCGTCTCGCCGTCCGCCGCCGGCGCGAAAATGCGGCGGGTGACGTACTGGTCGGGGTCGTGACCGGAGGGGACCTCGTCTTCCTTGCGGAGCACGCGCGTGCGCGCCGCCATGTCGTAGTCGTAGATCTGGGTCGGCGTCGTCATCGACGAGTAGCTGAAGCGGAGCGTCGTCGTGTCGAATTCGAAGCCGCCGACCATGCCGAGCGCGTAGGCCTCCTCGCCGAAGGCGATGGCGTGCTCCTCGCCGGTCGCCAGATGGCGGATGACGATGCGCGGCAGGCTCGATTCCCGCTCGAGCCTGACGAGGAAATCCTTGTAGACGGTGAAATCGAGGATGAGGCGCCCCGGCCGGTGGGGCACGAGGTCGCTCCAGTGGCGCCGGTCGGGGGTAGCCACCGGCGCGGTGACGATCTTGAAGTCCTCGGCGCCGCGCGTGTTGGTCATGATGAAGAAGCGGTCGCCGTTGTGGTCGAGGTGGTACTCCTCCGCCGTCCGCCGCCGGGCGATGAGCCTGGGCTCGGCTGGCCGGCCGGTCGGCCGGGATCACCCTGACCTCCGAGGTCTCGTGGTCGTGGGTCTCGATCGTGATGTACTTGTGCGACTGGGTCTTGCGGACGCCGATGAAGAAGCCGGGGTCACGGTCCTCGTAGACCACCACGTCGTCGGCGGGATCGGTGCCGACCACATGACGCAGCACCCGCGCCGGCCGGTGGTTGGCGTCCACCCAGACGTAGAAGAGCGTCTTGCCGTCGTTCGCCCACACCGAGGCGCCGGTGGTTGCCGGGATCACGTCGGCGAGATCGTGGCCGCTCTCCGCCTCGCGCACGTGGAGCGTGAAATACTCCGATCCCTTGTCGTCGTAGGAATAGGCGATGGTGCGGTGGTCGGGGCTGTGGCTGACGCCGCCGATGCGGAAATAGGCCTTGCCCGCCGCCATCGCCTCGCCGTCGATCAGCACCTTCTCGTCGCTGCCGTCGCGCCGGGTGCGCACGATCAGCGGATGTTCGGCGCCGTGCCGGTAGCGCGACGCATAGGCGTAGTCGCCGTCCGGCGCGGGGACGGTGAAGTCGTCTTCCTTGATGCGCCCGCGCATCTCCTCGAACAGCTTGAGGCGGAGCGGCTCGACGTCGGCCATCGCCGCCTCGGCGTAGGCGTTCTCCGCCTCGAGGTAGGCGCGGATGTCGGGGGCGAGCACGGACGGGTCGTGCATCACCTCGCGCCAGTTGCCGGCGCGCAGCCAAGCGTAGTCGTCCGTTCGGCTGATGCCGTGGTGGGTCGTCGTCACCGGCCGCCGTTCGGCGACCGGCGGCTTCAGCCCGCCGATGCGGCCGGCCCCGGCGCCGTGCGCGCTCGCCTCACGTTCCCGGCTTGTCATCCGGCTTCAACCTCAGCGCGGTTCCGTTCATGCAGTAGCGCAGCCCCGTCGGCTGCGGCCCGTCGGGGAAGACGTGGCCGAGATGGGCGCCGCACGTCGCGCAGCGGACCTCGGTGCGCACCATGCCGTGCGAGCTGTCGGTGATCTCCTCGACCGCGTCGGGGGAGACAGGCTGAAAGAAGCTCGGCCAGCCGGTGCCGGAATCGAATTTGGTGTCGGAACGGAACAACGGCTCGCCGCAGGACAGGCACGCGTAGAGCCCCGGCCGGTGCTCGTTCCAGTAGGGCCCGGTGAAAGGCCGCTCGGTGCCCTCCATGCGGGTGACGAAGAACTGCTCCGGAGTGAGGATTTTCCGCCATTCGTCGTCGGACTTGACGACCTTGCGGTGGCGCGACGTTGTGGTCATGGCTCACCCTTGGCATCGTTGAAGTTGGCTTGAAAGCACGCCTTAGATGGGGCTTCCCGTCCCTATCCTCAACGACAAATGGCCGTGAAGGCAAGGTGACCGGTTGAACCGGCTGGCGCGATAGGGTCAATAATGCCCGCAATTCGACGGTAACCCCGCATTCATAATGCCCGCGATTCGACGGTAACCGGCAAACTCCGGAGTGCCCCCGTGCGCACCCTCAGCCTTGCGGCAACGCTGTTCATCTTCTGGCTGCTGCTTTCCGGGCACTACACGGCCTTCCTGATGACGTCGGGCGCGATCTCCGCCGTTATCGTCGCGTGGCTTGGCCTGAGGCTCGACTACGCCGACGAGGAGGGCCACCCGATCGACCTGATCGTGCGCGGGCTGCTCTATTGGCCCTGGCTGATCAAGGAGATCGTCAAATCGGCGTGGAGCGTGGCGCTGATCATCGTCAATCCGTCGCTGCCGATCTCGCCGCGCATCATCCGCGTCACCAGCACGCAGAAGAAGCCGGTCGGTACCGTCGCCTACGCCAACTCGATCACGCTCACGCCCGGCACCATCACGGTCGAGGTCAGCCGTCCGGAGCACGTTCTGCTGGTGCACGCGCTGACCGAGGGCGCCGCCGCGGACCTTGCGACGGGCGAGATGGACCGGCGGGTCACGGTCATGGAAGGCGCCGGCTGATGCTCGTCGCCGCCATGCTGGCCGTGCTGGCCGCCGCGACGCTGATGGTGGTGCGGGCGCTGCGCGGGCCGACGGTCTTCGACCGGCTGGTGGCGGCCAACGCTATCGGCAACGCGGCGATCCTCATCCTCGCCCTCTACGGGTTCCTGAGCGACCGCCCTGAGTTTCTCGACATCGGCCTGACCTACGCCATGCTCAACATCATCGGCACCTTCGCGGTGCTGAAATTCCTCCGCTTCGGCGCCCTCGGCGGTGCCGGCGAAGAGGAGGAGGTGCCATGACGCTCGTCACCGAGTGGCTGGGCGGCGCGCTGGTGCTGGCCGGCGGTCTTTTCATGATCGTCGGCGCCATCGGCTTGTTGCGGATGCCCGACGTCTTCACCCGCATGCACGCCACCGCCGTATCCGACACTCTCGGCGCCGGGCTGATCCTCGTCGGCCTGATGCTCATCTCCGGACTGACGCTGGTGACGGTCAAGCTGTTCTTCCTGATCCTGTTCTTCGGCCTGACCAGCCCGGTCGCGACCCACGCGGTCGCCCGCGCCGCCCTTCATGCCGGCGTCAAGCCGCTGCTCGCCGAGGGCGTCGAGGCCGAGACGATTTCAGGGGAGGGGCGGCAATCGAAACCCTGATCACATTCGTGCTGCTGGCGCTGCTCGCCGCCACCACGATCAGCGTCGTGCGCGTGCGCAATCTGTTCGCCGTGGCGGTGCTGACCGGCGTCTACAGCTTCCTGATGGCGAGCGTGCTGATCGTGCTCGACGCCGTCGACGTCGCCATGACCGAGGCCTCGGTCGGCGCCGGCATCGCCATGGTGCTGATGCTGGGGACGCTCTACCTCACCAAGACCGAGGAATCGCGGCCGGTCCACACCCCCGTGCTGCCGTTGTTCGTGGCGATCGTCACCGGCGCGGTGCTGATCTGGGCGATGTCGGCGCTGCCGCCGTTCGGCGCCGCCGACACGCCGCTCCAGGTCGCCGGGCCGGACTACATCAAGCGGTCGCTGACGGAGACCGGTATCCCCAACGTCGTCACCTCGGTGCTGGCGAGCTACCGCGGATACGACACGCTGGGCGAGACGACGGTGATTTTCACCGCCGGCATCGCCGTGCTCCTGCTCCTGAAGCGCGGTCGGGCGCCGGACGGCGACGGCGAGGGGAGGAGCTAGGCAACCATGCGCCTCGACGCCATCCTCCGCGTCACCACCAAGCTGATCCTGCCGCTGATGCTGCTGTTCGCCATCTACGTGCAGTTTCACGGCGACTACGGCCCCGGCGGCGGCTTCCAGGCCGGCGTCATCGCCGGGGCGACGTTCATCCTCTATGCGCTGATCTACGGGCTCGGCGCGACCATGCGTACCATTCCGGTCGCCGTCGTCGAGACGATGATCCCGCTGGGGGTGCTCATCTACGCCGGCGTCGGCGTCTACGCCGTGCTCTCGGGCGGCAACTTCCTCGACTATTCGCGCCTGAGCCACGAGGCGGTGCACGGCCAGGAACTGGGCGTCTTCCTGGTCGAGATCGGCGTCTTCATCACCGTCTCGGCGACCATGCTCGCCATTTTCTACGCCTTCGCGGGCAGGGGACGGCGATGAACGGGCTGGTCGGCAACCTCATCGCCCACTTCAACCTGTGGATCACCGTCTTCCTGATGGTGTCCGGGCTCTACATCGTCATCGCCCGCGGCAACATGATCAAGAAGCTGATCGGCCTGTCGCTGTTCCAGACCTCGGTGTACCTGCTCTACATCACGCCGGGAAAAATCCTCGGCGGCACAGCGCCGATCATCGCGGAAGGCTGGACGGTCTATTCCAATCCGCTGCCGCACGTGCTGATCCTGACCGCGATCGTCGTCGGCATCGCCACGCTCGCGCTTGGCCTCGCCCTCGTCATCCGCATCAACGAGGCATACGGGACGATCGAGGAAGACGAAATCTTCCGGCAGGATTCCGGGCACTGATGCAGCAACTGCCCGCCCTGCAGGTGGTGGTGCCGCTGCTGGGGGCGGTTCTGTGCGCGTTGGTGCGGCGGCCGGGCCCGGCCTGGCTGGTGGCGACTGTCGTCTCGTGGACGGTGCTCGCGATCGCCGCCGCGCTGCTGGGGCAGGTGCTGACGACGGGCGTCATCTCCTATCACATCGGCGGCTGGGACCCCTCGCTCGGCATCGAGTACCGCATCGATACGGTCAACGGCCTGATCCTGGTTCTCGTGGCGACCATCGCGGCGGTGATCGCGCCGTTCGCGCGCCGGAGCGTCGCCGCCGAGATCGCGCCCGACCGCGTCGCCTGGTTCTACACGATGTACCTGTTGTCGCTGACCGGGCTCCTCGGCATCGCCATCACCGGCGACGCATTCAACGCGTTCGTCTTTCTCGAAATCTCGTCGCTGTCGAGCTACGCCCTGATCGGCCTCGGCCGCGACCGCCGCGCGCTGGTCGCCGCCTACCAGTACCTGATCCTCGGCACCATCGGCGCCTCCTTTTACGTGATCGGCGTCGGGCTGCTGTACGTGTCGACGGGCACGCTCAACCTCGGCCTGATGGCCGAGCGCATCGTCGCGGTGGAACAGACGCGGCCGGTGCTGGCGGCAATGGCGTTCATCACCGTCGGCATCAGCCTCAAGCTGGCGCTGTTCCCGCTCCACGTCTGGCTGCCCAACGCCTACGCCTACGCGCCGTCGACGGCGACGGTGTTCCTGTCGGCGACCGCCACCAAGGTCGCCATCTACCTGCTAGTGCGCTACCTGTTCTCGGTCTTCGGCGCCGGTTTCGTGTTCGCCGACCTGCCGGTGACGCCGATCTTCACCGTGTTCTCGATCGGCGCGATCTTCATCGCCGCGACCGTCGCCGTCTTCCAGGCCGACGCCAAGCGCCTCTTCGCCTATTCCTCGGTGGCGCAGATCGGCTACATCACCCTCGGCATCGCGCTGGCCACCACGACCAGCCTCACCGGCAGCTTCATCCACATCGTCGGCCATGCGCTGACCAAGGCCGCCCTCTTCATGGCGCTTGGCGCGATCATGTTCCGCGCCGGCACGGTGAAGATCGAGGAGATCGCCGGCATCGGCCGCACCATGCCGCTGACCGTGGCGGCGCTCGTCGTCGCCGGCCTCAGCCTCATCGGCATCCCCGGCACCATCGGCTTCGTGTCGAAGTGGTACCTGGTGGTGGCGGCGTTTCAGGCCGGCTGGTGGTGGCTGGGCTTCCTCATCGTCGCCAGTTCGCTGATCACGCTCGTCTACGTCGGCCGGCTGGTCGAAACGGCGTGGTTCCGCGAGCCCTCGGCGGCGGCGCTGCAGGCCAAAGAGGCGCCGATCGGCATGTTGATCCCGATCTGGCTGCTCGCCGCGGCGACGATCGTCCTCGGCATCGACGCCGGCGACGTCTCCAGCGTCGCCGGCAACGTGGCCACAACGCTCCTCGGTGGGCTGCGATGAACGGCGAGACGCTGATCGTGATCGCGCTGCTCGCGCCGGTGGCGACGGCGCTGCTGATCCCGCTGTTTGCGGCGCGGCCGAACCTGCGCGAGGCGGTGACGCTCCTCGGCGCCGCGGCGATGTTCGCGGCGGTACTGGCGCTGCTGCCGGGGGTGCTCGGCGGCGCGCGACCGGCGGTCCATGTCCTCGACGTGCTGCCCGGCCTGTCGATCGCCTTCGCGATCGAGCCGCTGGGCATGCTCTTCGCCACGGTGGCGTCGGGCCTCTGGATCGTCAATTCGCTCTATTCGATCGGCTACATGCGCGCCAACGCCGAGCCGCGCCAGACGACGTTTTATGTCTGTTTCGCCGGGGCGCTGGCCGCCACCATCGGCCTCGCCTTCGCCGCCAACCTGTTCACGCTGTTCCTGTTCTACGAGATGCTGACGCTGGTGACCTTTCCGCTGGTGACCCACCACCGCGACGCGGAATCGCGGCGCGCCGGCCGCCTCTACCTGCTGATGCTCGTCGGCGGCTCCACCGTGCTGCTCCTGCCGGCGATCGCCTGGACCGGGGTTGCCGCCGGCACGCTCGACTTCCACGCCGGCGGCACGCTCGCCGGCAAGCTCGCCCCGCTGGCGATGGGCGTGCTCCTGGCGCTCTACGTCTTCGGCATCGCCAAGGCGGCGGTCATGCCGATGCATTTCTGGCTGCCGGCGGCGATGGTGGCGCCGACGCCGGTCTCGGCGCTGCTGCACGCCGTGGCGGTGGTGAAGGCCGGCGTGTTCTTCATCACCAAGGTGGTGGTCTACGTCTTCGGCATCGACACGCTGGCGTCGACCGGCGCCAGCGAGTGGCTGGTGTACGTGGCGGCGGCCTCGATTCTGCTTGCCTCGCTGATCGCGCTCCGCCAGGACCATCTCAAGCGGCGGCTCGCCTATTCGACCATCAGCCAGCTCGGCTACGTGGTCCTCGGCGCCGCGCTGGCGACCAGGTGGGGCATCGTCGGCGGCAGCATGCACATCGCCATGCACGCCGTCGGCAAGATCACGCTGTTCTTCTGTGCCGGCGCCATCTACACGGCGGCCCACAAATCGTATGTCAGTGAGCTGTCAGGCCTCGGACGCGCCATGCCGGTGACGTTCGGCCTCTTTCTGGTCGGCGCGCTCAGCGTCATCGGGCTGCCGCCGTTTGGCGGCGCCTGGAGCAAATGGTACCTGGCGCTGGGAGCGCTGCAGGCGCACCAGATCGTCATCGTCGCCGTGCTGATGATCTCCTCGCTGCTCAACGTCGCCTACCTGCTGCCGATCCCGCTGCGGGCGTTCTTCAGCCGGCCCGACGCCGGACACGACCGTGCCCGGGCTGAAGGAGGCGCCGCTGCCGTGCCTGATCGCCGCCGGCATTTCCGCGCTGGCGTGCGTGCTGCTGTTCCTGTTTCCGACCCCGCTCTTCAATCTGCTTCAGCAGATCGTACAGCCGTAAGGAGCGAACCCGTGGCCGAACCCGAAAAACGGCACATCTTCGACGACCCGAAAAACGTCTGGCGGGTGATCTACGCCCTCTGCGCCGCGTGCGTGCTGTCGCTGGTCGCCGAGCTCTTCATCCATCGTCACGCCGAGCGCCCGTGGGAAGGCGTGTTCGGCTTCTATGCCTTTTACGGTTTCACCGCCTGCGTGCTCCTGGTCCTGATCGCCAAGGAGCTGCGCAAGGTGCTGATGCGCAGCGAAGACTACTACGATGGTTAGCCTGCCGCCCTTCCTCGTCTTCTTCATCGGGGCGGCTATCGTCGCCGTCACCAGCGGCCGGCTGCGCGCGGTCGTGCTGCTCGCCATCCCGATCGTCGGGGCGCTCAATCTCGTCGGCCTCGCCGACGGGACGTCGCATCAGTTCGGCTTTCTCGACTACACGCTGACGCTGGTGCGCGTCGACAGGTTGAGCTTCCTGTTCGGGCTCCTGTTCCACCTGGCGGCCTTCATCGGCACCATCTTCGCGCTCAAGGTCGAAGACCGGGTCCAGCCGGTCTCGGCGGTGCTTTACGCCGGCTCGGCGCTCGGCGCCGTCTTCGCCGGCGACATGATCACTCTGTTCGTGTTCTGGGAGCTGCTCGCCGTCACCTCGGCGTTCCTGATCCTCGCCCGGCGCACCGAGCAGGCCTACCGCGCCGCCATGCGCTACCTCGTCATCCAGCTCGCCGCCGGCGTCATGCTGCTCGCCGGCGTTCTGATCCGGATGAATGAGACCGGGTCGATCGCCTTCGACCACATCGGCCTCGGCGGCCTCGGCTCGTGGCTGATCTTCCTGGCGTTCGGCGTCAAGGCGGCGTTCCCGTTCCTGCACAACTGGCTGACCGACGCCTATCCGGAAGCGACGCCGACCGGCGCGGTGTTCCTCAGCGCCTTCACCACCAAGGTCGCCATCTACGCGCTGGCGCGCGGCTTCCCCGGCGCCGAGCCGCTGATCTACATCGGCGCGGTGATGACCATGTTCCCGATCTTCTTCGCGGTGATCGAGAACGATCTGCGCCGCGTGCTCGCCTACTCGATGATCAACCAGCTTGGTTTCATGGTCTGCGGCATCGGCCTGGGGACGGACCTCGCCATCAACGGCGCCGTCAGCCACGCCTTCAACGACGTGATCTTCAAGGGGCTGCTGTTCATGTCGATGGGTGCGGTCCTCTTCCGCACCGGCAAGATGAACGGGTCCGAGCTTGGCGGCCTCTACAAGTCGATGCCGCGGACGGCCGCACTCTGCATCGTCGGTGCCGCCTCGATCTCGGCCTTCCCGCTGTTCTCCGGCTTCGTTTCGAAGTCGATGGTGATGGTCGCCGCCCTCGAGGAGGGTCATCCGATCGTCTGGCTGGCGCTGCTGTTCGCCTCGGCCGGCGTCTTCCACCATGCCGGCATCAAGATCCCGTTCTTTGCCTTTTTCGCCCACGATTCCGGCATCAGGACCGAGGAAGCGCCGCGCCACATGCTGATCGCCATGGGGCTTGCCGCGATCGTTTGCGTCTTCAACGGCGTCTATCCGTGGCTGCTCTATTCGCTGCTGCCGTTCCCCGTGGACTACGCGCCCTACACCGCGACCCACGTGCTGACCCAGACGCAGCTCCTGTTCTTCTCGGCGCTGGCGTTCACCTGGCTGAAGGTTTCGGGCCTCTATCCGCCCGAACTGCCGGGGATCAACATCGACGTGGAGTGGATTTATCGCCGCGCGCTGCCCGCCGCCGCCCGTGTCACCTTTTCAGCCTTTGCGGCGCTTCGTCGCAGCGCCCTCGACCATGCACAACGTGGCGCAATGCGGGTATTTCGCGCGATCTATCGGCAATACGGCCCGGCCGGGATTCTGGCGAGAACGTGGCCGACCGGCAATATGGCGTTCTGGGCGACGCTGTTGCTTGCGGCCTATCTAGTCCTGTACTACTTTGGATAACCTCGCTTTTCCCGATTAACCCGAAAGCGAAGTCACCTCAATTCATCGGATTAGTAAGAAACAATGGCCGTTGCCTCGTCTTCGCCAAAGTTTTACGCTTGTAGAGCGAGGGTGTGGTGGATATGAAGCAGCGCAAGTAACGGTTTCGATTCCACAGGTTGAGCACGACGTGGCTGATCGAACACCGCTGTCAGGTCACAGAAAGTGCGGCTGATTGTTGTTGACCGTTACGAAGTGCTGGAAAGTACAATCAAAAACAGGATGAACCATGAACGACCAAGCTTCTGACGGCGACCTGATCGATCTTGGCGGCCGATATTGTTTCGGCCTACGTCAGCAACAACACCGTCCCGGTTTCCGACCTGCCGAAATTGATTGCCGACGTCCATCGCGCGCTCGGCGCCACCCAGATGGGCATGCGCGAGCCGGAGCCGGAGCCGCTGAAACCGGCGGTCAATCCGAAACGCTCGGTGTTCCCCGACTACATCGTCTGTCTCGAGGACGGCAAGAAGTTCAAGTCGCTGAAGCGCCATCTCAGGACCCACTACGATCTTTCGCCTGAGGAATACCGCGAGAAATGGGGTCTGGCCGCCGACTATCCGATGGTCGCGCCGAACTACGCGGCCGCTCGCTCGGCGCTGGCGAAGAAGATGGGACTTGGCCAGCAGCGCCGCCGCCGCTGAACATCGTTTCCCACAAGGTTTCCAACCGCCGCCGCCTTGCCGGCGGCGGTTGTCGTTTGGGCCGCGGTGCGACGGGGCGGGTGCCGCGGCGCGCTCCCCGGCTCCAGCGCCTGCCGTTCGGCCGTGTAGGCCTGGCGGAGCGCGATGTGCCGATTGAGATCATAGGTCCAGTGACCGGACGCGGCCGCGGTTGCGCTCGGCCCTTAAGGCCCGCGCCAGGCGGGCGACGATTCTCCGGCGCGCCGGTGCGCTGTGGTCGGCGAGTTCGGCCGGCTGGAGCGGCAACAAACGGGGGAGGTGGCGCGTGCGGTCGTACGCCTCAACGCCAGCCGCAATGACGCCGGCGAGCGAAGGCCTCGCGTCGAGGTCCGTGCGCGGCAGCGAGGCTGGGTGGGTGCTGTGATTCTCCGGGGACGTGGACATTTGCTGGGTTCTCCATTGGGGAACCCAGTCTCGCCCCGCGCCAAAGAGCGGGGATAAGCCGCCCGCCGGGCTGGTCTATGGAGGATACCGGTTCGAAAGTTATCCCCGCCCCACCGAAATGCGTCTAAGGTGATATAGGAATAAAATCCTCGATTAACGAAAACGGGGTGTGACGCATGTCTACGGTCTCGAAAGAAAGACCCGCCTGGGCGGCGGAAAATGTGGTGGCGGCACAATTCGTCGCGGCGGTAGTCGCCTCGGCGCTTCAGGATCCTGCCGGACGCGATGGGGGACGGCCGCCGCGGTTCGGCCGACGTCGCATTCGCCCGCCAGGTCGCCATCTACCTGTCCCACACCTCTCTCGGGCTGAGCTACGGCGCGGCCGGCTCCTTTTTCGGCCGCGATCGCACGACGGCGGCCCACGCCTGCCGCAAGGTGGAAGACCTCAGGGAAGATCCGGCCTTCGACACCATTGTCGACTTTCTGGAGCGGGCGCTGGCGGTGTGGTCATTCGATGGGCGGCAACGGCGGGGTGGGGCGTGACCGGGGACGCCGCCGAACAGGGACGTGGTCCGGCTGCTGCGCCGCCTTTCCGTTCGCGGCGCCCGCCTCGCCAGAGGCGAGGACGGCCGTTGGCGATTCGCCGGGCGCGCGCCGCCACCGCGGGTCGGAAAGTGCCGGCGCCGACTCGCGCGCCGTGGCGACGGCGCTGGCGCGGGGTCTGGTCGAGCCGGGCGTCGAGGGCAATCTCGTCGCCACGGCAACCGGGCGGGCGCTTCTGCGCCGCAGCCTCGCCGGCGCCGACGGCTATGCCGCCCAGCACCAGGAACGCGCGGCCGTCGTCGTCAACGATCCGGGCCTCGGCGCGATCCGGGTCACGGTCAATCAGGACGAGAGCCCGCTGGCGTGGTTGAGGCGCCGCAAGGACAAGGACGGGCGGCCGCTGATCGACGCGGCCGAATTCGCCGCGGGCGAACGATTGCGCGCCGACTACGAGCGCGGCCTCATCATGCCGCGCGTGACCGCCAACTGGACCGCGACCGTCGCCGACCGTCACCGGGACGGCAGCGCCGGCGGCATGGTCGAACTCACCGAGGCGGCGCTCGCGGCGCGGCGGCGCGTTGAGAAGGCGCTTGAGACGGTCGGCCCGGAGTTCTCCGGCCTTCTCGTCGACTTCTGCTGCTTCCTGAAGGGTCTTGAACAGATCGAGCGCGAGCGGCGCTGGCCGGCGCGCTCGGCGAAGGTCGTGTTGCGTTTGGGATTGAACAGTCTCGCCCGCCACTACGGCCTTGCCGCCACCGCCTCCGGCCGCGACCGGTCCGGCACGATCCTGCATTGGGGAGCGGAGGACTACCGGCCGACGATCGACTGACGATGATCAGGCGGCGGCGCTGACCGCCTCGGCATCGGCGCGGATGCGATCGACCAGCGCGCGCAGACCGTTGGACCGCTGGGCGGTCAGATGGGCGCGCAGGTCGAGACTGCTGAAGAGGGCTTCCGCGTCGGTGGCGACGATCTCCGCCGGCGGCCTGCGATCGAACAGAGCGATGACGATGGCGACCAGACCGCGCACGATCAGTGCATCGCTGTCGCCGATGAAGTGAAGGACGGTCTTGCCGTCGCGTTCCTCGCGGTGGGTGGCGAGCCACACCTGGCTGGCGCAGCCGCGCACCTTGTTGGCGTCGGTGCGCTCGGCGTCGGCAAGCGGCTCCAGGCCCTTGCCAAGCTCGATCACGTAGCGGTAGCGGTCTTCCCAGTCGTCGAGAAGATCGAAATCGGCGGTGATCTGTTCGATGCTCGTCAAGACGGCCAAATCCGGCGAAAATTCCACTCGCCCGATATAGGACCGGGCCGGGCGATGCGCAAACAAGGGCATCGCCCGGCCGAAACGCAAAAAAAGAGCTGCGAGCGGAAAAGGGCAGTCCAACCGCTCGCAGCGCGCGGCACATTGGCCGCGAAGTGTTTTGGTGGCGGGCGATCGGCGCCGCCATCCGACATCAGGCCGAACGGTCTCCCTTGGTGGGGCCGTGTCCGGGCGACTGAAGGTCGTCGCGCTTCAACGTGCCGGAACCGTCGTCGGCCGGGGGCCGGTCGAAGTAGTCCTGGATGAAGTGAACGCCGAAGCGAAGCTTGTCGGCGAAGAGCTGAAACGCGTTGCTGCCGGTGGTGCACACATCGGCGTTGCGGTCGCAGAAGTCCGAGAGGTCGACAACGGCGGAGCGCGCGGCAACCAACGCCTCCATCGCCGTCACGCGTGGCGCCTGGTCGCCCGTTTGCGGATCCGCCGGCAGCAGAAACACCACGAGCGACAGCCAGAATGCTGCCCGAATCAGAAACATGAGCCTGCCCTTTTCAGTCCGTTCGTCGTCGCGGTTGACCGCGATCTTGTCGCCACTCTAGCGCAGTTCACTGAAAAGCGCGTTCAGGCACCCTGCGGCAATCGCATCAAACTTTAGCGATCCCTAGCGATCATTGCGGACGAAACGATGGCCCTGGCGGCGGCGACGCGATAGTTTAACGTTCGTTAACGCCCCGCTGCGACAGTTTCGGCCAGTTGCGCCGGTCATCTCGTCCGGCGCGCCACAGGGAACCTGTCAGTGCCACGAAAGCCCGCCGGCCGCGGCCGCGGAACGCGAACCACCCAGAAGGCGGTCGCCTCCGGCGACGGCGTCGTCGCGCGCGCCCTCGACCGCGCATTCGAGAACCCGGCGATGTCGGGCGGGCTCCTGGTCATGGCGCTGACGGCGACCGCGATCGTCTCCAACGCCATGTTCCTGCAAGGCAGCCCCCAGCGGGAGCCGCTGTTCTCGTCGCGCCAATCGATGCCGCTGCCGAATCTGGCGCCGGGCGAACCGCGCGCGGCGGGGAGCCAGCCCGCGACGGCACCGGCAGCGCCGTCACCGGCGCCGACCGCGACGGCAGATGCACAGGATTCGGAGACGGCCCTCGTCGCCGGCATCCAGCGCGAACTCGCCCGCCTCGGCATGTACGTCGGCGTCGATCGACGGCATCGCCGGCTCGCGCACCAAAGCGGCCATCGCTTCCTACGAGAGCGCCGCCGGCCGCCCGGCTACCGGCACGCCGACGCCGGAACTCCTGGACTTCATCCGCAACGCGCCGCCGCCGGCACCGGCCGGGGTGTCGAGCGCGGCGCCGCGTGCGCCCGCGCCTGCCGTCAAGGTGTCCGCCCCCGCGCCGGTCGACACCTATCGCAGTGTTCAGATCGCGCTCAACCGTGCCGGCTACGGGCCGATCACGGAGGACGGCCAGCCCGGCAGCGAAACCGCCGACGCCATCCGCCGCTTCGAGCTCGACAACGGACTGCCGATCACCGGCGAGATCGGCGACCGGGTGCTCGCCCGCCTGGTGGCGGTCGGCGCCCTGGACTCCCCTGTGAGCATCGATTGCGGGTAACCTCGTCGCTGTGGGTCGCCGCCTGCGTCCGGCGCTGTCACGCCGAGGGTGCCTTTGCCACGGTCGTCCGTCACGGCGCCGACGAGGCCGGCGCGATCTTCATCGTCGTCGACCGCCTGCAGCGGCACCGCCGACCTCTACGGACCGGCGCCGCAATCATCGTTCGACGAGGCGAGCTCGGGCGATCGCATCTTCCAGCGCGCTGATCGAGAACGAGCCGATGGAGGTCGTCACCGCGCGACTTGATCGCGAGCGGAGCTTCGACCCGGATCTGTGGATCGTGGAGATCGAGGACCGCGAGGCGCGCGTCTTCTTCGAGACGACGGAATAAGCGCGGCCGCGGCGAAGAACAGATGCTTCAGGCGCGTTTGGGCTGCTGCCGCTCCGGCGCGATGCGCTGGGCGGGCGCCTCGCCCGCGCCGCGCCGGTCGATCTCTGTCGTCGGCGAGGTAGGGCGCGTGGCCACCCGCCGGTCCGGACCCGGAGGAGCGCCACAGCTCGCAGATCGTCTCCGCGACGCTCGCCTCCATGCCGGCAAAAAGGTCGGCCAGCGGAAAGAAGGTCGCCGTATCGCGACCCGCCGGCGT
Source organism: uncultured Alphaproteobacteria bacterium (assembly GCA_963826055.1). GTDB lineage: Bacteria > Pseudomonadota > Alphaproteobacteria > Rhizobiales > Kaistiaceae > JBBDMC01. The sequence continues at coordinate 152,160 of CAWGVO010000007.1, read as the reverse complement.
CGCCAGCAGGAACACCTGCTGCGCCTGGGTGTCGTCGAGACGCAACGCCTTCAGCATGATCGCCAGCGGCTCGCCGGTGGCGTCGTTGAGGCTTGCCGAGACGAAGCCGGGGTCGATATCGAGACCGTCCGCGATCGCTGCGATCAACTGATCGACGTGTCCGCCGCGGGCGTATCCGACGATCTGGGCGGCACCGAGGATCGAGCGAAACGCGCGGTCGAGCCGGCTGGCGGAGCCGCCGTAGCGCCGCGCCAGCGGGCGGGTGGCATAGTCGGCAAGCATGCGCAACCGCTTCGGCCGGTCGAGGCCCAGGAAGTAGGACGGATCGCGATCATGCGGCGGTGGCGCCGAGCTCGACCTCAGCGTCGTCACCGTCGCCGGCTTCTCGTCGGCCGGCATTTCCACGTGCCCGGCGGGCAGCGCCGGGGTTGTCTCGTCGGCCAGACATGCCAGTACCTCCGGGATCGCCGGTCAGACGCAGCGCCCGCTTGACCCGGTCGCCGAGCGCCGGCCGGCGCGCGATCAGGCGATGATGCTCGACGCCGGTCGAGGCGATCACCGCCAGGAGGTCGAACGGCTCCAGCACCGGCGACAGCCGGATCACCGGCGCGGCGACCGCGATGACGTCGCGGGCGAGCATGCGGATCACCGCCTGCGGGGCATCGGCGCATGCGGCCAGCCGGTCGGCGACATGGACGCGGTCGGCGATGCCGACCTTGGGAAGAAAGTGGGTCGCCAGTTCCTCGAAGCGGCGGATCTGATCGCGATCGTGCCGGATGTCGCGGACGAAAAGGTCGGTGGTCGCCCGCAGCAACGCGGCGTCGCGCGTCTGCTGGTTCGACCGCGCCAATTCGGCGAGACCGTCGATGGTGTGGCGTGATTGCATCTCGCGAGGTTCCGCGACGAGGTTGGCTGCGTATGGCAGCGATTCTGATGCTAACTCGTTAGCGGACTATTAACCTTGCCGGCCGCTAAATCGATGCGGGCGCAAGCAGTCAGTCAACGCTCCCAGCGTGGCCGAGTTGTTCCAACCGATCCATCCGGGGGACTCGCATGGGTACTGTACTCGACTTCAAGCCAGCGGCAGGACGGCCCACGCCGAGCCTGCCAAGCGCGGCGATTGCGAGATCGTGATATTTCCCGGCGTGCGCATCGAGCGGCACGACCTCGATCTCAGCCACCGGCTACGCGACTCCGCCGGGCGCGACAACTTCGACGGCATTGGCGGCGACCGCCGAACGTCCTGACGTTACAGCGAGGCGCCGCAATCGGCGGCCTTCAGCGACTCGGTCGCAGCCGGCATCAGCGAGCTGTCGGGAACGAACACGCGCAGCAGGCCGAAACCGGCATCGATCGGCAACTCCAGCACGATAGCCGTCTCCAGCGAGGCGGGCGGATCCTGGCGGAGCTGGGCCATCTGCAGTGGCGTCAGGATCGCCAGATCCAGCCGCGGCCCTTCGCTCGCGCGATCGTTCAGGCTGTAGACGTTCCGGCCACGACGGTCGAAGATCGCCACCGACCAGAATTCGTTGGGCAGCGCGGCGATGATCCGGACCGGACCCTCCGCCGTGGCTGAAGCGGCACACCGCCTGCAGCATGCGCGGGTCCAGCGAGGCGAGGGGCTCGGCGCCGGGCTCGGGCAGCGGCAGCACGTGGAACTGACCGTCAGGTCCGAATTGCTTCATCTGCGCCCACGCGTCACGGACCGCGTAGTAGGGCACCATGAAGACGATGGCGATGTGGATGATGCCGCCGAGCAGCACGCCGCCGAGGGCGAAGAGAATGCGTTCGGCTCATGCGCAGGACCCCTTGCGGATTTCCGGCATGACAAGGTCGGCGAAGCGGCCGCCACTGGTCACCGGCGTATCGTAGAGGCGCATGACCAGCCGGAAGCGGTCGACTGCCGCGATCGGCAGCCAGTTGCCGGACGCGACCTTGGGCGAGACCGTGATGTCGAAGCTGCCGTCCTCGCGCCGTACGATCTCGCGCGAGTGGAAGCCGGTACGGTAGGCGGCGTTGACCATGAGACGGCCCTCGGCGTCGTATGCCGTCAGCGTCCACAGGCGGGCCGAGGGCGCCTCGCCGACCACCTCGTAGGTGCAATGTCCGTCGAGCGGTGCGCCGCCGGCATCGTTCTCGGCGGTGAACGACAGCCCTTCGCCGGCGCCAAGCGGTACCTCGCCGGTGCGTGCGAGCACGGCCAGCGAATAGGGATCGGCATCCGCGCTGCCGGCCTGCGGCCACGCCGTCCACTGGCCGACCGTCACCGCGCCGAACAACGGCCCGTGCTCCACCGCCAGCCAGGCGGTGGAGAATCCGACCACCGTTGCAACGACGATGGCGACGACGAGGTCGATCAGCAAACGCAAGCGGTCGATCCAGGCTGGAGGTGCGCTGCGCGACACGAGGCGCCGAAGGCAGCGCCTGTCATCGCGCCGCTGGTCGTCCTCAGTGCGCGGCTTCGGTTGTCGCTGCGGCCGGTTCGCCGGCGTGGGAACCGGCCGGGATCGCGGTATTGGCCGCGGTCACCGCGCTCCCCGTCGGTCCGATGAGGCTGGCGCCGTCACCCGGCACCGATGGCGCCTCCGCCTGCATCATGTCCGCGATCGTCGCCAGACGCCGGGTGGCGGCGTCGGAGAGCGACGCCGGCCGGTCGCCCTTGCCGGCATCGGGTGCGCCGGTAGCGTCGGTCGCCGCCACCGCGTCGCCTTTCGGCGGCTTCTCGAACGGATTCTCGATGAATGGAATGGGCTTCAGTTCGATGCCGCGGTGGGCGTAGGTCATGAAGTCGTGCCAGGTCTGCGCCGGCAGCGTTCCGCCGGTCAGCCGCCGCGTCGGCTGATAGCCATCGTTGCCGAACCACACCGCGGCGACGAGGTTGCCGGTGAAACCGACGAACCAGGCGTCGCGGTAGGCCGACGTCGTGCCGGTCTTGCCCGCCGTGCGGATACCGTCGAGCTTGGCGCGCCGCCCGGTTCCCCATTCGGGCACCTGCACCAGCATGCCGTTCATGTCGGTGAGCGTGGCGTCGTCGAGCACGCGCTCCGGCGGCGGCACGTCGCGCTTGCGGTCGAACACCACCTTGCCGCGGCTGTTGACGATCCTGGTGAAGGCGTATGGCGTAGCCTTGTAGCCGCCGTTGGCGAATACCGCGTAGGCGCCGGCCATGTCGACGACCCTCACCTCCGAGGCGCCGAGCGGCAGCGAACGCGTGATCCTGAGTTCGGACGTGATCCCCATGCGGTGGGCGGTCTCGGCGATCTTGTCGCGCCCGATCGCCTGGGCGAGACGGACCGGGATGACGTTGATCGACTTGACGAGGGCAGTGGTCAGTGTCACCGGGCCGGAATAGCCGCCGCCATAGTTGTGCGGGCACCAGTTGCCGATGCAGATCGGCGCGTCCTGGACGATGCTGTTGGGGGTGAAGCCGTTCATCATCGCGGTGGCGTACACGAACGGCTTGAACGACGAGCCCGGCTGGCGCAGCGCGTCCGTGGCGCGGTTGAACTGGCTCTCGCCGTAGTCGCGCCCGCCGATCATCGCCCGCACCGCACCGTCGGTGTCGACGGAGACGAGGGCGGCCTGTTTCACGCGGTAGGCAGTGCCCGACTGGCGCAGCGTCGATTCGATCGCCTCTTGGGCGGCGCGCGTCATGCCGATGTCGACGGTGGTGTAGACGGTCAGCACGCGGTCGCCGCCGGGATCGAGGTCCTTGACCTGCTCGAAGGCCCAGTCGAGGAAGTAGTCGGGCGAGCCGGCGTCGGCCGCGTGCTCGATGACGTCGGCCGGGTGGCGGCGGGCACCGATGACCTGTCCCTCGGTCATGAAGCCGGCCTGCACCATGTTGGTCAGCACCTCGTTCGCGCGGGCGCGGGCTGCGGGCAGGTTGACGTGCGGCGCGAAGCGGCTTGGCGCCTTGAACAGCCCGGCGAGCAGCGCCGACTCGGCGAGGTTCACGTCCTTGACCGACTTGCCGAAATAGAACTTGGAGGCCGCCTCCACGCCGAACGTGCCGCCGCCCATGTAGGCGCGGTCGAGATAGAGCTTGAGGATCTCGTCCTTGGTGAGGTGCGCCTCGAGCCAGACGGCGAGGAACGCCTCCTTGACCTTGCGCTCGATGGTGCGTTCGTTGGACAGGAAGATGTTCTTGGCGAGCTGCTGGCTGATCGAGGAGCCGCCCTGAACCACCGCGTTGGCACGCAGGTTCTCGACCAACGCTCGCGCGGTGCCGAGGACATCGATGCCGTGGTGCTCGTAGAAACGCCGGTCCTCGGTGGCGAGCACCGCCTTGATCAGCGTGTCGGGCATCTCGTCGAGCGGCACCGCGTCGGACTGGTTGATGCCGCGCTTGCCGATCTCGTTGCCGTAGCGGTCGAGGAAGGTGACGGCGAGATCGCCGCGCGCCCGCCAGTCGCCGCGCGTGTCGTCGAAGGCCGGCAACGCCAACGCCAGCGCCAGCACCGCGCCAGCGGCGCCGAGCGTCAGGCCTTCGCCAAGGATTTCGGCGGCGAAGCGGGAAAACCCGGTCACGCGGAAGCGGCGCATGAACAGCGTGGCGCTCTCGAAGCCTGCCGCAACGGCGCGGCCGACGCGAAACAGGGTCGAATCGACCCAGGCGTCGACCTCGATCATGCGGATGCCGCGCCGGCGCTTTCGGTTGCTCTGGAAGGGATCGCGCAACGCTTGTGAACCCGCTCGAGGAGTCGATCAGGTCGATTCTGTGCGCGTTGGCTGCGATAGGCAAGGGCGGCCGCGTGCGGCAAACCTCCGCCCGGCGGGTTTCGGCGGGGATCAGCCGCGTGGAAAGAACCGTCTCGCTGTCTTACGAGCGGGCCGCGCCGCGCCTCGCCCGGATCCGGCGCCGCCGCTCCTCGTTGACGGTCGCCACGATCGCGTTGGCGAAATCGCCGTCGAACAGGAAGCGGTCGACGGCCCAAACGGCGAGGGGGGCAGCCATCATCACCAGGAGATATTGCATGGAAAAGCCTCGGGGATACTGATTTCAAGGCGGGACAATATCGAAGGATTCCGTTCACCGGTGATCAACCTGAACGTAACCTTAATCCGCCCCCCTTGACGCGCTGGCAGGGGCGGGACCATGACAATCCCGATGGCGGCCAGACACAGACAGCGCCCGGACAACGGGCCGGCGGACGAGGTTCCCTTCTGGCGCCGGCTCAGCCTCTCCCAAATGTCGGACCAGCAATGGGAGTCGCTTTGCGACGGCTGCGCGCGCTGCTGCCTCAACAAGCTGGAGTATGAAGACACCGGCGAGATCGCCTGGACCGAGGTCGCCTGCCGGCTGCTCGATTCCGACACCTGCCGCTGCAGCGACTACGCCCATCGGGAGCAGCGCGTTTCCGACTGCCTCAAGCTGACGGCGGAGAACGTTCCGGAACTGACGTGGCTGCCGCCGACCTGCGCTTACCGGCTGGTGGCGGAGGGGCGCGACCTCTACTGGTGGCACCCGCTCGTCTCCGGCGACCCGGAGACGGTGCACGCCGCCGGCGTCTCGGTGCGCGGCCGCACCCTCAGCGAAGAGGGAATCCCTGTCGACGAGCTGGAGCACTACCTGGTGGCATGGCCGGGCGAGGTACCGAAGACGGGAAGGGGGCAGTGATCGCGCTCCGCCGCCCCCGTTCGGCAAACCGATCCCACCGGATGACTTAGCGGCCACGCGGCGGTGTGAAGGTCCGGAAGTACCCTGGCGCCAGATTGTCGAGGTTCCTGAATTCAACTAGGATATCCAGTCCGCATATGCGGAGGGCGGTCCGGCTGCGAAAAGAAAAGCCGGCCAGCGGGAGAGGAAACATGGTTAGCAAGAAGGACTCGCATAAGGACTCGAATAGCGTCCGTTCGAACGGGAAATCACGGCCCAGCCGGCGCGATTTCGTCGCGAAAGGCGCCGCGGCCGGTGTTGGCGCCGCAGCGCTGGTTGGGGCTGGCGCGGCTCGGGCGCAAACGTCCCGTCAGACATCCAATGGGATTACGAGGCCGATGTGATCGTGTGCGGCTCCGGTGGGACCGGATTGCCGGCGGCAAAACGCGCCCATGACCTGGGCGCCGATGTGCTGGTCATCGAGCAGAACTTTGATGTCGGCGGCAAATTGTCGCACAACGGCGGGTGGTCGTCGTTCGGCGGCGGCGACGCCATCCAGGAGCGCGACCGACTCGGCCTTCCCGACCCCGATGGATGGCTGACCGGCCCTCTGCTGCCGCCCGAGGATCTGACTGATGATCCCGAGACGCTGTTCCGCGACACGACCGACTGGTCGGTCGTCAACGACGCACGCGATTGCCGAATATCGCTACAATTCTCGCAATTTCCAGCGGGGGTGGGCCGACAACGCGGCCGCGACCCGCCAGTTCCTGATGGACAACCACGTTCGCTTTTCGCGCATTCAAAATACCCACGACGGCGGCGGCATGACCAAGGGGCGGGCCCCTTACGCGATCATGAAGCTTGGCGACAAGACGGACATCGAGGCGGGGACGATCACCACGGAAGACGCCGGCAGCTGGGCGGAGGAAAGACAATCACGCTTCAACCCCCAAACCTGCTTTGGCGCCGGCGCGAAAGGCGATGCCTATGGTGCTCCTGGCACCGTTATCGGCGGCTTCGTCATCGCGCGCTCCCTTGAATACGCCTCCCGCAAGGCGGGCGTCAGGTTCATGCTCAACCGGCACCTGGACGAAATCATCCGCGAGGGTGGCGATTCCGGCAGGATTATCGGTGTGAAGGCAAGCTACACGCCGCGCTTCAGTCCCAAGACTGGCGAACGGCTGGAGAGCTACTGGAGCAACGGCAATATCGACGAACGCAAGGAGGTCATCTACATCCGCGCTCGCAGGGCGGTGGTCGTGGGGACCGGTGGCTGGCAGGGCAACGTTCCCTTCCGCACCCAATTCGACCCGCGGAAGAGCGAACCTTCGATGCAGTGGGGCTCCTCCCTGATGGGCCCGCTCTGCGAGGACGCGAGCGGCATCCTGGCCGGCATGAAAGTCGGGGCGGGCCTCGGCGGTCTTTTCCAGGCCTACCATCACACCAGCGCCAGCCTGCGGCTTCAGAGCAATCTGGCCGCCGGCGACAATAACGACAGGATGATGCCGGGGCACCCGGCGTTCGAGTTCATGGGTTCCTTCGGCATCCCGATCGGCGGCGGAGGCTGGGAATACATCATTGCCGTCAACCAGGTCGGCAAGCGCTTCTACGACGAGATATCGACCGGCAACCAGCGCGGTAATAATGCCAAGTTCCCCCCGGGCACGGCCGGGACCCGCAATCCGTTCACCCCCCTCGATTGGCGGAACGCCAGCGTGGAGCATATCCGCTCCACCTATGTCTGGGGGCCCGGCTCGGACGCGGCGCTGGCCATGAACGAAGGCTCGCGGGCCCCCGACTACAACTCGGGGCCGGTCTGGGCGATCTTCGACCAGGCGGCGGTCGATGCCAATGGCTGGCAGGTCCGGTACCCCTATATCGCCGATCCCCCGAACGGGTTCTTCTTCAAGGCGGATACGATCGCTGAGCTTGCCCATCTGGTGGTGGGCAACAAGTACCAACAGCATGCCGCTCAAGTATCTCGAGGAAACCGTCGCCAGGTTCAACGGCTTCGCCGACGCCGGCAAGGACGACGACTTCGAGAAGCCGACCATGCACAGGATCGACAAGGCGCCCTTCTATGCCGCGATAATCCCGCTGTCGACCAACGATTCCTATGGCGGACTGAAAATCGACGGCCGTTGCCGGGTCATCGACATATATGGGAACCCTATTCCGGGCCTTTATGCGGGCGGCGAGGCCTCCGGTGGCGGCCAGCAGCACGGCATCGGCCGCGCGTGTACCACTGGCTTCATAGCGGGGACGAACGCGGCTGCCGAACCGGCTGGCTGATCTTATGACGCTTGGTGCCGGCGGGCCGGGTGGCCCGCCGGCACCTCTTCTGTCGGTGTAAGGCGATGGTGGATCCCGGTCAGGGATCGACCATCAAGTGTTTGTGAGATGAGGACCCAACCATGACCAGTCCGGAAGCCGTTCTTTTCCCTGTCTCCCTGAGCCTGTCGATTTCGCCTGAGGAAGCCGATGCCGGCGCTACGCTCACCCTCAAGGCCGTGGCGGAATGTCCCGAAGAATACGATCTTTCGGGTGATCAGATTTCGTTCCATGACGCTGCCGGTCGTGAGATTGGCAGCGCGTCGCTCGCAGCCCTCGAGGGTACGATTTCGGCGCAGAGATCACCGTCACCGCCCCGACCGAGCTCGGCGAATACGGATACAGTGCCGTGCTGGTGCCCGCCGCAGGCGAAGGCGTTCGCCCATGCCGGAGCCAGGGCCGAGGCCCGCTGCACTGTCAAACCCGACGACATTCACATAAATGCCTGGGGCATCCCCACGGCGATCGTGGCTGGCGAAGCCTTCAACTTCCACGTCGGCATCAAGTCCTCGAGCGGTAGCAAGCTCGACGGCGGTGCCTTCGATGTCCGCGACGAGAACGGTGCGATCGTCGCCTCCGGCAAGCTTGGCGACGCGGTCTGGCCGGGGACCAGCGCGCTCTACTACGCCGAGGTTCAGGCCACGGCGCCCCAAGACATCGGCGCACGCAGCTGGATGGTGGAATTCATCGGCTCGAACAGCGGGATCGCGCATTCCCCGGGTTCGCTGAGCATCCCGGTCCGGACGGTCGCGGCGCCGGACAATGAAATCACCATTGAGGTGGTTGACCGGGAGAGCGGCGAGCATCTCAAAGGCATCAATATCATCATGCACCCCTACCGGGCAACGACCGGCCAAAACGGCGTGGCGCGGATGAAGGTGGTGGCCGACCACTATCTGCTGCATGCTTCGGGAATGCGGCGTGTGCCCTACAGAGACCATATCGATGCGACCAGGCCCGTGAAACTCCGGCTCCTGATGGCTGTAGAGCAACCGCAATTTGACTACGCCGCGCCGACACCTCAGATACCATCCATCGCACAGGTGCTGGAGTGATTGGCATGCATGGCCGTCTGCGCGGCGGCATGCTGGCGCTTGCCGCTTGTATCGGACTCACTGTCCCCGCCCTGGCGCAGGACAATTCGGACCTCGCCGTCGGCCGAGACGCCTGGGACCGGGCCGGGTGCGCCAATTGTCACGGTAACCGTGCTCAGGGCGGCGTCGGCGAGGACTACCCTATCGGCCCCAGCCTCAGGAACATCACGTTCGACAAAGAGACGATGGTGGAGATCGTGAGCTGCGGACGTCCGGGGACGCCCATGCCAGCGTGGCTGAAGGGCGCCTATCTCGAGGTTGAATGCTACGGCATGCCGGTGGGGGCGAGACCTGCCGAGCGCGTAACCCTTCCGGGGCTCTTCACCGCCGACGAGGTCAAAGCTCTGGTCGACTATATCTTCGCAACTTTCGTGCAGACGCCGCAGCAATGAGCGGCGGCATGCCCGGCACCCAGACGGATCGGGAAGCGATCGGCCGATGAGGGGCAGCCGGACGCTTCCAGACCGCTGACCGTCGTGCCGGCCGCGCGCTGGACCGGCCGGCGCTGCCGCACGGGAGGCTGCAGGCCGCGCCGACCAGCAGAACGCGTATGCAGCGGCAAACCCCCGCCGGTTTCTGACGCTGGACAACATGACCAAAAAGGCGAAATGTATACCGCCCGCATACGCGGGTTGAGCGGCCGGCAACAAGAAGCCGGCCGGAGGGAGGAAGCGCAGTTTCGGCGGCGCCGGGTCTCTGACCCGAGTCGGTTTGCGCTGCTCGAAAATCGAAAGAGACCCAGCCAGGCGGGCGCCCTGACCGGACGGTGAACCTGCGTTCCATGACCTTCCTCAACGGTGGAGGGAGGCTGGTTTGTGGAACGCCAAGCCGGACAAGCCGGAAGAGTGTCGCCATGTTGGCGGAAATGGAGTCAAGCGGGGCCGATGCTGAATAAGCAAGGCCAAACAAGAATTTGTTGCCAGTACAGCCGTCTTCCGCAAGGCGACTGCCTGGCCTTCCCAGGAGGAAACACTGATGGTCAAGAAACGTGAACCAAACGACGCCGAGCTTCAGGATCAGAAGGCCGTAAGCCGGCGCGACTTCGTCAAGGTGGGCGCTGCCGCCGGATTGGGCGCGGCCGTCCTTTCGTCGCCGGGGAAGGCACAGGCGCAAACGTCCCCGGCAGACATCCAATGGGATTACGAGGCCGATGTGATCGTGTGCGGCTCCGGCGCGACCGGTTTGCCGGCGGCCAAACGCGCCCATGACCTCGGCGCCGATGTGCTGGTCATCGAGCAGAACTTCGATATCGGCGGCAAATTGTCGCACAACGGCGGATTTTCGTCGTTCGGCGGCGGCGACGCCGTCCAGGAGCGCGACCGCCTCGGCCTTCCCGATCCCGACGGATGGCTGACCGCCCCGCTGACTGCCGCCGGCGGATGTTACCGACGACCCCGACACGTTGTTCCGCGACACGACCGACTGGTCGGTCGTCGACGACGGCCCGGCTGCCGACTATCGCTACAACTCGCGCGCATTCCAGCGGGGGTGGGCCGACAACGCGGCCGCGACCCGCCAGTTCCTGATGGACAACCACGTTCGCTTCGCGCGCATTTCGGTACCCACAGCGGCGGCGGCATGACCAAGTCGCGGGCCGCCTCGTTCGATCATGAAGCTCGCCGACAAGACGGACATCGAGGCGGGGACGATCACCATCGAAGACTCCGGCAACCTGCGCGGAGGAAAGACAATCACCCTTCAACCCCCAAACCTGCGGTGCCCCCGGCGCGACGGCCGACAGCCTATGGTGCTCCTGGCTGCGTCAGCCGGCGGCTTCGTCATCTCGCGCTCCCTTGAATACGCCTCCCGCAAGGCGGGCGTCAGGTTCATGTCAACCGGCACCTGGACGAAATCATCCGCGAGGGTGGCAATTCCGGCAGGATTCTCGGTGTCAAGGCAAGCTACACGCCGCGCTTCAGTCCCAAGACTGGCGAACGGCTGGAGAGCTACTGGAGCAACGGCAATATCGACGAACGCAAGGAGGTCATCTACATCCGCGCTCGCAGGGCGGTGGTCGTGGGGACCGGTGGCTTATGGGCAACATTCCCTTCCGCACCCAATTCGACCCGCGGCTGAGCGAACCTTCGATGCAGTTCAGCACCGGCCTGATGGGCCCGCTCCACGAGGACGCGAGCGGCATCCTGGCCGGCATGAAAGTCGGGGCGGCCCTTGGCGGTCTTTTCCAGGCCTACGGTAACTCCCTCGCCAGCCCCGAGGCTTAATAACATTCTGGCCGTCAGCGACGTTATCGACAGGGTGATGCCGGGGCACCCGGCGTTCGAGTTCATACGTTCCTTCGGCGTCGACATCGGCACCGCAGGCTGGGAATACATCATTGCCGTCAACCAGGTCGGCAAGCGCTTCTACGACGAGATCTCGACCGGCGAGCAGCGCAGTGCGGAAGCCAGGTTCCCCCCGGGCACGGCCGGGACCAATAAGCCGTTCACGGCCCTCGATTGGCGGAACGCCAGCGTGGCGCATATCCGCTCGTCCTATTAACTTGGCGGGCTCGGACGCGGCGATGGCCATGAACGAAGGCTCGCGGGCTCCGGACTACTCCTCGGGGCCGGTCTGGGCGATCTTCGATCAGGCCGCGGTCGACACCAATGGCTGGAAGATCCGTTATCCCTATATCGCCGATCCCCCGAACGGGTTCTTCTTCAAGGCGGATACGCTCGCTGAACTTGCCCGTCTGGTGCTTGGCAACAAGTTCCAGCACATGCCGCTCAAGTATCTCGAGGAAACCGTCGCCAGGTTCAACGGCTTTGCCGACGCCGGCAAGGACGAGGACTTCGAGAAGCCGACCATGCACAAGATCGACAAGGCGCCCTTCTATGCCGCGCTGATCCCGTTGGCCGTCAACGATTCCTACGGCGGGCTGAAAATCGACGGCAATTGCCAGGTCATCGACATGTATGGGAAGCCTATTCCGGGCCTTTATGCCGGCGGCGAGGCCTCCGGCGGCGGCCGGCAGCACGGCATCGGCCGCGCGTGCGTCACTGGCTATATCGCGGGGACGTACGCGGCTGCCGAACCGGCCGCCTGATCTTACGGCGCTTGGTGCCGGCGGGCCGGGTGGCCCGCCGGCACGTCTTCTGTCGGTGTAAGGCGCTGGTGGAATGCCCGTTCGGGATCGACCGGGCCAAAGTGTTTGTGAGTGAGGACCCCAACCATGACCAGTCCGGAAGCCGTTCTTTTCCCTGTCTCCCTGAGCCTGTCGATTTCGCCTGAGGAAGCCTATGCCGGCGCCGCGCTGACCCTCAAAGCAGTGGCGGAATGTCCCGAAGAATACGATCTTTCGGGTGATCAGATTTCGTTCCATGACGCTGCCGGTCGTGAGATTGGCAGCGCGCCGCTCGCAGCCCTCGAGGGCAACGATTTCGGCGCAGAGATCTCCGTCACCGCCCCGACCGAGCTCGGCGAATACGGGTACAGCACCGTGCTGGCGCCCGCCGAGGGCGACGGCGTCGCCCATGCGGGTGCCAGGGCCGAGGCCCGCTGCATCGTCAAGGCCCACGACGTCTATCTCAACGCCTGGGATATCCCCTCGGCGGTCATGGCCGGCGATGCCTTCAGCTTCCACGTCGGCCTCACGTGCTCGTGCGGTTGCAACCTCGCCAACCGCGGCTTCGTCGTCCGTGACCAGGCCGGCACCGTCGTTGCCTCAGGCAGGCTTGGCGACGCGATCTGGCCGGGGACCAGCGCACTCTATTTCGCGGAGGTCCGGGCTGTAGCGCCAGCGGACATCAGCCTGCACCCGTGGATGGTGGAGTCCGCCGGCTCGAACAACGGGATCGCGCATTCCCCGGGGTCGCTGGCTATGCGCGTCCGGACGGTCGCGGCGCCGGACCATGAAATCACCATTGAGGCCGTCGACCGGGAAAGCGGTGCAGCCGCTCAAAGGGATCAACCTCATCATGGGTCCCTACCGGGCCACGACCGGGGAAGACGGTGTGGCACGGATGAAGGTGGTGGCTGACCATTATCTGCTGCATGCTTCCGGACTCAAGCGCGTGCCCTATCGGGATCATCTCGATGCGACCAGACCCCGCGAGCTCCGGCTCCTGATGGCTGTAGAGCTACGGCAAGAGCACTTCTTGCCCGCCAGTCCGACCAGAAACCATCCATCGCACAGGTGCTGGAATGATGCGGCGTGCGCGGCCATCTGCGCGGCTCCATGCTGGCGCTTGCCGCCTGTATCGGACTGACTTTCCCCGCCCTGGCGCAGGACAGTTCGGACCTCGCCGTCGGCAAGAGACGCCTGGAACCGGGCCGGGTGCTTCAATTGTCATGGTAGCAGGGCTCAGGGGGGCAACGGTGGCGACTACCCTGTTGGCCCCAGCCTCAGGAACATCACGTTCGACAAAGAGACGATGGTGGAGATCGTGAGCTGCGGGCGTCCGGGGACGCCCATGCCAGCGTGGCTGAAGGGCGCCTATACCGAGGTTGAATGCTACGGCATGCCGGTGGGGTCGAGACCCGCCGAGGGCGTGACGATTCCCGGCGATCTTCACCGCCGACGAGGTCAAAGCTCTGGTCGACTATATCTTCGCGACTTTCGTGAAGACGCCACAGCAATGAGCCGTACCAGGTCTGGCTGACGCGCTCGCCGAGGACCGGGAGCCGGCGGCATTTGCCGCGGCGCTGGAAGCGCAGGCGGCGCGGAAGCTGGCGGTAGCCGGCGTTGCACGCGAATGGCGGCCGGCGTAGCATCCGGGCGCGGCACGTTCGCTGGCCCGGGGGGTTTCCGTGAAACGAAGATATCGCGCGCGTCTGGCGGCGCTCGTTGGCCTGTCGGCCATCGCCGCCATCACCATCATGGCACCGACCGAAAGCCGGGCGGTGACGCTTGCCGGCAACCTGACGCCGGACGCCAGCGGCGACAACGGCGGCGGCGCTATTTTCGCTCCGGTCGGTTACATCGGCGCGGAGAATTTCACACTTTTGCAGGACGCCACGGCGAACGCCCTGTCGTTCACCGTGCGGCACTACACACCGGATACGGAAGTCCTCGATTCGGTCGACTGGTACATCCTGTCCGGCGACAGCGTCGCGGTAGGCGGACCGTTCGTGCCGGGCGGCGTTCTCTATTCGGGGACGGTGGCTGCGGCATCGCTGAACGAGACCGACCTCGGCTTCGTGCCGCAGAACCATTCCTACGACTACATTCAGGTGGATTTCTCGATCCCCGACGCCGACCTCTCCGCCGGCGACTACTGGGTCGGCTTCCACCTCAACGAATCGGGCGGTACCACCATCGGCTGGGGCTACTGGGCGGGCGCCAACGCGGCCGGCGCCACCGACGTGGGCCCGGCGGCCGGCGACGGCATCAGCGCGCACTTCACGGGCAGTGCCTGGGTCTTGCCCTTCGGCGCCAGCGGGAACTACAACCCGCCCGGTCCGGCGGCGGTGACCGGCGGCAACGCGATGTTCGCCGTCAACGGCGAATTCGCGGTCACCGACACGCCGCTGCCGCCCTCGCTGGAGCTGTTCGTTTCCGCGCTCGCCGGCATCGGCTTCATCGGCCGGCGCCGCCGGGCCTGAGCCGGCGAACGCCACCTGAAAAGGAAAGGCGCCGGCAGGACGAGCCTCGCCGACGCCTCCCTATTTCCACCGGCGGCCGCCGGTCCGAAGCGGACGGCGGCCTTGCCAGCGGCATCGCCGGGCAAGCGGGTCAACCGGGCGTTTACGCCGTCGGTCCCCGCAAGCCCCGCACGGCAGACGGTGACCCGCCCACCGCCCCGCCGGACGGAAAGTGCCGCCGTCCACGGGTTTCACCGGCCGCCGGTTCCGCGCTCCGGATCGCGCTCCGGCCCGACCTCTGAACGTCGACCGCCGGCCGCATTGCAACTGCCGCCGGCGGGCGGGCGCCAAAGGTGCGACCCGGTGCAGCGAGGTTCTATCCGAGGTGCCGTGTCGGACCCCGCGCCCCCAAGGTCACGGGGGCGAAGGTTTCCGATTCGCGGGGCGGTGTCGAGCGGGGTGACGTACCCGGGAATGTTGGACTCGGTGCCCCGGATTTCGCTAACGCTCCATCCGGGCTACAGGTTTGCTTGCATCTGTCGCTCGGCTTAAAACACCACACCGTTCGACACAACGCTATCGAGACTTTTGAATGGGACGAGGGTCGCCACCTGCCGCATGAGCGAGGCATCATCAACTTCAAGCGGCTTGTCGAAAACGGCCCAGCGTTTAGTGTCGCCCTCTCCACTGGCTGCCACGTCAGAAAAAGCCACATATTTATGGGCTATCGAGACGTGATGCGGCACAACGGTATCAATCAAGATCGGCGTTCCGTCCGGACGTGGTATTGAGAAATCGAAGTCATATTTCTTCCCGCTTTGTCCGATCACGGAACCTTGCGACCAATTTCCTTCTCGCCATAGCGGTGCCTGAGAACACCAAACACGCGTTCGACAAGGTCAATCTCTGCTGCCGCAATGACACGCTCGACAGTGGCATTCGCAGCGCCCGCTGAGGCGTTAGCGACAGCTAAGATTGCCGACATGAGCCAAGAGGTGTCGGCGGCGTCGGCCACTATGACACCCTCTTTGGCGGTTGCGTGATAGCGCAATGCATAACGAGCGAGCATCTTTCGGATGAGCAGTTCGTCGCGACCGTGCGCCCATGCTGCTCGATCTGCCCCGCCTCCATCGTGAACGCGATACCCGTCACCGTACTTAACGACATAGACTTCGACGGGGTTGAACGATGGATAGAGGCAATGCGTGACTACGCGAGCGCCCTCCGTTGTCTCGACGCATTCGAGAAACGGCGCTAAGGCAGCTTTGATAGCGTCGCATGACATGGCGCACCCAACGTTTCAAAACTGGAACAAATCACTCTTCGGCGGTACGTCAAAGTCTCGCTCGGAATGTCCTAGGACCAAATTTATATCCGGCGCAAGCGCAGCCAGGGCTTGTGGCAACCGCCGGATTGTCGAACTTAAAGGCCGGCGATACGGCAAATCCCGGAATCCGTTGTGTTCGACGTGGTCGCGATTGTCAGACCATCGATGCTCATGAAGCCACGAATTTCGGCCGGCAGGCCATATTTCCAGGAGTTCCGGCGGGTTTGGCTTCCACACATAGTCAGGCACGATATCCACTCGCCAAACCAAGCGTTTACCGAACAAGACATTGATGGTCGGTTCAGTCCTGAGCGAAGGAGAGATACGAAAACGAGTTCGCCACGACTGATACCGCCGCTTTCGACCAATCCCCATGACGCCTGCAATTCATCCGGATAGACGCCCTTCACCCATTTGGGCAGATTGCCGTCTAAGGTCTTTGCAGCCGCCAAGAAGGCGTCCGCCTCTTGACATTCTGAGACGTACTTCCCCGTCATCTTGTGAGCCTACCGCCTCGGCTGCGCGGATGCCACGGCACCCGCAAGACCGTTGCGAATGATTCACAAGAAGACGCGATGCGCTTGCCTGTTGCCGCTAGAGCGTTTTCTCTGAACGCAGAGTCGGGATGGGGATTCCACCGAGGTTGTTGTCTGATTCACTCTCCTGGGGTGATTTGCCGGGAGATGATGATGACGCGCAGCTTGAGTTCGGACCTTCGCGGTCGGGTGATTGCAGGCGATCTCGGAGGGGCTATCGACGCGCGAGGCGGCGCGCCGGTTCAAAGTCGGCATCTCGACCTCAGGCAGGTGGTATCGGCGCTATCGCGAGACCGGCGAGACGGTTGCCCGCAAGCAGGGCCAGCCATCGCGCTCGAAGCTGGATGCGCATGAGGGGTTCATCCTCGGCCTGATCGAGGCGACGCCGGACATCACGCTGACCGAGATCGGCGAGCGGCTGTCGCAAGAATGCGGTGTGCGGGCGGTACCTTCGACGGTGTGGATGTTCCTCGACAAGCGCGGCATCACGTACAAAAAAAGACAGCGCATGCCAGCGAGCAGCAACGGCCGGATGTGAAGGCCCGGCGGCGCGCCTGGTTCGACGGTCAACCCGATCTCGACCCTGCCAAGTTGATCTTCATCGACGAGACCTCTGCCTCGACCAAGATGGCGCGGCTCTGCGGCCGAGCAAAGAAGGGCGAGCGCTGCCGGGCCTCGATCCCGCACGGCCATTGGAAGACCACCACCTTCACCGCCGGGCTCCGGCTCGACCGCCTGGCCGCGCCGATGCTGCTCGACGGTGCCATGAACGGCCCGGCCTTCCTCGCCTACGTCGAACAGGTTCTGGTGCCGGAACTCGCCCCCGGCGACATTGTCATCATGGACAATCTTCCCGCCCACAAGGTGACCGGCATCCGCGCCGCGATCGAGAGGGCCGGCGCCAGCCTCTTCCTGCTGCCGCCCTATTCGCCCGACTTCAACCCGATCGAGATGGCCTTTGCCAAGCTCAAGGCGCTCCTGCGCAAGGCCGCCGCGCGAACCATCGACGAGTTGTGGGCCGTCATTGCCGAATGCCTCGACCAGTTCTCGCCAATCGAATGCCGAAACTACTTCCAGGCTGCAGGCTATGACCCGGAGTAAGACCCAAATCAGCCTGCCTTGTCATCCGCGCTAATAGGAAAATATTCCTTGACAGCGTGACGCTCTTCGGTATGTTGCGGCTAACGTCGCAGAGGTGGGCGACGGGCAAACCTCCTCCCTTCGCCCGATCCACCGTTGATGCGGCGTCACTTCGAAGCCTCTGGCGCGTCTCCTCGCGCCGGGGGCTTCGTCTTTTCTGAGACCAGCTGAACTCAGCCTGGCACCAGCCCGAGACCAGCTTGAGACTTCCGCGATGACCGATCTCGCCTTCCACGAAGGACGGGCGCCACCCGGCGTGCCGAACGGTGTCGACCCGGCGCCGGCGCACGGCCCTGCCGTCCGGCTGTTGCCGGCCAATGACGCCACCGGGCGCCCGTCGCGCGCCGCCGCGCGGCGGCTACCCGCCCGAGAAGGTGGAGGCGGCGCGCCGCCTCGTCGTCGGCACCGACATGCCGCTCACGGCGATCGCGGCGGCCGTGCATGTCTCCGACTCGACGGTGAAAAACTGGGTGCAGAAATACGGCTGGCCGCGGCCGGCGGGCGCGCCGCCGCTCGGCGTGCCGCGCGCCGCGTTCGATTCCCGCGACCGGCGGGCGAAGCTCGCCGTGCGGCTCTACCGCGCCGTCGGCCGCCAGCTCACCGGACTGGAGAAGCGGGCGCGCGATGGCGACGAGGGGCTTGCCGAGAAGGACGCCCGCACCCTCGGACTGCTTGCGAGGACCCTCACCACACTGACTGAGCTCGATCGGGACACCGGCTCCAACGTCAAAGAGCCGGAGATTGCCGACCGTGACACCATTGACGCGGACCTGGCTGAGCGAATTGCGCGGTGGGCTCGCGAAGGGGAGGGACCTTGACGACCTGTGGCGCCTGCTGCCGCCCGGCGGGCGGGAGCGGATCGCGCACCGACTGGGCGAACTTCGCCGCCCGCGACGATCAGAAGGCGCCCGACGGCGACTGGCTGACGTGGCTCGTGCTCGGCGGCCGCGGCGCCGGCAAGACGCGGACCGGCGCCGAATGGGTGCGCGACATCGCGCTCGACAGTGAGACGCCGCTCGCCGGGCCGATCGCGCTGGTCGGCGAGACGCTCGCCGACGTGCGCGAAGTGATGATCGAGGGCGTTTCCGGGCGTCCTCGCCGTGCACGCCTCCTTCGAGCGGCCGTCGTGGCAGCCTTCGCGGCGGCGGCTGGTGTGGAGGACGGGCGTCATCGCCCAGGCCTTTTCGTCGGAAGACCCCGAGGCGCTGCGCGGGCCGCAGTTCGCCGCGGCCTGGGGCGACGAGGCGGGCAAATGGCGGAACGCCGAGGCGACGTGGGACATGCTCCAGTTCGGCCTGCGCCTCGGCGCGCGGCCGCGCCAGGTGGTGACCACGACGCCGCGGCCGATCCCGCTCATCCGCCGGCTGATCGCCGCGGAAGATACCGATCGTCACGCGGGCGACGACCCGCGACAACCTCCGGCACCTGTCGCCGGCATTCCTGACGCGGGTGGTCGGCCGCTATGCCGGCACCCGCCTCGGCCGGCAGGAGCTGGACGGCGAGCTGATCGAGGACCGCGCCGATGCGCTCTGGCAGCGGAGCGACATCGAAGCCCTGCGGGTCGGCACGCATCCGGCGCTGCGGCGCATCGTGGTGGCGGTCGATCCGCCGGCCTCGAAGCGCTCGGGCATCTGCGGCATCGTCGCCGCCGGGCTGGATGCGGGCGGCATCGCCTATGTCGTCGCCGACCGGACGGTGGCCGAGGTTAAACCGCACCAGTGGGCGGCAGCCGCACTTCGCCTCTACCGGCAGCTTGGTGCCGACGCGCTGGTGGCCGAGATCAACCAGGGCGGCGACATGGTGGCCGCGGTGATGCACGAGGTCGATGCCGGCGTGCCGGTCAGGCCCGTGCGGGCGACGCGCGGCAAGTGGCTGCGCGCCGAGCCGGTGTCGGCCCTCTACGCCCAGGGGCGCGTGCGCCACGTCGGCGCGTTTCCGGAGCTGGAGGACGAAATGTGCGACTTCGGGCCTGACGGCCTCTCGGCCGGGCGCTCGCCCGACCGGCTGGACGCGCTGGTGTGGGCGCTGACGGCGCTGATGCTGGACGAGGGCGGCGAGCCGAAGGTGCGGGGGGTGTGAGGGGCAGGCCGATTCGGGACGCCCAGAACGGGTGGTGCGTGGCGCGAGGCAGACCAGAGGTAGCCGCGCTGTTGCCGCACGGCAACGCGGGCTGTGCAAACCTTTGTCCGATCGACGAATTCCCCTCGACAGGTCCGCGAGCGCCCCCCAATGTCGAACCGCTCATCCGGGCGGGGGAATTCAGGAATGCATCCGGGAAAGTTTTGCGCTGGCCTCGTGCTGGCGGCGACACTGATGTCGGCGACGGCGGCGCAGGCCGTGGTCGTCGACCTGTGGCAGTCGAGCGGCAACGGCACGGCCTATAACGATAACTATGGCGTGGTCGGGTCGGTGATCCAGGCCAGAACCGCGAGCGCGGCGGGAAGCGCTGCGGCGATCAACGGTTCGATGGCCGTCGATGCCATCAGTTTTGCCGACATGTACCATGTCATCTACAGCGGAGGCGGGTACGGCGATCTCGCGGTGCTTCCCTACGGGGTCGGGGTGAGCGAGGGCATCACACTCTATGGGTTCGACCTCGGCACGTTGCCGGGTGCGTCCGAAAACGTTGACGTCCGCATCTGGAACGGGGACTACTCGGCCGAGTTGACGCCTTCGCAGACGCTGGCCGTCGGCAGCACCCACGCCTCGTACGTGACGTCACTCTTCAGCCTCACCGGGTTCCACATCCAGTTCTCGGTCGCCGGCGCCGCCATCGCGATCGACAACCTCGCCTTCGATGTCGGCGATTTCGCGGTGTCGCAGGTGCCCCTGCCGGCGGGCGCCTGGCTCCTGTCCTCCGGAATGGGCCTGATCACGTTGCAGTCGTGGAGAAAGCGCCGCCGCGAGCGCCGGCGTGCCGGATAGTACGCTTCGCTAAACCTTCGCGTCCCGCCCGCCGATGACGGCGCTGGCGGCGAGGATGAGCCAGCCGGCGATCAGTCCCGTACCGCCGATCGGCGCGGCGAACGGGAAGAGGCTGGCGCCGGTGAAATGGCGCAGCGCGAGGTCCGCTGAGAAGAGGGCCGCACCGAAGGCGATCACGACCGTGGCGCCGCGCATCAACCGGAACGGCGGCGCGCAGGCCGCGAGCGCGATCAGCGCAGGCGCGTGGGTGAGCGCGATGAGCGCCAGCGGCCCGAGCAGCGCCTGGTCGCCGGTGTGCGTGGAGCCGGCCGCGGCGGCGACGCCGGCCGCGCCAAGCAGGGCGGCGACGGCAAGGATGACGCGGTTGAAAAGGTCGTGTGCGGCGTTCATTGCGCGGGACGCTGGCGGCGCTTCGGCGGACGCCGGTCGCGCGCCCCGGCGGCAACGCGCTCGCCGGCAGCGGTGTGGGACGTCTCCTGGACGTTCGGGCTGAGCACCAGCGGCGCCACGCAGGCGTACGCGGTGAGCGTCGGATAGAACCAGTTCATCATGGAATCGATGTGCTCGACACGGATCGGCGCGACGAGGCCGGGCAGGTTGAGGATGCGGCCATCGAGGGGAAAGCAGTTCGCCAGCAGCTTGCGGGCTCCGGGCGGCGAGATGGCGTAGCCGCAGTTCCCGAAGGCCGAAACCAGGCGAAACGGCACGGCCGGATCGCGCGAGGCGGCGAAGGTCGCGAGGTCGGCGGCGGTCGGGAACCGGGGCGCGAAGCGGATACGGGTATCGAACGCACCTTCGATGCGCAGATTGAGCTGTGCGTCGGTGTTGTAACCGAGGAGCACGATGTCCCAGAGGCCGGTGATGCGTGACATCACCTGCGGGACGGCGGCGACGAAGTCGCCGCGCACGTGGGCATCGTCCTCGAAGACGATGAGCGGGCCGGTGTCGACGCACTTCTGCCAGAGCGCCCGGTGCGACAGGGCGCAGCCGATGGCGCCCCTGTTGTAGTTGGGGGTCGTGACGACCTCGGCCGGGAAAGGGCCTTCGTGCGCCGCCGCGTCGTATCCGGACACGCGCTCGACCGGGAGCGACGCCGCCTCGGCGCGCTTGAAAAAGGCCGTTGCGCGCTCGGTGTCGCGGTCGAGATTGATGACGTAGGCCGGAAACATGCCGGCGTTGTAGCCGAACACACCCGGCCGCTTCAACGCGCCACCGCGCGAGACTGAAAAGAGACAGGGCACATGCGCATTCCATTTCTGACGACGCGCGGACCACGCGCGGCGGCGGGCGCGGCGCGTCCGGGCGAGGAAAAAGCCTCCCGCACCGGCCCGCTGATCGCGCTGCAGAGCCAGGGCCGCGCCGTGTGGACGCCGCGCGACTATGCGGCGCTGGCGCGCGAGGGCTACCAGCGGAACGCCGTCGTCTATCGCTGCGTGCGGCTGATCTCGGAAGCGGCGGCGTCAGTGCCGTGGCTGCTCTACGACGGCGCGGCGGAGGTGGACGAGCACCCGCTCCTGCGGCTGCTCAAG
Organism: uncultured Alphaproteobacteria bacterium; assembly: GCA_963826055.1. Taxonomy (GTDB): domain Bacteria; phylum Pseudomonadota; class Alphaproteobacteria; order Rhizobiales; family Kaistiaceae; genus JBBDMC01. Next base: position 130,153 of record CAWGVO010000007.1, on the reverse strand, counting down.
CAACCGAACCGGCGCCAGGGCGGCGGCGACTTCCGCGAGGCGCTGGTCGGCTACCTGCTGGTCGCCGGCAACGCCTACGTGGAGGCGGTGAACATCGAGGGGACGCGTGCGCGAGCTTTACGCGCTCCGCCCCGACCGCATGAAGGTGGTGCCGGGGCCGGACGGCTGGCCGGAGGCATACGAATACACGGTGGCGGGGCGGACGGTGCGCTTCACCGATCCGGGCGAGGGGGCGCTGTCGCCGATCCTGCAGCTCGCCCAGTTCCACCCGCTCGACGACCACTACGGCTTCCCGCCGATCGAGGCGGCGGCGGTGGCGGTCGACCTCCACAACGCCGCCGGCACCTGGAACAAGGCGCTGCTCGACAACTCGGCGCGGCCGTCCGGCGCGCTCGTCTATCAGGCGAAGGAGGGCGGCAACCTGACGACCGAGCAGTACGAGCGGCTGAAGCAGGAGCTGGAGCAGGGCTTCACCGGCGCGACGCGCGCCGGCCGGCCGCTGCTGCTGGAAGGCGGGCTCGACTGGAAGGCGATGGCGCTGACGCCGAAGGACATGGACTTCATCGAGGCGAAGAACGGCGCCGCGCGCGAGATCGCGCTCGCCTTCGGCGTGCCGCCGATGCTGCTCGGCATCCCCGGCGACAACACCTATTCCAACTACCAGGAGGCCAACCGCGCCTTCTGGCGGGTGACGGTGCTGCCGCTGCTCGGGCGGATCGCCGACGCGCTCGGCAACTGGCTGGGGCCGGCGTTCACCGACGGCGGGCTTCGCTCCGGCGGGTCGACGCTCCGGCTGTGGTTCGACGCCGACCAGGTCGACGCGCTCTCCGCCGACCGCGCGGCGCTGTGGGGCCGAGTCGACGGACGCCGACTTCCTCACCGTCAACGAGAAACGCGCGGCGGTGGGGTACGAGCCGGTCGAGGGCGGGGATGGGTTGGCGTGACTCCCCTCTCCCATGGGGAGAGGGGATGAAGCCCTTTCCGGAAACGCTCTAACCCCTCACCCTTTTCGCCTAGGCTCACCTTCGTTCGCCAAGGCTCAAAGCCCTCTCCCTCCGGGAGAGGAGGAAACGGCAAAGTGTGCGGTTCACTTCGCCCTGGATAGCGCCAGCCACAGGCCGCCGCCGATGAGGATGCTGCCGCTGGCGCGGCGCATGAACTGCACCCGTCGGCGCGACATGACCGCCCCGGCGCGCGAGGCGAGGAAGACGTAAACGCTGTCGGTTGTCGCCGCGACCGCCATGGCGGTGGCGCCCATGATCAACACCTGCGTCACGAAGTTGCGGCCGGGATCCAGGAACTGGGGAAAGAAGGCGCCGAAGAACACGAGCACCTTCGGGTTGCTGATCGCGACGGCGAAGCCTTGCAGGAAGAACCCGCCACGCGGCTTGCGCGGCGGCGCGCCCGCTTCGGCTTCGCCGGAGGCTCCGAACAGCCTCACCCCGAGCCATATGAGATAGACGGCGCCGGCAAGGCGCACCCAGACGAACCACGCGCCCATCGCCGCGATCAGCGAGGCAAGGCCGCCGAGCACGACGAGGACCGTGAGCGCCAGGCCGAGCTGGATGCCGGCGATGTTGGTGAGACCGGCGCGGCGCCCATGGCGCATGCTGTTGGCGACGATGAGCGTCACGGCCGGGCCGGGCACGACCATGACCACCGTGACGGCGGCGAGAAAAGCAAGCCAGGCGGAAAGGGACATCGGGGGGTGACCTTCCAGAGTGCGGCAGCCAATCTAGCAGACGGCTGAGGGAGCGGCGATCTTACGTGGACGACGTTGCACGCACCTTTGCCGAGCGCGGCGATCTCGCCCATCTCGCCCTGTTCCTGTGGGCGAGCGGGGCGAGCGGGCTGCTCGTCTGGGCGCTCCGCGAGCTCGCGGCGTCCAACCGGCGGTTCAACGACTTCGTCAACGAGATCGCGCGGCTGAACCGCTTCTTCGACCGGGACTAGGGCAGGTATCGCGGCGCCAGGAACAGGCGCCCCAGCCCTCCCCTTGCGGGAGGGCCGAAACCACGCGAGCGAAGCGAAGCTGGTTTCGGGGAGGGGTAGCGTTGAAGGGTAGTGCTCATACCCCTCCCCGAAACTGCTCACGCAGTTTCGACCCTCCCGCAAGGGGAGGGTTGGCGTCGTGTCGGTTTCGCTCGATGCGTGCCGCCGATGATGGATGCCGGCTTGCGCCGGAACAACGAGAAAGAATGACGCGGACAATGCGCACCATCCTGAACCTCTTCGCCGAGGCGCGGGGCGCGGCCACGTCGCCGTGTTCCACGAATTCGCCGAGGGCCTGGCGCGGGTGATGCGTCAGCGCAGGCCGACCGCGCGGGTGAGGGCGGTGGGGCAGTAGAAAGTCAAGGGTTGGAGCGCTGGCGATTGCTCTGCACCGCTCTAACCCCTCACCCGGATCGACCCTCACTTCGTTCGGCTCGATCCGACCTCTCCCTATGGGAGAGGTGATGCGCTGGCATGTGTCGTTTCATTGTGCCGCGCGTGACGAAACCGGGAAACCGAGATGACACCAACCGAAGTGAAATTCGCCCGCGCCCGCCTGTCGGCGGTCGAGGCCGACGGCACGTTTTCCGGCTACGCCAGCTTGTTCGGCAAGCCGGATCTCGGCCGCGACGTGGTGATGCCGGGTGCGTTCAGCACCTCGCTCGCCAAGCGCGGCGCCGGCGGCGTCAAGATGCTGTTCCAGCACGACCCCAACCAGCCGATCGGCGTGTGGCTCGCGATCCGCGAGGACGCGGACGGGCTGTTCGTCAAAGGACGGCTGACGACCGAGGTGGAGAAGGCGCGGGAGGTGCTGTCGCTGATGCGCGCCGGCGCGCTCGACGGGCTGTCGATCGGCTACCGCACGGTTCGCGGACGTACCGATACCAAGACGGGCGTGCGCCAGCTCTTCGAGGTCGACCTCTGGGAGATCTCGGTGGTGACGTTTCCGATGCTGCCGGAGGCGCGCGTCTCCGCCGTCAAGGCGGCGCGTGAAGAGGGGCGGCTGCCCACCACCCGTGAATTCGAGCGCTTCCTCGTGCAGGACGCCGGGCTGACGCGCTCCGAGGCCAGGACCGTGATCGGTTCCGGCTTCAAATCCCTCGCCGGCAAGCGGGATGCCGCCGGCGGGTCACACGGCGGCCTCGCCATCAAACTGAGGCGTGCCGCGACACTGATGCGAAACGAAAGGTGAAACAAATGACCCGTGACTGTATCCCGCAACCACTGGAGACGAAGTCGGCCGATAGCGTTGACGACGCCTTCGACGACTTCATGCGCGGCTTCGAGGAATTCAAGGCAACCAACGACGACAAGCTGGCGCAACTGGAGCGTAAGCTCTCCGCCGACGTCGTCACCAGCGACAAGGTGGAGCGCCTCAACCGCGCGCTCGACGAGCAGAAGCGGCTGGTCGATGCGCTGTTGACCAGGACGCGCCGGCCGCCGCTCGGCACCGATGGGCGCGCAAGCTCGCTCGCCCAGGTGGAGCACAAGGCGGCGTTCGAGGCTTACGTCCGCGCCGGCAACGAGGACCAGCTGCGTTCGCTCGAGGTGAAGGACCTCGCCGTCGGCTCCGACGGCGGCTACCTGGTGCCCGACGAGACGGAACGCGAAATCGGCCGGCGGCTGACCGCCGCCTCGCCGATCCGCGCCATCGCCGGCGTCCGGCAGATTTCCGGCAACCTCTACAAGAAGCCGTTCGTCACCACCGGTGCGGTGACCGGCTGGGCGGCGGAAACCGGCGCCCGCGCCGAGACCACGGCGCCGGTTCTGGCCGAGCTGCAGTTCCCGGCGATGGAGCTCTACGCCATGCCGGCGGCGACGGCGACGCTGCTCGACGACTCCGCCGTCAACATCGACGAGTGGATCGCGAGTGAAGTGGAGACGGCCTTCGCCGAGCAGGAAGGCACCGCCTTCGTCACCGGCAACGGCACCAACAAGCCGACCGGGTTCCTGTCCTACACCACCGTGGCGGAAGCCTCGTGGGCGTGGACGAAGATCGGCTATGTCGCCACCGGCGTCGACGGCGACTGGCCGGCGGCGGACGAGTCCGACGTCCTCATCGACCTCGTCTACGCGCTGAAGGCCGGCTACCGGCAAAACGCGCACTGGGTGATGAACCGCTCGACCCAGGCGGCGGTCAGGAAGCTCAAGGACGAGGCCGGCAACTACATCTGGCAGCCCTCCGCGGTCGCCGGCGCGCCGGCGACGCTGATGAACTTCCCGATCGCCGAGTCGGAGGACATGCCCGACATCGGCTCCGACGCTTTCGCCATCGCCTTCGGCGACTTCCGCCGCGGCTACCTGATCGTCGACCGGCGCGGGGTGAACGTGCTCCGCGATCCCTACACGTCGAAGCCGTATGTCTTGTTCTACACAACCAAGCGCGTCGGCGGCGGCGTCCAGGACTTCGACGCGATCAAGCTCCTGAAATTCGGCACGGCCTGAGCCCGTCCCTTCCTCCCAGGACGTGTCGGAAGGGCGGCCCCGTCTCTCCTCCTCGGGCGGGGCCGCCCGCTTCGCAACCGCGAAAACCGCGGACAATCGATTTCGAATGGGCCGGAAAAAGTCAGTAACCCGTTAGCGACGCTCGGCTTTTTCGCTCCCTATCGATTTCGTTTCCAGTCTCAATACATGGCAGGCGGGACCATCCCATGACGGCAGCGCTGATCACGCCGCCGGCCCTCGAGCCGGTGTCGCTCACTGACGCGAAGGCGCACCTGCGTCTCGATACCAACGACGACGATGCACTGTTGAGTGCCGCGCTGACGGCCGCGCGCGTTCACGTCGAAGCGAAGACCCGCCGTGTGCTTGTCGAGCAGGGCTGGCGCATCTACCTCGACGCCTGGCCGAAGCAGCGCATCGTCACCGTTCCGGTGGCGCCCCTGATGAGCGTGACCGGCGTGACCGTGTTCGACCCCGGCGGCGACGAGATCGCCGTCGATCCCGGCGACTACGAGGTGGACACCGTATCGGTGCCCGGCCGCCTGTTTCTTTCCTCGCCGGTGCCGGTGCTGGTCGGCCGCGCCGTCAACGGCATCGAGATCGACGTCACCGCCGGCTTCGGGCCGACCAGCATCGACGTGCCGGCGCCGCTCCGCCAGGCGATCATGATGCTGGTCGCGCATTGGTACGAGCATCGCGGCGCCGTCGGCCACGACATGTCGCTCAACGTGACCCCGCTCGGCTTCGACGCGCTGATCGCGCCCTACCGGATCCTGTCCCTATGACCGTGCTCACCTATGACCCGGGCTGGCTCGCCCACCGCGTCACCGTCGAATCCGCGGCCGGCACGCCCGACGGCGCCGGCGGCGAGACGGTGGTGTGGGACACGCTGGCGACGCTGTGGGCGCGCATCGAGCCGATCGGCGCCGGCGAAAAGATCGTCGCCGGCCATCTCTCCGGCGTCGTCACGCACCTGGTGACGCTGCGCTGGCGCGACGACATCGCCGGCGGCATGCGCATTTCCTATCGCGGCCGCACGTTCCGCATTCTTGCCGTCAACGATCCCGACGAATGCCGCCGCTACGTGGTGGCGAAGGCGATGGAGGAGACGACGTGACCCCGACGTTGTCGCTGACCATGGACGGGCTCGTCCGCGCGCTCGCCGACCTCACCGCGCGGCCGGCGATCGACCGGGCGGTGGCGGAGCGGGCCGAGGCGCTGGCGCGCGAGCGCGGGCCGGATGCGCGCGTGGAGAAGCGGGGACCGGGCGACTACATCGTGGTGCACGACAGCACGAAGAGGTTCGAGCCATGACCGATCCGGGCCTCGCCCTGCAGAGCGCGCTGGTGGCGGCGCTCGCCGCCGACAGCGGCGTCGGCGCGCTGGTCGGCGACCGCATCTACGACGCGCCGCCACGCAACGCGACGTTCCCGTACCTGACGTTCGGCGACGCGCGCATCCTCGACTGGAGCACGGCGACCGAGGCCGGCGCCGAACACCGGCTGATCCTCGACGTGTGGTCGCGCGAGCGCGGCCGGCGCCAGTGCTACGAGATCGTGCGGGCGGTGAACGCCGTCCTCGACGAGGCGGCGCTCAGCCTCGACGACCACGTGCTCATCAACCTGCGCTTCGAGGCCGCCGACCTGCGGCGCGAAGCCGACGGCATCACCTACCACGCGCTGATGCGCTTCCGCGCCGTGACCGAGCCGGGGTGATTGCCACGCGTTTCGTCAGCCCGGCGCAAGCGGGGGTCCATCACGACCGACGCCGCTTCACGCCGACGCCGGCGATGGATTCCGGCTTTCGCCGGAAGGACGGGCAGTGGATCGCGGTGACCCAGCATTTGGAGATTTCGACTCATGACCGCCCAGAAAGGGAAGGACCTCCTTCTCAAGATCGACAGTGACGGCCTCGGCAGCTTTGCGACCGTGGCGGGGCTGCGCTCGCGCCGCATCGCGCTGAACGCGGAGAGCGTCGACGTGACCGATGCCGACTCCGCCGGCCGCTGGCGCGAGCTGCTGGAAGGGGCGGGCGTCAAGCGCGCCAGCGTCGCCGGCTCCGGCATCTTCAAGGACGCCAGCGCCGACGAGACCGTGCGCCAGGTGTTCTTCGACGGCCTGATCCGCGACTGGCAGGTGATCGTCCCCGACTTCGGGACGTTGCAGGGCGCGTTCCAGGTGACGGCGCTGGAATACTCCGGCGAGCACGACGGCGAGGTCGCCTACGAGCTCAGCCTGGAGTCGGCCGGCGCGGTCGGGTTTACGGCGGCCTAGCGGGCGATCTCGCGCGGCGCGTTCCGCCACAGGACGAAGCCGGCGGCGAGCGCGGCGGCGATCAGCGGCACGACGAGTGGGACGTAGCGACGCGACAAGCGCCGCCGCGTAGGTCTCGAAGCTCATCGGTGAACGGAGCCAGTAGATCGCCGCGCATCACCAGCCACGCACCGACGCCCCACACGATGGCGGCGACGACGACGCGCGTGCCGAGCGGCCAGCGCCGTGTTGGCGGCCGCGTTCTGGCCGCGACCAGCCGTTCGTGCCGACGGATGCGGAGGAAGGTCAGGGTGGCGGCGATGACGCCGGCGACGATGGCGCCGATCGGCCCGAGGCCGAAGAACACGGACATGGAGATGCCGCCGTCGCGATCGAACACGCCGGCGTAGTGCATCCAGGCGAAGCCCGCCACGACCGTTACCGCGAAGCCCGCGACGAGGCCGACGACCAGCGCCAGAACGACGAAACCGAATGTTCGCATGGGACGCCCCTCCGGCCGCCCGGCCGGCCGGTGTCTTGTGCCATCAAACCGCGAAACGCGCCATCGGGAGAAATCGCCATCATGGTCAACCGGCAGCGGGGTGAAGTGGAGGCGGTGCTCGACGGTCGGCCGTGGACGCTCTGCCTGACCCTCGGCGCGCTCGCCGAACTGGAGGCGGCGCTGGCGACCGGCGACCTGATGGGACTGGCGCGCCGCTTTGAGGAAGGAACCCTCGCGGCGGCGGACGCGATCCGCATCATCGGCGCGGGGCTGCGTGGCGCCGGCAACGACATCGACGATGCGACGGTGGCGCGCATGCAGGCGGACGGCGGCGCCGCCGGCTACGTGGCAATCGTCGCCGAACTGCTGTCGGCGACGTTCGGGGGCGGGGAGGAACCGAAAGCGGCGCTCAGTGTCCCGCGCAAGCGGGAACCTAGTGTAAGAAAGATTCTGGGTCCCCGCTTTCGCGGGGATCAGCGAAAAGGATGCGGCGTGCAGAGGGATGAACCTTTCCCCTGGCGGCAGGCGATGGCGTTCGGGTTCGGGCGGCTGCGTCTGTCGAGCGCGGCGTTCTGGGCCATGACGCCGCGCGAACTCGCGGCCGCGGCGGAAGGCGCGGCGGGCGCTTCGCGCCGCCGCTCGACCGCGCCACGCTCGACCACTGATCGCGCGCTACCCGGACAACTGACGGAACGACCATGGCCGACACCACCGACCAACTGACCATCGGCGTCTCGCTCGACACCAGCGGCGCCGAACTCGCGCTCCGCAATTTGTCGCGCGAGGCCTCGGGCTTCTCCAGCGCCATCAGCCGCGCCTTCAAGGACGCGGTCGTTGGCGGCAAGAGCTTCGAGAGCGTGCTGAAGAGCCTGGCGCTCCGGCTCGCGGGGCTTGCGCTCGACAAGGCGCTGGCGCCGCTGTCGAACGCGCTCGGCGGCGCCGTCGCCTCGCTGTTCCACGCATTCGGGCTGGCGGAGGGCGGCGTGGTCAGCGGCAAGCGGATCGTGCCGTTCGCCGGCGGCGGCGTCGTCGGCTCGCCGACGCTGTTCCCGCTGGCGCGCGGCCTCGGGCTGATGGGCGAGGCGGGACCGGAGGCTGTGCTGCCGCTCGCCCGCGGCAGCGACGGCAAGCTCGGCGTGAGGAGCGGGGCGGGCGCGCCAATCGTCGTCAACTTCAACGTCACCGCCACCGACGCGGCAAGCTTCGCCAAGTCGGAGGCGCAGGTGACGGCCATGCTGACCCGCGCCGTCGCGCGCGGGCGGCGGGGGCTCTGACATGCCGGCGCTGATCCCGTTCCACGAGGTGCGCTTTCCGACCGCCATCGCCTTCGGCGCGAGCGGCGGGCCGGAGCGGCGCACCGACATCGTCAGCCTCGGCTCGGGGTTCGAGGAGCGCAACAGCCGCTGGGCCAACTCGCGCCGGCGCTACAACGCCGGCTACGGCGTGCGCTCGCTTGACGATCTGCACGCCGTCGTCGCCTTCTTTGAAGAACGGCGCGGGCGGCTCTACGGCTTCCGCTGGCTGGACCGCATCGACTGCAAATCGTGCGCGCCGGAAGCGACTCCGGCGGCGACCGACCAGGCGATCGGCACCGGCGACGGCGCCACCGCGACGTTCCAACTGGTGAAGACCTACGGCAGCACGTATGCGCCGTATGCGCGCGGGGTGACGAAGCCGGTGGCGGGAAGTGTGCTGGTGGCGGTCGATGGTACGCCGGCTAACGAAGGCGCGGACTGGACCTGCGATACGACGACCGGCGTGGTCACGTTCGAGGCGGGCTCTATTCCGGCAAGCGGCGCGGCGGTGACCGCCGGATTCCAGTTCGACGTGCCGGTGCGCTTCGACACCGAGACGCTCGACATCAACCTCACCAGCTTCGCCGCGGGCGCAATTCCCGCGATCCCGCTGGTGGAGATCAGGCTGTGATGCCGCTACTTCACCTCTCCCCTTGCGGGAGAGGTCCGACAAGAGCCGCGTCAGCGGGTCTTGTCCGGATGAGGGGGAGCGACGGCTGCAACAGGCTCCGCCCCCTCACCCTTCGCGCCTAGTTCGCTCCGCTCGTAAGGCGCGAAGCCCTCTCCCACGAGGGGAGAGGAGGCGTCTGATCCTGAGAGCAATATTGCATGCGCACCATTGACCCGAACCTCGCCGCCCATCTGGCGACGGGGGTGACGACGCTCTGCCGCTGCTGGCGGCTGGAACGGAGCGACGGCGTCGTGCTTGGCTTCACCGACCACGACCGCGACGTTTCGTTCGACGGCGTGACGTACGAGCCGGAATCCGGCTTCGACGCCAGCGAGGACACGTCGGCGACCGGCTTCGGCATCGGCGGGCTGGAAGCGCTGGGCGCGCTCTCGTCCGACCGGCTCGACGGCGACGACCTCGCGGCCGGCCTCTACGACAACGCCGAGGTGCGCGTGTTCCTGGTCAACTGGACGACGCCGGACGAGCGGCACCTGCTGCGCCTCGGACACCTCGGCGAGGTGACGCGCGCCGACGGCGCCTTCCGCGCCGAAGTCCGCGGGCTCGCGGCGGCGCTGGACGAGCCGAACGGGCGCGCCTTCCGCCACGCCTGCGACGCGGACCTCGGCGACGCGCGCTGCGGCGTCGATCTGGACGATCCCGCCTACCGCGGCGAAGGCACGGTGACGGCAGCGACCGACCGGCGACGGTTCACCGTCGACGGGCTGGGCGCGTTCGCCGCCGGGTGGTTCGAGCGGGGCCGCCTCGCCTGGACGAGCGGTGCCAACGCCGGGCGCGCGATGGAAGTGCGGGCGCATCGCGTGGTGGGCGGCGTGGTGACGATCGAGCTGTGGCAGGCGATGCACTTCGACGTTGCAGCCGGCGATGGGTTCACGGTCACCGCAGGCTGCGACAAGCTCTTCTCCACCTGCGCGGCGAAGTTCGCCAACACCGTCAACTTCCGCGGCTTCCCGCACATCCCCGGCAACGACTTCGCGCTGTCGTACGTGCCGCGGGCGACCAGAACGACGGCAGCCGGTGGTGAGATGAGCGGCAAATTTTCAAAGGGGAGGATCGCCGCGGAGCGGCGGGGAGGGGTCTCGCTTGGCGATCCCCTCCGACCCGGCTTCGCCGGGCCACCTCCCCCTTTCAGGGGGAGGAGAAGAAGGGGACACGTGCGCCGGGCCGACCGGCGCGGCGATCGTCGCGGAGGCGTTGTCGTGGGTCGGCACGCCGTACCGGCACCAGGCGTCGCTGAAGGGCGTCGGCTGCGATTGCCTCGGCCTTATCCGCGGCGTCTGGCGCGCGCTTTACGGTGCAGAACCGGAAACTTTGCCGGCTTACACACCCGACTGGGCCGAGGCGCGCGGGGCGGAGACGCTTGGCGAAGCGGCGCGGCGGCACCTGGTTGAAATCGCGCCGGCGCGGGCCGGGGCAGGGGACGTGCTTCTCTTCCGCTGGCGCGCGCACCTGCCGGCGAAGCACGCCGGCGATCCTGGTGGACGCAGATCGCTTCGTTCACGCCCAGCAGGGCGCGGCGGTCGCTTACGCGGCGCTGACACCCTGGTGGCGGCGGCGGATCGCGCGCGCCTTCCGGTTTCCGGGGACGGCGGACACAAGCGCCACCGGCTGACACCTCTCGTTCAAAGGCCCCGACCCTGGGTCCCCGCTTTCGCGGGGAAAAGCGGGAGGGAGCAATACTTCATGGCCACACTCGTTCTTCAGGCGGCAGGGGCCGCCATCGGCTCGCTGTTCGGGCCGATCGGCACCCTCGTCGGCCGCGCCGTCGGCGGGCTCGCCGGCTATGCGGTCGACCAGGCCGTGTTCGGCACATCGCGCACCGTGGAAGGCGCGCGCCTCTCCGACCTCGGCGTGCAGGCCTCGCGCGAGGGAGCGACGATCCCGCGCGTCTACGGCCGCGTGCGCATCTCCGGCCAGATCATCTGGGCGACGCGTTTCGAGGAGGAGGTGTCGGAGAGCCGCGAGGGCGGCAAGGGCGGCCTCGGCGGCGGCACCACCGTCACCACGTATTCGTACTACGCCAACTTCGCGATCGGCCTCTGCGAAGGACCGGTCGCGCGCGTCGGGCGCGTGTGGGCGGACGGCAAGCCGTTCGATCTGAGCGGAACGACGCACCGGCTTTATGTCGGCGACGGCGGCCAGATGCCGGACAGCCTGATCGAGGCGAAGCAGGGTGGCGACGTGCCCGCCTACCGCGACACCGCGGTGATCGTTTTCGAGCACCTGGCGCTGGAGGACTTCGGCAACCGCATCCCGCAGTTCTCGTTCGAGGTGATCCGTCCGGTCGCCGGCATCGAGCAGGCGATCCGAGCCGTCACCATCATCCCCGGCGCCACTGAGTTCGGGTACGACCCGGAGCCGGTGATGAAGGTGGTCGGTCCCGGCAACCAGTCAGCCGCCAACCGCCACGTCGACGGGGCGGACTCGGACTGGCAGGCGGCGATCGACGAGCTGCAGGCGATCGCGCCGCAGGTCGAGCGCGCCGGGCTGGTGGTTGCGTGGTTCGGCGACGATCTCCGCGCCGGCACCTGCACGCTGATGCCGGCGGTTGTGGACCGCACCACGACGACAACGCCGGAGACCTGGCAGGCGGCGGGACTGACGCGCGCGACGGCGCGGCTCGTCTCCACCTACGACGGCAAGCCGGCGTTCGGCGGCACGCCATCCGACGCTTCGGTGGTGGCTGCCATCCGCGACCTGAAGACGCGCGGCCTCAAGGTAACGCTCTACCCGTTCGTGATGATGGACATACCGGCGGGGAACGGCCTCGCCGATCCTTATGGCGGGGCGGAGCAGGACGCCTATCCCTGGCGCGGATCGATCACGCTGTCGGTGGCGCCGGGCGAACCCGGCTCACCCGACAAGACGGCGGCGGCCGCCACGGAAATCGCAGCGTTCGTGGGTGCTGCGGCACCGGGCGACTTTGCGCTCTCCGGCGACGCGGTGGTCTATTCGGGACCCGACGAGTGGACGCTGCGGCGGCAGGTGCTGCACAACGCCTGGCTCTGCAAGGCGGCGGGTGGTGTCGATGCATTTCTGATCGGCTCGGAGCTGCGCGGCCTGACGACGGCGCGGTCGGCGGCGGGCGCGTACCCGTTTGTCGATGCGCTGAAGGCCCTCGCCTCGGACGTGCGCTCGGTGCTGGGCGCGACGACGGACATCTCATACGCCGCCGACTGGAGCGAATACTTCGGTCACCACCCCGACGACGGTTCCGGCGACGTCACCTTTCACCTCGACCCGCTATGGGCGGACGGCAACATCGACTTCGTCGGCATCGACAACTACATGCCGCTGTCGGACTGGCGCGACGGCAACGACCACCTCGACGCGGCCACCTGGGACTCCGGCCGCGACGAAGCCTACCTCCGCGCCAACATCGCCGGCGGCGAGTATTACGACTGGTACTACGCCGAGCGTCGCCGACCGCGACGCGCAGACACGCACGCCGATCACCGACGGCGCCTACGGCAAGCCGTGGGTGTTCCGGCCGAAGGATCTGGTCGGCTGGTGGTCCAACCAGCACTACGACCGGCCCGGCGGCATAGAGGCCGCGAGCCCGACCGCGTGGGTGCCGCAGTCGAAGCCGATCCGGTTCACCGAGTGCGGCTGCCCGGCGGTGGACAAGGGGCCGAACCAGCCGAACGTCTTTCCCGACGCGAAGTCGGCGATGGGCGGGTTGCCGTATTATTCGACCGGGCTCCGCGACGACCTCGTCCAACGGCGCTTCATCGCTGCAACGCTCGGTTACTGGGACCCGGAGGACGCTGGCTTCGACGAGGCGGCCAACCCGGTGTCCCCGACCTACGGCGGCCGCATGGTCGACCCCGCCGCGATCCATCTGTGGACGTGGGACGCGCGGCCGTTCCCGGCGTTTCCGCTGCTCACCGACGTGTGGGCGGACAGCGCCAACTGGGAGACCGGCCACTGGCTGAGCGGCCGCCTCGGCGCCCTGACGGCGGAGGCGCTGGTCGGCCAGATCCTCGCCGACTACGGGGCAAGCGACAGCACGGTCGACGATCTCGACGGAACCGTCGACGGATACCTGATCGGCGACCTGTCCTCGGCACGCGAGGCGCTGGCGCCGCTGTCGCAGTTGCTGATGTTCGAGGGATTCGAATCCGGTGACGTCTTCCGCGTCGTGCGGCGCGGCCGGCGCGTCTCGCAGGCTTTCACCGCCGACGATCTGGTCGAGGAAGGAGAGGGCGCGCTGCTCACCATCCGGCGCGCGCAGGAGACCGAACTGCCGGCGGAGATCGCGATCGGGTTTTCCGACGCCCTCGCCGACTATCGCGCGGCGTCGGTGTCGTCGCGGCGTCTGGTCGGCGGTAGCCGGCGGCTCGAAACCACCGATACCGGCGCCGTCATCAGCTACGCGGTGGCGAGCGGCATCGCCGACACGATGCTGCAGGACATCTGGGCCGGCCGCGAGACGGTCTCGCTGGCGCTGCCGCAGCGCGCGCTGGCGCTGGAGCCGGCGGACGTTTGCACCATCGCTGTCGATACCGGCACGCGGACGGTGCTGGTGACCCGGGTCGAGGACGCGGGGCTGAGGCGGATCGAGGCCCGGACCATCGAGCCCGACATCCTGGCGCCGGTACCGGCGGCGGCGCGGGCGCTGCCGCCGCGCGCGGTGGCGCTCGATTCGCCGCCCGAGGTGGTGCTGCTCGACCTGCCGCTGATCACCGGCAGCGAGGCCGGCTACGCGCCGCACATCGCGGTCTTCGCCGAGCCGTGGCCGGGCGCGATCGCGCTCTCGCTGGGCGACCCGGACTCAGGCTTCGTGCCGCGCCAGACGATCCTGCGCCGCGCGGTGATGGGCGAGCTCACGGCGCCGCTGGCGGCGGGGCCGGTGGCGCGGTGGGACCGGGCGAACACGATCGAGGTGCAACTCTACGGCGGCGCGCTCGCCAGCGAGCCGCGGCTCGGCGTGCTGAACGGCGCCAACCTCGCAGCCATCGGCACGGCGGCGACCGGCTTCGAGGTGATCCAGTTCGAGAACGCCACGCTGATTAGCACCAACACCTGGCGGCTCGACGGACTGTTGCGCGGTCAGGCGGGCACCGGCGACATCATGGCGGCGGGCCACGCGGCCGGCGCCCGTTTTGTGCTGCTGGACGGGGGTGTGCCGTCGCTGGCGCTGAGCGAGGCGGAATCCGGGCTCGGTCTCACCGTGCGCTGCGGGCCGGCGGGCGCGGTGTACGACCCAGCGGCCTTCACCGATGTGGCGCTCGGATCGTCAAGGCGTGGGCTCATGTGCCTCGCGCCGGTCCACATCATGGGCGTTCGCGACACGGGCACCGGCGACGTGACGTTCACGTGGATCCGCCAGACGCGCATCGGCGGAGACCAGTGGGACCCGGTGGAGGTGCCACTCGGCGAGACGAGCGAAGCCTATCAGGTCGCCATTCTCGACGGCGGTGACACGGTGCGGACGCTCGCCGCCGCCGTACCGTCGGTCGTCTATTCCGCCGCCGACCAGACCGCCGACTTCGGCGGTCTGCCATCCGACATCGCCGTCGCCATCAGCCAGGTGAGCCCGACCGAAGGGCCGGGCCTCGCCGCAACGGACCTCATCCATGTCTGATCTCGAATCTGTCCATCTCAAGAATTCCGTACCTCGCCGCCGCGCAGGCGCAGAAGCACGTCACCCACAACGAGGCGCTGCGCCGGCTCGACACGGTGGTGCAGCTCTCGGTGATCGACGCGAGCCTCACCGACCCGCCGACAAGTCCGGCCGAGGGCGACCGCTACATCGTCGCGGCCACCGCTACCGGCGATTGGGCCGGCGAGGACGGTAACGTTGCCGCCTTCATCGACGGAAGCTGGCAGTTCCTGACGCCGGAAACGGGCTGGCTCGCCTACGACGCGACGGCAGGGAGCCTGCTGGTCCATGAGGCCGGCGGCTGGGAGGCGGCGTCGGGCCATGTGGACTCGGTCAGCGAACTCGGCATCAACGCCACGGCCGACGCGACCAACCGGCTGTCGGTTCGCTCCGACGCGGTGCTCTTCTCCAATATCGACGCGGGGAGCGGCGGCACTGGCGATGTGCGGTTCGTCGTCAACAAGGAGACGGCGGCGGATACCGCATCGCTGCTCTTCCAGACCGGCTTCTCCGGCCGCGCCGAGGTCGGCCTCGCGGGCGACGACGACTTTGTCTTCAAGGTATCGCCCGACGGCAGCACGTGGGCCGAGTCGATCCGCATCGACAAGGACACCGGGCTCGCCACCATCGCCTACGACAACGCCACATCCGGCCTGGCGGCGACCAACGTTCAGGACGCCATCGACGAGGTCGCGGCCGGCGGCGGAGGCGGCGGGGGCGCCGTCTCCAGCGTCTTCGGCAGGACGGGTGCGGTGGTGGCGACGGCCGGCGACTACGCCGCCAGCCAGATCGACAACGACAGCGGTGTCGGCGGCGCAACGGTCGCGGCGGCGCTCGATGCCCTCGACAGCGGCAAGCAGGACGCGGACGCGACGCTCGCCGCCCTCGCCGCGCTCGGCACCGCCGCCGACCGGATCGCATACACGACCGGCGTCGACGCCTGGGCCGAGACGGCGATCACCGCCGCCGGCCGCGCCATCCTCGACGACGCGGACGCGGCCGCCCAGCGCGCGACCCTCGGCCTCGCCATTGGTTCCGACGTGCAGGCACACGCCGCCAACCTGGACGATTGGGCCGGCGAGGCGGTCGCCGACCATTACACGGCGGCCGCGGTCGACGCGCTGGTCGCCAACATGGTGGAAAGCGACACGTCCACCGATGGCGTCACCGGCTCCGACGCGATCGCCAACATCGTCTCGTGCACCCAGGCCGAGTACGACGCCGGCACGCCCGACGCGGCGACGCTCTACATCATCACGGATGCCTGACCGATGGGCGTGAAACTCGGCTCGGCCGCGATCAACGCGCTCTATCTAGGCGCAACCGCGATCAACAAGGCATACCTCGGCCCTACTGTCATCTTCTCGGCCGGCGGCGTCCTGACCCCGCCCACGGTCCACGCCGCCACGGCCTACGTCTTCAACGCCGACACCAGCGCGGTCTATTACAGCAAGACCGGCGCCGCCGACGACATGGCGAGCACGTCGAAGCTTGCCACCGTGTCCATCATCGCCCGCGACTACGCCGACCTTTCGGTGACCACCACCGTTGTTTCCGGCGACCTCGTCGGCGGCAGCACCATGAACCTGCATCTCCGGCGATGTGGTCAGCCTGCGCGACCTCCTGAAAGGCGCTCTCATTCCCTCCGGCTGCGACGCGGCGATGGCGCTGGCGCGCAAGTGGGGCAACGACTTCGGCGGCAGCGGCGGCAGCGATCCGATCGGCGATTTCGTCGATGAAATGAACGCGCTGGCCGACTACGCTCGGCCTCGACGACACCACCTTCGGCAACCCGCACGGCCTCAGCGGCGTCAACACCTCGACGGCGCAGGACGTCGCGGCGCTGTTCCCCACGTGCTCGACACCTACCCGGTGCTGGTGGCGATCATGAAGTTCTACCGCATGAGCGCTTCGATCACCGGCGGCCGCACGACGACGCTCACCTTCACCAACACCAACGACTACATCGAGAACGGAGCCATCGGCCACTACGCCGGCAAGACCGGCAGCGGCGGCGGCGGCACCAAGGAAAGCCTTGTCGTCGGCTGGATCGCCCCGAGCGGCGCGCGTATCGTTGCGGCGATCGTCGCCTCCGACACCGATGCCCATCGCTACGCCGACATGGACGCGCTGCTGGGTCAACTGGTGGTGGACGTCCCCCCGCTGGCCTCGTTCACCTGGACGCCGGCGAGCCTCAGCAACCCGGTCAACTGGCTGGACCCCAGCGACACGTCGCACCTGTACCAGACCACCGACACCTCGACGCCGGTGACGGCCTCGGGACAGACCGTAGGCCGCATCGAGGATAAGAGCGGCAACGCCACCCACGCGACGCAATCGACCTCCGGCTCGCGTCCCACCTACACCGTATCCGGCGGCGCCTCGTATCTCAGTTTCGACGGCGGCGACTGGCTGACGTACGGCGCCCAGGTGCTCGGCGCCACGCACCTCTTCGCCGACGCCACCGACGCTTTCCTGGTGCTGGTGGCGGGCCAGTACGTCGGCGACCCCGGCACGATGCTCGCCAAGGCCAGCGCATCGGCCGGCACCCGCACCTTCCAGCTGTTCGGGCAGACCAGCACCGGCGCCGAGCCCGGCGTCTACTTCCGCGGCAGCAGCGGCATCAAGGACGACAAGAACATCGTCGCCAACACCACCCCGTGCGTCATGGGCGCGATGTGGGACGGAACCGACGCGGCGTTCAACGTCGGCGATCTCCTGGGGTGGAAGGCGGGCGATGCGGTCGGCTCGGCGTCAGAGGAATCCAGGACATCATCATCGGCGCCCGCACCGGAGGCTCCGGCGCGCGGCTGACCGGAAAGATCTACGGCGTCATCGTCTGCGACGCCTTCGACGAGGTCGAGTGGGTCCAGGCGATGCGCTACCTCAATCTGCGGCTGCCGTAGGCTCTCGTAGCCCGCGAGCCGGGATCGCCGGCCGCGCCCGCCCCCATGCGAGTTTCACCAAAGAGGTGTCGCGTTCATCGCGGCCCACGAGGGCGTCGTCACCCGCGCCTATCGCGACGTGACCGGGCGGTGGACCATCGGCGTCGGTCACACCGCCGCCGCCGGCCCGCCAACGCCGGTGGCGGGCATGACGATCAGCCGCGACCGCGCCTTCGACGATCCTCGCCGCCGACCTCGCGCGGTTCGAGCGGCGGGTGAGCGCGGCGCTGCCCGGCCGCGCGCCAGCACGAGTTCGACGGCGCGGTGTCGTTCGACTTCAACACCGGCGCCATCGACCGCGCGAGCTGGGTGAGCGCGTTCCGCGCCGGCGACAGGGCCGCGGCCCGCGCCGGGCTGATGGAGTGGACCAAAGGCCGGCGGCGCATACGCTCGCCGGGCTCGAGCGCCGACGCGAGGACGAGGCGCGGCTGATCTTCGACGGCGACTACGGCACCGCCGCACCGCAAGCTGACCGCCGGCACCGCCGCCGATGTCGCCGAGGTGCAGCGCCAGCTTGCCAGCCTCGGCTTCTATCGCGGTGCCATCGACGGCATCGCCGGTCCGGCGACCGCGGCGGCGGTCCGCGCCTACCAGGCGGCCCACCCCGACCTCGTCGCCGACGGCATCGCCGGTCCCGCCACCCGCGCCGCGCTCGCCCGCGACGTCGCCGCCAGCGGCCCGCAGGTCGGGACCGGCGCCGGCGGCATCGCCGCGGCTGGTCGCGGCCGTCGTCGCCTGGCTCGTCGCGGCCGCAGCGAAGCTTCTCAAGCCCAACCACCAACGAAAGGAATGATCCATGCCCGGATGGCTGATCTTTGCCCTCATTCTTGCCGCCGGCGCCCTCGTCCTGTGGTTCGGTCCGCAGGGCTGGCGCACCTACATCACCGGCGTACTGGCGACGGCGGTGCCGCTCGTCGGCCAGATCCTCGACTACCTCAGCGGCTTCGGCTGGGACAAGGTGATCGACGGCAGGAGCGCCATGTGGACCGTCGGCGCCATCGGCGTCCTCATGATCGTGTTCAACTTCGTCAACAAGCGCCTCTACGGCGACACGCCGAAGGCGGGGTCGTGACGGCGGCGGGAGGGTAGCGGTGTCGATCCTCCTCGACTTCATCCTGCGGCTGGCGAGCGGCGGCGTCCTCGACCGGGTGCTGGCGAGCCTCAAGGCGCGCGCCGACAGCGAGGTCGAGCGCGAGCGCATCGACGCCAGCGTCGCCATCGAGCACGTCAAGGCCGAGCTCGCCCGCCGGCAGGCCCAGCGCGACGTACTTGTCGCCGAGCAGGGGCGGCTGATCACCTCGCTGATGCGGCCGGCCTTCGCCTACCCGCTGGCGATCTACTACGCCGCCGTGATCGCCGATTCGCTCTTCCGCTTCACCTGGAACGTGGCGGCGCTGCCCGCCCCGATCGGCGAGTGGTCGGGCTGGATCATTTCGGCGATATTCCTGTCGGAATCGGGCGAGCGCATCGCCCGCACGGTCGTCGGCCGGCGGGGGAGGTGACCCGCCCATATTCAGGGCGTATTCATGTTGTGGCGGATAAATGGCCACGATGAACAGGCGGCTGGCGGCATTCACGCTCGGCATCGGGCTGCTGGCGGCGGCGGCCGGACTTGGCCCGTCCCCGGCCTCCGCCCAGGCGTGCTATTCCACCCAGCAGGCGCGTGCCGCCGTGCAGGCGGGCCAGGCGCAGTCGCTGTCCAGCCTGCTCGGCGCCATTTATGCCGTGGTGCCCGGCCAGATGGTTTCGTCGCAGTTGTGCAACATCAACGGCCACCTGGTCTATCTGGTCGGCGTGCTCAGCAACGGCCGCGTCGTCCAGGTGAGCGTCGACGCTGCCACCGGCCGCGTCAGTTACTGACGGAAAGCGCGGGGAAGGTCGCATGCGGGTGCTGGTCATCGAGGATGACGCCGATCTCAACCGACAGCTCGCCGAGGCGCTGAAGGAGGCGGGCTACGCCGTCGACACGGCCCGCGACGGCGAGGAGGGGCATTTCCTCGGCGACACCGAGCCCTACGACGCGGTCGTCCTCGACATCGGCCTGCCGGTGCTCGACGGCATCTCGGTGCTGGAGAAATGGCGGCGGGCCGGCCGCACCATGCCGGTCCTCATCCTCACCGCGCGCGACCGCTGGTCCGACAAGGTGCAGGGCATCGACGCCGGCGCCGACGACTACGTCGCCAAGCCCTTCCATATCGAGGAGGTGCTGGCGCGGGTGAGGGCGCTGGTGCGCCGCGCCGCCGGCCACGCCACCAACGAGATCGAGGTCGGCCCGGTGCGCCTCGACAGCCGCGCCGGCCGCGTCACCGTCGACGGCAATCCGGTCAAGCTCACCTCGCACGAGTACCGGGTGCTCGAATACCTGATGCACCACCGCGACCGCGTGGTCTCGCGCACCGAGCTGATCGAGCACCTCTACGATCAGGATTTCGACCGCGACTCCAACACCATCGAGGTGTTCGTCGGGCGCCTGCGCAAGAAGGTGCCCCCCGACCTGATCGAAACCGTGCGCGGCCTCGGCTACCGCGTCGTCGTCCCGGGCGATGCGGACTAATTCGCTTGCCTTCCGCCTGATCGCCGCCGCCACGCTGTGGAGCGCCGTGGCGCTCGTCGCCGCCGGGCTCATCCTCACCTCCCTTTATCGCCAGACCGTCGTCAGCGCCTTCGACGAACGGCTCAACGTCTACCTGCGCACGCTGGTCGGCGCGCTCGCCGCCGAGGACCCGAACGCCGCGCTGGGCGACCCCGGCAACCTCGGCGAACAGCGCTTCGAGCTGCTCTATTCCGGCTGGTACTGGCAGGTTCGCGACCACACAGGCGGCCAGGTCGTGCTCGCCTCGCGCTCATTATTCTCCGACAGCCTCGACATCGGCGCCGCCAGCGACCGCCACGAGAGCGGCGGGCTCACTTCCGGCGCGCTCACCGGCCCCGACGGCCAGGCGCTCCGTGTTCTCTCCCGCACCGTCGTCTTTCCCGGCGACCGCACCTACGACGTGCTGATCGCCGGCGACGCCGGCGTCATCCGAGGACCAGGTCGCGGCATTCCGCCGGCGGGTGTTCCTGACGCTCGCCGTCTTCGGCGCCGGCCTCATCATCGCCACCCTCATCCAGATCCGCTGGGGCCTGAGGCCCCTCGACCGCGTGCGCCTGGCGCTCGCCGAAATCCGCAGCGGCCGCCAGACCCGTTTCGAGGGCGAGCTGCCGGCGGAAATCGAGCCGCTGGTCAAGGAGTTGAACGCGCTTCTTGAATCGAATCAGGAAGTTGTCGACCGCGCCCGCACCCAGGTCGGCAACCTCGCCCACGGCCTCAAGACCCCGCTCTCCGTCATCATCAACGAGGCGCGCGCCGCTCGCGGCGCGCTGGCCACCAAGGTCGCCGAGCAGGCGGCCCTCATGCACCGCCAGATCAGCCACCACCTCGACCGCGCCCGCATCGCCGCCCGCGTCAACGTTATCGGCGCCGTCACCGAGATCGAGCCGGTGGTGACGCGCCTGATCCGCGCCATGCAGCGTATCCATGGCGAGCGCGGCATCGCCATCACCTGCCACGTTCCCGCGAACGCCCGCTTCAAGGGCGAGCAGCAGGACTTCGAGGAGATCGTCGGCAACCTGCTCGACAACGCCTGCAAATGGGCGAGGACCGCCGCGACGGTGACGGTCGCCTACGCGGCGCCGAGCGGGCGAGGCCGACGCCGGACGGCTTTCGCTGATCGATCGACGACGACGGCCCGGGCTTGAGCGCCGAGGAGATCGCGGCCGCCACCACCCGCGGCGGGCGCCTCGACGAGACCAAGCCCGGCTCGGGCCTCGGCCTTTCCATCGTCGTCGACCTTGTTTCCATGTATCGTGGCGAGGTCGACTTTCGCCGCTCGCCGGGCGGCGGGTTGCGCGTCGAAGTGGAGCTGCCGGCGGCGTGATGCGGGGAATCTCATTTCCGCCACGCTCGTTCGGCAAGGGTGGCCGAAATTCCTCGCGGAGTCGCGGCTGGCGACATCGTTTCGGAGGGTCTCTCATGCAGCGTCTGGCAGGTGCGGCGTTGGCTCTCGCCATTGTCGGGCTCGCCGGTTGCCAGTCCGCCAACACCGGGGCGACCCTCTCGCTCGACCGCCTACGCGCCGACGGACGGTGGCGAGGGTCTCGCCGGCCGGCCTCGCCGGCACCGCCATCGGCCTCGAACTCGGCGCCAAAGACCGCCGGGCGGCGCTCGCGGCCGAATACCGCGCCCTCGAATACGGGGCGACCGGCGACGCCGATCGTGTGGCGCGGGACGCTCCGGTTCGCGGCGAGGTCGTCGCCGGGCCGCTCTACAAGGTCAACGACTACGACTGCCGCCAGTACACCCATACCATCACCGTCAAGGGCAAGATCCGAGACCGCGCAGGGCACCGCCTGCCGGGCCCCGAACGGCGCGTGGCAACCGGTCGCATGACCGGCGGTTCCGGCGCCGCAGCATTGCCTTTCCCGGCCCGCACGACTATTTCCGGGCCTTGCCGCCGCCACCGGGCGCGCCGCCACCGG
This sequence comes from uncultured Alphaproteobacteria bacterium, assembly GCA_963826055.1. GTDB lineage: Bacteria > Pseudomonadota > Alphaproteobacteria > Rhizobiales > Kaistiaceae > JBBDMC01. The sequence continues at coordinate 107,914 of CAWGVO010000007.1, read as the reverse complement.
GCGCAAAGGGGTTTCCGGGCAGAATAAGATGGCAATCTGGGTCGCCATGGCCGTTCTCGCGGCGGCTGCGTTCGCGCCGGCCTTGATGGCCCTGACACGGGCGCGGGGCGCCCGGTCCGACGCCGGCCGGCCGACGGTGGCGATCTACCGTGACCAGCTCGACGAGGTCGAGCGCGACGTGAGCCGCGGCCTCATCGGCGAAAGCGAGGCCGCCGCCGCCCGCACCGAGATCGCCCGCCGCCTGATCCACGCCGACGAGGCCGAAACGCCGTCGCGCGCCGGAGGCCACGACCGGTGGCGGCCGCGCCCGCCGTATTGCCGCCGTTGCCGTGGTCGCCATGCCGCTCGCGGCGCTGGCGCTCTACCTCGTCATCGGCTCACCGCAAATGCCCGACGAGCCGCTCGCCGCTCGCCTCGCCGCTCCCCCGCAAAGCCAGGACATCGCGACGCTGGTCGCCCGCGTCGAGCAGCATCTCGCCGCCAACCCGGACGACGGCGCCGGCTGGCAGGTGGTGGCGCCGGTCTACATGCGTCTCGGGCGCTTCAGCGACGCGGTCCGCGCCTACCAGAACGCCCGCCGGCTGCTCGGCTCGACCGCCGAGACCGAGGGCGCTCTCGGCCAGGCGCTCGTCGCCGCCAACGACGGCACCGTGACCGCGGACGCACGGGCCGCCTTCGAGCGCGCGCTGGCGCTGGCGCCGGACGATCCGCGCGCGAAGTTCTTCCTGGCGCTGGCCCTCGGCCAGGAGGGACGCCACGACGAGGCCGTCACCGCCTGGCACGATCTCATCGCCAGCGCTCCGGCCGACGCGCCATGGCTGGCGGAAGCACAGCAGCAACTGGCGGAATTGGAAGGCACGGCTCCAGCGGCGGGACCGGGCCCCAGCGCCGCCGACGTCGCGGCGGCGAGCAAGCTCGCGCCTTCCCAGCAGAACGCCATGATCGAGGGGATGGTCGCGCAACTTGCCGCGCGGCTTGAGACCGACACCGGCGATGCCGACGGCTGGGCACGCCTCATCCGTTCCTACGCCGTGCTCGGCCGCCCAGATGACGCGCGCGCCGCCCTCGACAGGGCCCATGCAGCGCTAGCCGGCGACGCCACCAAGCTCGCGACGGTCGACGCCACCGCCCGCGACGTCGGACTGATGTCGCCGGCGACGGCGGCCGCCCCGATGACGGCCCCCGGCCCCAGCGCCGCCGACGTCGCGGCGGCGAGCAAGCTCGCGCCTGACCAACAGAACGCCATGATCGAGGGCATGGTCGCCCAGCTTGCAGCGCGGCTGGAGACGGACACCGGCGATGCCGACGGCTGGTCGCGGCTCATCCGTTCCTACGCCGTGCTCGGCCGCCCCGACGACGCGCGCGCGGCGCTCGACAGGGCGCACGCGGCGCTCGCCGGCGATGCCGCCAAGCTCGCGACGGTCGACGCGCACCGCCCGCGACGCCGGTCTGATGTCGCCGGCGGCCAGCGCCACCCCGATGGGGACGCCCGGACCGGCTCCGCCGACGCGGGAGCGGCGCACCCGTCCAGCTCCCGCCTCCAGCAGGATGGCTCGATCGAGGGCATGGTCGCCAGACTGGCGACGCGGCTGGAGACGGACACCGGGGACGTCGACGGGTGGGCGATGCTGGTGCGTTCCTATATGGTGCTTGGCCGGCCGGACGACGCGCGCGCGGCGCTGGACCGGGCGCACACGGCGCTGGCCGGCGATCCGGCCAAGGTCGACCAGGTCGACGCCACCGCGCGGGATACGGGCCTGATGCCATGACCGGGCAGGTCGAGGGCTGCGGGAGATGACGCGCAAGCAGCGCAGACTGACGATGATCGGGCTCGCCGGCGTGGTGCTCGCCGTGGCGACCGGCCTCATTCTTTATGCGCTGTCGGACCAGATCGTCTTCTTCAATTCGCCGAGCGACGTGGTCGCCAAGGGCCTGCAACCCGGCAGCCGCATCCGCCTCGGCGGTCTCGTCGAGGATGGCAGCGTGGTCAAGAAGGCCGACGGCGTCGTCGATTTCTCGTCACCGACGGCAACGCGACGGTCCCGGTCACCTACCAGGGCATCCTGCCCGACCTGTTCCGCGAGGGGCAGGGGGTGGTGACCGAGGGGGTGCTCGCCGCCAACGGCGCGCTCAACGCCGACACTGTTCTTGCCAAGCACGACGAGCGCTACATGCCGCGCGAAGTGGTCGACGCGCTGAAGAAGCAGGGCGTCTGGCAGGAGACGACCTCTCCCGACCGGCAACACCACGACGGCAAAGCAATGATCGCAGAACTCGGCCACTTCGCACTGGTGCTGGCGTTCGGGCTGGCGCTGATCCAGTCGACGGTGCCGTTCTACGGCGCACTGCGCGACGACCGCGGCCTCATCGCCGTCGCCGCGCCGGCGGCGATCACCCAGTTCCTGCTCGTCGGCTTCGCCTTCGCCGCCCTCATCCATGCCTACGTCGTCTCCGACTTCTCGCTGGTGACGGTGGTGGAGAACTCCAACTCGAACCAGCCGCTCCTCTACAAGATCACCGGCGTGTGGGGGAATCACGAGGGCTCCATGGTCCTGTGGGTCATGATCCTCGCCCTCTTCGGCGCATCGGTGGCCGCCTTCGGCAACAACCTCCCCGGCAAGCTGAAGGCGCTGGTGCTCGCCGTGCAGGCGTGGGTCGCCTCGGCCTTCCTGCTCTTCATCCTCACCACCTCCAATCCCTTCCTGCGCATGCTCCAGCCGCCGCTTGAGGGCAACGACCTCAACCCGGTGCTGCAGGACATCGGCCTCGCCATCCACCCGCCGCTTCTCTACCTCGGCTACGTCGGCTGCTCGATCTCGTTCGCCTTCGCCGTCGCCGCGCTGATCGAGGGCAAGATCGACGCGGCGTGGGCGCGCTGGGTGAGGCCGTGGACGCTGGCCGCGTGGATGTTCCTCACCGTCGGCATCGCCATGGGCTCGTACTGGGCCTACTACGAGCTCGGCTGGGGCGGCTACTGGTTCTGGGACCCGGTCGAGAACGCCTCGCTGATGCCGTGGCTGGCGGCGACCGCGCTGCTCCATTCCGCCGTCGTCATGGAAAAGCGCGACGCGCTGAAGATCTGGACGATACTGCTGGCGATCCTCGCCTTTTCGCTGAGTCTGATCGGCACGTTCCTGGTGCGCTCCGGCGTGCTTACCTCCGTCCACGCCTTCGCGTCCGATCCGACGCGCGGCATCTTCATCCTCGTCATTCTCATCGCTTTCATCGGCGGCGCGCTGGCGCTGTTCGCCTTCCGCGCCGGCACGCTGACGCCCGGCGGCGTCTTCGCCCCGATCAGCCGCGAGGGCGCTCTCATCCTCAACAACCTGTTCCTCACCGCGGCGGCGGCGACCGTCGTCGTCGGCACGCTCTATCCGTTGGCGCTGGAGGCGCTGACCGGGACCAAGATTTCCGTCGGCGCGCCGTTCTTCAACCTGACCTTCGCGCCGCTGATGTCGGTGCTGCTCATCATCGTCCCGTTCGGGCCGCTGCTGGCGTGGAAGCGGGGCGACCTCGTGGCCGCCGCCCAGCGGCTGGTGTTCGCCTTCGGCATCGCCATCGCCGCCGCGATCGTCGCGGCCGCGCTCGCCGGCTCCAGATCGGCGCTGGCGCTTTTCGGCGTCTGGCTCGCCGCCTGGCTGATCGCCGGCGCGGTCTCCGAGCTTGCCTACCGCGTCCGCCTCGGCGCGATCCCGCTCGGCGACTCCGCCCACCGGCTGATCGGCCTGCCGCGCTCCGCCCTCGGCACCGCCATCGCCCACACCGGCCTCGGGCTGACCCTGCTCGGCCTGGTCTGCGCCTCGACCTGGGGCAGCGAACTCATCCGCTCGATGAAGCCCGGCGAGACCGCCGACCTCGCCGGCTATTCGATCACGCTCAGGGATTTCAAGACGACGAGCCAGGGCGACTACGATCAGACCTCCGTTCGTGTTCGCGATCACCCGCGACGGGCGCGGCGTGACGACCATGACCCCGGCGAAGCGCGAGTACACCCGCCGTCAGACCACGACCACCGAGGCGGCGATCCGCACCATCGGCTTCTCCCAGCTCTATCTTTCACTCGGCGACATCGCCGCCGACGGCACCACCACGGTGAGGGCCTACTACAAGCCGCTGGTGACGCTGATCTGGCTGGGCGCCGTGGTCATGGCGCTGGGCGGGCTGATGTCGCTGAGCGACCGCCGGCTGAGGGTCGGCGCCCCGCGGCCCGCGCGGCGGGTGCAGCCGCAGCCGGCCGAATGAGGGCCGTCCCGCGCTTCCTGGCGGTGCTCGCGCTCGTCGCCACTGCGCTCGCGGCGGTCCCCGCCCTGGCGGTGACGCCCGACGAGATGCTCAAGGATCCCGGCGCTGGAGGCGCGCGCCCGGGCGCTGTCGGCGGGATTGCGCTGCCTGGTCTGCCAGAACGAATCGATCGACGATTCCGACGCCGACCTCGCCCACGATCTTCGGGTCCTCATCCGCGAGCGGCTGACCGCCGGCGACACCGACGATCAGGTCCTCAACTACCTGGTCGCCCGCTACGGCGAGTTCATCCTGCTGAAGCCGCGCTTCAACTGGCACACGGTTCTGTTGTGGGCGGCGCCACCGGGCGCGCTGGTGCTGGGCGGCATCCTGGCTTTCGTCGCGTACAGGCGCCGGCGGGGGGAGGGAGCGCCGCCGCCCCTCGATGCCGGCGAGGAGGCCGCGCTGAAGCGGCTCCTGTCCGACCAGGGCTGACCGGCCGGTCGGTCGGAAAACCGCCCGAGACCGCCGAAAAATCACCCAACATTACGGAAGTTTAATGCTGGCGAAAGTCGGCCGTAAGGTCGACGCCGCCATAGTGGCTTCCAACAAACGGGCGGCGCACGAAAACCCCCGGGGCGCCGTTTCAACCGAATTCGATGGAGCAGAATTTGAACACGCAAGGTTTACGACCCGCGCCGAGGTGGCGCCGCATGACCCGCTCGGCGATGCTCGCTGGCACCGCACTTGCACTGGTGTTTGGCGGCGCCGTGCTCGGTGGCTCGTTCGACCTTACCCGGTCGACACCCGCTTTCGCCGATGCCGTCCAGGTACAGGGCGTCGAGCCGCTGAGCTTCGCCGACGTGGTCGACAAGGTGCGGCCTGCCGTCGTCAGCGTCCGCGTCAAGTCGGTCGCCCAGGTCTCCGACAATCAGGATGTCCCGTTCTTCGACCTGCCTCCGGGCTCGCCAATGGATCGCTTCTTCAAGCAGTTCCGGCAGCAGAACCCGCAGTCGCAGCCGCAGCAGGCGCGTCCGTCCATGAGCCTCGGCTCCGGCTTCTTCATTTCCGACGACGGCTATGTCGTCACCAACAACCACGTCATCGACGGTGAGCAGTCGGTGACGGTGATCACCGACGACGGCACCGAATACAACGCCAAGGTGATCGGCAAGGACGACCGTACCGACCTCGCCCTGCTCAAGGTCGACGCCGACACCAAGTTCACCTACGTCAAGTTCGCGCAGCAGGAGCCGCGCGTCGGCGACTGGGTGGTGGCGGTCGGCAATCCGTTCGGCCTCGGCGGCACGGTGACCGCCGGCATCATCTCGGCGCACGGTCGCAATATCGGCGCCGGCCCCTACGACGACTTCCTGCAGATCGACGCGGCAGTGAACCGCGGCAACTCCGGCGGCCCGGCGTTCAACTTCAAGGGCGAGGTGGTCGGCATCAACACCGCCATCTTCTCGCCGTCGGGCGGCAACGTCGGCATCGCATTCGCCATTCCCGCCGCGACCGCGGAGCGGGTCGTCGGCGACCTGCAGAAGAGCGGTTCCGTCGTGCGTGGCTGGCTGGGCGTCCAGATCCAGTCGATCACCAAGGACATCGCCGACGGCCTGCAGCTGCCCGACGCCAATGGTGCGCTGGTGGCGGAGATACAGTCCGACAGTCCCGGCCGCCGGCACAGACCTCAAGGTCGGCGACGCGATCATCGCCCTCGACGGTCAGCCGGTGAAGGACTCCCGCGACCTGGCGTTGCGCGTCTCCAACATGGCGCCTGGCGCTACGGCGAAGATCACCTACTGGCGCAACGGCGGCAAGCACGATGTCGACGTGACGCTCGGCACGCTGCCGTCACAGGATCAACTCGCCTCGCTGGACAACGGGGCGCCGCAAGCGACCGCCCAGACGTCGTCGCTCAGCGACTTCGGTCTGTCCGTCGGCACCGGTGACGACAACTCCAGCGTCGTCGTCACGGACGTGGATCCCAACGGTCAGGCAGCCGAACGCGGTCTGCAGCCCGGTGACACGATCCTCTCGGTCGGCGACAGCACGGTCAACAAGCCGGGCGACGTCGAGAGCATGGTCACCAAGGCGAAGGCCGACGGCCTCAAGGCAGTACTGCTCAGAGTCAAGTCGGGAGACCGAACCCAGTTCGTCGCATTGAGTTTCGCCAGCAACTGACCCCCCGCGAGCGGCGGAAGCACTCCATCGTCGCCCAGAGGCTTCCGCCCCGCTGACGGCAGGCCGGTTCTCCGGCCTGCCGTTTTCTTTCAGAGCTATGCCGGGGGTCAAGCTTCGCTATATATGGTCGCGTCATGCGGATTCTGCTGATCGAGGACGATAAGGAAGCCTCCGCCTACCTCGCCAAGGCCCTGCGCGAGGCCGGCCACGTGCCCGACCTTGCCGGCGACGGCGACACCGGTGCGGCGATGGCTGCCGACGGCGGCTACGACGTTCTCGTCGTCGACCGGATGCTGCCTAAGCGCGACGGCCTCGCCGTCATCGAGGAGCTGCGCGGCCGCGGCGACCAGACGCCGGCGCTGATCCTCTCCGCCCTCGGCCAGGTTGACGACCGGGTGGTAGGCCTGCGCGCGGGCGGGGACGACTACCTGCCCAAGCCGTACGCGTTCACCGAACTGCTCGCCCGCATCGAGGCCCTCGCCCGCCGCCAGCGTCCGGGCGCCGCCGACACCGTTCTCAAGGTCGGCGATCTCGAGCTCGACCGCCTCGCCCACACCGTCTCGCGCCAGGGCAAGGCGATCCCGCTGCAGCCGCGCGAGTTCCGTCTGCTCGAATACCTGATGAAGCACGCCGGGCAGGTGGTGACCCGCACCATGCTGCTGGAGAACGTCTGGGACTATCATTTCGACCCGCAGACCAACGTCATCGACGTGCACATCTCGCGGCTGCGCGCCAAGATCGACAAGGAATTCGACGAGCCGCTGCTGCACACGATCCGGGGTGCCGGGTACATGATTCGTGACGCCGCTCGCTAAGGTCGTCCGCACCACCGCCTTCAAGCTCTCCGCGATCTACATCGCGGTGTTCTCCGCCTTCTCCGTTTTTTTCATCGTCTACATCGCCTACTCGACCAACGTCCTGCTCAACAGCCAGGTGCGCGATACCATCGCCGCCGAGCTGCTCGGCCTCAGCGATCAGTACCGCGCCGGCGGCCTGCCGGCGGTCGTCAACACCATCGACCAGCGGGCCCACCAGCCCGGCGCCAGCCTCTACATGGTCACCGACGTGTCGGGCCGCATCCTCGCCGGCAATGTCGCCGAAGTCTCCGACGACCTGATCAACCGCGCCGGCGTCACCCCGATCATCGTCAAGTACCGCCGCTATCCCGGCGATCCGTCCGACCGCAACGCCATGGTGCAGGTGGTGCGCCTGCCGAGCGGCTTCCGCCTTCTGGTCGGCCGCGACATCGGCGAGCGTGAGGAGTTCCGCGACATCATCGGCGGGGCGCTTGCGTGGGCGCTGGTGCTGATGATCGGCCTGGCGGCGCTTTCCTGGGTGTTCGTCAGCCGCCGCGTGCTGAAGCGCATCGATTCGGTCTCGGCGACCAGCCGCCGGATCATGGACGGCGACCTCAGCGGGCGCCTCGAGATGGCCGGCACCGGCGACGAGTTCGACCGCCTCGCCGACAGCCTCAACGCCATGCTCGACCGCATCGAGCACCTGCTCTACGGGCTGAAGGACGTCTCCGACAACATCGCCCACGATCTGAAGACGCCGCTGTCGCGCCTGCGCAACCGGGTGGAGGCGGCGCTCGCCGGCCCCGCCGACACCGCCAGGTACCGCGCCGCCCTGGAGGCGACGATCGAGGAGTCGGACGCGCTCATCAAGACGTTCAACGCGCTCCTGATGATCGCCCGGGTCGAGGCGGGCTCGCCCGACGGCGCCATGCAGGAGGTCGACGCCAGCGCCATCGTCCGCGACGTGGCGGAGCTCTACGAGCCGGCCGCCGAGGAAAAGGGCGTCGAGCTGACCGTCGACGCACCCGAGCCGATCATGTTCAAGGCGAGCCGCGAGCTGCTCAGCCAGGCTGTCGCCAACCTCGTCGACAACGCCATCAAATACGGGGCCTGCTGCGACGGCAGCGAACCGTTGAAGATACGTGTCGCCGCGGCGCGTCAGGGCAACGATCTCGTGCTCACGGTCGCCGACAACGGGCCGGGGGTGCCGGAGGCCGACCGCGACCGCGTTCTGCAACGCTTCGTGCGGCTGGAGAAGAGCCGCTCCGAGCCCGGTAGCGGCCTCGGATTGAGCCTTGTCGCGGCGGTGGTCCACCTGCACCATGGCAGGATCGAGCTCGGCGACGGCAATCCGGGGCTCGTCGTCACCATGCGCTTGCCGATGAAATGACCGGGACATGGCCGCAGCCCGCGCGAAGCGAACTCCGCCCAGGACGACTCTGGCAGATTCACTTAAGCCACGCCTGAAGCCCGCGACCGCGGCGCGCACCAAAGCGCGCATAGCGGAGCTGACGGAGGCAGCAACAGAGGCCGGTGTTGGCGACGAAATCGCCGCAGTATTGAAGGGGCAGGGTGTCCCGCCGTTTCTGGCGGCAGTCATGGACTGCGCGCCGTTCCTGCGCGCGCTGATGCTGCAGGACCCGGCCGGCCTTGCCGCGATCCTTGCCGACGATCCCGCCCGGCGTTTGAAGAACGTGACGGCGCGCACCGCCCGCTCCTGGCGGAAATCGAGCGAGGCCGAGCTGATGGCGACGCTGCGACGCGCGCGGAGCGAGGTTGCGCTGACCACGGCGCTGGCCGACCTCGGCGGCGTCCTGGACGTGGTCCAGGTGACGGCGGCGCTCACCGCCTTCGCCGACGCCGCGGTCGGCGCGGCCGTCGATTTCCTGCTCCGCGAGGCCGCCGAGGCGGGCAAGATCGTCCCCACCGACCCGGCGAAGCCGTCCGACGGCTCCGGCTGGATCGTGCTCGGCATGGGCAAGTACGGCGCCGGCGAGCTCAACTATTCCAGCGATATCGACCTGATCGTTCTCTACGACGAGGAGAAGGCGCCGATGGCCGCCGGCGCCGAGGCGCAGGCGCTGTTCGTGCGCCTGACCAAGCGGCTGGTGGCGCTGCTCCAGGAGCGGACCGCCGACGGCTACGTGTTCCGCACCGACCTCCGCCTGCGGCCCGACCCCGGCGCCACCAACGTCGCCATGTCGAGCGAGGCGGCGCTGCAATACTACGAGAGCCTCGGCCAGAACTGGGAGCGCGCCGCGCTGATCAAGGCGCGCGCGGTCGCCGGCGACAAGGTGGCCGGCGAGGCCTTTCTCGCCGAGCTCGTCCCCTACATCTGGCGCAAGTACCTCGACTACGCCGCCATCGCCGACATCCATTCGATCAAGCGCCAGATCCACGACCACCGCGGCCACGCCGAGGTCGCCGTCGCCGGCCACAACATCAAGCTCGGCCGCGGCGGCATCCGCGAGATCGAGTTCTTCGTCCAGACCCAGCAGCTGATCGCCGGCGGCCGCCACCCGGCGCTGCGCGGCCGCCGCACCCTCGACATGCTGGCGGCGCTCGCCAAGGGCGGCTGGATCGATGCCGAAGACCCGCGACGACATGACGGCGGCGTACCTGAGCCTCCGCGAGGTCGAGCACTGCCTGCAGATGGTCGCCGACGAGCAGACCCACACGCTGCCGTCGGACGCAGGAAGGGCTGGCGACGATCGCGCGCATGGCCGGCTACCGCGACGCCCGCGCCTTCGCGCAAGCGCTGACGCGGACGCTCAACACCGTCCGCGATCACTACACCGAGCTGTTCGAGCAGGCCCCCTCGCTCACCGCCGCCGTCGGCAGCCTGGTCTTCACCGGCGACGCCGACGACCCCGACACGCTGGCCACGCTCGCCCGCAACTCGGCTACCGCCAGCCCGCCGAGATCGCCCGCGCCGTCCGCGACTGGCACCACGGCCGCTATCCGGCCACCCGCTCGGCCAGCGCGCGCGAGCGGCTGACCGAGTTCGTGCCGGTCCTGATCGAGGCGCTGGCGAAGACCGAGAACGCCGACGCGGCGTTCATCGCCTTCGACCGCTTCCTCGCCCGCATGCCGGCCGGCGTCCAGCTCTTCTCGCTGCTTCAGTCCAATCCCGACCTGCTCGATCTTCTGGCGACGATCCTCGCCGCGGCGCCGCGGCTGGCCGAGACCGTGATCGCCCGCGCCCACGTCCTCGATTCGGTGATCGAGCCGGCCTTCTTCGAACGCCTTCCCGACAAGGCGATGCTCACCGACCTGCTCGCGGCGAGCCTCGCCCAGGCGGTCTCCTTCGAGGACGTGCTCGACCGCGCCCGCATCTTCGGCCAGGAGCAGGCGTTCCTGATCGGCGTGCGGGTGCTCGCCGGCACCGTCGGCGTGCGCGAGGCCGGCCACGCCTACTCCGACCTCGCCGATGCGCTGGTGGCGGGCCTGTTCGCGGCCGTGCGCGGCCGAATTCGCCGCCGCCCACGGCACGCTCCCCGGCGGCGAGGTGGCCCTCCTCGCCCTCGGCCGCCTCGGCGGCCGCGAGATGACCGCCGCCTCCGACCTCGACCTCATCCTCCTCTACGATTTCGACGAGCGAGGCGACCGCGTCCGACGGCGAGCGGCCGCTGGCGCCGACCACGTACTTCACCCGCCTGACCCAGCGGCTGGTGGCGGCGCTCTCCGCGCCGACCGCCGAGGGAACCCTCTACGCCGTCGATTTCCGCCTGCGTCCGTCGGGCAAGTCGGGACCGCTCGCCACCCACATCGACGCCTTCGCCGACCTATCAGGCGGACGTCGGCATGGACATGGGAGCACATGGCGCTCACCCGCGCGCGCGCCATCGCCGGCGACAAGCGGCTGATCGATCGCGCCGCCCGCGAGATCGCCGCCGTCATCCGCCGTCCGCACGAGAAGAAGCGCGTCATTGCCGACGTGCTGGAGATGCGCGCCATGGTGGAGGAGGCCAAGGGCGGGGAGGGCGCCTGGGACCTGAAGCAGGCGCCGGGCGGGCTCGTCGACGTAGAGTTCGTCGCCCAGGCCCTGCAACTGATCCACGCCGCCGGCCATCCCGATATCGTCGCGACCGAGACCGACGTGGTGCTGAAGGCGCTCGCCGAAGCAGGCCTGTTGCCGGCGCGCGAGGTGGACATCCTGCTGCCGGCCTGGCGGCTCTATCAGGCGCTGATCCAGATCCTCAGGCTCTGCGTCACCGGCACGTTCGATCCCGTGAAGGCGCCGCGCGGTCTCCTCGATCGCCTGGCGCGGGCGGGCGAACTTCCCGACTTCGCCACGCTCGACGCCCACGTGCGCGCTACCGAGACGGCGGTGAGGTCAGGCTTCGAGCGCGTGATCGGGAAGGTGGCGGCTTACGCCAGCGACTGACGGGCTGAACGAGAATTGTGAATCCCGAAGGTGAAGCAATTGGAAACTTGGGCGAACATCATGACCGATACCGCTTATACGATATCTGTAGCTCTGTACCTCCGGGGAACAGATCTCGACCCCAGCGCGGTTTCAGAAGTGCTGAAGAGAAAGCCCGACAGATCACAGTTCAAGGGAGAGCGCCAGTCGGGTGCTGGAGGTCGAGAATATGTGAGGAATATAGGTCTGTGGGCGTTGGAAGCGCGCTCAGATTCTGAATCAAGCACCCTAGCAGACCACATCGATGCTTTGCTTTCGAAGATAGACTTTGATGGCGAGGCGATATCAAAATTGAGCGGATTAGAGGAAGCCTACATCGATATCTTTGCAGCGCGCGATCCCGACGAGAGAGGTGCCGGAACTTGCGAGCTCGAGATCAGTCCCTCACAGATTGAGCGACTGTCGCGGGTTGGCGTCCCTGTTAGATTCACCATCGCGGTTGTCGGTGCGAGATGACAGCAATCTCTCGCTGAAGGCAAACCTGTAGATCGACTCCAGCGTTCTGGCCGCGATAAATCCGGCCGCCCTCACGCCGCCGAGCGGTCGGCCTGACGCGGCGCCAGCGGCAAGCGCACCGACACCACCGTCCCCCAGCCCTCCTTCGAGCGGATGCGCATGGCGCCGCCGTGCAGGCGCACCAGCGATCCGGTGATGGCGAGGCCGAGGCCGGAGCCGCGGTGGTTCTTGGTGAACTGGTTGGAGACCTGCTCGAACGGCCGCCCCAGCCGCTTGATGGCGTCGCCGGGGATGCCGATGCCGGAGTCGCCGACCGAGACCAGGAGCGCCGTTTCGACGGCGCGCGCGCGGACGCGGACGCGCCCGCCGGCCGGCGTGAACTTCACCGCGTTCGACAGGAGGTTGATCATGATCTGCTTCAGCGCCCGCCGGTCGCCGGCGATCCTGAGGCCCGGCGTCGCCTCGGCCAGCACCTCGATGTCGTGGCTTGCGGCCTCGGTGCCGATCACCCTGACCAACTCCTCGATCAGGTCGTCGAGGACGGCTTCCTCCACGTTCAGGACCATCCGCCCGGCCTCGATCCGGCTCATGTCGAGCACGTCGTTGATGACGCCGAGGAGGTAGGTGCCGCTCTGGTGGATGTCGCGGCTGTATTCGACGTACTTGGGCGAGCCGAGCGCGCCGAACATCCCCGACTGCATGATCTCGGAGAAGCCGATGATGGCGTTGAGCGGCGTCCGCAGCTCATGGCTGACGTTGGCGAGGAACTGCGACTTGATCCGGCTCGCCTCCTCGGCGCGGTCCTTTTCCTCCGCGTACTTCTCGGCGAGCTCGACCATCTGCTGCGCCTGCTGCTCCAGCTTCTGGCGCGAGGTCCTGAGGTCGGCGATCGTCGCCATCAGCCGCCGCTCGCCCTCGATCAGCTTGTTCTCGTGGCGCTTGAGCTGGGTGATGTCGGTGCCGACCGAGACGAAGCCGCCGTCCTTGGTGCGCCGCTCGTTGATCTGCAGCCAGCGCCCGTCCTCCAGTTGCAGTTCGAAGCTGCGCGCGCCGGCCTCCGGCACCCCGTCCGAGATCACCTGCGAGCGCACCAGCGGCTTGCGGCCCGGCGGCGATCACCTCGGCGTAGGGCGTGCCGGCGGCGAGCACCGTGTCGGGAATGCCGTGAAGCTGCTGGTACTTGGAATTGCACATCACCAGGCGATTGTCGGCGTCCCACAGCACGAACGCCTCCGAGATCGTCTCGATGGCGTCGCGCAGGCGGATGTCGGCCGTCTTCGAGCGCTCGACCAGGCGCATCTGCTCGGTGACGTCGACGGCGATGCCGATGAGGTGCGGATTGGGCGTGTCGCAGTCGACGAGGTCGGCGCGGGCCCTCAGCCATATCCAGCGCCCGTCGGCGTGCTGCATGCGGAACATGCGGTCGACGGTGGTCTCGCCGGCGTTGTAGAGCGTCTCCACCAGCGCCATCAGGTCGCCGTCGTCGGGGTGGATGAGGCGCGCCACCTCGCCGAAGCCGAGCAGCGCGTCGCGCGGCTTCAGGCCCACGATGTCGAACATCGATTGCGACCAGAAGATGCGGCCGCGGGCGAGGTCCCAGTCCCACAGGCCGCTGCGGCCGCGCGTCAGCGCCGTCTCGAAGCGCGCTTGCGTCTCTGCGTAGATGCGGTCGGCCTCGTTCGCCCGCGACGACTGCGAGAAGTAGCCGTAGAGGATGACGAGGAGGACGGCGCTGGTGCCGACGAAGATGGCGACGTTGACCGACACGTCCGAGCGCCAGTCGCCGAAGACCGAGGCGAGCGGCTCGACCACCGCCACGGCGCCGAGCGGCGCATCGAGGAACTGGACGGTGGCGAGCGCCGCGCTCGTCGTTGGCGAGCGCGATTTCCAGCACGCCGGCGCGCGCGCCGAAGGTGGTGAGCGGCTGCGCCTCGCCGATGATGTCGGTGAGCGGGACGTGGCCCTGCCGCGGTCGCCGCTGGGCTCGGCGGCGATGACGTTGCCTGCCGCGTCGGTGACGTAGATGCGCCGCCCCTGCGCGGTCGCACCCGCCGGCAGCGCGTTGGCGAGCGTGTTGAGCACGTCGGTGCGCGACAGCGCCTCGCCGTCGTGGCCCGCCGTGCGCGAAACGCGGCGCTCGTCAGCGACGCGATCATCTCGATCGTCTGGCGGGCCTCCGCCTCGCGCTCCACCTTGAGCTGGTAGAGCTCGATGAAGCGCGCCAGCCCGACGATCGTCAGGAAGATGATGACGAGGACGGGGATCAGCCGGCGCAGCAGCGGCTCGGCGGCGATCAGCTTCTGGTAGGCCGGCCCGGCGAGAAGCCTGGCGTGGCCGGAAATCCCCGCGGCGCGGGAGTTCCTGAACCAGGAAAATCGCAAAAATCTAGCGTCAGACGGGCTAGCCGCCTCAGCCCGCGCCATGCGAGGCCCCCTCGTTTTCGCCGCATCACTGTGGGAAACGCCACGCCCCGAATCAGTTTCATTTGAATCGAGGCGATTCGCCTTGTCCAGCCGGCGAGGGAAATATTTAGAAAGTGTGACCGGGAAGGCGTTTGCCTGAACGCTGTCAACGCGATGCGTGGCGGGGCTAAGCCAGCGTGCGGGTCACGATGTCGCGGGTGTCGGGGGAGAGTTTCTCGACCGCGGCAACCCGTTGCAGCGCCTTTTCGGCGAGCGCCCGCCGGTGCGGCTCCAGCGCCCGCCATGAGCGGAAGCTGACCAGGAGCCGCGCCGCCGTCTGTGGATTGCGGTGGTCAAGGTCGATGACGAAATCGGCGACGAATTCGTAGCCGGCCCCGTCGGCGCGGTTGAACTGGGTCTGGTTGCCGCCGGCGAAGGCGCCGACCAGCGCGCGGATGCGGTTGGGGTTGGCGACCGAGAAGGCCGGGTGGCCGGTGAGCTCGCGGACGCGCGCGAGCGTCCCGGCCGCCGGCACCGTCGCCTCGAGCGTCAGCCACTTGTCGAGCACCAGCGGGTCGTCGCGGTAGCGGTGGTAGAAGTCGGCGAGCGCGTCGTGGCGCTCCTCGAGCGCCGAGCCGGCGAGGATGGCGAGCGCGGCGGAGCGGTCGGTCATGTTGTCGGCATCGCGGTAGCGGGCGACCACCCGCTCGATCGCCGGCCGGCTGCCGTTGGCGACCATCAGGTCGAGGGCAGCGTTGGCGAGCGCCCGCCGCCCGGCCGACGCCGCGTCCGGCACGAACGGGCGCCGGTCGGCGAGACTGTCGAAGAGGGCGGCGAGGCGCGAACCGACCCGGTCGGCGAAGCGGGCGCGCACCTGGTTGCGCGCCGCCGCGATGGCGTCCGGATCGACGTCGCGCCCGATCTCGCGGGCGACGTCGGACTCGGCCGGCAGGCTGACGACCTGGGCGCGGAAGGCCGCCTCCAGGCGCTCGTCCTCGACCACGTCGGCGAGCGCGTCGATCAGCCGCTCGTCGAAGTCGATGCGCTCGCGCCGCTGGGCCTCGGCGGCGCCGGCGATCAGCGTGCGCATTGCCAGCGTCTGCGCCGCCTGCCAGCGGTTGAACGGGTCGGCGTCGGTCCTGAGCTGAAACAGCAGATCGGCCTCGGAAAGATCGATCGACAGGCGCACCGGCGCCGAGAACCCGCGCAGCAGCGAAGGCACCGGCCGCGTCGACACGCCGTGGAAGACGATCGCGTGGCTCCTGTCGGTGAGCTGGATCACGTCGCCGTCGATCCTCGCCCCCTCGGCGCGGTCGAAGGCGAGGTCCTCGCCGTTCTGGCCGACGAGGCCGAAGCGGACCGGGATGTGCATCGGCTGCTTGACCGGCTGGCCGGGCGTCGGCGGGCAGCTTTGCGTAAGCGTCAGCGTGTAGGTGCGCGCCTTCGCGTCGTACGCGCCGCGCGCGGTGACCTCCGGCGTGCCGGCCTGCTCGTACCATAGCTTGAACTGGCCGAGGTCGGTTCCGGTCGCGTCGGCGAAGGCGGCGAGGAAATCCTCGATCGTCACCGCCTCGCCGTCGTGGCGCTCGAAGTAGAGGTCCATGCCGGCGCGGAAGCCGGCGTCGCCCAGCACCGTCTTCAGCATGCGCACCACCTCGGCGCCCTTCTCGTAGACGGTCGGCGTGTAGAAGTTGTTGATCTCGTGGTAGATTTCCGGCCGGACCGGATGCGCCAGCGGGCCGGCGTCCTCGGGGAACTGGCGGGCCTTCAGCGTGCGCACGTCGGCGATGCGCTTGACCGGCCGCGAGCGCATGTCGGCGGAGAATTCCTGGTCGCGGAAGACCGTCAGCCCTTCCTTGAGGCAGAGCTGGAACCAGTCGCGGCAGGTGATGCGGTTGCCGGTCCAGTTGTGGAAATATTCGTGCGCGATCACGCCCTCGACGTGGGCGTAGTCGACGTCGGTGGCGGTGTCGGGGTCGGCCAGCACGTACTTGTCGTTGAAGACGTTGAGGCCCTTGTTCTCCATCGCCCCCATGTTGAAGTCGGAGACCGCCACGATGTTGAACACGTCGAGGTCGTACTCGCGGCCGAAGGCCTCCTCGTCCCACGCCATCGACCGCTTGAGCGCGCCCATGGCGTAGGTGCAGCGCGCCTGCTTGCCGTGCTCGCAGTAGATGTTGAGCGCGACCTCGCGGCCCGACATGGTCGTGAAGGTGTCGGAAAGCACGCCGAGGTCGCCCGCCACCATGGCGAACAGGTAGGAGGGCTTGGGGAAGGGGTCGTGCCAGATCGCGTAGTGGCGGCTGGTGCCGGTGAGCTCGCCGCTTTCGACGAGGTTGCCGTTGGCGAGCAGCACCGGCGCCACCGTCGTCGGCGCCTCGATCCGCGTCGTGTAGACCGCGAGCACGTCCGGCCGGTCGAGGAAATAGGTGATGCGGCGGAAGCCCTCCGCCTCGCACTGCGTGCACCAGGTGCCGCTCGACCGGTAGAGGCCCATGAGCTTGGTGTTTGCCGCCGGGTCGAGCTCGGTCACGATCTCCAGCGACACCGGCTGCGTCGCCGATGCCGCGGATCGTGAGCGCGTCCGGGGTGGCGTCGATAGCGGTCGCCGGCGAGCGGCTCGCGCGTCGAGCGTCACCGAAACGAGCTGCAACTCGTCGCCGACGAGGACGAGGTCGCCGGTTCCGGACCGCCGCCGCACGTCCAGGCGGGCGGTGACGCGGGTCTTCTTCGGATCGAGATTGAAATCGAGATGGACCGCGTCGATGGCGAAATCGGGCGCGCGATAGTCCTTGAGGCGAACGGCGGTCGACTCGCTCTTCATGGCTGGCGATCCGTGGGGCTGGCAGGCGTGGTGACGCGATAGTCACCAAGCTTCTAGTCGTTTTCCGGGCAGGCGGGCAATCGCCGTCTGTGGCGACCTGCCAGGCCTGCCGCGCTTGCCGGGTGGCGACGGCCTCTGCCATTGTGGCTCAATGCCACACCGCATCACCGACGCACAATCGCTCGCCCGCGCCATCCGCCAGGGGAGGGGCGCCGAGCCGGCCGACCTCGTCGTCAAGAACGTCGGCCTCCTCGACATCGTCTCGGGCGACGTCACCGTCACCGACATCGCCGTCACCGGCGACCGCATCGTCGGCACCTATGAGGAATATTCCGGCGCCCGCGAGATCGACGGCAGCGGCCTCTTCGCCGTCCCCGGCTTCATCGACACCCACCTGCACGTCGAATCCTCGCTGGTGACGCCGCAGGAATTCGACCGCTGCGTCCTGCCGCACGGCGTCACCACCGCCATCTGCGACCCCCACGAGATCGCCAACGTGCTCGGCGTCGAGGGTATCCGCTACTTCCTCGACTCGGCCGGGACCACGATCATGGACCTCCGCGTCCAGCTATCGTCGTGCGTGCCGGCGACCGCCTTCGAGACCTCCGGCGCCGAACTGCTCGCCGCCGACCTGCTGCCGCTCCGCGACCACCCCAAGGTCATCGGCCTCGCCGAGTTCATGAACTTCCCTGGCGTCCTCAACACCGACGCGGCCGTGCTCGACAAGCTGGTTCCTTTCCAGGACGGCCATATCGACGGCCACGCGCCACTGGTGCGCGGCTACGACCTCAACGGCTATCTCGCCGCCCGCATCCTCACCGACCACGAGACCACCATCGCCGACGACGCCCGCGAGAAGCTGCGCAAGGGGATGCAGGTCCTCATCCGCGAGGGCTCGGTCGCCAAGGACATGCACGCGCTCGCCGAGGTGCTGGACGAGGACACGTCGAGCTTCTGCTGCCTGTGCACCGACGACCGCAACCCGCTCGACATCGCCGAGGAAGGCCACCTCGACTTCATGATCCGCACGCTGATCGCGCTCGGCCGCCCGCTGCACCACGTCTATCGCGCGGCGAGCTGGTCGGCGGCGCGCGCCTTCGGCCTCCGCGACCGCGGCTTCATCGCGCCCGGCCGCCGTGCTGACATCGTGCTGGTCGAAAGCCTTACCGACTGTTCGGTGAAGACGGTGATCTCGGCGGGCAGGGTGGTGGACGACGCCCTGTTCGCGACCCGCCCGCCGGTTGACCCGGTCGGCCTCGACAGCGTCAAGGCCCGCGCCGTGACCGCCGAGGATTTCCGCATTCCCGGCGGGCCGGCCGAGGTCGCGGTGATCGGCGTCGTCGCCGGCAAGATCGTCACCGACCGCGTGATGAAGCGCGTGCCGGCCACCAACGCCGAGCGCCGCGCCGATCCCGCTAACGATATCGCCAAGGTCGCCGTCGTCGAGCGCCATGGCAAGAACGGCAACATCGGCCGCGGCTTCGTCACCGGTTTCGGATTGAAGCGAGGGGCGATCGCCTCCTCAGTCGGCCATGACAGTCACAACATCTGCGTTGTGGGCGTCGACGACGCCGACATGGCCGCCGCGGTTGAACGACTCCGGCAGATTGGCGGCGGCTTTGTCGCGGTTGCGGGTGGCACGGTACGGGCGGAGGTAGCGCTGCGGCTCGCCGGGCTGATAAGCCTTGAGCCATTCGAGACCGTACGCCTGCAACTGCTGGCGCTGCGACGAGCGGCGCGCGATCTCGGCTGCACGCTCCCGGAACCGTTCCTCCAGGTAGCGTTCCTGCCGCTGCCGGTCATCCCGCACCTCAAGATCACTGACCTCGGCATGTTCGACGTCGACCGCTTCGCGCTGGTCGAGGAATGACAGGTCGAAGGTGATTTCGGGGAGATCGTCGAACATCGGCACGTGTTCGAGATCGTAGGGCAACGCTTTGGGTTTGGCTTTGCCAAGCACGGACGCCGCCAGCGCCCGGCCGATATCCGTCAGACTCATGGGAACGCCTCCTCGTACGCAACTCGACACACTTCACCGCCGCTGGCGCGAGTACAGGAAGCGGTTAACCGTTTGTCAACCATCGCGGCCCGGTCGTTCGCGGCATCGACGCCACACCGGGCCGAAAATGACGCGCCGGACCAACGCGTTAACCAAGATGATCGAATCACGAGCGCCCGCGCCCGGCCAGCGGCGTCTCGCGGAGCCCGGCCGTCATTCGGCCGGCACCGGCGAGGGACCGTGATGATGGCTCGCCCGGCGCAGCCGCCACCTCGGCCCAATCGATCCAGCCCACGCCCGCAGCCTGTCGATCTGCACGAATATGACCGGCGTGATGAACAGCGTCAGAAGCTGTGACGAAATCAGGCCACCGACCACGGCCACACCGAGCGGCTGGCGCAGTTCCGAGCTTGCCCCCGTGCCGAGCGCGATCGGCAACGTGCCAAGGAGCGCGCACATCGTCGTCATCAGGATCGGCCGGAAGCGCCGCGTCGCCGCCTCGGCGATCGCCTGGGTCGCCGGCACGCGATGCTCGCGCTGAACATCGAGCGCGACGTCGATCATCATGATCGCGTTTTTCTTGACGATGCCGATCAGCATCAGAATGCCGATCATGGCGATGACCGACAGGTCGAAGCCGAACAGTTTGAGGGCGAGCAGGGCGCCGAACGTCGCCGAGGGCAGCCCCGACAGGATCGTCAGCGGATGCAGGAAGCTCTCATAGAGGGAGCCGAGGACGACGTAGATCGTCACGATCGCCGCAATGATGAGGAGGCCCTCGTCGCTGGTCGACTGCGCGAAGACCTGCGCCGTGCCGCCGTACGCGGTGAAGACGTCGGCGGGAATGTTGATCTGACGTTCCAGCGTGGCGATCGTCGCGGTGGCGGTGCCGAGCGCGACGCCCTGAGGCAGGTTGAACGAGATGGTTATCGAGATCGAGGATGCCGGTCTGGTTGACGGTCACCGGTCCCAGCGTGTGCGTCACCCTGGCGAAGCTCGACAGGGGGACCATCGCACCGTTGGTGCCGGGCACCTCGATCCCGGCCAGCAGCGCGTCCGACCAGACGATGTTCGGGCTGTATTCGAGGATGACGTCGTAGACGCCGCCGCCGACCTGGATGCTGGCGACGCTGTTCTGGCCGAACCCGGCGTTAAGCGTCGACCGGATGGCGTTGGCGGAGACGCCGAGCGCGCTCGCCCGGTCGCGGTCTATGGTGAGCTGCGCCTGCAGCGCGTTGTCCTCGACGTCGGTGTTGACATCGGTAAACACGTCCGGCCGGCCCTGCATCGCGGTTACCAGCTTCTGCGACCACTCTCCCACCTTGGTCGGGTCGAGAGACTGAACCGATAGCTGGTACTGCGCGCGCGAGCCGCGGCCGCCGAAACGCAGGCTCTGGGCCGGCACGATGAAGCTTCGCAGGCCGGGAACCGAGGACAGGGACTGGCGCAACTGCGCCAGCACCTGGTCCAGCGGCGCCCGCTGGCCCTTCGGCTTGAGCTGGACGAACATCTGGCCGCTGCTGAGTTGGCCACCACCGAAGCCGCCGACGCTGGAGGTGACGTGCGCCACGGCGGGGGAGGCCTGCACCCTGCCGGCGGCCTCCTGCTGGAGCTTGACCATGTCGGCGTAGGAGATGTCCTGCCGCGCCTGCGTCGAGACCGACAGCAGCCCGATGTCCTCGGGCGGAAAGAAGGTGGTGGCCGAACTCTCGAACAGCGCGTACGAGCCGGCGAAGGTGCCGACGAAGACGAGCATGATCAGCGCCTGGTGGTTGAGGCACCAGGCGACGCTGCGTCCGTAGGCGGCGGTCAGCCGCGCGAAGCCATCTGAAAACCAGCGGCCCAGCCTGCCACTTCGAGCGAGTTCCCGAACGCGGCAACCGTGCCGCCAGCATCGGTGTGATGGTCAGCGACACGAACGCCGACGCGGCGATGGCCAGCACGACCACGATCCCGAATTCGTTGAACAGGCGGCCGACGACGCCCCCCATCAGCAGGATCGGGATGAAGATCGCGATCAGCGAGAGCGACATGGACACGACCGTCCAGGCCACTTCGCGGCTGCCGGCGATCGCCGCCTCGAACGGCCTCTCGCCGGCCTCGACGTGGCGAATGATGTTCTCGAACACCACGATGGCGTCGTCGACGACGAGGCCGACGGCGAGGGTCAGCGCCAGAAGCGACATGTTGTCGATGCTGAAGCCGAGAAGATACATGCCGCCGAACGCCGCCAGCAGCGACAGCGGTACCGCGAGGCCCGGAATCGCGGTCGCCAGCGGCCGGTTGAGGAAGAGGTAGATGACGAGAACCACCAGCCCCACCACGACCGCGAGCGTGCCC
Organism: uncultured Alphaproteobacteria bacterium; assembly: GCA_963826055.1. GTDB lineage: Bacteria > Pseudomonadota > Alphaproteobacteria > Rhizobiales > Kaistiaceae > JBBDMC01. The sequence goes on along the minus strand of CAWGVO010000007.1, from coordinate 86,265 downwards.
TCAACGTCGTGGACAGCCTGGAGGATGGTGGTCGACGCATCGTTGGTGATGTCCAGCGATACCGACGTCGGCATCGCCGCCTTGAGCGCGGGGAGCCGGGCCTTGATCGCGTCGATGACGCCGACGGTGTTGGCGCCGGGCTGACGCATCACCGCGATGGCGATCGCCCGCTTGCCGTCGAACCAGCTTCCGGTCTGCAGGTTCTGGACGCTGTCGTAGACGTTGGCGACGTCCCCCAGCCTGACAGGGTTGCCGTTCGACGTGCCGATGATCAGGGAGGCGAAGCCGACCGCGTTGGTCACCTGGGTCGGGGCGTTGATGATGAACGACTGGTCGGCGGTCTGGAACGTGCCCAGCGGGCTCTGGCTGTTGGCCGCGGCGATGGCGCTGGACACCTGCCCGAGGCTCAGCCCGCGGGCGGCGAGCTTCTGCGGGTCGACGTCGACGCGCACGGCGTAGGTCTGGCTGCCGAACACCTGTGCTTCCGCGACCCCGTCGATCGTCGACAAACTCGGCGCGATGACGTTCTCGGCCAGGTTATCGACGTCGGTGATCGACATCGTCGAACTGTGAACGGCGATCAGCAGGATCGGCGCGTCGGCCGGGTTGACCTTGCGGTAGGTCGGGGGACTGACGTTGTCCGGGAGACGGCGCTGCACGCCAGCGATGGCCGATTGCACGTCGGCGGCGGCTGCATCGATGCTCCGGTTGAGGTTGAACTGCAGCACGATCTGGGTGCGCCCGGTCGAACTGCTGGCGGTGATCGCGTCCACCGCCGGGATGGTCTGGAACTGCTTGATCAGCGGCGTCGCGACGGTGTCCGCCATGGTCTGCGGCGACGCGCCGGGAAGCTGCGCCGAAACGCTGATGGTCGGGTAGTCCACCTCCGGCAGCGAGGCGACCGGCAACAGGCCGACCGCGAACAGGCCGGCCATGGCAAGGCCGATCGCGAGCAGGATCGACGTGACCGGACGGCGTATGAAAAATCGCGACACGGCGCTAGCCCGCCTTCTGCGGCTGGGAAGCCGCCGCGGCATTTGCCTCGCGAACGCGTTGGCCGCCGACCAGGCCGGATTGACCCTCGGTCACCACCCGTTCGCCCGCCGCCAGCCCGCCCGAGATCGCGGTCATGCCCGCGTTTGACCCGGCGACCGTGACGGTGCGCACGTCGATCGACTGGTCCGGCTTGACCACGTAGACGATCGACCCGCCGCCGGCCGACGGGGCAACCGCCACATCGGGGACCAGGACCAGCCCCGGTTGCGAGCCGAGGTCGAGCGCGACCGAGACCAGCTCTCCCGGCCAGAGCGCCAGATCGGCGTTGGGCAGCGTGCCACGAACCTGAATGGTGCCGGAGCCGTGATCCACGGTGTTGTCGAGGAACGTCACCGGGCCGCTGGCACTGCCGCCGTCGCCGGGCGGGGTGACCGCGACCTTGGCCGATCCGTCCGCCATTGCCGCGCGCAGTTGAGCGAGGTCGGCCGCCGACACGGAAAACTGGACGTCCAGCGGTGCCATCTGGGTCAGCGTGACCGCGGCGCTGCCGGGCTGGACGAGGCTGCCGACGGAGATCTGGAAAGCGCCGAGGCGCCCGTCGAACGGGGCCCGGATCTCGGTGTTGGCGAGCGTGGTCTGGTCGGCGGTCAGCGCGGCCTGGTCGACGGCGACGTTTGCCGTGGCGACCTTCACGGCCGTCGCCGCCTGGCTCTCTGCGTACGCGGTGTCGGCGCCCTTGCTGTTGAGCGCCTGCTCGTTGGCGAGTGTCGTCTGCGCCTCCTGCAGCGTCGCCTGATCGCGCTGAAGGGCGGCCTGGTCTTTGGCAACCGCCGCCTGCGCCATGCGCGGGTCCAGCTTGACGATCAGGTCGCCGGCCTTGACGTCGCTTCCCGCCGTCGCCGGGATAGCGGCGACGATGCCCGAACTCTGGCTGGTGAGGTTCACCGTTTGCGGGGCGACGATCCAGCCGACAGTCTGCTGCCGGTCCGGCAGGGCGCCGGCGACGGCCGCCGCCGTCGACACTTGCACCGGTGGCCCTCCGTTGCCGCCGCCACCCGGGAAGCGTCCGGCCCGCGCGCCGGCGTTGGCCCGCGGCGATTGCGACGAGGCGGCCTGCTGCGAAGCCGGTCTTGATTCAGGGGAAGGGTTGGCAAGGTGCTTGCCAACCTCGTCGTGCAGTTCGTAACCGGCAATTCCGGCCGCGACTACAGCCAGTGCAACCCAGACGAAACCGCGCATCGACGCGCCCTCCGACACGGGGAAAGTGATCTATGGCCGGCAGCGGGTGTCGGCGAGGTGGCCGCCGGGTTAAATCTTGTCCACGGTCGCGGGCCGGGCCGAAAGCGGTCGCCCGGCTTCACTGGCGACGGCAACGCTCAGGGTATATTGAGGGCCGCAGCTTGGCCGACCCGATGCCCCCCGCAAGGCGGAAAACCCCGAAAGTAGTGGCGAAAGTGGCCGGAACTCTGGACAGTACGACCGATCACCGGGTCGCCATCGCGCCGATGATGGAGTGGACCGACCGTCACTGCCGGGTGTTTCACCGCAAGCTGACGCGCCGGGCGCTGCTCCATACCGAGATGATCGTCGCCGACGCGATCCTTCACGGCGACCGCGACCGGCTGCTCTCCTTCTCGCCCGAGGAGCACCCGCTTGCGATCCAGCTTGGCGGTTCCGACCCGGCGAAGCTCGCCCGTGCCGCCGCGATCGCTGCCGACTACGGCTACGACGAGGTCAACCTCAACGTCGGCTGCCCGTCCGACCGCGTGAAGTCCGGCACCTTCGGCGCCTGCCTGATGCGCGAGCCGGCGCTGGTCGGCGACATCGTTGCCGCCATGAAGGCGGCCCTGGCTGTCCCGGTTACGGTCAAGTGCCGGTTGGGCGTCGACGACCAGGAACCGGAGGCGGCGCTCTTCGCCCTCGCCGGGTCGGTCTTTGCCGCCGGCGCGGATGCGGTGTGGGTCCACGCCCGCAAGGCCTGGCTCAGCGGTCTCAGCCCGAAAGAGAACCGTGAGGTGCCGCCGCTCGACTACGCGCTCGTCGGCGCCCTCAAGCGCCGCTGCCCCGACCGCTTCATCGGTGTCAACGGAGGCATCGCCACGCTGGACGAGGCCGCCGCCCACCTCACGGCGCTCGACGGCGTCATGCTCGGCCGCGCCGCCTACCACACCCCGGCGATCCTCGCCGACGTCGACCGGCGTTTCTACGACGCGGCGGACGCACCGGAGCCGGAAGCGGTCGTCGCGGCCATGCTGCCCTACATCGCCGCCGAGATCGCCGACGGCACCCCGCTCGCCCGCGTCACCCGCCACATGCTCGGCCTCTTCCACGGCCGGCCGGGCGCCCGCCGCTGGCGGCAGATCCTCACCGTCGGCGCGAGCCGGCCCGGCGCCGGCGTTGCCCTCGTCCGCGAGGCGCTGGCGGCGGTCGCATCCCTCCCGATTCCGAACGGCATCGTTTCTGCGCCGTCGCGTGTCGCCGTCACCGGCGACGCGTTTGCCTGACCAAGAAGCGTCCTCCAAGCCCCGAGGCATCGATGATCATCTCGGCGTCGCCCGCCGAACTTGTCGGCCTTGCCGCCGCGCTGGTCCTCTCCGGCGCGATCTCCGGCCTGCTCGCCGGCATCTTCGGCATCGGCGGCGGCGCCGTCATCGTGCCGGTGCTGTACCAGGGGCTCACCATCCTCGGCGTCGATGACGCCGTGCGCATGCACATCTCGGTCGGCACCTCGCTCGGCATCATCGTGCCGACGTCGATCCGCTCGTTCATGGCGCACCGCCGGCGCGGGGCGGTGGACATGAAGCTGCTGGCGAGCTGGCTCGTGCCCGTGCCGGTCGGAGTCGCCGCCGCTTCTTACGTCGCTTCGGAAATTTCAGGCACCACCATGCGCGCCATCTTCGCGGTGCTCGCCGCCGTCGTCGCGGTTCGCCTGATCTTCGGCCGTGAATCCTGGCGGCTTGGGGACGACCTGCCCGCCAATCCGGTGCGCGCCCTCGTCGGCGCCGTCATCGGCTTCCTGTCGACGCTCATGGGCATCGGCGGCGGCGTTCTCACCAACACCTTCATGACGCTCTACGGCCGACCCATCCACCAGGCGGTCGCCACCTCTGCCGGCGTCGGCGTGCTGATCTCGCTCCCCGGCATCTTCGGCTACATCTGGGCCGGCTGGGGCGACGCGGCAGTGCCGCCGTTCTCTGCCGGCTTCGTCAATCTGCTCGGCCTCGTTCTGGTAATCCCGATCACGGTGCTGATGGCGCCGCTGGGCGTGCGCATCGCGCATGCGCTGACCAAGCGCCAGCTCGAGGTGGGCTTCGGCCTGTTCCTGCTCGTGGTGGCGGTGCGCTTCGCCATCAGCCTCACCTAGCTAGGGCGTCAGCACCAGCCGGTCACCGGCGATGCCGTAGCCGTTGAGGGTGTCGAGGAAGCTCATGCCGAGCAGGCTCTGGTCGAGCGAGTTTGCCTGGGCGACGAGCGCCTTGAGGTCGCGCCGCTCGATCGTGCCGATCGCCAGCCGGTCGATGGTGATCGGCGCCGCCTGGATGATGCCGTTGGCGGTGCGGATGGGCATGGCGAACTTCAGCGCGGCGAGGTCGACGCCGACTGCGGCCGCGTCGGCGAGCGTCAGCGTCACGTAGCTCGCGCCGGTGTCGAACAGCATGGTCAGCGGCACGTCGTCGACGCTGACGTGGACGGCGAAATGGCCGTCCATGGCGCGGATAATGACGACGCTGTCGGACTCCGGTTCGCCCGGCAAGCCGTCCCGCGATCGGCAGCCCCGGTACCAGCACGCCGAGGAAGCGGCCGCCGACGCCGGTCAGCTCGGTGCGGTAGGCGTAAACCACTACCAGCGCCACCAGGATGACGAACCAGCCGACGATCGAACGGATCACCTCGTGGGCCCTGAGGCCGCGGCCGAGGAGCGCCGAGCCAACGAAGATCAGCAGGATCACCAGGTAGCCGACCTGGGCGAAATCGCCTTCCGAAAGCCCGAGCATTGCCCCGGCGCCGTTGTTGAACACCACCGCCAGCGCCAGAGCCGCCAGCAGCGCCACCAGGACCCAGAACAGGAACGGCAGCCGGCGCCCCGGCCCGCGCGTGCTCACCGGACGGCCCGTCCGCGCGGCCGCGCCTGACCGGAATCGACGATGGAATGACGAACGCGGGGCGGGATCATCATTTGACGGGCGACACGTTACTGGCGGCGATCAGATGGCGGCTGCCCCGATCAGGAAGGCGATCAAGGCGATCTGCTGGCAGGCGCCGAGCGAATCACCGGTACGTCCGCCGATCGCCTGGGCCGTCAGCCGGATGAACCCATACGTGGCGATTGCGGCAAGAACAGAGCCGAGCAGCGTCGCCCTGAGGCCGACCGCTGGAGCGCGGTGATGACGGCGATCACGACCGCGGTTGCGATCGCGATCAGCATCGCGTTCTCGCCCGGCGGGCCCGTCTCGTGCGCAAGACCGCTCATGCGCGCCGCCGGCAGGTCGTACCAGACGCGGACGAGCGCGGCGCGCGAGACGGCCTCCCCGGCGATCAGCACCAGCGCCGCGGCGAACCCGCCGCGGCCGGGGATCGCCGCCAATGCGGCGACCCTGAGCAGGATCGAGAGCACGAGCGCGGCCGCGCCATAGGTGCCGACGCGGCTGTCGTCCATGATTTCGAGCCGCCGCTCGCGTGTCGACCCGCCGAAACTGTCGGCGGTGTCGGCGAGCCCGTCCTCATGGAGGGCGCCGGTGAGCATCATTGTCGCAGCGACGGCGAGCCCGGCCGACACCAGCGGCGGCATGCCGAGGAACGCCGCCACGATCAGGACCACCCCGCCGGCGAGGCCGATGAGCGCGCCGACCAGGGGGAAGACCCGCGCCCCGCGCCGGAAATCGGGGGCTTCATGGGTGTCGGCGCCGACCACGTGCGGCGGCAGGCGTGTCAGGAAGACGATCGCGCTCTTGAGATCGTCGCCGACGTTGTCGAAATCGAAGCTGGAAGTGTCGTCGCCCTTCATGCCCCGCCACCCGTAGCGCGCTTGCGCCGCGTTGCCCGACGGTTATAGAACCGCGCGGCGGTCGGGCCAAGGATCGCCGCGCTCCATCCCCTCCCGGGCCGCCGCCGATGTTCCCCTCGACCTCCGCGCTTCCTTTCGACGACATTCGCGCCCTTGTCGCCCGCATGCCGGCGGCGGATGCCGATGCGGTGGCGAAGGTGCGCGCCCGCGACGCCACGCTCACCAAACCCGCCGGCTCGCTTGGCCGGATGGAGGAGATCGTCGAGTGGCTGGCCGCCTGGCAGGGCAGGGCGCCGCCCGCCGTCAACCGGCCGCTGGTCGCGATCTTCGCCGGCAACCACGGCGTCGCCGCCGGCCGGCGTCTCGGCCTATCCGGCCGCCGTCACCCAGCAGATGGTCGCCAACTTCGCCGCCGGCGGCGCCGCCATCAACCAGATCTGCCTCGCCTACGACCTCGGTCTCAAGGTCTACGACCTCGCCCTGGACATGCCGACCGGCGACATCACCCGCGAGGCGGCCCTCGACGAGGCCGCGTGCGCCGGCACCATGGCGTTCGGCATGGAAGCGATCGCCGGCGGCGTCGATCTGTTGTGCGTCGGCGAGATGGGGATCGGCAACACCACCGTTGCCGCTGCCGTGTTGTGCGCCCTCTTCGGCGGCGAGGCCGCCGACTGGGTCGGGCTCGGCACCGGCGTCGACGCGGCCGGGCTCGAACGCAAGCGCGCCGCCGTTGCCGCCGCGCTCGCCCACCACGCCGGGCATCTCAAGGATCCGCTGGAGGTTCTGCGCCGGCTCGGCGGTCGCGAACTGGCGGCGATGGCGGGCGCCATCCTTGCCGCCCGTCTCGAGCGGGTGCCGGTCATCGTCGATGGTTTCGTCGCCACCGCCGCGGCCGCGGTCCTCTTCGCGCTCGACCGGGGCGCGCTCGATCATTGCCTGTTCGGCCACGTTTCGGCCGAGGCCGCCCACCGCCGCGCCCTCGACCGCATGGGCAAGGCCCCGCTGCTTGATCTGGGGATGCGCCTCGGGGAGGGCACCGGCGCGGCGCTTGCCGCCGGTATCGTCAAGGCCGCGGTGCGCCTCCACGCCGGCATGGCGACGTTTTCTGAGGCCGGCGTGTCGGAAAGCGACGGCTAGCTCGCGCGCAGCCAGCGCCGGCGGCCCTCGCCCTCGTCGATCGGCGCCAGCGCCTCCATCACCCGCGATTGCGGGAAGATAGCGATGGCCTCGGTGCCCTCGCGCAGCTTCGATTTCAGTTCGAACCAGCCGTCGTGGGTGCGCATCAGCGCCTGCACGATCGGCAGGCCGAGGCCGGCGCCGCGCTCCGCGCTCTTGATCGCGATCGAGCCCTGCCCGAACGACGACATCACGATCGGGATTTCCTCCGGCGGAATGCCGGGACCGTTGTCGCGGATCGACAGGAACTGGCCGCGGTCGGGGATCGACCCGACGGTGATCGAGATTTCGCCGCTGAGCGGCGTGAACTTGATGGCGTTGGACAACAGGTTGAGGGTGATCTGGCGCACCGCCTTGTCGTCCGCCCACAGCCGCGGCATGCCGCGCTGATAGTGCTCGGTGATGATGATGCCCTTGGCTTTCGCCTTGAGCTGCATCAGGTGCTGGCACTCTTCCGCCACGTCCGACGAGGTTGATCGCTTCCTCGTTGAGCTCGTAACGGCCGGCCTCGATGCGCGACAGGTCGAGGATTTCGTTGATCAGGTTGAGGAGGTGCTGGCCGCTGGCGTGGATGTCGTCGAGGTAGTCCTTGTAGGATTCGTTGCCGACCGGGCCCGAGCACCTCGTTCTTGACGATTTCCGAGAAGCCGAGGATGGCGTTGAGCGGCGTCCTCAGTTCGTGGCTCATCGTCGCCAGGAAGCGCGACTTGGCGAGGTTCGCCTCTTCGGCGCGCCGGCGCGACTCGTCCGAGATCGACTTGGCGGTCTCCAGTTCGGCGATGAGCAGGTCCTTCTCGGCGCGGAAGCCGAGCATGGCGAGCGTCGCCGAATAGAGCCGCGATGCCAGCACCAGGAAGAAGAACTGCGCCCCGAGCGCCATGATCGACAGGACGACGTAAAGGAAATCGCTGCGGCTGACGTAGAGCGCGGCGAGCGTCAGCGTGATCGGCACGGTACCGGCGACCGCCGCCGATGGCACGGTCGAGGCGAGCGAGGTGATCACCGACACCACGATCAGCATCGTGGTGAACTGGAAGACCTCGAGGCCGGCGACGTCCGCCGCCGACGCCGGCACCAGCAGCAGGACCGACGCCCAGGCGATGCTGCCGACGAACTCGGCGACGACGAAGCGGCGCGTCCATGCCCGGCTCGACACCTGCGCTTGCGGCAGCAGCGTGTATTTGCGGCAGAGCGCGATCATGCCGACGTGGGCGGCGAGCACCGCCGCTCGCCCAGGCCGCGACGACGACCGGGCTGATCCACAACAGGCCGGCGGTGGCGACGATCGCGATCAGCAGCGGCAGCGCGTAGATCGCACTGATGCGGTTGCGCGCGAACGTCAGCGCCAGCTCGTAGTCGAAGGCGGGCCGCGTACCCGACGTCGACACCAGCCGCTCGCGCTGCTCGCGCACCGCGCGCAGGACCGAGCGACGGCGGTTGGCCCGCTCGCGGCTGGCGCTCGTTCGCTTTTCACTGTCGGAAGCGCTTGGAACGGTGCTCATTCCACCCACCTCCTGTCCGATCTTCATCGTGGAAACCGCGTCCAGTCCCTAGGATATACGGTGCCGGGAAATGCTTAATCTCCTACTCAGGAACATGGTTAACGGGGCCGCTACTGCCTGCTGAACGATCATCGCGGCCGGCCGACTGTCGGCAGCGCCGCCGCACCCGACGAGCGTGCGCTCAAGCGGATCGTGCGGGCGATCCGCGCCTGCCGCATCTGTCGCGACGCGCCTCGAGGGCCGCCGCTGCCGCACGAGCCACGGCCGGTGCTGCGGGTGTCGGCGACGGCGACGATCTGCGTGGTCGGCCAGGCGCCGGGGGTGCGCGTCCACGCCTCGGGCGTTCCGTTCACCGACCCGTCCGGCGAGCGGCTGCGCGCCTGGATGGGCGTCGATGCCGCCACGTTCTACGACGTACGCCGGATCGCCATCGTCCCCATGGGCTTCTGCTTCCCGGGGCAGGATGCGCGCGGAGCCGACCTGCCGCCGCGGCGGGAATGCGCGCCCGCCTGGCGCGCGCGGCTGTTTGAGGCGATGCCGCGGATCGACCTCATGCTCGCCGGTCGGCACCTATGCCCAGGCCTGGCACCTCGGCCGTCTCGCCCGACCGACGCTCACCGAGACCGTCGCCGCCTGGCGCGAAATTTTTGCCGCCACCGCCGCGCCAGCGGTCCTGCCCCTGCCGCACCCGTCGTGGCGCAACAACGCCTGGCTCAGGAAGAATCCCTGGTTCGAGGCCGAGTTTCTGCCGGTTCTGAGGGCCGAGGTCGGCCGCCGGCTTGCCCGGTGAATTGACATTGGAGGAAAATATTTCCGATAACGGCGCCATGATTCGGGGATCGAGAGGAAAATATCCCACGATTGTCCCGATATGCGGAATTGGATTATCAAAGGGCTCCCGCCATGATCGACCGTCTCGACCGCAAGATCCTGCAAATTCTCCAGGAGGACGCCACCGTGCCGGTCGCCGAGATCGGCCGCCGCATCGGGCTTTCGACGACGCCGTGCTGGCGCCGCATCCAGCGGCTGGAGGAGGAGGGCGTCATCACCGGCCGCGTCGCCCTGCTCGACCCGAAGAAGGTCAACACCAAGGTGACCGCCTTCGTGTCCATCACCACCGACCAGCACAACGACGAGTGGCTGAAGCGCTTCTCCGAGGTGGTCAAGGACTTCCCCGAAGTGGTCGAGTTCTACCGCATGGCCGGCAAGGTCGACTATCTGCATGAAGATCGTCGTGCCCGACATCGAGGCTTACGACGCCCTCTACAAGCGGCTGATCTCCAAGATCACCATCGCCGACGTCTCCACCACCTTCGCGATGGAGCAGATCAAGTACACCACGGCGCTGCCGCTGAACTACGTTCCCGTCGAAAAAGAAAAAGACAAAGAGAAGTCCCGCGCCGCCTGACAGCTTGCTTGGTGGAGCGAATTTGACATTTGCAGTCCCGGTGGGGCTCCCGCTCCGCTCAATGTCGATCCAGCGGGCAGCAAGTGTCGGAATCGGCCACTTCAGGCGCCGAGCGCCATCGTGCAGCGCGCGAAAGGCGCGCTTCCGATCTGGCGGAGCGCCCAGTGATCGCTTGAGCGCGCGATCGGTGAGCACTCGATCGTCGAGGTACGGCAGGAATCGCGCGTCGGCGGCTGTCGTCGTGAACGGTCGTAGCCGGCGATCAGCGCGAAGGCGGCGATCGCCGGACGAATTCGCGCTCGTCTGTCGCCCATTCGAAACCACCTTCTGGTCGACGAAGGGCGTCGACGCGAACAGCTGCAGGCACGCCGTCGCAAGCGGCCCATGATCGAAGCTGGCGGCCCAGGCATCCATCCGGCGGTGCGTGACCTTGCTCTGGCTCGTCGATCGCACGCCGAGGATGCGCGCCTCGTGCAGCCGGTCTTCCACAGCGACGCTGCGCAGGCGTGGTCGCGCACGAGTGCTTTGACGCTTCAGCAGGACGCGCGCCCGGCGACGTTGCGGCACGCCGAAGTGCGCCACGCTCGGTGCTTCGCCGTGCCGACAGTGCGCAATGCCGACGCGGCTGCGGCCTCGGCGGCCGAGCGGACCGTCCGCTCGTTCGGCGACGGTCTCGACATCAGTCGTCGTCTAGGTCATCCCGCTCCAGCCGGGCGATCAAACTCGACGTGTCCCAGCGCTTGCCGCCCATCGCCTGCACCTCGGCGTAGAACTGGTCGACCAGCGCCGCCACCGGCAGCCGGGCGCCGTTCTGGCGCGCCTCGGCGATGGCGATCGAAAGGTCCTTGCGCATCCAGTCGACCGCGAAGCCGTGGTTGAACTCGCCCGCGTTCATCGTCTTCCAGCGGTTCTCCATCTGCCAGGACTGCGCCGCCCCCTTGGAGATGACGCCGATCACCTGCTCGACGTCGAGGCCGGCCTTCTTGGCGAAGTGGATGCCTTCCGACAGGCCCTGGACGAGGCCGGCGATGCAGATCTGGTTGACCATCTTGGTGAGCTGGCCGGCGCCCGCCGGCCCCATCAGCCCCACCATCTTGGCGTAGCATTCGATCACCGGCTTGGCCGCCTCGAACACGTCGCGTTCGCCGCCGACCATGACGGTGAGCTGCCCGTTCTCGGCGCCGGCCTGGCCGCCGGAGACCGGCGCGTCGAGGAATCCGACGCCCGGCCTCCTGTGCCACGCGCGTAAATCTCGCGCGCCACGATCGCCGAGGCGGTGGTGTTGTCGATGAGCGTCGTCCCGGCCGCCATGCCGGCGAGCGCCCCGTCGGGACCGAGGATCACCGAGCGCAGGTCGTCGTCGTTGCCGACGCAGGAGAACACGAACGCCGCGCCGGCGGCCGCCTCGCGCGGGGTCGGCGCCGACGCGCCGCCGTACGTCGGCGACCCACTTCTCGGCCTTGGCGGCGGTGCGGTTGTAGACGGTCACGTCGTGGCCGCCGCGTTTGGCGAGGTGCCCGGCCATCGGATACCCCATGACCCCAAGGCCGATGAAGGCGACTTTTGCCATTGTTGCAGACTTTCGTTGCTGTGGGACGGATGCCGCGCGATTCCGCGGCGCTCGACGGCGACCACCTTACGACACCCGCCCGAAAAGATGCGAATCCCGGCGTGGCCGTTGACCGGCGACCCCCAGCGACTACATTCCGCCCGCGACAGAAACCGGGCGGGACCTCCAGAACATTGGCCGACGTCGACAAACAGATCGTGCTGGAACGGCTGGGCAGCATCCGCGGCCCCGACGACGACCGTGACATCGTGCGCCGCGGCATGGTCTCCGACATCGTCGTCTCCAACGGCAAGGTGATGTTCTCCATCACCGTGCCGGCCGAGCGCGCCGAGGCGTACGAGCCGATGCGCGCCGCCGCCGAGACGGCGGTGCGCGCCATCCCCGGCGTCACCGGCGCCATGGTGGCGCTGACGGCGGAGAAGAAGGCCGGCGCCGCCGGCAGCGGCTCGGCGCCCGCCGCCGCCGCGGCACCGGGCCACCGCCACGCCGCCGGCCCAGCCGCCGGCCGCCATCGGCGTTCCCGGCATCGACGCCATCATCGCGGTGGCGAGCGGCAAGGGCGGCGTCGGCAAGTCGACCACGGCGGTGAACCTCGCCATGGCGCTGAACGTCAACGGTCTCAAGGTCGGCATCCTCGACGCCGACATCTACGGGCCGTCGCTGCCGCGCCTGCTTCACCTCTCCGAGCGCCCCGAGATCGTCAACGAGCGCACGCTCCGCCCGCTGGAGGCCTACGGCGTCAAGGTGATGTCCATGGGCTTCCTGGTCGAGGAGGAGACCCCGATGATCTGGCGCGGCCCGATGGTGGTCTCGGCGCTTCAGCAGATGCTGCGCGAGGTCGACTGGGGCGAACTCGACGTGCTGGTGGTCGACATGCCGCCCGGCACCGGCGACGTGCAGCTGACCATGGCCCAGCAGGTGCCGCTCGCCGGCGCCATCATCGTTTCGACGCCGCAGGACCTCGCCCTCATCGACGCGCGCAAGGGCCTCAACATGTTCCGCCGCGTCAGCGTGCCGGTCCTCGGCATCGTCGAGAACATGAGCTACTTCGTCTGCCCCCACTGCGGCGAGCGCACCGACATCTTCGCCCACGGCGGCGCCCGCCACGAGGCCGACCGCCTGAAGGTGCCGTTCCTGGGCGAGGTGCCGCTCGACCTCCAGATTCGGCTGACGTCCGATTCCGGCAAGCCGATCGTCGTCGCCGAGCCCGCGAGCCCCCACGCCGACGCCTATCGCAAGATCGCCGCCGCCGCCTGGGCTTCGGGTCAAGCACGAACGCGCCGAGGGCGGCCGCGCCCCGCCGAAGATCGTGATCGAGTAGCGGCCGGCGACGCCCTCAGTCCTCCGCCCACATCCGCATCAGGTTGGCCGACGTCTTCGACAGGAGGTCGAACTCGGCCGTCTTGCCCTCGCGCGCGAAGAGGCTCTGCCGCGCCGTGTCGAGGTCGAACAGCATCTCGCGCCGCGCCGGGTCGCGGATGAAGCTGCGTGCCCAGCCGACGGCGGCGAGCCGTTCGCCGCGGGTCACCGGCTGCACCCGGTGCAGCGTCGTTGACGGGTAGGCGACCAGCGACCCCGCCGGCAGCTTCACGTCCTCCTCGCCCCCGGAGCTCTCGATCACCAGCGCCCCGCCGTCGTAGTCGTCCGGCGCGCTGAGGAACAGCGTGAAGGAAACGTCCGTCCGCATCCCCTGCATGAGGGCGTCGTCGACGTGGCTGCCGTATTCCATGCCCGGCTCGTAGCGCGACAGGATCAGCGGCGTCAGCGCCTTCGGCCGCGTGATGAGCTGGAAGAGGGCGTTCTTCGTCAGCGCCGCGGCGATCGTCTCGCGCAGCGCTGCCACCGCCCGGTCGCCCGCCGACGCCTGCAGGTTCTTCTTGACCAGCCGCGCGTGCCAGCCGGCGGTGGCGCGGCCGTCGACAAACGTAGCCTGGGCAAGGGTTTCGCGCGCTGCCGCGACGGCTGCCGCGTCAAGGACGTCAGAGACGACATAGTACATCTGCGGTCACTCGCACTTTATAGTTTTTCCAATTCTATCGTCTGACTTTGAATTCTTCCAATCTGCTGGGAGAACCAAGTCTAACCGTCCAACGCTATAGACAATCGCAATGTGATCTGCCATGGCTGCCATCGTCAAGCTGGTACATCGCGGCCTTGAACCGCGAACGAGGGGAGATCGTACATGACCACCAGACGCAAGACCTGGCTGGGCGTCGGCCTGTTCGCGGTCGCCGGCGCTGCCGTGCCGGCGCTGGCCGCGCAACCCGCCGCCCATCACGTTTGCCGGTTCGCATGCGACCGCCGACACGGCGCTCGCGCGCATCATGCTGCTTGCCCAGGCGGGCGGCGAGGGCAGCCAGGGCGGCGAGGGTGGCGAGGCGGTCGTGCCGGAGAGCTACGCGCTGCCCGACACCAACCCGGCCGACTATGCCTACGATGCTTCCGCCGAGATCGCGACCTATGCGACCGGCGTCCACGCGAGTTATGCCGCTTCTGCCGCCGAAAGCGTGAAGCTGCAGGCCGCCGTTGACGCGCTCCTCGCCAACCCGACCGACGCGACGCTGGCCGCGGCGCGCGCCGCGTGGACGGCGGCGCGCCCGGCCTACCTCGTCACCGAAGCGTACCGTTTCTACGACGGGCCGATCGAGGCGATCGAGGGCGAGATCAATTCCTGGCCGGTCAACGAGGCGTTCATCGATTACGTCGTCGGCGATCCCGGCGCCGGCATCGTCAACCATCCGGAGACCGCGATTTCGGTCGCCAGCCTGATCGTCAACAACCAGGTCACCGACGAGACCGACGTGACGCTCGGCTGGCATGCCATCGAGTTCCTGCTGTGGGGGCAGGACCTGAGCGCCACCGGCCCCGGCGACCGCCCGGTGAGCGACTACGTCGCCGGCCAGGGCAACAACGACCGCCGCCGCACCTACCTCAAGATCGCCACCGACCGGCTTGTCGCCGATCTCGGCCGGCTCGAGCAGGCATGGGCGCCCGGCGTCCCCGACAACTACGCCGCGATCTTCGCCGCCCTGGCGCCGCGTGAGGCGATCGGTCGCATCGTCAACGGCATGGCGGTGCTCGCCGGCGAGGAGCTGATGTCGGAGCGCATGGCCGTCGGCCTCGACTCCGGCGACCAGGAGGACGAGCACTCCTGCTTCTCCGACACCACCCACCAGGATTTCGTCTACGACATGAAGGGCATCGCCAACGTGTGGACCGGCGCGTATCCGGGCTACACCGGCACCGGCATCCGCGATCTCGTCACCGCGGTCGATCCCGCCATTGCCGCCGAGGTGGATGCGCTCGTCGCCGATGCGACCGCGAAGATCGCCGTCCTCGGCGACCCCTGGGATCAGGTCCTGGCCTCGCCGGACGGCAGCCCGGAGCGCGTCAAGGCCGAGGCCGCGGTCAAGGCCCTCGGCGACCTTGCCGTCGGCCTCAAGCATGCCGGTGAAGCGCTGGGGGTTCGGGTACAAATCCAGTCCGGATAGGGCTATGGGAAGGGCGCCATGATGCGTGCCCTCTTCGTCGCGGTCGTCGTTGGCGTCGCCGGCGCGGCCGCGCTTGCGGCCGGCGAGGGCAGCGACCTTCGTCAGATGCTTCTTGCCATGCCGTTGAGCGACGCGCTCGGCGGCGATACCACCCGTGTCATCGGCACCGACGACGCCTACACGTTCCTGGCGACCAATTCGCCGGCCGAACGCCAGCGCACGTTCGCCTTCGGCAACCGCCTGTTCAACACCAAGTGGGCGCAGTTCCCCGCGTCGACGAAATCGTTCGACGGGCTCGGGCCGACCTTCAACCGCAATTCGTGCTCCGGCTGCCACGTCCGCGACGGCCGCGGCCGCCCGCCGGAGAATCCCGGCGACCCGATGGAGTCGATGCTGGTCCGCCTCTCCGCCCCGGACGGCGGGCCTGACCCGCGCTACGGCGACCAGCTCGAGGACCGCGCCATCCTCGGCGTCCAGCCGGAGGGGCGCGCCATCATCGACTACACCGAAATTCCCGGCACCTACGGTGACGGCACGCCCTACCAGCTCCTCGACCCGCACGTCACCTTCGCCGATCTTGCCTACGGCCCGCTCGACGACGCGCTGGTGAGCGCGCGGGTAGCGCCGGCGGTGATCGGCCTCGGCCTGCTCGAGGCGGTGCCGCTGGCGACGTTGCAAGGCGCTGGAAGACCCCGACGATGCCGACGGCGATGGCATCTCCGGCCGCATCAACTGGCTCACCGACCTCCAGGGCAAACGCGCCGCCGGCCGGTTCGGCTGGAAGGCCAACGTGGCGACCCTTGCCGAGCAGTCGGCCGGCGCCGCCGTCGGCGACATCGGCATCACCACCTCGCTTCGCCCCGACCAGAATTGTCCGCCGGCCCAGGTGACCTGCGCGGCGGCTCTCGCCCAGCCGGACCCGGAGATGAGCGACAGCTACTTCGACCGGCTGATGGTCTACATCCACACGCTCGCCGTGCCCCAGGCGCGCGGCTTCGACACCGACCTCGTCAAGGCGGGCGCGGCGGCGTTCGAGGACTTCGGCTGCGCGTCGTGCCACATGCCGACCCTGCAAAGCGGGCCCGACGCGGCCTTTCCCGAACTCGCCAACCAGACGTTCCACCCCTTCACCGACCTGCTCCTTCACGACATGGGGGAGGGGCTGGCCGACCACCGTCCGGATGGTTCCGCCAGCGGCAGCGAGTGGCGTACCGCGCCGCTCTGGGGGATCGGGATGATCCGCCAGGTCAACGGTCACGACCGGCTGCTGCACGACGGGCGCGCCCGCGGCCCTGCCGAGGCGATCCTGTGGCACGGCGGCGAGGCGGAGAAGGCGAAGGAAGCGTTCCGCACCGCCCCCAAGGGCGAGCGCGACGCGCTGATCGCCTTCCTCAACGCGCTCTGACGGGTCTCGACGGTTAGACCTCGACCAGCCGGGCGATCGGGTCGGCCACCGCCTCGGCGGCCGGTCGTGCGAAATAGAACTCGGCGTGATACCAGCCCTCGCTCTCGCGCCCGGCCGGATCGATGCCGAGCTGGGCGAGGTTGGCGAGGACTTCGCTCTCCTCCTCGCGGCTGGCGAACCGGCGCTGGCGGAACGTCTGCCCGATAAGGCGGTACACCGCGTAACCGGCGTACTTGAGCGCTTCGGCGATCGCGTCGATCGGGAACATCCTGAGGGCGAACAGGGCGAACCAGGGCTTGGAGTCCGCCTGATCGAAGATATGGGCAAAGGTCTGCGCGCCCGACGTAGCCGATCGCGCCGGTGGAAATCACCAGGTCCACATCGCGGATCAGTTCCGCCTCCGGCCCGGACGGCACCTGCGACTCCAGGTCGGCGACGATGGCGGCGTCCATGACGCCCGCCGCGCACGCATAGGAGGCGGCGTTCTCCGCCGTGTCGAGGCCGATGACCCTGAGGTCGGGATCGCCGACGCGGGCTTTGAAGAAGGCCCGGTCGCGCGCCAGAAGTTCCCGCCGCGAGAGCGAAGCGGTGGACCGTACCCCGTAGTATCGGAATAGGTCGGTCAGGTCGCAGCCGTGTTTCAGGATCGCGGCGTTGACGCCGTAGGAGCAGCCGACGTCGAGCGCGGTCAGCTTGCGTCGCTTCAGTGCCGCGCGCTCCGCCGCGATGACGGCGCGGAATATCGGCTCCGCCGTGGCCGGTATGCGATAGTCGAGGGCAGAGAGCGTCTGGTAGTAGTCGCGCGGGTCGGGCCGGTCGTAGATGTTGTTGAGGTCGATTTTTCCGGTTTCATCAAGTTCAAAATCAGTTTGCGCGGACATTCCAAACTCCCGATGCGAATTGAAATTTGCGCGGTCGGCGGGCCGCGCGCGAACCTCCCGAGGGTGGGTGATGGCGCGCACTTTAGACCGGCCGGCGCCGTGAGCCAAATCGGTGGGTTGCGATCCGCCCGCTTCCAGCGGTAGTGCTGGCCTCGCGCGCCGCATCCCCCCACACCGACAGGAGCCAAAGCGTGGCCGAATCAGCCGTTCCGTGGCCGACCGAAATCAGGCTCAACAAGGCGCGCGACGCGCTGACCGTGCGCTTCGACGACGGTGTCGCCTTCGATCTGCCGACCGAATACCTGCGGGTGCTCAGTCCCTCGGCGGAGGTTCAGGGCCACAGTCCCGAACAGCGCAAGACCGTCCCCGGCAAGAAGGACGTCACCGTCACCGCCATCGATCCGGTAGGCAACTACGCGGTCCGCCTCACCTTCGACGACGGCCACAACACCGGCCTTTTTACCTGGGTCTATCTTCGCAGGCTCGGCGAGGAGCGCGCGGCGTTGTGGGAGGGGTATCTCGAAGAACTGAAGGCGAAAGGACTGAGCCGCGACGCCTGACGCGATTTATGAGCACCCGCCGGGCCCCGGCGGAATTGCGTCAGTCCACCCGCACGCCGCCCGAGCCGCGGTCGCCGGATGCAAGACAGAGGTCGAGCACCCGCTGGATCTTGGCGGCGCGGCGGAAATCGGGTTCACCGTTGCGGCCGGTGCGCAGCGCCTCGGCGAACCGTTCATAGACCGACGGGCTCGGCGGCAGCGGCACCTCCCGCCACACCAGGCTGTCGACATCGGGCCCGACGCAGCGGCCGAGCCACGATTTCTTGCCGTCGGTGATCATTTGCAGGGCGCCGCGGCTGCCGAACATGTCGAGGCGGAGCGTGTTGGCGTAGCCCGTGCCCCAGCGCGTGGCGTGGATGACCCCCAGCGCCCCGTTCGACAGCTCCACCGACATGGCGAACGAGTCGTTGGCGTCGAGCACGTAGTCGCCGATGCGCCCGCCCTCCGCCTTGTTGAACGTCTTGGCGCGGCTTTCCATCCACACGATGTCGTTGGCCGCCGCGTAGGTGGCGAAGTCGACGATATGGATGCCGATGTCGCCGATGACGCCGTGGCTGCCGTGCGCCGACGACAGCCGCCACAGCCAGCGGTCCTCGCTCCGCCAGTCGCCCCAGTGGCGGCCGACCAGCCAGCTTTGCAGGTACGAGGCCTCGAAGTGCCGGATTTCGCCGATCTCGCCGGAAAGCACGATCTCGCGGGCGCGGTCGAGCGCCGGCGAGGCGCGATAGGTGAGGTTGACCATGTTGAGGACGCCCTGCTGCTCGGCCGCCTCGGTCATCTCCAGCGCCAGCGGGTAGGTCGTCGCCAGCGGCTTTTCGCAGAACACGTGCTTGCCGGCCGCGATCAGCCGCATGGTGGTCGGGTGATGCACCACGTCGGGCGTGACGTTCGTCGCCGCGTCGAAGCCGCCCCAGGCGAGCGCATCGTCGAGACTGAGGAACTGGTGCGGGATTTCGAACTCGCGGGCGAAATCGGCGAGCCGGCTTTCCATGCGGCTCGACCGCCGCCACGAGCTCGATGCCCTCCATGGCGCGGAAAGCGCGTGCGTGCGCGCGCGCCATGTGCCCGGTGCCGAGAATCAGAAGCCGGCTCATGTCTCGCCTACCGGTAGCCCGCTTCGCCCGGTTTGTGGAGGCGCGGGCCCTTCTCGGTGATCGGCTCGGGCGCCTTGTCGACCGGGACATTGGGGGCTTGGCTGATATCGCGCCACGCCGGCGCCGGGTTGGCCGCCCATTTGACGGCGTTGCGCAGCACCTGCTGGACGTTGGCGTCGTGGTAGATCGGGTAAACCTCGTGCCCGGGCGCGAAGTAGAAGATGCGCCCGCCGCCACGCTGGAAGGTGACGCCAGAGCGCATGACCTCGCCGCCCTCGTACCAGGAGATGAACACCGTCTCCATTGGCTCGGGGATCGTGAACGGCTCGCCGTACATCTCGGTCTGGTCGATCACGAACGACGGTTCCAGGCCCGCCGCGATCGGGTGGCCGCGGTTGACGACCCAGACCCGTTCCCGCTCCCCCGCCTCGCGCCATTTGAGCGAGCAGGGCGTTCCCATCAGCCGCTTGAACACCTTCGAGAAGTGCCCCGAGTGGAGCACGACGAGCCCCATGCCCTGCCACACGCGCTCGACGACGCGCTCCACCACCGCGTCGGAAACCGCGCCGTGGGCCTTGTGCCCCCACCAGGTAAGCACGTCGGTCTCGGCCAGCCGCGCCGCGTCGAGGCCATGTTCGGGCTGGTCGAGCGTGGCGGTGGTCGCCGCGATCGCCGGATCGGCGTCGAGTGCCTCGGCGATGCAGCCGTGCATGCCCTTGGGATAGATCGCCCGCACGACCGCGTTCTCGCGGTCATGCACGTTCTCGCCCCACACAACGGTGCGAATGGCCATGCGGCGTTCCCAGGTGACCGTTCTTGCACAACCCCCGGCGTGCGCCGGGTGAGGTGCAAGGTTTGGACCGCGCCCGGTCGGTTGGGCCGGCGGGGTGGCGAGTCGGCGCGGACCTATACAAAAGTCACCGCCGCCACGCACGGACTTTGTGCTCTCGCCGAATCGGAAAAGCCGTGTCAAACGGACGCGTTAGGCGTCGTCATGTGGATGTGACCGCCGTCACTGCAACCACTCGTTAATCGATTAACGCTATTCCCGATCTCTTCACGGGGGAATTGCTTCCATGTTGAGTATGTCGCTTCGCGTTGTCGTGTTTTTCGCCTTGTGCGCGGCGTCCACGGCCATCATGGCGCTGCCCTACCTCACCATTCAGTAAGTCACCACCGTCCGACCCGAGCAGTACACTCCGCCGCGGGCGGCGCGGCGGAACGGGTACGGCTGTCCGCCGCCCGTTCTTCCCTGATTGCGCAGCCAGACTGATCGCGCGGTTCCCGCTCCTGGTTCAACGAGTCGGGAATGCTAGGATCGTATCCACGGCGTCGCGCCAGGTCGGGAAAGCACCGCAGTTCATGCTGACACTGCTCAATTCCGCGCGGGCAGCGGGCAAGATCCAGTTGCCCAGGTTGACGAGGCACAATCCGTGCAATCCATCGATCGTCGTTTTCAACGGGAACCTGCTGGCGACTTACCGAGGCTGCAACTACGATTTACGGCACGGCTATAGAATACTGGTACGGCTCGGTTCCCTCGCGCGTGACCGACAGCCAGAACTACATCGCCGCGGTCAACGCCGACTTCCAGACAGTTCAGTGCAAGCTCATCGAGGACCGTCATCTGAGGAGCCACGTGCTGGCTCTCGATGGGATCCAGGATTTGCGGCTGTTCGAGTGGAGGAAGGAGCTCTACGCCGTCGGCTCCGCCGCCAACGACA
Source organism: uncultured Alphaproteobacteria bacterium (assembly GCA_963826055.1). Classification (GTDB taxonomy): domain Bacteria; phylum Pseudomonadota; class Alphaproteobacteria; order Rhizobiales; family Kaistiaceae; genus JBBDMC01. Next base: position 65,453 of record CAWGVO010000007.1, on the reverse strand, counting down.
ACTTCATGCTGGACGGCGAACGACATGCTCTGAAGACGACCATCCTGCTTTGCAGGCTCAACAACGGGTTCCTGGAATTGGTGAGCTATCTGCCGGCGAGGCAGCTTGTCGAGAAGAACTGGATGCCCTGGGTGAAGGACGACCAGTTGTTCTTCATCTACGAGTCGGATCCGTTCACCGTGCTGAAGCACGAAGGCCAGGATTGCCGTCAGATAGCGGCCCCGACGGCAATGCCGTCCCTGGCGGGGCAACGGGGCGGGTCCTGCGTCGTTCCCCTCGGCGACAGGTTCATCGGCGTTCTTCACAAGCGGGGTGGCCCGACCAACCGGGAATACGAGCACGTCGCCGTCATCTATTCGAAGGATTTCCAGGTGCTTGCAGGTGAGCGCTCCCTTCAAGTTCGAAGGCGAAGCGGTGGAGTTCTGCGCCGGGGTGGCGATCTGGAACAAATGGATATTCTTTTCGTACGGCATCTGGGATCGCCAGGCTGTGCTGGTGAAGCTCAGGCTGAACGAATGCCTCAGCGCTCTCGGCCTGGAGAAGTTCGCCTGGCCGGACCGGCCACGAGCCGCCGGATCGGATCGTGCGAACCGGGGCAGGAATGGTGGGCGCGACAGGGATTGAACCTGTGACCCCTCCCGTGTGAAGGGAGTGCTCTCCCTAACGCCACCTTCGGCCGGCTGAACGAAAGATCGTTTCCTCTCAACTGCTTACGCAGTTGTACGATCTTTCTGTGCGCTACGCAACTTGTGCACTCTTGCTCTGTTTCCGAGGGCTCATTGTGCTAAGATTGTGCCAAGCCCTGAGCTGACCAACCACCTATAACTCCACCTATAACTAATAGGTCTTCCAACGTAGATCAGACCCCTCCCGGCAATGGGGTATGTGGGGGTGCCCTGGCCTTCAATCCCGGTGGATCACGCTTCGAAAATCGCTAGCAGAAAATCCGAAGGTTCAGGGATGCTGTGCGTCATATGTCGGATCAGTAAGCACGCAGGAAGCAAACGATATAATGTCAATGATTTGTAGTGCGCCCCTGTAAAGGTGTTTGGTTGGATCAATCGATCTGTCTGTGACGACACCAATATCTACCATGTCTTTCCATATCAGCGGATAGTTCTTCAACCATGGAGTAAGCGGCATAATTATATACGACTGCCCGCCGCAGTGATCCATAAGATTATACATGGACGACCTATAGGCGTTTGCAATTACTGGTAGGTTATCCGAGCACGCGCTAGCTAATCGCAGCGCATTGGCACTTGCGTATCCGTCTTCCGATACGTTTATTGCAAAATCTAAGCAACGCGCCGTTGAGTAAGCGAGAGAAATATACCTTTCGGCTAAAAATCTTAGATCGTTCCGATCCAACTGACCCCCAACACGCTCTGCACGGAGTGTCAAAAGGGTCTTTTCGTTGTAATAATCTTTATCTATCTTGTCCGCGAGGCCACCCTCAAATGCAACTCGAGCCTCAACATTCTGAAACGCAAGCGTAGTGTCGCATCCGCCCGAAACGAAGACAGCGACAGCCAGGGAGATCGCCATTCGCCGGCTCATGTAGTCACTCCGACGCGTAAGGCAGCGGATTTGCAGAGCCGTCGGGATACCATAATTGCATCAAAGGTTCTTTGAACCGCGCGGGCCGTCAGGAAAACCCCGAATGCCCCTTAAGCCTCTAGGAGGCTCACTGCCGGGCGATTGCATTGAATGAAGGTAAGTAACTGTAAATGTATTCATCGCCATTTACGGGCTTTCTAGGCCGCTCTAGAGACTAATATTAAGTAACAGGCTAATTAAGAACAGTACAAATCAAAGTCAAGCCCAAAGTAACTGCGAGAACGACGCAAATCATAGTCCAAACCTGCCTAATACCGACCCTATTACTCTGCCCTATACCCTACCCTAAGCCCTTGACCTTTGGTTGAACGGCGAGCCAAGGGCTAAATGGCGGAAAACGGCCATTTTATCGGCAATGGTGAGATCGCTGTGTGATGCGTGGCCTAGGCAGTCCCTTGCCGAAAATATTTCGGTTTGAAGTGTCACCCCTGAAACGGTGCAAGAGTGCAAGAGGCCCAGAACCCGGCCGACGGCGTTCACATCTAACTTGTGCACCGTTGCGCGGTTTTCGGAAAGGGGGAGGCGAACCGAACGCTCTGTCAATCCGTCTCCCCAAGTCCAGCGATTTCAGTCCTGTCCCTCAAGCCCGATCCTTGCGCCAAGGAACCCGCCACCAACTTCCCGCTGGTTTGCCTCCCGCAACTCGTTCGGCTCGGGAGTACGGATCGCGGCGGGCAGTTCCCGCTCACCAAGGACCAATCGCGCTTCACGTCCTTGACCGGGGTTGAGGTTCACGACGAACCCTTGATCGATTGCCGTGGCGACGTTTCGACTGACGACGCTGCGATCTCGGCCGAGTGCTTCGGCTATCTCCCTCAGGTTTATCGCCTCGTCGTTGAAAGGCACATGCCTGGTCGTATCTGACTACCGCTCCCTTCGCTTCCAACAGCCGTCTCACAGCGTCGACGATCTCACGGACGTTTGGCGCTACCGCAGCCTCAAGACCCTGCGACAGAGGTTTGTCGACGAGAGCACGAACTGCAGCATAGTCATCCACCGTGGCGATTATCGATCCATCATCGGTCCTGCCCCTCCCGCGTTGATGCAAGAGTGCATGAGCTTCGATAAGTGACAGCACATGCGGGAAATCTCGCACCACTCGATTGTGGGTGACTGGCAGACTTCGGGCCAACGCGTTCAAGAACGGGATCGACACCCGCTTGTCGTGCTTCCTGATGTACGCATCGAGTTCATGCCATGGTTTTGTGTCGATGGGGTTTGGCGGTTTCCCCTGCAGCAACGTCTGCGAGATCAGAACGTCCCTCAACTTCTCCGGGCTTTCGTCGAGGTTATACGAAAGCATCCGAGTTTCGTCCTCCTCGTGGAGTGCCCTCTCGGTCGTTGTCATCAACAGGCCCGTTGGGCCTTCGACCGGTGGCAGTTCGACGCCGTCCAAACCGTCCTTCGTGCTCTGCACTGTGATGTACCGGACCTTACCTTCGCTGAGCAATTGCCGAAGAAAGGTCTGGCCAACCTCATCGTTGAAGCCGGCCGCTTCCTGAATGATCAGGTGCTTGTGTTTCAGCTTGAGGTTCTTGTTGTAGATCAGTGCACGCGGCGACATTCCCGCGAACATTTCGTATGCGTCCTCGGGTACGAATTGCAGGCCCGGCTTTCAGCGCGTACGACTTCCCCGCTCCCGATGATCCCTTGATCACCATCGACACTGGCTTCTGGAAGTGTCGCGTTTGAAGGCAGAGGAAGACGAGCTTGGGGACATCGGCTTCGCCAACGAAACCCCGTTCTCGTATTTCCACCTCCAGCACATCGAGGATTGACGCATGGTCCAACAGCGGAGGGACGTTCTCTTGCTCGCCCTTGTGACCGGGGATCAACCGTTCGAAGGCCGAGGATGATTTCCAAGGTGATTTCAACATGACTGTTATCCTTCAGACAGAGCGACGCGGGATGCGCCGCCACGGCCGGAAGGGTCGGTCGTCTCGGAACCACGAAAAAGCGCCACGAAATACCGGCGCGACGATTATTTAGTGGGCTGTTTAAGCCGTCGAAACTCAGCCCGAATTTGGTTCTCAACCGTCCGAACCGTGGGGGTCTGGTCTTTCGGGAATTCGCTCTTTGCCCGCTCGAGAAGGACGCGAGCTTGCTCAGCCACGGTGTCTTCAAGCCGGCCAACCGCTGCCACCTCCCGCAACTTGTGCACTATTGCGCGTTTGATGGAGGGGCGGCCGGGGTATCGCTCCAAGGCAGCTTTTGCCCGCAACCTCTCGCGGACAGCTTCGTCGTAATTGTGAAGAGCGGCCATGTAGTCGTCCAACAATTGATCCGGCGTGGGCTCCGCTGGCACTTCCTCGATTGTGGTTTCGACAGCACCGTCTCGAATGACCACCGGGAAGGTCAGGTCATCGCTCTTGCCGTTTTTGAAAAACGTCTCAAGGTCAGCCACCGGCACCCTCTCTGCGATGTCGTCACTGCCCTGGGTAGGCACCTTCCGTGTTGCCCAAATCTTTCGCTTGGCCATCACCGCCCGCTCTTACTTAAGGGACAACACCAATGTCCCTTTTTCTGGGCATAGACCTGGGTCTTTCGATTGGCTTCAAAAGAAATCTAAAATTGGATGGGCCCTGATGGTTCGCAACACGAGGCGTCGGCCCTATCGACGTGGAGCACGTTGTGTGTGCGCGTAATAGACGAACTTCTTGACGACCACGAACAACTGCCTGAGCTGCTTCCTATCGAGATTTGTTGTGGCTGCCTCGTGCATTGCCTTGTCACGAAGGTCCATCAGTTCGTGGAGTTTGGCAAAATCGGTTGCCTCCTTCCAATTGGCGTCCCATATGGCCAGTTTTTTTATGCGTCTCAGTACGTATCGAATATTCACCTGACCAATGACGTCATAAAACAGTGGATCAACGCGCGCACTCGCGTGAAGCCCGGTAGTCAGTACGTATCGAACAGCAGCTTCAAGAGATATCGCCATCGTCAACACGGCCCCCACGAAATCGCCGTTACTCAAACGATGAGAGGCCTCGAACAAGAAATCAGCAGATACGGGAGGCGGCGATGCCTTTCGCAACGCGTTCTGGGTTTCGTTCCAGTCTTCCAATGTTAGCGCTTCGTGAAGCTGGCCAGCGAGCATGTGCGGGGGGGTCCAAAAACGATGTCCATCGCTCGTGCGTTGAAGAGCCACAAGATTGAATGAAGCTGCCTGCATGGCTGGTTCGGCGACAGACGCAATACCTGAAATCCATCGTATCGTGCTGCACCAGTGTGCGAAGGCCTTGGCCGCCACTCGCTGATGATCGGCCATTGTGCTCTCGAAAAACCTTTGCTGGTTCTGGCTGAAGAGCGCCGGCCGCTTTGGTGGCACTTCGAGGGCCTTCTTGGGCACATCGACCGCACCATCAATAAACACCCTCAAGTCGATCCAATTGACCCGGTATTCGGTGGGCGTCTTTCCCTCGACGTGCCAAGCGTAGCGCACCAACGGGCCATCGTAATCTGGCCTGTCGTTTGATTGCTCGCGAAGCACAGGGATCGATATCGCCATACGGTGACCGTTGAAGCGAAACCTGTGCGTTGCGCCGATCAGGTCCGAGACAATGTAAAGGCCGTCCAAGTTAACTCGGTGGAACGAATTTGCGCGGACGCGTTCGCTGATCATTTGCGTCAGGTCCCGAGAAAGATCGGTACCTAAATACACCCAATTGTCGTTTTTCGAGTTGTTTGTTGCAGGTGAAGGCACCCCATCGAAGGATCCGAAGTTTTGTGACCCACGCCGGCAAGGAGCATTTGTTTCACACGGTAGATGCCGCCTAGATTGAACCGATTAAAAGTCGCATCAATGTGCATTCCCAGAAAGCATTGCTCTTGTCGTGACCCACGGATTGCCGCCCCCGAACCCCAATGCCACTGGCTTGCATCTTACAGATGCCGAATGGCGTGCCGTCACCAAGCTCGTCAACGACGAACAGGCCTTCCGTCGTGTATGGCTGTATGGTTCTCGTTTGACCGGCGTCCGACGAGAGAAGGCGAAAACGCTAAGTCACCCGACATCTTTAGCAGCTGATTACGGCATCGATGAACTTGGGCCACTGATCCGCATTGCAGCGGCCGTGCAAAACCGTTGGTCCGCTCTCCTTGACCAATTCAACATTCATCTCGAAGTGTATCAGCCGAAGGGAACTCAGGCAGAGGACCGGACCACCTCGGCACGCACGGACGAAGACACGGACCTACCTTAGTTCCTGAGCGATGCCTGCGCGCGCCGGGTGTGTGTACCTGTAGAGCATTCTCATGTCCCGGTGGCCACTGATCAGGGCGACCTCAGGCGTCGTCAAACCGATTTCGAAGAACCGGCTGATCGCTTCATGGCGTAGGTCGTGAAAGTGGAGATCGTCGATCCCGGCACGTCGCTTGACCCTCTCCCATGCCAACCTGAAGGCATTCGCAGTGATCGGGAAGACACGATCGGTTGACCGAGGCAGACGGTCGAGAACGTCCATCGGCTCGTCTGCTCAGGGGGATGGTTCGCGCTTAGCCGTTCTTGGAGTGCGGGATGAGCAATGATCGTTGCTCAGTGTCGTAGTGGTGCCAGTGGATGCCGAGGATTTCCCCACGCCGCATGCCCGTCTCGACAGCGAATTTGATGATAGGCGAAACGTACGGGTTCCTGCGGGATGCCGCAGCCTCTATCAGTCGTTCGTACTCACCCGGGCGTAGTCGTCTTTCTCGTCTCTGATCCGGTGCCTTGAAGGCAAGTGAGGAAATCGGGTTCTCCCGGATCGGCAAGCCCCATTCCCGTCGGGCAATTTCGAAGACGTTATGGATGATGGTCAGTTCACGCTTCAGCGTGATCGGCTTGACCTTCTGGAGCCGGTGATCCCGGTACAGAGCGAAGTCAGACGTACGAAGTTCGGAGAGTGTATTTTCGACAAATCGGGTGACGGAGGAAGGCCGTGCAGGACGATGGCTCTCTACGTCGCTGCTCTTCTTCCTCGGTGTCACTGAAGCCCGGTATCGCTCAACGAGTTGCCCGAGCGTGCAGCCTTCCAAAACCTTCTGGCTTGGCGGTAGGTCGTGACGGTCGGCTTTTACCTCCATGTCCCGCGCCCAAGTCTGAGCGTCTGATTTGATGAATGAATGTATCGGCTTAGCGGTGCTTGTCCCTTACGCCTGATTTGTACTTGGTACTTGTTCCTTCTCTTTCGTGATGGTAGCCATGATCGAACCTCTCGCTGTGACATAGGTGTGACCAGCTGAGGGATCAACGATCTTCCTTAGTGGGCTGTCCCTTGTGCACTACTAGTGACACTTCAGGGGCTTAGGGATGGTGGGCGCGACAGGGATTGAACCTGTGACCCCTCCCGTGTGAAGGGAGTGCTCTCCCGCTGAGCTACGCGCCCGTTGCGGCCGACCGGCCGCAGGCCCGCGATTTAGGGAACCGGCGCAATCGCTGTCAAGGCGAGCCGGCCGGCGCCCGCACCTCCGCCACCGCGTCCCACAGTTCGTCGAAGTGGTCGATCAGTTGCGTTGCGCCGAGCTCCGCCACCGGAACGGCGCTGTAGCCGAAGGTGACCGCGATCACCGGCACCCCGGCCGCGATCGCCGTGTCGACGTCGGTGGGCGAGTCGCCGACCATCACGGCGCTCCCTTCGCTGCCGCCGGCGAGCCGGATCGTCTCGGTCAGGTGCCGCGGGTCGGGCTTGCGGAAGCCGAAGGTGTCCTGGCCGGTGATCGCCGCGAAGCGCCCGGCGAGGCCGAGCACGCCGAGGAGCTTCTTCGCCGGCTGCTCGTGCTTGTTGGTGCAGACCGCCAGCCGCCAGCCGGCCGCGGCGAAGCGGTCGAGCGCTGCTTCCGCCCCCGGAAAGGGCCGGCTCATCTCCGCGATGTGCTCGCTGTAGTAGGCGAGAAAGCGGTCGGTCAGTTCGTCCAGACGCTCCGGCGTGATGCTTTGCCCGTGGTGGGTGAACGCCCGCTCCAGCATCACCCGCGCCCCGTGGCCGACCATGGTCGTGGCGGCTTCGACCTCAACCGGCGCCATGCCCTCCGGCTCCAGGATCGCGTTCAGCGTCGCCACCAGGTCGCCGGCCGTGTCGACCAGCGTGCCGTCGAGGTCGAGCACGAGGGTAGGGGGGTGGGCCAGCGCCGCCATCACCGCGCCCCGTAGCCGCGCGCCATCAGCGCCGCGAAAACCGGAATGAGCGCGAACGCGATCGCCTCCCAGTGCATGTAGCCGCGCACCGACCTGACCTCGCTTGCCTCAGGCCGGAAGGTGGCGTTCGCCCTGAGCCCCGCCCGCCAGGCGATGATCCGGATCGTGGGCTGCAGCGACAGTCCGCCGGCGGTCAGGAAGGCCGCCATCTTCGCCCAGAAGAACAGGTTGGTCAGGTAGAAATTCGGCCCCTTGAGACCGTAGAACACCCGCGCGAAACCGATCACCAGGATCGCCCCGGCGAGGGCGCCGTAGGCGATGTCGAGCCGCCCCACACGCATAACGTGCGCGCTGGTCATTTCGGGGCGGACGAGCATCATTTCCATCACCAGCACCGCCAGCAGCGAGAACATCAGCAGGTGGTGGGCAATCGCCAGCAACAGGTCGGTCGTCATCGGTGGCTCTCCCCGCGGGTTGGGCGGCGCCTAGATAACCGGAAAACGGCCTTCTGTCGCCCGTGGCGTCGCCCTCCGGCAGGTGCTAACAAGCCAATCGGAATCGAGGAAAGCCGATGGACCTGAAAGACCCCGGGCTCCTTCGCCAGCAATGCTTCGTCGGCGGCGAATGGCTGGGCGAGCCGGCGATCGACGTCACCGATCCGGCGACCGGCCAGGTGCTCGCCCGCGTGCCCCGTTTCGGCGCCGCCGAGACCCGCGCCGCCATCGACAAGGCCGCCGCCGCCTTCCCCGCTTGGGCCGCCATGACCGGCAAGGAGCGGTCGCGCATCCTGCGTGCGTGGTTCGATCTCATCATTGCCAACCGCGAGGACATCGCGCTGATCATGACCTCCGAGCAGGGCAAGCCCCTCGCCGAGGCCCTGGGCGAGGTCGACTATGCCGCCGCCTTCATCGAGTTCAACGCCGAGGAGGCCAAGCGCATCCACGGCGATGCCGGCGGCAGCCACCGGCGCGACGCCCGCATGGTCAACATCCGCCAGCCCATCGGCGTCGTGGCGGCCATCACACCCTGGAACTTCCCGGCCGCCATGATCACCCGCAAGTGCGCCCCGGCGCTCGCCGCCGGCTGCACCGTGGTCGCCAAGCCCGCGGGCGAGACGCCGCTGACGGCGCTGGCGCTTGCCGTGCTGGCCGAACGCGCCGGCCTGCCGCCCGGCACCTTCAACGTGCTGACCGGCAAGGCGTCCGAGATCGGCGGCGAGATGACGTCGAACCCGGCCGTGCGTTGCGTCACGTTCACCGGTTCGACCGAGATCGGCAAGCTGCTGATGCAGCAGGCGTCGTCCACCGTGAAGCGGGTGGCGCTCGAGCTTGGCGGCAACGCGCCGTTCATCGTCTTCGACGACGCCGACCTCGATGCCGCCGTCGAGGGGGCGATCTTCTCCAAGTTCCGCAACATGGGCCAGACCTGCGTCTGCGCCAACCGCATCTACGTGCAGGACAAGGTCTACGACACCTTCGCCGAGAAGCTGGCGAGCGCGGTGATGAAGCTGAAGGTCGGGCGCGGCACCGAGGTCGGCGTCGTCCAGGGGCCGCTGATCAACATGGCGGCCGTCGAGAAGGTCGAAGAGCACATCAAGGACGCAGTCGCCAACGGCGCCGCCGTCGTCGCCGGCGGTCACCGCCATCGGCTCGGCGGCACCTTCTTCGAGCCGACCGTCATCAAGGGCGCCACCACCCGCATGCTGATCACCCGCGAGGAGACCTTCGGGCCGGTGGCCCCGCTCTACCGCTTCAAGGACGAGGCGGAGGCGATCGCCCTTGCCAACGATACCCGCTTCGGCCTCGCCGCCTATTTCTACGCCCGCGACCTCGGCCGCGTGTGGCGCGTCGCCGAGGCGCTCGAATACGGCATGGTCGGCATCAACACTGGCGCCATCTCCACCGAGCTCGCGCCCTTCGGCGGCGTCAAGGAGTCCGGTCTCGGCCGCGAGGGCTCCCGTTACGGCATCGAGGAGTTTGTCGAGATCAAGTACATGCTGATGGGCGGGCTGGACCGGTGATGCTGGACGCCGTGTCGGCCGCCGAGGATCTGCGGCGTCGCGCCGCCGCCGCCGCGCTCGAAGACGTTGAGCCAGGCATGAAGCTTGGCCTCGGCAGCGGGCGGACGGCGGAGCAGTTCGTCCGCCTGCTCGGCGAACGCGTCCGCGCCGGCCTGTCCGTCGTCGGCGTGCCCACATCCGAGGCCACCGCCGCGCTCGCCCGCGCTGGCGGCATCCCCCTCGCCACCCTGGACGAACAGCCCGCCCTCGATCTCGTCATCGACGGCGCCGACGAGATCGACGGCAAGCTGCGGCTGATCAAGGGCGGCGGCGGCGCGCTGCTGCGCGAGAAGATCATCGCCACCGCCGCCCGACGCATGATCGTCGTCGCCGAGGCGGCGAAGCTGGTCGACACCCTCGGCGCCTTTCCCCTGCCGGTGGAGATCGTGTCGTTCGGTGTCACCGCGACGCGCATCGCCATCGAGCGCGTCGTCGCCGGCATCGGCCTTACCGGCACCATGACGCTGCGCACCCGCGACGGCCCCCCCTATCTCACCGATGGCGGCAACCATATTGTCGACATATCCTTCGGTCGAATTCCCGACCCCGACCGGCTGGCGCGCGCGCTCAATGCCATCCCGGGCGTGGTCGAACACGGTCTGTTTCTCGATCTTGCAACCGTCGCCGTCATCGCCGACGAAAGTGGCGTCCGGCGGATAACGAGATGAGCCTTCCCTGCCACGGAGCCTGTCCATGCCCTCGTTCGCAAAAACCCTGATGATCGCTTCCTTCGGCGCGGCCGTTGTCGCCGCGCCCCTGGCCCCGGTCGCCGCCCAGGAGATATCGCCGTCGCAGCTGGCCGCGGCTCAGCTTGTAGTCAACAGCGCGCCGGAGATCGGCAACTTCGACGTGCTCCTGCCGCAGATGGCGAACCAGTTGAAGAACTTTTTCATCAGCAAGCGGCCCGACCTCTACAAGGAAATCGGCCAGGTCGTTGATAGCGACGTCCAGAAGCTCGTTTCCCGCCGGGCCGATCTCGACAAGGACCTCGCCCGCGTCTGGGCGAAGAATTTCACCGAGGACGAACTCAAGGCCATCAACGCCTTCTTCAGCAGCGATGTCGGCGAGAAGTACAAGAAGCTCGCCCCCGTCGTCGGCCCCGACATCATCAAGGCAAGCCAGAACTGGCGCGATCGCGTGCGCGGCGAGCTTCAGGACATGGTGACGGCGGACCTGAAGAAGATGGGCCACGACCTCTGAGGCATCCGGTGCCACGCTACGACTACGATCTGTTCGTCATCGGCGCCGGTTCGGCCGGCGTTCGCGCGGCGCGCCTTGCCGCCGAACTCGGCAAGCGGGTGGCGGTCGCCGAGGAGGACCGCGTCGGCGGTACCTGCGTGCTGCGCGGTTGCGTGCCGAAGAAGCTGTTCGTCCACGCCTCCCACTACGCCGAGCAGTTCGAGGATGCCGTCGGTTTTGGCTGGCGCGCCGAAGGGCTCCACTTCGACTGGCCGACGCTGGTCCACAACGTCTCGGGCGACGTCTCCTGGCTGAGCGGCGTCTACATCCGCAACCTGGAGAAGGCCGGCGCCGAGATCGTTCACAGCCGCGCCGTGTTCAGCGACACCCACACCGTCCACCTGCTCGCCGAGAACCGCTCGGTCACCGCCGAACACATCCTGATCGCCACCGGCGGCGAGCCGCGCCGCGACCTCGACGTCCCCGGCGTCGAGCACGCCATCACCTCCAATGAATTCTTCAACCTGCCGCACCAGCCCAAGCGGGTGCTGATCGTCGGTGGCAGCTACGTCGCGGTCGAGATCGCCTCGGTGTTCGCCGCCCTCGGGACGAAGACGACCATCGCCTACCGCGGCGACCAGATCCTGCGCGGCTTCGACGACGAGGTCCGCCAGACGCTGCGCGCCGGCATGGAGCGGCGTGGCGTCACCATATTGACCGGCGAGGAACCCGCCTCCATCGAGAAGACGCCCGATTGCCTGGCGGTTGCCACCATGTCCGGCAAGCGCCTGGCGGTCGACGAGGTCCTGCTCGCCATCGGCCGCCGGCCGAACGTCGGCGACCTCGGCCTTGACCGCGCCGGGGTGCAGACCGACGCCGGCCGGCGCGGTGATGGTCGACGCTTATTCGAGAACCAGCGCCGACAACATCTATGCCGTCGGCGACGTCACCGCCCGCATGCAGTTCACACCCGTCGCCATCCGCGAGGCGGCGGCGGTGGTGGCGACGGTCTTCGGCAAGCAGCCGACCGCGGTCGACTACGACAACGTGCCGGTTGCCGTCTTCTCCACCCCGGAGGTCGGGTCCGTCGGGCTCACCGAGCACGCCGCCCGCGCCCGCCACGGCGCCGTCGACATCTACCGCGCCAGCGTCAAGCCGCTGCCCAACCGGGTCGCCGGCCGCGACGACCGCGTGCTGATCAAGGTGATCGTCGACGGCGACACCGACCGGGTGCTCGGCTGCCATATCGTCGGGCCGCTCGCCAGCGAGCTGATCCAGCTCATCGGCATCGCGGTCAAGATGGGCGCCACCAAGGCCGACTTCGACGCCGTCACCGCCCTCCACCCGACCCTTGCCGAGGAGATCGTCACCCTCGGCCGCCCGGCCGAGCGCATCCGCCGCGAGGCCGCGGAATAGCTGGGGTTTCGGCGGCGGATCCCTCCGCGTTTGGCAGGCCGGTCCCGCGTCATGTATAACCCGCGCCGCCGGGCCATTCCCGGTCGCGGAGTGCGCGCCCCATGAAGAAGACGAGCTGGACCCCGGAAAGCTGGCGCTCGAAGCCGATCGAGCAGGCCCCGGTCTATCCGGACCAGGCCGCGCTTGCCGCCGTCGAGGCGCGCATCGCCTCGTACCCGCCGCTGGTCTTTGCCGGCGAGGCGCGCAAGCTCAAGGCCGGTCTCGCCAAGGTCGCCGCCGGCAAGGCGTTCCTGCTCCAGGGCGGCGATTGCGCCGAGAGCTTCGCCGAGCACGGGGCGGACACCATCCGCGACTTCTTCCGCGTCTTCCTGCAGATGGCGGTGGCGCTGACCTACGCCGGCGCCGTGCCGGTGATCAAGGTCGGCCGCATCGCCGGCCAGTTCGCCAAGCCGCGCTCGTCGCCCATGGAGCGCCAGGGCGACGTCGAGCTGCCGAGCTATCGCGGCGACATCATCAACGGCATCGAGTTCACCGAGGCCTCCCGCGTCCCCGATCCCGCCCGCATCGAGATGGCCTACCGCCAGTCGGCGGCCACCCTCAACCTGCTGCGTGCCTTCGCCACCGGCGGCTATGCCAACCTCGAGAACGCCCACCGCTGGATGCTGGGCTTCGTCAAGGATAGCCCCCAGTCCTATCGCTACCGCGAGATCGCCGACCGCATCACCGAGACGCTCGACTTCATGCGCGCCTGCGGCATCGATCCGGAGTCCCATCCGGAGATGCGTTCGACCGATTTCTTCACCAGCCACGAGGCCCTGCTGCTCGGCTTCGAGCAGGCGATGACCCGCGTCGATTCCACCACCGGCGACTGGTACACCACCTCCGGCCACATGATCTGGGTCGGCGATCGCACCCGTCAGCCGGACCATGCCCACGTCGAGTATTGCCGCGGTGTCAAGAATCCAATCGGCCTGAAGTGCGGGCCGTCGCTGGCGCCCGACCGGCTGATCGAGCTGATCGACATCCTCAATCCGGACAACGAGCCCGGCCGGCTGACCCTCATCTGCCGCTTCGGTGCCGACAAGGTCACCGAGCACCTGCCGAAGCTCATCCGCGCCGTCGAGCGCGAAGGCCGCGTCGTTGCCTGGTCGTGCGATCCCATGCACGGCAACACCATCACCATGAACCACTACAAGACGCGCTCGTTCGACACGATCCTGCGCGAGGTCGAGACGTTCTTCGCGGTGCATCGCGCCGAGGGCACCCACCCGGGCGGCATCCACATCGAGATGACGGGCAACAACGTCACCGAATGCACCGGCGGCGCGCGGGCGATCTCGGCGGAGGACCTGTCCGACCGCTACCACACCCACTGCGACCCGCGCCTCAACGCCGACCAGGCGCTGGAACTCGCCTTCCTCGTCGCCGAGTTGCTCAAGCGCGACCGGCTGGAACAGGCCGGCCGCGCCGCGGTCGCCTCGGCGGGCTGAACGCCCGCGCACCGCTCAAAGCGGCAACAAAACCTTACCAAGGTTTAATCGTCGCACCGCGGTTTCGCCGGATTTTCGCCGCATTTCGGTTTCGAATTCACAGCGCTTTTTTTGGCGAGCCTGCGACGCAATTCCGGGGGAGTTGCTTCGGGCTTGCAGTCCTGCGACGAAAAGAAGGAGAACAGACCGTGCATAGCGCTCGCGCTATTCTTGGATCGATCGCGCTCGCCGGCGGATTGGTCTTGGCCAATGCTGCGCTGGCCCAGTCGGATGCTTCCGGGCAGGAGCAGCTCAAGGGTCTGTGGCTGACCACCGCCTATCCGTCATTGACCGAACGGATCGGTGACAGCGTCACCCTCGACCTCACCTTGCGCAACATGAACATGCCGCCCGAGCGCGTCGCCCTTTCGGTCGACGGCCTGCCCGCCGGCTGGACCTACGAGATCGATGGCGGCGGCAAGCCGGTGACCGAGGCGATGGTCGACCCGGATTCCAACCGCTCCCTGACGCTCAAGATCACCCCGTCGAAGGACGTCAAGACCGGCACCTACCAGTTCACCGTCAAGGGCACCTCCGACGCCAGCCCCGCTTGACCTGCCGGTGACGCTGGCGCTCGCCGAGGCCAAGCCCGATCAGGTCACCCTCGATCCCAAGCTGCCGGCGCTGCGTGGCACGCCCAAATCGAGCTTCGACTTCGACGTCACCGTCAAGAACGACGGCGCCTCCGACCAGACCTACAATCTGATCGCGGACGGACCGCCCGGTTTCGAGACCACCTTCAAGGAACAGTACGGAACCCAGGAACTGACCAGCATCCCGCTGAAAGCGGGCGAGTCCAAGGACCTCAAGGTCAGCGTCAAGCTTCCGCAGAACGTCGCCGCCGGCCAGTACCAGGTCGCCGCTGAGGCGGCGAGCGCCACCGTCTCCGGCAAGACCCAGCTGACCCTCGATGTGACCGGGCAGCCCACCCTCAGCCTTTCCGGGCCGGAAGGCCGCCTGTCGGGCGACGCCACCGCCGGCAAGGCGCGGACCTTCAAGTTCACCCTTCAGAATACCGGCACCGCGCCCGCCCAGAACGTCAAGATGACCGCCTCGTCGCCGTCCGGCTGGAAGGTCGATTTCGATCCCGCGACCATCGACACGATCGCCCCGAACGACACCCAGGACGTCAACGTCTCCATCATGCCGTCGGACAAGGCGATCGCCGGCGACTTCGTCGTCAGCGTCAGCGCCAACGGCGACGGCGCCTCCGACAACGCCTCCTTCCGCGTCACCGTGCTCACCTCGACCATGTGGGGCATCGCCGGCCTCGGCATCATCGGTGCCGCCGTCGTGGCGCTCGCCTTCGCCGTGACGAGGTACGGCCGGCGATGAGCGAGGCCGTCATCGAGGCGCGCGGCCTCACCAAGCGCTACGGCCGCGCCGTCGCGGTCGACCACCTCGACCTGACGGTCGAGAAGGGCGAGGTGTTCGGCGTGCTCGGTCCCAACGGCTCGGGCAAGACCACCACCATCCTGATGCTGCTCGGCCTCACCGAGCCCACCGAGGGCAGCGTGCGCGTGCTTGGCTTCGACCCGCTCCGCCAGCCGCTACGAGGTCAAGCGCCGGGTCGGCTACCTGCCCGACCTGGTCGGCTTCTATGACCTGCTGACCGCGCGCGAGAACCTCGCCTACACCGCCCGGCTCTATCGGCAAGACCACCGCCGAGAGCACCGGGCCGATCGACGCGGCGCTCACCCGCGTCGGCCTCGCCGAGGTCGCCGATCGCCGTGTCGGCACCTATTCGCACGGCATGCGTCAGCGCCTCGGCCTCGCCGAGTTGCTGGTCAAGCGGGCCGAGATCGCCATCCTCGACGAGCCAACCAACGGCCTCGATCCGCAGGCGACCCAGGAACTGCTCGAACTGATCGGCGAATTGCGCCGCGACGGCATGACCATCCTCCTGTCGTCCCATCTCCTCGGCCTCGTCCAGTCCATCTGCGACCGGGTGGCGCTGTTCCGCCAGGGAAAGGTGGGGCTGGTCGGCAAGGTTCCCGATCTCGCCCTCAAGGTGCTCGGCGGCACCTACATCGTCGAGGTCGAGGCCGACGGCATCGATCTCGCCGCCACGCTCTCCGGCCTGGAGGGGATCGGCTCGGTCACCCCCATCGGCGACGGCGTCAGCCGCGTCGACGCCGACCGCGACCTGCGGCCGGAGATCGCCAGGCGGATCGTCACCGCCGGCGGCGCGCTCCGCAACATGGCCATCCGCCGGGCGAGCCTCGACGAGGTCTACGTCCGCTATTTCGAGCAGCCGAGGGAGATGGCCGATGCGGCGTGAAGGTTCTCCGTTCACCGGGCTGTCGACCATCGCCCTGAAGGAGGCGGCCGATCACATGACCAGCATCCGCATGCATCTGGTCATGCTGCTGGTCCTGCTCACCGCCATCGGCGCCATCTACGCCGCCATCGGCCAGATCAAGGCGACCGTCGGCCAGGATCCGTTCCTGTTCCTGCGCCTGTTCACCACCTCGCAGGATCCGCTGCCGTCGTTCGTCACCTTCCTCGGCTTCCTGCTGCCGCTGGTGGCGATCGCGCTCGCCTTCGACACCATCAACGGCGAGTACTCGCGCCGCACCATGAGCCGCATCCTCGCCCAGCCGATCTACCGGGACGCGGTGCTGACCGGCAAGTTCGTCGGCGGCCTGATCGTGCTGGCGATCTGCCTCGTCACGCTGTGGCTGCTGATGACCGGCCTTGGCATCCTGCTGCTCGGGCTTGCCGCCGAGCGGGGAGGAGGTGCTGCGCGGCATCGCCTTCCTCATCGCCTCGCTCGCCTACGGCGGCGTGTGGCTGGCGATCGCGCTGCTGTTCTCCACCATCTTCCGGGCGCCGGCCACCTCGGCGCTGGCGGCGCTGACGCTGTGGCTGCTGTTCACCATCTTCTGGCCGATGATCGCGCCGCTGATCGCCAACGTGGTGGCGCCGGTCGACGTGCTCGACCCCTTCACCGCGGTCGCCAACGCCCAGTGGCAGGCCGGCATCTCGCGCATCTCGCCCAACACGCTCTACGGCGAGATGACGCTCGCCCTGCTCGACCCGTCGACGCGGACGCTGGGGCTGTTGTTCCTCAGCCAGCTCCAGGGCGCGCTGATCGGCGCGCCGCTGCCCTTCTCGCAGAGCGCGCTGCTGATCTGGCCGCAGCTTGCCGGCCTCGTCGCCGCCGCGGTCGTGGTCTTCACCATCGCCTACGTCTCCTTCCAGCGACAGGAGATCAGGGCCTGAGGAATTTCGCGCTATCCCCCCTCCGGGAAGCGCGACCTTGACCGCCCGGCGCCTCCCCGGCGTCTGGCGGTCATCTTTTTTCTGCGACTCTCGATAATCGCCCCGCCGTCAGGCCGCGGCGACAAGCGTGTCCTTCAGTACCTTCTTGAGGACCTTGCCGTTGGCGTTGCGCGGCAGCGACGCCACGATCTCGAACTGCGTCGGAACCTTGAAGGGCGCCAGCGCTGCGCGGCAGTGAAGCGTCAACTCCTGCTTGTCGAGGTCGGATCGCGGCACCACGAATGCGACCACCTTTTCGCCGAGCTTGGGCGAGGGGATGCCGACGACCGCCACGTCGGCGACGCCCGCATGTTGCCGCAGGATCTGCTCGACCTCCTGGGCATGGACCGTCAGCCCGCCGCGCTTGATCAGCTCGGACGATCGGCCGTGAAGGTGGAGCAGCCCGCGCGCGTCGAAACGGCCGAGGTCGCCCGGGTAGTACCAGCCGTCGTGGAAGCGCTCGTCGCTGGCCGCCGTCTCGCCGACGAATGCCATCGTCGTCCCGGGGCCGTGCACGCGGATCGTGCCGATCTCGCCCGGCGGCAGCCGCCTGTGTTCGTCGTCGACGATCTCGACGTCGACCCCGAGCATCACCCGGCCGGCCGCCGTCCGCTCGCTCCCGTCCGCCTCGTTGGTCACCACCGCTACCGGCCCGGCACCCGAAGCGCCGTAATAGTCGATCAGGTGCGGTGCAAGGCGGGCCCGCACCGCGGCGCGATCGTCAGGACCGAGTTTGCCCGTCGTCGACACGTAGGCCCTGAGGTTCGGCATCGCCAGGCCGCCCGCTGCGGGCCTTTCGCCAAGCAGCGCACGCGTCGTGTTTGGTGATACGACGAGAGCGGTGATCGCGCGTTCGTTGACCGCGGCAATCAGATCGCCCGGCTCGAACAGCGTCGGAAACATCACCAGCGTGGCGCCGATGAGAATCGCGGCGCCCGAATGGTTCCTGCCGGCGCTGAACGCGAGCGGCAGCGGCACCAGGTAGCGATCCTCGCGCTGGTACATGCCTTCGAACGCCCGGGCCACGAACCGCGCATAGATCTGCTCGTGTGTCAGGATCATCGCCTTCGGTTCGCCGGTCGTGCCCGAAGTCAGGGCGTAGACCTCCGGCGCGTTGCTCAGGATGACCGGCGGCTCGCCGTGGGGTTCCGTCTCTTCCAGCCCCTCCATGTCCAGCGTATTCACCCCCGGCAGAGGCGAGCGCTCGTTGAGCACGACCTTGGGGGCGAAGCGATCGACCGCGCGGCACGCCTCGGCCGGCCGGGCCCGCCAGTCGAGCGGCAGGATGATGGCGCCGAGCCAGTTGATCGCGAAAAGGGCGGCCATGTGAACGGGCGTGTCCCGCAGCCGCACGCCGACGAGGTCGCCCTTGCCGACTCCCGCCGCACGCAGGCGCGCCGCGATCCGGCGGGTCAGCGCCTCCAGCCCCGCGTAGCTCACGCTGTCGGTTCTGGTCTCGATGGCGGTCTTGGCAGGCTGGTAGGCGGCGTGCGTGGCAAGCGCGGAAGCGAGGTTCATGGGATGCGTTCAGCGTTGGCGCAAGGCGGGGATGCCTGGCGCGCTGGGGGAGGCGATTCGGCAAGCACGGTAGTCTCCGCCATCTGATAATCCGCTGACAACGCCCCTTGATGGCGGGCACCTCCGGGCCGCCGAGCGGCCCGGAGGGTTTGCGGTCGTTGCCGGGACAGGGCAGGATAGAAACCTCCGCTGCCCTCCCAGCCTTCGGTGAATCGATGAACCTTGCCGCTTTGGTCGCCCATCATGCGCGCTATCGGGGCGCCCGGACGGCCGTCGAGGCCCGCGATTTCACCGCCACCTACGCCGAGTTCCACGTGTTGGCCCGCCGTATCGCGGCGCGGTTGCGCGCCGCCGGTGTCGGCCCCGGCGACCTCGTCGGCGTGCGCATGCGCGACACCCCCCTCCATCTTGCGGCGCTGATCGGCATTTTCCACCTCGGCGGCGTCGTCCTGCCGCTCGACTGGCGGGCGGCCGGCGCCGAAGTTGAGCGCATCGTCGCCAGTTTCCCGCCGAAGGCCGTTGTTGCCGACGTCACCCGCGGTCTGCCCGATGGGGTGAACCTGGTCGGCCTCGACGCCATCGAGGAGACCGCGCCCGATGGCGCCCCCGCCGTGGCGCTCACCGACCATCCCGCCGTCTACAGCCTGACCTCCGGCACCACCGGCGAGCCGAAGGCGATCGTGCTCACCCACGAGCAGTTCTTCGGCCGGGCGACGATGGCGCTCTGCTCGAGCAGGCTGACGCTGCCCGACGATCGTTTCCTGCCGCTGCTGCCGCTCGCCTATTCCAACGGCCGCGTGATCTATTTCGCGCTGCTGGCGATCGGCGCCACGGTGATGATGTTTCCGACGCTGTTCGAGCCGCGCGAACTGGTGGATTTCGTCAACGGCCGCAACGTCACCGCCATGATGGTCTCGCCCAACGTCGTGCGCCAGCTGCTGGCAATGGAGGCGGGCAGGCGGGCGTCTGATGCCGGGCCTGCGCGCCTTCGTCTCCGGCGGCGCCAAGCTCCAGCCGGAGGAGCGGGCGGCGATCAAGGCGCGCATCGCGCCGTTCGTCATCGACTACTACGGCAGCACCGGCGGCGGCCCGACCGCCATCATCGCGCGCGACGAGGACGGCGCCGGGCCGACCGCGATGGGCCGGCCGATGATCACCATGAACGTGGAGATCGTCGGCGAAGACGGGTGCGGTGCTGCCGGCCGGCACCGTCGGCCGCATCCGCGTCAGCGGGCCCGGCGTCACCACCGCGTTCGCCGGTCCGGTCGCGCCGGGCGACGAGGGCATCCGCGACGGCTGGTACTATCCCGGCGATCTCGGCAGCTTCGACGAGAAGGGCCTCCTCCACCTCCACGGCCGCGCCTCGGAGCTGATCAAGCGCGGCGGCCTCATGGTCTACGCCCAGGAGGTGGAGCAGGCGCTGAGGCGCCACGAGAGCGTCTCCGACGCCGCCGTCGTCGGCGCGCCGTCGCAGACGCCTCGGCGAGGAGGTTGTCGCCTTCGTCGTCCTGAAGGCGCCGGTGGAGGAGGGGGCCCTCATCCAGCATTGCCGGCGCGAGCTGGCGCCGTTCAAGGTGCCGGCGCGCATCGTCGTCGTCGACGCCCTGCCGCGCAACACCAGCGGCAAGGTGATCAAGGCCGAGCTGTTGAAGTCGCTTGCCTAGTGCAATCCCCGCAGGAATACGGAAGACGAGGAGGTACGGATGGGCACCAACCTGACGCTCACGGCTGAGGACGGCCACCAGCTTTCGGCCTACGAGGCAAAGCCCTCCGGCGCGGTCCGCGGCGGCCTCGTCGTCGTTCAGGAGATTTTCGGCGTCACGCCGCACATCCGCCGGGTCACCGACGGCTACGCCGCCGCCGGCTATCACGCCATCGCCCCGGCGGTCTTCGACCGCGCCGAGCGGGGGGTCGAGCTCGACTCCAGCGTCCCGGCGGAACGGGACAAGGGGATCGCGCTGGCGAAGCAGGTGAGCAACGACGTCATGTTGCGCGATATCGCCGCCGCCGGCGCGGCCCTGAAGCGCGCCGGCAAGGTCGGCATCGTCGGCTATTGCCGGGGCGGCTCGCTCGCCTGGCTGACCGCCACCCGCCTCGACGGGTTCTCCGCCGCCGTCGGCTACTACGGCAGCCAGATCGCCGCCCACGCCGGCGAGAAGCCGCGCTGCCCGGTCATGCTTCATTTCGGCGAGCTGGACCAGAGCATCCCCGCCGCCGACATCGACAGGATCGGCGCGACGGTTGATGCGGCGATGGTCCAGATTTTCGTCTATCCCGGCGCCGGCCACGCCTTCAACCGCGACGGCAGCGCCGCCTGGCACGAGGCCTCGGCGAAGCTCGCCCTCGACCGCACCCTGAAGTTCCTCGCCCGGCACGTGGGATAGCCCGCGTTGCCCCCGCCATGACGCCGGGCTAAACCGGCGCCATGGCCGCCATCCTCACCGACACCCTCCGCATCGCCGTCGCCCAGCTCGATTCCGTCGTCGGCGACGTCGAGGCCAATCTGGCGCGGGCGCGGGCGGCCCGTGCCGAGGCGGCGGCGTCCGGCGCCGATCTGCTGCTGCTGCCGGAGCTGTTCATCGGCGGCTACCCGCCGGAGGACCTGGTCCTCAAGCCGGCCTTCCCCGATGCCTGCCGCCGTGCCGTCGAGGCGCTGGCCGCCGACACCGCCGACGGCGGCCCCGGCGTCGTCATCGGCGTGCCGTGGCCGGACGACGGCAAGGTCTACAACGCCGTCGCCCTCCTCGACGCCGGCAAGGTCGTCGGCCTCCGCTACAAGGTGGAGCTCCCCAACTACGGCGTCTTTGACGAGCTGAGGGTGTTCACCGTCGGCCCGCTGCCGGGACCGATCGCCTTTCGCGGCATCCGCCTCGGCCTGCCCATCTGCGAGGACATCTGGTTCGAGCAGGTGGCCGAGTGCCTCATGGAGACCGGCGCCGAGATCCTGGTCGTGCCCAACGGCTCGCCCTACTGGCAGGGCAAGGCCGACGTCCGCCAGCAGGTGGCGCTCGCCCGCGTGGTCGAGACCGGCCTGCCGATGGTCTACTGCAACCAGTGCGGCGGTCAGGACGAGCTGGTCTTCGACGGCGGTTCCTTCGGCCTCCACGGCGACCATTCGCTCGCCTTCCAGATGCCGCAGTTCGAGGAGGCGATCGCCACCGTCACCTGGTCGCGGAAGGAGACCGGCGCCTGGCGCTGCATCGACGGGCCGATGGCGAGCCTTCCCGGACCTCGACGAGGCGAACTGGCGCGCCTGCGTCGTGGGTCTGCGCGACTACGTCGACAAGAACGGCTTCCCCGGCGTCGTCCTCGGCCTGTCCGGCGGCATCGACTCAGCCGTCTGCGCCGCCATGGCCGTCGATGCGCTGGGGCCGGAGCGCGTCCACTGCGTCATGCTGCCCTACCGCTACACCTCCAGCGAGAGCCTGAACGATGCCGCCGCGCTCGCCGGAGCGGCTCGGCGTGCGTTACGACATCCTGCCCGTCGCCGCCCCCGTCGAAGGCTTTACGCGAGGCGCTGAAGCCGGTCTTCGCCGGCCGGCCTCCCGGCGTTGCCGAGGAGAACCTTCAGGCCCGCACCCGCGGCACCATGCTGATGGCGATCTCCAACAAGTTCGGCTCGATGCTGGTCACCACCGGCAACAAGTCGGAGGTCTCCGTCGGCTACGCCACCCTCTACGGCGACATGAACGGCGGCTTCAACCCGATCAAGGACCTCTACAAGACCGAGGTCTACAAGCTCGCCCGCTGGCGCAATGCCCATCGCCCGCCCGGCGCCCTCGGGCCGGAAGGGGAGGTGATCCCGCCGAACGTCATCACCCGCGCCCCGACCGCCGAGCTGCGCGAGAACCAGACCGATCAGGATTCCCTGCCGCCGTACAACGCCCTCGATGACATCCTGGAGTGCCTGGTGGAGGGCGACATGCGCATTGCCGAGGTGGTCGAGCGCGGTCACGACGAGGCGACGGTCCGCCGTGTCGAGAAGATGCTCTACGCCGCCGAGTACAAGCGCCGTCAGGCTGCGCCGGGGGTCAAGATCACGCGCAAGAACTTCGGCCGCGACCGCCGCTACCCGATCACCAACCGCTTCCGCGATAGAGACTAGCGGTGCAATGGTCCCCGCAGCAGGACGCCGCCCTCGGTGCCGTCGGCCGCTGGCTCAAGGGCGGCGACCGCCAGGTGTTTCCGTCTGTTCGGTTACGCCGGCACCGGCAAGACCACGCTCGCCCGCCACATCGCCGAGAGCGCTGACGGCGCCGTCGTCTTCGCCGCCTTCACCGGCAAGGCCGCCCACGTCATGCGGGCCAAGGGCTGCTCGGGCGCCAGCACCATCCACAGCCTCATCTATCGCTCGCGCGGGGAGGACGAGAACGGCCCCACCTTCGCGCTCAACCGCGACAGCGCCGCCGGCAAGTCCGCGCTCGTCATCATCGACGAGTGTTCGATGGTCGACGAGGAGGTCGGCCGCGACCTCCTCTCGTTCGGCACGCCGATCCTGGTCCTCGGCGACCCGGCCCAGTTGCCGCCGGTCGCCGGCGGTGGCTTCTTCACCTCGGCCGAGCCCGACATCATGCTGACCGAGGTCCACCGCCAGGCGGCCGACGATCCGATCATCCGCATGTCGATGGTCGTCCGCGAGGGCGGCACCCTCGCCGAGGGGTCTTACGGCGGCAGCCGCGTTGTCGGGCGCAACGACATCGATGAGACCGACGTGCTCTCGGCCGATCAGGTCCTCGTCGGCCGCAACAACACCCGGCGGAGCTACAACGCCCGCGTCCGCCAGTTGCTCGGCCGCGAGGCGGGCGTACCGGTTGCCGGCGATACGCTGGTGTGCCTCCGCAACGAGCGCAAGCGCGGCCTCCTCAACGGCAGCCTCTGGCGCGTCGAGCGGGCGCGCCAGCCGCGCAAGGGCCTGCTCCGCTACACCCTGTCGCCGGACGAGGCCGACTTCGGCAAGCCCCGCACCGTCGTGTCGATCAACCCGGCCTACTTCGATGGCACCGCCGATGCCCTGTCGAAGGCCGAGCAGCGCCGCTCCGATGCCTTCGACTATGGCTACGTGCTGACCGTCCACAAGGCGCAGGGGTCGCAGTGGGACAACGTCGTGCTGTTCGACGAGAGCTTCGCCTTCCGCGAGAACCGCGCCCGCTGGCTCTACACCGGCATCACCCGCGCCGCGACGCGCCTCACCGTCGTGCGCTAGCCTGGTCGAGGCAACGCTTTCCCCGCGCATGCGGGGACCCAGGGCCCTCCACCCACGCTTCGCTGCGAAGCCAGCCCCACACCCGCTTTCCCCGCGAAAGCGGGGACCCAGGGCTTTCCACGCGCACCTACATTGGGATTTTCGCGGACAAATCGTTCCAGCCCGAGTTTTCTTTCTCGATCAGCGCGATCTTCCACGCGCGGTTCCATTTCTTCATCGCCCGTTCGCGCGCGAGCGCGGACTCGCGGGTTTCGTGAACCTCGAACCAGACGAGAACGGCCACGCCGTATTTCCGGGTGAAACCGAGGACCGCGCCGCTGCGATGTTCCTCGATGCGGCGCGCGAGGTCGTCCGTGGAGCCGATGTAGAGGGTCCCGTTGCGTCCGCTGGCAAGGATGTAAACGTAAAAGACCATCGCCCATGGTACCCGCGTCGATGAGACGGCACACCCTGCGTCCCCGCCGCCGCCGCTTTCCCCGCGAAAGCGGGGACCCAGGGCTTTCCACGCGCACCTACATTGGGACTTTCGCGGTCAAATCGTTCCAGCCCGAGTACTGCCCGCGTCGGTGAGACGGCACGCCCTGGATCCCCGCATGCGCGGGGAAAGCGGAACGTTCAAGGTCTTGCTCGTCTACCCGCTTTCCCCGGCGCATGTGGGGAGCTGGGGCCCTCCGCCCGCAAACGGAAAGCGGATACCGCCTCAGATCTGCCCGATCGCCTTCGGCGGCGTCGGCGTTCCGCCGGCTGGCGCCGTCGAGGCGGTCGCGGGCGGCGTGTTTCCGGGGAACAGGTAGTCGACGAACGGAACGCCGCGGAAGGTGTCGTCGCTGAGCACGATCACCTTGGTGCCGATCGGCACCCGGTTGTAGAGGTCGATGACGTCCTGGTTGAGCAGCCGCACGCACCCGCTCGATACCGCCTTGCCGATGCTCTCCGGATCGTTGGTGCCGTGCAGCCGGTAGAGCGTGTCCTGGTTCCCCTGGTAGAGGTACATGGCGCGCGCGCCGAGCGGATTGTCGAGCCGGCCGCCGGGCATGCCGTTCGCCCATTGCGCGGCGTTGGGGTCGCGCTCCACCATCTCCTTCGGCGGAATCCAGCGGGGCCATTCCTGCTTGTTCTTGATCGTCGCCTCGCCCGACCACGCGAAGCCCTCGCGGCCGACGCCGATGCCGTAGCGCATCGCCTTGCGGCCGTCCTCGACCAGGTAGAGGTAGCGGTTGCGGGTGTCGACCACGATCGTGCCGGGCTCGTTGGGGATGTTGAGCGGCAGCGACACCTCCCGCCGCACGTAGCGCGGGTCGATCCGGCTCGGCGGCACGGCGGGGAGGGTGACCCCGTCGTCGACCGTCTGCGCGTACATTTCGGTTACCGGCGGCGTCGAGGCGGTCGTCAGCGTCCTTTCGATGTCGGTGCAACCGGCCGCGAGCGACAACAGCCCGATGGCGGCGAGCGCCCTTACTCCACCCGTGCTGATCCGCCCGGTCCCGAGAAACGCTGTCACAACACCACCTCCCGGCCTCGCGGCGCGACGCCTGTTCCGCCCGCTCCCGACGGCCGCCTCAAGCTATGCCGCGTCGCGGGCAGCGAAATCTGGCAGAGGTAAGGCCGCGAGGGAAGAGGGTGATTGAAGGCGAACGGGAAAACGTCGGCCGCGATGGCTATTGGGCAACGTAGTATTCGGGCCCGACCACCCTGATTTTCCTGTGTTCGTCGGCCGACATCCCGGCGACGTCGGTTCCCTGCGAGGATTGCACCGGCTGCGGCACCAGGTCCCCGATCCGGTTTGCCTGTGTCTCCGGGTCCTCGCTCTTGACCGGCCGGGCCGGCGGCGTCGGCACAGTGAGGGCAGGGGCGAGCGGCCGCGGCGCGCCGACCGGTCCACCCGGCGTCAGCGCCGCCGCCTGGGCGGCGAGCTGGTCGAACAGGCTGCCCCCCGACGCTGCGGCCGTCGCCGCCGAATGGCAGGTGCAGGCCGGATCGAACTCGGTGCGGTAGCGGAATGCCGTCGGCAGCGCCGAGTAGGGCTGGCCGTCGATCGAGACCATCTGGCCCGGGTCCTCGCCCGGATTGTGATAGACGTAGAGGTTGACGTCCGCGCCCGGACACATCGACTGGCAGGTCTGCTGGTCGGCGGCGAATTGCCCCGGCACCGTCGAGAAGCTGATCGGGAAATAATAGCCGTCGCAGCTCCTGACGCAGAGCGTCCGGTAGGTGCCGTACTGGTTCCCCTGGAAGTAGCTGTCCTCGCCCCACGTGCGCACCCGCGACTGGCCGAACAGCGTCGCCAGGATTCCGCGGTTGCCCGACGCCGTTGTCGTAAGTGGCGTAGCTGCCGCCGCAGCGGTTGTAGGAAAGCGCCCTGAGGATTTCATTGCGCTGCCGCGACACCGCGATGGGGTCGCCACCGGACTGGTCGCGGGCCGCCGTCAGCCGCGCCAGGTTGCCGCGCATCTGGTCGATCGTCGCCATCAGCTGGCCGCACTTCGGGTCCGGCCGCCGGTTGGAAAATAGGAAGCCGCCGCCGATGCAGCCGGCCCGGCGCGCTTCGGTGGTCGCCCGGTTCAGTTCGGATTGCTGCTTGCTGACCGCCTGGTCGTAGGACTGATAGTTGGCGTTGGATTGGCCGCTGTTGTCGAGGGCGGCGAGCCGCGCCTGCAGGTCGAGGCAGACGTTATCCGCCGCCGCGATCCCCGTCGTCTCGACAACGGCAAGCACGACCGACGCCGTCAGTGAAATCCAGCGCGCTGATCCCATACCAGGTCCCTGGCCTCCGGCGGCGCTATCCTTGCGCCCGCCCAGCTGGACCCCCCTCGGGTGGCCCCGCCCACCGCGTTGCCGCCCCGAATGTCCCTCGTGCGGCACAGTATGGGGAGTCGGCGCCGGCCGGTCAACGATAGGGACGCCGGGTTGCCATTTTGTTGCGCGCCCTGAGGTTTAGGCAGCCCCCGGCTGCACCGAGGGATGGGCGCGGGCGAAGGCCGGATGGGCCGTGGCGAGCGCGTCGACCGCCAGGATCTTCGGGAAGTCCGCGATATCGACGTTGTAGCGGCGCGCGTTGAACACCTGCGGCACCAGGCAGATGTCGGCGACGGTCGGCTCACGGCCGAAGCAGTAGGCCGGCGCCTCGATCAGTTGCTCGATCGCCGCGAATCCCGGTGCGCACCCAGTGGGCGTACCAGGCGTTCACCGCCGCCTCGTCCAGCGCCGAGGTCTTCGCGCAGGTAGGCGAGCACGCTGGTGTTGTTGAGCGGGTGGATGTCGCAGGCGATCATCAGCGCCACGGCGAGCACACGGGCGCGCTCCAGCGGATCGTCTGGCATCGAGCGGCGGCTCCGGATGGTCGCGATCGAGGTATTCGATGATCGCCAGCGATTGCAGGAGCACCGTCCCGTCGTCGAGTTCGAGCGCCGGCACCCGCTGCTGCGGGTTGACCGCGCTGAAGCGCTCGCCGAACTGTTCCTCGTCGCGAAGGCGCACCGTCACGGTCTCGAAGGCAACGCCCTTGAGGTTGAGCGCGATGCGGGCGCGATAGGCGGCCGACGAGGTCGGGAAGGAATAGAGCTTCATGGGTCCTGCCTCTCGGGGTGAGGGAGAGGCATGGATAGCCGAAGCCGCCGCGCGGTCAATGCCGCCGCCCCCGGCCGCGTGTGTCGACACGGGGCCGGAGGCGGCACGCGACAGACGTCCAGGGCGGCATGCGACGTAGCGCAGTCGCCGACCGTCTCACTCGACGATGAACTTGCCGGTCATTTCGACGGCGGGTTTGACCGTGGAATTAAGGAGGGTGAACGGATAGGTGCCCTTCTTCATCGGGTAGAAGCTGAACCGTACGTCCAACGGGAGCCCCTCGCACTCCATCAATCTCAGTTGCTCGCCCTGAATGTGGAAGTTGATCTCCTCGACCTGCTGGTAGCCGCTGGCGCGCTCGCTGACGCTGGCCAGACGCAGGTGCGAGTTCTGCCACAGGCCTGGCGACGCGAAGGCGATCGAGGCCTCATTCACCGGACCCGAGTCGGGGCACTCCATGTTGAGACGGTAGTAGCCGCCCCAGGCGAGATGAAATTCGTTTTGTGAAACGGTCAGGTTCTTGTCGGCGTCCAGTGTCAGCGTCAGGAAGATGTCCTCCGGCGCGCCGGTGCCGACCTGACCCGATTGCTGCTGCGCTGTCGCCGCACCTGAAATCGCGAGCGAGACCAGCACGCCCGCAACAACACCCACCATTTTGTTCATGAGCAATATCCTCCCGATAGTTCTGCTCTGCTTTCGGGCGAACACAGCACAGCCGCGCGACAAAATCGCTCTATGGATGCGATAGGCGTTGCCTATGGCCCGCACGGCGATTTGGCTCATCGGCAGGCCGGTCTTCATGATATCGTTCCAGCCCCCCATCGAGGTCTCATCGGGAAGATTGGTTTGAGCGATATCGAAACTCACGGGCGGGCGGACACCGCCAGCCTGGCGAAAGGCGTCACCCGGCCGCGGCGAAGCGCCGGCTCGCGGACCGGCCAGGAAATGACCCTGCACCAGATCCGGATTTTTTGGGCGGTCGCGCACTCGGAAACCTTGACGAGGGCCGCCAAGCAGCTTGGGTTGACCCAGCCGTCCCTGTCCCAGCAGCTCTCGAAGCTCGAGTCGAAGGTCGGCAGTCCCCTTTTCCGGCGCACCCCCCAGCAGATGGAATTGACCGACGCGGGCCGTTTTCTCCTGCGCAAGGCCGAGCAGATACTCACCAGCGTCGAGGAAGCCCAGAACGGGATCCACGCGTTCAGCGCCGGGACGAGAGCTGAGTCTCCGCATCGCCGGGCTGAATTCCGTGCTGCGGGTGCTGCTGCCGCCCGCGCTGCGGTCAATGCAGGCGCGCTTCCCGGACGTCGATCTGGACATACACGAGGTTGCTCCAGCCGAAACCCTGGAGCTGCTTTACGGGCGGCGGGTCAACATCGGCCTGCTGGCGGCGAATTCGGTCGCCGAGGCCAACGTGGGCTTCCACGAGGCCCATGTTGCCGAGGATCCCTACGTGTTGGCCGTCCCCGCCGGCATCGCGCTGTCCGGCGTTCAGGACCCTGACAGCGAACTGGACCTCGCCGAGCGGTCCGTCCTCAATAGTTGCATCCAGTTCAGCTTCGGCACCCAGCACACCCGGCGCGTTGAAGCCTGGTACCGTCAGGTCCTGCCGCGCCACCGCCTCGTCGCCTCGTGCCGCAACTACGAAGTCGCCCTCGCGCTCGTGCAGGCGGGCCTCGGCGTGTGCCTTGTGCCCGCCTTCACCGTTCTCGGCGCGGGGCAGGCGGTCGGCGGGCTGACGTTGTATCGGGCGAGCGGCCAGAACCGCCGCATCGTCGCGTTGATGCCGGCCCAGTACCGGCACCTCGAATCACACAGCAGTCTGGTGTCGGCTCTGCGCACCGCGGGGTCGGAAATCTGCCTGCCCAGAATGGCCGGGACACCGCCCTTTCTTCAGCACGCCGAAACCGGGCTTTAGCCGCCGCATCGGCGGACCGGTACCGCGCGTCCCCTCACTGCCCCTTCCGGAGCGGCGGGAGAGGGCGGTTCGTGATTTTTGTCGGATGGGAGAAGAAAACCGGCGCGCGTTGCGCCGAACATTCGTGGAGCATATGAATTCCACGTGGTGGTCGCCCTTTGAACGACCGGCTTGTGCTCGCTCGGGATCGGGACAACGACGATGGCTGGGACAGCCTTGTTCCTCGCGGTTGCACTCTCGCTCACAGCGGTGGGCGGGGCGGCGGCGGGCAGTCTGCCGGGGGAAAGGTTCCAGGCCATCCTCGACGAGGCCGTTGCTTCGGGCGTGCCCGGCGCGGTGGTTCGCGTCGAAACCTCCGATGGCGAGAGTTGGGCCGGTGCTGCCGGCGTCGTCAGCGTCGGCGGACGCAAGATGGCTCCGAATGACCTCTTCCGTATTTTCAGCATCACCAAGACCATCACCGCGGCTACCGCCTTCACGCTGATCGACGAGGGCAAGCTCGGCCTCGACGACCCGATCGGCGCGTGGCTCGACGCAAGCCTCGTCGCCAACCTGCCCAACAGCGGCGACGTGACCGTCCGTCAGCTCATCGCCCAGACGAGCGGGATCCGGGAATACTTCGACGACCGCTTCATCTCCATGATCCGCCCAAATTTTGCCCGCGTCTGGAATCCGGCGGAGCTGGTGGCTCACGCGGCGGACGGAGAGCCGGTCGCCCCCCCCGGCGATGGCCCTTCCTACTACTCCAACACGAACTACGCGCTGCTCGGCCTCATCATCGAGAAGGCGTCGGGCATGCGGCTCGCCGATGCCGTCCGGGCCCGCGTGCTGGTGCCGCTCAACGCAGCCGATACCTTCTTGTGGGGCGAGCCGGGCCGTCCCCAGCCGGTATCCGGCTACTACGACGACGGCGGCGAACGGACAGACCTCTCGACTGTCGATCTCTCCGCCTTCTGGGCGGCAGGCGACCTTCTCTCGACCGCGGCGGACACGGCGACGCTCCTCCGCGGTCTCCTCGGCGGCGATCTCCTCTCCGCCGAAAGCCGCGCCCTGATGACTGCAGACTTCCGACCGCTGGTCGGCCGACCCGTCGCGTATGGCTACGGCACCATGCGCATCCCGCTGTTTGACCCGGCGCCGGTCGGTCATACCGGCGAAGGGCCTGGTGGCGACGCCCTCGCATTTTGGTGGCCCGACGACGGAACAATCGTCGTCATCCTGACCAACCTCGAGAACGGTGCTCACGTCACCATGCTGAAGGAAGTCGCCGCGGCGCTCGGCAAGTAGCCAGAATCTGAAGGCGTCGGGGAAGAAGCTCAGCGCGGGCGACCTCATCAGCACCGGCACGTTCTCGTCGCCGGTGACACCGGCAGTCGGCCAGACGTTCACCGTGCGATATGAGGGTCTTCCCACTGAAGCCAAGGTCGCTGCGGTCTCGGTAACGTTCAACTGACGCAAGCGATGCGGTGATACGGCGGGACGCCGGAGCGGAGCAATCCTGCTCCGGCGTCGGTCGGAGCTTCTTTGAGCAGTTGGAGGCCGACCGACCTCCCGTTTTGGCACGGCAACTGGAAGTGCGCTTGGCACGTCCGTCTCACTGCGCCTTGCAGATCGGCGGTGGCTGTGGCGGCGGCGCCGGATGATCCTGCTTGTATTGCGCCAGAATCGGCTCAAGCGTTTCCTTGGGCCAATATTTGGGAGAGCGGATTTCTTTCAGGCAGGAAGCGTTCCAGTAAAGTCCAGCGGGCGCCAGCGAACGGCCGGCTGCCACCGCCCGCGCGACGGCGTTGACGTCAGATGCGGCAGGATAGATGTACAGCGTCGTCGGATCGTCCTTCGTCATCGACATGATTTCCTGAGCATCCGACGGCGACCAACTGGTGCAGCCGTCGCTGCGGCCGCCTGCGTAGTTCACCAGCGTTCCAAACGGCACGTAGCCGTTGTGATCGGCGTAAGGGCTGCGTGGATTTTTCAGAAGACACACGCCCCTTATCAAAACGGCGGCGTGTCCGCCGATCTCGCGCTGTCTGGCATTTGCCGTCTCGCCCTCGCCGTCGAATTGAACGAACGAGCGCATCAGGACCGCGATCTGTTCCGCTGAGATGCGGTAGTAGCCTTTGAACGACGTTTTGGTTTCGCCGGTTACATAGGCCCCGCCGGCCGTCAGGTTGGAATTCAGCGCATTGCCGAAGTTCTCCGCGCACCGTCTTCCGTTTGCGAAATCCGCTATTCCCTTCAAATTGCGGCCGCCACCGTGGCCCGCAGAAATGGCACGAAACGATCGGTCCGATTCGCAGATAACGTAGAACCTCAGTCCCGGCTTGCCATCGCTCGCATCGTTCGGACGCGTGGCGTCCAAGGCGAAGTAGCAGGGGTTCTTGACCACGCCTTCACTGACCTTTTGCAGGTAAAGTGCCCGCGCCCTCTGCAGGACGGGCCGCGCGATCTGACCGTCACCTTCGCCGACGTGAACGCTCAGCCAGGCGGGAACGTCCGACGCTTGTTCCGCCGCGGAAGATCGCAGCGACGTCGCAAACGCGGCCACGATGACCAGGACGCTGAAGGCTTTGACGACATTCAGCAGCACAGATCTTGACCACATTGGATCAATTCTCCCGTCGAAAGGTTGTAACTGCTCGCGGACTTGGCTCGCGGGACCGCTCGTAACGTGACGCCCGACTCGCGCAAGTTACACGGCGAACAGAACACGCAGCGCATACTCGCTCAACCGTCGCGGCGGGCCACTGCTGAACGTGTTCCTAATCCCGCCGCTGCGCGAAGACGACCGCGCCGAGATAGACCAGCGCCGACAGTGCGGTGATCCAGAAGCTCGTTGGCCAGTCGGTGTAGTACGCGAGCACCAGGCCGAGCCATGCCTGTGCCAGCGCCAGCGCCGGCGCGAGAAAGAGTCCCGTCCGCAGCCGGTGGGTGAGGAGCTGCGCCGCCGCCGGTGGCCCGATCATCAGGGTGAAGACGAGCAGCACCCCGACGATCTGGATCGATTGCGCGACGGCCAGCGCGACGAGCGCCAGGAACAGCGTCGCGATCAGCCGGATCGACACCCCCTTCGCCTCGGCGAGTTCCGGCTGGAGGCTGGCGAAGAGCAGGGGCCGGCTGATGACGGCGAGCGCCACCAGGGTCGCGGCTCCGAGCCAGGTGAGCGACGTCAGCACCGTTGAAGAGACCGCGAGCACGCTCCCGAAAAGCAGGGCCGTCGCCTGGGTGGCGTTGGTGGTGTAGAGGCTGAGAAACAACAGGCCGAAGCCGAGCGACAGCGACAGCACCATGCCAACCGCCACGTCGCGCCCGGAAAGCCGCTCGCCGAGCAGCCCCATGGCGACCGCCGCGGCCAGCGTGAAAGTGATGAGCCCGCCGAGCGGTGCTATGCCCACCAGCGCCGCGCCGGTGGCGCCGGCGAAGCCGACGTGGGCGAGCGCGTGGCCGGCGAACGCCTGCCCGCGCAGCACCAGGAAATAGCCGACCGTCCCGGCGACGATCGCCACGATGCCGCTCGCCGCGAACGCGCGCACCATGAAGTCATAGGTGAGCATGGTCGCCCCGATGGTCGCCGTGGTCGTGCCCGTGCTCATGGTTATGCCGGTGGGCATCGTGTTCGACGTCTTCGCCGCCCGACATGATGAAGATGCGCCCGCCCACGTGCACCACCTCGATCGGTGCGCCGAAAAGGCGCGACAGGGTCTCCGGCCTCACCACCTCGTCGACCGTGCCGAGCGCCGCCTCCCGGTTGCCGAGGTAGAGCACCCGGTCGATGGCGGGCATGAGCTGGTTCAGTTCGTGACCGCTGATAAGCACGGTGAGGTTGAGTTCGCGTGAGAGGCGACGGACGAGGTCGACGGCAAGCCGCTGCTGATGCGGGTCGAGGCTGATCAGCGGTTCGTCGAGCAGGAGAAGCTTCGGTTTGCCGATCAGAGCCTGCGCCAGCAGCAGGCGCTGGCGCTGGCCGCCGGACATCTCGTCGAGCGGACGGCGTGCCAGCGCCACCGCGTCCACCGCCGCCAGCGCTCGGTCGATCTCGTGGGCATCTGCAACCGTCACCAGTGGCGGCCCCCAGCGATGGCCGTCGACGGCGCTCGCCAGCAAGTCGCGGCCGGTGAGGCGAAGCCCGGCCACGGTGGTGCGCGTCTGCGGCAGGTAGCCGATTGCGGGATTGCCGCGTTGGGCGGGCCGGCCGAACACGCTGATCGTGCCGGCAGCCGGGCGCACCAGGCCGAGGACGGCGCGCATCAGCGTCGTCTTGCCGGCGCCATTGGGGCCGAGCACGCCGACGATCTCGCCGTCCTCGATCCCGAGGCTGACGTCGGCGAGAACCGTCTCGCCGGCGATGGCGAGCGTGACCCGGTCGAGGGTGACGACGCTCACGCCGGTGGGGCGACCAGCGCCTTCTCCGTCGCGTCCAGCTCGTCGAGCATCCATTCGACGTAGCTCTTGCCGGCGGGCTCGGTCTCGGTGACCCCGACCACAGGTACGTTGGCCGCGCGCGCAAGCGAAAGCAGTTGTTCGGTCAGCGGATCGCTCACCTGATTGTTGTAGAAGAACGCCTTGACCTTGCCGCCCTTGAGGTCGCTTTCCATCGCCGCCAGTTGGCTCGCCGATGGTTCGGTGTCGTTCATGATCGCCGTCTGAAAGTCCTGATTGCGCATGTCAAGGCCCAGCGCTTCCGCCATGTAGCCGAACACCGGCTCCGTCGCCGTCACCGGTTCGCCGGCGAAGCGTTGCTTCACCGCCGCGATCTTCTGGTTCACCGTCTCGAGCGACGCGACGAACGCCTGCCGGCGGGTGGCGTACCCGTCGGCGCCTTGCGGGTCGATCGCGGTCAACGCCTCGGCGACCGCGTCGGCCACTTCCGGCATCGCCGCCGGGTCGTACCACAGGTGCGGGTTGTCGCCCGGCTTGCGGCCGAGGAGCGTGGCGACGCTGATCGCGGTGCGCTCGGGCCTGACCGTCGCGGCGATGAGTTTCTCCATCCACGGGTCGTAATCGGCGCCGTTGTACATCACGATCCGCGCGTCCGCGACCGCGCGCGCCGTCGACGGTGTCGCCTCGTAGTCGTGCGGGTCGAGGTTGGGGTTGTCGATGATGCTGGTGACCGCGACGCGGTCACCGCCGATCGCCGCCGCGACCTCGCCGTAGAAATCCTCCGCCGCCACCACCGCGATCGGCTGCGCATGGGCGCTACCCGTCATCGCCGATACCAACGCGAACGCCGTCAGAAAATGCTTCATGCCGTGCCTCTCGATCCCCGGTCCCCGAACCCCCGAAACGTTATAACATAACATTTATCGGCCGCAACCTGTCCGCGGTCCCCGGCAGCCAATCCCAGTGGCCCGGGCAGCGTCCGACAGGCCCTCACAGCAGGCTCGCCAACGTGGCCGAATCGGGCATGCAGGTCTCGGGCAATCCCTTGCGGGCCTGCCATTTTCCGATCGCGATCCTGGTCTTGTAGCCCACCAGACCGTCAGCCCCACCCACATCAAAACCTTGTGCTATCAGCTTGTCCTGTAAGGCTTTTACCTGTCCGCGCATGAGCTTGCCGAGCGTCTTCCAGGACGCCGAAAGCGGTCGGTCGTCGGCGAAGCGGTCGGCAAGATGGCCGACGTAAAGCGCATAGAGGTCAGAGACGTTATACTGCTTGACGACATAGAAATTCTCGCTGACGATAAAAGAAGGTCCGTATCGACCTGCCGGCATCAAGAGAAACGCCGGATGGTTGCTGTCAGAGGGCAGGGGCCTGCCATCGACCTGCCGCACCCCCATCGCCGCCCATTCGGCCATCGTCTTGCCCTGGTCGGGACCCTCCAAAGCGCAGGAAACTGCCGACGGAACGCTGGCCTCGAAGCCCCAGCCGGCGTCCCGCACCCAGCCCTCGCGGGCGAGAAAGTTGGCGATCGATGCCAAAGTATCCGGCACGGAGCCCCAGATATCGCGGTGGCCATCTCCGTCGAAATCGACCGCATAGCGCAAATAGAGGCTCGGCAGGAACTGGGGCTGGCCGAGGCCGCCCGCCCACGAGCTCCGCATCCCCGCCGCCGTGATGTCACCGTGGTCGAGAATCTGAAGCGCGGCAATGAGTTCCCGGCGGAAGAGGTCACTGCGCCGCCCCATGAAAGCCTGCGTCGCCAGCGCCGGAATCGCCGGTTCCGGCAGCTTGTACGTGCCGTAGACCGTCTCCCGGCCCCAGATCGCCACAAGTATATCCGCCGGCACGCCGTAGCGTTTTACTATGGCTGCGAGGGTCGTCGGCCACCTGGCCAGCTGGCTTTTCCCCTGCCGCGTCAATGACTTGAGCCCCGCTTCGCCGAAGTAGGCGGCGGGGCTTCTGAACTCCGCCTGCCACTCGATCGTCGGCGGCTTCACCGGTTCCCCCGGCGGTTGCAGTTCCGGCGCCTTCCAGTCCAGCGCCACCCGTTCGAAAGCCTTGTCGAACGTGGCTTTCGACACTCCGGCCGCCCTCGCTTCCGGCCACAGGTCGTTGGCGAGCCACGCCTGAAACTGCCGCTCGATCGCCGCGTGATCGGGCGCCGCTATAGCGCCGCGCATCAGCATGCCGATGCACGCGAGACTGAGGACAATTCGCCAGATCCGGCCGCTCATTTGGGCAGCATGGGCGGCCTTCAGCGGCCGTGCAAGCCGACGCGCATCGATGATATACCGGTTCGCATCGTTCTCCGGAGATCGCCCGTGAAGCGCCGAGCCCTCAAGAAGAGCCTTGCGCTTCTTGCCTTTCTGTTGGTCGCTGCGGGCTTCGCCTCGGTCACGCCCGTCGACAGAACGCCATACACGCAGCTCGACGCATATCACCGCACGACCAGTGCCCTCGACGCCGCGGCGGCCGCCGTTGTCGTCGCCCACGGGCCGCTGATGGCCGGGTTCGGGGAGGCGAGCCTCACGCCCAACCTTGCGGGCAATCCTGATTGGCACACCGGCACGTTTCCCGGCCTTCCCCTAGCCGGCTTCAGCGCGCGTCGCGGCGCCAAGGCGGAGGGCGTACACGATCCTCTCTGGGTGAAGACGATCGCGCTGCAGGAGGGGAACGCACGGGTGGTGCTGGTCTCGCTCGATATGCTTCTGGTGCCCCGCCAGGTCACCGACATCGTTGAAGCCAGACTGACGGCGCTGGGGCTCGATCGCGCGGGGCTGTATCTCTCCGCCACCCACAGCCACTCCAGCATCGGCGGCTGGGGCAGGAACTGGACGTACGAGCTGGCGGCCGGCCTCCACCGCGACGGGACGAACCGGTGGATCGCCGGGCAGGTCATCGCCAGCATCGAGGCAGCCCTCGCGGACCTGAAGTCGGCGACACTTGCGACCGGCTGGGTCGAAATCCCCGAGTTGGTGAAGAATTGCACGGACCGGACCGCGCCCGCCCACCCCGGTTTTCCGCTGATGACCTTCCGGCAGACGGGCGAACGGGCGGCCGTCTTCGGATCGTACGCCGCCCATCCGGTCATCCTTGAGGCCGGCAACCGGTTGCTGAGCGGCGACTATCCCGGCGCCTGGGAGCGCGTCATGGAAGCCCGCGGCTTCGACATGGCGCTGTTCATGGCCGGTCCCGTTGGCGGGCAGGAGATTGCACCGCCTGACCACACGTTTGCAGCGGTCGATCAGGTCGGGACTGCGCTTGCCGATCACGTGAGCGCGGCCCTGCCGGCGCTTGCACAAGATGCCGCGCCTGTGCTGGCGAAGATCGGCGTGACCGTCACGCTTCCCGACCCGCAGGTGCGCTTCTCAGACGGGTGGCGGTTGCGGCCATGGTTGGCGCGGCTCATCCTTCCGCTGCCGGAGAAGACTTTCGTTCAGGCCGTCCGCATCGGCGACATGCTCCTCTTTTCGACGCCCTGCGACTATGCCGGCGAGCTGGCGCTACCGCTTGAACGGGAACTCGCCGGCGAGGGACTGAGGGCGGCGGTGACGAGCTTCAACGGCGACTACATCGGCTACGTCATGCCGACCAGATACGACGACCGGCCCGGCTACGAGACGCGCGAGCTGGCCTTCTACGGCCCCGGCATGGGCGACTTCGCAGCCAGCGTCCTCCAGCGCGAGGCGGCGGCGCTGACGCCGGCCGCGACCGCCAAGCTCTTGACGCAGCAGTCGGAATGAGCCAAACACCCATGCCCATGACGACGGCAGCGACGCGTTCACGCGCGATTTGCATTTCGCGGATCATTATTACCGGCTAGCAACCACGCTGGCTGAGGCCGTCATCTCATTGCCCATCAAGACGAGACGACAAGCCCCGGCCGGCGGGCGAGGGACGTTATCGGCATGGGCTTGCGCCTCTACAACACGCTGACGCGGACGAAGGAAGAGTTTCGTCCGATCGACCCGAACAACGTGCGCATGTACGTCTGCGGGCCGACGGTCTACGACTTCGCCCACATCGGCAACGCCCGGCCGATCATCGTCTTCGACGTGCTCTTCCGCCTGCTGCGGCATATCTACGAGCGCCGAGCACGTCACCTACGTCCGCAACATCACCGACGTCGACGACAAGATCAACGCACGCGCGGCCGAGGAATACCCCGACCTGCCGCTGAACGAAGCGATCCGCAAGGTCACCGAGAAGACCGAGAAGCAGTTCCACGAGGACGTCGCCGCTCTCGGCTGCCTGCCGCCGACCCACGAGCCGCGCGCCACCGAGCACATCGATGACATGAAGGCGATGATCGAGGCGCTCATCGCCAACGGCTCCGCCTACGTCGCCGAGGACCACGTCCTCTTCCACGTCGCGGCGATGAAAGACTACGGCAAGCTCTCCAACCGCTCGCTGGACGACATGATCGCCGGCGCCCGCGTCGAGGTCGCGCCGTACAAGAAAGACCCGATGGACTTCGTCCTGTGGAAGCCGTCGAAGCCGGGGGAGCCCGCCTGGCCTTCACCAGCCGGGATCGCGACCCCCGGCCGGCCCGGCTGGCACCTCGAATGCTCGGCCATGTCCGACCGGTGGCTGTGGCAGGCGGCGCGTCCGACGTTGGGGGAGGCGGGTCTCGCCCATCCGCACGAGTTCGACATCCACGGCGGCGGCATCGACCTCGTCTTCCCCCACCACGAGAACGAGATCGCCCAGTCGCGCTGCGCCTTCCACACGCCGACGATGGCCAACTATTGGCTCCACAACGGCTACCTCCAGGTGGAGGGCGAGAAGATGTCGAAGTAGCGCGGGGAATTTCGTGACGATCCGGGAGCTGCTGGACACCGCGCAAGTTCGCGCTGGAACGTCTGGTCACGGCGAGGAGATTCGGCTAGCGATGCTGATGACGCACTACCGGCAGCCGATAGATTGGACCCTTGACACGCCTTCAGGAGGCGAAGGCCGAGCGAATTGGACTGGCTTGGCACTGTCCATCGATGACGAGCAGTGCCGAGAACGCTGGACACGTTGACGCAGGTACTTGATGCGGCACTCGAAGACGACCTCAATACTATCAGGGCGTGCTCGCGTCATGCACGTCTTCAACGCGGCAAGAACGGCCACGCGATCCTGACGCGAGTCAGTGGCGGGTAAGTTGAAGGCGGCGCCAATTGTTGTGGCTGGGGATGCGGTCGAGACAGACCGCGACCTTGCACGAGATTCGCAGATATGAGGGATGCGCTGACAGCAGCGATGACGACGCAGACAAGGATGCGATCCAGCTCGATCACCGCCCGCGCCGCCGCCCGCAAGGCGAAGGACTACGCCGAGGCCGACCGCATCCGCGCCGAGCTCGACGCCATGGGCATTGCCCTGAAAGATTCGAAGGACCCTGAAACCGGTGAACTCGTGACCACCTGGGAGGTGAAGCGATGACCATTGAAATCGACCACATCGGACTGAGCGTGTCCGACTACGAGCGTTCCAAGGAGTTCTATCTCGCCGCGCTGAAGCCGCTGCGCGTCGGCGTGGTGATGGAGTTCCCCTACGGCACGATCGGCCCGTTCGCCAGCGCCGGTCTCGGCGCCGATGGCAAGCCGTTCTTCTGGATTTCGACCGGCGACAAGATGGTGCCACACCTGCACATCGCCTTCCGCACGGAGACGCGGGAGCAGGTGGACCAGTTCTACGCCGCCGCGATGGCCGCCGGCGCCACCGACAACGGCCCGCCCGGCCTGCGTCTGCACTATCACGCCAACTACTACGGCGCCTTTGTGCTCGACCCCGACGGCCACAACATCGAAGCGGTGTGCCACTCCACCCTGGCCGAGATGAACGCAGCCGCGCGCAAGACGGCCGCCCGCAAACGCAAGCCCGCCCGCAAGACCGCCACCCGGAAGGCGCCGGCAAAACGGCGCGCCGCGAAGAAGCCGGCCGCGAAAAAGCGCGCCGCGAAAAAGACTCCTGCCCGTAAGCCGGCGAAGAAGGTCTCGGCCCGCAAGCCCGCTGGGAAGCCCGCCGGCCGCGGACGAAAGACGAGGCGATGAACACCGTCCGTCTCACCGGGGGCTGCCAGTGCGGCGCGGTCCGTTACGCGCTGCACGCCGAGCCGGGCGACCCCCACATCTGCCACTGCCGCATGTGCCAGAAGGCGTTCGGCTCGTTCTTCGCGCCGCTGACCGGCGTGCCGCTCGACAAGTTCGAGATCACCCGCGGCTCGGTCGCCATCTTCATGAGTTCGGACCAGACCGAGCGCGGCTTCTGTCGCGACTGCGGCACGCCGCTCACCTTCCACTACGTCGATCGCACCGAGATCGCCGTGTCGATCGGGTCGCTCGATCAGCCGGCTAAGATACGGCCCGGACGGCAATACGGCATCGAGAGCCGCATGCCCTGGTTCGCGACGCTGGCGAGCCTGCCGGGCCAGACGTGCACCGAAGACGATATCCCGGCGCTGGCTGATGCCATCGCCGCTTCCAACCACCAGCATCCCGACCACGACACCGAGGTCTGGCCGCCGGCCTGAGGCACGCGCCATGAGCAAGGAACGCCTCTATCTCTTTGACACGACATTGCGCGACGGCGCCCAGACGAGCGGCGTCGACTTCTCGCTCGCCGACAAGGTGCTGATCGCCGGCATGCTCGACGACCTCGGCATCGACTACGTCGAGGGCGGCTATCCCGGCGCCAACCCGACCGACACCGGCTTTTTCGAGGAGAAGCGCACCCGCCGCGCCGCCTTCACCGCATTCGGCATGACCAAGCGCGCCGGAGTCAGTCTTTCCAATGACCCCGGCCTCCGCGATCTCCTTGCGGCCAAGGCCGACGCAATCTGCTTCGTCGCCAAGACCTGGGACTACCACGTCCGCGTCGCACTTAAGACCACCGAGCAGGAGAATCTGGAAAGCATCCGCCAGTCGGTCGCCGCGGCCCGGGAAGCGGGGAGGGAGGTGCTGCTCGACTGCGAGCATTTTTTCGACGGCTACAAGGCGAACCCGGCCTATGCCCTCGCGTGTGCCAAGGCGGCTTACGACGCCGGCGCGCGCTGGGTGGTGCTGTGCGACACCAACGGCGGCACCATGCCGGACGAGGTGGAGGCGATCGTCACCGAGGTCGCGAACGTCATCCCCGGCGACCACCTTGGCATCCACGCCCACAACGACACCGAGCAGGCGATCGCCAATTCGCTGGCCGCCGTGCGCGCCGGCGCCCGCCAGATACAGGGCACGCTCAACGGCATCGGCGAGCGCTGCGGCAACGCCAACCTCACCTCGCTCATCCCCACCCTGATGTTGAAGCCCGCCTACGCCGATCGTTTCGAAGTCGGCGTGAGCGCCGAGGGTCTCGCGGGGCTGACTCCGCTCGCTCACCGTTTCGACGAACTGGTCAACCGCTCGCCCAACCGCCAGGCGCCGTACGTCGGCGCCAGCGCCTTCACCACCAAAGCCGGCATCCATGCCTCCGCCATCGCCCGCGACCCTAAGACCTATGAGCATGTCGCGCCGGAGAAGGTCGGCAACCGGCGGCACGTGCTGGTTTCCGATCAGGCGGGCAAGGCGAACCTCATCAGCGAGCTGGCGCGGCTCGGAATCGAGGTCGAACGCGGCGACCGTCGCCTCGACACCCTGCTCGGCGAGGTCAAGGCGCGCGAGGCGATCGGCTATGCCTACGAGAGCGCCGACGCTTCCTTTGATCTCCTTGCCAGGCGCACCCTCGGCACCGTCCCCGATTACTTCACCGTGGAAAGCTTCCACGTCACCGTGGAGCGCCGGCACAACGCCATCGGCAAGCTCGTCTCGGTCTCGGAGGCGGTGGTCAAGATGAACGTCGGCGGCGAGCGGGTGCTGAGCGTCAGCGAGGGCAACGGCCCGGTCAATGCGCTCGATCGGGCGCTGCGCAAGGACCTCGGCGTTTACCGCCATGCGATCGCCGACCTCGAGCTCACCGACTACCGGGTGCGCATCCTTAACGGCGGCACCGAAGCGGTGACCCGCGTCCTCATCGAATCGACCGACGCCAGCGGCGACTCGTGGTTCACGGTCGGCGTCTCGGAAAACATCGTCGACGCCTCGTTCGAGGCACTGATCAACTCGATCACCTACAAGCTGATGCGCGCCGGCGTCGAACCCGCCTGAACAGGCGACCCTACATCAACTCGGCTCCGCCGGGCTCCGCCGCCGCATGTGGCGTCTCGCTGGCGAGCGCGGCCCTCAGCATCGGAATCACCGCGTCGACGTCGGTGCAGAACGACAGCGGCAGGTCGCTGCTGTTGGGCAAGAACGCCTTGCGCAGGAATCCGTCCTCGGTCATGCGCTGGAAAAGCGCCACCAGCGAGTCCCAGAAGCCGTCGATGTTGACGATCAGGATCGGGCGCTTGTGCTGCTCGAGCTGCGCCCATGTCGCCATCTCGACCACCTCTTCCAGCGTGCCGATCCC
This sequence comes from uncultured Alphaproteobacteria bacterium, assembly GCA_963826055.1. Classification (GTDB taxonomy): domain Bacteria; phylum Pseudomonadota; class Alphaproteobacteria; order Rhizobiales; family Kaistiaceae; genus JBBDMC01. The sequence continues at coordinate 23,263 of CAWGVO010000007.1, read as the reverse complement.
GCCCGGCAGCGCGACGAAGGCGTCGGACCGCTCGAACATGATCCGCTTGCGCTCGTGCATGTCGGCAGTGACGATCAGCTCCGGCGCCTCCTTGAGCATCACCTCGCGGTCCTTGAGGAACTGCGGGATGATGCCGGTCACCCTGCCGCCGTTCGCAAGCACGGTACGGGCAAGGATACCCATCAGCCCGATCGACCCGCCGCCATAGACGAGCCGGATGCCGGATGCCGCCATCGCCCGGCCGAGGCGTTCGGCGGCGGCGGCGTAGGCGGGCGCGGTGCCCTCGTTGGACCCGCAATAGACGCAGATGCTTCGCAATTCAGCCATGATTCGATGTGGCATTTGCAGGCGGCGGGCGTCAAGCCGGGCCGGCAGCTTGCCTTGTGGCGTGGGGCCGACCGCGTATAAACTCCACTTGCGGCATAAGATTCGGACGAATCAATGGATAAACGCCGGCTCTCCGCACTGATCGCGCTGATTGTCTTCGTCGGCGCGATTGCGGGCCTGACTTACTACGACTGGCAGGGGACGATGGCCGAGGCGCCGGTCGCCTTCGCACCGGCCGTGTCGACTGACGAATCGATGCCCGCCGGGGACACGCCCATCGTGCCACCGGCCGCCGCTGGTCGAGGCTCCCCCGGCCGCGGCGCCCCCGGCAATGGCCGCGCCCACGCCAGAGGTCGCCACCGCGCCGCCGGCCGAGACTCCGCCGACCATGGCCGAGCCTGCACCAGAGGTCGCCACCGCGCCGCCGGCCGAGACTCCGCCGACCGATGGCCGCGCCCGCGCCCGAGGTCGCCGCCGCGCCGCCGGCCGAGGCGCCGCCGACCATGGCCGCGCCCGCGCCTGAGGTCGCTACCGCACCGACCGCCGAGGCGCCGCCGACCATGGCCGCACCAGCGCCCGAGGTTGCCACCGCCCCACCGGTCGAGGCGCCGCCGACCGTGGCCGCGCCTGCACCTGAGGTCGCCACCGCGCCGGCCGAGACGCCGCCGACGATGGCCGCGCCGGCGCCCGAGGTTGCCACCGCACCAGCCACCGAGACGCCACCGACCATGGCCGCCCCCGCCGGGCCCCAGGTCGCCATGGCTGAGCCGCCGCCGGCCGAGAGTCCGGCGACGCCGGCTGTCGCGCCGACTTTTGACGTCGTTCGCGTCGAGCGGTCCGGTGAAGCCGTCGTTGCTGGCCTCGCGGCACCGGGCGCGAAGGTCGAAGTGCTCGACGGTGCCAACGCCGTGGCCACGGCAGAAGCCAACAACCGGGGAGAATGGGCGCTGGCGCTCGACAAGCCGTTGCCGCCCGGCACCCATGATCTTGCTATCCGCACCACCTCCGACGACAAAAAGGTCACGACCCTGTCGGACCAGCGCGTTGCCGTGTCGGTGCCCGACGACAAGTCGAACGACGTGCTTGTTGTCCTCAACAGCCCCGACGCGCCCAGCAAGGTCCTCCAGATCCCCGCGGCAAAGCCGCCGGAGGCTGCTCCTGCTTCGGCGACCCCGGAGCCCGCCGGCCCCGCCGTAGCCGAAGCTGCGCCGGCCGAAACGCCCGCCCCGGCAACACCGGCGCCGGAAGTTGCCGCCGCGCCGGCGCCCGCCGAGACGCAGCCTGCAACGCCGCCCGCACCGGAAGTCGCCATGGCCGAGCCGGAAAAAACCGGGGCCGCTCCTGCGTCGCCGCCGGCCGCGGCCCAGCCTGAGGTCTCCGTGGCACCTGCGACACCGGCGGAGCCGTCAGCCCCACCGGCCGGCGCGTCCGAGGTCGCGAGCGCTCCCGCCGCCCCGGCGCAGCCCGAACCCGCGCCCGAGCCGGCTGGCCCGAAAGCTGCCGTGACCGTTGCCGCTGTGGAGGCCGATACCGCCGGGGGACTTTTTGTCGCGGGAACGGCCGAGACCGACGAGCCGGTCCGCGTATACGTCGAAAATCAGCCGATCGGGGAGACAACCCCCACCGAAGGCGGTACGTGGCTCGTCGAGACCAAGCGGGAAATGCCGGCCGGCACGTATCAGGTGCGCGCCGATCAGGTGGACAAGAAGACCGGTGACGTCATTGCCCGCGCTGAGGTCTCCTTCGAGCGTGAAATTCAGGTCGCCTCGCTGAAGCCGGTTGTCACTGCGTCCGCCGCCGGCGCCCCCGAGGTGACCGGCCAGATGCCCGAGATGCAGACCGTTATCATCAAGCGCGGCGACAATCTTTGGCACATCGCCCGCGACCTTTATGGCCGCGGCATCCGCTACTCGACCATCTACCAGGCCAACCGCGAGCAGATCCGCAACCCCCACTGGATCTATCCAGGCCAGGTCTTCGTGGTGCCCGCCGGCAACACCGACTGGCAGAAATAGCGCCGGGCCCTGCGCCGCTTGAAATCGCGCTCCGGGCGCATACGTTGGCTTCATCGTCAAACAACGATGAAGCCCCGTGACCTTCCAACAGGACGACGTCATCCTCGCAACCCGCATCAAGGCGCTCGCCCACCCGGCGCGACTGGCCATTGTGCGCGCCCTGCAACGCGTTGGCGGCGCCGGCTGCTGTTGCGGCGAGATCGTACGTGATCTCCCGCTCGCCCAGTCGACCGTCTCCCAGCACCTGAAGATCCTGCGCGAGGCGGGCCTCATCCGTGGCGAGATCGAGGGCCCCCGCTCCTGCTACTGCCTGGATGAAACCGTGCTCGCGTCGCTGACCGAAGCGATGTCGCGCCTCACCCGGCCCGCCATGCCGGCGACGGGGGAAGCGCACCGGTGAGACGCGCCCGCACATTGCCGGCGCCGGAAGCGTCGGTCGTCAGGCCGGCCTCGACGTTCGCCACGCTGCGCGGCCTATGGCCTTACATGTGGCCGACCAACCGGCCCGATCTCAAGCGCCGGGTACTGGTTGCGCTTGGCGTGTTGGTCCTTGCCAAGATCGTCACCGTCCTCGTCCCCTACACCTACAAATGGGCGACGGACGCCCTCACCACACCGCCGACCGTCGGTCCGGGCGGTGCCGTCACCGTCGGCCTTGCGACGCTGGTCACCGTGCCGATCGTCCTGGTTGTCGCCAACGGCGTCGGCCGCATCCTGATGAGCGTCTTCAACAACCTGCGCGACGCCTTGTTTGCCAAGGTCGGCCAGCACGCGGTGCGCAACCTCGCGTACAAGACGTTCGTCCACATGCACGAGCTGTCGCTGCGCTATCACCTGCAGCGGCGCACCGGCGGCCTCGCCCGTATCATCGAGCGCGGCACCAACGGCATCGAGACCATCGTCCGCTTCACCATTCTCAACACCCTGCCGACGGTGTTCGAGTTCGCCTTTGCCGCCGCCATCATCACCTACCAGTTCGACTGGATGTATCTCGCCGTCATCGCGGTGACGGTCGTGCTCTACGTCTGGTTTTCGGTCCGCGCTTCCGATTGGCGCATCAAGATTCGCCGCTCGATGAACGAGTCCGATCAGGACGCCCATTCCAAGGCGGTGGACTCGCTCCTCAATTTCGAGACGGTGAAGTACTTCGGCAACGAGCGCATGGAGGCCGGTCGCTTCGATCGCGCCATGGCCCGCTACGAGCAGGCGGCGATCCGCATCTGGACCTCGCTGGCCTGGCTCAACATCGGCCAGATCGTCATCTTCACCGCCGGCGCCACCGTGTGCATGGTCATGTCGGGCGCCGCGGTCATCCACGGCAAGCAGACCATCGGCGATTTTGTTCTCATCAACGCTCTGCTGATGCAGCTCTCCATCCCGCTGAATTTCATCGGCTCGGTCTATCGCGAGATCAAGCAGGGCCTCATCGACGTGGAGGCGATGTTTCACCTGCTCGATGTCGCGCCCGAGGTCGTTGACCGGCCGGGCGCGAAGGAACTTGTCGTCGCCGGCGGGGCGGTCCGCTTCGACGACGTCCGCTTCCACTACGACCCGGCCCGTCCGATCCTCAAGGGCATCTCGTTCGAGGTTCCCGCCGGCCACACCGTCGCCATCGTCGGCCCGTCCGGCGCCGGCAAGTCGACCATCTCGCGGCTGCTCTTCCGCTTCTATGACGTGACCGGCGGCCGCATCACCATCGACGGCCAGGACGTGCGCGACGTCACCCAGACCTCGTTGCGCGCCGCCATCGGCATGGTGCCGCAGGACACCGTCCTCTTCAACGATACGATCGCCTACAACATCCGTTACGGCCGCCCCGAGGCGACCGACGAGGAGATCCGCGCCGCCGCCCGCACCGCACAGATCGCCGACTTCATCGCCAGCCTGCCGGACGGCTACGCGACCGAGGTCGGCGAGCGCGGCCTCAAGCTGTCCGGCGGCGAGAAGCAGCGCGTCGCCATCGCCCGCACCGTCCTCAAGGCGCCGCCGATCCTCATCCTCGACGAGGCGACCTCCGCCCTCGACATCCACACCGAGCGCGAAATCCAGGCGGCGCTCGATCGTGTTTCGGCCGAACGCACGACGCTGGTCATCGCCCACCGCCTGCCACCGTCGTCCACGCCGACGAAATCATCGTCCTCGACGACGGTCTGATCGTCGAGCGCGGCACCCACGACGTCCTCGTCCGCCGGGCTGGCCTCTACGCCTCCATGTGGCAGCGTCAGCGCCAGGCGGAGGAAGCGAAGGAGCTGCTGCGCGCCGTGGAGGGCGAGGCGGCACCTGACGCCTCGCACGGTCGATCCGGAGGTAGTGCCGGCGAAGTAGCCGAGCGGGCCACCCTCGCGGGCTACTTCAGGTAGGCCTGCGCCGCGTAGCGGCTCATCATGCGATGGGTGTTGAAGTAGCAGGGGATGGTACGCGATCGCCTGGACCATCATCCACCGCCAGCGTTCCGGCTGGTCGTAGTAGAGCGGCAGCACCGTCCCGCCGAGCTTGCCGTAGAGGTCCGCGCCATCCGGCGGTTTCGACCCCTCGGCGTCCCCGATCGCCCAGCCGGTCACGCCCTCGATCCATCCTTCCGGCCACCAGCCGTCGAGGACGCTGAGATTGAGCACCCCGTTGAGCGCCGCCTTCATGCCGCTGGTGCCGGAAGCCTCCATCGGCGGCACCGGGTTGTTCAGCCACACGTCGGCACCCGTCACGCAGGCCTTGGCGACATCCATGTCGTAGTTCGGCAGGAACGCCCCGGCGATCTTGCCCTTCAGGCGCCGCAGGACCCGGTTGCAGCTCCGCGATCATTTCCTTGCCTTGCGATATCGCGGGGATGGGCCTTGCCGGCCATCACGATCTGGAATGGGTGGCTTGGCGGCAATCGCGGCAAGGCGATCGAGGTCGGAGAACAACAGCGTCGGCCGCTTGTACGCGGTCATGCGCCGGGCGAAGCAGATGATCGGCACGTTCGGAGTCGAGCGACACGCCGGCGGTTTCCTTGACGCGCGCGATCAGGTCGCCCTTGGCGGCCTGGTGACAATCCCACACCTCGTCGCCGGAAAGCGCGATGGCCCGACCAGCGTCGCCGGGTCCTGACGCCAATGCGGGAACCGCGCGCTAAACAGGCGGGCGAAAGCATCGTGCGCCCACGTCTCCAGGTGCACGCCGTTGGTGACCGCATCGATGCTGTGTCCGGGGAACATCTGCGCGGTCGTGTCGGCGTGCATCCGGGCGACGCCGTTCACGTACCCGGACAGGCTGAGGGCGAGGCGCGTCATGTTGAGTTCTTCACTGCCGGCGAGGCGCTTTCAGCTCGTCGAGCCCGACGAGGTCCGGCAGAAACCGGGTGGCGAGGTCGTAGGAAAAGCGGTCGTGCCCCGCCTCGACCGGCGTGTGGGTGGTGAACACGCACTGGTCGCGAACCTCTGCAATCTCGCGGGGCGACCCGCCGGATCTTTCTTGCCGCGGCGCTTTGGGGAATGGCCGAGGAGATCGAGCGTCAGAAATGCGGCATGGCCCTCGTTGAGGTGGTAGGTGTCGATGTTGAAGCCGAGCGCGCGCAAGACGCGAATGCCGCCGAGGCCAAGCACGATCTCCTGCTTGATCCGGTAGGCCTCGTCGCCCCCGTACAGGTGGTGCGTGAGCGTTCGGTCGGCGGCGTCGTTCTGCTCGACATCGGTGTCGAGCAGCACGATCGGAATCTGGTGGCCGCCGCTGGAAGTGTGGACGTAGAGCCACGGCCGGATCCGGACCTGTCGTCCCTCGATGGTGACCGCGACCGTCGCCTCGAGCGGCGTGCACCAACGCGCCGGATCCCACGTGTCGGGCAATTCGCGCTGGTGTCCGTCAGCATCGATCTGCTGGCGGAAGTAGCCGGCGCGGCTCACCAGCGTGACGAAGACCATGTGGAGGCCGAGATCCGCCGCCGAGCGGGCCGAATCGCCGGCCAGAATGCCGAGGCCCCCCGAGTAGGTGTGCATCTCGGGCCGGATGGCGATTTCCATGGCGAAATAGGCGATGTGCGTACGGGGGAGGAAAGGGCTAAGCGGCATGCAACCTCGCTTCGGGGATGGTCGCCCGGACAGATGGGGCGTGCAATGCACGTCGACGCCGCCACGCGGTTTGTCAAGGGTTGCCGGCCAGCGCCAACAAGGGCGGCGCGAAACCGCCCCTGATCGCCGTTAACCCAGCGTCGGTGGGCGGCTTCACTTGACCCGCTTTCCATGCTTTCTAGGGCGCGCGCGACCCTGGCCGATGGACGGGCGGCAGCGGGCAGCGCGGCCAGGGACCGATGGATTCCATACTCGATTCGATCAGGGGCATGCTGGTGCCGATCCGGCGCGAGGGGTGGCCGTTCATCGCCGGCCTGGTGGTCGCGGCGGTCCTGCTCGGCTGGGCCTGGCAGCCGCTGTTCTGGATCGGGTTGATCCTCGCCGCCTGGTGCACCTACTTCTTTCGCGATCCGCGCCGCGTGACGCCGATCGATCCGGCGCTGGTCATCAGCCCCGCCGACGGCCGCGTTGCGGCCGTTGTCGCCGCGGCGCCCGCCCCGCCCGAGCTGGGCCTCGGGGAGGGGGATTGGCGGCGCGTGTCGATCTTCATGAGCCTCTTCGACTGTCACGTGAACCGGGCGCCGCTCGCCGGCACCATCGCGCGCATCGTCTATACGCCGGGCAAGTTCCTCAACGCCGAGCTCGACAAGGCGAGCGAGGACAACGAGCGCAACGGCCTCATCCTCGACACCGACCATGGCCCGGTCGCGGTCGTCCAGATCGCCGGCCTCATCGCGCGGCGGATCGCCTGCTTTCCCGCCGAGGGCGATGGTCTGCTCGCCGGCGAGCGCTTCGGCCTGATCCGCTTCGGCTCGCGGCTGGACGTCTACCTGCCGACGAGTGCCAGTGTCGTCGTCGCCGAGGGCCAGACTGCGATCGCCGGCGAGACGGTCATCGCGCGCTTCGGCCCTGAAGCGGCCGAGACGCGCGTCAGGGTGGATTGAGCGGCGATGTCGCTGTTCCAGCCGTTCGACCCCGACGAGTTTCCCGGCCGCAAGCGGCTGCGCCAGTTGCAACAGGTTCCAGTGCGGGCCGTGTTGCCCAACCTGATCACGCTGCTGGCGTTGTGCGCCGGCCTCACGTCCATCCGCATGGCCGTCGAGCACCGCTACGAGCTGGCCATCGCGTTCATCGCCGCTGCCGCGGCGCTCGACGGCATCGACGGCCGCATGGCCCGCTTTCCTGAAATCGACGTCGCGCTTCGGCGCCGAACTCGATTCGATCACCGACTTCCTGAACTTCGGCGTCGCCCCGGCGATCCTGGTCTATGTGTGGGCGCTGAGGGACCTGAGATCGCTCGGCTGGATCGCGGCACTGATCTTCGCCATCTGCGCGGCGCTGAGGCTGGCGCGCTTCAACGTCGCGCTTGATGCCACCGACAAGCCGGAATGGAGGGCGAGCTTCTTCGTCGGCGTACCGGCCCCGGCCGGCGCCATGACCGTGATGCTGCCGCTCTATGTCGAGCTGGTCGCCGTTCCTCATGGCTTCCTGACGGCGCCGGTCGTGTTCGTCTACACCATCGCCGTCGGTCTTCTGATGGTCAGCCGCGTGCCGACCTGGTCCGGCAAGCTCGTTGGCCGCCGCATGCCGCGCGACATGGTGGCGCCGCTCTTCGTCGTCGGCGTCCTGCTGGTGGCGTTCCTGCTGAGCTTCCCGTTCGAAACGATGGCGGTGCTGAGCCTGGCGTACTGGGCGTGCCTGCCGCTGAGCTGGCGCTCCTACGAGCGCCACCTGCGTGCGGACGCCGCCGGCGAGCGCCAGGAGGCTCTCGACTAGTGACGCTGATCCGTGAGGGCGGGCAGATGCAGGTCCACCCGCGTCTTCGGGAACCCCTTGCGGCGCGGCGCCGAGCGCCGGCGGAGCCCGTCTCGGGCGCCATCAGGATCAGCATCTGGCGAAGCCGCTTGACGTTCTCGTCGATCGCGTACTGGAACCGCGGGTCGTCGGCCGTCAATTCCGGTTTTTCGGCAGTCAGTTCAGGTTCTTTCTTTCACGCCGTTGCTCCCCGGCCGAACCGTCGTGGCGGCACCGAGCGTGGCGGGCGAACATTAACGAGACCTTAAGGGGCGCCTCCATGCGCCAGGAGCCGACATGAACGAGCAATACCCCCGCGACATGGTGGGATACGGCCGCAACCCGCCCGATCCGCGCTGGCCGGACGACGCCGTGGTCGCCGTCCAGTTCGTCGTCAACTACGAGGAGGGCGGCGAAAACAACATCCTCCACGGCGATGCGGCCTCGGAGGCGTTCCTGTCCGAGATCGTCGGCGCGGCGCCATGGCCCGGCATGCGCCACATGAACATGGAATCGATCTACGAGTACGGTTCGCGCGCCGGCTTCTGGCGCCTCTGGCGCATGTTCACCGAGCGCGGCGTTACCCCGACCGTATTCGGCGTGGCGACCGCGCTTGCAGCGGAATCCCGAGGCGGTCGCCGCCATGAAGGAGGCGGACTGGGAGATCGCCAGCCACGGCCTCAAATGGATCGAATACCGGGATTTCACTGAGGCCGCCGAGCGCGAGCACCTGACGGAGGCGATCCGCATCCATCAACAGGTGACCGGCACCCGTCCGCTCGGCGTCTACACCGGCCGCTCCTCGGTCCACACCATCACGCTGGCGGCGGAGGAGGGCGGCTTCGCCTATTGCTCCGACGCCTATGCCGACGATCTGCCCTACTGGATCGAAGGCCCCCGCGGTCCGTTCCTGATCGTCCCCTACACCCTCGACGCCAACGACATGCGCTTCGCCACCGCCCAGGGCTTCAATTCCGGCGACCAGTTCTTCGCCTATCTCCGGGACAGCTTCGACACCCTCTACGCCGAGGGCGAGGCCGGGGCGCCCAAAATGATGTCGGTCGGCCTGCATTGCCGCCTGGCGGGCCGTCCCGGCCGCGCGGCGGCGGTCGCCCGCTTCCTCGACTACGTGGCCGGCAAGGAAAAGGTCTGGCTGCCGCGGCGCATCGACATCGCCTGGCACTGGCACGCCCACCACAAGCCGGCGTAGGCCGGCTAGGCTGCGACCGTCTCCTGCAACCCGGCGATCGCGGGGTCCGCCAGGAGCGCGTCGCGGGCACCCGCATCGATCATCATCAGCGGTGGGCGCAGGTTAAGCCAGGTGGCGTCGTCGTAGCGCCGGGCGAGGATGGTCTTCAGCGAGGGGATCATGCCGCGCGCATCGAGGGCCTTGCGCGTCGCTCTCAGCGCTTCCTGCCAGCTCTGCGCTTGCGGCGCCTGCCAGTTGTCGATCAGGCGCGCGATCGCCGCGGCATTGACGTTGGCGCTTGCCGAAATGCATCCGACGGCGCCGGCGGCGAGCGCCTCCATCAGGTTGACCTCGGCGCCCGGGAAGATGGCAAGTTCGGGAAACGCCGCGATCATCCGCAGCGTGTGTTCCCGGTCGCCGGAGGAATCCTTCATGCCGGCAATGATCCCCGGAAAGGCCTCGACCAGACGCCCGACCAGGTCGATCGACCAGCCGAGGACCGCCATCGGCGGGATATGGTAGAGCATGATGCGCGGCACATTCGGCCCGGCGCGTTCAATCACCTTCGCCACGAATGCGAAGAGCCCGTCGTCCGAGGCCTGCTTGTAATAGAACGGCGGCAGCAGCAGCACGCCGGCGGCGCCGATCTCGCCGGCGCGTCGGGTCAGCGCCGCCGCGTCGCCGATGGCGCAGGCGCCGGTGCCCGGCAGGAGTTGCGAGGCGGGAATGCCGGCCTCGGCATGGGCATCGATCACCCGCAGCCGCTCGTCGAGCGTCAGCGAATTGGCTTCGCTGGTGGTGCCGAGGATTGCGAGCCCGCTGGCGCCTTCGGCCAGCAACGCTCGGCTGTGGCGGATCAGCAGCCCCTCGTCCAACGCCCCGTCACGTGCGAATGGCGTTGCCACCGGAGGCCACAGGCCGGTCAGAACTGTGTCCACGTTGTCTCCCCGCTGGTTCAATTCTCAGGCTGCGCGGCTCTTGGTCTCGTCGAAGGCGACGCCCATGAGCGTATTCGTACGCCACATCACCGTGCATGGACGATGCTTGTGGACGGATTCCAGGGCAAAATCGAAATGCAACGGTATGCCGAGCAAGCTGGGCATTTCCAGCATGGCGCCGCCGGTCGACAGATTGCGCACCCGGCAATCGAAAACCGAGTTGCCTTTGTTGAATATGATGTGGGCGCCCCTGAACGCGCGGTGGCGAGGTTCGCGGCGGCTGTGGCCCTCTCCCTCTTGCCCGAGCGTTTCCATCGAAAGTCCCTGCCATACGGGTCCGCGCCGATGGGACCCTTCACCGGCATGTAGCGCAACAGCGGCAGACCTGCAAACCGCCCGCCTTACTACTTTCCGGAATAGTTTATTCCCGGGCGCCCCTCCGAAAAGCGGCGCCCCGACAGCGGCTTCATCTTGTCGGACTGTGGATAACCTTGCCCGCGGGACGGCCGGTCATCGAAGCGTCACCGGTCCGAAATCGAGTTGTCGTGCGGCTGCGTTAACTCATCAGGCGAAAACGGGGCGAGCGCCGGTGGCAGCGCCGCTCAGTACCGTGACTCTGGGATTGTCGGCGGCCGAAGTATTTGCGTACGGTCGCCCGGCACGTGACGCCGACCTCTTCCGCCGCGAGGTCGGCGTCATTTTTTCTCTCGGCGGGCTGGCGCGGCCACGTGTCGCGTTTGCCCCAAGCGGCGTGGTTTCGGCCGGGGCGCGTGTCAGGACGGTGCCGGGTGTGGCTCCCCGGCCACGGTTGAATGGCGGCGATGCTACGTTTTCGGATCGCGATGCCGCCGCGGGTGGGCTGGCTGGGGATTGCGGAATCGCGGTAATATTTTCATATTGGAACGACGAGTGCCGTTCGTGGATCCCGGAAAGAAGCTCGAAAACATGCGCGCTGAACTAGGTCGGGTTAGGCTGGCGGCGGAAGGCTGCCGCCGCGGGTGCAGTGTTTCTTTTCTGCATGCAGACCGTACCCATGGTCGGCGCGGCGGCGTCGGCGGGGCCGTTTGACGGCCTCTCGGGCATGTGGTCGGGCACCGGAACGGTTACCTATGCCAGCGGCACCAAGGAGCGGCTGCGCTGCCGGGTCCAGTACGTCCAGGCCAACGTCGACAATCTTCAGCAGGCGCTGCGCTGTGCGTCCGACAGCTACAAGTTCGAGATCAACTCGTATTTCGATCACGCCAACGGCAAGATCGCCGGCACCTGGGCCGAGCTGACCATGGACGTGCGCGGCACGGTTGCCGGAACGGTCGATTGCGGGCGTCATCAAGGGCGACCTCGACGGGCCTGGCTTCGTTGCTCAGCTCTATGGTGAACACGCAGGGCGATCGGCAGCACGTTACGATTGAGGCCGCTGTCCAGGAAATCCGCGCTGTCGATATCGAGGTGCGCAAGGTAGCTAGCGCCAGCGCAGCCCAGTAACCGGTCCGCGCGGGCGTCATTGCACGACCCCGCGCGAGCGCAAGTCGCGAATGACTCCAGCTTCGCGCGAGAAGGGCGCACAAGGCGTCCACGCAACCGGAGAATGACCCAATGGCCGACATGCGGGGACTGCCAGGGATCACGCTTGGCGTTGAGCGGATAGGTCTTTTCGCCCTCCGCTTCCCCGTCGTCGCCGCGATCCTGGCCGTCATCGTTGCGCTGACAGCCGCCTACGGGGTCACCCTGCTCAAGGTTGACGATTCGCTGAGCCAGCTCTTCCGCTCCGATACCCCCGAGTACCGGCAGTATGAAGAGGTCTCCCGTCGCTTCCCGTCCGCTGAATACGACGTTCTTCTCGTCGTCGAGGGCGACGTGCTCGATCGCGACTCGTTGCAGGCGTATCGGGACCTGACCACCGACGTCCAGCTGGTCGAAGGCACCACGGGCGTCCTGTCGCTGTTCTCCGCGCGCCAGCCGCCCGAGGGCGGGCATCTGCCCGAGCCGCTTTTCCCGATGGAGCTGCCGACCGGCGACGCCTACAAGGCATTCGTCGACAAGGTGATGGGCAACGAGATCATCCGCGGCAAGCTCCTGTCGGATGATGGCACGCTCGCGCTGGCCGTGGTCTCGCTCGATCCGGCGATCGTCGGCGGCACTGGCCTCGCCCGTGCGGTGGGAGAAATCCGCGAATACGTGCAGGAAGACCTCGCCGGCACCAAGGTCACCGGACGGCTGTCGGGCGTGCCGGTCATGCAACTGGAAATCCGTAACGCCGTCCAGCGCGACCAGCTCGTTTACAACGCCATCGGTTTCATCGCCGGCTGCGTGATCGCCATCCTCTTCTTCCGGCGCGTCTCTTTCATGATCATCGCCGCCGCGCCGCCTCTGATGGCCATGCTGTGGTCGCTCGGCTTCCTCGGCTGGATGAACTTCCAGCTCAACATGTTCCTCAACGTGATGACGCCGCTGATCATGGTCATGGCGTTCTCCGATTCCATGCAGCTTACGTTCGCCACGCGCGATCGCCTGTTGAAGGGCGAGACCAAATACCAGGCGATGCGCAACGTTGTCCTGACCGTCGGTCCGGCCTGCGTGCTGACGTCGCTTGCCGCGGCTCTGTCATTCGTGGCGTTGCTGTTTTCCGACTCCGACCTGATCCGCGCCTTCGGCGCCGCGGGCGCCTGCTCCGCGGCCATAGCTTTCGTTGCCGTCATTCTTCTGGTGCCGCTGCTGACGGTCATATTCGTCCGCAACGAGGCGCGGTTCGCCGAAAAGGTCGCTCATTCGGACGTCGCCATCGACGGGCTGCGGCGCTTTTGCGACTGGGTTGCCGGCCAGATGGCGCGCCGCCCGCTGATTTACAGCCTTATCAGCCTCGTCGTGGTGGTCGCGCTCACCTTCGGCTACGCCAGCCTCGATCCCCGCTATCGCCTCGCCGACCAGGTTCCCGACAAGCAACAGGCGGTGGCGGCGAGCGAGTCGCTGGACCAGAAGCTGACCGGCGCCAACCCGATCGACGTGCTCATTCAGTTCCCGTCCGGCAAGGGGCTCTACGATCCCGAGACGCTCGACACCATCGCCGCGGTGCACGCGAAGGTCGAAGGCGCGGCCGGCGTCGGCAACGTGTGGTCGCTTGAAAGCCTGCGCCGCTGGCTGCGCGAAAAGGCGGGCGTCACCGACACCGCCACCCTCAAGGATTATGTCGACATTCTGCCGGTGGCGCTGACTCGCCGCTTCGTTTCCGCCGAGCAGGACGCCGTCGTCGTTTCTGGCCGCGTGCCCGACAGGGACGCCAGCGAGCTGCTTCCCGTCATCAAGCAGCTCGATGACAGCATGAACGAGGTCCGCACCGCCCACCCCGGCTATCAGATTTCGGTGACCGGCCTCTCGGCGATCGCCGCCCGCAACAGCGCCCAGATGATCGGCAAGCTGAGCACAGGGCTGACGGTTGAGATGGCCTTCGTAGCGGTCCTCCTTGGCATTGCGTTCCGCTCGTTCTTCGTCGGTGCCGTCGCCGTGCTGCCCGGCCTGTTCCCGATCGTGATCGCCGGCGCCGTACTCCGGGTGCTGGGGGAGGGACTGCAATTCGCCAGCATCGTCGCGCTGACCGTGGCCTTCGGATTGGGGCTCAGCGCCACCATTCAGTATCTCAACCGCCTGCGGCTCGAATACGCGCCGGGCGAGGATCCCGAGGCAGCCGTCAGGCGGGCGACTGCCATGGTCGGGCCTGCGCTGATCCTGACATCGCTTGTGCTCGCCTTCGGCCTCGGCGTCACCATCTTCTCCGACCTGCCGTCCCTGCGCATTTTCGGCTGGCTCGGCGCCTTCACGCTGATCGCCGCGCTCGGCGGCGATCTGCTGATCCTGCCGGCAACCGCCGTCTTCCTGCGCCGTCTGTTTCGCGGCGTGCGCGCGGCCGGGACGCCGGCCCGCGGGCCAACTGACGGCGACGAGGCTCCGGGCGCCGGTCGCGCATCGTAGGCGGCTTGGCGGCGCGCGCCCCAACCTGGTGAAATCCTCCGGGCGATCCTGCTCGCGCTGCCCCTGCGGATTTTGCCCGCCAAGGCGCCGCTCGCGTGAGGAGCCTGGCCCGGCTCTGGGGCCGGGCCGGCCGGCGCGCGGTGTGGCCTACTGGGAGGCTGCCTTGTTGCCGTTCGCGTCGAACTGGGAGAGGTAGGCGACCACGTCGGCCGCATCCTGCGGGTTCGTCAAGCCGGCAAAGGTCATCTTGGTCCCCGGAACGAGATCCTTCGGTCCCTGGACCCACTCCTGCAGATTGGCCTTGTCCCAGGTTATCCCCGAGTTCTTGAGGGCGTCGGAAAAGCTGTAGCCGGGAACCACGCCTGCCGCCTCGCCAAGGATGCCGTTGAGCTCAGGGCCAACCGCGTTCTTGGCGTTGGGGCCGACGCGGTGGCAGACTTGGCACTTCTTGAACACGGTGGCGCCGTGTTCCGCGTCTCCCGTCAAATCCTGCGCCCAGGCCCCCGAGCCCAGCACCAGGGCAGCTACCACGACGCCAACGGCGCCAATTCCAGAGACCCAACCTTTCTGCATGTTTCCCTCCTGTAACGGATTTTCTGCATAGCCGCGCTCGCCCCCCGTGTCGACCACCGCGGGCGAGCCGGGCACCTTTAGCATGAATTGCAGCGTGGGACTCCGCGCCTGGGTGTCGCGTCGGTCTGGTCGGTTCCGGCCGCAATGGCCGCCGTTGGCTCCCAATCCGTCTGGCGATCGTTTGGCGACGCTGATAGAGTGCCTCGCGGCTTCCGGGCATCGGCAGCGGCAAGGCGAACTATTGCAATGAGGAAAGTCGACGACGTAGATCCGCAGCGGGCGGTCGCGAGGGCCGCCGCGGTGACTGCCGACGATTCGGCAACCATGGCGGAGGTGGCGGCTGCGGCGAACGTCCTGATCGCCCACGGCCTCCTCGATCAGGCCGATGCGGCCTTGCAGCGGATTGAGCGCAGCGGTGCTCCGTTCAAGATCGGCGTCCTCAAGGCCACCAGCCATCAATTGCGGCGGAGCGGTATCGTTGCCGATCTGCGTCCCCTCGGCAGCGATGGCTCCGATGGCTTTTCCGGCTCGCGGGAGGCGCTCGTCTACAAGTGCGAGCGCCCGACCGATCGAACCGTTGTCGTTTTTACCGGGCGCATTCTGCGTCTGTATTTGTCGTTGCAGGTATTTCATCAATTCATGACGAGATACGACGCGAACATCATTTACATGTCGGACTCCAGCGGGCACCTCTATTTCAAGGGCTTGCCCGGTCTCGCCGAAAGCTACGACGCAATCCTCGACCTCATCAGGAAGGCGGCCGCGGAGTTTGGGTCACGCCGGCTGTTTGTCATGGCAAACTCCGGCGGCGGGTTCGCCGGGTTGAGGGCGGCGGCGGACCTTCACGCCGAAGCGTATGTCGGCTTCGGCATCCGGACGGACTCCTCGCCGGGAAGCGCCCTGCCGCGCGGCGGCGGAATTGCAGCCAAATTCCCGGCAGATACCGACCCCAAGCTCAGGATCGACCTGCGTCAATATCTTGCCGGCAAGGCGTACCCGACGCGCGCGCACCTCTACTGCGGCGACCTGCACGAGGTGGATTCTGCACACGCCGAGAACATGAGAGGATTGCCCAATTTCAAGATCACGCGCATTCCGGGGTATTCTGGCCACCACGTGATTTCAGCGCTGCTCGCGAAGGGAGAGTTCGAGGCCGTGCTGGACGAGTTCCTGGCAGTCGACGGGGAGCCGAAGCGTGAGATCTCCTGACGAGCTGTTGCCCGATCGGCTTGCCCGTCACGCCGGCACTCGCCCTCAGGCGACGGCATTCCGGTTTGCTGACCGTCCCGGAAAGGCGACGCAGCTGACGTGGGGCGAGCTCTGGGCCGCCGCCACCGCCACCGCCGAAGCCATTCAGGGTCGCGGCCATCGCCGGCAAAGAATTGGCGTTGCCTGCGAAAATGCGAGCGACTTCGTCACCGCGATTGCCGCCGGCATCCTATCGGGCAATGCCGTCGTGCCGTTCCCGGTCGCGCTCTCGCGGCGGGCCGCGCCGCGCGCCCGCTCCATAGCCGGTGCGGCTCGCCCGGTGGCCGTGCTCCTGTCGCCTGGAAGCGACGTGCCCGACTGGCTCGCGGATTTGGCGCAGCAGCAAGGGACGGACATTGTCTTCGTCGCGCGACCTGACGCGGAGTTGACCTCGCCGTGGTCGCCGCCCGCGATCGATCCGGAGGACGTTTGCCTGGTCCAGTTCTCGTCCGGGTCGACCGACACGCCCAAGGGCGTGGGGCTGTCGCATCGCAACGTGGCCACCAACTGCATGGCGATTGTCGAGACGTGCGGTCTCACCCTCGAATCGCGCCAGTTCTGCTGGCTGCCGCTGCATCACGACATGGGTCTCGTGGGGCACGTCATCGCTCCTTTCTGGGGCGGGTTTTCGTCGACGTTGATGAACCCTTTGCGGTTCCTGGCCCGGCCACTTGATTGGCTTCGTTTGATGACGCAGGAGCGCACGACGCTCACCAGCGCGCCCAACTTCGCATTTGAAATCTGCGCCAAGGCAGCCGATGCCCAGGATCTCGGCGATATCGACCTGTCTCATCTTCAGGTCGCCATCAACGGCGGTGAGCCGGTGACCCGCGGGACGGTCGATCGTTTCATCGAGACATTTGCTCCCGCCGGCTTCGCGCCCTCCGCCATGGCACCGAGCTACGGTCTGGCGGAGGCGACACTGCTGGTGTCGTGCGGGCGTACCGCCGGCGGACCGCGCTTCTTGACCGTCCTGCCCGAGGGGGCCGGAACGCACTCCGGGGCGGGAGACGAGCGCTCGTCCAGTGTCGCCGATCTTGGACCGACCGTTCGCGGTGTAGGCGTTCGCATCGTCGACGCGTTTGGTGCCGACGCGGCCGATGGCGCGTTGGGCGAGATCGAAATCAGCGGGCCCGGTGTCGGCCGCCTCATCGACTCCGACGGTCGGTTGATGCCTCAGGCGCCGCTGCACACCGGCGACCTTGGATTCGTGAAAGATGGTCGCTTGCAGGTGGTCGGGCGCAGCAAGGATCTCATCATCATCCGTGGACAGAACGTTCATCCGTCCGATGTCGAGGCCGCGGCGCTGGAAGCGCACAGGGCGATCGTACCGGGTGGATTGGCCGCCATCGGGATCGAACGCGACGGCACCCAGGCCCTCATCGTCCTGGCCGAGGTGCAACGCAGGCGATTGTCGGGACCGGAGGAGACCGCCGGCCTGCGCCGCGGCATCAGCGAGCGCGTCGCGCGCGGCGTCGGTCACGTTCCCGCCGAGGTCGTGATCCTGCAACCCGGCGAACTGCCGCGCACCTCCAGCGGCAAGGTCCGGCGCTTCGAAGCGGCCGCCCTGTGGCGTGCAGGGTCGCTGGCCGACACGAAAGTCACGCACCCACTCGCGAGCGAGACGGTCTGACCGCCATGCCGAAGCTGCCGCACGCGGCCCTGCCAATTTGCCCGGTTGACGTCTCCGCCGATGATTTCGCTCCCGATGCGGTCGCGAACTACCGGCTGATCCGCGACGCCGGTCGCTCCGTCTGGTTTGCTCCGTACGGAACGCCGCTGATCACCGGCTACGACGATACCGTCGCCGGCCTTCGCGATCGCAGGTTCCGGGAGGAGAATTTCTTCCACAGGTGGCCGAGGGTAGGCGACAAGGTCGGCCGCGACTATTCGCCGGTGGTCGAATTCTCCAACTATATGCCGTTTGTTCACGAAGGCGATCGCCACGCGCAGTTGCGCCGTGCGGTCGCCGTCGCGGTCGCTCCCTACGCCGGCGGACATCCCGCCATTCGAGCGCGCATCGATCGAAACCTGGCGCGCGTCACCGCCAATGGCGGGTTTGACCTCGCTTCGGAGTTCGCCGGCCATCTCTTTTTCGACATCGTTTGCGACCTGATGCAGATCGGGGAAGACGAACGCGTCATGCTGAGGCCGTTCGCGGCTCGCTCACGGGTGCTCGATCCGATCGCACCGATTCACGTGCGCGATGGGTTTGTCGAGGAAATCCGCAATACTGTGGACTTTCTGCGCCAACATGTTGCGACCGTCCTGGAGCGCGGCGAGCCCAGTTTTCTGGCGAGCATCTACCGCTCTCTGCCCGCCGAGGAGTCGGAGAAGCTGCACGTCACGGCACTGCTTGCCGCCGTCGTTCTGGTGATGGCAAACGATGCCACGGCCGGCTGCATCAATTTTCCGGTGCTCAGCATGCTCGACGAAACCGGGCGCAACGGCCACCCCCGCGTGCCACAACAGCGTTGGGGCGAGATTTCGGACGATGCTATCCGATATGCGTCCCCGGTTGACGTCCTGAGCCGGATGGCGACGGAGGACATGGATGTCCTGGGCTATCCGCTGCGAAAGGGTGAACTCGTCCTGTTCTCGCTGATTTGCGCCAACCACGATCCGACAAAGTTCGGAGACTCGGCCGACGCCGTCACCTTGGAACCCGGCAAGGGCATCGGCATTCCCTTCGGCATCGGCACCCACGTTTGCGTCGGCAACAAAATGTCGCGGGTCATCCTCAAGGAAGCTTACGCCGCGCTGGCGCGGCTGCCGGCCATGCGAACGACGGGACGCCCGAGTTACGGAATCGGGAAAACGATAAGGACGATCACTTCGCTACCGGTCGAGTTCCAATAGGCAAGAGGGCGACGTTGAAAATGAGCGTGGATATCAGGGGAAAGATCAAGCAGCGGGCGGCCGAGCTGGCCGAGGTCGATGTGTCGGAGGTCAATGACGATTCGACGCTCGAAGCCCTCGGCCTTGATTCGGCGGCTGCCGTGATCCTTGCCATGGAGATCGAGGAGATGACCGGGCGCGAAATCGACGTCGGTATCTTTCTTCGTTTTGAAAAGCTGGACGAGGCGGCGGAAGAGATCGAGCGGTTGCTGTCCGAATGAGCGATGCGCCTGGAAGGCGCGGCAAGTTGCAGGCGCCGGCCCCTGGAGATCGCACCGCCGACCGGCCTTTGACCGCAACCGAGCGGCTGCTCGCCGACATATGGGAACAGACCTTCGGGCGCGACCGCATCGGACCATCGGACGATTTCTTCGACCTTGGGGGCGACTCCCTTCTCGCCGCCGCGATTAGCGCCCGCGTCCACGCGGCGACCGGCGTCAAGATCGACCTGAGCAGGCTGGTCGAAGCGCCGTTGCTGGCCGACATGGCCGGCGAGATCGACCGCAAACAGGCCGCAACGCCAATCGCGAAAGAGCTCGGCCCCGTCGCGGTGCCGCGCGACAAGCCGCTCGCCCTGTCGTTTCATCAGGAAACCATGTGGCGGTCTTCCCGGACCCCATCGCAGTCCATGATGTTCAACATGGGAAGCGTGATCCGGCTTTCTGGCGAACTCGATATCGAAGTGCTGCGAAAGGCACTTGGCCATGTCATGGAGCGCCACGAACCGCTGCGAACTCGGTTCATCGTCGCCGGCGGCGTTCCGCGACAGGTCATCGATCCGGCGGCGCCGTTGACGCTGCCGTTGATTGATCTTTCCCGATCGGCCGATCCGGAGGGGGAAGCGCGCCTGATCTTTCAGGGCGAACGGGAGCGGCCCTTCGACCTTACCCGCTCGCCACTGGTGCGATTCAACCTGGTCAAGTTGGGTCCCGGGCGTCACGCGCTCGGCCGCGCCAGCCACCACCTCATCTCCGACGCACCGTCATGGAACATCTTCACCCGCGACCTCGGTGCCGCCTACGGGGCCGTCGCCGCCGGCGAGGAGCCCTCGCTGCCCCCCTTGCCGTTCCAGTACGCTGACTACGCCGTCTGGGAGCGTCAGGCTCTTCGGCCCGACAGTCACGAATACAGCGAGATCATCGCCTGGTGGAAAGCTCAGCTGTCGCGGGTGACATCATGGCGTGCGCGCATGTGGCTTCGGGCGTTCATGCGGGCGCGGCCGGCGCCGGGAGAGGGCACCCGGTCCATTCCGTTGGGGCTGGACGCCGCGACGACGGCCCGGCTGGGTGAAATCGCCCGCCGCGCCGCCGCGACTTACTACGCGGTCCGCCTCGCGAGCCTGGTTCCCGTGTTGACGACTTTGACGGGCGGCGACGCGGTCGTCATCGGCGGCATCTTCACCAGCCGCAACCGGCTGGAATTCGAGAACGTGTTCGGGCTTTTTGCCGGAACCTTTCCCCTCGTTCTTTCCTGCGATCCCGCCTCCAGTTTCCGGCAACTGGTCGTCCAGGTCCGTGACCACATCGTCGGCCTCCAGAAGCGCACGCACGTTCCCTACGAAGTCGTGCGCGAGGAAATGGCGGCGGCGAACATCACGATGCCGCCCCACAAGTTCCGCATCTACATGCCGCCGCTGACGCTGAAGACAACCGGCGCCGGGCTTGAGATCCGCCACGAAGAAAGTCTGTGGACGTCGTTTGGCGGCGTTCTTTTCTTTTTCGATGAGCTCCGGGAACAGGCTGGTGGCCCGGCGGTCTACTTCGACGCGCGCATCTACGACGAAGATCGCATGGCCGACCTGGTCGACAGGCTCGTGCGCTTCATCGGATTGGTATCGCGCGAGCCCGATGCCGCCATCGGTTCGATGATCGAGAGGAGCGGCGTGACGCGCGATCTGCGCGCCTCGTAACCGAAGCCGGTGACCACATCAGTCGAGCAGTATCTGGCGGTCGGCTTCGTTCCCGACAGCGCGGGGGCCCAGCGCTACCTCGACGGTCTGTTCGACGGTCCGGATCCCGGCACTTCCGACCCGGCGACGCTCCTGACGGAGCTCCTCGAGGAGGCGCTGGGCGGCGCGCGCGATGTCGTGATCCCGCTTTCGGGCGGAAACGACTCGCGCGGTCTCCTCGGCGCCGCGCTGCGGATCTTGCCGGCGAACGCGATTACGTGCCTGACCCTCAGCCAGCCGTACTTCAGCGAGTTTGCCCGCGCGTCGGCGGCGTGCAGGCGAAACGGCGTTCGCCACGAATGCCTCGACCCCGACCACCTGGTTTGGGACCTCGAGGGCATGGTTGAGATGACCAGAAAGCACGGCGCCAGCACCGATCGCCTCGGGGCCGTGGATACGATCTTCACCTTTGACCGATTGGCCGAGCGGATCGGTCCCGGCGTCCCGGTTCTCTCCGGCTATCTCGGCGGGCCGATCACCGGCAGCCGCGTCCGCCTGCAAAGCCGGACCGATCACGCCGACGCATCCTTCCGTCATTTTGCCATTTTCAACGCCGCGGCGACAAACGGTTTGCGACTCGGCGGCTTGCGCGAGACCCTGGTCGGCTTCGTTGCAGCCAACGAGCATCGTCTTCGCCAGTTCCAGGGCCTGACCCGGTACAACTTGATGGACTTTGGCTTTCGTCAGCCGCAGAAGATACGCCCCACCGTTACCAGTTCTTTCTCAAACTGCATCACCCCCTACGCGGACCCCCGCTGGGTTCGTTTCTGGCTCCAGCGTCCTCCCGCGGATCGCGTCCGGCAGCGTCTTTACAAGCAGTTCCTTTCGGCCGCCTTTCCCACTGTCTTTCTCGAGGACGAACACGCGACCGGCCGGCAGCCACTGTTCAATCGGGCGCTGGGCCGGGGCGATATCCGCGTCAACAAGAGTATGGGCATGACACTACGCCGCGCGGCCGAATCGTTCGACCGTCGCGACCTTCTCCCGATCAGGTTCCTTCCAGCCATGGAGCGTCTGGAAAAATCTCCCTCCGATGCCGGCTACGTTCGCGCGCGCTGGCTTCTTTCCGCCGAGGTCTATTTGCGTGCCGGCCTGCTCTAAGCCCTTGTGGCCCCAAGGCGCTGACGGCGCGCCGCGAACGCTCCGGCCGTGATATGGTCGCGCCGATGAATGCAGCGGTTGAGCAGTATCTGGCGGTCGGCTTCGTTCCCGACAGCGAACGCGCCGAGCGCTACCTGGATCAAGTGCTGACTGGGCCCGATCCCGCCTCGTCCGATCCGGAAACCCTCCTCGCCACCATCCTCGCGGAGTGCCTCTCCGGCGTCTCCGAGATCGTCATCCCGGTGTCGGGCGGGTACGATTCGCGCGGTCTTCTCGGCGCCGCACTTCGGTTACTGCCGAAGAACGCGATTACTTGCCTGACCATGGGCCAGTTGGATTCCAACGAGTGGAAATTCCCTGCCGCTGCCTGTGAACGAAACGGCATCCGTCACGAGCGCCTCGACCCCGACCACTTCGTGTGGGACCTCGACGAGATGGTGGACATCGCCAAAGAGCACGCGAAGACGAAGGGCAACGGGCTGCCCCAGATCGATGCCTATTTCGTCCATATGCAAGTTGCCAAACGGGTCGGATCCGGGATTCCGGTTCTCTCCGGCTACTTCGGTGGTGCGATCAGTGGCGCCTATTTGCGGCCAGACGGTGTCACCACGAGTGCCAAGGCGGACGCCCGCCGGTTCATCCTTGCCAACATGAACGCGCTTGACGGTCTGACTGTGGCCGGACTGCCCGAGACGTTCGTTCGCTTCGTTGCGGCCAACGAACGCCGCCTCCAACAGTTCCGCAGTCTCACGCGGTATGATCTGCTCAACTTTGGCTTCCGGCTCACGCATGTGGCCCGCATTGCGGTGACCGACCAGTATGAAAACTGCATCAAGCCCTACGAGGACCCGCGCTGGGTCCGCTTCTGGCTGCAGCGCCCGTTCGCTGATCGCCTGCATCAGCGCCTCTACAAGGAATTCCTCCGGTCGGCCTATCCCACCGTCTTCGCCCCGGGCGAGGAGAACCCGTATCGCGTCGCGCCGGGCAAGCGGCCGCTGCTCCGGCTGGCCACCCTGTGGGGCGACCCCCGCGTCAACAAGAGCATGGTCGTAACGCTCCGCCGCGCCGCCGAGTCGTTCGATCGCCGCGGGCTCTGGCCGATCAAGTTCCTCCCGAATGCGGAGCGGCTTGCCACTTCTCCCACGGACGCCCGCTACGTCCGCGCCCGGTCAGTCCTTTCCGCCGAGGTCAATCTGCGCGCCGGTCTGCTGTAGGCCCCGCCTTCC
>CAWGVO010000006.1:0-327566 GCA_963826055.1 uncultured Alphaproteobacteria bacterium | reverse complement strand
CCTCGACGATGACGAAAAGCCGCTCGACCCGACGCTGTTGAGGGTTCAGGCGCGGCTGAGGCGGCTGATGCTCATTTCGCTGTCGACGCTCGGCATCGGCATTCTCGCTGTCTTCGCGGCGATCCTCTATCGGATCGTCAGCGCCGATTCCAGCGCGGTGCCGGAAGGGGCGGTGGTGCGGGTGCCAGCGGCGGCGCTCAGCCTGCCGGCCGATGCGCATCTCGTCTCCACGGCCCTCGACGGCAGCCGGGTCGCCTACTCCTACGACGTCGGCGGCACAGTACTCACGATCGTGGTCGATGCGCGATCAGGCAAGGTGGTCGGCCGGGTCGAACTGGGTGGTGCGGCGCCGCCGGCGGGGCGCTGAAGCGCTGCGGCGGCCGGCCAGGGGGAATACCGGTGCTCCGGCGCGCTTGCCAAGCGCGGCTGCGGCCCGCTATATCCAGCGACGGCTGCTACGCACAACGCGCCTCCGCGCTCCCTTCGTCTAGCGGTCCAGGACGTCGCCCTCTCACGGCGAAAACAGGGGTTCGAGTCCCCTAGGGAGCGCCATCGGACTCGCACCCCATTGGAAATTCAATAGGTTAGAAAGAGCGGCGGGACAGTCCGCGATCAAAGGTGGCTGAGCCGCGGCCAACCGCCGCGCGGAGCACCCGCGCATGAAGTGCCTTGGCAGCAATTGCAGGGGAAGCGGACCTCGATCAATGGCTGCGGTTGGTCCGCCTCTGACCCTTTCCAGACCAATCGCCCTAGCTCCACCAGTAATCTGTTGCATGATATCCTCGGGGCCCTTGGACGAGCTCGCCTCGCCGGCTAGGCTTGGTTGACCGCCGCAATTGTCCAAAACAAGATGCGTGTGTGGTCATAGACGCCGGCGTTGGGCCGACCGGAAGCGCGAGAACTAACCCATGCATGAATGCAAATCGCTGCTCGTAAGAAATGGAGCCCTCGGAATCTGCGCTGTGGTTCTCTTGCTTGTCGAGCTGGCTTCGCCATCGGCCGCGCAATCCACCAACGCTTCCACGGTGATCATCCTTGGATCGGCCGACGTTGATCCGGCTTCGATCCCGTTTCTCTCCGACGATGCGCGGCAATCGTTGACAGGCGCCATCGCCGATTTGAAGTCCGCGACGAGCGTTGCGCACGTCATGACCACCTCGCCGAACGAGACCGGTTGGGCCAGCCGGGAGGCGGATAACACTACTTTTGTGAACATCGAGGATCCCGCCAGGCAGAGCCTGGAGACCTGCGAATACTACTCCAAGATACCTTGCCTTATTTTGTCCATCAACGGTCACGACGCGCGTGACGCGTCCGGCGGATGGCCGCTGCAGCCGCGCATGCTGACGGATGAGCCCGGACTATTCGACGCGATGCAGCTTCCTTTTGCCAATCCAACAAACCGCGGAATTCTGCAGAGTTTACCAACGAGTGGCCACACCCAAGGCGCTCGTCATAGCGACATCGGGCGGGGGGCTTTGGCGTCAGGGAGACACGGTCTTCCGGCGATCGCCACGGCCGAGGCAGACCGTGAAAACTCCTTTGCAGGCCAGCTCTGCGTTCTCTACGCGGTGAATGACCGCGTGGTATTTGCCCGCTGAAGCGCTTGCTTGGCGCCTTCGGAAAGTGAAGCTTCCTCTTCTATGGCAGAGGTCCGAATGTTCCAGCGGGAGATCAATCACTTCCTAGCGGTCCTGGTCCACCTGCTGTTTGTCGCATTGGCGGCAGCTTGGGCAAGCGATGCAGCAGCCGGCCCCTGCGAAGGCCCGGTCCTTTTGCAGTCCAATTTCGATGTCGTGCCGCTCATGTGGCAGACGTCCGCCAATAATCCGTCTGTGTCGGACGGCCAGCTCGTCATGCAGCCGAGCCAGAACGGCATCTCGCGTGTCAGCCTCGATCTTGGCGGCGGGCATGACATCGAGGCCTGCATCTTCTCCGCCTTCGCCGGAGGGCATGGCGGTCAGGCGGGCCTTTCGGTCTTTGCGGCAGGCACCGAGATCCTGTTTGCGATCGACGATTCAGGCAGGGCCGTGATCCGGAAGAATGGCAGCGACACGAACGGTTGGGTCGATCTGGTTCCGCCACGCGCCGATCCGGCGATCGCACCGAAATTCGAATTCAATCAGCTTGCGGTCAAGATCAACGGCAGCAACGCGACCTTCTCGGTCAACGATGTCGAGCTCGCAGCGGTCAAAGGAGCAATCCCGGACGGGCCGCTGACGTTGTCAATCGATGCCACGTCCGATGCCGAAGCCGTATCAACTTGGCGCTTCGACGAGCTTACCGTCACCGTAGACCCGATCATCGCGGCAATCGCGCAAAGCGCCGGCGGGCCGCCGGGGCTGCTCGACACCCTGGTCGAGGAGGCGCCGGGCTGCTCCGGGGCTACGATCTTGTCCGACGATTTCACGGTGCAGGTAAGTGGCCCGCTAGCGGCCGACCCGGCCCTCGCGGTGGTGGATGGGAAGCTCGATATGAAGCTGTCGGCCAACGGCAACCACCGTGTGCCCTGGCCCGTGGCGGGAAGCCGCGAAGTCGATGCCTGCGCAACGGTCGCCCTAGTCGACGGCGCCGGCTCCGACGCCAGCCTCAACATCGGCGGAGCCGATGGGGCTGTGCTGTTCGATGTTGATCCTCAGCACGGCGTCGCGGGCATCTACCTTCGCGACGCCATGAACGCCGTGTCGTCCCTCGTAAAGAAACGCTGGATGCCAGCCTTACGGCGCGACCCGGGGGCTGAGAACAAGCTGCACATCCGCATAACGGGGGACAGAGCGATCTTCTACGTCAACGGCGCGAAGTTTGACTCCGTCGAAGGGAGGCTGCCGAAAGGCCCCTTGCACGTCGAGCTTGAAGGCTTGGGGGGGCGGAGCGAAGCGACCTGGGCGTTCGACGATCTGAAAGTCACGTCATCGAAGCCCCTCGAGGTGGCGGCCGCTCCTCCAATCTCTGTCCAAACGCCCGCCAAAACCACCAGTGCTCCAGCGCTTACGTCGGTTCCCGCTAATCCCGCGCCTGCAGCGGCTCAAAGCTTGCCCGCCGGCAGCTCGGGCGTGCCGGTGCCAGCGCCCGCGTCGGCTCCGGCCACGACGCAGACGGCGGATTCCCCGAGCGGCGGCGCCACCGCCGACGCGGCGACGCCGCGGAATGCTGCGGAAAGCGGCGTCGCGACAACAATTGCGCCCCAAGCGCAGTCCGCCCGCAAAGTCGTCGAGGTCGGTCCGCCATCGTGTGTGACGGATTGGGAGCGTATCGAAGGCCCGGTGCTCGAAACCATGGACGGCTGGGAGTACTGCGCCGCGGAAGCGACACCCGCCCAGCAGCAGGTGGACTCCGTTCAAGGCAACGACTGCCATCAAAATTGCGTTGAGTTGCATCTCCGCGTGCGACTACGGCAGAACCTTTTTCGGTGCCGAAGCTTTTCTCAGGCTCTTCACGACGGACAAGGTGCAGATGGACCTCCCGCACGACAAGAAGCCGGATTTCGGCAAGCCGGCATTCCATCTCTACCTCGATGTCGAATTCCTCTACCCGTGGCTCGCGATAAAGACGGACATTAATACCGACAAGAAATACGCCTCGCCCACCGAATTTGATTTCCCAATCAAGATCACCCTCAACGGGAGGGTTGTTGTCGACGACGTGCCAAGCAAAGTCGCGACGCACCCCGAACGGCGTCCCAACCTGTGGGGGTACTGGTCATCGCCGTGGGTCTGGCGCTATGACCTCGCCGACTACGGGATCAACCTGGAAACGTTGCCGCTGTTCCACACCATCGTGGCGAGTTTCGACGTTCCCGACGAGTTCAGGGTCAAACCCGGGGACAAGAATTCTTCGACGTACGTCACAGGCGCCCCGAGGGCCCCCGTAGCCGACGATCCCCCGGCCGAGGACGTCGTGTTCTACAAGGCGACCTTGATCAACACGTCGCAGTTGCTCGCTGCGATGAAGAAACTGATGGATTTCGAGATGGGGACGGTGGTACCGGCTTCGTCGGCGTCTGGATCGGGCGGCGCGGTAAGCGGCCGCAAGGCCACGGAAAGGGCTCAGTTTTTCGCGGCCATCGATCAACTACAGCCTCCCGCGAACGAAGAGGCCTGTGGCGCGTTGACACAGCAACTGTCCGGCATGTGGAACGAAGTGAAAAAGTCGGCGACCGCCGATGAGCAGGCGAGCAGGGCCCGCGACGATCGGCTGAGCAAAGCCGTCAGCGACCTTTCGGCGGATTGCAAAGCCGGCGAGTTTCCGGCCGCACTTGCGATCGCAAAACAGGAAATGAGCGAATTGGGTCGCGAATACTTCCAGTAGGCCTGGCTCGTGATTACCGGACTTAAATACGGGGCCGGTACTGCAGCGGCTGAGCCACCTTGGCGGCTGCATTTAGATGACATCAACGCGGGTTTCTATGACCTCTTGTTGCTCTTTCCCGCCGCCGCTACACAAGTCTTGCTGCTGATCAACAAGATCTCTTCAGAGATATGAGTTTGGGCTGCCGATCAGTTGTCGGTCGCAGCACGCATGGCGATGCCGCCCGTTCCGCCGCCACCCCCGGGTGACGGTTGGCTCTTTTAGAAATTTCGGTGCCTCGACATGTCGAATGCCGACAAGCCGCAAGTCTGTCGTCGCTGAGAGGGCGCTCCGCACGCATCACACGTCGGCTAATGACGCGTCTGGGACATGGTTCGGCTCATCCGTACGGTCAGCTCATCGTTCAAGAGCAGACCCCGGACAGAGCGGTGCGTATTGTTGGCCGAAGGTTGGTGCTGGTGGGACACTTAGCTGGGGATGCCCAGGACATGATGGGAAAGTCGAGTGTCCCACCGGCGGGTAACTAGTTGAGAAATCAGCCCTTGCGCGGTCCCCTAGGGAGCGCCAATGATTTCAATCGTCGCGTCTGTTCCCGTTGGGAAAGTATCATCTGCGACTACCGATATTGGTGGGCCAGGTCCGTGGCTCAATCGCCGCCCGCGAGCCACCGCTCCTCGTTAGCGTGAAATGCGTTCAGCTCTTCCGGCCGATCGTCGCCAAGCAGATCCGGCTTGACCTTCACGCCGCGGCTCAACTGGATATAGGCCAGGAATTGGTATGACGGCCTGAGCGTCGCGAGGACCTGCCAGTCGATCGGCAGCTTTTCCTCGGCGTTGACGGGGCGCATGATGTCCCGCTCGAAAAAGACCTCGAAGCTGAGCAGCTTCCACACCCCGTCCACCCGCACAGCGCGCGAGAAGAACCGGCAGAAGACGTGGAAGTCGACTTCCCCGCCGGCGAGCTTCGCCCGGTTGAAGATCATCGCCGGGCTTTCGACGGTCGCCCGGTTGCCGACGACCCGCGCGTAGGCGGGGAACACCCAGTGCTTGCCGTTCCCGGTCGAGCTCATCCATTTGCGCGTCGCCTCCACATACTCCTCGCCGCCACGCCCGTCGTACCAGCTCGTGCGGACGTAGGCGTCGTCGTGGAAGCAGTCGCGCATGACGTCGAAGCGGCGCTGGTCGCGCGCGAACCGCTCGCGCCGCACAAGGTCGAACAGCTCCTCGCGATCGAGCAGCGCCTTCAGGCGGGACGCATCGTCAGGCTGCATGGTTCCCTCTTCCTTCGGCGCTCAAGGTCCGGCTTTTCCGCGGGCCCAATTCAGGACGGCAGCGCGCGGAGCGTCTTTTTCGCTTCTGATTCCACAACTTGAACAACGGCGGCGTGGCGACGGTTGCTGAGGAAGGCGGCGATGATGGTCGGCGCCATGACGACGAGTCCGATGCCGAGCAATTGCCAATCGTTGAGCCCCGGCACCGCTTCGCCGGGCAGCGCGATCAGGATCGCGCCCAGCAGGATTGGCAGGCGCACCACCCAGGCGAACGGTCCGTTGCTGAAGATGCGGCCCGACCCCGACGACGTAACCCTGGATGCCGCTGGCGAAGACCCAGACGCCGAAGAAAGCAAGCGCCGTCGAGATGAGGATGTTCTCCCAGGTGCCGTGCATGATGAGGGCAGGATCGAAGACGAAGAAGAACGGGATGAAGTAGATCACGCTGCCGATCTTCATCGCCTCGAAACCGGTGCGCATCGGCGGCGTCTTGGCGATCGAAGCCGCGGCGAAGGCGCCGAGCGCCACAGGCGGCGTGATGAAGGACAGCATGCCCCAGTAGAAGATGTAGAGGTGCACGGCGAGAGGGTCGAGGCCGACCTGGATGAGCGCCGGGGCGAGCATCACCGCGAGAAAGATGTAGCAGGCGGTGGCCGTCATCCCGGTGCCGAGGATGAGGCTCGTGATCGCGCCCATGATGAGCAGGAGGTAGGGCGAGCCGCCAGCGATATGCAGCAGGTCGTTGACGAGCGTGCCGGCAAGTCCGGTCTGCGACAGTCCACCGACGATCATGCCGACGGCGCCAAGAGTGGCGGCGAGCGTCGCGAAGAGGCGGGCGAGGCTGTCGATGAATCCGAGCAGCTCCTTCTTGCCCCACCGGTCCGTCTTGGAGACGATCTGGTTGACGACGAGCAACACGGCAGTCGCGTAGAAGGGGGCGTACTGCTCCCGCTGGAGGACCAGGAGCATGACGGTGAGGAGCGCGAAGGCGAAGACGTGGTGCCAGCCCTCCTTCAGCGTGGTCTTCAGGTCGGGGAGTTCTTCCTTGCTCAGGCCGCGCAGGTTCTCGCTTGCAGCGCGGGCGTCGATCTGGACGAAGAGTCCGAAGAAGTAGAGGAAGCGCGGGAATCGCGGCGGCAACGACGATCGTCGCGTAGGGAACCTGCAGGAAATCCGCCATCACGAAGGCGGCGGCGCCCATGACCGGCGGCATCAGCACGCCGCCGGTCGAGGCGCACGTCTCGATGCCCGCGGCCACGGTGCCCTTCATGCCGACCTTGCGCATGGCGGGAATGGTCATGACGCCGGTGGTCAGTACGTTGGTGACGACGCTGCCGCTTAGCGAACCCATCAGGCCGCTCGACACGATCGCGACCTTGGCCGGCCCGCCACGGACGTGGCCGAGCAACGAGAAGGCGAGATTGATGAAGAAGCGCCCGGCACCGGTGTGTTCGAGCGCAGCGCCGAAGACCACGAAGCCGAAGACGAGGTTGGCGAACGCCTTGATGGGGATGCCGAGAATGCTCTCCTGCGACATCGCGTGATAGGCCGCGACGTACTTGAAGGGCGAAGCTGAACGCCGAGATCGGCCCCGGCAGCTTGTCCGCGAACAGCGGATAGCAGGAGAAGAAGAGAACGATACCGCCGAGGATCAGACCGCCGGCGCGGCGACCCGCGTCGATCATCAACACCCAGAGGATGGCGCCGACGATGACCGCGGTCATCGGCGGCGACATCTCCCAGCCCTTGAGCACGATGTGGTAGGCGTTCACGACGAAGTACGACAGGACCAGGAACGCAATGACCGGCAAGGGTCCAGTCGAGAACACCCGGTCCCCGCTCCCGCCGGGACTTCCATCCCGGAAAGAGCAGGAACACGACGCGGGATGGAGAGCGCCAGGACCCCGTAGAGGTACTGGTTCTCGAGGATCGTGAAATGCAGCAGAGACCCGAAATTGAAGGTCTGGTTGACCCCGAGAAGCAGCAGCGCCACCGTAAGACCACGGACCACGAAAGTCGCGGCTCCATGGATCTTCGCGGGCGGGCGCTGCCTCGCCGTCGTAAAAGGTGTTCTCGACTTCGGACATGGTCTGCCTACTTGAAGTAGACCGGCATACCCGCGGCGGACAGGGCGTCGGCACGCACCTTCAGCCACTTGCTTGTCGAAGTCGTCACCGGTGACGCCGGCCATCTTCTTCCAGGCGTCCTGCAGAACCTTGCCGCGAGCCACCAGCTCGTCATTGTGCTTCTGCTTGACGTCGTCCCAGACGCCGACTTCCTTGAAATACTTGACGGAGGCGTCGTTGAAAGGGCACGACCCAGTCGAACACCTGCGACTTGGCCGCAAAGCCGGACGTGCCCGACTGCGCCTTGCTGTAGACCGGAGCCTGCAGGTCGATCGCCTTGATCACGTTGTAGACGAGGTCTGCGTCGGCCGTGTAGGTGATGAGCACCGGGTAGGGGACGCCGGCAATCTGCACGGGGTGATCCTTGTCGATGCCGACGCCGACCGTCGCGTCGCGCTGGGAGAAGTGCGGGTTCACCGCCTGCAGGCGCTCCCAGCCCTCGGTGTCGGAGAACGGCATAGCGACCCACTTCAGCCCCTGGGGCGAAGCCGCCGCCTGTTCGATCAGACCGCTGCCGCTGGTGACGGCGGTCATCCCGTCGATCTGGCCGTTGGCGAAGGCCTGCCAGGCACCGGCATAGCTCGGCTCCTCGACCAGTTGCACGTCGTCCGGCGTCATGCCGCCGAAGGCGAGGAAGGCGCGGACGTTGGACTGCAGGGACGGCGAGCCGACCACCCAGCCGACACGCTTGCCCTTGAGGTCCTGCATCGTGTTGATGCCCTGGTTCGCGGCGACGCCCATGGCGACGCCGTTGTCGGCACCGACGACGTCGACCGCCGTCAGCGCCTGCGGACCCCAATCCGGCGTCGGCATAGCCGAGAACGCCTTCGAAGGCGTAGAACGCATCGCTGCCCGCGAGCGCAAACGGAACGCGCCCGTCCCTTGCCGGAGCGACACGGGCGAGGTCGGTGCTGGTGGGCAGCACGCGAAGGGAGATGCCGTAGGCATCCTCCAGCGCCTTGCCCACGGCGATCGACTGGTTGTAGCCGAGGCTGCCGGTATCGAAGCTCGTCCACACGAGCGTCTTGGGCAGGGTGACGTCGGCGGCCATGGCATACCCCGAAAGCAGGCAGGCCGTACCGAAAGCCAGAATGGCTAGTTTTTGCATGGTTCTTCCTCCTGATAGTGTTTCATTGTTGAGGCTCTTGCGGAACTCGAAGCGCGGCTTTCATGTCCTCCTGCATGTCCGGGGCGGGGTCGCCGAGAATGGCCTTGACCTCGAGGTACTCCTCGAAACCGAACAGCCCGAACTCGCGTCCGTTGCCCGACTGCTTGTAGCCCCCGAACGGCAGGCTCCGGTC
This sequence comes from uncultured Alphaproteobacteria bacterium, assembly GCA_963826055.1. Taxonomy (GTDB): domain Bacteria; phylum Pseudomonadota; class Alphaproteobacteria; order Rhizobiales; family Kaistiaceae; genus JBBDMC01. Next base: position 318,561 of record CAWGVO010000006.1, on the reverse strand, counting down.
GAAGGGGGCCCCATTGAGGTAGACACGACCCGCGCGCATCCGGTTGGCCACCGCGCGAGCCCGTCGCGGGTCCTTCGACTGGACGAAGCCGGCAAGTCCGAACGGCGTGTCGTTCGCTATCGCGATCGCTTCCTCCTCGGTATCGTAATTCATGATCGACAGCACCGGGCCGAAGATCTCCTCCCGCGCGATCCGCATCTGCGACGTCACGTCGCCAAACACCGTGGGGCGCACGTAGAAGCCGCGGTTCAATTCCGCCGGGCGTCCGGTTCCGCCCGCCACCACGATCGCGCCCTCATCGACGCCTGACTGGATAAGGGCCTGAACCCTGTCGAACTGCGCCTGGCTCACCAGCGGCCCCATGGTGGACGCCGGATCGAGCGGGTCGCCGAGCCGAATGGTGCCGACCGCCTCGCGCGCGGCTTCGAATGCCGCTTCGCGTTGCGCGCGGGGAACGAGCATGCGTGTCGGAGACTGGCAGTTCTGGCCGGCGTTGGTGTAACAGGCGTGAACGCCCTCGGTCACGGACGCCTTCAGGTCGGCATCGGCGAGGATGATGTTGGCGGACTTGCCGCCGAGTTCCTGCGCCACCCGCTTGACCGTGTCTGCCGCAAGTTTCGCCACCCTGATGCCGGCCGACGTCGAGCCGGTGAACGACACCATGTCCATCTCCGGATGTGCGGCGATCGCCTCGCCCACGGTCGGCCCGTCGCCGTTGACGAGGTTGAAGACGCCGGGCGGAACGCCCGCTTCGTCGATGATCTCCGCCAGCAGCATCGAGCTGAGCGGCGCGATCTCGCTGGGTTTCAGGACGACCGTGCAACCGGTTGCGAGCGCCGGCGCAACCTTTGAGGAAACCTGGTTGAGCGGCCAGTTCCACGGCGTGATCAGTCCGCAGACGCCGATCGGTTCGCGGCGGATGATCCCGTTTCCCATCCGCTGTTCGAACCGATACCCAGCGAGCACGCGCCGGGCCTCTTCGAAATGAAAGAGCGCCACCGTCGCCTGCCTTTGGGTCGCGAACGTGATGGGCGCGCCCATTTCGAGCGTCATCATCCGCGCCAGTTCCGGCAACCGCGCCTTGAAGCCCGCGATGATCCTGCCAAGGAGAGCGAGGCGCTCTTCGACGCTCGCTTCGCAGTATGTCGCGAACGCGCGGCGCGCTGCCCGGGCGGCCCGGTCGACGTCCTGCCGGGAGCCGAGGCTGATGTGCGCGAAGGTTTCCTCCGTCGCCGGATTGACGACGCCGAACGTGGACGGCACGGCCGGATCCACCCAGTCGCCGTCAATGTAGAATTTCAGCCTATCCATCGTTCTCTTCCGCGAGGTTCACAGGTGCCGGCCCTCGTCTACCGGCACCACGATGCCCGTCGAGCTGGTCAGGTTGACGATGCAGGCGACGACCGCCCGCGCCACGTCGTCGGCGGTGGTGACATGGGCGAGGGGCAGTTTCTCGGCGATCTTTTGCAGGTGGCCGGCGGGCCGGCCGGGGACGAAGTCCGTATCGACGCCGGCCGGCGAAACCGAGAACACCCGCACGTGCGGCGCCAGCACCTTGGCGAGTGCGATCGTCAGCGCGTCGAGACCCGCCTTTGCCGCGAGATACGCGAGGCTGCTGCCGAGGCCGGTGCGGGCCGCGATCGACGAGACGTTCACGATCGAAGCGCTGCTGCCGCGTTCCAGCAGCGGACGGAAGGCACGGATCATGGCGAACGGCCCGCGCAGGTTGATCGCCACCGCGCGGTCAAAGATGTCGTCCGTCAGCCCGTCGAGGTCGTTGGCGGGTACCGGAGTCGTCGCGCCGCCGCAGTTGACCAGCGCATCGAGCCGCCCGTATCGCTCGTCGACCGCCGCCGCGGCCGCGGCAACCGACGCCGTGTCGTCGATCGCGATGCGCAGCGCCAGGTGACCGCTGCCGGCGAGGTCGGCGACGACCGCCTCCGCCAATGCGCGCCGGCTGTTGTAGCCAATGACGACGGCCGAACCCATCGCCGCCAGGCGCGCCGCGGTCGCCTTGCCGATGCCGCTGTTGCCGCCCGTGACAAGCGCGACTTTCGGGACCGCCAGCGTCGGGACTTCGATGGCCATCGGACGCTTCCCTCACACCGGCAGCGACAGCATTTCGCGGGCCTGAGAGGCCGTCGCGATCTGCCCGCCGAGCGATTTGACGATGGCGCAAGCCTTCTCGACCATCACCGCGTTGGACTGCGCCAGCACGCCTTTCTCGAGGTAGATCGCATCCTCCAGACCGACGCGGACGTGCCCGCCGGCGAGATACGATTGCGCCGCCATCGCGAAGGCCGAGCGGCCGGTGCCGAACGCCGTCCATACCGCGCCGGGCGGCAACAGTCCGCGCGCGTACAGCACCGTCTCGGGCGACGGCTGGAAGCCGTATTTCACCCCCATGACGATCGAACACATGATCGGGCGATCGAGGGTGCCGTCCTCAATGAGATCGCGGCACAGCGCAATGTCGCCGGAATCGAACAGTTCGAGCTCGGGTTTCACGCCCGCCTCGCGGATCACCGCCGCCATGCGACGGACGTTCGGCGGCGTGTTGATGACGACCTGCTTGCCGGAGTTCATGGTGTTGAGGTCGAGCGAGCAGATATCCGGCTTGAGCCGCGCGATGTGCGCCACCCTGTCCTCGGGGCGCATCAGCGTGGTGCCGGGGCCGGCGATTTTCGGATCGTCCGGATCCGGCGCGAAACGGCCGCCCGGGCCGGACGTCAGGTTGAGGATGAACCGGTTGTCCCTGGCGCGGACGCGATCGATGACCTCGCGATAGAGGTCGATGTCCATGGACGGAGCGCCGGTCTTCGGATCGCGCACATGGATATGCACGATGGCGGCGCCGGCCTCGGCCGCTCCGATGCACGCGTCCGCGATCTCCTCAGGCGAGATCGGCAGATGAGGAGTCATCTCCGGCGTCGTCTGGTTGCCGGTCACGGCGCATGTGACGATGACACGCGGCTGCATCGACTGGCCTCAATCCCGAGGCGTTTCCCATTGCCGTTTCGACGGCATTCCCTGCTCGGGTTTTACGATGAACGGGAACGCGGGCCCGCGGAATGTGCCGCCGTTCCACTGTGCGGAATGCCGCCCGCGTGTCAGTAGGGATCGCTGTCGGCTACGGCGCCCTGCCGGAGCAGGTCGACGCTGGCCTCGATGCTCTTCGCCATCTCCTTCAGCGGGGGTACGTATTGCGCGATGGCCGCCGCCTTGGGTACCGCGGACGTGAAGTAGGTGACGCCGACGGTGGCGAGCACCTTTCGTCCAAGCATCACGGGAACCGCGATCGTCGAGGACGACTTCGGCTCGACCGTGGCCGAGCGCTCGGCGAAACCGGCCCGCCTGATCATGGACAGGAGCGTCAGCGCCGCATCACGGTCGTGCGCCACTTCATTTTCAGGGTGGTTGGACGTCGCCAGCATGCCGAGCAGCAGGTTGCGTTCGCTGGGTGGACAAAATGCGATGTAGGCCCGCCCCAGCGCGCGCGACATCAGCGGGAGCCGGTTGTTGATGGTCGTGTGGAACGGCGAGACCGGGCTGTCGAGAATAGTGCTGAAGCGCACCACGACCGCGTCGCGGTCGAGGATGGCGACCGCTACCGGCCAGTGAAATTTCCGCGTGAAGGCGATCGCCCATGGACGCGCCGCCTCGACCACGAGCGGATCACCGTGAAATCCCGCGCTCAGCGAACGCACGAGGGACGTGACCTGATAGCCTCCCCGGCGATGGTCGTTGACCACGTAGCCGAGCGCGATGAACGTGTTCAGCAGGCGCACGATGGTGGGCTTGGGCAGGCCGGTCACCTCGTGCAGAAGGCGCACCGAACTGACCCGCTGGCGGTTGAGCTCGTGCAGGAGTTGGATCGCGCGGCGGACGGATTTGACTGGTACCTCAGCCATGCATCGTGCCGGCGCTCCCCGCATTCCGCCTGACGGAATGTTGGAAACGCATACTGGTGCGACGGCCAGCCATTTGCAACTTGCATCAGGCGAAAGGCCGTCTCGACGGGTGGGTCGCGGTGGGCCGGTCACAAGCCACCGCCCGACGAAGGCAGGCGACAGGGAGGGACCTGATGTCAGTCAATGAAAAATCCGCCGCGAGCGAATCCGCCGCTGATGCACGGGCCGACGAGGTGGCCGCGTTGCTGGTGGGCGCGGTCGACCTTCATTGCCACAGCGGGCCGGCCGCGATGCCGCGCGTGCTCGATCACCACGAAGCTTTGATGGATTGCGCGGCCGCCGGCTTCCGGGCGCTGCTTTACAAGGATCACTTCTACCTCGGCGTCGCCCACGCGATCATCCTTGAAAAGCTGTTCCCCGATGCCGGCGTCCGCCTGTTTTCGGGTTTGGCGCTCAACAACGCGGGTGGAGGCATCAACCCGCATGCCGTCGACCATGCTGCAAGCATCGGCGCCAAGATCATCTGGATGCCTACCCTTTCGGCGGAGAACCACATCGCCCAGTCGAGCGGACAGGCAAAGAGTTTTCCCAAGACAAAGCGCAAGATGCTCGATCCCATCCCGCTCAGCGCGCTCGACGCCAGCGGCGCGGTCTCCGATGATGCCAAGGCCTGCCTGGACATCATCGCCGACGCCGACATCATTCTCGCCGGCGGTCACCTTCCCGCCAGCGAGCTGCATCTTCTGTTCGACGAGGCCAGGCGTCGCGGCGTCAAGAAGATGCTGGTCAACCACCCCACCTACGTCGTCGGCTGCACCGACGAGGATATTCGCTCGCTGGTGGCGGCGGGCGCTTACATGGAACATTCGATCTGCATGTTTGCCGACGGCAAGTCGAGGAAGTTCGATGCCGACGACCTGGCGCACCTCATCGAGGTCGCCGGTGTCGACCGCACGGTGCTTTCGTCCGACCTGGGCCTGCTCAACAATCCGAGGCCCGTCGACGGATTTCGCCAGATCGTCCGCATGCTGCTCGATCTGCAGTTTTCACACGCCGACATTCGACAACTCGTCGGCACCAACGCGGCGGGCCTTCTGAACCTGGATGGGGAAAAGGCCGCACAACCCGTGTGAGAGCAGACGGTGGCCATCAGGCCGCTGTCTCAGCCAGCCTTGCGGGAACGAGAATTGGGAGGCGCTACATGTACGATGCCAGTGATCCCCGCGCTGCCCTGGCCGCCGCGCCGGTCGCCAAGAAGGCGTCGGACGGACCCTTCGGCGGCGCCGAATATCTTCGCTTCTACGCGAAGCCGCCTCAGGAAGACGGCCCCGCCGGGAAGACCTGGTACGGGCGCGGGCAGAACTTCGTTATTGCATTCACCGAACCGACCGAAGGTGCTGTCTTCGCGCGCGACGTGCAGCCTGACGAATATGTGGTGCTGATCCCCGACGGGCAGACCGAGGTCGAGATAACCACCAAGGATGGCGCCGAGCGCGTGAAGGGCGGCTCGCTCGCGTTCGTGCCGCCGGGAAACTCAAGCCTGCGCGTGATCGCGCCCGGCCGGATTGTGCGCATGTTCACCACCCGGGCTGCCGATCTCGTAGCCAAATGCAGCAATGCTGCCGCCTACGCCACGCCAAAGCCCCATGTCGCACCGGCGGTTCCCTGGCCAGAGCCGAGGGGCGGCTTTCGGCTGCGCGTCTACAGCCTCGATGTTGCCTCGGAGCAAGGCCGCTTCGGCCGTATCTGGCGCTGCACGACCTTCATGGTCAATTTTCTCGACGTTCGTCTTGGCCCGCGCGACCCCTCCAAACTCTCACCCCATCATCACGACGATTTCGAGCAGTGCTCGCTGGCGCTGGAGGGGGAGTTTATCCACCATCTGCGCTGGCCATGGACGGTGAACAAGAATTTCTGGCGCGCCGACGATCACGAATTGTGCGCCAGCCCGTCGATCGCGGTCATTCCGCCACCGTCCATCCACACATCGGAAGCAGTCGGCCACGACGTCAACCAGCTCGTGGACATTTTCTGTCCACCGCGCGTCGACTTCTCGCAGAAGGCCGGCTGGGTGCTCAACGCCGACGACTATCCGATGCGGTAGAGCAGATAAGCGGCGGATTCGCGGAGGTGAAATCGTCACCTGCGAGCCGCGGTCCTTCGCCCAACCGGGCGCCCAGCATGACGAGGAGCTTCTCGGCTGCCGCCACCGCCTCTGGCTGCTCGGCCTCAATCCAGCCTAGCGCAAGAACCGGTCCAGCCTCTCCAGAAGGGCCGTGCGGCCATGCTCCGGCCGATCGAGCAGGATGTAGTGGGTCCCGCCGGGATGGTTCCAGAAGACCACTTCCTCCGCGTTCACCAGATCGTCCATGTAGGCTTCGATGTCGGGCACGAGGGAGAGGGTATCCAGCTCGCCCCGCGCGATCATCACCTTGCAGTAGATGTTGGTTGCGCTGAACAGCGTCTCGCCCCGGCAGCCCATTGTGTAGAGGTCCTCGAGCATCCCGTTCGGACTGCGGTACTTCGGTGGATCGTGCGTCGTGCTCCTGGGGTCGCCGTCTATCAGCGCCTGTCGAAATGCCGCGAACATGGCGGGGTCGCGCCAGCTGTCCTTGTCGTCGACCGGAATCATTTCGTTCCAGTGCCGGTCGAGGAACTCAAGACCGTTCCAGGAGTAGTTGCCGAAGTCCTTCTTGTTGAATCGCCCCGGATGCTCCGGATCGTCCCAGATCGACCCAATCCTGAGCCTGGTGCTGCCACCGGCGCCGCCATAGACCATGTTGTAGCCGACGATGTGGCTGACCTTCTCCGGCGAGAGGGAGGCGAACATCCCGGCAATGGTCCCTCCGACGCCCCAGCCAAGCAGTCCGACCTTGGCTTTTCCGGTCGCCTGGCGGAGTTGATCGACGGCGGCCTCGACGTCCCGGACGATCTCGACGCTGCGCGACAGCGAGCGGGCACAAGGCACCGGCGGCTCGTCCATTTCCGGCGGACGGTCAGACCGGCCGTAGCCGCGGGCATCCATGATGTAACAGACGTGCCCATTCGCCGCGAGGTCGGCCGCGAGCGAGCCGTTCGCGACGGGCAGGTCGAACTCGCTGATGCCCGGAATTCTGGTGCCGTGGATCAGCACTATCGGAACGCGGTCCGCCGGTCCGTCCGACCGCACCTCGCGGATCGCGATGTTCACGCCGTCTCGCGTTCTGACGTGAAAGTCGCTTCTGAGGATGTTCGTCATCGCCGCTTTTCAGTTGTGCGGGCCGCACAATATCCGAAAGGCCGACGCTACCGCGCACGATGCCTCGCATCCGAAAGCTATCGCGGCGTTTCGACAGGCGGAACGCCTACCGGATACGGCTCCGTTCGTCGATTTCGCGGAGCGAAAGTTTCTGCGTGACCCGATGACCAGACTACAGGCAGATCAATACGCTCGCGGTTCCGATCGTCCGTGCGCGCCAAACGATGTTCAGGTTGCCCGCCAAGACCTGCGATGCCCATTGCCATGTCTTCGGGCCGTCGGACCGCTATCCGTATGTGACGACGCGGGCGTACACGCCACCGTCGGATGCGCCGAAGGAAGTGCTGGCCGCGCTCCACGCCAAGCTCGGCATCGACCGCGCGGTGATCGTGCAGGCCAGCATCCACGGGTCCGACAACCGTCCGGTGCTGGAGGCGATGCGGGCCGATCCGGCGCGCTATCGCGGCGTGGCGATGATTGACGACGACACGCCCGACCGCGAGCTTGCCGAGATGCACGACGCGGGCATGCGGGGCATCCGTTTCAATTTCAACCGGAACCTCGGCAGCTTCCGCGACATGGACCTGGTCAAGCGCTCGGTCGACCGGGTCAAGGACATGGGGTGGCACCTGGTGATGCAGATCGACGGTGTCGATGCGCCGGCGCTGGCGCCCTTTATCCGCGCGCTGCCGGTGCCTTTCGTCATCGACCACCTGGGCCGCTGCGACGTGAACAAGGGCGTCGACCAGCCGGATTTCCTGGTGATTCTGGAGCTGATGAAGCTGGACGGCGCGTGGATCAAGATTTCCTGCCCGGAGCGGATGCAGCCGGCACCTTATCGTGACGTGGTGCCTTTTGCCCGCGAGTTGATTGCTGCACGGCCCGACCGGGTGCTCTGGGGCACGGACTATCCGCACCCCAACCTGAAGGTCCCGCCAGATGACGTGGAGCTGGTCGACATGGTGCCGCTCTACGCGCCGGAGGAAGGGGAGCGCGAGCGCCTGCTGGTGACCAACCCTGCGGTCCTGTACGAATTCGCGGACTGAAGGGGGGCGCCATGGTCCGCGACCGGCTCAAGATCGTCGACGTCTCTGTCACTGTCTTCAAGTGGGCCGGCCTCGCGCCGGTCACCTACACACGACAGAGCACTCCGGCCGGCGGCGAGGCCCATCTCGGCCTGGTCACCATCCACACCGATGGCGGGGTCGACGGCCATGCCTTTCTCGGCTCGTCCTTCCGGCCGGTGGACATCGACCTCCGCGGCCTGGTGGACGTGCTGAAGCCGCTGCTCATCGGCAAGGATCCGCTCGACCGTGAGGAACTCTTCCGGTCGATGATTTCGCGCGCCCGGGCGGTGATGATGCGCACGATCGGGGCCGTCGACGTCGCCCTTTGGGACATCGCCGGCAAGGTTGCCGGGCTTCCGGTCCATCGGCTGATCGGCACGGCGCGGTCGAAAGTCCCGGCCTATGCCAGCTCATCGACGCTGCAGTCGGTGGAGGCTTACGTCGAGCAGGCGAACGAGGTGAAGGCGTCCGGCTATCGCGGGTACAAGATGCATCCGCCGCACGACCGGGCGCAGCATGTGAAAATGCTGGAGCGGGTGCGGGCGGCGGTCGGCGACGACTTTCCGCTGATGTTCGACCCGTCGATGATTTACGACTTCGCGGATGCGGTGCGAATCGGCCGGGTGCTGGAGCGGCTCGGCTACCTCTGGTTCGAGGACCCGCTGCCAATCGACGACATGTACAACTACACCAAGCTTTGCGCTGCGCTCGACGTGGCGGTGATGGCGACCGAATACAGTCACGGCGGCTTCCACGGCTACGCGCAGTGGATCACGGCGCGGGCGACCGACGCGCTGCGCGGCGATGTGGCGGTGAAGGGCGGTATCACGGCCTGCCTCAAGGGCGCCCATCTCGCCGAGGGATTCGGCATGAAGTTCGAGCTTCACCACGGCGGCAACTCGCTCAACAACGTGGCCAATGTCCACGTCGCTCTGGCGATCGCGAACTGCGACTGGTTCGAGGTGCTGTTGCCGCACGGCGCGCAAAAATACGGCCTTGTGCGCGACCTCGATATCGATGCCGACGGAATGATGACCCTGCCGGGTGAGGGGCCGGGCCTCGGCGCCGAGATCGACTTCGATCTCATCCGCCGCAACACGGCATCCATCGTCCGCTAGTTCAATGGGTCAGGCGCGGTAGAGCGACCGCGAATTGTCGACGAGGATGCGCGTGCGCGCCGCCTCGTCAAGCACCCACTCGCCGAGCAGGTCGAAGAGGTCGCCGTCGTTGGGCATGGTGCGGCCGTTCATGCTGACATGCGGCCAGTCCGATCCCCAGACCAGTCGCTCCGGGGCGTGGGCGACCAGCGCGCGCGCCAGCGGCGTGACGCTGGGGTAGGGCGGTTCCTCCTGTGTCACACGCATCGGTCCGGAGAGCTTCACCCACACGCGGCCGGTGTCGAGCAGCCTGAGCAACGCCTGGAACGCCGGCTGGCCGGTTCCGCCAGCGGCTGCAATGTGGCCGAAATGGTCGAACACGATCGCGTGGTTCGGCAGCGACAGCAGCTTCGGCCCAACCTCCAGGATCTCGTCGTCCTGGCAGTAGTATTCGATGTGCCAGCCGAAATCGGCGACGAGTGCGGCGACGGCCGGATCGAGCGGAGGCAGCACGCTGCCGTGGCTGGCATTGACGAAGCGCGTGGCCCGCACGCCCAGCCGGTCGAGCATCGCGATCTCGTCGCGCGTGACGCCCGGCGGCAGCAGGGCGACGCCGAGGAAGCGGTCGCTGTGTTCGGCAAGGACGTCGGCGAGGTGACGGTAGTTGCGGCCGTAGCCGCCGCCGCTCACCGCCACCGCCCTGCTCACGCCAAGCACGTCCTGGAGCGCGATCTGGGTCTCAGGGAGCTGGTCGACGGAGACATAACGCGCGCCCGGATTGAACGGGTATTTCGTCGCCGGGCCGAAAAGGTGGACGTGGCAGTCGATGGCGCCTGGCGGGCATTTCAGCGTCGGGCGGCGCGGATTGGGGTCGGGTGGCTGGGTCAGCGGAGGCATCGCGCCACGATGCTCGCACGGACCACGAGGCGGCGCCATATGCCGGCCGAGCGCGCTCGGTATGCAAACGCCGAGATTTCGCGAAGCGAAATACAGCCGGTTCACTAATGCCGCCGCGGGCCGCGCGCTACAGAAATACGCATCGCCATTCGTTTCAGGGAGGAAACCATGACGGACAAGAAGGTGCGCCTCACGCGTCGTGACCTTTGGTCGGCTGCTCTGGCGGCCGGCATCGCAGCGACCGGCTTCGCGGGGAGCGCGCAGGCGGTCGACTGGCCAACCCGTCCGGTCACGCTCGTCGTGCCCTACGGGCCAGGTGCCAGCAATGACACTTTCACTCGCGCGCTCGCCGATATCCTTTCCAAGAATCTCGGTCAGCCTTTTGTCGTTGAGAATCGGGCGGGTGCGGGCGGGTTCACCGGAGCGCTTTCGGTTTCGCAATCGGCGCCGGACGGTTACACGTGGCTTGAGATCCCGAACGGCATCGTCGGATTCAAGCCGGTGCTGAAAGTCGACATGGATCCGCTTACAGACGTGACGCCAATTGGCCTGTTGGCACGCTCGCCGACGGCCATGGTGGTTCCGGCGGCGCTGCCGGTGAGCAACGTGCAGGAGTTCATCGACTACGCCCGGAAGAACCCCGACACGACCTTCTATGGCCACGCCGGCACGGGCACGACGCAGCACCAGCACACCGAACTGTTCAATACACTCACCGGCCTGCACATCAAGGGCGTTAACTACAAGAGCTCGGCCGACGCCCAGACCGACCTCGTCGCGGGGCGGCTGCAACTGATGATCACGACCGTGGCGAGCACGCTCGGCCAGATCCAGGGTGGCCAGCTCAAGCTTCTCGCCTACAGCGACGACAACTATCCGCCGGGTTCGCCGCCCGCGCCGACGATGAAGGAAGCGGGCGTCGACGGGATGCAGACGGCGCAGATCTGGTGGGGCGTCTTCGGCCCGCCGAACCTGCCGGACGAGCTGAAGATGAAGATGAGTGCCGCCATCATCGACGCGCTGAAGGATCCTAGTTTCGCGGCGCTGGTGGCAAAGTCCGGTGCGACGCCGGCGCCGGTCACGCCCGACCAGTTCGTCCAGGCGATCAAGGACGAGCAGGAAAAGGTCGCGGAGTTCGTCAAGAACACCGACCTGGAGATCACAAAATAGGCGGCTGGCAAAGCACAGCGGCGACTTGAGGCGAGGCCGGGCAATTTGCCCGGCCTTGTTTTTCAGCGCTTTGGCGCGTGTGCCCTGACCGCCGCTTCGTTGATATCGGTGCCCCAGCCCGGCCGGTCGGGCACGATCATCATGCCGCCCACGATTTCCGGAGCGTGGGTGTAGAGCTCGTTCCGCCATGGTACCGCATCGAGGTCCGTTTCCATGATCCTGAGGTTGGGGATCGCGGCGGCGAAACTCAGACTGATGAAATCCGACAGGTTGCCGTAGTAGTTGTGGGGAGCGACATTCACCGCATATGTGTCGGCGAGTGTGGCGATGTCGAGTGCGTCGAGGTAGCCGTTCCAGATCGGATCGACGAGGGCCAAGTCGACGCTATGCGCGTCGAAGTACGGGCGGTATCCCGTCGCGCGGTAGATGTGCTCCAACGAGGCGACCGGAGTCCGCGTCGCCGCACGGGTGGCGGCGAGTGCGGCGGCATCGTAGGTGTCTATCTCCAGCCACACGAGGCCCAGGGGCTCCAGTGCGCGGGCAAGGCGCGTGAACCCTTCCGGCTTGAAGAAGAAGTTGGCGTCGAGCATCAGGCCGGTGTCCGGCCCGGCGCCGTCGCGCAGCGCCTCCAGCAGGCGGAGGGCGGACGCCTCGATTGCCGGCGACAGGTTGAGTTCAGGCCAGCCCGTGCCGGCGGTGGTGGTCGGGCGATAGTTCACGAAGCCCTGGTCGGTCAGCTGCATGATCGTGGTCTTCAGCGCCGGGATGCCGCGCGCCTTCACCTCGGCGCCGATGGCGGCGATGTCGTCATAAGTGCGCGGCGGCGGGCGCTGGAGGTGGGCAGCATAGCGCGCCCGGTAGCTGGCGCAGTGTGACCAGTAGACCGGCACGCGCCGGCGGACGGGGCCGCCGAAGAGCGCGTGGACCGGCACGCCCAGCGCCTTGGCGCCGACGTCGAGCAGGGCGTTGCCGATCGCGGCGATGGCGTGCTGGTTGATGCCACCCGGTGCCTGAATGGTGCGGGCGTGAAGGTCGCTGACGATGGCCCGCACCTCGGCGGCGTCGCGGCCGATCAACCCTTCGGCCAGGGCACGGATGACGCCGGTCAGGCCATGGTTGCCGGAACCCTCGAAAAACTCGGACCAGCCGACGATGCCGCCGGAGGTCTCGACCTTGAGGAAGGAGAGCGTTCGCCAGCCGAAATCGCAATGGAGGTCGGCGATGCGGGTAATGGTGGTGGACGCCATGGCAGGACGCCGTCAGTCCACCTCCTCCTCGGCGAAGATTTCGTCGCGTTTGCGCCCGATCGTCGGGAACGACACGATGATCAACACCACGACGGTGAGCGCCAGGAGGGTGGCGCTGATCGGATGCTGGATAAAGGTCATCGGGTCGCCGTTGGAGAAGACGAGGGCGCGGCGCAGGTGCTCTTCGAGGAGGTCGCCGAGGACGAAGCCCATGAGGAACGGCGCTGGCTCGCAGCCCACTTTGTGGAAGATGTAGCCAAGGACGCCGAAGGCGGCGAGCATGTAGACGTCGAAGCCGCTGTTGTTGACGGTAAACACGCCGACCGTCGAAAAGATGACGATCGCGGGCAGGAGCTGCTTGTACGGCACTTTCAGCATCCATACCCAGATGCCGACCAGCGGCAGGTTGAGGATGATCAGCATGGCATTGCCGATCCACATGGAGGTGATGACGCCCCAGAAGAGATCCGGTTGGTTGATCACCACATTGGGTCCGGGCGTGATACCCTGGATCATCAGCGCGCCGATCATCAACGCCATCAGCGGATGCGAGGGGATGCCGAGCGTCAGCATCGGGATGAAGGAGGTTTGCGCGCCGGCGTTGTTGGCCGACTCCGGGCCGGCGACGCCGGCGAGGGCGCCATGGCCGAATTTCTCCGGGTGCCTGGAGACGCGCTTTTCCAGCGTGTAGGACGAAAAGGCGGAGAGGATCGAGCCTCCGCCCGGCAGGGTGCCCAGGAACGAGCCGAGAAGCGAACCGCGAATGATCGGTCCGATCGACTCCTTGAGGTCCTCCCAGCTTGGCAGAAGGCTGCTCAGCTTGGCCGTGCCGGTGGCAGTCTCGGGCATATTCTCGAGATTGCGCAGCACCTCGGCGATGCCAAATATGCCAAGGGCGACGGCCACGGTGTTGAGGCCGTCGGTCAGCTGGATCACGCCGAAGGTGAAGCGGAAGGCGCCGCTGTCGACATCGGTGCCAACGAGGCCGAAGAGCATTCCCGTCACGATCATCGCCATCGCCTTCAGCACGGAGCCGTGGGCGAGGGCGGTGGAGGTCACCAGGCCGAGCAGGATCAGCGTGAAGTATTCGGCCGAGCCGAATTGCAGGGCGATGGTGGTCAACGGTACCGCGACGAGCGCGATCAGGAAGGTGGCGAACGTGCCGGCTGCAAAAGAGCCGATGGCGGCGATGGCGAGCGCGGTGCCGGCCCTCCCCTGGCGGGCCATCTGGTAGCCATCGATGGCGGTCACCGACGATGACACCTCGCCCGGCAGGTTGATCAGGATCGCCGTCGTCGAGCCGCCATACTGCGAGCCGTAGTAAATGCCGGCGAGCATGATCATGGAGGCGGTCGGGGTCAGGTAGTAGGTGATCGGCAGCAGCATGGCGATGGTCGCCGTCGGGCCGATGCCGGGCAGTACGCCGATGAAGGTGCCCAGAAGCGCGCCGACGAAGCAGTAGAACAGGTTGTCGGGCGTGAGCGCGGTGCCGAAGCCAAGCGCAAGATGGTGGATGAGGTCCATTGACTATCTCCCGCCAAGCCAGGGGCCGATCACCGGATAGGGCAGGCCGAGGGCGTAGACGAAGACCAGAACGCAGAAGATGGCGAGCCCGATCGACAGCAGAATCGACGAGATCAACGTGGCGCGGTCGGTGGACATCGACGCCATGAAGGTCGCCACCGCCAGCGACGGCGCGAGCCCGAGCTTGCGGGCGGTGAGGCCAAAGAAGACGACCGAACCGATCACCAGCACGACGCCGCGGACCGAGACTTTGCCGATCAGCTCTTCCGGCTTGCCGAACGCGTTGACCGCGATGGCGATGCCGAAGCCGATGAGGATCAAGCCCAGCATCAGCGGAAAGTAGCCCGGCCCCATGTTGAGGGCCCTGCCGATGCGCAGGTGGATCACGGAATTCAGCGCGAAAAATCCGCCGATGAATATGAATAGCAGCCCTGCCGCTACGTCCTTCGTGTTCACCTGCATCCGGTCTCCTCCCAGAATGCTCATCCTGCCGGCCGTTCGCCGGCGTCAGGACAGTGCAAGCACGTCGGGGCCGATTTCGCCGACGTTGCGGCAGCCGACGTGCGACAGTGTCAATTCGTATTCCCGGCGGATCAGCTTCAGGGCGTGCTCCGCCCCCGCCTCGCCGGCAACCGCCGTTCCCCAGAGTGCCGGCCGGCCGAGAAGCACGGCCTTGGCCCCCAGGGCGCAAGCCTTGACGATGTCGCTGCCGCGCCGGATGCCGCTGTCGAGCATGACGGTAACTCGCGTACCGACCGCGTCGGCGATGGCGGGCAGGGCGTCGATCGGCGCGATCGCGCTGTCCAGCACACGGCCGCCGTGGTTGGAAACGACCACGCCATCGGCGCCATACTCCACCGCGCGCTCGGCGTCGTCGGCGCGCAGGATGCCCTTGATCAGCAGCTTGCCCGGCCAGAGGTCGCGCAGGCGCTTGAAATCCTGCCAGCTCACCGCGCCTTCCTTGCTGCGCAAGGCCGCACCGTGGATGTTTTTCGCCTCGGGCGGATTGTTGGCGTGGCGCGGCATGCCGGTGGTCGTCAGGTAGCGCGTCAGCACGCCGAAGAGCCAGCGCGGGCGGAGCAGGATATCGCGCACGGTGCGGTAGCTCGGCTTGAAGGGATTGCCCCAGCCGTTGCGGTAGTTGTGCTCGCGGTTGGTGCCGAGGCCGACGTCGATCGTCACCACAAGCGCCTCGTACCCGGCCGCGTGGACGCGGCGGACGAGGTCGGCGGTAAGTTGCGGGTTTTCCCAGATGTAGAGCTGGAACCAGAGGCGCCCGCCCGCTTCCGCCGCCACTTTCTCCAGCGGTGTGGTCGAGCCGATCGCCATGGTGAAGGGAACGCCGAACTTCGCCGCGGCCTTGGCCAGCGCCAGTTCGCCCTCGTACCAGCAAAGGCCCGCCGCCCCGGTCGGCGCGATGGCGAGAGGCAGAGCCGAGCGCGCGCCGAACAGCGTGGCACCGAGATCGCGGTCGGACATGTCGACGAGGGCGCGGGTGCGCAGCTTCAGCCGGCGAAACGCCTCGACGTTGTTGGCGATCGCCAGGCCGTCCTCGGCGCCTTTGTCGACGAACTCGAAAATCCACTTCGGCAGGCGCCGTTTTGCCTCGGCCCTCAGATCCTCGGCGTTGTAGCAACGCGCGATGGCGGACCCGGCAGCCATCAGCCGGACACGCGTG
Source organism: uncultured Alphaproteobacteria bacterium (assembly GCA_963826055.1). Taxonomy (GTDB): domain Bacteria; phylum Pseudomonadota; class Alphaproteobacteria; order Rhizobiales; family Kaistiaceae; genus JBBDMC01. Next base: position 302,732 of record CAWGVO010000006.1, on the reverse strand, counting down.
CCCGCCGCGCGCTGGTGCCGGTGCGTTGTGGCGCGTTCCTTGTTCGGTCGGCGTAGGCGGGCAACCATGGCGCCATCGGCGTTCCCTCGCTGCGTGCCCGCTTCTATAGCGGAGGCCCCAAACGCGTCCGCAGCATCGATCGCTTGTATTCCGCAGTATGAAATGGACAAGGGTCAGGTCGCCGTTCGCCGCGGGCCGAGGGCGGCCATGATTTCGGGAAGGCGTTCGCGGGCGGAGGACGACAGGCTGTCGTAAAGGCTGTTGCCGTTGGCATCGATCGCAACCGTGAGGGGGCCGAAGTTCTCGACGCGGAAGCGGGTGAGGCGGAACTGCATGATGAGGTCATCCCAGCCGGTTGCAAGCACTTCGCGCACGCCCTCGGTGAGGATCGGGGCGATGCCACCGATCATCGAGAAGTAGACGCCGCCGGTTTCCTGCAAGGCGCGGACGCTTTCGGCGCCGAGGCCGCCCTTGCCGGCGGTCGCCGTCAGCCGGTAAGCACGAATGATCGTCGGCATGAAGTCGTTGAAACGGGTGCTGGTGGTTGGATTGACGTAGACCGGCGTTATGCGGCCGTCCTGCTCGCGGCTGAGGTGGCCCATGTGGAACAGGGTCTGGCCGGCGAGCTTCACCGGCGGTGGCGTACCCCAGGTGATGCACTCGATGATGCGCTGGTGGGTCGGGTAGCCCGCGGTGGTGACGATCTCGCCGTCCAGAAAGACGATGTCGCCGAGCTTCAGGCGCGCGGCGTCGGCGCGGTCGAGCGGCACGCGCAAGCGCATTTCACTCATCGCGCACCACCTCGCCGGAATTGAAGATGCGGGCGCGCGTGCGCCGGTTGATCCAGCAGTTGAAGGCGACGGCGACCGGGGTGAAACCGTGGCCGCAAGCGTAGTCGATGTGGACGCCGAGCGCGGTGGTGACGCCGCCGGTGCCCATCGGCCCGAAGCCGGTGGCGTTCACCGCCTTCAGGAGGCGCTCCTCCATCTCGGCCAGCACCGGAACCGGATTGACGGTGCCGAAGGGACGCAGCGTCTGTTCCTTGGCCATGTGGGCGGCGTGATCGAAGCTGCCGCCGATGCCGACGCCGATGACGACCGGGGGGCAGTGCTGTGAGCCGGCCTTCAGAACGACGTCCATGATGTAGGATTCGATCTTGTCGAGGGTCGGGTAGGAGAAGATTTCCAGCGCCGCCCAGCGGCCGGAGCCCAGCGCTTTCGGCGAGCAGACGATTTCGATGTAGTCGGCGCCCGAGACCATGTCCCAGGACACCATGGGGATGTCCTTGCCCTTGTAGCCGCGCTTGCCGGTCAGCGGATCGGTGACGAACTTCAGGATCGGCGGCTCTATGGTCTCGACCAGTTCGTCGAACCCGTCGGAAATCGCCTGCTTGATGTCGCCGTCGAACTGGACGCCGGTGCCGATCCTGACGAAATAAACGGGAATGCCGGAGTCGGAGCAGAGGAAAGTGTCGTTTTCTTCGGCGCGCCGGGCGCTCGCCAGCATAAAGCGGATGGTCTTGCGCGCCGACTCCAGCGTTTCGTTTTCGCAGGCGGCGGCGAGCGCCACCTTGCTGTCCTCGGGAATCTTCTTCAGCGACCACTCGTAGAGCTGTTTGGTCGTCTCCTTCATCAACTGGTACGTGACGGCCACGGTCGTCCCTTCCCAAGGGGGCTCTTCGAAAGGAATTCTACCCATCATCGGTCCGGGTCGGACTATATAGACTGGTGGCGGTTTCAGTGCGTGAAATGAAAAACCGCGCCGGCTGGACGAAAGCGCGCGGGGGGCGTGAAACCGTTCCACCGATCACGGATGAGGCGGGGATGGCGTCGGAGCCGGTCACTATCGAAGCCGCGCGGCTGGAGCGGTTCATGGCACGGCTCTACCGTGCGGCCGGTCTCTCCGAGCGTGCGGCCGCCATGATCGCTTCGGCACTGGTGGAGGCAGACCTGCAGGGGCTCCCCTCACACGGCGTCATGCAGAGCGAGGCTTATCTCGCCCGGCTGAAGGCCGGCTCGGTGACCGCCGCCGAGGAGGCGAAGATCGTCGTCGACCGCGAAGCTGCCGTCGTCCTCGATGGCGCAAACATGCTGGGTCACCTCGTCGCCACCCAGGCGATGGCGCTCGCGGTGGAGCGTGCCCGCCGTTATGGCACCGCTACGGTCGCGGTGCGGCGCGCGTTCCATTTCGGCCCTGCCGGGCGTTATGCGCTCGCCGCGGCGCGAGCGGGTTGCGTCGGCATGGCGATGTGCAATTCGCGTGCGGTGATGCCGGCGCCGGGTGGTGCGGAGCCGCTGGTCGGCACCAATCCGCTTGCGATTGCGATCCCGACCGACCGCGAGCCGGCGATCGTGCTCGACATGGCGACGGCGGAAGGCTCCGTCGGGCGATTGCGCATGTACGCGCGGACGGGCGAGCCGATCCCGCCCAACTGGGCGGTCGGTCCCGACGGATCGCCGACGACCGATGCAACGATGGCGCTGAAGGGTATGATGCTGCCGACCGGCGGGCCGAAGGGCTTTGGTCTCGCGCTCGTCATCGACCTCCTCGCCGGCCTGTTGTCATCGGGCGGATGGGGACCGACCGTCGCCGGTATGCGGGACGACCTGACAAAGCCGACGAACTCGTCGCACCTCTTCATGGCTATCGATGTCGCCCACTTTCGCGACGTGGGCGATTTCGCGGCTGAGGCGACGACGGCGGCCGACCGGGTGCGGAATTCGCGCCGGGCGCCGGGGGTGGAGCGCATCTACGTTCCCGGCGAGCGCAAATGGGAGGCCGAGCGCGCCAGCGCGGGGGTCGTCCGCCTCGCTGCGGCGACGGCCGATTCGCTGAGAACCCTTGCCACGGAACTCGGCGTGTCGGCGGAGGAACTCGGCCCGGACGGCGCCTAGTTTCGGTTCGCGAAATGCGGGGGCTGCCCGCCTTTCGGCCCAAAAGACGGTCGGATAGCTTCCGAGCGGCGCTGATTGACAGCGCCGGGGGATGCGGCGAAATCCGGGGCCATGCACGTTATCGAGATCACGGGAGAGGGCGGGCCCGAGGTGCTCAGCCTGGCGGAGCGGCCGGAGCCGGTCGCAGGCGAGGGCGAGGTCCTCGTTCGCGTGCTCGCCGCGGGTGTCAACCGGCCGGATGTGCAGCAGAGACGTGGCCTCTATCCGCCGCCGCCCGGAGCCTCGGACATTCCCGGTCTCGACATTGCGGGCGTCGTGGAGACGGCGGCGCCCGGTGTTGCGTGGCCGCGGCCGGGCGACGCGGTGTGTGCGCTGGTGACCGGCGGTGGCTATGCGGAGTATTGCGCGGCGCCGGCGCTGCAATGCCTCCCGCTGCCGAGTGGCTTCAACTTCGTGGAGGCAGCGGCGCTGCCGGAGGTCTTCTTCACCGCGTGGAACAACATCATCTGGCTCGGCCGGCTCGCCAATGGCGAGACGATGTTCTTCCAGGGGGGTACCAGCGGGGTCGGCATCGCCGCCATTCAGATCGCGCGGCAACTCCGCAATGCCACGGTGTTCGCCAGCGCAGGCACCGCCGAGAAGCGTGACGTTTGTCTGAAGCTTGGCGCCAACGGCGCGGTGGACTATCGGGGTCCGTGGGACGAAGAGGTGCGGGCCCTCAACCGGGGTCGCGGGGTGGACCTGATCGTAGACGCGCAGGCAGGCCCCTACACGGCGCGCGAACTCGATCTCCTTGCCGACGATGGCCGTCTCGTCCTGATAGCCACCCACCTCGGCCCGCACGCCGACGTCAACCTGCGTCAGATCGTGCGCCGGCGGCTGACGCTCACCGGCTCGACCATCCGGCCGCGGCCTCCGGCCTACAAGGGGCGAATCGCGACGGAACTCAGCGCCGAGGTGTGGCCGCGGCTCGGCGACGGCAGCATGACCATGCCGATCCACGCGCGGTTTCCGCTGGAAAAGGCCGGGGAAGCGCAGGCGGTGCTCGATGAGAATCGGCAGATCGGCAAGGTCGTGCTCGTTGTCGGTGGTGACGAGGCGCTTGTGGTGCCGACCGGTGGGGCCCATAGTCCGCCGAACCGGCTGTCGGGCAGCCGGGATTGAACCGGCGCCGATGTGCCCGAAAGCGCACAAGCATGCCTTCGTTCCCTCCGGTGCAGTCCGTGGTCCGCGCGCTCACGATCCTTGAGGATCTCAACACGCGGCGGGTGACCACCGTCAATCAGCTTCATCTGGCGACCAAGCTGCCCAAGCCGACGATCGTACGGCTGCTGGAGACACTGGTTCATCAGGGTTTCGTGGAGGCAGACAAGCGGCTCGGCGGCTACCGCGTCACGTCGCTGGTCCAGACGCTCAGCATCGGCTTTCATGGGGCGCCGCTGGTGGTGGAGGCCGGCCGCGCCTTCGCGCTCGATCTGACGCGCCGGCTCAAGTGGCCGGTGTCGATCGCGGTGCTTGACGCCGCCTCGGTGGTGGTTCGCTTCAGCACCATCCCGGACAGTCCGATTTCGCCGTTCCATTCGACCATCAACATGCGGCTCAGTCTCATCTCGCGCGCGCTGGGGCGGGCCTATATCGGGTTCTGTCCCCGGGTCGAGCGCGAAATTCTGATCCAGTTGCTGCACCAATCGGACAATCCCGAGGATCACCCCACCGACATCGAGGTTGCGGTGGCGGAGATCGTACGGGTCGTACGCCGGCGTGGTTTTGCCGAACGCTTGCCTCTGGTCGAGCCGAAGTCCTCATCAACGATCGCAGCGCCGATCATGTCGGGCGATCGCGTTCTGGCAACCGTGGGTATCACCTATTTCCGCTCGGCGGTGCCACCCCGCGAGTTGAGGCGGCAGTTGGTTGACCCGCTTCTGGAGACCGCGCGGCTGATCGAGCGGAGCGTCGCGGCGCTCGGCACGGGCGCAGCGGCGGACGAGGACGGTAGCCCGCCGGTTGGCGGCGGCAAGGTGAAGGTGACAGAGACTATTCGGGCGTAAAGACGGTCTGGGCGATGTGGCGAACGCCGCCGTTCATCTGGATCGGGTCATCCTTCAGGTTCATGTAATAGATTGCGACGATGCGCCCATCGGGACGCTCGATCACGCGCGGATAGCCGAGGTCCCAGCTGCCGCCGTCGTCGCGCAGGATCAACTCCGGGCCCCAAGCGCGGCCGTCGTCTTCGCTGAAGCGGGCGCGGATGCCAAACGGTGGCAGGCGGTAGCCGTAAACGCAGGCGATACGGCCGTCGCGCAGACGCACGATGTCGCCGGGGGCACCCCAATCGTTGACGCGTGAGATAAAGCGCCAGGTGCGGCCGCCGTCCTCGCTCTCGAACATCTCAGTCCACAGAATGCTGGTCGGGTCGCGTTGGGAACGCATCGAGGCGATCAGCCGGCCGTCGGGCAGGGCGATGCCGCGGGGGTAGAAATAGCGATGGGCGCTGAAGCGCAGGCCGAGCGAGTGGTCGTTCTCGGCAGCGCCGTCGTCGATGATCGACGTCATGAACGAAATGAACGTCCAGAACCGGCCGCGGTCGACGCTCCCGTACACCACCGGCCGGCGCTGCCAGCCGTCGCTGCTGACTGCCGTCAGGAAAATGATGCTGAGGCCGTCGGCCCGGACGAGCGACGAGCTTTGTCCGGACAGCGAGGCGAGGCCGACGTTCGGTGCCAGGATCGGCTTCCGCCAGTTCAATCCGCCGTCGGTGGAGACGCGGATCCACGCCTGGCTGTTGGGGCGGAAATAGTCCGGCGTCGAGCCGGATGCTACCAGCACGTCCCGGCTGGAAAAATCGAGCGGCGCCTCGTCGGCGTAGTCCTGTGGGCCGTCGCCGAAGACGGTGTCGGGAGGCGCGCCGAAATCGAAGAGGACCTGCATCGAGGCAGGGTCCCAGCTCTTGCCGCGGTCGCGGGAGCGGATGGTCACCATCTTCGGTCCGACCTTGGCGATTTCGTCGTGGTGGACGTCGGCGGGCGAGGTGTAGGCGGCCGGCTTCTTCTTGAAGGCGACGACATAGTCGCCGCTCCCGGTCTCCCAAAGGCCGCTGATGAACGGCCAGCCGGCGAACTCGGCGTCGTTGCGGTAGACGATGCTGTGCTCGGCGTCGCGGGCCGGGCGGGCGGGCTCGAAGCGATTGGTCATGGGGTCTCGGGCGTGAAGCTCGGGCGAAGCGTTCGAAGGGACGGCATTGTGGGGTTTAGCCCTCGCCGGCGGACAGTCGGCGAAGCGAATTTTCGGTATGCGAAACAGACCGGCCCATCGATTGTTCAGCCATATGTCCTGGTGCGCGTGGCGGTGGCAAGGCGCCGGCGCGGAGTGCGGCCACAGGCCTGTTTCGTGGCTCGAAACGCGGCGATTTGGAAGGTTGGGCCAGCCTGGCGTTGGCTGAAAATGCCCGCCCAAACACCCTCGGACAGAGATCACCAATGCCAGGACGGCCGCACTACACCGAGTTCCGCCGCAGATTGACCGCGCGCGAGCATCTGCTCGGCACGTTTATCAAGAGCCCCACCTCGCACCCGACGGAAATTCTCGGAGCGCTGGGCTTCGATTTCATCGTCATCGATCAGGAGCACGCGGCCTTCGATCGCACTTCCATCGACCTGCTGACGCTTGCCGCCCGTGCGGCCAACATTGCCGCAATCGTGCGCGTCGGCGACCCGACCGATGCGAATATTCTGTCGGTGCTGGACGGTGGCGCCATGGGCGTGCTGGTGCCGCATGTCGACAGCGCCGAAAAGGCGCGCAGCATCGCCGCGGCGTGCCGCTACCGGGGCGGCAGGCGCGGCTTCGCCAACACGACGCGCGCCGGGGGCTTCGGCGAGATCGCGATGAAGGAGCACAAGGCGGCACAGGACAGCCAGGCCACCTGCGTTGCCATGATCGAGGACGTCGCGGCGATCGACGAAATCGACGCGATCGCGGCGGTCGAGGGCATCGATGCGTTTTTCATCGGTCGTGGCGACTTGTCGGCGGCCATCGACGCGCCGTCGCAGACATCGCCCGAAACGCACAAGCTGGTCGAACCGATCATGGCGGCCGCCCGCAAGACGAACATGCCGCTCATCATGCTCTCGCCCAACCGCGCCGACGCGATCGCCATGGCGAAGCTCGGCGCGAGCGCTTTCCTGATCTCCAGCGATCACGGGTTCCTGCGCACGGCGGCGAAGCAGGCGCTCAAGGATTTCGCCGGACCGCTCCTCGATTGAGGAGCGGGCGACGGATCGAAATGGCGATCAGCCGGGCTTCTGCCAGGCCAGCAATTCGCCGCCGGTCTTGACCGTGGCGTCGTCCGTCTGCGGCAGGGGGTACTCCGCCTCGTTGATGACGAAACCCTTCTTGCGGGCGAAGTCGAGCCGCGGCGGGCAGAATATGTCGTAGAGCGAGGATTCGCCGTCGCCGACGTCGCGGCTGGTGTGGACGACCGGCGCCGGAATGACGATCACCGAGGGTGTTTCCATCTCGCTGTGATCGTCGGGGATCCAGGTCTTCAGGTTCGGGCCCCACGGGTAGCGCAGGTGGTGGATCCAGCGGCCGTTCAGGGTCAGGGAGGCCTGCTCGAAATCGTCGTGCCAGTGGGGGCTCAGCTTGTCGGTTTCGCGCCGCGTTTTGTAGTGGACGAAGATGTTGACCATCATGTTGGTCGAACGGAAGAGCCGTGGCTGGATGCGCTCACCGTCGGGATCGGAGTACTGGGCGAGCGGGTAGTGCCGCAGCTTGTAGCCGCCCGTCGGCATCGGCCAGAGGTCGGGCGGGGCGAGTTCCGGCGCGCCGTTGGCGTAGACCTGGCCGTTCCAAGCCCTGTCCATGATGTCGGTGGAGGCCCTGGAGAAGATGCGGGCGATCGTGCCCCGCGACGTTGCGGTGATGCGGCTCTTGCCAGGCGGCACGATAGTCAGCGAGTTCGGGACCGGCGGTGATGGTTTCGCCGCCTGCTTCAATCGTCGCCGACACGCCATCCGGCGGCAGGATGACCATGTACTCTTCCGGGTTGTCGGCGCGCTCAAGGATGGCGCCCGGCTCGACTTCGGAGACAGCCACGGCGAAGTTGCCGCCGCGGGTGACCCAGGTCCTCGATCGGGTGTCGGTCAGCTGCGGCTTCATCTTGTGGAACTCGGCCTTGCTGGCGAGGCGCGGAGATTTGTCGCTCACTCTCGTTCTCCCGTTACGAAGATCGGTCTGCCGCTAGATCGGACGATTGACCGCCGCGTTCCCGGCAATTCGCATAGGTACGTCGCCCGCGCGCAGGCCAAGAAACTGCTGCGATACTGGGTGCGAGGTTATTGATTTCCCATCGCTTTTGGTTCGTATTTCGTGGAATGAAATTCGCCGGGATGTGTTGCTCGGGCAACCGAGGCGGCCCTACTATTGCGTCAGGAGTTCGGGTTTCGCGGCCGGCGAGACCGGCTGACCAGCGAGCAAAGCGCCCGGCGGACGTCACAGGACCGGACCGGCTCGGCAGGCGGGAGGGAAACGATGCACGTCAGCAGCGAAGCGCTGGTGGCACGGCGTGAAGGTGCGCGCACGGTCGGCGCGGAACCGGACCTCGATCGTCGTGAGGTCAAGGCCCTCGCCGGCCACCGCTGTCGCACCAATTCGCGTACCGGCCAGACGGACCCAAACCAGCGCTCCTATCCACCGGTCGAGTCGGTTCGCCGCGCGCTCAAGGTGCTGAGGGTCGTCAACAGGCTGCGCATCGCCTCGGTGGACGGCATCTACAACGAGACCGGGTTTCCGAAGTCCACCATCGTGCGGATGCTCGAGACGCTGATGGAGGAAGGCTACGTCGCCCGCGACAACATGTGCGGCGGCTACCGCGTTACGCACCGCGTCCACGAGCTTCACTCCGGCTACGAGGGCATCTCCGAGGTCATCGAGGTCGCGCGGCCGTTTGCGGTGGATCTGACGCGGCATCTCAAATGGCCGATCGGCATCGGCGTGCTCGACGGCGATGCGATCGCGCTGCAATTCTGGACCGGCGCCATCAGCCCGTGGGCGCACACCAACACGGTCCTCGGGCTGAGGCCCGACCTGCAGACGACGGCGATGGGCCGGGCGTACCTGGCGTTCTGTGCGGAGGGCGAGCGCGAACGCCTGATCGGGCGGCTGCGCGCCGACGCGGGCCGGAAGTTCGACGCTCTGGAGGAGCGGCGGTTCCGTGCCCTGCTTGAGCGGGTGCGACGGGACGGATACGCGGTACGTGATCCGCGCACGAAGCCCTATCGCACGACCACGCTGGCGGTGCCCCTGCGCGACGAGACATGCGTCAAGGCGCTGATGACGATCAGCTTCTTCACCACCGCCATTGCCAAGTCCGAAATTGCCGAACGCGTGGTGGCGCCGCTGTTCGCGACGCAGGCGCAGATTGAGGACGCGCTGCTCGGCCACGCTCCGCTCGGGCAGGTACTGGAGGGAATCGAGCCGGGCCTCTGATCTAGAGCTTGGGATTGGTCGGAGGCGTGCCGCCCTCGAACAGGGGGTCGAATTTCCTGTACGTCAGCAGCCAGCCCTGCTGGCGGCGTATTAGCCTGTCGCTCATGTAGGCGATCTGGATCGGAGGGTGGGTCGGCAGCACCGGCTTGCCGTCGGCGGCGTAGAGCATCAGGAACCAGTGGCAGATGGCCTTGTCGGGGACGCCGTCGAACGATGCCTGGAAATTGACGACGGAGTGCACGACGGTGCGTGCGCCGCGGTCTTCGCGCCATCTGTAGAAGGCGCGGATCTTCTCCTTGCCGGAATAGGTAGACGCCGAGCCGATGAATTCCGCGTCGTCGGTATAGTAGTCGGGCGCGTTCCGCCCCCAGTTGGTATCGACGTCGTGCCAGTAGTCCACGCACAAGGCGTGAAGCTCATGGGTCAAGGCCAAACGGTCCGGCGCGATCCTCACTGTCGTCTCTCCGTATGGGTTGCTGACGTCGCTCTAGCGCGACGCGGGCGGGAAGAACGCGAGTCAGAATTGAATTTTCGCTTGCCGAAAACCTTCCTGTGGAGCTGATCGTCCGGTGCGGGCAGCGCGCATTTCTCAGGTTGAAAATTGCGCCGGGCTGGCTTGGCATGCGCGGCCGCGTGGCCTCAATTGGCCGGCTTTCGTCTTCAGGATCGGGAATACATGGCCAGAGAACGGCAGAAGGTGATCATTTCCTGCGCGGTGACGGGGGCGATACACACCCCGACCATGTCGGATGTGCTGCCCTATCGGCCGGAGGACATAGCCCGCGAGGCAATCGAGGCGGCGGAGGCGGGTGCTGCGATCCTGCATCTCCATGCGCGCGATCCGCAAACCGGCCAGCCGATCGCCGCGCCCGAGGCCTACATGGGCTTCCTGCCGCGGATCAAGCAATCGTGCGACGCGGTAGTCAACATCACCACCGGCGGCGGGCTCGGCATGAGCGTCGAGGAGCGACTGAAGGGGCCGCTCATGCTCAGGCCGGAAATGTGTTCGCTCAACATGGGTTCAATGAATTTCGGCCTGTTCCAGCTCGCCGCCCGCTATCCGAACTGGAAGTTCGACTGGGAACATCCCTATCTCGCCAACACCGACGATTACATCTTCCGCAATACGTTCCGCGATATCGCCCGCATCATGGAAGCGCTGGGCAAGGGGCACGGCGTGCGCTTCGAGCACGAGTGCTACGACGTCGGCCACCTCTACAACCTCGCTCATTTTGTCGATCGCAAGGTGGTCGAGCCGCCGTTCTTCGTACAGATCATCTTCGGCATCCTCGGCGGCATCGGTGCCGACATCCGCAACCTGATGTTCATGAAAGAGACCGCCGACCGGCTGTTCGGCGACGCTTATCTCTGGTCGGTGCTCGGCGCCGGCCGGCACCAGATGCCGTTCGCTACCCAGGCGGCGATGATGGGAGGCAACGTGCGCGTCGGCCTGGAGGATTCGCTCTACATCGGTCCCGGCGAAATGGCGACCGGTAACGGGCAGCAGGTCGCGAAGATCCGCCGCATCGTCGAGGAACTGGGCTTCGAGGCCGCGACGCCGGCTGAAGCGCGCGCCGCGCTCCATCTCAAGGGCGGCGACAAGGTTGGATTTTAGGTGCAATCGTCTAGGGCGGCATTCGTATCTCGGTGCGGCCCGCTGCCCATCGGGAAGGAGCGTGGTTTTGTCGGAACCGCTGAACATCGTCATCGTGCGACATTCGATCGCCGGGTTGCGTCATGACGGTATCGCCGACGAGGCGAGGGCGATCGTGCCGGATGCGCGGGTGCGCCTCGTCGACCCGGACGAACTCGACGGCGTTATCGAAGACGCGGACGTGGTGGCCGCGGCGCGCGTCGCGCCACACGTGTTTCAACGCGCCAAGCGGCTGAAATGGTTGCAGAGCTGGACGGCTGGCCCCAACGATCTCATGCACGATGGCATCCGGGCAAGCCCGGTGCTGGTGACGTCGTGCAAGGGCAACGGCGCAATCCCGCTTGCCGAGCACGCGATGATGCTCATGCTGATGCTCAACCGCAAAGCCCGTCGGCTGTTGGCCGCCCAGATGGAGAGCCACTGGGACAAATTCCACCATGGCGAGCTCAACGGCCGGACGTGCGGCATCATCGGCGTCGGCCATTCCGGCAGCGACCTCGCGCTGAAGGCCAGAGCCTTCCACATGCGGGTGCTTGGTCTGCGTCGCCGCAACGAGCCGGCCGAGCATTTCGATCGCGTCTATACGCAGGACGCGCTGCACGACTTCCTCGCCGAATGCGACTACGTCGTCGTCACCGCGGCGCTCACCGAGGCGACGCACGGCATGCTCGGCGAAGCCGAGTTCCGCGCAATGAAGCCCACCGCCTTCTACGTTTGCATTTCGCGTGGTGCCATCGCTGACGCAGGAGCCCTCGCCCGAGCGCTTACGGAGGGCTGGATTGCCGGTGCCGGGCTGGACGCCCACGCCGTTGAACCGTTGCCGCCGGACAGCCCCTTCTGGTCGATGCCGAACGTGATCGTGACGCCGCACATCGGAGCGACCGCGCCGGAGACATTCCAGCGCGGCGACGCGATCTTTCTGGAAAACCTCCGCCGGTTCGTTGCCGGGGAGCCGCTCATCAACGTTGTCGACAAGACGGCCGGGTACTAGCCCGCTCTCCCGATCCGCCAATCAACCTCGTGCAAATCGTCGTTGCCAATGCGGCCGGACACATAGAATCGCAGTGCCAGCGCCAATCGAATTCTCTACAGACCATGATTGGGCCTGTCCGTGCGGTGTCCAGGCCACCCATTGCCGGCGAGTGCGGGATAGCTCATCTGGGCCGGTTTGCCGGGCAATATCGCAGCCGCTTCGGTGAGACGCCTGCCGAAACGCTGCGGAAGGCACGGTTCCAGTAGCGCCACGCTGCTGCCAGAAGGCGGGATGACAGCGCCGATCAACGCGACCGCCAATCAAGCCGAAGTGATGCTGCGAGCTTCACGTGGTCGACCTGGCGGCTGTAGCCCGTCCTCTCGAAGACGTGCAAAAGGTGTGTCTTCACCGTGCTTTTAGCCACTCAAGCCGACCGCGTCAGCAACGCTTGGCAGCGATTGAGGCGAGTGCTCGCCAGAGCGACAGCCCTGATGTGAGTTTCAGGACGTCGCCTCATCGGACCACCCCCTCGCAAGCCTCCCAGGGGCGTGCGGCATACATGGGTGCGATTTGAGCACTGATTGTGTGCACCTGCCTAGTCGCTGCTCAGAAATTCTGCAGCCGTGACGCCAGCCATTGCTGAAAGCGCCTGCCGAGCCAGTTCCAGATGGGTGGTGTCGCTGTGGCGCCAGACCGGTGCCGGCGTGAGTGCAGCCGGTTGTCTATGGGCGCGAAGCGGGCAGGGATGGCGGATATGTATGCAACGATGGAAAACGTGCCAAACTATTGGGCGATTTGCGGCAGCGCCCACTCCGGGTGCCCTGCTTCCTGCTCGACCCGCCGCATGGCGTCGCCGGCGACGGCATCGACGGCGTCGCGCACCACAACGATGTGAGCCCGCATTTCGGTGGCGGCGGCATCGGCGTCACCGCGCTGGATGGCGGTGACGACCGCATCATGCTCGGAATGCGATTTGGTCAGGCGGCCGAGGGTCTCGAACTGGGCGCGGCGAAACGGCGCGCACCGGCTGCGCACGCCAAGCGCCAGGTCGGCCAGAAAGCGATTGTGCGAGCCGCGATAGATCGCCTCGTGAAAGCGATTGTTGAAGTCGACGTAATCCTCGCGCAACCCGGCCGACACAAGCGCGGCGCTTTCCTCCTGGAGGACGAGCAACGCGCGGCGCTCGCCGGCGGTCATGGCGATTGCCGACCAGGACACCGTGGCCGGTAACGTAGAAGAAGCCGACGCCGCGCGCGGCCGAGCCGATCTGACCGGCGAGAGCGGTCAGGTCCGTGGTGGACATGTCGACGATGGGCAGTCCCTCGGTCAATGGAAGCGCCTCCGTTTGCGGCCCAGCGCAGCAAATCTCGCGCCAGGCGCTACCCGGTGGTGGCGGCGCTTAAGGCGATCCTCGCCACGCGATCGGGCGCGGTCCCGATCCGCCTGAAAACCCGCCGAACCGCCGCAAGCATGGGATTACCAGACGCCGAAGTTCATGCCGCGCTTCTTGTGGGTGTTGGTGCGCAGCTCGATCTCGGCGTCCGACATGGTGGTGCGGATGTGCCGGCCGCGCAGCCACGCGAACAGGCGCTCGTGCATCTCCCGGCGCACGTTCTCGTGGGTCGCGTCGGCGCCGCGGTCGTTCAGCTCTCGTGGATCGGCCGCGAGGTCGAACAGCTGCGGCCGATAGCCCTCGAACTCCACGTACTTCCAGCGGTCGGTACGCATCATGTAACCGCGGGCGCGCGCGGGCGAGCGCCCCAGGATCTGCCGCGCCAGGCGGAAGGCGTAGTCGCATTCGGAGACGGCGACATCGCGCCAGTCCCCGGCCTCGCCGCGCAGCAGGCCCAGCAGCGAGCGGCCTTCCAGGATGTGGGTTGGCACGGTGCCTCCCGCCGCTTCAATGAAGGTGGGGGCGAGGTCGATCGCTTCGACCAGATGATCGTCAACGGTGCCGCGGGTGGCGTCCGCCGCCTCGTCGGGATCGTAGACGATCAGGGGGACGCGAACGCTTTCCTCGTGGAACATCTCCTTCTCGCCCAGCCAGTGGTCGCCGAGGTAGTCGCCGTGGTCGGAGACGAAGACGATCAGCGTGTTGTCCCACAGGCCGCGTTCCTTGAGGAAGGCGAACAGCCGGCCGAGATGATCGTCGATCTGCTTGATCAGGCCCATGTAGGCGGGAATGACCGCCTGGCGCACCTCCTCACGGGCGAAGTTGCGGCTCTCCTCGTGCTGCATGAAGGCGGCGACGACCGGGTGTGCGGTCTCGCGTTCCGCCTCGGTCCGGTTGGCGGGGGGGACGTCCTTCGCCCCGTACATGGCGTGATAGGGGGCCGGCGCCATGTAGGGCCAGTGCGGCTTGGCGTAGCTGAGGTGAAGGCACCAGGGCGTGTCGCCGGCCTCGCGGATGAAGTCCATGGCCCGGTTGGTCATGTATGCGGTTTCGGAGTGTTCCTCCTTGATCGCGGCCGGCAGGCGGGCGTTGCGCATATGCCAGCCCGAAAGGACTTCGCCGTCTGCGCCGCGCGCGGCGTTGGCGAATTCCTGCCACGGGTTGTCGACGTTGTACCCCTGGGCGCGCAGGTAGCGGTTATAAGCGGTATCACGCGGCCCGGATTCGTCCGGCCAAAGGCCGTCGTCGCGCTCGAACGGCTCGAAGCCGCATTCGCTTGCCAGCACGCCTTCGACCGACTCGCGGGTAACGCCCAGGCGTTCCATGGCCTGACGGTCGGCGGTCATGTGTGTCTTGCCGACCAGCGCCACGCGCATGCCGAGCGGGCGCAGATGGTCGCCGATGGTCATCTCGCCGATGCGCAGCGGCACGTTGTTGTAGGTGGCGCCGTGCGAGCTGACGTAGCGGCCGGTGTAGAAGCTCATCCTGGACGGGCCGCAGACGGGCGCCTGCACGTAGGCCCGCGAAAACCGCACGCCGGCCGCCGCCAGCGCGTCGATGTTGGGCGTGTGCAGGCTCGGGTGTCCGTAGCACGACAGATAGTCGGCGCGGAGCTGGTCAGCCATCACGAACAGAATGTTCTTCGCCCTGGACATTCGTTCGCTCGGCCCTCCCGCCTGCCGGTATGCTGTTCGGCTGGTGCAATCTTCACCGCGCGAAAGAGGACGGAATCCGCGACGGGGAGGCTGGTCAGCTCTTGGTCAGGTCCAGAAAGCGGATTTTCCGCGGCAGTGCAATCCGTTCGATCGATGCGCTGCCCGCGCCGACACCTTCCCCGGCTGCCTTACCGCGCCGGCGGGCGGGGACGCCGCCGTGGGCGGGCGCGCTCCGGGTGGGCGGGGCCGTGTCGACGCAGAGCGCGGAGGGTGTCGTCGATCGAGTCGCGCAACAGCTCGCTCATCCGTTGCCTCGCCTCCTCGGGCAGTCCGTCGCGGATCGCTTCCGCCACCGCGCGATGCTGGTGCAGCCGGTTGTCCTGGATGCGCGCCGCCCCCTCCCAGCTCAGCCGGAAGGTGGTCAGCAGCGCGGCGTGCGTGAGGCCGACGAGCGCGCCGATGAACCGGTTTGCCGTGGCCTCCAGGATCGCGACGTGGAAGCGCAGGTCGGCGGCGATGAGGTCGCCGGAGCCATCCTTGAAACGCTCCATGTCGGCGTAGGCGCCAAGGATAAGGTCGATGGTGGTGCGGCTGGGGCGCGTGGCCGCGAGGGCGGCCGCGGCCGGTTCGATCATCTGGCGGAAGGCGTAGAGTTCCTCGACAAAGCTCCGGGTGGGGGCCGACTGCAGGTGCCAGGCGAGCACCTGCGGATCGAGCATGTTCCACTCGCTCTTCGGTCTGACGCGGGTTCCGATCTTGGGGCGCGCGACGATCAGGCCCTTGGCGGCGAGCACGCTGTAGGCCTCGCGCAGCGCTGTTCGCGATATCGAGAAGCGGGCCCGCATGCTGGACTCGTTCGGCAGCAGGTCTCCGGGCGGGTAAATGCCGTTGACGATCTCGGTGCCGAGCTTGTCGGCAAGCGAGGCGAAAATGCTGCTGGTGACCGAATCGAGCCTGCTGCCGAGGCGGAACTGCATGGATGGGGTGGTGGTCATCGGGTGCGGGTGAGGCGCGACGCCGTCCGCTTCGGTGCGAGATACCGGCTTCGGCGTCGATATGGGCCGTCTTCCCCGCATTGCCTTCACGCCGTTCGACGCAGGCTGAACGACCCGACCAGGGACCGCTGCACGACGATGAACAGGAACAGAAGCACTCCGCTCGAAATCATGATCCAGGCGCCGTTGAGCGAGCCGTTGAAGATGATCAGTGTCGCGATCAGGCCAAGGATCATGCCGCCGAAAAGCGTGCCCGCCACCATCCCGACGCCGCCGGTGAGAAGGGTGCCGCCGAGCACCACCGCGGCGATGGCGTTGAGCTCGTTGCCAGTTCCCGCCAGGGGGTAGCCGGACGAGGTGTAGAGGGCATAGATGACGCCGCCGAGTGCGCTGTAGAAGCCGCCAAGCGCGTAGATCATGACCGTCGTACGGCGGATCGGCACGCCCATCAAAATGGCCGAGGCGCGGTCACCACCGATGGCGTAGACGTTGGTGCCGAAGCGCGTGAAGTGCGCGATGACGATTCCGATCACCCAGACAACCAGCATGACGATCGCGGAACTCGCCAGGAAGCCCCTGCCGGGAAGCGGCAGGTTGGCGCCGGCGAAGGCCGCGACGAAGGGGTGCCGAATCGGGATCGAGTCGAGGGTGACCATGAAGCAGGCGCCGCGTAGCATGAATAGCCCGGCGAGCGTAATAATAAATGGCTGTATCTCGCAGAAGTCGATGATGAACCCCTGGAAGGCGCCGAACATGATGCCGAAGGCCAGCAGCAGCGCGGCGGACGCCAGCGGATGCCAGCCCATGGTGTCGAGGCTCGCCATGCTGACGCCGACGAAGCCGATCATCGAGCCGATGGACAGGTCGATGCCGCCGGAAAGGATGACGAAGGTGGCGCCGATGGCGGCGGTGATGATGAAGGCGTTGTCGGCAAGAATGTGGCCGATGACCAGCGTCGAGAAGAAGTTCTTGTAAAGCATGCCGCCGGTGACGAACAACCCGACGAAAACGGTGATCGTCGCCACCAGCGGCAGATATCGCTCTCTCATGATCGTCTCCGGCGGAACAGCGAGACCACGGCGGTGCGGAAGTTGTTCGACTGCAGCAGCAGCACGAACAGCACGACGACGGCCTTGACGAGAAGATTGTATTGCGGTGGCACGCCGCTCATCAGGATCGAGGTCGTCAGCGTCTGAATGATGAGGGCACCGATCAGTGTCATGCCGAGGTAGATGCGTCCGCCCGCCAGCGAGCCACCGCCGATGACGACCGCGAGGATGGCATCGAGTTCGCTGAACAGGGCGACGCTGACCGGATCGGAGGTGTGGGTGTCGGCGGTGAGGATGACGCCGGCCAGTCCTGCGCAGAAGCCGGATATCAGATATGCCGAATACTTGATCAGCCGCGAATTGATGCCGGCAAGGTCCGCGGCGGCCGCGTTGCCGCCGACCGATTCGATGAACAGACCGAGTGCCGTGCGCCGGATCAGCAGCCACAACCCAAAGAAAAGCGCCGCAAAGACGTAGAGCCGAGTGGGGATCAAGCCGATGTGGCCAACGCTCAGGCCCTGGAGCAGCGGACTCTCGAAGCTCGGGTTGGTGCCGCCGTAGATCAGGTTGATCATAAGCCCGATGCCGCGGCCGGAGACCATCAGGATGAGGGTGGCGATGATCGGCTGGATGCCGAGAACGGCCACCAGAAATCCGTTCCAGGCGCCGCACAAGACGCCGATACCCAGCGCGATCAGCAGGATGACAATATGCGGGTCGCCTTCGTGGATACGCCAGGCGATGGTGGCGCCCACCACAGCGATGACGGATCCGACCGACAGGTCTATGCCCTTGGTGCCGATCACCACCGCCATGCCAAGCGCCAGCATCGCCGGTGGCGTTGCACGGTAGAGAATGTCGATGACGCTGCCGAAGAGGCGGCCCTGGACGATGCGGATGGTGAAGAAGCCAGGCGCGACGAAGCCGTCGACGATAAGGAGGACGGCGAGCGCCAGCAGCGGCCACACGGCGCGGTGGCCGAGCATGGCGCGCAGCCGCAGGGCGAGGTTCCTCGTCCCTGTCCTGGCCTGCGGCGGTAGCGTGGACTGTTCGCTCGTCATGCGCCGGCGATCGTTTGGATGATGTTCTGGCGGGTGATGTCGTCGCCGGCCATCTCACCGACCTTGCGGCGGTCGCGAAGGACCGCGACCCGATCGCTCACGGCGACCAGCTCGTCCAGCTCCGATGAGGCCACCAGCAACGCCAGGCCTTGCGCGCACAGCCGCCGGATCAACGCCACCACCTCGGCGTGGGCGCCCACGTCGATGCCGCGCGTCGGTTCGTCGAGGAGCAAGACCCTGGGCTGAGAGGCAAGCGCGCGCGCCAGGACCACCTTCTGCTGGTTGCCGCCCGAAAGCTGTCCGACCGGCTTGTCGATGTCCGGCGTGGCGATCGCGAGTGCCCGAATCATCTCCTCCGCCAGCCGTCTCTGCTCGTCGTGTGGCAGGCGATGCAGCCAGCCGCGCTTGGTCTGCAGGCCGAGCATGATGTTCTCGCGCACGCTGAGTTCGCCGAACAGACCTTCCGCCTTGCGGTCCTCGGGACAGAACGCGATCCCCGAGTGAAGGGAGTGACGTGGCGAGTTGTGAGCGACCGGCGTTCCCTCGAACTTCAACTGGCCGGAATCGGCGCGTATGGCGCCGAACAACAGCTTGGCGGTCTCGGTGCGTCCGGAGCCGAGGAGGCCCGCCAGGCCGACCACTTCACCGGCGCGCAGGGCGAGATCGAAGGGCTCCATCGTGCGCCGGCGCCCGAGACCTTCCGCGGACAGTTCCGGTTCGCCTGTCGCTGTCGCCGCGTGGGTCGTCGGCCGCGCCTCGGTGTGGGCGAGTTCGCGACCGAGCATCAACGAGATCAGTTTGAGACGCGGCAGCTCGGCGGTTGGCGCCCCGCCGACAAGTCGGCCGTTGCGCAGCACCGAGATGCGATCGGCGATCTCGTACACCTGATCGAGGAAGTGGGTGATGAAAACGATGGCGATGCCGTGCGACTTGAGATCCCGCACGATCTGAAACAGAAGTTGGGTCTCGTTGGCGTCGAGGCTGGCGGTCGGCTCGTCCAGCACGAGGACCCGTGTGTCCTCCTCGAGCGCGCGGGCGATCGCCACCAATTGCTGGATCGCTACGGAATAGGCGCCGAGCGGCCGGTCGACGTCGATGTCGAGGTTGAGGCGCTTGAGCCGCTGCCGCGCCACGGCGCGGGCGCTACGCCAGGAGATCAGGCCGAAACGACGGGCCTGGCGTTCCAGGGTCAGGTTCTCGGTGACGGTCAGCGTCGGGACCAGGTTGACTTCCTGATAGACGGTGCTGATGCCGAGCGTCCGGGCTTCGGCGGTGGTGTTTACCTCCACCGGGCGCCCATCGAGGCGGACCTCGCCCTCATCGCGGCGCACCGCACCGGTCAAAACTTTGATCAGGGTCGATTTGCCGGCGCCGTTCTCACCCAGCAGGGCGTGCACCTCGCCGGCATTCAGCCGGAGGTCGACCTTCTCAAGCGCCCGCACGCCTGGAAACGCCTTTGAGATACCGAGCATCTCAATTCGTGGGGTAACAGTCTCAGCCACGCCAGCCCGTCCCGCTGTCGTCGTCAAAATGAAGCTATCACATCCGTCTGCCCGCAAGGAAAAAGCGGCGCCCGCCGAATTCTTGGGGGCAGGGCGCCGCCTTCAGGCGACCGCGGTCTGGTCGTCCTAGTCGAGCGAGGTTGCCGCGTGGTGGAGATCGGACGGAATCACGATCCACTTCGGCAGGTCAGTGGGCTTCTTCAGGTAGTCAAGGATGACCGGGTAGATGTACTTGCCGATCGCCGAGCGCAGTTCGACCGAGGCATTTGCCTCGCCCTTGGCCAGCTCGTCCTTCATGGCCGGAACGTAGTCGACCGATACCATCAGGACGTCCTTGCCCGGATTGAGGCCGGCCTCCTTCATGGCCTGGATGGCGCCGAGCTGCATGTTGTCGTTGTGCGCGAACGACGCGCAGATGCCCTTCAGGTTGTCGGTGGCCTTGATGAAGGCTTCCATCACCTGCTTGCCGCCGTCGGTAGTGAAATCACCGCTCTGCGACTTGACGATCTTCATGCCGGGGAACTGCGAGATAACGGACTCGAAGCCCTTCTTGCGCTCGATCGCCGGAGCGGAGCCGACCGTGCCCTGCTCCTCGACGATGTTGCACTGGCCCTTGCTGGCCTGCGCCAGCCAGGCGCCGGCGAGCTTGCCTTCGAGGTTGAAGTCGGCCGAGATGCGGGTGACGAACAGCGACTTGTCCTGCACGTCGACGTCGCGGTCGGCGAGGAACACCGGAATCTTGGCGTCCTTGGCTTCCTTCAGCACCTGATCCCAACCGGTTACGACCACCGGGGCGATGAGGATGGCGTCGACGCCCTGGGCGATGAAGGCACGAACGGCCTTCAACTGGTCTTCCTGCTTGCCTTGCGCGTCGGCGAACTTGAGGTCGATGCCCATCTGCTTCGCCGAATCCTGCATGTCCTTCGAGAACGCCGGACGCCAGTCGCCCTCGTCACCGACCTGCGAGAAGCCGATGGTTACGGCGAAGGCCGACGTGCCCGCCAGTATCATCACGGCGCCCGCGGCGGACGCGCCAATCCACTTAAGCTGTCGCATCAATTCCTCCCAATTTAGCTAAACGGTTCTGACCTTGTGGCGCGCCACCGGCCCGGGTCGACACGGTCACCCTCCCACCGGGGACTACCCCACGCGGGTCAATCATACTATTTTATGATTATAGAAGCGAGTGGGTGATGCGGGTGAAAAAGCGCTGCCGGTGGAATCAAAGCCGATAGGCGCGCTTGGCGAGCCCGTAAGCGCACTCGTGGGCCAACATGCGGGCGTCGGCCATGGCAAGGCGGTGGTCGGCGACCAGTTCCGCCAGGTACCGGCAGTCCATGCGCCGGGCGACATCGTGCCGGGCCGGGATCGAGAGAAACGCCCGGGTGTCGTCGTTGAAGCCGGCGGTGTTGAAGAAGCCCGCGGTCTCGGTCACCTGGTGGCGATAGCGCAACATTCCTTCCGGGCTGTCGTGGAACCACCATGGCGGCCCGAGCAGCAGACACGGATAGACGCCTGCGAGCGGCGCCAGCTCGCGCGCGTAGGTTCCCTCGTCGAGGGTGAAGAGGATCAGAGTGAAGCCGACATTGTTGCCGACTGCGTTCAGGAGCGGTCGCAGTCCGTTGACGTAGTCGCCGGCGCGCGGGATGTCAGCGCCGATGTTGGCGCCGTAGCGCGCGTGCAGGGCGGTGTCGTGGTCGCGCACGGCGCCCGCATGGAGCTGCATGACGAGGCCGTCGTCGAGGCTCATGCGCGCCATCTCGGTCAGCATGTGGGCGCGGAACGTGGCGGCGTCCGCGGGGGTCAACGGTCCGGTCAAGGCCGCCTCGTAGAGCCCTTCCGCCTCGGATCGCGCGAGGTTGAGCGTCTGCGGCGTTTCGGCGGCGTGGTCGGTGGCGGTGGCGCCGAGCGAACGGAAGAATTCGCGCCGCGCGCGCAGCGCGTCGAGGTAGCCGGCGAAGGTGGCGATGTTCTCGCCGGCGAGTTCGCCGAGCCGCTCCACGCTTTCGGCGAAGTCGGGCGCTGCCGCGTCGAGAACCTGGTCCGGACGGAACGTCGGCACGATCCTGCCCTGCCACGGATCGTCGCCGAGAGCCCGGTGATGGACCAGTTCGTCGGTAGCGGCATCGGTGGTGGCCAGCACCTCGATGTTGAAGCGCTCGAAAAGGGCGCGCGGCCGGAACTCGGGCGTGCGCAGCCTGGCATCGATGGCGTCGTAGATGTCGCCGGCGTTGTCAGGGCGCAGTGGCTGGTCGAGGCCGAGTACCTCAACGAAGACGTGCTCCAACCACAGGCGCGTCGGGGTGCCGAGGAACAGGTGCCAGTTGTCGGCGAAGAGCTGCCAGACGTCGCGCGGGTCGACGTCGGCGCGGGTGCCGTCGCGGCGGGGAATGCCGAGAGCATCGAGGTCGATGCCGCGCGAGTAGAGCATCCGGAATACGTAGTGGTCGGGGACGATCAGCAGCTCGGCCGGGTTGGGAAAGGGGGGATCGTTGGCGAACCAGGCCGGATCGCAGTGGCCGTGCGGGGAGATGATCGGCACCCCGTCGAGGCTCTCGTGAAGCTCGCGGGCGATGCGCCGATGCACCGGATCGCTGGCAAACAGCCGGTTGGGATCGAGGGCGGGCGCGTCCGCCATGGCTACCAGTCCCAGAGCGTTCCGTCGGTCAGCCGGTTCACCGGCAGATACGCCGGTTTATACGGGAAGGTGGCGGCCTTGTCCTCGTCGATGTCGACGCCGTGGCCCGGCGCCTCGCTGACGACGAGGTATCCGTCGACGAAACGATGGTCGTGCCTGAACACTTCGCCTGTGAGCGGTTCGTGCTCCATGTATTCCTGGATGCCGAAATTCGGCGCCCAGGTGTCGAAGTGAAGCGCGGCGCCGAGCGAGACCGGCGACAGGTCGGTGGCGCCGTGAAAGCCGGTGCGTACCTGGTTGAGGGCGGCGAGCGACGCGATGGTGCGCATGTGGGTGACGCCGCCGGCGTGGGTGACGGAGGTGCGCACGTAGTCGATGAGCTGCTCCTCGATAAGCTGCTTCATGTCCCACACCGAGTTGAAAACCTCGCCGGCGGCGAGCGGCGTCGTGGTGCGCTGGCGGATCAGGCGAAAGCCGGCCTGGTTGTCGGCCGGGGTCGGGTCCTCCAGCCAGAACAGGCGGTAGGGCTCGAGGTCCTGGCCGACGCGGGCTGCCTCGTTCGGCGACAGGCGATGGTGAATGTCGTGGAGCAGGTGCACGGAGTCGCCGAAATTCTTGCGCGCGTCGGCGAAGAGAGTGGGCACGAAGCGCATGTAGTCGGCCGTCGACCAGCGCTCCTCAGGCGGCAATCCGGGCTGGGCCGGCTCGTAGTGGTGGGCGCCGCTGCCGACGCCGTAGACCTTCTCGAAATTGGGCAGGCCCGACTGGACACGGATGGCGCGGAAGCCCGCCTCGCGGTAGCACGCGATCGCTTTCATCGCGTCGTCGAGAGTCTTGCCGCCGGCGTGGCCGTAAACGAGGACGCCATCGCGGCTGCGCCCGCCGAGGAGCTGGTAGAGCGGCATCCCCGCCGCCTTGCCCTTGATGTCCCACAGCGCCACGTCAACGGCGGAGATGGCGGTCATGGTCACCGGCCCGCGGCGCCAGTAGGCACCACGATAGAGGTACTGCCAGATGTCCTCGATCCGCCGCGCATCGCGCCCGATCAGGCACGGCACCACATGGTCCTGAAGATAGCTGGCCACGGCCAGCTCGCGCCCGTTCAGCGTGGCGTCGCCGAGACCGTGGATGCCATCGGCGGTCTCGATCTTGAGAGTGACGAAATTGCGCCCCGGCGAGCTGACGATGACGCGCGCGTCGGTGATCTTCAATGGCTACATCCTGGCTGGCGGGGTCGGCATCGGCCCTGTTCTACTCCACCGCGGAAAAAAGTTCCGCATGGCGGCGGGAGAGCTTGGGCAGCGATTTGATGATCTCCGACAGGTGTTCGCGCATGGCCGCGGCCGCCTCGTCGGGGTCGCGGGCGGCGATGGCGGCGGCGATGCGGCGATGCTGGTCGATCAGCTTCTCGATCGGCGTCGCTTCGGGGAGGCTCAGAAAACGGACGCGGTCCATCTGCGCCTTGAGGTCCTCGACGATGCCCCAGCCGAACAGGCAGTCGGCGCTCAAGGCGATCGCCTGATGAAAGCCGTCGTCGAGCTGGAGGAAGCGCTGCTGATCGGAGGACTCGGCGGCGCGCACCTGCCCCGCGATCAATTGATTGATCCCGGCAATGTCGCTCGCGGTCGCCCGCTCACAGGCCCTTTGCGCGATCGCCACCTCGACGGCCTCGCGGATGAAGCGAGCGTTCTCCACGTCACGGGCGGAGATCTTGACGACGTAGGTGCCGCGCTGCGGGATGATGTCGACGAGGCCGATCTCGGACAGCTTGATGAAGGCCTCGCGCACCGGCTGGCGCGAGGTGCCCATCTGCTTGGCCACCTCCGCTTCCGACAGCGAATTCCCCGGCAGCAACCGCATGGTGACGATCGCCTCGCGCAGCGCGCTGTAAACGCGCGTGGCAATCGTGGACCGCACCTCAGGCGCGTCCTTAGCGGTCGGCAGCCATTCGACAGTCATGTCGCCTCCATTGACAAGGTCTGTCATACTACCATACTAATCAGCACGCAATGCCGGCTCGCCGGGAGTAAGGCGGTCCCGCGCATGGCTGAATAGGGAGGAAATCATGCGACAACTGTCAACATTCCTGACCGTATCGGCCGCGGCAATCGGCTTGATTGTCGGTGCCGCGAGCGCTGCCGACTACACCCTCAACGTCAACACGGCGCTGACGACCGACGACCCCCTCTACAAGGGGCTCGAGGCGTTCCGCGACAACATGGCGGCGCGCACCAACGGCGCCTTCGAGGTCAAGCTTTTCCCCAGCTCGCAGCTCGGCAAGGACGAGGACGTGCTGGAGCAGGCGCGCACCGGCGCTCCGGTAGCGGTGGTGGTCGATGGCGGGCGCCTGGCTGTCTACGTCAACGAACTGGGCGTGCTCGGCGCGCCGTTCCTCGCCAGCGGCTACGACGGAATGCGCAAGGTCGTCACCTCCGACATGTTCGAGGGGTGGGTGAAGAAGCTGCACGATACCGCCGGCCTGCAGATCCTTTCCTTCAACTGGTGGCAGGGTGAGCGCCATCTCTTGACCAACGTGCCGGTCAAGACGCCGGCCGACCTCAAGGGCATCCGCATGCGCACGCCGGGCGCGCCGGTGTGGATGGAGACGATCAAGGCCATGGGCGCGACGCCGACCCCGATGGGGTGGACCGAGGTCTATAGCGGTCTCCAGCAGCACGTCATCGACGGTGCCGAGGCGCAGGACCCCGCGACCTACGGTGCCAAGCTCTACGAGGTGATCAAGTACATCACCAAGACCGGCCACATCAACCTGATCACCGGGCTGGTGACCAGCGGCGGATGGTTCGACAGCCTGCCGCCCGACATCCAGACGGCGCTGCGTGAGGAATCGCTGAAGGCGGGCGATATCGCCTCGCACGGCACCGAGGCGGTTCTGTCCACCGACGAGCAGGCGATGGCCGCCAAGGGCGTCACCGTCAGCGAAATCGATGTCACGCCGTTCCGCGAAGCAACCGCGCCGGTATACGATAAGCTCGGTTATGGCGATCTCCGCGACAAGCTGCGCGCCATAGCGGCCGGTAACTGACGCTGGAAGTCCTGCCCTAGGGCGGTGGTTCCGGCCAAGATGCCGGGCCACCGCCTCCCGCATGAGGACCGTTGGCAGGTCATCCATGCCCAAGGTCTTTCTGTCACGCCTCGAACGCTCGGTCGCCATCGCTTTGCTGGCTGCCATCGTCGTTCTGGTTTTCATCGCCAGCATCATGCGCTTCTTCGACCGGCCGCTGATCTGGTCGGTGGACCTGGCGCAGCTGCTGTTCATCTGGCTGTGCTTCTTCGGCGCCAACCGGGCGCTGAGGCAGCGCAGCCACCTCGGCGTCGATCTCGCCATCCGCGTCGCTCGGCTTGCGGGCCCGGCTCATCGTCGAGCTGGTGCTGGCGGTGGTGGTGATCGCCTTCCTGGCCGCGCTCACCTTCGAGGGCACGAGGCTGATGCTGCTGAACCGCCAGCGCCTGTTCGGCGACAGCGGCATCCCCTACGCCTTCGTCACCATCGCCGTGCCGGTCGGCAGCGTGCTCCTGATCATGACCATCGTGGTCAACGCGATCGAGGCGGTGCGTGAAGCGGGCCGCCGCGGCCGCCTCGTCTTCACCAAGGTGCCGATCGACGAGGAGGCCGGCCTGTGACGGCCATGATCGCCCTCTTCTTCGCGCTGCTCATCCTCGGGCTGCCGGTCGCCTTCACCATCGGCCTCGCCGGCTTCCTCTATTTCCTCACCTCGCCGGTGCTGTCGACCGCGATCGGCGTCCAGAAGATCGCCAGCGTCTCGCAGAGCTTCCCGCTGCTGGCGGTGCCGTTCTTCGTGCTCGCCGGCCACCTGATGAACGAGAGCGGCATCACCGAGCGGCTGTTCCGTTTCTCCAAGATATCGGTGGGCTGGATGGCGGGCGGCCTCGCCCAGGTGGCGGTGGTGTTGTCGACGCTGATGGGTGGCGTGTCGGGCTCGGCGGTGGCCGATGCGGCCATGGAGGCGCGCATCCTTGGCCCGACCATGATCGGCGAAGGCTACGCCAAGGGCTACACTGCCGCGGTCATCGCGGTCGGTTCGCTGATTACCGCGACGATACCGCCGAGCCTCGGCCTCATTCTTTATGGCTACGTCGGCGGCGTATCCATCGGTCAGTTGTTCCTCGCTGGCATCGTGCCGGGGCTGCTGATGATGGCGGTGCTGATGTTCACCGCCTGGCTGGTTGCCCGCCGGCGCGGCTACCGCAGCGAGGACGCCACACCTCCGACGTTCAGGTCGGTGGCGCGTGCCACCAACGACGCCAAGTACGCGCTCGCATTTCCGGTGCTGCTGGTGGTCTCCATCCGCGGCGGCCTGTTCACGCCATCCGAAGTCGGCGCCTTCGCCGTCGTCTACGCGATCGTGGTCGGCCTGTTCATCCATCGCCAGCTCAGCGTCGCCAAGCTGCTCAAGGCCTTCGAGGACGCCATCCAGGATATCGGCATGATCATGCTGATCATCCTGATGTCCGGCATGATCGGCTACGCCATCATCTTCGAGCAGATGCCGCAGTCGATCGCCCAGGGGATGCTCGGCCTGTCGCAGAACCCGACGGTGGTCTTCGCGCTGATCCTGTTCATGCTGTTCATCGCCGGGTTGTTTGTCGAGAGTACGGTGCTGGTGCTGCTGCTGACGCCGATCTTTGTGCCCATCATCCAGCATCTGGGGATTGATCCGGTGCACTTCGGTGTGCTGATGATGATCATCGTCACGCTCGGGTCGATGACGCCCCCAGTGGGCGTGGCCATGTATACGGTGTGCAGCCTGCTCGATTGCGATGTCGGAGAATACGTTGTCGAATCGATGCCGTTCGTGTTGGCCGTCCTCGTGCTGGTGTCGGTCCTCATCTTCCTGCCCGGTCTGGTCCTGTTCATTCCGCGCTCTGTCTTCTGAGACGACACGGTGAGCGCGCCGGGGCTGCCGCGGCTGGCGGGGAGCCTCGCCGGGTCGGCGCCGCGGGCGGTGCGATGGCCCGCATTCGACCGAAGCGGCGTCCGGCCGGGCATCGTTCACCTCGGCGTCGGCGCTTTCCACCGCGCCCATCAGGCGGTCTACGTCGATGACGCGCTCGCGGCCGATCCAAGCTGGGGTATCGTCGGCGTCAGCCTGCGAAGTGCCGCGACCCACGACGCGCTGTCGCCGCAGGACAATCTCTACACCCTGATCACGCGGGCGCCGGATGCGGATTCGTTCCGCGTCATCGGCAGCATTGTCGAGACGCTGGTGGCGCCGCGTGATCCGGAAGCAGTGGTTGCCCGTCTCGCCGATCCGGCGACGCGGCTTGTCAGCCTCACGGTCACCGAGGCGGGCTACTGTCTCGGCGCCGGCGCCCGCGGCCTCGATGCCGCCAATCCGGCCGTTGTCGCCGAGGTCGAGGCGGGCGCGCCGCCGCTGTCGATGCCGGGGGTGATCGTCGCTGGTCTCGCCCGGCGCCGGGCCGCAGGGCTCGCCCCGTTCACGGTCATGAGTTGCGACAACCTGCGCGGCAACGGCGCGGTGACGCGCTCGGTCATCATCGACTACGCCCGACTGGTCGATCCGTCGCTGGCGCGCTGGCTCGAGGATCTTCTGGTCTGCCCGTCGACCATGGTCGACCGGATCGTGCCGAAGACGACGACCGACGACATTCACGAGGTGAACGCCCGGTGCGGCTACGACGACGCGTGGCCTGTGATCGGCGAGCCGTTCGGCCAGTGGGTGATCGAGGACGATTTTTCGCTTGGCCGGCCGCCGCTCACCTCGCCCGACGTGACGTTCGTCGGCGATGTGGCGCCGTGGGAGGAGATGAAGCTCAAGCTCCTCAACGGATCGCATTCCGCGCTGGCGTATCTCGGGCTTGTCGCCGGGCACGATACGGTTGCCGGCGCGTTCGCCGATCCGGCCCTCAAGCGCTTCGTGACGCGTCTGGCGACCGACGAGCTGGGCGCCACGCTGGCCGTTTCGGCGGGACTGGATCCCCGCGGCTATCTCGGCCAACTGCACGAGCGTTTCGCCAATCCGCGCATGCGCCACCAGCTCGCGCAGATCGCCGGCGACGGTTCGCAGAAGCTGCCCCAGCGCCTCCTGCCGGCGGCGCGCGATCTCGTTGCGGCGGGCAGGGCGCCCGTTGCCATCGCCACCGTCATCGCCGCGTGGATTCGCTGCTGGCAGCTCATCGCGGGCGGCGCACGCGAGCGTTCGCGATCAACGATCCGCTTGCCTCGTCGCTCCGCACTGCCGTCGCGCCGGCCGAGCCGGCGGCGGCGGTGAAGGCGGTGTTCGCGCTCGATGCCATCTTCGCCGACGGGGACCTTGCCCGCTTCGGTGATCTCGTGGTCGCAGCGCTTGCCGCAATCGATGATGACTACTGGATGCCGCCGTAGGCCTTGCCGAACCCGATCAGGGTGATCGGCACCGTCTGCGGCTTGTGCGCCTGGTCCTGGACGGTCAGGCTGAGGGTCTGCCCCTTGAGCAGGGCGGAGAGAAGGCTGTCGGAGACGGGCGCGCCGGCGTAGCAACCGGCCTGGTCGCAGGTCTGGAACTCCAGCGAGCCGAGCGCGGCGCCGTCGACGGCAAGGGCAAGCTTGGCCGGGAGATAGACGCCGAGCGGCATCTGGACGAGCATGACCGGGGATTTGCTGTCGGGCGGAATGCGCACCCGTACCATCGCAACCAGGCGGCCGCTGCCTGAATCGATGGCGCGTTGAACGATCGAGCAGTCGAGCGGCTGGTTGCGCGCGGCGGCGGTGCAGCCGATCGCCCAGTTATCGGGCGGCGGCGCCTGATTGGCGGATTGGGCGCTCGCCGGCGCCAATTGAAGCATGAGGGCGACACACGCCACCGCCGGCCAGCCAATCCGGGAAATCCAGTTCACATTCACCTCGCATGCGTTGCAGCGGTCCTGCCGCTCACCAGAATAAGCGGCCGGCATTTCGTGGGAAACCGCCGCGAAAGATATAGCCGTGCATCGATGAGGACACCGGCGGCGCGCGGGCCGCCGGGGTCGGCGGCGGCCCGCTCCGTCGCATGGGTCGGTCAGCGCCCGTAAGTATAGGTGACGCTCGCCTTGTCGATGGTGTGGAAGTGCAGGTTGAAGCCGACCACCGCGCCGGCGGTGTTGGCGTCGATGTCGAGTTTGTCCGTGTCCACCGCGAAGAGGGTCAGCACATAGTGGTGCGGCGCGTCGCCCTGGGGCGGGCAGGGGCCGAAGTAGCCGGCAACGCCGGCGTCGCCGCGGGCCTGCACGGCGCCGGCCGGCAGCTTGGCGTTGCCGGGCTCGCCGGCACCCTCCGGAAGACCCGTGGTGGTCGGCGGCATGTTGACCACAAGCCAGTGCCAGAAGCCGCTGCCGGTTGGCGCGTCGGGATCGAACATGGTCAGCGCCAGGCTCTTGGCACCGGCCGGCACGTCCTTCCATGCCAGGGGCAGAGATGCGTTGCCGCCGCTGCAGCCGAAGCCGTTGGCTGTGAATTTCAGCGGAATCGTGCCGTCGGCGCCGATCGCCGGGCTGGAAATCTCGAACGCCGAAGCGGGGCCGGCGAGCGCCATCGAAGCGACGGCGGCAAGTGCGAATACCGTTTTCATGATGTTCCACTCCCCTCGGGGTTGTCGTCTTTGAAGGTTGGACGATGATTCTCGATTTTGGGCTCGCACGCAATCGTGTCGCCGGCGGGGCGGCTTGACGCGAGGCCGGTTTCGCCTTCCCTTAGGGTGCGAGGGGCGCGGGCGGCGGGAGAGAGCCATGTGTCTCGGGATTCCCATGGAGATCGTCGCCATCGACGGGTACAGGGCGCAGTGCCGCGCCAAGGGCGTCGAGCGCGAGGTAAGCCTGTTCCTGTTGCAGGAGGAGCCGGTCGCGCCCGGCGACTTCGTCATGGTCCATGTCGGGTATGCCATCCAGAAGATGACGCACGAGGACGCCCGCTCGGCGTGGGAGCTGATCGACGAGATCGATGAGATGCTTGCCGCCGAGGCCGAGGCCTGAGCGGCCATGACCACCTCACGTGAGTGGCTTGCCAGGATCCACGCGCTGCCGCTGCCGCGCCGGGTCAAGGTGATGAACGTATGCGGCGGCCACGAGCGCTCGATCGCGATGGCGGGCTTGCGCAAGGCGCTTCCGGACACCATCGAGCTGGTGCCGGGGCCGGGCTGTCCGGTGTGCGTGTGCCCGGAGGAGGCGGTCTATCAGGCGATCCAGCTCGCCCTTGTCGAGAAGGTCATCCTGGTTGCATTCGGCGACATGCTGCGGGTGCCGGTGAACGTCGCCAAGCGCGACGTGCGCTCGCTCGAGCAGGCGCGCGCCGCCGGCGGCGATGTTCGGCCCGTCGCCTCGCCGATGGAGGCGGTCGCCATCGCGCGGGCCAATCCAGAGCGGCCGGTGGTGTTCTTCGCCGCGGGGTTCGAGACGACGACGGCGCCGGTCGCCGCCATGCTCGCCGAAGGCGTGCCGGATAATCTCTCGGTTCTTCTCGCCGGCCGGCGGACGTGGCCGGCGGTCGCCATGCTGCTGGAGTCGGAGGCGCCCGGCTTCGACGCCCTCGTCGCGCCGGGTCACGTCTCCACCGTCATGGGGCCGGAGGAGTGGGCGTTCGTGCCGGAGAAGCACGGCATTCC
Organism: uncultured Alphaproteobacteria bacterium; assembly: GCA_963826055.1. Classification (GTDB taxonomy): domain Bacteria; phylum Pseudomonadota; class Alphaproteobacteria; order Rhizobiales; family Kaistiaceae; genus JBBDMC01. Next base: position 271,817 of record CAWGVO010000006.1, on the reverse strand, counting down.
GACAGCCGTCGCCGGCTTCACCAGCGAGAGCCTGGTGGCGGCGCTCTATTCGGTGCTCCGCCAGCTGATCGAAGACCGCTGTTTTCTCGACAACTGCTACCCGGAAGTGGTGCGGCCCGGCGGCAATCCGGCCGCGCGGCGGCAGCTCGCCGCCATGATGGACGTGGTCGATGCCAACTGGCGCGGCATCGGTGTCATCCCGGCGTCCGGTTACGCACTGAAGCCGGCGCTCCAGGCTCACGACGCGAACGTGCTCTTCCCCTCGTTCGAGGACGCGGCGCGCAAGCGCGCCGGCCAGATGCCGCCCGGCTGCGATTGCGCCCGCGTCGTCCTCGGTCGCGTCTATCCCGGACGAGTGCGTGCTCTACGGCCGCGCCTGCACGCCGCGCACGCCGATCGGGCCGTGCATGGTCTCCGACGAGGGCGCCTGCCGCATCTGGTGGGCGAGCGGGGTGAGGACACCGCGGGCGCGGGCCGAAGCGGATGCGGCCGTCTGAGGCGTTTGCCGCGCCGGCGGTTGCCGTCGCGCGCCGGTTCAGGATCGGCGGGCGCGTGCAGGGGGTGGGCTTCCGCCCGTTCGTCTTTCGCATCGCCGTCCGCCACCGCGTGAGCGGCTGGGTCCGGAACGCCGCCGGTGAGGTCGCCGTGATGGCCGAGGGGGCGCCCGACGACCTCGACCGTTTCGCCGCGGCGCTTATCGGCGAAGCGCCGCCGCTGGCGCGACCGGAAATCCTGGCCGATGCGTTCGTGTCGCTGGAAGGCGCCGCCGGCTTCCGCATCCTTGCCAGCGATGCGTCCGCTGGCGCGCATGTCCATCTGCCGCCGGATCAGTTCTGCTGCGATGATTGCCTGGCGGAGCTCACCGATCCCAGCGACCGGCGCCACCGCTATCCGTTCATCAACTGCACCCAGTGCGGCCCGCGCTACACGCTGATCGAGCGGCTGCCCTACGATCGCGCCAACACCTCGATGGCGGGCTTTGACCTCTGTCCGCGCTGCGCCGCCGAGTATGCCGATCCGGCCGACCGCCGCTTCCATGCCGAGCCGATGGCCTGTCCCGATTGCGGCCCGAAGCTCATGTTTCGGAGGGGCGGCGAGACGCAGCGATCCGGCGAGGCGGCCCTGGCCGCGGCGATTGCTCTGTTGCGCTCGGGCGGGATCGTCGCGGTCAAGGGCATCGGCGGCTACCACCTCATGTGCGACGCCGCCGATTCCGCTGCCGTCACGCGCCTGCGTGCCCGCAAGCATCGCCCTGACAAGCCGCTGGCGGTCATGTTTCCGCCGGAGCCGGACCTCGCCGCGGTCCGTCGTGCTGCGGCGCTCGATCCTGTCCATGAGGCGATGCTTCGCGATCCGGTCCGGCCGGTCGTGCTGATCCAGAAGCGCGCCGATGGCGGCCTCGCTCCGGAGATCGCGCCCGCCTGCGGCGATATCGGCGCCATGCTGCCCTATAGCCCGCTCCACCATCTCCTGCTCGCCGACTTCGGCGCGCCGCTGGTCGCCACCTCCGGCAACATCAGCGGCGAGCCGGTGCTGACCGACAACGGCGAGGCGGAGGCACGGCTCGCGTCCATCGCCGACGGTTTCCTCCACCACGACCGGCCGATCGTGCGGCCGGCCGACGATCCGGTCGTCCAAGTCATTGCCGGCAAGGCGCGCCCGGTCCGGCTTGGCCGCGGCAACGCGCCGGCGGAGCTCGTGCTGCCGTTCGCGCTCGGGCGGCCGACGATCGCCCTCGGCGGCCACCTCAAGAACACGGTGGCCCTCGGGTGGGGCAATCGCGCCGTCGTCTCGCCCCACCTCGGTGACATGGACACCGCGCGCGGCTTCGCGTTGATGCGGTCGGTCGTCGCCGACCTTCAGGCGCTCTACGGCGTCAGGGCGGAGGCGGTCGTTTGCGATGCCCATCCGGGCTATGCCACCAGCCGTCTCGCCCGGCGCATGGGCCTGCCGGTGACCCCGGTGTTCCACCACGAGGCGCACGCCTCGGCGCTCGTTAGCGAACAACTTGCCGATGGTGACGTCCTCGTCTTCGCGTGGGATGGCGCCGGCTACGGGCGGGACGGCACGATCTGGGGCGGCGAGGCGCTGCTCGGCCGTCCCGGCCGCTGGCGGCGGGTGGCGACCATCCGTCCATTCGCGCTTCTCGGCGGCGAGCGCGCCGCCCGCGAGCCGTGGCGGAGCGCGCTCGCGCTGTCGTTCGAGACCGGCGGCGACTGGAGCGATTGCCCGCGACCGACCGATGACTTGCGCCACGCGTGGGAGCGCAGGCTCAACTGCCCGCGCACCACCTCGGTCGGGCGCCTGTTCGATGCCGCCGCCGCGTTCCTCGGCCTCGTGACGGAAGCGACGTACGAGGGCCAGGCGCCGGCGGCGCTGGAGACGCTGGCGGCCGGCGATGGCGCGCCGGTGTCGCTGCCGCTCCGCCGCCGCGGCGACGGTGTATGGGAGGGCGACTGGGCGCCGCTGGTGCCGCTTGTTGCAGGACGTGCGCCTCGACGTCGCCGAGCGCGCCGCCTCCTTCCATGCCTCGCTCGCCGGACTGCTGCTTGAGCAGGCCAGCGCCGTCCGTCGCGAGTTCGGCGTCGCCACCATCGGCCTCACTGGCGGCGTCTTCCAGAACCGCGTCCTCTGTGAACGTGTCGTTGACCTCGCCGCGCGCGATGGCTTCTGTGTTCTGATGCCGGAGGCGCTCCCCTGCAACGACGCCGGGCTGTCGTTCGGCCAGCTTGTCCAGGCGGGCGCATGTCCATGATCGACGACCGTTTCGTCACCCTTGCTCACGGCAACGGCGGTCGCTTCATGCGCGCCCTGATCGACGAGATCTTCGCCCGCCACCTCGCCAATCCCAATCTCGACGTCCACGCCGACGCGGTGCCGCTGCCGCTGCCGGCGGGCGACGTGCTGGTGACCACCGACGGTTTCACCGTGCAACCGCTTGAGTTTCCCGGCGGCGACATCGGCTCGCTCGCGGTCCACGGCACGGTCAACGACCTTGCCGTTGCCGGTGCGCGCCCGGTCTATCTCACCCTCAACGCCTTTATCGAGGAAGGTTTCGAGTTCGCCCGCCTCGACCGCATCGTGGCGAGCCTCGCGCACGCGGCGAAGGCGTGCGGCGTCAGTGTCGTTGCCGGCGACGTCAAGGTTGTCGTGCGCGGCGAGGGCGGCGGGCTCTATCTCGCCACCACCGGCGTCGGCGTGCGGCGGCCGGGCCTCCGTCTCGGCCTCGACCGCATCCGAGGCGGCGACGCGGTGCTGGTGAGCGGCCCGGTCGGCGATCACGGCACGGCGGTGCTGCTCGCCCGCGAGGCGTTCGGCCTCAAGGGCGACCTTGCTTCCGACGCCGCAGAGCGTGCTGCCGCTGACCGAGGCGCTGCTCGATCTCGCCGGCCTCCGCTTCATGCGCGACCCGACCCGTGGCGGCCTCGTCACGGTCATGCACGAGATCGCCGCGGCGTGCGGCGCGAGCGTCGTTCTCGACGAGACGGCGATCCCGGTGCGGCCGCCGGTGCGCGGGGTTTGCGAGATGCTGGGCTACGACCCGCTATACCTCGCGTGCGAGGGCAGGGTGGTGGCGGTCACCTCGCCGGACGCCGCGGCGGAGGCGCTGGCCCGCTGGCGGGCGTTGCCGGCCGGCGAAGCGGCAGCGGTTGTCGGTCGTATCGGCCGGGGCGCGGCCGGGCAGGTGCTGCTCACCACCGAGATCGGCGGCGAGCGCATCCTCGAGGAGCTTGAGGACGATCCGCTGCCGCGCATCTGCTGACGCTGCCGTGACAATTGAGCCGTTGAAGGCGCCACCGATTTTTGCATACCATTGAAGCGACGGCCGGTGGCGCTACCTCCATTTGTCGGCGCCCGAATCGTCCTTCAGTTGCCGTCGGGACCCGCACGCTGGAGGTCATCGCATGCACCAGGCAGGGAAGTTCCTTTGCGTGTCGTTGTTGGCCGGGTTGCCGATGGTGGCGGCGGGAGAAGCGACCGCGGCCGATCAGCCGGTCGATCTCGAGCTGGTGCTTGCCGTCGATGTGTCGCGGTCAATGGACTACGACGAACTGCAGGTGCAGCGCGACGGCTATGTTTCGGCCTTCCGCAATTCCGAGGTGATCAACGCCATCGGCAACGGGGTCATCGGCAGCATCGCGGTCACCTACATCGAATGGTCCGGCGCGTTCTTCCAGCAGATCCTCATTCCGTGGCGGGTCATCTCCAACCGCGATGACGCGGAGGCCTTCGCCAGCGAACTCGAGGCGGCGCCGATCACCCGCGAGCGGGGAACGTCGATCTCGGGCGGTCTTTTGTTCGCCGCCCGTCAGTTCGGTGGCAACCAGATCGAGGGCACGCGCCAGACGGTCGATGTCTCCGGCGACGGGCCAAACAACGACGGCCTTCCGGTTGCGCCGATGCGCGACCAGATCGTCGATCAGGGCATCACCATCAACGGCTTGCCGATCCTCATTCGCCCAAGCCAACTCTTCGGCGGCGTCGATATCGGCAGGCTCGACGTGTACTACGAGGATTGCGTCATCGGCGGACCGGGCTCATTCATGCTCACGGTCGACGGCGTCGACCGGTTCGAGACCGCCATTCGCCGCAAGCTGGTGCTGGAGATTGCCGGGCTGCCGCCGCATCTGATGCCTGCGGCGGAGACGCTGAGGCCGCCGCCCCGGGTCGATTGCATGATCGGCGAAAAGACGCGCAACCGCTACGTCGATCCGTTCATCCAGCAATGACGGGGCGCGGTTAGCGCGTCGGCGCTGCTAATGGCGGGCGCCGACCTGCTGGAGGGCGCGCAGCCGCTCCACCAGCGTCCGTTCCTCACCGGGTTTCGGCGCCTCGACAGCCTTCGCCGCGGGTTCTGATCCCTGCTCGCCGGTCTGCCGTGAGGAGCCGTTGCCCTCGTCCTTGCTGGCGACCAGGCTCGGGTGCTTGCCCGCCATGGTCTGGGTGAGGCGGACGACGTTGGTAGCGATCTCGTTCAGTCGCTGGCGCAGGTGCTCGTTCTGCTGGCGGTCGCTCTCCCACTCGGCGCCAGCGACGCGGCGGAGTTCCGCGTTCTCGGCGGTGAGCGTGGCGTGCGCTTCCTCCAGCGCGGCAAGACGCTCAGCCAGCGCTTCCTTCTCCGCCTCGGCCGCCGCCATGGCCTTGCGCAGGTTGTCGCCCTCGATCATGCCCTCGCTTTGGCGGCTGACGGTGATGCCGGCGAGTTCGGCCTTCAGCGCGTCTATCTCGGTTGAGAGCGCCTGGCGCGCCTGTTGCTCGCGCGCCAGTGTCTGATTGAGCGCGTCAAGCTCGGCGGTGCGGCGATCGATCTCGGCCCGCGCCTCGGCCCGCTCCGCTTCGAAGGCAGCCTGGCTTGCCGCCAGCGTCGCGGCCCGTTCCTGGGCCTGGCGCAATTCAGTCGCGAGCGCTGCCTCGCCGACCTGCTCGCCGGCAATGTCCGACCTCAGGGCCGCCAGTTCGTTCTCGCGCCGTTGCAGCTCGGCCATGTGCTCAGTGCGTTCCGCGCGCAATGCGGCGAGGCTCGCATCCAGCCCCTCGGCCCGCTTCCGTTCGGCGGCGAGGCGTTCGCGCTCTGCGGCGATCTCGGCGGCGAGCCTGTCGCGTTCGCTGACGTGATTGGCCTCGGCGGCGATCGCCTCGGAAACGCGGTCGGTGAGGTTGGCGATGGTGGTGTCGCGCGCGACCAGCTCAAGCCGCTGCTCCTCGCCCACCTGATCGCTGGTGACGAGGCGGGCCTGGACGTCGGCCATCTCGGCGACCCGCTCGGCCAGCCGCTCGTCGCGCACGGTCAACTCGGTGTTGGCGGCGGTGAGTTTCTCTTCGGCGGCGGCAAGTGTACCGGACAGTTCGCCGACCTTTGCCTCCAGCGCGCCGATCCGGGCGCTCAGCTCTTCCCGCTGCCGGTTGAGGGTGGCGATCTCGTTCCGCCTCTGGCTCACCTCGACGAGCTGCTGGCGAAGCTTGTCGTTGAGGCGGCCGGCTTTCACCTCGAGCCGCCGGTTGGTCACGGCGAAGCCCGCCCTCAGGTGGTCCTTCTCGGCGTCGATCTCGGCACGGGTCTGCGGTACCGACGCCTCAATGCGGGCGCGGGTGAGCCTCATCGCCCGCCGCCAGATCGCCGGGGTCACCAAAAGCGCAAGCAGCCCCGCCGTCAGCAGGCCGAGGGCGAAGTACATCACTGCCTGAACCAATCCGGCTCTCCCAGCTGCCGCAACCGCTGCCTGTACCAGTGTATCAGCGTCGGCTTGCTAACCGGGAATTAAAGTCCATCGGGGGATTGGCGGCAATGAACCCGGTCGCACAGCCTCTGATTGCGTCAGAATGGGTTCCACGTGGCGTGGTCGGTGAATTTGAGGTAGCCGAAGTTCACCCCGAGGCGCGCCCCGACGCCGGATATGATCGGGAACCACGTAGACGTCGTCGCGGGCGAGCACGGTCATGCCGAAGCCGGCGATGACGTGGGCGCTGCCGGCAACCCCCGGAAATCGTTGATACATCGCGGCGACAGAGGGCAGGTTGTAGACCAGCATCATCACGCGGTCGCCGGTGCCGCCGAAGTCGAAGCCGACCGAGGGACCCTGCCAGAAGACCGCGTGTTCCCCGGCGTTCTTGGTGTAGAGCCGGCCTTCCCCGTAGCGCAGGCCGCCGATGATGGCGCCGCTGCCCTCCTGGCCAAGGATGTAGCCGTTGGGCAGCCCATATTGCGAGACGGAGCGCTCGATCACGCTGGCGAGACCTTCGGACAAGTCGCCGAAAAAACGGTTGCCCTGAGCGATGAGTTCGTCGGTGCGGTAGGTGCCGCGGGGCTGCTGCGCCGCCGCCGGTTCGGCGGCGAGCGTGCTCAGGAACGCCACCGCGAGTGTGACGATGAAGGCGCGCAAGGGGGTCGTCATGGGTGGGTGGCCTCCCGATACCGGGACTTTCCCCGGTCAAACCTCGAATCAGGCATATTTTACGCGAAAAAACACGGCGTCGCCGTGACGGACCGGTCGCGCCGCGGTTCGGTTCACGGCAATATTGTGGCACTGTGTCGGCGCGATTCGTGGGGCCGTCGGAGGAAGCATGAACGAAGTCAGCCAGATGGGCCAGGCGGGCACGGAAGACCAGCAGGCCGAGCTGGAGGCGCTGGACTTGGCGGCTCTGGTCGCCAGCCGCGTGTGCCACGACATCATCTCGCCGGTCGGCGCCATCATCAACGGGCTGGAAGTCCTCGACGAGGATAGCGCCGAGGACATGCGGAAGTTCGCCTTCGACCTCATTCAGCAGAGCGCCCGCAAGGCCTCGGCCAAGCTGCAGTTTGCCCGGCTCGCCTTCGGTGCCGCGGGATCGGCCGGTGCCGAGATCGACCTCGCCGACGCCGAGAAGGTGGCCAAGGGCTACATGGCCGAGGAGAAGGCCGAGTTCTCGTGGGAATCGCCGCGGGTGCTGATGCCGAAGAACCTGGTCAAGCTGCTGCTCAACCTCATCCTGCTCGCCAACGCCGCCGTTCCGCGCGGCGGAACCATCAAGGCGGCGGTGGAGGGTTCGGACAATCCCCGCTTCATGCTGCGGTCATCGGGGCCGAGCGCACGTGTGCCGCCGGCCTTCGAAAGCCTGGTGCCGGGCAACCTTGCCGGGATCCAGGTCGATGCCCAGTCGGTGCAGGCCTACTACACCGGCGCCCTGGCCAGGGCGGTGTCGATGTCGGTTTCGGCGCGTCTCGACGGCAGCGATGTGGTCATTGAGGCGGTACCCCAGGTTGTCGCCGCCTGAGGGCCGGCTTCAGCCAAATTTAACCTTGCCCCTTTAGCCTCAACTGCCGAAACGCCGTGGCAGGCGCGAAGCACGCCCGGATCGGCAAGGGGTTCTCAATGAGGCACTGTCTTGTCATCGACGATTCCAGGGTCGTGCGCAAAGTGGCGCGGCGGATTCTGGAGGATTTCGACTTCACCGTCACCGAGGCCGAGGACGGGCGGGTGGCGCTCGACGCCTGCCAGCGCTCCATGCCGGATATGGTGCTGCTCGACTGGCACCTGCCGGTGATGGACGGCCTCGATTTCCTGACCAATCTCCGTCAGATGGAGGGCGGCAAGCGGCCCAAGGTGGTGTTCTGCGCCAGCGAGGCCGACGTCGCCCAGATCGCGCGGGCGCTTCGCGCCGGCGCCGACGAATACATCCTCAAGCCGTTCGACCGCGCCGCCGTCGAAACCAAGCTTCACGAAATCGGCATGGTCTGAACGCCCGGCTGGGCGCCCGGAAGAAAAGCCCCGCCGGGAGGGAGGCGGGGCTTTCCCCATGTTCGCGTCGTGGGAGGAAGGCCGACGCGAAGGCGGTTCACGCGCTCTCGCGGATCTCGCTCTCTTCGGGCTCGCGCAGCACGTAGCCGCGGCCCCAGACGGTCTCGATGTAGTTCTGGCCGCCGGTCGCCGCCGCGAGCTTCTTGCGCAGCTTGCAGATGAAGACGTCGATGATCTTCAGTTCCGGCTCGTCCATGCCGCCGTAGAGATGGTTGAGGAACATCTCCTTGGTCAGTGTCGTACCCTTGCGGAGCGAGAGCAGCTCCAGCATCTGGTACTCCTTGCCGGTCAGATGCACGCGCTGGCCGTTGACCTCCACCGTCTTGGTGTCGAGGTTGACGGTCAGGTCGCCCGTGGTGATGACCGACTGGGCGTGGCCCTTGGAGCGGCGCACGATCGCGTGGATGCGCGCTACCAGCTCGTCCTTGTGGAACGGCTTGGTCATGTAGTCGTCGGCGCCGAAGCCGAGACCGCGTACCTTGTCCTCGATGCCGGCGAGGCCCGACAGGATCAGGATCGGCGTCTTCACCTTCGACAGACGCAAAGTCCGCAGGACCTCGTAGCCCGACATGTCGGGCAGGTTCAGGTCGAGCAGTATGATGTCGTAGTCGTAGAGTTTGCCGAGATCGACCCCTTCTTCGCCGAGGTCCGTCGTGTAGACGTTGAAGTTCTCGGACTTCAGCATGAGCTCGATACTCTGAGCGGTGGCGCTGTCGTCCTCAATCAGAAGAACTCGCATTCCCAATCCCCCTGGCCTGCCCCGTCGTGGCGTACGCGCCGCACACAACCGGCACCAAGAAACGGTTAACCCCAATTCGCCACGCTACCCGTCAATGGTTAACAAACCCTCATTCACCGGCACAAGCAAATTAATCAAAAGTCTAGAAAAGTCTGTGCATTCCGTTGAGTTATTAGAGGATTCAATCGATTATCAGGCTTGTTAACTAACTTGAAGAATTGCCGCTAAGCGATTCACAGGATTCGACGATCGCAAACCCGGGAACAGCACTTCTGGTTTACCCCGAATTAAGCGATCGGCGTCCATGATTAACCCCAGACGTAAACGAAAGGTTTATCTGCCGGGCCAATCCCGACAGTCGGGGGTTTGGGGGATGTCTCGCTGCACGGGTCGCTTACCGGTCGGCGAGGGCGTAAGGAGTTCAGGGTGATGAAGTCGCGTGAGAGTGTCATTCGTCTGAAACGCTTCCATGTCGAGGAGAAGCGTCGCCAGGTCGCCCAGATCGAGACGATGATCGCCGAGTTCGAGCGCATGGCGAAAGACCTCGACGACCAGATCCACGCCGAGCAGGAGCGCAGCGGCATCCGCGACGCCAACCACTTCGCCTATCCGACCTTCGCCAAGGCCGCCACGCAGCGGCGCGACAATCTCAGCGCGTCGGCCGACGAGTTGAAAGAGAGCTCGCCGCCGCCAAGGCCGCCTTCGAGGAGGCGCAGGAGGACCTGCAGAAGCAGGAGGCGATCGCCGAGCGCGACCAGGCCGGCGACAAGAGCATGCAGGTGAAGGCCGCGGCAGCGGCCGCTCACTGAGCTGTCCGAGTCCGTCGCCGGTTCAGGCGGCGCCGAGAACGCGGCGTGCTTCGGCCAGGCGTTCCGGTTTCACACCGGCCGACTGGCGAAGACGACGAGCAGTGCCTCGTCGGAAAGGAAATGGTCGAGCACGCCGGCGAGAAACGCCGGATCGGCGGCAGCGGTGCGCAGGTTGTGCGGCCCGACGCCGGTCAGCGCCAGAAAGCGGGCGAGCGCCTCAGGCTGCCCGGCTAGAAATGCCAGCGCGTCGATGGCTAGCATTTCACTCGCTTTTTTGTCCAAGCCGGTCCCTTGTTTCTGGCATTGCGTTTGCCTTTCCGAAATGAATCAAGTCTACGTTTTTTCGCCAAGGGAATTGGCGGATAAAGTCGACGCGCTTAAAGAGAAAGTCGACATCAGGACAACCCCAAATGGCAAAGACCGTGCTGGTCGTGGAAGACAACGAGCTCAACATGAAGCTCTTCCACGATCTGCTTGAGGCGAGCGGCTACAACATCGTGCAGACGCGCAACGGTCTGGAGGCGATCGACCTGGCGCGCGAGCACCATCCCGATCTCATCCTCATGGACATCCAGCTGCCGGAAGTGTCGGGGCTGGAGGTGACCAAGTGGATCAAGGAGGATGACGACCTCAGGACCATCCCGGTGATCGCTGTCACCGCGTTCGCCATGAAGGGCGACGAGGAGCGCATCCGTCAGGGTGGCTGCGAGGCCTACCTGTCGAAGCCGATCTCGGTGAACACGTTTCTCGAGACGGTCAAATCCTACCTCGGCGATGGCTGAGAAGGGACTGGAATGACCGCCCGGGTCCTCGTCGTCGACGACGTCGCCGCCAACGCCAGGCTGCTCGAGGCGCGTCTGGCGGCCGAGTATTTCGAGGTGACGACCGTCACCAACGGTCAGGCCGCCCTCGACATCTGCGGACGCGGGGAGTGCGACATCGTCCTCCTCGACGTGCTGATGCCGGGGATGGACGGCTTCGAGGTGTGCCGGCGGCTGAAGCACGATCCGCGCACCGCCCACATTCCGGTCGTCATGATCACGGCGCTCGACCAGGCGTCCGACCGGGTGGCCGGGCTGGAAGCCGGCGCCGACGACTTCCTCACCAAGCCGGTCAACGAGATCGCGCTGATCACGCGGGTGAAGAGCCTGGTCAGGCTGAAGGTGCTGACCGACGAGCTGATGATGCGGGCGGCGACGACGTCCGAACTCGGCCACAACGACGCGCTCGATCCGCTGGCGGTGAGCGGCGATGGCGGCAAGGTGATGGTGGTCGAGGACTCTGCCGCGACGGTCGATCGCGTCCGGCGGACGCTGGCGCCGCACCACACGGTCGAGCACGAGGCCGATCCGCAGGAAGCGCTGTTCCGCATCGCCGACGGCGACTACGACCTTGCCATCATCAGCCTCGGCCTCAAGCACGTGGACGCGCTGCGGTTGTGCTCGCACCTGAGGTCGCTGGAGCGCACGCGCCTGATGCCGATCCTGGTGATCGTCGATCCGGGCGACAACGTGCGCCTGCTGCGCGGCCTCGACCTCGGCGTCAACGACTACCTCGTGCGGCCGATCGATCGCAACGAGATGCTGGCGCGGGTGAGGACGCAGATCCGCCGCAAGCGGTTCTCCGACCGCCTGCGCGACAACGTCCAGATGACCGTGGAGATGGCCGTCACCGACGGGCTCACCGGGCTCTACAACCGCCGCTACCTCGAACGGCAGATCACTACCCTGGTCGATCAGGCGACGGCGCGGGAGAAGCCGCTGTCGGTGCTGGTCGTCGATATCGACCGGTTCAAGTCGATCAACGACACCTACGGCCACGCCTGCGGCGACGACGTGCTGCGCGAGTTCGCCCGGCGGGTGAAGAAGGCGGTGCGCGGCATCGACGTCGCCTGCCGGCTGGGGGGCGAGGAATTCGTCATCCTGATGCCGGAGACCGACGCCAACCTGGCGCTTCTGGTCGGCGAGCGGTTGCGCCAGCGGATCGCCGCCACCCAGTTCCGCATCTCGCGGGGCGAGCAGTCGGTCGAGGTTACCGTCTCGATCGGCATCGCCTCGCTGGTGGCGGGCGAGGACACGCCGGACAGCCTGCTCAAGCGGGCGGATGACGCGGTCTATCGGGCCAAGCGCGACGGCCGCAACCGCGTGGTAGGCGCGGCCGCGTGACACGGTCTGGTTGCAGACTTCAACCAGAATCGCGGCATTAACGCTAAATGTATACTAAGCTGAGTCTTTTCCGATGGTTGCCGGTTTCCTAATCGCCCGGCTGAGGGTAAAGTCCGCGGGTCGTTCGGGCGGTTTTGTTGCGGCTCTCAGTAACGCTCACTGGCTGATGGCGCCACGACATTCCCGGCCAAGATGACAACAGTTCGAAAACCCTGCGGAGTGCTCAGGTCCGCCGCATCTCCTGGGTCCGTAGGGTCGGCCGGTTCCAGAGCGGGTTGAGTGGCCTCCTCGTACAAACCCGTTCTGGACCGGCCACTCATTCGGGCGGTCAGACGAACGCCCAAACGAAAAGCACCGCCCGCGGGCGGTGCTTTTTTTGTTGCGCGTGAGGGCGCGAGCCTATTTGATCTTGGTCTCGCGGAACTCGACGTGCTTGCGGGCGACCGGATCGTACTTCTTCATCACCAGCTTGTCCGTCTTGGTGCGGGAATTCTTTTTGGTGACGTAGTAGAAACCGGTGTCGGCCGAGCTCAGGAGCTTGATCTTGACGGTGGTGGCCTTGGCCATGGCGTGGAACCTCGTGCGGGCGGTCGATTGGCCGGCACACTAAGATCGGTGGTTGCAATGTCAAGCATGGTGCGCATGGGTCGGCGCGGTGCGGCGGTGGCGATGGCGGTGTGCACGGTGCTGGCGGCAAGCGGGCTCGCCGCCAGCCAGCGCATCGTCGTCGACGCGGAGGCGCCCTATCCGGAAGGGCCGATCGCCACCGCCGAGGGCTTCTACTACGCCGAGATGGGTGCCGACCGGGTGATGTACTGGGACGGCGGCTCACCCCGCAAGGTCTGGTCGCGGCCGGGATGCGGGCCGACGTCGGTGGCGCGCTTCGGCGACGGCCTTCTCGTGCTCTGCCACCTTGAGGCGGCGCTGGCGGAAATCTCGCGTGACGGGCAGACGCTGAAGATCGTCGACCGCGACCGCAACGGGCGGCCGTTCCTGACGCCGAACGCCTCGATCAACGACGCCCGCGGCGGCGTGTATCTGTCGTCCTCGGGCGTGTTTTCGCCGACCGCCCCGGCGCAGGGCGCCGTCATGTACCTTGCCCGCGACGGCACGCTCAGCCGCCTTGCCGAAGGCATCCACTATTCCAACGGCGTCGCGCTCACCCTGGATGGCAAGCTCCTCTACGTCTCGGAGCACCTGTCGCGCCAGGTGCTGCTCTACGATGTCGCCGCCGATGGATCGCTCTCCGGCAAGCGGGTGTTCGCCCGGCTCGACGACTACGACGGCGTCAACCCCGGGCGCGGATGGGAGGTGGGGCCGGACGGGCTTGCCGCCGACCGCGAGGGCAACCTCTACATCGCCGAGTACGGCGCCGGCCACGTGCTCGTCGTCGGTCCCGACGCGCGGCTGGAGGCGACCATCGACGTGCCGCAGCAGTACTCGACCGCGGCGGCGCTCAGTCCCGACGAGAGCGCACATCCTCATCACCGCGCCGGTGTCGCTCTACGATCCGACGGAGGCGGGCGCCGTCTACCTGGTCGCCAATCCGCTGTTGTCCAGGAAGGACTGATCGGGCGCATCGGGGTCGGCGCTGCCGTCGAAGCCGTGCATCCTGAGCGCCCATTGCAGGCCGATGACGGCGCCCTTGACCGGTTGCAGCAGGACGAGCGCCAAGCCCCGCCGTCGCCGGCAGCCAGATGGCGAGGTAGGCGAAGCTCGGCAGGTCGGTGGTGAACTGAAATGCCACCAACAGCGGGATCGCCAGGTGCCCGACGATCACCATGGTGATGTACGGCGGGGCGTCGTCGGCGCGCTGGTGGCTCATGTCCTCGCCGCAGACGGCGCAGGCCGCGACCGGCTTCAGGAACTTGCGGAACAGCCGGCCCTTGCCGCAATGCGGGCAGCGGCAGCGGAAGCCGCGCAATAGCGCCGGGTAGACCGGGCGCTTCTCGATGGTCGGGTCGTCGAATTCAAGCGGCATGGCCATCAGCTAACGTCTGACGGCCGTCGCTCGCAAGTCCAGGAGGGGCCGCCACAATGTCGCGGGCGCTCGCGTCACTTGTGGCGGGCGGGCCCGCGGCGCGCCGTTTTCGCCCGCCATTCGGCCCCGTCCGCGCTGTTCGCGTGTCGGGCGCTCCTTGCGTGGCAGGATCCGCCCCTCCGACAGGAGCTCGAAGCGCAGCGCGCCGGCGAGCGGCGCCGCCTCCACCAGGCGCACCTCGACCGGGTCGCCGAGGCGGTGCATCTCGCCGGTACGCGTGCCGATCACCGCGTGGCGGGCCTCGTCGTAGTGGAAGTAGTCGCTGCCCAGCGAGCGCATGGGCACGAGGCCGTCGGCGCCGGTGTCGTCCAGTTTGACGAACAGGCCGGCGCGGGTGACGCCGGAGATGCGGCCGGTGAAGGTGGCGCCGACCCGGTCCGCCAGCCAGTGGGCGACGAGGCGGTCGATGGTATCGCGCTCGGCGGCCATGGCGCGGCGCTCGGCCGCCGAAATGGCCGCCGCGATCTCCGGCAGCGCCGCCTCCGTCTCCTTGGTCAGGCCGCCGGCGCCGAGGTCGAGGGCGCGGACCAGGGCGCGGTGGACGATGAGGTCGGCGTAGCGGCGGATCGGCGAGGTGAAGTGGGCGTAGCGGCGCAGGCTCAGGCCGAAGTGGCCGATGTTCTCGTGGCTGTATTCGGCCTGCGCCTGGGTGCGCAGCACCACCTCGTTCAACAGCGGCGCGTGCTCGCTGTCGCGGCCGCGCGCGAGGATGCGGTTGAAGTGCGCCGGTCTCAGGTTGCCGCCCTTGGGCAGCGTCATCTCGATCGACTTGAGGAAGTCGCGCAGCGCCTCCAGCTTGGCGAGCGACGGGGTGTCGTGGATGCGATAGACCAGCGCCGACTTCTTCGCCTCCAGCGTTTCGGCGGCGGCGACGTTCGCCTGGATCATGAATTCCTCGATCAGGCGATGGGATTCCAGCCGCTCGGGCACGATCACCCGGTCGATGGCGCCGTCGGCGCCGAGGATCACCTTGCGCTCGGGCAGGTCGAGGTCGAGCGGCTCGCGCTCGTCGCGCCCGCGCTTCAGGGACTGATAGGCTTCCCAGAGGTTTGCGAGTGCTTCCTTCACATTCCGATTCAGGTCGGTGGGGCGGCCGTCGAAGGCGTCCTGCGCCTGCACGTACGACAGCGACGCGGCGGAGCGCATCATGATGCGGTGGAAGCGGTGGGAGCGTTTGCGCCCGTCGGCGGAGAACACCATGCGGACGGCGAGTGCAGGGCGGTCCTCGTTGTCGCGCAGCGAGCAGAGGTCGTTGGAGATGCGCTCGGGCAGCATCGGCACCACCCGGTCGGGGAAATAGACCGAGTTGCCGCGCAGCCGCGCCTCGCGGTCGAGGGCGCCGCCGGGCCGCACGTACCAGGCGACGTCGGCGATGGCGACGGTGACGATGTGGCCGCCCTTGTTGTCCGGGTCCGGGTCGGGCTCGGCGTAGACGGCGTCGTCGTGGTCCTTGGCGTCGGCCGGGTCGATGGTGACGAGGGCGAGCTTGCGCCAGTCCTCGCGGCCCTTTAGCGGCGCTGCTTCTGCGTCGTCTGCCTCGGCCAGCACCTCCGGCGGAAACACGTGCGGGATGCCGTGCGCGTGGATGGCGATCATACTCACCGCCTTCTCGCTCTTCATCGAGCCGATGGTGTCGACGATGCGGGCGCGGTCGAGGCCGTAGCGGGTCGAGCGGGTGACGCTCACCGAGACGAGGTCGCCTTCCTTCGCCTTGCCGGGGTCGTCGAGGATCAGTTGCCGTTGCTTGCGGTCGACCGGCTCGATGCGCGATTCCCGCTCGCCGAGCCTGACGACGCCCAGCACCGTGGTGGGCTTGCGGGCAAGGACCTTGATGACGCGGGCGACGTAGTCGGGCCCGCCCGGCTCGCCGGCGGCAAGGCGGGCGAGCACGCGGTCGCCGACGCCCGGAGCAGGTCCACGCCGGTCACGGGTTGCCGCGACCACGATGCGCGGTGGCTCGCCGTGTTCGTGCGGCCACTCGGCGGGGCTCGCGGCAAGTTCGCCGTCGCTGTCGCGGCCGGTGACCTCGAGCACGGTGACGGAGGGCAGTTCGCCCGGCCGCTTGAGGCGGCCGTGCTCGCGCTCCACCAGTCCTTCGCCGGCGAGTTCGCCGATCAGTGCTTTGAGCGCGATCCGTTCGGCGGTTCCTTTCACGCCGAAGGCGCGCGCGATGTCGCGTACGCCGGTCTTGCCGGGGTGCTCGGCAACGAAGGCAAGAATCTCTTCGCGGGTCGGCACGCGCCGGTCGGTTTTCGACTTCGCTTTGCGGGCCAAATCAGGTCGCGTCCGCGGTTTGTTTCTCTTTGGTTTTGGTCTTGGGCTTGGGCGCGGTCCTGGACTTTGGCTTCGCCGCCTTCTTGGTCCGTTTCGCCGGGGCCTTGCCCGCCCGGGCGGCGAGCAGTTCGATCGCCGTCTCCATGGTCACGCTCGCCGGGTCCATGTCCTTCGGCAGTGTCGCGTTGACCTTGCCGTGATTGACGTAGGGCCCGTAGCGGCCGTCGCGCACGGTCACCTTGCCGCCTTCGGGGTGTTCGCCGAGGTCCTTCAGCGCCTTCGGCGCTCGCGCGGGCGTTCCCGCGCCGCCCGCCGCCGGCCATCTTCTCCGCGATCAGCGACACCGCGCGGTTGATGCCGACGGTGAAGACCTCGTCGACCGAATCGAGGTTGGCGAAGGTGCCGTCGTGCAGGACGAAGGGACCGTAGCGGCCGATGCCGGCGGTGATCGGCTTGCCGCTCTCCGGGTGAAGCCCGACCTCGCGCGGCAGCGCCAGGAGCCGGAGCGCCTGTTCGAGGTCGAGGGTGGCCGGCGTCCCAGCCGCGCGGCAGCCCGGCGCGCTTCGGTTTCTCCGCCTTGTCCTCGCCCTGTTCGCCGAGCTGGACGTAGGGGCCGAAGCGGCCGGTCTTCAGCGTCACGTCGAGACCGGTGTCGGGGTCCTGGCCGAGCAGCTTGCCGTCGGCGCCGATCTCGGCGCCGTTGCCGTTGTCGCCGGTGACGGCGAGCTGGCGGGTGTAGCGGCACTCGGGGTAGTTCGAGCAGCCGACGAAGGCGCCGTACTTGCCGACCTTGAGCGAGAGCTTGCCGGTGCCGCACGAGGGACACTGGCGCGGGTCGCCGCCGTCGGTGCGCGGCGGGAAGACGTGCGGGCCCAATAGCTCGTTCAGGTGCTCCAGCACCTCGGCGACGCGCAGGTCCTTGGTCTGGTCGACGTCGTGGGAGAACTGCCGCCAGAAATCGCGCAGCACGTCCTTCCACGACAATTCGCCGTTGGAGATCTTGTCGAGCTTCTCCTCGAGGTCGGCGGTGAAGTCGTATTCGACGTAGCGTTCGAAAAAGCTCTCCAGGAACGCGGTAACCAGGCGGCCCTTGTCCTCGGGGATGAGCTGCTTCTTGTCGAGACGGACGTAGTCGCGGTCGCGCAGCACCGCCAGGGTGGCCGCATAGGTCGACGGGCGGCCGATGCCGAGTTCTTCCATCTTCTTGATCAGCGTCGCCTCGGTGTAGCGCGGCGGCGGCTCGGTGAAGTGCTGCTCGGTCGAGATGCCGTGCTCGGTGAGGCGGTCGCCGGCGGCCATCGGCGGCAGGCGGTGGCCGTCCTCGTCGTCGCCCGGCTCGTCGCGGCCCTCCTGGTAGAGCGTCAGGAAGCCGTCGAAGCGGACCACCTGGCCGGTGGCGCGGAGGTTCACCGGGCGGCCGGCGCCGGCGTTGATCTCCACGGTGGTGCGCTCCATCTCGGCGGAGGCCATCTGGCTCGCGATCATCCGCTTCCAGACCAGCTCGTAGAGCCTCGCCTGGTCGGGCTCCAGCGAATGGGCGATGCCGTCCGGCGCGTTTGAGAGGTCGGTCGGGCGGATCGCCTCGTGCGCTTCCTGCGCGTTCTTGGCCTTGACCTGATAGCGGCGCGGCGCGTCGGGCAGGTAGCCCTGGCCGTAGCGCGCCGCGATGGTGGAGCGGGCGGCGGTGACCGCCTCCGGCGCCACGTCGACGCCGTCGGTGCGCATGTAGGTGATGCGACCGTCCTCGTAGAGGCGCTGGGCGACCTGCATGGTGCGCGCCGCCGAGAAGCCGAGCTTGCGCGAGGCCTCCTGCTGCAGCGTCGAGGTGGTGAAGGGGGGCGGCGGGTTGCGCTTGACCGGCTTCGCCTCGACCGAGACGACGGCGTAGGCGCCCGACCGGAGCGCGCCTTCGATCTCCCGGGCCCGAGCCTCGTCGGGGATGTCGAGGCGGCCGAGCTTGTCGCCGTCGAAGCCGACGACGCGGGCGACGAAGCGGCCGCCCGCCGGCGGCTCCAGCGTGACGGCGACCGACCAGTATTCGCGCGGCCTGAAGACCTCGATCTCGTTCTCGCGGTCGCAGACCAGCCGCAGCGCCACCGATTGGACGCGGCCGGCGGAACGGGCGCCCGGGAGCTTGCGCCACAGGACCGGCGAGAGGGTAAAGCCGACCAGATAGTCCAGCGCCCGGCGGGCGAGGTAGGCGTCGACCAGCGCGTCGTCGATCACGCGCGGATGGCGCATGGCATCGAGCACGGCGTTTCGCGTGATGGCGTTGAAGACGACGCGCTCGACCGGCATGTCATTGAGCGCCTTGCGATTCTTGAGCACCTCCAGCACGTGCCAGGAGATCGCTTCGCCCTCGCGGTCGGGGTCGGTGGCGAGGATCAGCCGCTCGGCCCCCTTCACCGCCTTGACGATGTCCGACAAGCGCTTCTGGGCCTTGCCGTCCACTTCCCACAGCATGGCGAAGTCCTCGTCCGGGTCGACCGAGCCGTTCTTCGACGGCAGGTCGCGGACGTGGCCATAGGAGGCGAGCACCTGGTAGCTGGGGCCCAGGTACTTGTTGATGGTCTTGGCCTTGGCGGGCGATTCGACGATGACGACGTTCATTGATGCCGGGGCGTTCATGCCGCGAGCAGGCGGTCCTAACCCTTAAAAATCCTTAAGTTCCGCCGCGCACGGGCGCCAACCGGTGGAAGGGGGCGAGGGCGGAGGCGGGGGAGGACAATCCAGAAATCGGTCTGGACTGTCAATCGACAGCCGCAGGCAGCGGTCAAATGGGGCCGCCGGGCGGTTGCCGCAAGAGCGAAAGGACGGAACGATTTTCAACGCGCGGTGGCTGCCCCACCACCATGCTTGCTATAGTTGAGCAATAGTGTGTCTGCATGTTAAGATTGTATTGGTGGCCGCTTTGCGGTCGAGCGCGACCGGAAGGCTCTGGTCACCAACTGCGGCCGGGGGACTTGATGGAGCAAACTGAACGACCAACCGCGGATGCCGCCGAGGCGGCCGCATACATTGCCAGCATGGCGCGCGAGTTGCGGGAGATCGCCGCCAGGCACGACCTTGGATTTCTCGTTTATTTGCTGACGATGACCACAGACGAGGCAGAGGCTGTCGTTGATCGTCCCGATTCGCGGAGCGAGTCGGACGCCGCTTAGCTCTCGCGCTTTTTCGGGGACAGGGGCGAGACGTTTCCACGATCCGGCAAGTCCGACGCCTCGGATTGCTGCTTGGTGACCGCGAAATCACCTGATTTGGACCGCGACGCGGCCGGTCGGTCGTCCAGCGACGCAAGGCCAAGCCTGAGAAGTTCTCTGACGGCGGCCGCCCGGCTCGGCATGCGGTGGGCGAATCGAAAATCGTCAAGGAGCGCAATCTCGTCAGGCGTCAGCATGAGTTGAAGCCGCTCACCACGCGATGGACGCTGCTTTTTTGGCATCGTTAACAACCCAATATCGGCAAAACTGCCACGAGGATCGGCGACTGTGAAGTGCCCGGCAAGGCAGCATTCTCGCCAGGGCCAGCGGAGAATGCCGCTCGTTCGGTGTGGTGAACGGCAAAACTGCCACGAAGAGCTGGCGTTGTGAAGATGCGCTACATACGCCCATCGCCAACAAACGGACATGAGTCATTGACTAATTCTTGTAAAGAGAATGGCCTTGTTCAAAAGATGTAATCGGAAGAACTTCATAACTTTCACCTTAATTTTCTTTGTATTTTTGTTAACCTTTTGAGAATAATTCAGATGTTCTTCGACTGGAGGCATTCGAATGAGCCCTTCCATTGTGTCGAAACCCCGAGCGGCGGCGAGTAAGCCTGCGGCTGATGTCCAACTCTACGTCCACCTGATGTCCTCTCATCTCAAGCGGATCGCTGAAGAAGGCGGGCTCGATTTCCTTGCCTACCTGTTATCGATGGTTGCCGAGGAGGCGGGCGGCGCGCAGTCGCACCGACGGGGCGCCACCGGAATTCCGAGGAAGCGCTGACCGTTTCAGGCCAGCGCGACCGATTCGGTTCGCTTCTTCAAACCAGCGACACCTTCTGGCCGGGATGGCGTTCCAGCCGCCCGGCAAGGTCGAGTTCGAGCAGGACAAGGTGGACGACGGCGGGCCTCAGCCCCGTGAACCGGATGATCTCGTCCAGTTCGACCGGCGTCTTGCCGAGCGCGCCGATGATCGTGGCGCGCTCGTCCTCTTCGGCGTCGAGGGCCGTGGCGACCTCGCGCTCGCTTTCGTCCGCAGCGGTCGCCGTGGCAGGTTCACGTCCCAGCATCGGCTGAACATCGGCGAGGATGTCGTCGATGGCGGTGACCATCGTGGCGCCGTCCTTGATCAGCCGGTTGGTGCCGCCGGCGCGCGGGTCGAGAGGTGAGCCGGGGACGGCGAACACCAGCCGTCCCTGGTCGGCGGCGGTGCGCGCGGTGATCAGCGAACCGGAGCGCTGCGCCGCCTCGACGACCACCACCGCCAGCGCCAGTCCCGAGATGATGCGATTGCGGCGGGGGAAGTCGCGGGCGCGCGGCTCCCAGCCCATGGGCATCTCGCTGACGTGGGCGCCGTCGGCGAGGATGCGGCCCGCCAGGTCCGCGTGCTCGTCCGGGTAGATGCGGTCGAGGCCGCCGGCGAAGACGGCGACGGTGCCGGTTCGAAGGGATGCCTCGTGGGCCGCCGCGTCGATGCCGCGGGCAAGGCCGGAGGCGACGATGAACCCCGCCTCGCCGAGGCCGCGGGCGATGGTCATGGCGAACTTGCGGCCCGCCACCGACGCGTTGCGGGAGCCCACCACCGATACCATCGGCATGGTCAGGCACTCGTCGTCGCCCCGCACCAGCAGCAGCGGCGGGGCGCCGTCGATCGCCTTCAGCCACGGCGGGTAGCCGGCCTCGCCGACGGCCACCATGCGCCCGCCGATGGCGGCGAGGGCCGCCATCTCGCGCTCCGCGTCGGCGGCCGAGGCGACCCGGATCTGCCGGCCGCCGCGTCGCGCGAGGTCGGGGACGGCGGCGAGCGCCGCCTCGGCGCTGCCGAAGTGGTTGATCAGCTCGCGGAAGGTCGCCGGGCCGACGTTGTCGGAGCGGATGAGGCGCAGCCAGGCCAGGCGCTGGTCGTCGCTGAGGCGAACCCGCGCCGCGACGTTCATCGCCGCTCACCGATCCGCGATTCGGTGCCGGCGGCGAGCCGGCGGATGTTGTCGGCGTGGCGCAGCCACAGGATCACGGTGAGGACGAGGAACAGCGCGGCGGCGGCGCGGAGGTCGATCGCGAACAGGAAGACCGGGGCGACGAGGCTGGCGAGGAGGGCGGAGAGCGAGGAGAAGCGCGAGAGCGCTGCCACCGCGAGCCACACGACGGCGAAGACGATCGCCGCCGGCCAGCTGAACGCCGCCAGCGCGCCGAGGTAGGTGGCGACCCCCTTGCCGCCCCGGAAACCCAGCCACACGGGGAAGAGATGGCCGAGGATGGCGCCGAGGGCGGCGGCGAAGGGAGCCGGCGTGGCGAACAGTGCGCTCGCCACCAGCACGGCCACGTATCCCTTGGCCGCGTCGGCGAGAAGCGTGAGTCCGGCCAGACCCTTGTGGCCGGTTCTCAAGACGTTGGTTGCGCCGATGTTGCCCGAGCCGATCGCGCGGATGTCGCCGAGGCCGGCGAGGCGGGTGAGGACCACCCCGAACGGGATCGACCCCAGCAGGTAGCCGATCGCGAGCGCCGCCAGTGAACTCCAGCTCAACACCGTCGTCATTCAGAAGGCTCCCCCCGGCGCTCGGACGCGAACGTAGGCCGGTGGCGGGCGGGCGGCAACCGGTGCGCGGCGTCAGGCGCTCTTCTTGCGCACCGACTTCTCGTGGAAGCCGGCTTCCCGGGCCGCGGCGGGGTCGGCGAAGAAGACCATGTCGGCCGGCACGGCCGCCGTCAGGTCGGGTGCCGCTTCGGGCCCGTGGAACTCTTTCTTCCTGCCGCTGGAGACGACGAATGTCTCGACGTCCTCCTCGCAGTAGAAGCAGCGCAGGCGAAACGCCTTGCCCGGCGGCTGAACGATCCAGAACTTGTTGCGCGCGTACGGCCGCTCCTGGGCGTCGTGGACGATGCAGTTGGGGTTGGCGCACGAGAGGCCGACGTCGTTCGGCCGGTCGTAGAGCGGCCGCGCCGGCGGGGCGAAGCCGCCGGCGAAGGCGGCGAGCCGGTCTTCGGCGGCGCTCGCAAGCAGCAGGTCGATCAGCGCCATCCTTACCGGCACCCCATAGGCGGCCTGGCGGAAGTAGAGGGCGCGGCTGTCGGTATCGAGCGCGATGTCGAGCTCGCCGACGCGGGGGAGCGGGTGGAGCACGCTGGTCTCGGCGTACTTCGCCTCCTTGAGGAACTTGGCGTCGATCTTGGGGTACTCGGCCTCGACGTTGGCCCAGCGCTCCTTCTGGAAGCGGGTGACGTAGACGGCGTCGATCTTGCGGCGGATCTTCACGTCCACCGTATCGTCGACGTCGACGCTCGGGATCAGCGAAAGCTGGTGCGGCTTGTCGGGCGTCACATAGAGGGCGTCGATGGAGGAATTCTTGTCCTCGTAGCGCTTCTTCGGCACCGGCTGGCAGTTGAATTCCTCGCGCAGCCGCTGGTCGACGTTGGCCGGCAGGCCCATCCCCTTCGCCGGCATCAGCATGATGTTGGCGCCGAAACGGGCAAGCGCGTAAACGAACGAATGGATGGTGCGGCTGCCCTTGAGGTCGCCGGAGACCACCACGTTCAGGTCCCGGAGATGCTTGTTTTCCCGTCTGAGGGTGAAGATGTCGCAGAGCGTCTGGGTCGGGTGTTCGTGGGCGCCGTCGCCGCCGTTGATCACCGGCACGGTGGCGTATTCGCTCGCCAGCCGCGCGGCGCCGTCGCGGGGATGGCGCAGCACGATCGCGTCGGCGTAGCTGGAGACCACCCGCACCGTGTCGGCGAGGCTCTCGCCCTTTGCGACCGAAGAGGTGGCGGGGTCGGCGCTGGTGATGATCTGGCCGCCGAGGCGCAGCATCGCGCTCTCGAACGACAGCCGGGTGCGGGTGCTGGGCTCGTAGAAGAGGCTGGCGAGGATGCGGCCGTTCGCCCGGTCGGTGCTCGCGGCGATGCGGTGGCTATTGGCATCGCCGAGCGAGTCCAGATACCGGTCGGCGAGGGAGAAAACGCGCTCGATCTCACCGTTGGTAAGATCGTTGATGGAAATGACGTGGCGAATCTGCGGTGGTGGCGGAGGCACACTCATCAAAGCGATGGCTATAGGCGGTATCGGGCGGGCGGGCAAGCGTTGCGGCTCGCGTGCTAGGCTCGTGGCGGGGCGAATCGCCGTTATCTGTGCGGCGATCGGAGGGGCATAGTGGCTTCATCGACTGAAACGCACGCAGTCACCAATCAGTCGCCGCCGTTCGCCGGTCGCAACCTCTTCACGAGCGATCCCGCCCTCGGCGCGCTGATCGAGGGGTTGCCGCGGCCGGTGGTCGACGAGCTCGCCAGGCACGGCGCGGCGTGGGGGTCGCCGGAAAGCTTCGAGCTCGGGCGCTTCGCCAACCAGTTCCCGCCGATCCTCAAGACCCACGACGCCACCGGCGTGCGGGTCGATGCGATCGAGTTCCACCCGGCCTACCACGCGCTGATGCGGCGCAGCGTTGCCGGCGGGCTGCACTGCTCGATCTGGGACGAAGGGGGCGGCGAGGGGAACGCGCGGGCGCTGGCACGGGCCGCCCGCCTCTACATGACCGCCCAGGTCGAGTGCGGCCACATCTGCCCGATGACCATGACCAACGCGGCGGTGGCGGCGATCGCCCACGCCCCGGCGCTCGCCGACCACTGGCTGCCGCTCATCCGCTCGCGCCAGTACGATTCCTCGGCGCGGCCGACGACGGAGAAGGCCGGCGTCACCCTCGGGATGGGCATGACCGAGAAGCAGGGCGGCAGCGACGTTACCGCCAACATCACCTCGGCCTCGCAGGCTGGCGGGGGAGGGGTGTGGCGGATTACCGGCCACAAATGGTTCCTGTCGGCGCCCTCCAGCGACGGTTTCCTGGTGCTGGCGCAGACGCCGGACGGCCTCTCGTGCTTCCTGATGCCGCGCTACCTGCCCGACGGCAGCCGCAACGGCCTCAGCCTCATGCGGCTCAAGGACAAGCTCGGCAACCGCTCCAATGCCACCGCCGAGGTCGAGTTTGACGAGGCGGCGGCTTGGCTGGTGGGCGAGCCCGGCCGCGGCGTCGCCACCATCATCGACATGGTGACGCTGACCCGGCTCGACTGCGCCGTCGCGTCCGCCGGCATGATGCGCATCGCGCTCGCCGAGGCGGCGCACCACTGCCGCCACCGCAAGGCGTTCGGCCAGTTGCTGGTCGACCAGCCGCTGATGACGCGCGTGCTCGCCGACATGGCGCTCGATGCGGTGGCGGCGGCGGCGCTCGCCTTCCGGCTGGCGGAGTCCTTCGACCGTGCCGACAGCGACCCGGGCGAGGCGGCCTTCGCGCGGCTGATGACGCCGGCCGTCAAGTACTGGGTCACCAAGGTGGCGCCGCCGATGATCTGCGAGGCGATGGAGTGCCTCGGCGGCAACGGCTACATCGAGGAGAGCCGCCTGCCGCGGCTCTACCGCGAGGCGCCGGTCAACTCGATCTGGGAGGGGCCGGGCAACGTCATGTGCCTCGACGTGATGCGGGTGCTGCGCAAGTCGTCCGAGCCGCTGGAGGCGGTGCTCGCCAACGTCGAGGACGCGCTGGGGCCGACGGCCAAGTCGACGCTGAACGTGCTGCGTGCGGCCACCGCCGTCGCGCTCGCCGACGAGGGCTCGGCGCGCATCCTCACCGAGCAGCTTGCGATGACCGTGGCAGCCGCCGCGCTTCGCCGCCGCTTCCCCTCGGTGGTCGCCGACGCGTTCCTCGAAACGCGCCTCGGCAAGCCATGGCGCTCGACCTACGGCATGCTCGATTCCCGCTTCGACGCCAAGGCCTTCGTCAACTACCTTTGCCCGGAGGATTAGGGGCTAGAACCCTCTCCCCTTGTGGGAGAGGGTGGTGAGGACCGTCAGGTCCGAGCCGGGTGAGGGGACTTGAAGAACATCGCGGCTGTCCTTTCCGTAGGACAGCATCGAAAACTTATCCCCGCCTCCGAAACCGCCCCGATAATCGCACCGATCCTCGCCCGCGAAGGGGCGCGCTCTGGAGGCGTCTTGTGCGTGGGGCGGGGAGCGGCGCCTGCCGGTCCCGGGTCGCTCCGGGGCCGTCGGGAGGCCACGTACCCGCCGGCCGGCACTACGACCGGGCTGCCGTATGGCCGCCAACCGGCCTCGGCTACCGGCGGCGGCGGTCAGCCCGGCCGGGCAGAGGGAGAAATCCCTTCACCTGCGGCCGTGGCGGTCAGGGCCGGAGGTCCGCCAAGACTCCGTGACCCGCCGCCGTTTGCCCAGAGCGGGTGCGCAGGGCCCGAAATCGTCGCGGCGGGCGCTGGTGAAGCGCCGCTACTCGGACTACCCGGACTGGCGTTCCATGAGCGCCCGCCACCCCTTCGCTCGGGCGAAGGGACCGAACAGGGGAAGGGACACCAAACCCCGGAGCGGAACCGCTCGCGGGAACGGAGAGGCGCGCCCGATGAAACCTCTCTCCGCTTTCCCGCGAGCCGCATGCGGGGACAGCCAGGATCTCGGCGAAGGAATCCCTGGATCCCGCGCTCGATGGTTCGCGGCGGAAAGCAGCGGATTCGCCTGGGCTCCTCCCGCGATCCCTACGAACCTGCCTCGCCCGCCATGCGGTCGAGCGCCCCTTGCAGGATGTACGCGGCAGCCATCTTGTCGACCAGCGCGGCGCGGCGTTTGCGGCTGATGTCGCCGGCGATCAGCGTGCGGGTGACGGCCGCCGTCGACAGACGCTCGTCCCACAGCAGGATCGGCAGGTCGGTCAGGCCGGCGAGGTTGCGGGCAAAGGCGCGCGTCGCCTGCGCGCGGGGGCCCTCGGAGCCATCCATGTTGAGCGGCAGGCCGAGGACGAGCCCGGCGACGTGGTGCAGGCGGACCTGTTCCAGCAGTGCGCTCGGCATCGGCCTTGAATTTGGTCCGCCGGATGGTCACGAGCGGCGAGGCGATCCGCCGGCCGATGTCGGAGAGGGCGAGACCGATCGTCTTGGTGCCGAGGTCGAGCCCGATGACCGCGGCCTTCTCCGGCAGCCGCGCCGCGAAGTCGCCGATTGATAGGTCGGTTGCCATCTTGCCCATCGCCGTATTATCGGCACCCTGTCCGCCGTCGGGAAGCGCCGTCGTGCCCGCCCGGCTTCACCGACCGATCAACGGAAACGGGAGGGAAAGATGAAACTCACCTGGTTCGGCCATTCCGCCTTTCGTGTCGATATCGGCGGGGCCGTCATCATGATCGACCCGTTCATCGACAATCCGACGTTCGATGGCGACGTCAGGGCCGCCTACCATGGCGCCACCCATGTGGTGCTCACGCCACGGCCACGACGACCACATCGGGCAGACCGTCGACATCTGCAAGGCGACCAACGCGACCCTCGTCGCCAATTTCGAGCTCTGCCATTTTCTTCAATCGAAGGGCGTGGAGAACATCAGTCCCGGCAACCACGGCGGCCGGATCGATTTCGGTGCCTTCGCGGTTGCCTTCGTTTCCGCCTGGCACTCCTCCGGCGAGCGAATGTCGACGGGCGCTCCATCTACCTCGGCAATCCGGCCGGCATCGTCCTCACTGCGCCCGGCGAGAAGACGCTTCTCCACATGGGCGACACCGACATCTTTTCCGACATGGCGCTGATCAACGAGATCTACCAGCCCAGGATCGGCATCGTGCCGATCGGCGACCGCTTCACCATGGGTGCGCGGCTCGCCGCCATGGCCTGCCGGCGCTTCTACGATTTCGAGACCGTGATCCCATGCCACTACGGCACGTTTCCGATCATCGACCAGTCCGGCCGACGGGTTCATCGCCGAGATGGGCGAATCGGACACGCACGTGCTGGTGCCGGAGCGCGGCAAGCCGGTGACGCTGTGACGGATAGGACGGCCGCCTGCGGCCTTACTGCCGGTACTGCTGGATGCGGGTCGTGCGCAGGCCGGCGAGGCCGTGCTCTTCGATCGACTGCTGCCAGGAGAGGAACTCCTCGACGGTCAGCTTGTATCGGTTGCACGCCTCGTCGAGGCTCAGCAATCCGCCGCGAACCGCGGCGACGACCTCGGCCTTGCGGCGGATCACCCAGCGCTTGGTATTCTGCGGCGGCAAGTCCGCGATCGTCAGAGGACTGCCGTCGGGCCCGATGACATACTTCACGCGCGGGCGCATCTGTTCGGTCATTCTATTCTCTACGCAACTTGACCACAGCGACCCGGAGACTAGCCAATCTGCTTTAAAAATTGCCTAAGCAATGGGAAACAAATCGGTAAGATTCACTACCCGGTTGGCGGAAAATCTGTCCTTTTTCGCTGGGTGGCGGCCTTGAACCTCGCACGGCTGCCACTATAGTCAGCCCTTGTTCCCGAACGCGGCCGAGAACCTGAGGCGCCTGGCGACCTTCCCTTGACGCGGCCGAAACGGAATGGGCATGCATCTCGATCTTCCCGGCCGTCCTTGTGACACGCGCATCGTCGTCGCCATGTCGGGCGGCGTCGATTCCTCGGTTGCGGCGGCCCTGCTGAAGCCCGGGCCGGCTACGATGTGGTCGGGGTGACGCTCCAGCTCTACGACCACGGCGAGGCGACCCACCGCAAGGGCGCCTGCTGCGCCGGTCAGGACATCCACGACGCCCGCCGCGTCGCCGACGCCCTCGGCATCCCGCACTACGTGCTCAACTACGAGCAGCGCTTCCGCGAGACCGTGATCGACCAGTTCGCCGCGAGCTACGTTGCGGGCGAGACGCCGGTGCCGTGCGTGGTGTGCAACCAGACGGTCAAGTTCGCCGACCTTCTGGCGACGGCGCGCGACCTCGGCGCCGCGGCGCTGGCGACCGGCCACTACGTGATGAGCAGGGCCGGTGGCAACGGTCATCGGGCGCTCTACCGGCCGGTCGATCTCGACCGCGACCAGAGCTACTTCCTGTTCGCCACCACCCAGGAGCAGCTCGACTTCCTGCGCTTCCCGCTGGGTTCCATGACCAAGGCGGAGACGCGCGCGGCGGCGCGCGACCTCGGCCTCGCCGTCGCCGACAAGCACGACAGCCAGGACATCTGCTTCGTTCCCAACGGGCGCTACGCCGACCTCATCGAGCGGCTGCAGCCCGGTGCCGCCGAGGCCGGCGACATCGTCCACATCGACGGGCGCGTGCTCGGCCGCCACCACGGCATCATCCACTACACGGTCGGTCAGCGTCGCGGCATCGGCGTTGCCGTCGGCGAGGCGCTCTACGTCGTCCACCTCGACCCGGTCGGGCGGCGGGTGATCGTCGGCCCGCGCGAGGCGCTGACCACGGCGCGGCTCTATCTGCGCGAGGTCAACTGGCTTGGCGACGGCGCGCTCGCCGACCTGCCGGAGGAGGGCATCGACGTTTTCGCCCGCGTGCGTTCCACCCGCCCACCGGCGCCTGCCCGTCTGCGCCACGTCGACGGCGGCGTGTTCGTCGACCTCAGCCGGCGGCGAGGCAGGCGTGGCGCCCGGTCAGGCGTGCGTCTTCTACGACTCGGACGGTGCCGGCGCGCGCGTGCTCGGTGGCGGCTGGGTCGACCGCAGCGAGCACGCACATGCCGCCGAGGCCGCGCTCCGCCGACTGGTGGCGGTGCCGGCGGCGGCGCTGGCCTAGCCGGTCCGTCCGGCGTGAGCGGGGGTCTCGACGACGCGGCGGTGGTTGCCGCCTACGCGCGCTGGGCGCCGGTCTACGACGCGATCTTCGGCGTTATCACCAACCGCGCCATTCGTGCCGAGCATGGCGGAGATCAACGGGTTCGCCGCCGGGCGGGTGCTCGAGGTCGGCGTCGGCACCGGCATCGCATTGCCGCTTTACAAGCGCGATCACCGCATCACCGGTATCGATCTCAGTCCCGACATGCTGGCGCGCGCCGAGAAGCGGGTGGCGGCCGACCACCTCGCCAACGTCGAGGCTCTCGCCGAGATGGACGCTGGCGCGCTCGCCTTTCCCGACGGCGATTTCGACGTCGGCGTCGCCATGTTCGTCATGTCGGTGGTCCCCGATCCGGCGCGGGTCCTCGGCGAGATCGTCCGCGTGGTCAGGCCCGGCGGGCGCATCGTGATCGTCAATCATTTCAAGGTGGAGAAGGGGCCCCGCGCGGCGTTCGAGCGCTGGCTCGCGCGCTACGGCGCCAAGCTCGGCTGGCACCCGGAGTTCGCCATCGACACCGTGCTTGGCCGCCCCGAAATGCGGCTGGTCAGCCGGCGGGCAGTGCCGCCGTTCGGCATCTATACCCTGCTCGTTTTCGAGCGGATGTGAGCGGTCAGGCTTCCGTCCTGGCGACGGGACGGAGCATCTTCCAGTTCTTGTAGAACATGGCGCTGAACCGTTCGACCACCGCCGCGACCGTCGACACCAGGCCGGAGAGGAACCGCGGAAACGGCGTCGGGCGGAGGATGTCGATGAACACGCAGAACCGTCGCGCGTCATACTCGTTGACGGAACGGTGCAGCAGCGTGTCATCGAATATGTAGAGCGGATCGTCGTGCCAGAAGTGCTTCTCTCCCTGGCACTCGATGTAGATGCCGTCGTGGCGGACCGGGGTCAGGTTGTAGAGAACGCGCAGGGTCAGGCGCAGCGGGCCGAAGTGGAACGTGGTCGATTCCTTGCCGGTGAAGACCGACACCGCGATGGTGCGGATGAAGCGAAAGTCGCGCTTGAACTCCGCGATGTCGTGCGGGTTCTCCTTGCCGTACCACGTGTAGACATACATGCCGCGCCGCCCGGTCTCGAACGTGCGGTCGATGTTGGCGAGGATTTCGTCCTTGCGCTGGCGGAAGACGGTGAGGACCGATTCAAGCTCGTCGCGCCATTCGGCGGGCAGGTCCTCCAGCTTGTAGACGCCCTTGTTACGATAGCAGATGAGGTCGACCAGCAGGTTGAATGGCGAAAGCAGCCAGGTCAGGATGCCATTGCCGATGAAGTAACGCTCGAACAGAAGCGCGTCGCGGCGCTTGTTGCGCATCACGTCGATCAGGCCGGCGCCCAGCCAGACGACGGTTACGACCGGAACGAAATAGAACCCGGCGGCGAGCACGAACGCGGCGATGACGAGTTCGCGCGCGAGCCGTGGCGCGGTTTAACTCATTGGGGTTCCCTCATTGGTGCCCCTTCTTGCGTGGCGCCTGTGGTCGCGTCAAACGAATTGCACCGGCGCCGGCTGTGGCGCCCGGTCGCGCCCGCTGGTTGTGTCCGCACGGCTCGTTTTGGCGCCGGGGTCGCGATAGGGTTCGGTTGCTTTAGAGGGAACTGGCGATGGCCGAGCGGCTGTTCTTGGGGGTCGACGGGGGCGGTAGCCGCACGCGCGCGCGTCTGCGCGACGAGGCCGGCGCCATGCTCGGCGAGGGGGAGGCGGGCTCGGGCAATGCCCGTCTGCGGGAGGCCGGCTACGACGAGGTGATGCGGGCTTGCCGCTTGGCACTTGCGAAGGCGGGCTTCGGGGAGGACGATTTCGGCCGCGTCCACGCTGGTTTCGGCCTTGCCGGTACCCAGCAGGAGCGCGACCGCCAGTGGGTCCTCGACCGGCCCCATCCTTTCGCCACTCTCACTGTCGACACCGATGCCTACGCCGCCTACCTCGGTGCCTTTCGTGGCGGCGATGGGGCGGTCCTTATCCTTGGCACCGGTTCGTGCGGTCTGGCGGTCGTCGCAGGCAAGCAGACGACCGTTGGCGGTTGGGGATTCGAGATCAGTGACGATGGCTCCGGCGCGGCGATCGGGCGGATGACGGTTCGCCGGGCGCTGTGGGCGCTGGAGGGGATGGCGCCGATGACCGCGCTCGCCGGCGATGTCCTCGCCATCTTCGACCGCGATCCGGCAAAGGCGGTCGCGTGGGCGGACGCGGCGACGCCCCGCGATTTCGCCGATTTCGCCCCGCGGGTGTTCGACCATGCCGAGGAGGGAGACGAGCTTGCCGTCGCGATTCTCGACGACGCGGCCCGCGATGCCACCATGCTGATCGACCGCCTGATCACCCTCGGAGCACCGTCGATCGCCATGGTTGGCGGCTTATTTCCGCGCCTCCACAAGTGGTTGCCGGAGCGGGTCCACCCGGTGCTGGTGCAGCCCGCCGGCAGTGCCGTGGATGGTGCCATTCTGATGGCGGTGAGGGCGCTCGCCGGGATCGGGACCGGCCGGCGCTAGAAATCGCTCTAGGTCAGGTAGCCGAAGCGGCGCATCTGTTCGTGGTGGGTGTCCGCGATCCGCTGCACCTGGTCCTTGCTGAGCTTGTCGCGCCATTCGCCGGCGCGGCCCTGACGGAAGAAGCGGTCGGCGCGCTCCGAGCGCTCGCGGAAGTCCCGCTTTGCTTCCGCGGCCTGCAGCTTGTCGAAGGTCGACAGCTCGACAGCTTCGGCGATTTGCTCCGGGGTTGGCTTCTGCCTCAGGTGCTTCACCACGGCGGTGAATTGTTTCACCGGATCGCGCAGCAGGTCTTCGAAGCGGACGATCATCAGCGCGTCGTGCGGCTGCATCGTCCAGCTGTAGACGTGCTCGCTCCAACTGCCCCAGGTTTCGAAGGCGGTCTCCTCGGTGTTGTCGCTGTGGAAGCCGCTGGTGGCCATCACCTTGATGGCCTCGTCGGTCGAGGTGCCGAGATGGTGTGCCAGCGAGAGAGCGACGTCGCGGGGGTCGCGGACGAGATAGAGGGCGCCGGCGGTGACCGCCGTGTTGACGGTGGGGATGCCGGCCAGGTTGCCGAGCAGGTTGTGGGTCTTGATCATCGCAAGGGCATCGCTGCGCTGGGCGATGGCGGCGTGCACTTGCGGCCTGACGGCGGAGACTTCGTCGCGGGTGGCGGTCGCGAGCGGCTTGCCGAGAAACTGCTCGAAGAGCCCGAAAAGACGGCCCTCGTAGGCGCTGGCGCGGTCAAGCTTGTTGATGTCGTCCTCGTCGGCCGGGTGACCGCCCGTGATGCGGAGCAGATGATAGAAAAAGATGCGCAGCCAGGTGTTGCCGGACTTGGGATACGAGGCGATCCAGACAATGCCTTTGGGATTGTTGGGGTCGGCTTGAATCATTGCGATGTGCCTCGTCACGCGGCCGCCTCACCCAGCACCGTCACCAGTTCGTCGACAATCGCCTCGATCATGGCGCGATCGTCGCCCTCGGCCATGACGCGGATGACCGGTTCGGTGCCGGAAGCGCGCACCACCAGCCGCCCGTGGTCGGCGAGGCGTCCGTTGGCGGCGTCGATCGTCTGTCGTACGCGGCCGTTCTCGAGCGGGCGTCCGCCGCCGACCCTGACGCTTTTGAGGACCTGCGGCAGCGGCTCGAAGCGGTGGCAGATTTCGCTCGCCGGGCGGTCCCGCTTCTTGAGGACCGCGAACAGCTGCAACGCCGCCACCAGCCCGTCGCCCGTGGTGGCGAAATCGGTCATGATGATGTGACCGGATTGCTCGCCACCAAGGTTGAAGCCGTGCGTTCGCATCGCCTCGGCCACGTAGCGGTCGCCGACCGGTGTCCTGACCACGGCGAGGCCGAGCCCGTTGAGGTAGCGCTCCAGGCCGAGATTGGACATTACGGTGACGGCGACGCCGGGCTTGGCAAGGCGGCCTTCCTCGGCCCAGGACTGGGCGATCAGCGCCAGGAGCTGGTCGCCGTTGACGAGTTGGCCCATCTCGTCGACGACAATCACGCGGTCGGCGTCGCCGTCGAGCGCGATGCCGATGTCGGCCTTCTCGGCCCGTACCCGGTCGATGAGCGCGGCGGGTGCGGTGGAACCCACGGCACGGTTGATGTTGAAGCCGTCGGGGGAGACGCCGATCGACACGACCTCGGCACCCAGTTCCCACAACGCCGCAGGCGCGACCTTGTAGCCGGCGCCGTTGGCGCAGTCGATGACGACCTTGAGGCCGGCGAGTGTCACGCTGCGTGCCAGCGTCCGCTTGGCGAACTCGATGTAGCGGTCCTGCACACCGTCGATGCGCTTGGCGCGACCGAGGTCGGCAGGCGCGGCGAGGTAGCTGGCGAAGTCGGCGTCGATCAAGCTCTCGATCTCGCTCTCCACCACGTCCGACAGCTTCATCCCGTCGGGACCGAACAGCTTGATGCCGTTGTCGTCGTAGGCGTTGTGGGAGGCGGAGATCATGACACCGAGGTCGCAGCGCATGGAATGAGTCAGCATGGCGACGCCGGGGGTGGGTACCGGACCGGTCAAGAGGACGTCCATACCGACGGAAAGGAAACCGGCGGTCAGCGCGTTCTCGATCATGTAGCTCGACAGACGCGTATCCTTGCCGATGACCACGCGGTGGCGGTGGTCTCCCCGACGGAAGGCGAGGCCGGCCGCCATGCCGACCCTAAGCGCGAGATCGGGCGTGATCGGGAAGCTGTTCGCCCGTCCGCGGATGCCGTCGGTGCCGAAATATTTGCGTGTCCTGGTCACGTGTTGCCCCGTCGTCTGTCCGAAGCGCGGTCTTTCTAGCGCGATCCTGGCCATCATGGGGTTTAAAAATCGCGCATAAGCCTCTCTGCAGTCCGGGGCCCGCCCCGCGGCGGGGCGGGCAAGGGGGATAGGCCGCACCCGGCCGGCGGACTGCCGATGCTTGTCCTTGACAGCTTTTCCGTGCGCTTCTTATATCCGAACCTCTTTGCAGGGCGGAGTAGCTCAGTTGGTTAGAGCAGCGGAATCATAATCCGCGTGTCGGGGGTTCGAGTCCCTCCTCCGCTACCAAGCCAAACAATTTCAATGGCTTACGATGGTAACCGCTACACGACCCCACGAACCGGGGGTTCTAGCGCATCGGCCACGCGGCCGGCCACATCCAGTGCGGCCCATTCATCTTTGCCGACAACGCCTCGCGGGGTCGCACAACGGCGGAGCCCCGGAGCGTTCAGTCAGAGTCCGTTTACCGCCCAACAGCGGACATTAGCCGTAAGTCTTGCGACTTCGGGAATGTGCCATTTCCCGACATTGGGCGACCAAAGCGCCCATCCAGGTCAGAAGTGGTTCACCGGGCGCAAATGAGAATCCAACGCGCAGGTTGTCCTGCCGCCTGACGTGCCGCGAGACCGGGCGTCACTGAAATGGGCGCCGATGTATTCGTGCGCGCACGACCGGAGAGGGAGAATCTACACCCGCAGGCATTTCCACGGAATCCGCGGTTCCAAACCCGGCTTGACGCAGCACCTGAACCGCCAGCGTCACCAACGCGGCGTCATCATATGATCGAAACCGGTGCCGTTAAGGGACCATATTCGGGCCATTTGGTCATCTGGATCGGCCCGTTGAGCGTTAGTCGTTCGGTACGATTGACGATGGCTTCCAGCGCCAGAGACAACTGCAGACGCG
Organism: uncultured Alphaproteobacteria bacterium; assembly: GCA_963826055.1. GTDB lineage: Bacteria > Pseudomonadota > Alphaproteobacteria > Rhizobiales > Kaistiaceae > JBBDMC01. Next base: position 237,088 of record CAWGVO010000006.1, on the reverse strand, counting down.
CGAGTGCCGATCCCGGGCACTGGTGCGGCCCGCGCCCGAACGTAAGAAGATCCTTTCGTGGCCGGTCGAGTCTGAATGCGTCCGGCTCGTCGAAAACGCGCTCGTCCCGGTTGCCTGACACAAAAAGCAGGGCGACGACATCACCCTTCTGAATGACGCGCCCGCCTACCTCGACCTCGCGGCGGGTCGTGCGCGCGAAGCCGCGGTAGGGCGTGTACAGCCTGAGCAGTTCCTCCAGGCCTTGGGCAATCAGGCTGTTGTTGTCTTTCAGAAGACGGTGATGTTCCGGGTGGCGGGCAAGGTGAACAACCATGCTCCCGATGAACGTCGTCGGCGCGACGATCCCAACGACCAGGAATTGCCGCAAGGCCCCCAGAATCATGTCGTCGGGTAGAGGTACGCCGTCTCGCTTGGCGGCAAGCAACGCACTGGTCGGGTCGAGATTCGGGTCCTGAGGTGCGCGTTTGCGATCTGCGATGAGATCGCGCGCGATTTCGTAAAGGATGTTGCTGGTGCGGCGCACCTCGGGATCGTTCTGCGACTGGATAGCGCGGTTGAAATCGGCGCCTGCGATCCGGATTCTTTCCGCGTCGCCACCTGAAACACGAAAGAATTCTCCGAGGATGGCGATCGGCAGCTTGAATGAAAATTCCGCACACAGGTCCGCCTCGCCGCGGGCGAGGATCGGGTCGAGCAGGTCCTTGATCATCTTCCGGATCAGAGACCTCCACGCCTCCACCCGTTGCGGCGTCAGAAACGGAGCGATTGCGTGGCGATAGGGGGTGTGGTCCGGCGGATCGAGGTGCAGCGGCGGGCGCCGTTGCGTGGTCGCTACACGCGGAACCACGTTCTGGATCGTCGTGGTGAACGTTTGCCAGTCGATCAGCGTGCGCTCAATGTCCTCGTACCGCGTCAGGGCCCAAAAGCCGCCGAGGCCCCTGGAATAGGCAACAGGACAACGCTGCCTGAGCTCTCTGTAGAGCGCGTGCGGGCTGTCAAACGTTTCCGGCGCCTCCGCGTCGAAGTCCTCGACGCGCTCCGTCACGGGCCCAACTCCTTGGAAGCGAGTTTGGCTTTAATCCGCATGTCACGGACACCGTATTCAGTCCACCTCGCCCACTGCACCTCGCCCGCGACCTCGAACGATCTTGTTCGTGCCAGCAGCTCGCTCAACGTGATCTGAGCCTGAAGGCGGGCCAGCGCCTGACCGATACAGGCGTGTGTGCCGAACCCGAAGGCGATGTGACGTCTCGGCGTTCGCGACAGGTCGAATTCGTCGGGATCGGCGAAGACCGCATCGTCTCGGTTTGCGGAAATGAACAGCAGGGCCACCGGCTGACCTTCGGGGATCATTTGCCCTCCGATTTCCACGTCCCGCGTTGTGGTACGCACAAGAGCCTGGTTCGGTGAATGAAGACGCAAGAACTCCTCGATCGCGGCAGCCTGCTTGCCGGGTTCGGTGCGCAGCATTTGCTGGAGAGACGGGTCCCCGGCGCAATGCCAGATAGCGCTGCCGAGAAAGTTCCTTGGTACCGTGTGCCCGCCGATCAGCAGCAGCCTGATCATGCCAGCGACTTCCTCTTCGTTGAATGCGCCACCTGCACCACGCCAATCGAGCAGGCCCGAGGCCATGTCCCATCGCGTATCGCGTGGTTTTGCCTTGCGATCGGCGACAAGGTTCGTCGCAAAGCTATCGACGGCACCGCTCAGTTTTCCCGCGGTGGCGAGATCGCCGCCCTGCACGGCCTCGACGTATTGTGTACTCAGGCGAGCGAGCTCGCCCGCTTCCGATTCATCGAGTCCGACCAGGATGCATAGCGACCGCACTGCAAAGGGTTCAGTGTAGCCTGCGGTGATGTCGACAACACCGTCGACGAGAACATTGTCGAAAAGCTCGCTTGCAAGCGCTCGCAGTCGCGGTGCGAGCCGGCGGATTTGCGCATCCTTGAAATATGGATTGAGCGCCTTGCGATAAATGTCGTGCTGAGGAGGATCGGCCTGCAGCGGCAGACGCGGCAGGCCTTTGCGCGGCGAGGTGGGAATAACGGTTTGCTTCGTCGCCGTGAACGCACCGGAGTCGCGGCTCGCCGCAATGACATCCGCGTACCGCGTCAAGGTCCAAAAGCCACCCCATTTCGTCGAGTGCGCGACGGGACATTCCTTGCGCAAACGCGCGTAGGTGGCATGCGGATCGTCGCGCGTCCGCGGATCGGTCGGGTCCCAGTCCTGACGCCCGTCGTCGGCACCCGTCACTTCGCGAAGATCCTGCTTGGCAGCCATGTCGAGATTTCCGGGACGAAGGTTATCAGCAGAAGGAATCCAAGCATCAGGACGATGAAGGGCGCCACGCCGCGCACCGTTTCGGCAAGCGGCGCCTTGGCGACGCTGGAGATCACGAACAGGTTGAGACCGATGGGCGGCGTGAGAAACGCGATCTCCATGTTGACCACAAGCAGGATGCCAAAATGGATCTTGTCAATGCCCAGAGTGTCGAGCAAGGGCAGCACGATGGGCACCACGATCAGAATGCACGCGATCGCGTCGAGGAACATCCCGAGAATGATCATCAGCAGGTTGAATATGAGCAGAAATTGCCAGGACGAGAGGTTCCAGCCGACGGCGTAGTTGACGACCTTGGTGGGAACGCCGGACCCCGTGATCCAATGAGCGAAAAGCAGCGCGAAAACGACGATGAACGTGATCGCTCCCGCTGACTTCACGCCCTCGGTGACGACCTCGAAAATCTCGGCCAACGGCAGTTCGCGGTAGAACACCAACGTCACCAGCAAGGCCGTTATCGCCGCCAGGCCGGCGGCTTCGGCCACCGTCGTGTAGCCGCTGTAGATGCCGAAAAAGATCACCAATGGGATGACCAGCGCCGGCAACGCCCTCAGATTGGCAAGCGCAAACTCCCTGCCCGTCGGACGCCGGTCCGCCTGATAGCCCCGGCGGCTCGCCTGCACGTAGACGACGAGCGCGATCAGGGAGGCCTGGATGAGCCCCGGCACCACGCCGGCAAGGAACAATCGCGGCACCGATTCTTCCGCGATCAGGCCATAGAGGATCATCGCCAGACTGGGCGGGATCAATATGCCGAGCGTACCCGACACGCCAACCACGCCGAGGGCAAACGGACGGTCGTAACCCCGCTCGACCATGGCCGGGATGAGAAACGTCCCCATCGCCATCGCCGTGACCACCGACGACCCCGAGATTGCCGCGAAAAAAGTCGTCGCCATGACGCAGACCAGCGCCAGACCGCCACGCGCCCAACCCACCCACGCCTGCGCCGCGTCGATCAGCACCCGGGCCACGCCGCCGCGCTGCATCACGGCCGCGGCGATCACGAAGAATGGAACCGCAAGGAAAGTCGACGAGTTGAGCCCGCTTGTCGCGGTCAGCGCGGCGTCGAAAAGCGGGCGCCCCTCGAATGCCAGCATGACCAGGGCGACTGTCCCCAGAGTCACGAAGATCGGCACACCCGCCGCCAGCAGGATCAGCACCGCGGCAATTGCGACAATGTTCGACAATTCCCCAGTCCTGTCGGCGGCACCGGTCGTCAGGACACGGCGGTATCGGTCGTCTCGATAATTCCGGTTAGATCGGGTGCGCCCCTGGCACGGATTCCGGCGACGACCAGGCGCAACACGATAAGCGCCATCGAAACGGGCATCGCCATATACAGCACGAAAGCTTGCGGTACCTGCAACGTCGAGGCGCTCCGTTCGTCAAGCATGTTGACGAACGCGACAGCCTGGATGCCAAGGTACACCATGGTGCAGCAAAACATGACCGCAATGGCGTAGCTGACCCAGGCCGCCGCGTATTGCCACCGCCGCGGAAACCTGCGCACCAGCGTCTCCGCGGCGATATGGCGCTTGTCGGCGACGAGCAGGCTGCCGCTGAGCAGCGATGCCCAGACAATGAAATAGATCGCCACTTCTTCCGTCCAGTCGGGCGCGCTTCTCGGGAAGAAAGCGCGCGCGACGGGACCGCTCAGGAAGACGAGAAGTGCGCAGATTGACAGCAGGCCGATAATGATCGACTCGATCCTGTTCCATACTTTCAAAATTGCGTCGAGCACGGGGCCGACTCTGCTCGCTGCGTCCGCCGATTACTTCTGGAGCTCCTTGAGGCGAGCCTGGACCTTGCCGACAAAGTCCGCGTCCATCCGCGTCGAACCGACGATTTCGCCCTGCGCCGCGAGCAGCTTCTCACGGGTCGCCGCGAGATCCTCCGCGCTGGGGAACGAGAACTCGATCCCATGGCTCTTGTTAACATCGATGGCAGCATCAAGGTCGGCCTTGGTCTGCTCACGGGCCCAATCCGAGGCTGTCTTCCACGCATCGGTAAGGGCCTTTTGCTGGTCCGCAGTCAGTTTGTCCCAGGTCGCCTGGCTGACCAGAGGGATGTAGAAACCCCAGCCCGCGTCGTCGTGCCAGCCATATTTGATCCCGGCGTCCCAGAGCTTGCCGCCGGAAATCGTCAGATCGGTCACAAGGCCGAGCCCGTCGATAGTGCCCTGAGTGAGCTGCAGCTCGATCTCATTGCGCGGGGTTGCGACCGCGTTGGCGCCGATCGTGCGCAGGATCGCGACAATAGTCGGGCTCGGTGGCGTCGCCAGCTTGACGCCCTCCAGATCGGCATAGCTGGTGATCTTCTTCTTGGTCGTATAGGCGGTCTCGTTAGGCGCAAACTCAAAATGCGGACCGACCACCCTGATCTGCAACTTCGAATGCACCATCTCATAGAGTTCGTCGCCGAGTGGTCCATCCAGGATGGCTCGCAGCTGCTCCCGCGTCGCGCCGAAGAACATCGGCAGGCCGGCGATCGTGAGGTTCGGCTCGAACTGGCCCATGGTGTTGCTCGACTGGATGCTCAGGTCGAGGGCTCCCGACGCCAAAGCCTTGACCGCGCCAGCGGAGTCGTAGAGCTGCGCGCTCGGGAAGACAGTGATCGTAACGTCGCCGTTGGTGAGCTTCGCGACCTCGTCCGCCCAACGCTGGGCGGACTGGTTCCTGACGTGGGAGGGCGGCGTCTCGACTGAAAGTCGAAGCTCCAATGCGCTGGCCATCGAAGCCAGGCCAAGGCTCCCGACCGCAAGCACGGCGGCGGCGACTAAACGAGCGTACATGTCATTCCTCCCTTGATGGCAACGATCGACCGGCCTCAGTCGTCCTGTATTTCCTTTGACGCCATGGCGACAGCGTCATGCGAAGAGTTCGTCTTCCATCGCCTCGATTGCCTTAAGGCCGTCCCGAATATGCCGCCGCATCTCCACTTCGGCTTCGACCGCACGGCTGCGGCTGACGAGATCTCCTATCAACCGATGATCCGCGTTGGCACGCTTGATCGTGTCAGCCACGTGGAATGCCTGCAACTGAATGCGGAAGATCGGAATGCGCAGGCGCTCCAGCGAAGCCACCAGCAGATCGTTTCCCGACCCCCGGATGATCTCCTGATGCCAGAGCTCGTTTGCGCGGGCATAGAGATCGGCGCTGCGTTCCACTTCGGCGACGTCGAGCTGCCCTTGCACCTGCGCGATCCGCGCCAGCACTGCCGGATCCGAATTCTCCGCGACGAGTTCGGGCGGCCAGCCCCTCGAGCACCTCGCGCATCGTGTAAATCCTGCTGACTTCACCCCTCGTCAGCCGCTTCACCGACGCACCGCGGAACTCCTCGATCTCCACGAGTCCCTCCGCGGCCAGACGCAACAGCGCCTCGCGGACCCTTCCCCGGCTCGCTCCGGTCTCACGGACCAGATCGGCTTCGACTAGCCGCTGGCCCGGAACCAGAAGCCCCCGACGGATGCGATCCTTCAGCCAACGGGTGACCGCTTGAGAGGTAACGACCTCGACGGTTTCCATTCAGTCCTTCGCGCGCCGGTGCACTTGACAGCCAGCTAACATCGCGCGAACAAATTCGTCAATGAAATTGTCAACGACATCAAGGGCGGCATGACCCGCCACGGCATGGCCGAGCGCAACCTTGGCGATGCGGCTCTCGCACGGCTGCGCGCCGCATATCGCGACCGCCAAGCCGCGGCCATGGCGGCGAAGACCAGCGGCCGGATTGTCGTCGGCTACCTGTCAAACACGGTACCGGTCGAGATCATCGTGGCGGCGGATATGACGCCTGTCCGGATTTCCGGCTTCCCCGGTGACGGATTGTTGCTCGCCGACCGCACGATGGAGCGCTTCTTCCCTGGCCGAATCCGCTCGATCTATGACCAGGCGCTCCGCGGCGCACTCGATTTCCTCGACTTGCTTGTTGTTCCACGGAGTGAGGAAGGGTTCCTCCAGCTTTACTACTTCCTCCTTGAAATGCGCCGTCGGGAGCCGCACCGCGCGATGCCTGAGGTCCATCTTTTCGACATTCTGCAGACGCCGGGAGAATTGAGCGGGCAGTATGACCGCGACCGCGTACAAGGATTCCGCGAGAGACTCGAGACGCTTCGCGGGCATCCGATAAGCGACCACGCCCTCAGGGACGGAATTCGCACAGTGGACCGCAACCGGCGCCTGCTTGCCAGGGTCAATGAGCAGCGCATTGCCGAGCGGCCGACACTTTCCGGCCTCGACATGTTGCACATCGTCGGCGCAGCGGAGTTCGTGGATCGGGACCGCCACTCCGCTGACGTTCAGGCGCTGTTGGACGGTACGCTGCCGCCGCTGGCTTCCCGGCCGCGTCTCGCCGTCAAGGGCGCGCCGCTCGACTGCGATCACTTTCATGCGATCGTTGATGACTGCGGGGGCCAGGTCGTCTTCGACGACCACAGCTGGGGAGATCGCCTGTTCGAGTTGCGGGTTCCGGAGGCCGGCGATCCGATCGCCGCGCTTGCCCGCACCTATCGCGATCGCGCCACAAGCGCACGCTCGTACCCGCAGAAGGCGCTCGACGCCGCGTTCATGGCCAAGGTCAAGGCACTCGGCGTCGACGGCGTGGTGTTCTTCCTCGAGGAATTCGATGACACCTTCGGGTGGGACTACCCCAACCAGAAACGACTGCTCGACGAAATCGGCGTGCCGTCGGTTCTTCTGTCCGAACAATCCTACTTCGAGCCCGATGTCGCGGCTCAGCGGCAGGCAATCGCAGGACTACTCGATGCGATTGAGGGCAGGCACGGCCGAACCCGTGCCCCGGTTGCCCCGACGTCGGCGGACGGAAGCTCGCGTGGCAAGGCCGGACCAAGCAGCACCATCGCCGCTGAGAGGGGCGGCCGCCGCGCGGATACGCTGGCGGCGACCGCATTGGCGCGACAGCAGCAGCGCGAATGGTTCGAAGACTTCCGGACCCGCGTCATCGAGCGAGCCGATCCGTACGTGATCGCGACCGCGGTATCGCCCCACGAGATATTCCATGTGCTCGGGATACCGGTCGTCTCCAACGCTTGGTACTCGTCGGTGATTGCGGCCAAGCGGTTGTCTCCTCACTATTTCGACTACATGGATTCGCTCGGCTTCCCCCCGGGGCTGCCGCGATACGATAGCCTGCCGTTCATCGCCACCCTCGACGCCGAATCCGGCGTCGCTCCCTATGGCGGGCTGCCGCGCCCGGCGCTGCTCGTAGACCGCCTGCGCGGTGACTACACGCAGCGGATTTTCGAGCAATGGGGCGCTGCCTTCGACGCACCGGTTGCGGCCCTCGACAGCCCCTCGCAAACGCGGCTGATTCCGGATTGGTTCAACCACAGTCAGCACGACTGGGAAGACCTCTACGAAACGCACCGCCTCGATTTTCAGGTGGAGCAACTACGGGAATTGATCGACCGGGCGGAAACGCTGACCGAAACCAAATTCGACTTCGACGAACTGGCGCGCCAGATGGATGCTGTCAACGCGGCCGGCAAATTGATCGCGGAGGCGCGCGACCTTATCGCGGCGGCAAGGCCGTGCCCGGTTCCCCTGACCGAGCAGCTCACGAACGTAATGGCCTGCACGTGGCACCGGGGGTCGAAGTGGTCGGTCGATCACGCGCGCCGGTACCGTGACGACGTGAAGGCCCGCATTGAAGCCGCTGGCGCGGCCTGTCCGAACGAGCGTGTGCGGCTCCTTTGGCTCAACAACGGACTTTGGTTCAACACTGCGTTCTACCGAGCGTTCGAGGAAACCCTCGGCGCGGTTTTCGTTTGGTCGATGTACACGAACTTCTTTTCGGACGGATACCGCAAGTATTTCCGCCACGATCCCCTCAGGGCACTGGCCGCGCGGCACATCAGCATGAACGAGCAGTTGCACCTGCCTCCCTGGATGGCCGGGTGGATCCTGCAGCAGGCCCGCGACTTTGGCGCCGACGGAGCGGTGATGCTGGTTCCCATTGGCGACCGGCTGTCGGCCTACGGGACCAAGTTGGCGACCCTTGCGCTGGAGGAGGCCGGCCTGCCCGTGCTTTGCCTCGAGGCGAGCATGGTGGACGCCCGCCTGTGGGACGACGAAAAAATGAAGCACCTGGTGTCCGACTTCATCGAAAATCGGATTGGTGCGTCGCACGGCGCCCGGGTCGTTGTGAACTGAGACGCATGGGGTTGCGATGAAACGGCCTCTCGACGGTATCAGGGTGCTCGATCTCACCCATGCTCTTGCCGGCCCCTTCTGCACCTATCACTTGGCTTTGCTTGGCGCCGATGTGATCAAGGTCGAAAGACCGCGCGGCGGCGACGATTTCCGTCACTACTCCCTGCATCCCGGCCTGCCTGGAATGAGCGCGCCGTTCATCGCGGCCAACAGCGGCAAGCGCTCGATCGTGGTCGACTTGAAAGCGCCAGCGGCCGCAGAGATGCTCAGGCGCCTGATCCTGCGATCGGACGTGATGGTGGAGAATTTTCGTCCGGGTGTACCGGAGAAACTCGGCATCGATTGGGAAACGGTCAAAGGAATCAATCCGCGGATCATCTATTGCTCGATCACCGGCTTCGGTCAGAAGGGCGCCATGCGTGACTGGCCGGCATATGATCACGTCGTCCAGGCGGTCTCCGGTGCCATGATGACCAACGGCGAACCAGGGAGCGGGCCGCTGAAGGTAGGCTTTCCGCTGTCCGATACCTTTGCGGGGTTCCTGGCCGCTTACGCGATCCTTGCGGCGCTGCTGCAGCGCGGCAGCGACGGCGACGGGCAGGCCATCGACGTGAGCATGATGGACGCGACGATGGTCATGCTGGCACAAGTCGTCGCCGGCACCGCGCTTACCGGAGAACCACCGAAGCGGACCGGTAACCGCGGCTTTCGGCTCGTATCGACATCGGACACATACAAGACCCGCGATGGCTATCTCGCCATCGGCGCCAACCACCAGCACCAGGTCGTCCGCCTATTCGAGGTTCTGGGCGCCGGACACCTTCTGGCAGATGAACGCTTCGCGACCGATGCGGCCCGCATTCAGAACAACGATGCGTTGCACGAGATTCTCACGGGCATCTTCGCCGAACAGTCGGCATTCGAGCTGGAGCGCAAACTGGTTCAGGCTCAGGTCCCTGCCGGTCGTGTCCGAAGCCTGGACGAAGTTATCGACGAGCCACACGTCGCCGAGCGCGGTCTGTTGTTGACCACGGCTTTGCCGAACGGCCAAAGCAGCCGCGTCGTAGGCAAGGGGTATCGATCCACAGCCGATGCAACACCCTCGACAATCGCCGCCCCGCAACTCGGCGAACACGCCGACGACATCCTGAGCGACCTCGGCTACACCAGCGATGAAATCGCGCGCATCAAGCCCCAGATCGCGCCGGGCGTGGAAGCTTAGCGGCGAGGCGACCGCGTTCCCATCCTGGAATCGCCCCCACGTCGGGCTACGATCACCGATCGTCGCGATCAGGCCTGAACTGACATTGCTGCCCGTTTCCCGACCTCGATTGTGGGAGGAGCATTGTTCAGACTGTCGATCGCAAACCCGGCAGCGGCCTTGTAGGCCGCCATGAACTCGTCGCGTTCACGGCGTGAGATCACATCGTCGATATTGTCGAATTCCCCACCACAGCGTTCATCAACGAGATTGAGTATCCCAAACGGTCCAGCCCCGCGGTTCCGCAGAATGACTTTCGACACGGAATCACAGAGCCTCTCGTCATAAGCCTCGAGGGCTGCTGCGGTCACGCCGTGCTTCACTAGGCAGGCGCCCAAAACACGGGCATCCACGATCGCCTGGCTCGCGCCGTTCGAACCGGTCGGATACATCACATGGGCGGCGTCCCCCAAGAGAGCGACGCGCCCATCGCGCCAGGTCGGAATCGGATCACGATCGATCATCGGGTATTCCCAGATATCCTTGGCGCCGCGTATCAGTTCAGGCACGTCGAGCCATTGATACGTCCAGTCGTCGAAGTGATGGATGAATTCTTCAAGGTCGACGCGTTTGTTCCAGTCGCCCTTCTGCCATCCGCTTGAGTTGTCGAACGTAACCTCGGCGATCCAGTTGATGGTAGCCAGACCGGTCTGCTGGTCGGGGTGCGAGATCGGGTAGAAAACGAACCGATGACGGTGCGTCCCGAGGCCCACGAAAGACGCGCCGGTCCGGATCGGTTTGGCTCGAGTCGCCCCGCGCCACATGATCGCCCCGCCCCAGTGTATCGGAGGCTGGTCGGGGTGCATCTTCGCGCGCACCACCGAATGAAGGCCATCGGCACCGATCAGTATCGCTGCCGTCTGGCGCGAGCGTGTGCCGTTGGCATCCTCGACGAACACGGTAACGGCTCCGTTTTCGTCATTCTGGTATCCGGTGACCCGGCTGCCTAAACGCACCGCGTCAGGTCCGAGGCGCTCGCGCACCTTGTCGAGAAGCAACATCTGCAGCTGCCCGCGATGCACGGCATATTGCGGCCACTTGTAGCCGGCGAGCAGCCCTCGCGGCTCCGAGTAAATGTCGTTGCCATTGAGCCCGACGAGCGCCCATTCGCGCGCCGGCAGCCCAACCTCGTCCAGGTCCTCAGCACCTATCCCAAGGTCGTACAGTTCGCGTACCGCGTTGGGTTGCAGGTTGATTCCTACACCTAGCGGGCGCATCTCCTTCACGGCTTCGAAAACCACACAGGGCACGCCGATCTGGTTGAGCGTCAGAGCGGTCATCAGACCACCGATGCCGCCGCCAGCAATCATTACGCGCGGTTGAGGCATGTCCCACCGTCCGTTTAGGAAGACCAGGCCGCCTTCCCGAGAATTGGCCATAGTTCAAACGCTCGGTTTTCGAAGCCCGACCGCAAGAAGCACAAGCCGGCAACTTCATGCCGTGGCTGGCAGAATATTCTCGAACAATTATCCCGATGCCCGGCGTTTTTGCAAACCGATCTCACCGGCATACCTGATCGAACTCGTCGAGAAGTCCCAACGCCGGCTTGTTGTGTGCGTCGCAGCGAACATCACGGCTTGCGCGCAGCAGACACACGGCGCTCCTGGCACTATGCTGGCGAACACGAAGATTCATTCGGGCGCACCATGGATTTCTTTCCCGGCTTTCAACGCCAGATCGTAAAAACCAGCGGCACGAGCATCAACGTACTAGTCGGCGGCAACGGTCCGCCTGCGGATTGATGCGGCGCAGGAGATGACGCGCCGGAATGCGCTGCTCCAGATTGAAGAGGTAAAACAGCTGGCTTTGATCGCCCGTCTGCTGACCCATCATGGCATCGCTCCCTTTGCCGATTCGCAGCAACGGAATCACGGTTCACCGATCAGCACGAGCCCTTTTTCAACGGCATCGGTCAGATCCGGAAGTCGCCGAGCCGGTGGTGAAAGTCCGTTTGTCACTCAAGAACAGATGGTGCCGGCGTATCCCTTGTCGGTAACGCTGTTCCATGTACCGGCGAACGAAGGGGCGGCTGCGAGCGGAGCGGGTGGCGCCGCCAGAACCTGCGGCAATGGAGCGGAGATGAGGCCGGGCCCATCCCCGCCATCAGGAAGCTGGACGGCAGGGCACGCCACCGGCCTGCCCTTAGAACTGAAGATACTGTTTCGACACCCAGCCGATCTGGAGTCCGGGCTGCAGCCCAAGCTGACACCAGGACCCATCGCAGCCCGCGATCGGCACGGGCGTGCCTGCGGGAAGTATTCCGATGACCTTGTTGCCGTTTCCGGGTCCCGTGCGCACGTTCAGGTCGCGGGTGACGATGGCAATGCCCGGCGTTCCGCCCTGCGGCCGCGGAAAGGTCGTGGGCCCACCGGAAGGCGAATGCGGCGGCGGGACGCTGGCAACGCTGACGGCATCGACGGATGTGACAACAAGGGCGCCTTGGTTGTTGTTGTAGGCATGGACCTTGAACGCGCCGCCACTCCCTGCGGCCTGCAGCAGGGAATTCGCGTCCTTGCCGTTTGCCGCGTACACCAGCATGGTTGGCTCGCCGGAACGGAAGCCGCGATCGTGCCAGGCGCATTCGCCGGCGCGCGGGGGGACGACGTCGCTGCCCTGCGCGGCGAAGGTGAACGATATTCTTACGAAGCCATCGTTGCCCGCTGTGGCGTCCATGCCGCCGCCCTGGCAAGCGACGCGTAGCCGTCGGGGGCGGCGGGACAGCCGGTGGCGCGGGAGACGGTTTCGCGGTGCTGCCTACCCGGGTGCCTGTCCAGGGCGTTCCCTTGCCCGACGTGGAGCCACCTGCCCTGGCGACCGAATACTCTCCGCTGAACGAATTGCCGTCAGGACCCAGGAGAAACGCGCCCGTTCCCCCAATGCCGGAGTCCTCCGTCCATTTGAAGTAGACCAGAAACTCCTGGCGGCCGTTGACGTTCTCCGCGCGCTGGACGTAGCCGGCGATCGTCCCGTGATGCGGGGAGTAGGTACCGGCGACCCTTTGGTCGCCGTTCTGGTCGAGGCTGAGCTCGATGTGCATCCGATAAGGGGTGCCACCGGCCACCGTGTCCCAGTCACCCGCGAACGCGCCCGGCCCGATCAGGATTGCCGCCGCCCCTGCCCCCGGCCGGGGGAGGGCTGACCCGGCCCCGGCAACAACGTCGGGCTTGGTGAGAATATCGGAGCGGGGGATGTTCTCGGCGGCGCGCGGCGGCTTGCTGCTCTGGACAAGAACGTCGGCTCCCGGGTGGTTCTGAACCGCGGCGTCGGGCGTTCTGGGCCGAGCATTCGAAGGTTTGCGCGCTCCTCCACTGAACTTCCTGGTTCGTGTGGTGAGGGTCCTGGGTGTCGATGGTGGAGCCTCGAAGGCTCCCACCGCTCTCTACGTAGCCGCGATATCGCCCCATGGACTTGTTCGGCCACAGGACCACGATATCGAGAACGTTACCGTCGAAGGTACCGCTGAAGTTTCCGTCGACGCGGCCAAAATCCGCCCCTGCGTAGTAGTGCGCGGAGCCGGTAGCCTTGCCGCCGGCGAGCTTGCCCAACTCGAAGGTGACCGAGAAGCCGTTTTCCTGAACCGCGCTGAATGCCGGGAGCAGGTGCCAGGATTCGCATTCCAATGCGGCTGCCGGACCGCACGGCGCACCGAGAAATGCCAGAGCCAGGCAACCCGTCGCGATGAAGGTTGATCTCGTTTTCACGGGGCAGCCCTCTTGTGAGTCTCCTACGGTGTCACCTGGAGATGGTCTTCGGCGACCCAGCCGACGACGACTCCCTGGTTGACTTGAACCTTCAGCTGGAACCAGCCGTCCTGATGATGATCGGAGACCGCCGCCTGCTGCCCGGCCACCATCATGCCGATGATGCGGAATTTTCCCCCGGGGCCATTGTAGATGTCGACATCGTCAATGGCCGTCGCCACTTGCTGCCCGGATGGTTGGCTGGGCTTTACCCGCGTGAGGATATCGCCCGTGCCCGGTGGCGGCAGCTTCACGTCGCCGAGTTGGTTCAGGCGGCTCGCGCCGGGTTGCTTCGACGGACCCGATGGTGTTGTCGCAGCGGCCGTCCTGCAGTCAGCGGCACGGTCGCCTTGCCACGCGACGACGGCTTCAGGATGGTTCTGATCGAAGGTGTAGCCGCGGATGCGTCCATCACCGTCGATGTCGCCGCTGTACACCCCGACGGCGCCAGCAGACCAAGGCACCGTGAACGAGAAGGAAACGCGGCCGGTCATCATGCCATCCACCCGGTCGGAGACGCCCAATTGGTACGCGGCGCGACCCTTGAGAGAGGTTGTGGTTGCCGACGTGCGCAGATCGAGGACCACCAGGTATCCGTTCGCCTGCGACAGGTACCAGCGACCACTCAGGTCCCATGTGCCGTTGCAGGCCGCCAGCGCGCCGGAAGGCAGGACAAGGATGGCCCCGACTACGAGCCAACTCCTGATTGCGGCAAAATCTGCGCAGATCATTCGAAGTCCCTCAACTTGTCTCAGCCTTTCCGTTTGCCGAGCGTCTTCGCGCGCGGGGCCGTGCCCCCACAGTCGTCGATGAAGACCTGGACGACCTTGTAGTAGTTGCGGCCGTTTGCGTACGTCCATCCGGCACTTCCGACGCCCATCGATGTCATTGTGGGCGACAGAAGGTTGGCGTTGTGTCCGGGCGAATGCTTCCAGAATTCCATCGCGCGGGCAGCGGCGGTCTGCCATGTGGGAATGCCCGGGGTGGACCAGATTTCATAGACGTTCTCCGCGAAACCGCAGTATCTGATGCCGGCGGCGTCGAGACGCTGACCGGGGGTCCGCCCGTCGGCCTCATGGCCGCTGGTGCCCGTGCTCGCCTGATAGTCCGCGTAGGGCTGGGCGACGTCCTTGACGCTCGGAGCGAAGATCAGTCGCGGCAGGCCGTTGCTCGCGCGATAGTCATTGGTCTGATTGTAGATCCAAGCCCAGATCGATCCCGAGTCGACGGGAAACCGATCCGCCTTAGTCACTGTGATCTGCGTTACCGTCAATGCGCCGGCCAGGCCGAGCAACGGGAGAAAGGTCCGCAGATGGAGGGGGCACATGGGGAACTCCTCGTGAAGTGCCTCTGTGGTCTGCATCGGCTTGTCAGCCGCCGAAGTTCAGGTACCCGGCCGCGACCCAACCGTTTCCTTGCGCCCCACTAATCGCGCACCAGCCCGCCCCGCATTGTCCGACGCTGACCAGGGTGTCGGGCTGAAGGGTCCATATCTTCGGATAGATCGTGCCGGGACCAGATCGCACCTTGACGGCCTGGGTCGCGTGCGCCGTGCCCTGTTTGCGAATTTGTAGTTCCGCTCCAGACCTTGGGAGGGACTCCGGTCCAACGGGCACCGGCGCGGCGTCCGGCACGCACATGGTTCCGACCTCGTTCAAATGCTGACCCGGCGGGCAGTGCGGAGCCGGCGGGACTTGCAAAGGTTCGATCGCCGGGATCGGGCTGACAACGCCGAACCGATCGAGGGACTGGGCGTTGGCGACCTGTGTGGCATTGATCGTCAGCAAGACGACTATGACAAGCTTGACGCAGCCCCTCGCGTGTCTCATCTGGCGACCAACTCAACCCGCCGGTTCCTGGCCTGACCCGCGGGGGTGTCGTTCGAGGCGATCGGCACCGTCATGCCTGCTCCCGAGGCGGACAGCCGTTCCGGGGCGATGCCGTATTCCAGGATGAGCGCCGCGGCGACACTCGTCGCGCGCCGGCGCGACAGGTCAAGGTTGTAGTCGGGCGCGCCCCGATTGTCGGTGTGGCCAATGATTTCCAGGCGCAGCTCCGGCTTCGCGTTCAGGAGCCTGGCGATCTCGTCGAGTGTCGGCCTCGATTCCGGGCGCAGGACGGCTTGGTCAAAATCGAAGGTGATGCCGTAGAGGTTGACGCTGTTTTGCCCCGCAATGGCGTCGGCCATCTGACCAGCGTCCACGAAGGCGATCTTGTCCCCTTCCATGCCCCTGGATTCGACCACTTCCACAAAGGCCGTGATGCGTTGCTTGTCCTCGCCGGCGAGGATCCCGGCGTAGACCGGTCCGTCGGGACGATCAAGTTTCGCCAGGAGGTAGCGCGCGTGGTCGAAATAAAGCGAGCTGTCACCGTTGTCGGTGTCGAGCTGCTGACCAAGCAGGTAGGGATCGCGCAACTTGCCTTCGAAACACGCCTGATCGGCGCAACTGAAGGCGATCTGGAAGCCGTGCGCCGTGAGAGCACCCTCGTAGTTGCGGATCACTTCGAGCGACGAGCGGCCGGCCGGTATCTCGTAGCGGATCTTGGTGACCCGACCCTCGAGCCGAAGCCATTCGGCACCCGAACGATCGCCCATGGCATCGCGGTCGAGCAGCGCCGTGAAGTCGTGCGGCGCTTGCAACAGAGTCGCCTCGTCGAAATCCGACGTCTTGTAGTAAACGATGCTCGCGCCCTCATAGCGGCCGACCAGCGCATGATCCTCGCTGCCGGGCTCATCGTCCGCTGATGCCACCGCGGCAAATGCGAACCACGCGCCCGCGCAGGCGCCGAACAACGCTGACGCAACACCTGGTCTCATGTGTCCTATCCGGTGACGGACGACTGCGCTTCACCCGAAATGCTAGGCTTGGCCGGTTCGCCTGTCGTCCACCGAACGGTGGACAGGCGGCCAACTCGACCCGCAATTCGCGTCTACGGTTTCACGGCAAGGTGATCGTAGGAAATCCAGCCCTTGGTTTGGCCGGGCTTCTTCCAGTGCACCCCTGGAACCCCGTTGAAATCGAGCTGGTACCAGTCGTTCTGGTGGGCCAGGACGGCGGCCTGCGCCGTCGCTTCGACCCAACCGAGGACCGCGTAGGAACCGTCGGGGCCCTGATAGATGTCAACATCGTTCTTCGTGATCGCCGTCTGGCCGGCTGGCGGCGCGGGCTGTGCGGGCGGCGGCGTCATCTTGGTGAGGACGTCGGCTCCGCCGCCCCGCGGCTGCTGGACGGCCCCGAACCGATCAAGTGGATTGCCCGCCTCGGCGGGAGCGGGCGGCAGCGCCGCAACATCCCGGCAGGCGACCTTCCGGTAATCGCTCCTCCAGGCCACATTGATCTGCGGGCTATTCTTGGCGTGCGTATATCCCTCGAGAAAGCGGTAGGTTGTGACCGAACCCGTATAGATGCCGCCCCAGGACGTATTGAGTTCAACGACGTCGCCCCGGATCCAGCCATGGACGGTTCCTTCGACCGTCCCCGATCCTTTGGAGTAGTAGGAAGCGTTTCCGTAGATTTCGCCGGTTGGATAGTCTTGCGCCAGGTCCATTCGGACCCAGAAAGTATTCGACTGGACAATATCCCAGTGCCCGACCACATCCCACTGCGAACAGCCTTGGGCCGAAGCGTCGGTGGGCATGATGAAACCGGCAAACAAAGCGACGCCCGAAAGCGCAAGGACGGTCCCAATGCGGATCATAGGATTCTCCTGACTCCGGCGGCGCGAGGCGTGTTCGTTGCCGGCGAAACGATCCCGACCGCACAGGCGCGGAACCAAGGCGAACGCTAGGCTTGGTCGGCTTGGCTGTCGTCCACCGAACGGTGGACGCGTGGGACCGCCGATCGTCAGCGCCGAAATCGATCGGCTCGCTACGGCTTGATCTGAAACAGGGCGTCACCCCCGCCCCTCGGCAGGGACTCCTCAATTGGCAGCTCCGCGCAAACGGCCGCCCTGTCGCCGCGCCATCCAACGGCGTTCCCCGCGTTTTTCTCGTCGGATGTGCTTCCGCCGATGTGGGCGTCGGAACCGACGCCGCCCACGTATCGACCGCCCCAGCCGGCCAGGAGATTGATGTTGCCGTTGCGGTCTACCGATCCGTTGATCGACCCCTTGGTCGTTTCGTACCCGCGACTGTCGAACTGCCCGCTGCCCTCAACGGTCGTTCCGGTTTGCGACAGCTTCATCGTGACTTGAAATCCATTCGTTTGCCGAATGATCCAGTACCCGCTGATATTCCATTGCCGGCAGCCTTGGGCCGAGGCGTCGGTCGACGCCACAAACCCGGCGAAAAAGACGATGCCCGAAAGCGCAAGCGCGGTCACTCCGATGCGGATCATCACACCTCCCCGCTGTCCCCGGCGGCGTCAGCTGGTCCCCCGCTCGGGCACAAAGCCAATCTCAACGTAGGGCCTCGTCGGTTCGCCTGTCGTCCACCAATTGGTGGATATCACCGGCCGACAACCACAGGAAACGAGCCCTGGGGCGATTGGCCCGAACCGGATTTCCGCATACGCTGGGCTTGTAAACGAAGGTGTTGCGTCACGCTCCGAGAGACACCATGAATGCGCCCATCGCCGCCGATACCCTCTCCGACCTCATCGGAGCGATTTACGACTGCGCGGTCGACCCGGGCCGTTGGCCGGCGACGCTTACCGACTTTCGCCACGCGCTGGATTTCAAGAGCGCCATCATGGCCGTCATGTCGCTTCCCACCGGCGAAACGCTTCTCAGCGTTATCGATGGCGTCGATCCGCCATGGGTAGAGCGCACACTCAACTATGGCCCGGAAGTGATCGACCAATGGGGCGGAGCGGAGAAAATGCAGAGCCTGCCGCTCGACGAACCCGCCGTTCTGTCATGGGTGAACGATCGGGCCAATTGGGAGGACAATCGCTACTACGTCGAGTGGGCTGTCCCGCAAGGCATCATCGACGTCATGGCGATCGGCCTGGCACGCGACACGGCGACGCTCGGTTCCATCGGATTCGGCCGCCACAGTTCCGCTGGCGCGATCACGGCCAGGGAAGTCGACGCGGCCCGGCTGCTCGTTCCCCATTTCCAAAGGGCTGTGGCGATCGGCAGGCTGATGGACCTCAAGACGGTCGCTGCCCAGACATTCAAGTCGGTCATCGACGCTTTGGCGACCGCCGTGATTCTGGTGGATACCGACCTCAGGATCGTCGACGCCAACAGTGCCGGCCAGTCCGTGCTCAGCGCCGGCGATCCGATCCGATCCGAACGCGGCCGTCTGACACTGACGGCCGGTCCGGCCGCCGCCGCCCTGCCGCTCGCCGTCCGGCAGGCGGCGAAGAATGAATCCGGGATCGGCAAACGCGGCTTCGGAATTCCGGTGCGCCGGGCTGATGGAGCGCCCTGCGTCCTGCACGTTCTCCCGCTGCAGCACGGCGAAATCCGGCCTGGGCTCGCTCCGCTCGCTGCGGCAGCCATCTTCGTTGCGCCAGCGCTGTCGCCACCCCCGGCCCCGAGCGCCGTCCTTTCCACACTCTTCGATCTTACAGCCGCGGAAGCCCGGGTATTGGCGCTGCTCCTCGGGGGGCTGACGCTAGCCCAGGCCGCGACCGAATTGGGCATCAGAACCACTACGGCAAAAACCCATCTCCTCAATCTCTTCGAGAAGACAGGCACCCATCGCCAATCGGATCTGATCAAGCTCGCCGATTCACTTGCCAGACATTCCTAGTCCCGACGCGCAAAGTGACGACGTGGCCCAGTCCGCCCTGGTTCATAGGTGGAAACTCACCTAGCCAACCGCCAGAGTCCGGTTGTCATCAGGAACAGACATCAAACCAACGCATCGGCAGGCCGTGGATGCGCTAGGAAAAAGGCACCCGGAGGGTTTCAGTGCGAACGCGGTGTCGCGAATTCGGCCGGTATTCAGCCACTCACTCGCAGGACAAATGCGATCTGCGGATGGTGGGTTTTCGCTGGTAGCGCACCTCCGCTACCAACAACATCAGCAATTTAGCTGTGGTGCACCTGCGGACAGGCGGGTATCGGTCCGCGGTAGGTGAGGAGCCGGAACAAGCGTACTTGGCCTGAGCGATATCATGCTGCTGGGTAGTGTGGGGCCTGATTGTGATAGACTTGTTAGGGTCGGCTCAGGAGGCTCAAGCCGGAAGGAACTTCGTTGCCAGCAGCCGGTATTGATATCGCCTTTGGCCGCGGCGCCATTCGCCTCGACCTGCCATCGGGCGTCGAGCCAACGGTCATCCGCAAGGCCGCGCTGCCCAAATTGCCGGACAGCTCCGCGGCGGTTCGCGAGGCACTGGCGCGCCCGATCGACGCGCCGCCATTGGGGGAGCTTGCGCGCGGCGCCGGCAGTGCCTGCATCCTGATCTGCGACATCACACGTCCGGTTCCCAACCACCTGTTCCTGCGTCCGATGATCGAGACGATGGTCGCCGCCGGCGTCGATCTTGGCCGCATCACCGTGCTCGTTGCCACCGGATTGCATCGGCCGAACGAGGGAGCGGAGCTCGCCGAGCTGGTCGGCGACCCATGGGTGCTGGAGAACGTGCGGGTCGAGAATCACATGGCCCGTAACGATGACGACCACATCGACCTTGGTCGCACCGCCACGCGCGGTACGCCGATCAAGATCGACCGGCGGTTCGTCAACGCCGACTTGAAGATTGCGACGGGTCTGGTCGAGCCGCACTTCATGGCGGGCTGGTCGGGCGGGCGCAAGGTGGTGGCGCCGGGCGTCGCCGGTCACGAGACAATCCGGACGTTCCATTCCGCCCGTTTCATGGAAGACCCGCTCGCCATCCAGTGCAACCTTGCCGGCAATCCGCTGCACGAGGAGCAGCTCGAGATCGTGCGCCTGCTCGGCCCGATCCATGCGCTCAACACGGTGATCGATGAAGCGCGGGACCTTGCCTACGTGAACTTTGGCGAGATCATCAGCAGCCACCTGGCGGCCGTTGCTTTCGTTGAGGGAGCAACGCAGGTAACGATTGGCCGTCGCTTCAGGACGCTGGTCACCTCTTCGGCGGGCTATCCCCTCGACAAGACCTACTATCAGACGGTCAAGGGCATGGTGACGCCGATCGATATTCTCGAGCCGGGTGGAACGCTGATCATCGCGTCGGAATGCTCGGAGGGTTTCGGCTCGCAGGCATTCCGTGCGGCGCAGAGCCGGCTTGTCGAGCTCGGCGGCGAGCGGTTCCTGGCAACGCTGACCGCCAAGACGCTGGCCGATGTCGATGAATGGCAGACCGAGATGCAATTGAAGCCGATGCGGGTGGGGCGCATCCAGCTCTACACCACGGGGCTCGATGCCGAGGAGCGCCGCCTGACCGGCGTCGAGATCGTACCGTCGGTGGAACAAGCCATCGCCGACAGCATCGCGCGCCATCGCGATCCAGCCGTCGCCTTCATTCCCGAGGGGCCCTACGTCGTGCCGGTTTGCGGCCGGCTGTCGGCCGCATGACGCATGTCCATCTCGATGCCGTCGGCGGCGTCGCCGGCGATATGTTCGTGGCGGCGTTGCTCGACGCGTTTCCGTCGCTCACCGACCGTGTCGTCGGCGATGCGGCGGCGGTGCTCCCCGCCGGGGTCGGTTGCGCGACGTTGCAGGAGGGTGAAAGCAACGGAATCCGGGCAATCCGCTTTGGCCTGTCGCCTGCGCGTGTGGCGGCGGGTGCGATTCCGTCCGGAGGCGATGTCACGTTCCGCGGAATGGCAAAGCGGATTGCCACCGCGAAGCTGTCGCCGGCCACCAGCCAACGCGCGGTCGCGCTGTTCACGATTCTCGCCGAAGCCGAGGCGCGGATCCATCGTGTCGCGGTGGACGATGTCCACTTTCACGAGATTGGCGATTGGGATTTGTTGCTCGACATCGTCGCCGCCGCCAGCATCGGGGCGGCCCTTGATGGTTGCCGGTGGACCGTTTCGGCCTTGCCGCGCGGCGGGGGCGTCGTTGGCAGCGAGCACGGGCTGCTGCCGGTGCCGGCGCCAGCGACGGCGCTGATCCTTGAGGGCTTCGCCTGGCATGACGACGGAATTGCCGGCGAGCGGGTGACGCCCACGGGGGCCGCCATTCTCAAGCACCTGGTGTCCGAGGCCACGCCCCGTGCTCTCGGCCGGTTGGCGAGAACCGGAACCGGGGCTGGAACCCGTTCGCTGCCCGGCATCCCGAACGTGCTGCGGGCTCTGGTTTTCGAGGAGACGGCCAGCCTTTCGCAGGATCGCGTGACGATGGTCGCGTTTGAAGTGGATGACATGACGGGCGAGGAGATCGGCGTCGCGGCGGGTCGCTTGCGGGAGACAGATGGCGTGATCGATCTTTCGATCGGACAACGTTGGGGCAAGAAGGACCGGCCGCTGCAGTCCTTTCAGCTCATCGTTCGGCCCGAGCATGCCGAAGCCGTTATCCAGCGCTGCTTCGCCGAGACGTCGACGATTGGCCTCAGGGTCCGCGAGGAGCGCCGCGTGGTGCTGCCACGCGAGATGAGCGTCGTCGATGACATCGGCGTCAAGTCGGTATCGCGACCCGGCGCCGGGGTGACCCGCAAGGCGGAGAGCGACGACCTCAAGGGCGCCAGCCTCGATGCGCGGCGTGTCGCGAAAATGAGGGCGGAGGGGGAGGGCAGATGAGTGCTGTTCGCGAGGCGGAGCGTCTCGCGGCCGTTCTCGACCGCTTGGGGCCGCTCGCCGTCGCCGTCAGCGGGGGCGTCGACAGCATGACGCTGGCGACCTTCGCCCATCGGCGGGCCCCCGACACGATCAGCGTGGTCCATGCCATCTCGCCAGCGGTGCCCGCGGAGGCGACGCGCCGGGTGTGGGCGGCCGCTGCGGTCGAGGGCTGGCGGCTTGCCGTTACCGATGCCGGAGAATTCGCGGACGAGCGCTACCGTGCCAATCCGGCCAACCGTTGCTATTTCTGCAAGACCAACCTCTACGATCGTATTCGCTCGCTGGCTGACGTGCGCATCGCATCGGGGACCAATCTCGACGATCTGGGCGACTATCGTCCCGGCTTGACCGCGGCGGCCGAACGCAACGTGGTCCATCCGTACGTCGAGGCGGGGATTGGCAAGGCGTGTGTGCGGCGCCTGGCGCGCGACCTCGGGCTCGGAGACGTCGCCGAGCTGCCGGCCCAGCCGTGTCTGGCCAGTCGGATCGAGACGGGCATCGCTATCGATGCAGAGGACCTCGCCCTGGTCGAACGAATGGAGGCGCAACTCGCCGCCATTGCGTCGAGGGGGGCGACGCTGCGCTGCCGCGTCACCAGGGCCGGGATCGCGGTTGAGGTCGGTCCGGGGGCGGCGGGACTGGAGGCCGCACTCGCCGAGCGCGCGGGCGCCATATGCCGGGAGCATGGTCGGCCATTCGCGGGCGTGCGTCCCTATCGGCGCGGCGGCATGTTTGTGCGGAGCTGATCCGTGGACGTGAATATGGATTGGGAGCGCGAGGCGCGCGCCGGTGTTGCCGAAGCGGTTTTGTGCATGGGCAAGAGCGATGCCCAGATACTGCATATCGTTGCGCTTGCCCGGAACATGGAGCGGCGCCTCCTTCTCACCCGATTGGCGCCGTCCCAGTGGGAACGGTTCGAAACAGCCGTCCGTGATCTCCTGGATTACGATGCCGTCTCACGCACGGCGGTGCTCGGGGGCGCGCGGCCGCTGATCGCAAGCGCGGTTGGTATCCTCGCCGCCGGCACGTCCGACATGCCCGTCGCCCGTGAGGCGGAGCGGACCCTTGCCTTCGCCGGCCACGGCGCAACGGTTATCGCCGACATCGGGGTTGCGGGTCTCTGGCGTCTGCTCGACCGTCGCGAGGACCTCGCTCGCTTCCGCGTCATCATCGCTGTGGCTGGAATGGAGGGCGCACTGTTCAGCGTTGTCGCTGGACTGGTGAGTGCGCCGGTGATCGCGGTGCCGACGTCAGCGGCGGGCTACGGTGTGTCCGAAGGCGGGTTGGCGGCGCTGAATGCGGCGTTGGCAAGCTGCGCGCCGGGTGTTGTCGTGGTCAATATCGACAATGGCTTCGGCGCCGCTGCCGCCGCGCTGAAGATGCTTGGACAGGGAATGCGGCCCCCACCCTGAGGTGGCTTGGAAGAATGCTTGCTGAGAGCGGGTGGTGCGGAGCGAGCCTCCGCAGGCTCTGCATGTGTCAGAGCCCGACGACAAAAGGACTGGCGTTCGCTCGATCCGCGAACGAACGCCAGCAACAATCCGGTACGTCCCGCTAGGCTAGAAGAACGTGGTGAATGCTGCCTGGATGTAGTCCTCGTCGTTCAACAGGTAGAACGGGCTGTTCTTGTCGAACCCGTCGAAGAACCGTCCCTTCAGGTTGAACTGGAGGTTGTCGGTCAAGAGGGTGCTGAAATCGACGACGTAAATGCGTGAGCTGTTGTCGACGTCAAACGAGGCGCCGGCGAGAAGGGTGGTATTGCGCGCGTTGTTCAGTCCAATCCGCAAGCCGGCAAACGCCGCTTCCTTCATCAGGAAAGACGTATCCCACCCGCAGTCGAGCCACCCGTCGTCGCGGCTGTCGAGCGAGTACTCGCCGATGATGCCGATATCCGCCTTCGAATTGAAGGCGTTGGCAAACGTGTACTCGAAACCGCCGACGCCGGCCCAAATGTCTTCGTCGCGCTGGCGCCGGTAGATGCCCTCGAACTTCAGCTGCAGCGCGCCGTGGGCGTAAAGGAGTTCGCTGCCGACCTGCTGCATGTGGTCGTAGTAGGGAGCAAGGAAGACCGGCGGATCAGAGCCTAGGTCGAAATCCGGGACGAGCCGAGGGCTGCGCGCCGTCCCAAGGTAATAGGAGAACGCGTAGTCTAGCGAGCTCTTGCTCATGTTGATCGTGTTCGAGTACCGCGCGGCAAAGGCGAGATTGCGGTTCGTGCCGTCCTCGAACTGGGCGGCATCGTTGTTGACAATCTCCCCGACCGGCAGTCGGTCCGACACACCGTCGAAGTCAACCTGCCGGAAGCCGAACAAACCGTAAAGCGAGACCGTGCCAATCCCCGTGACGAAGTTGGCGTTGACCATCGGCTGACCCTTGCGATCGTTTTCGAAGGGATCGCCGGTCAGATCGATCGGATTGAGGACGTCGACGAGATGAACCGACTCGGCGACGCCCCAGGATTCCTTATGTATTCCCGCCAGAACGCTCCAGGCCCCGCCGTCGTAGAAGATGTTCGCCTCGGGAATGTCCCAATCGCCACGGTCATTGATGAAATCGTAGTTACCCTCGGCCTCGACGGTAAAACGGGTTCGCCCATTGGCACTGGTGTGCGTCAGTTTGACGTCGCCGGCGATGTAGGGAAATGCCACATCACCATTGAGATCGGGGATCAGGTCGTACGCCCAATCGGGCAGCGGATCCTTTTTCAGGTAAAAGCGCGATCCCAGCGTCAGCGCACCGGAGAAATCCCAGCCGAAGAGGTCTGTCTTTTCGTTGGCTGTCTGCCCGACCGTGCCGTCGCTCATGATGACCGGAAGCGGCGGCGCCTCCTGAGCGAGCGCATGACCGACGAGCCCCGGCCCTGTCAGCGCGCCAATCATGGCTGCCAGTTTAATGACGTGTCGGGATACCGAAAACATCGCCTACTCACCCCTTAGGACTTCGCCCATCGAGAATCACCCGATCGCGGCAATCACCTTCGAAAGCGCGATTCCTGCAGTGTTTCTCGCCCCTGTGAGCGTAAATGTCCTCTGTTGGTTAACGAGCGTTAACCGGATCATTTCGGCACATTTGAAAACCGAACAAAAGAGAGAAAGCGGGACTATCCCTAGAATCCTGACCGCTGCGGCCAAATTACCACAAGTGGCGAAAATACATCAGGTTTGGGATTCACACGAATGTTTGTCCGCTCTTCAGTTGCCGCTTTTTGGGGGGCGTGCTCAACTGTTGCTTAACCAACGGTTAAGGGTCTCGCGGGGTAATGGGCGTTGAGTTCCGAGAGCCGATCGCCATCGTTGGCATCGGGTGCCGGTTTCCGGGGGGTGCCCAGGATGCCGAGCAGTATTGGAAGTTCCTCTGCAATTCAGGCAACGGCATCCGGGAAGTTCCCGACGATCGCTGGGGGCTGGCCGGTTTTTACGATCCGGACCCCACCGCCATCGCGCGGGCCACGACCAAGTGGGGCGGTTTCCTCCCGGATGTTCGCTCGTTCGACCCCGAATTCTTCGGGATTTCGTCGCGCGAGGCGAACAGCATGGATCCGCAGCAGCGGCTTCTCATGCAGGTCGTCTACGAAGCGCTGCAAGACGCTCGTCTGAGGATCGCGGACGTTCAGGCTGAAAAGACCGGCGTTTTCGTTGGCGTATCGGTGTCCGATTACGGCGCCATCCAACGCATGCGCAGAACGAACAATGACATTTATGCCGGCACCGGCTCGGCTCTCAGCATTGTCTCGAACCGCGTTTCCCACCGCTTCGATCTGTCGGGACCGAGCTATTCGGTCGACACCGCTTGTTCGTCATCGCTGGTCGCGCTCGATCAAGCGTGCTGGAACCTGAATGAAGGCACCTGTTCGCGAGCCATTTCCGGCGGCGTCAACGTTCTGGTCGATCCGGCTGCCTTCATTGCCTTCAGCAAGGCCGGCATGCTGTCCACCACCGGAACAATCTCCACCTTCGACGCGGCAGCGAACGGCTACGTGCGCGGCGAGGGCGCGGGCGCGGTGGTGCTGAAGCGCTTGTCGGACGCGCGGCGCGACAAGGACCGTATCTACGCGGTTATCCGGGCGACCAGCGTCAACCAGGACGGACACACCAGCACATTGACGGCGCCCAATCCCGATCGCCAGGTGGCGATGCTGGAGACGCTGTGCCAGCGGGCGGGTGTTGATCCGGCTGACGTCCAATATGTTGAGGCGCATGGCACCGGTACGCCGGTCGGCGATCCCATCGAGGCGTCGGCGCTGGGTCGCGTCTTTGGCATGGCGCGCGACAACGAGCGGGTGCTGATTGGATCGGTCAAACCCAACATCGGCCATCTGGAATCGGCTGCCGGCATCTCAGGCCTGATCAAGACCGCCTTGATCGTCCACAACCGGGCGGTGCCGCCAAACCGGAATTTCCGGGATCCAAACCCGAACATTCCGTTCGACCTTCTCGGCATCGAGGTGCCGACCACGATGCGCGCGCTCGGCGATGGCATCTGCCGCGGCGCCGTCAATTCCTTCGGATTTGGCGGGACCAATGCCAGCGCCCTGCTGGAAAGCGCCGATGCGGTGAAGCGACCATCGGTTCGGGGCTTCGCGCGACCGGGCAAGAAGGCCCAGCCGCAGACCTTCGTCCCCGTGCCGCTATCGGCTGCAACCGAGAAGTCACTTCGCGAATATTGCGGTCGCGTCGCCGCGGCATTGGCGCCCGGCGGCGCCTTCGCCGATGCTTCACTGAACGAGATTGCTGCCAACCTCATCACGCAACGCGATCAGTTCCGGCACCACGCAATCACCGTGGCCAGTTCGCCCGCCCATTTGCGTGCGCTGCTGACGGAAATTGCCGAAGATCGCGTTCCCGAACCCGAGCCGCGCAAGCTGCCAAGTACCGTGGTCGGTCGTGCCGGCCGGCGGCCGAAGGTGGCGTTCACGTTCGCCGGTCAGGGCGGCCAATGGTGGGGGATGGCCCGTCAGCTCCTGACGAAGGAGCCGGCGTTTCGCGCGGCGGTTCACGAATTCGACGGCATCTTCCAGACCGTCAGCGGCTGGTCGGTGATCAAGGAGTTGAAGCGGTCGGAAGCTCAGTCCACCGTTCACGATCCGGCCGTGACACAGCCGGCCATCTTCGCCGTGCAGATCGGGCTTGCCGCCCTGTGGCGCAAGGCGGGCGTCGCACCGGACTTCATCGTCGGCCACAGCTTCGGCGAGGTGGCCGCAGCGTACGTTGCCGGTGCGCTGACGCTGGAATCCGCCGCGCAACTCATCCACAAGCGCGGACTGATTGCCCGACACGTCGGTACCAATGGCGGCATGCTCGCGGTCGGCCTCAGCGCCGACCAGGTCCGGGACTATCTCGATCCTGACGGCACGATCGATATCGCCGCCTTTAATGGCCCGACTATGGTCACGCTGAGCGGCGACGCAACCGAGGTCGAGGTGCTCGGTGCGCGCTTGACCGCGGAGCGGCCGGACGTCGTCGTCCGCCGCCTGGCCATGAACATCGCATGGCACTCGCGGGCCCTCGAGCCTGCCGAAGCCTGGTTTCGCAAAGCTGTCGGCGATATCGAGTGGCAAGCGCCGTCGCTGCCGCTAGTCTCGACCGTCACCGGGGGCCCTGAGACCCGCCTCGACGCGGCGTACTGGTGGTCCAACCTGCGCCAGCCTGTCGCCTACGAGAAGGCGATCGCCGCGGCGTTGGACTTCGGCGCAGAGTTCTTCCTGGAGATCGGGCCGCACCGCACGCTCTCCGGGCTGACCGCGACCGTCGCTTCCTCGCGCGACAAACAGGTCGCGAATGCCAATTCGCTGCTACAGAACGTCGACGATTTCCACTCCATTGCCATCGCCGCGGCGACGTTGCAGGTATCGGGCGTCGACATCGATTGGACCGCGTTCAGCGGTTCGCCGACCACGATCCTGTCCCTGCCGAAATACGCCTGGGACCAGATCGAATGCTGGTCGGATTCGGAGGAGTCGCGCCAACTGCTGAACGCAACATCTGTCCACCCGCTACTCGGCACGCGCAACGGCGGCCCGCAGGTCAGATGGGAGTGCGAATTCAACCTGTCGGCGATGGGCTATCTTGCCGATCACACGATCAACGGTGACGTGGTGTTCCCCGCCGCGGGGTACATGGACATGATGCTGGCCGCCGGTCTCGACTATTTCGGCAAGGCGCCGATTGAAGTCGAGAACCTGGCGATTCTGGACGCGCTATTCATCACCCACGATGATGATGTGCTGCTGAGAACGACGTTCGAGGCGGACTCGGGGCGCATTCGCATCTTCAGCCACCTGCGCGACAGCTCCGGCGGATGGGTGGAACGGGCAAGTGCGCGCTTGCGCCAGCCCGCCATCGAGCCGCCTCCTGCCCGCAAGCCACGTGGGGAGGCGTCCGCAGTGCGTTTGGATCGCGACAGCTTCTACGCGCTTGCCGCCCGGCACGGATATCATTACGGCCCGCGGTTCCAAGGGGCCGTTGATCTCGCATTGGGCGAGTGGGGAGTGGAGGCGAAGATCGCCGCCGATTCACATGTCACCCACGTCGAACGGCATCCGGCTCATCCGGCAGTGCTGGACTCATGCATGCAGACCGCCATCCCATTGGCAGACGCTGCCGAGGGGCTGCCCCTTTTCCCGCCGGCGGAGGATCAGAAGAACGATCTGCACTATCCCCTCTATCTGCCGATCGGTGCCGAGCGGGTGCGCCTGTTCTCGCCGTTGCCGTCCGTCGCGAACGTATCGGTCGATCCGCGCAAGACGGAGAGCGACGACAACGTCACCGACTACGTGATCGCCGACGAGTCCGGCACCGTGTGTTTGACTATCGAGGGCTTCCGCTCTCAGCGGATGACCGGCGAAGGTGCAAACAAGGAGGAGACGGGGGCCGTCCCGCGGTTTCTTGCCGAGACGTTCATCACAATTCGTGCGCCGCTGGCCGACTCGGACGGAGCTGCGACAGCGGTGCCGGGCGCCTGGCTGGTTTTTCCGGACCTCGGTGGCGTCTGCGAAACGATTGCCACGACGCTGGCGGCCAGGGGCGCGGCGATCAAGACCGTCTCGCTCAGCGACGACGAGGCGTCGGACCCTGATTTTGTCAGGGGGTTGATCGCCGAGTGGCTGTCAACCGCCGGCGAGAACGCCTGCATTCTGGTGGGGCGGCCGCTCGATACGGCGGCTTTGGGGCCGGATGCCGATGGAGAGACGGTGGAGGCGGCCGTCGAGCGGAACGTCTTCGGGCTGCTCGCGCTCGGAAAAGCTCTCGACGCGCTGCGCGAAACTGGTTCGGTCGCATCGGTGTGGCTGCTGACGCAAGGCGCCCGTGGCGTGCCCAATGATCCGCCGATGGCGGTCGCGGGGCTCGCCCAGGCGCCGATGACGGGCATGATGCGGACGGTCGCGGCCGAGTGCCGCGAATTCCCGCACCATCATGTCGACTTCCGCGATCTGGGCGAGGCGGAGATCGCAACCTGCATCAGCCTCATGGTTGCCGGGAGCGAGGAAAGCGAAGTCGCTTTGCGCGGTGACCTTCTGTACGTTCCGCGTCTCGATGCGCCGGAAGACAGCGCGCTGCCGCGTCGCCCGATCGCGATGGTGCCGGGCGAGACCGACGAGAATTTCGTGGCGACCATGTTCTCGCCGGGGTCGCTCGACGACATCCGACTTGAACAGGCCGGGCTGCAGGAACTCGCCGCCGATCACGTTCGCGTCGCGGTCGAGGCGGTGGGATTGAACTTCCGCGACATTATGGCGGCAACCGGATTGCTTCCCGTTGAGGCGGAACGCGAACCGGCATGGCGCAATCTTGGCCTCGAATACGCCGGGACGGTCGTAGCCGCCGGCTCCGAGGTGCGTTCGCTCAGCCCCGGCGACAAGGTGATGGGCATGGGGCGTCGGTGCCTCCAGGCCTACGTCGACCAGGCAGCGGACTCGCTCCTGAAGGTCCCCGGCGCGCTTTCGGCAGAAGAGGCGGCGACCGTCCCTTCCGCCTTTGCCACCGCTCACTACGCGCTCAACCATGTGGCGCGGTTGTCCGAGGGGGAGAGGGTTCTCATCCACGTCGCGACCGGTGGCGTTGGCCTTGCCGCGATCCAGCTTGCCAAGCGCGCGAAGGCTGAAATCTTCGCCACCGCGGGCAGCGATCACAAGCGCTCCTATCTGAAGAGCCTCGGCATCCACCACGTGATGAATTCGCGCTCGCTGGATTTCGCCGACCGGATCATGGAGTTGACCGACGGGCGCGGAGTCGACGTCGTACTCAATTCGCTGCCGGGCGATTTCATCGCCAAGGGCCTCGACGTCATGGCGCCGTTTGGCCGCTTCCTCGAGATCGGCAAGCGCGACGTCTACATGGACAGCCTGATCGGCATGAAGGCACTGCGCCGCAACGTCACGCTCAGCATCATCGATCTGGCGGCGATGGGCGATGAGCGGCCGGAGCTGCTGGCCCGGCTGGCGCGCGAGGTCAATGCGATGTTCGCCGCCGGTGAGGTCAGCGCGCTGCCGACGACAGTTTTCCCGATCGGTGAAGTCAGCGAAGCGTTTCGCTACATGTCGCAGGCTCGACATATCGGCAAAGTGGTCGTCAGCATCCCGCCGGTGCCGGTGCGGGTGTTGAGTTCCGACAAGCCGTTGGAGCTGCGCGCAGACCGAAGCTACCTCATCACCGGCGGTTCGCGCGGGTTCGGCGTCGCGGTCGCCGATTGGCTGAGTGCGCGCGGCGCGGGACGCATCATCTTCGCGTCGCGCTCGGGCAAGCCGGACGCTGACGCCGAGGCGCTCGTTGCCGGGATTGCCGAGCGCGGAACAGATGTCGTTCATCTGAGGCTCGACGTGACCGACGCAAGTGCGGTCGACGAGGCGGTGGCGTCGCTGGCTACCGGTGACAAGCCGCTCGCCGGCATCATTCACGGCGCCGCGGTCATCAAGGACGGCTTCCTCGCGCAACTCGATCCGCAGACCGTGCGGGCAGTTCTGCGCCCAAAGGTCCTCGGCGGCTGGAACCTCCACCGGGCGCTGGAGCGCGCGAAGGCGGACGTCGATTTCTTCGTCAGCTTCTCGTCACTCGCCCAGGTGCTCGGCTCGATCGGGCAGGCCAACTACGTTGCTGCCAACGCCTTCCTGGACGCGTTCGCAGGTTATCGGCGTGGCCGTGGACGCGCCGGCCAGACGATCGACTGGGGCACGCTTGGCGAATCTGGGTTCGTCGCGCGCAGCGACGCCATGACGAACTACCTGGAGAGCATGGGTCTGGTCGCGGTCGACAACCGCGATGCGACCGGCGCGCTGGAACGCCTGCTCAGCCTGGATGTCGCATCGATTGCATTTGCGGCGGTCGACTGGAGTAACGTTGCGCGCGCCGCCGGCGGCTTCGCTTCCGTGCCGCGCCTGCGTCCCATGCTCGATACGGTGGCCAGCGGCGGCGGCCGCGTCAGGGCCGAGCTGACGGCGGCGTCACGCGACCAGTGGAACGACATCCTGAAGGCATTCCTCGTCGATCAGGTCGCCAAGGTCTTGCGGTTCGAAGCGGCCGACGTCGACGCCAGCAAGGCTTTGACCGAGCTTGGGTTTGAACTCATTGTCATCGATCGAACTCAAGAACCGCGTCGAAGGCCAGCTCGGCCTGTCGATCCCGGTCAGTGCGTTCCTGCAGACCCCGACGCTCGCCGGGCTCGCCGAGACGATCGCCAACGTGCTCGAAGAGGATTTGCGCCAGCGCGCCGCCGGCGGTGGCAAGGAGCGGCAGTCCGGTGACCACGATGATCGGCGCTCGCGGCGGGACGACGAATTCCGACCGACCCATGACCAGCAGGCCGCGATCGCCGGTAGCAGTGGTTCGTTTGCCTCGCAAGAGGGGCGACGCGCTCTTCAGCACAAGGTCGTGCTCCGGCTGTCCGCTGGGCCTGACGTGGCGGTCGTGCAGCGTGCTTTCATCCGGTTGGCGAGGCGGCACAGTCTCCTGCGGCTGACGGTATGCGGCGTCTCCAGGCAGGGGGATGTCGAACTGGCGCTGGGTGCGGCGCCGAAGCTGCGCTCGGTCGCAGACGTGGCGGTGGCGGTGAGCGAGCCTCTCGCCGTCGAACAGGGAGAACTGGTCCGGGCGGCTTACGCGAGGTCGGGTCGCGCAGGGGACCTGGGTCTCATGGTCCACGCCGCGGTGACCGATCGGCACGGCTTCTCCGTGCTGGTGGAGGAACTGCTCAGGTTGATCGACGGGCAGGATCTGGCAAGCGCACCGCCGGCACAGGCGCTCCATGCGGTCCTGGCTCGTCGCCAGTTCGATGAGGGCGAACCGCAATCGCTTGCTGCACGCGCCCACTGGGAAGCGGTGCTGAGACAGCCGGTCAGGCCGGTTGCTTTCAAGGCGCGCGGCCGTGCGCTGTTGCCGCTGCGATTCGGTGCGAACCGCGGGACGCCGGCGAGCCTTTCTTTCGACATCAAATGGCGCGGACCGGCAGAAGGGATAGAGACGACGGTCCTAGAGGGTCTAGCCGAAGCGCTTGTCGGGGCGACCGGCCAATCCGAGTTCGTCATCGAGCGCGTGTCGGACGCGCGGGCTCAGGATGTTCCGGGCCGCGCGGTCGGCCCGTTCGAAGGGCGGTTGCCGCTGGTTGTGCGTGATCGTGACAACGCGGCGGGGCTGGCGCCTGCCACGCAAATCCGCCGGCAGCTTCGCAGCGGCTATCGTCATGAGGCGCTGGGGACTGCCTACGTGGAGAGTGAAATTGTCCGCAATGACCAGGCGGCTGCTGCGTTGAGGCAATTCGGGTTCCGCCTGCAGGACGCGAACGCGTCGGATACGCTTGCGCGCACGCTGCGCGGCATCAGGGTTGCCGGCAAGCCGCTTCGCGTCGTCGACGACTACGTCGCCGGCGCCAACCTGCACGACATCGACATGGCAGTGGTGCGGACGAAGCCTTCAAGTCTTCGCGCTACCATCACCTACGACGCGGATTGCGTTTCAGCCGATCTCGTTCGCGAGGTCGCCGATCAGGTCATTCGCTTCTGCGCGGTGCGGACGGGGGGTTCTCCGAAGCGGCGGACATCGGCCGGTGACAGTCTCGCGCCGGTGCCAGCCGCTGCCGCTCAGTCAAGCGGGTCGGGTGCCAACCGCCTGGTGGCGTGTGACGATGGTCTGGCCCGGGAAGTCACGGCGGACGGGGACGCCGTCGCTGTTGACCTGAAGGAAGGACGGCCGTCGCGCCCGGCTGCGAAGCGAAAGGCAAGCCGTTCGGCTGGACACGGTACCACCTCAACCAATGGTCACTACAGCGTCTATCCCGTGACGCCGGGCCAGAAGTGGATGCTCGACGCATTGGTCGCACCCGATTGCACCAGAACCATGCGGCAGGGGCTCGTTCTCGCGCAGGGTGTGATCGTCAAGCCACGCCTCGATGTCACGCGGTTGCGACGTGCTGTTTCCGCGCTGACCAGTGCGCACGAGGCGTTGAGAACGCGGTTCGAATGGAATGGTACCGCCTGGCAGGCGGTCGTCGAGGCGCAACACCCGACCGGCCTCGTCGTCGAGGATGCCTCCGGCATGTCCGATGGCGAGCTCGGCGAGAAGGTGGAGCGCCTCATAGCCGAGGATTATGACGTCACGCGCGGCCCGTTGTTCGATATCCGTCTGATGCATCTCGGCGAGCGGGGCGATGCGGTTCTGATGCGCGTGCACCATGCCATCGTCGACGCATGGTCCTTGATCAGGCTGTTCGAAAGCCTGTTTGCCGCCTACATGGGCTCCCGCCTTGAGTTTAATCCGGCGCTGTCGACAGCGGCCCTCTTCGAGAGGATGGACGCGCAGGCCAGAAGCCGCACTGCCGAGCGCAATCAGCATTACTGGAAGTCGATTGTTGAGCCATGGCTGCCGACACCGAAGTTCGGCCGTGTCGCCAAGGGTATTCCGTTGAACTTGAGCGGAGCGTGGGCGCCACCCAGGGAGACGATCGTGACCCGGGTCGATGGCGAGACGTTCGAGTTGCTCGACGCCACGGCCAAGCGTGCCAAGATCACGACGAACTCGCTGATGATGGCGGCCTTTGCGGCAACGCTGGCTCGGGCCGGTGACGTTGACGCTCTTTATCTCGCGTCTCTCTATCCGCGCCGGACTGACCCCGCCTTGCGGGATTTCATGGGCTACCTTGCTGCCGACGTGCCGATCCGCGCCGAGTGCCCGCCGGGTGCGCCGGTGGAGCAGATCGCCGTCGCTCTCCATCGCCAGGCCGCCCAGAGCTACGGGCTCGTCGACCTCAATTTCTTCATCAACGACGTGTTTGCGGATGCACCGAAATCCGCTGGCGCTTATCCGCGCGCAATTTGCTCGGGTCTCGCTCCCGAACATTTGGCGCGCACGTCGCCGTTTGAGCCGCTGCTGGTGAGCGGGCCCGGTCATTCGTTCCGCTTTGGAGCGATGGAAGTGCACACGCTGCCGGTGTCGCCGAGAAACGTCGACGATTCGGAAATCAGCCTCCGCCCGATGGCCGGGAGGACACACACGACGCTGCGCCTTTCGTATGAGACTTTGGCGTTTACTCGCGAGGAGGCCGGGACGATCCTCGATGAGATGCTGATTTCGCTAGGGCTTGCCGGACGAGGCGCGGAGGCGCCGCGCACCTTCGAAAGCTTCGGTGCGGCTCAGGATTGGACGTCTGTCGCGTTGGGACAGATGCCGGGACCGGCGGCTGCGACAGGCCGCGCAGTGTCGTTCGCCCCAGACGAGGTATATCGAGCAGCGGGCGAGTAGCGCGCCTTTCCGGTCCACCTGGCGGCCGGCGTCAAACAGATGGATGACAAGACCAACAACACGGGGCTGGCTCCCCGCGGCCAAGGTAGCGCCGCGCCCAAACCGACCCCGCCGCCGGCTGGGACGGCCACGCGGCTCATGCTCACCGTCGAGGCTTTCGCAGACCGGTTTTCGCATTTTGTGGTCGCCAGGCGCGTGTGGGTAATTGCGGCGACGTTGATCCTCGCGGTCGTCCTCGGCCTCAACCTCCGCAACGCCCAGAGCACAACGGATACCCGCGTTTTCTTCGGAAAGGACAATCCGGAGCTCATTGCGCTCAACGAGCTGGAGACCACGTACACACGGTCCGACAACGTCTTTTTCGTCATCACCGCCAAGAACGGAACGATCTTCACGTCTGAGGGCCTTAAGGCGCTCTCCGAAATGACCGACGATGTGTGGCGGATGCCTTATGTTCTGCGCGTGGATTCTCTGGCTAACTTCCAGACGATCCACAGCGCGGCCGACGAAATCAGCGTCAAGCCGCTCTACGAGGCGGATGAGACGCTCACCGCGGACCGGCTTTCCCAGATAAGGGACGAGGCGCTGTCCGAAAAGGAACTCGTCAAGAGCCTGATTTCCGCCGACGGCACCGTTGCCGGGATCAGTATGCTCGCCGTCCTGCCCAAGGACCAGGCCGATGCGACGCCGGTCGTCGCCAAGGCCGCGCATGACCTTGCCGACAAATGGCGCGCGCGCTGGCCCTCTCTCGAAGTGAGGATGACCGGCGGCATCATCGCGGACATGACGTTCGCCGAAGCCGGCGACCGCGACGAGCGCACGCTCATTCCGCCCATGGCCATCCTGTTGTTCGGCGCCCTCGGCATCGGTCTGAGGTCGATCCGCGCTACGCTTGTTGTCATGACGGCCGTCGCCTGCGCCGTGATAGCGGGTCTCGGTACGGCAACCTTTTTCGGCGCCGCTTTGAATGCCGGGACCGCGTCGAGCCCGATCGCGATCATGGTGCTGACCGTGGCGTCCGCCGTTCATCTGCTCCTGGGCTGGACGCGGGCCGGGGCGAGGGGCCTTGCCTCGGGGGAGGCGGTCGCCGAGTTGGTCAAGACGAACTTTGCGCCGATTGCAGCGACCAGCGTGACGACGATCATCGGATTTCTCAGTCTGAATTTCAGCGACTCGCCGCCGCTCAGGGAGCTCGGCAACATCGTCGCAGCCGGGACGCTATTTTGCTGGCTGTACAACCTGACACTGTTGCCGGCCCTGATCAGCTTCGTACCACCCGCGCATCCCGTAATGATTCAGCGGGCGGCGGGGATTCTCAGCCGGCTCGCCACCTTCGTTGTCCGCCGCCCGATCCAGTTGTTGCTCGCGTTCGCCGTGCTGACCGGCGTCCTCGGCTACGGCGCGACCCGGCTCGACCTCGACGACAACTACATCCGCTACTTCAGCGACCGCTTCGAGTTCCGACGCGACACCGACTACACCGAGCAGCACCTGACCGGGCTCAACGCCATCCAATATTCGCTGGATTCGGGCTCGCCCGGCGGCGTTTTCGATCCGGTATTCCTGGACAAGGTGGACCGATTCACCCAGTGGCTGGAATCCCAGCCCGACGTGGTTTTCGTCGACGCCATCCCCGGCCTGATCAAGCGCCTCAATCAGGCGATGGAGGGCGACAGCCCTGACGCTTATCGGATCGCGGCAACGCGCGAGGAGAACGCGCAGAATTTCCTGCTCTATGAGATTTCGCTTCCCCCAGGCCAAGAATTGACCAATTCGATTGATATCGACCGCGCCAAGACATTGGTTACGGCGATCGTCAGAGGCGGGTCCAGCAAGGCCATGCGGCATCTGGCGAGCCTGGGAGAGAACTGGTTGAAAACGAACACGCCCGACATTGCCGCTCCGGCATCCGGCCTGTCGGTGGCGTTTTCCTACGTTTCGGAGCGCAATATCAAGGGGATGGTCACCGGGACCCTGTTCGCCTTCATGCTGGTTTCGTTCATCATGCTGGCGGCCTTCCAGAACGTGACGCTGGGATTGCTCAGCCTTATCCCCAACATCGTCCCGGGACTTGAGGCATTCGGCCTGTGGGGCTACGTCGTGGGCGACGTCAACCTTGCGGCGACGGTGGTCACGTCCATGACGTTCGGTATCATCGTCGATGATACGATCCACATCACCATGCGCTATCTGCGCGCCAGGCGCGTGCTCGGCGAGTCGCCGCAAGAGGCGGTCCGACACACGATTGAAACGGTTGGCTTCGCCGTCGTGCTGACGTCGGTGGCGATCGGTGCGGGCTTTGCCGTGATCGCGACGTCCGCATTCCAACTCAGCCAATATCTGGGCGGTCTCACCGTACTGGTTATCTTCTTTGCGTTGATCGCTGATCTGCTGCTATGGCCCTCGATCATCCTCGTTGCCGAAAGGATCAAACGATGACTGCATTCCGGTTGTTTTGCAGCGCTGTGCTCGTTCTTGCCGCCTCCGCGGCGATGGCGCAGACGGCGGCGGACAAGGGCTACCAGATCGCCAAGGAGGCGGACAGTCGCGATAGCGGCTACGGCGATTTCACCGTTTCCGGGAAGATGATCCTGCGCGACAGCGCGGGGAGGGAAAGCACCCGGATGTTCGACCTCAAGTCTCTGGAGGGCAACGACGGCGACCAGACGCTGCTGGTCTTCACTTGGCCGGGGGATATTCGCGACGCGGCGCTTCTGACCCACTCCTTCAGCAACCGCGACGACGACCAGTGGCTCTACTTGCCCGCGCTCAATCGGGTGAAACGCATATCGGGTTCCGGGCGCTCAGGTTCCTTCGTCGGCAGCGAATTCTCTTACGAAGACATGGTGAACCAGGGCGTCGACAAGTTCAGCTATCAGTTCATCGACGACGAGCCCTGCCCGGGGGTTGCAGGCCTCACGTGTCACGTAGTGGACCGCACACCGAAATATTCGTCCGGCTACTCGCGCGAGCGGGTCGTCTTGGACGCCAAGGAACTTCGCGTCATCAGCGTCAGCTATTACGATCGTGGCGGCTCGCTGGTGAAGGTGCTGACCACGGCCGGCTACCGCCTGTATCAGGGCCGCTTCTGGCGGCCCGATCTTATCCGCATGGAGAACAAGCTGACCGGCAAGAGCTCCGATCTTCAGTGGTCGGGCTACAAGTTCGGCGTCGGACTGGTCGACGGTCAGTTCACCGTCAACGCTCTCCAGAACGTGCGCTAAGCGGCGGCGGAGCGCCGGTCATGCTGCCCGCCGGCACATTGTGCGTCCGCTGGGTGGACCTCGCCCGCCACGGCGCCGCTCTGGTCGTGCATGGCAGGGCCGAAGGCGTCAACTCGCCGGATGAACTTCGGCGCGCCGACCAATTGACTGAACCACGGCCGGCGCGATGCGTTGCTCGCCAGCCGGGTCGCGCTCAGGCTGATTCTGAAGAAATGCGCCGGTATCGAATG
Organism: uncultured Alphaproteobacteria bacterium; assembly: GCA_963826055.1. GTDB lineage: Bacteria > Pseudomonadota > Alphaproteobacteria > Rhizobiales > Kaistiaceae > JBBDMC01. Next base: position 198,737 of record CAWGVO010000006.1, on the reverse strand, counting down.
GTTTGGACGCGCCTTCGCGGTGACGCGGAACGGCAAACCTTTTCTGCCCGACAACCGCGTTCATTTCAGCCTGTCGCGTTCGAGCGAGATCGCCGTCATCGCCCTGTTCGATCGACCGGTCGGCATCGACGTCGAGCACAACCGCGTCCTGTCCCCGGCGACCCGCGCCGCGCTTCGGCGTGCGACCGGTGCGCCGTCGGTGGCTGCGCGCTGGGGCGGGCGTTGCCGCTGAAGTTCAGGCCTGGACGCGGCTGGAAGCCATCACCAAGCTCAACGACGGCCGGCTTGCCGAGCATTTCGCCGGGCTGGGCCGGCGACCGCCGACAGGTCGCAGCGGCCAGGGCCGAAAGAGGATCCGACCAGGGCCACGGCGAGCGAGATGTGGTTTGCACGACGGTGCCGGTGCCGCCGGGGTATGCCTGCACGTGTTGCACGGCGGGTCCGGTCGGGTCCGTGGATGCAGCGGCGTTCGAACCGGCGCTATCGCCGAGGCCGGTCACAGAGGCGCGACAGGAAGCCTAGGCGCGGCGATCGCGGCCGTCCGTCACCCGGGCATCACTCCGGTTCGGCAAGCGTGCCGCGCGCGCTCCGTTTTCGCAGGTGGCGCGAGATGCCGCGCACAAGCGCCACCGGGTTGGGCTCGAACAGGTTCAGGATGTCGGCGAAGGCGTACGAACTCGAGGAAGCCGAAGTGGGGCAGGGCGGCGACGTAGCGCGGCTCGTAGCGCGGCCGGAAGCGGCTCTTGAAATGGTAAATGCCGCGAAGATCGAACAGCCAGTTGAAACGGTTCCACCACATCTGGAGCATGCGGGCGAAGAATTGGCTGTGTCCGTCTGGCTGTTCGCGGCAATTGAGCGCCGGGATCAGGGAGAGTGATACCTCCTCCACGCCTTCGGCCTTGAGTGTCCGCATCGTCTGCATGAACAGGAAGGGAACCGTGCCGCGCGGCGCGGTCTCGGCGCGCCGGTAGATCTCGAACGCCCACCGGCGGCCTCCCTGGCACGGGTTGCACACCACAAAGGCTTCGATGCCGGTCGCCGAGCTCGCCACGAACAACCGCCTGCGATTGAAACGGTCCAGACTCAACGCCCCCATGAAGACATCCAGCTCCCGGCCGTGGGTCGTCCGGCGGATGTGCTCGTTTGACAGCGCTTCGATTTCCTGTCGCAAGGCCGGCCAATTCTCGTCTTCGCCGACAAGGATTTCGCGGGCCGTCAGCCCCTGCCGCAGGCAGTAGTTCTCCTGGCGGCGCACCCACTCGTAGGTCTTGCCGCGCCAGTCGGTCGATTGCAGATCGATGATGGGTTCCTCGCCCCACTTGGTGAGTTCGAACCCGCGCGACTGCAGGAGCGGCGTATCCTCGGCGCCGACATTGTAGATCACAGGCCGCTGGCGGTGGCTCTCGCAGAATCGGCAGAAGCCGTCGAGCAGGGCCAGCTTGTTCGATGCGGCGGCGATCAAACCGCCGACAGCGTGGAACCCGAACCAGGTCGGCGAGAAGCCGATGACACCGGCATTTTCGGGGGCGACAAAGTAGTGCCACCGCGGCCCGAGGACGACGTAAAAGTCGTAGCTCCGGCCGAATGTGAAGACGATGTTTTCAAGTTGGGCGGCGACCTCGGCGGGCACTTCGCTGCGGCCGTAGACGGCATCGCCGCGTCCGGTGTCGAAATTGAGCCTGTCGATAGCGTAGGGTGACGTCCGTCGCCGGCGCGGCGGTTCCGCTTCCACCAATGAACGCGCGTACGCCATACGCTGCCGACCCAACCCAGCTTACAAACGGCAACATCAAGCTCTACTGCGGAGACAATAATCTATTTCAGTAAAAACGTCAGCAGCCATCAGAAGAAATGCGTTCAGACGACTATCGCAGGTTGTCGAATTCGGCTTTGCCGGCGTATCGGGCATTTGGGGTGCTTGGGTCGCGGGTGGCGCTGTCAGCGGAACATTGCAAACGGGCGATGCATTTCTTTCAGCAGCGGCTCCGGTTCGTAGATGTCGACGAAGAGATTGTACGTCGGCACCATGGGGAGGAAGCGGGACGCCACCAGGACCGACGTGGCGTTGACCGGAGGACCAAGGATGATGGCGAGGTCGGCGCCCTTGGAGCGAACCTCCGCCGCCGCCGAAGCAAGCAGTTTGATCCGGGCGGCAATCGACTGGTCCTGCGGCGCCACCATGTCGATGATGGAATGGTGCATCGGCCGGCGACCCATCACCTCAAAGGCGTAGCAGGTGGCGAATCCACTGATCTCGCCGGCTTGCTCATAGACCAGCGTCGTGACCAGACCTGGAAAATCGATGTGATGGGCGAGGCGGGCCTCGTCCCATTGGTAGGCGAGATCGAACTGACCCATGTAGCGGCGGAACAGCCGGTGACAGGCGGGCAGGTCGGCCGCCGTGTACGGACGGACTTCCTTGGCGCGGTAGTCGGCGCGCACCGGTCCACCGTAGAGACCGGCGAACCACGCCGCGGTGATCTCGAAGCGGTCCTGCATTCCGGCCGAAGCCCCGCTGCCGCTCAGTATGCGGACCCAAGGTGCGGGTTGCTTGCGCAGCATGGACTGGTGCGACGCCGAGGTCCAGAAGCCGCGTCCCTTGCCGGTCATCATGCGCGAATTGATGAAGCCGGTGCCAAAGCGCGAGCCGACCGCACGCGCGTATTCGGCGTGCTTCGCATAAAGCTTCTTGCCGATGCCGGACCTCAGTCGCTCCGCGTCGACCGTAAGGGTGTCGCCGGTGAGCATCGTCCCGGGCTTTCCCTTGAGGGTTGCGGGAAACGAGTCCGACGGAAGGGTGCCAACCAGGGTCGTGCCGTCGTATGCGGCGAAGATGCTCTCGGAGTTGCCTGCGGCGAACGACGGGATCATCCAGCGGAAATAGTCGCCAACGATGGTGGGGGCGTAGCCGCTTTTGGCGTATTGGATTCGCCAGTTGCGCGTGACAAAGGCGGCCAGTTCCTCCGGATCTCCCTCGAATGGCCGGACTTCAACCGACATTGTCGGGGACAGCCCGCGACGGTCTCGTCGCCATTACTCTAACACTCATCTTGATTGATATTTCCCAGACCGACTGCGACACGCCGTCAGTCGCCTAGTATAGTTGGCAGTTGATCCCCGGTCTATCGCTTGAGATCGTCTAGGTGTTGTTGAAGAACGTCGGGAAGACGGATAGGGAACCCTGGTGAAACCGAGGGCGAAGCAGACCCCGAAGCCGGCCAATCGTGGCAGTGCCACCGCCTCGCGCGGGAGCCGCCATCGTCGGGCCGATGCCGTCTTTGACGCCGCGGCGCGGGTATTCGCCGAGCGCGGCTATTTCGGTGCCAGCACGCAGGACATCGCCGACGTCCTCAATATCAAGCAGGCGAGCCTCTACTACTATTTCTCGTCCAAGGAGATGGCCCTTGAGGAAGTCTGCACCCGTGCCGTTGGCAACTTCATCGAGGCCGCCCAGGCGATCGCCGACAGCGACGTCAGCGCTGTCGAGAAGATCGATCAGCTGGTGCACTCCCACCTGCGTCCACTCAACACAAGGTCCGACTATGCACAGGTGTTGCTGAAGGAACGGCGCTACCTACCTGCGAAAACCCGCCGGCAGATAGGTATCCTCACGCGCCGGCTGGAAGGGATCTTCGAGGCCGTTGTGAAAGACGGCGTGCGCACCGGTGAGTTTCGGTCGGACCTCGATCCGCGCCTGACGACCTTCGCCCTCCTCGGAATGCTGAATGCCGTCGCGTCGTGGTACCGGGTCGGTGTGGACCCTGACGTCGAAGTGATCAGTGACGCCTTTTCGCGGGTCGCCCTCGAAGGGGTCGCCGCCAAATCTACCGAACAATAGGGAAACACGCGCCCCTGTTTATGGCGGTTTTGCCACACTGTCGCTGTCAAAATTCAATTTCATTATAGAATTTATGGATTCGGTCGCCGCGATCGACTAACTTTGCCTGGTTCTGAGTTGCGGAGTGGCGGTCATGCCCGGCCAGTCGGCCGATATCCGTGAGGCCCTGCGCGTAAAGACGGGGCCAGGGCTGTTGTGCGAGCGCGCCCGCGCCGACCCGACGCGGGTGGCGTACCGGGCGAAGCGTCTCGGGTACTATCACGAGCGGACCTGGGCGGACTACGCGGCGATGGTTGCCCGCTGCGCCCGCGCCTTCTCGGTGTTGGGGCTGGGCGCTGGCGAGCGCGTGGCCATGATGGGCGAAGTCTGCGAGGAATGGGCGATTTCGGACATGGCCGCCCAGGCGCTGGGCGCCATCGTCTACGGTATCTACCCGACGTCTTCGATCGGCGAGCTGCGCTACCAGATGATCGATGGCGGTGCCTCGATCTTTGTCGCGGAGGATCAGGAATACGTCGACAAGATTCTGGCGGTCGCCGACGACCTGCCGGATTTGCGCTGGATCGTCGTCATCGATGACTCGGCGATGTTCGCCTACGACGATCCTCGGATCGTCCGCTACCGGTCAATCATCGACGAATCCGGTCCCGCGCCGGTCGATTGGCTTTGCGATCAGGTGGCGCGCCTCGATCCGGAGGCGCCGGCCTTCATCATCTACACGTCGGGGTCGACGGGCGATCCCAAGGGGGCCGTCATCAGCCACGGCGGCACCTCGCCGCCATGTGGAACGTGCTCGACCACTATCCGATGTTGGCCGAGGACGGGCATCGGACGATCGCCTATCTGCCGCTCTGCCACATCCTTGGCGGGTCGTCGCGATCAGCCTGCCGCTGATCTCGGGGCTGGTGCCGCATTACGGGGAGGACCCGGAAGACCTGCCGGCGATTTTCTTCGAAGTCGCGCCAACGGTGCTTTTCGCGGTGCCGCGCTATCTGCAGAAGTTTGCTTCGCACATCCTTGTCGGTGTCAGCGAAAGTTCTCGCGTCTCAAGCGAGCGAGCTACGAGTTGGCGATGAAGGTCGCGCGCAAGACGGCGCAGCGGCGATGGGACGGTCGCGCCAACGTGCTTGGCGGACATGGCTTACAGGATGTGCCGGGCGACCGTCTTTCGGCCGATCCTCAACAAGCTCGGCTTTGACAAGCTTGAGTTGTTGATGTGCGGCGGCGCACCGCTGCCCCCCGAGACCATGGCCCTTTGGCACATGTACGGGATAAACGTGGTCGAGGTTTACAGCCAGACGGAGGGTGGTGGCGGCATCATCACCGGCCAGCGCGGACCGTTCCCCAGGCCCGGCAACGTGGGAACGGTGGCTTCTGGACTGGAGGTTCGCCTCGCCGACAGCGGCGAGATCGAGATCCTCAGCGCCGATACGATCGCGGGTTACTGGGGCAACGACAAGGCGGCGGCAGCGCTATTCACGTGCGACGGCTGGATGCGGACCGGCGACGTCGGTGCCTGGGTCGACGGTTCACTGCGCCTCATCGATCGGCAGCGCGACTTCATCGTGACTGCAGGCGGCAAGACGCTGTCGCCGTCGTTCATCGAGAACATTCTTCGTGCCAGCCCCTTCGTGGCGGAGATCACGGTGTTCGGTCACGGCCGCAAATACCTGACGGCGCTCGTTGAGATCGACTACGACACGGTGACCAATTGGGCGCGCAGAAACGAGATCGCTTACACCGGTTTCACCAACCTCACCGAGAACCCGCGCGTACGCGCGCTGATTGGCGAGGAAATCAGCCGCGCCAATGACAAGCTGTCGCGCGTCGAGCAGATCAAGGCATTTCGCATCCTGCCAAAGGAACTCGATCCGGAGGAGGAGAACGATCCGATCACGCCGACCCGCAAGGTTCAGCGCGAGAAGATGCAAGCGAGGTTCTCGGACCTTGTGGAGAGCATGTACGACGACGGCGAAGAGCGTCGCCTGAAAGCGGCCGTAGGCATGGCGCTCGCCAGTTGATGCCGTCGATGTGGAGTTCCAAAGGCGCCTTACGAGTGGGGGAGTATCATGCAGTCGAAGTGGTCATTGGGTTTTGTCGCCGCGATCGCGGTCCTGGGTGTGCACGCGGCCGCGGCACAGGACGCTTTCAAGGTCGGGGTCGCCGCGAGCCTGACGGGGCCGGGCGCCTACAATTTCGGGCCACCGGCAGAGGGCTTGCGGCTCTACTTCGACAGGCTCAACCAGGCTGGCGGCATCGACGGGCGCAAGGTTGACCTCATCATCCGCGACGATCAGAGCGACCCGTCCAAGGGGGCCGCGAACATACGAGCCCTGCTGACCCAGGATCGCGTGCAGTTGCTGGTCAACGACGCCTTCTCGTCGACCTACGATCCGACGATCGCCGAAAGCAAACGCGCCGGCGTCCCCGTGCTGTTTTCCGGATCCGTTTGTCCTCCCCAGGTCTTTCCGCCGGCCAATCCGCTGTTGTTTTGCACGACGGGCTTCAATCCCGTCTACGACGGTCGTGCTGCCCTGTCGTTCATCAAGGAGAAGTCGGGAACCGACCTCGCCCTCGGCATCGTCGCCATCGGGGTCACCGTGTCGCGGGAGGGTGCCGACATCACCGCGAAGCTGGCTGAAAGCGAGGGCATGAAGACGGTGGCCCAGGAGGTGGTCCCGCTCACCACCGCTGACTACACGCCGATCGCTACCCGGATACAACAAGCAGGGCCGGACTGGGTCTGGTCGGGGGCGGCGCCCTGGGTAAACGGCGGCAAGGTGTTTGAAGCGCTGCGCAAGCTCGGTTGGCAGGGCAACTATGCGGCCTGGGCCGACCCGGACCTCGAAAACGAAGTCGCGCGGTTGAAGGACGGCAAACTGTACGCCATCGGTCCGAACGCGCTCATCCGGGACGATCTGCCCGTCCAAAAAGAAATGCGCGACGCCGCTGCGGCCGCCGGCACTCGCTTCCCACCCGAGCAGTTGATCGAAGGCTGGATCGGAGGGATGGCAATCGAGGCGGCCTTGAGGGCGGCCGGCGACAGCGATCCCGCCAAGATCCAGGCGGCCATGCAGAACCTCAGCGTCGACACCAGGGGTCTGCGTGGCTTGCCGATCGAGTGGACCAGCGAAAACCACTTCCGTACCAAGCTCGCTTACCGGGTCTACCGCTGGAACCCGGATACGAGCGGGATCGAGATCGTCAAGGACTGGTTCACTTACGCGGCCGAGTAGAAATGAGTTCGCCTTCGCGACGATAGTTGGTGGGAGGCGGAGATCCCTGTGCAGCTTCTCGTCAACATCGTTGTGCTTGCGGCCATCTACGCGCTGATCGCCTGCGGCTACGTCATCGTCTATCGCGCCAGCCGTGTGCTCAACCTGGCGCATGGCGAACTGATGATGCTCGGCGCCTATCTGCTGATAGTCACCGCGGCGGGACTGTCCCATAGCCCTTTCCTGGCGATTGCGGCCGCGGCCGGACTGAGCCTCCTCATCGGCGTTCTCGTCTACATGGTTTTGATGCGGCGCATGACGGGGGAGAGCGCGCTTGCCGCGGTGCTGTCGACGATTGCGCTCGGCATCCTGATCCGCGGTCTCGTGCTGCTCATCTGGTCCGCGCAACGATACAACCCGGCAACGCTGCTTGGTGTCGCCAATCCCGTGGTGATCCTTCCCGGCGGCGGTCGCATCTCGGCCTTTTCGCTGGCGTTGGTGGTGTGGACGGCCGTCGTCTACGCGTCCGTTTTCGCGATCCTGAGGTTTGGTCGCTGGGGCATACGGTTCCGCGCGGCCGGCCAGAACCCGTTGCTTGCCTCCCAGCGCGGCATCAACCTGCATCTGGTCTACGCGATGGCATGGGGCCTCGCCACGCTGACGGCCGGCTCCGCGGGCATCCTCATCGCCATCGATACCGGGCTCGACGGCAACCTCGCCACGATCGGCCTGAAGGCATTCCCGGCCGCGCTCGTCGGCGGACTTGACAGCCTTGTCGGTGCACTTGTCGGTTCGCTCATCATCGCGGTGTGCGAGGTTCTTCTCACCACCTACGTCGATCCGCTGCTGTCGGACGTGGTGCCGTTCATGGTGCTGATCGCGATGCTGGCGGTGCGACCATGGGGCCTCTTCGGCACACGTGAGGAGCTCGACCGTGTCTAGGTTGCCCCCGCGCGCCAGCGGCTATTTTCGCGTCGGCTATCGTCAGGACCTTGCGCTGGTCGAAACCCGAACGCAGCGGTTCAGCCTGGCGGTGCTGGTTGTGGCGCTGCTGGCCTTTCCCTTTGTCGCTTCGCCGTTTCAGATCGACCTTGCCTCGCAGGTGTTCTTCGCCAGCATCGGTGCGCTGTCGCTGATGCTGCTGACCGGCATCGCCGGCCAGGTCTCACTGGGGCACGCAGGCCTGCTTGCGGCCGGGGCCTTCACCACCGGCATCCTCTACAAGGAATTCGGCGCGTCGCCGCTGGTGACGTTGCCGGCGTCGGCAGTCGCCGGCGCGGTCCTTGGTGTCGTGTTCGGCCTGCCGTCGCTGCGGTTGAGGGGTCTCTATCTCGCGGTAAGCACGCTTGCGTTGCACTTTGTCGTCATCTACCTGGCGGGCGAGTACGAGGCCAATCGTGGCTTATCGGCCGGCATCCTGGTTGATCCGCCGGTCGTCTTCGGTGTCGAGCTCTACGATCCGCGGATCTGGTATTTCATCCTGCTCGGTGGTGCCGGCGGGGCGTTGGTCATCTGTCTCAACCTTCTGCGTTCGCGGAGCGGCCGCGCGTGGCATGCCATTCGCTCGCGCGAAGCGGTCGCCGAGGCTCTCGGTATCAGCATCACCCGCTACAAGTTGCTCGCCTTCGTTGTCAGTTCGGCGATGACTGCGGTCGCCGGTAGCCTCTTCGCCTATTATCGCGGCTTCGTGTCGGTAGAGGCGTTCTCGCTTTATCTCACCATCCAATACTTCGCGATGGTGATCATCGGCGGGATTGGGTCGATGCTCGGCGCGGTGCTTGGCGCCATCTTCGTCACCCTTTTCCCCCATCTGATCGAGGCGGCGGTCAGATCGCTGCCGGGTGCCGAGGCGCACGCCAGCCAGATATTTGCGGTCAACTACGCTGCATTCGGGCTGTTGATCATCCTGTTCCTGGTACTGGAGCCGGAGGGGATGGTCGGCATATGGCGTCGCGTCCAGAGCTATTTCCAGCTATGGCCGTTCCGGCATCAGCCGCTCTCGAGCAGCCGCCGATGAACGCCCCGTCGATCGACCCGCCGCTGCTTTCGGTCGACAGGCTCGAGGTGGTCTACCATCGCTCCATCACCGCGGTGCAGGGAGTCAGCCTGCGAGTCGGACGCGGGCAGATCGTGGCGATCCTTGGCAACAACGGCGCCGGCAAGACGACCACGTTGCGCGCCGTTTCCGGGTTTCTCGGCATTGATGACGCCCGGGTTACCGAAGGCGGGATCACCTTCGACGGGATGCCTCTGACAAACCGCACGCCCTACGAGATCACGCGCCGCGGCGTCGTGCTGGTACCCGAGCGCGACAAGGTGTTCCCCAACCTCACGGTGGCGGAGAACCTGCTCGCTGGGGTCTCGCGCGCCAAGGCGACGCGACGTCGCCGGCTGGAAGAGCAGGTCTATGAGCAGTTTCCGCAGCTCGCGACTCTGAGAGGCCGCGAGGCCGGACTGCTTTCCGGTGGCGAGCGGCAGATGCTGGCAATTGCGTCCGCGCTGGTCTGCGAGCCGACGCTGCTCCTTATCGACGAGCTTTCTGCCGGCCTCGCGCCAGTCGTCGTTCAAGGCTTGATGCAGCGTCTCGGTGACATTCGTCGCAGCTTCGGGATTGCCATACTACTGGTTGAGCAAAGCGCGGCCGTTGCCCTGGAGGTCGCCGACTACGGATACGTTCTGGAGAACGGTCGCGTGGTGCTCGACGGCGACCCGCGCCGGCTGGCGGCGCACAGCGACGTGCGGGAGTTCTATCTGGGGCAGGGGGCTGGCGGACGACGCAGCTACCGCGACGTCAAGCAGTACCGAAGGAGCCGTCGCTGGTATGGCTGAGCTCGCGGTCGAACACCTGACGCTGCGTTTCGGCGGGCTGGTCGTGCTCGACGACGTGTCGTTTTCCGTCGCGCCCGGTGAATTGTTGGGCCTGATCGGTCCCAACGGTGCTGGCAAGACCAGTGTGCTCAACAGCATTTGCGGCATCTACGCGCCGGAGGGCAGCATCCGTTTCCGTGACCGGGACATAAGAGGGCTGGCGCCGCACAACGTGGCCCGCCTCGGCATCGCGCGGACCTTCCAGCACGGTGAGCTCTTCCCCGGCATGAGCGTGCTCGACAACCTGCTTGCCGGCCGTCATTGCCGCATCGATACCAATCCCCTGGCGGAATTGCTTTTCCTCCCGAGCGTGCGCCGCGAAGAGGAGCGGCACCGCGAGGCAGTTGAGCGGATCATCGAATTCGTCGAATTGGAGCGACACCGATACGATCTCGTCGGCGGCCTGCCGTTCGGGGTCCAGAAGATCGTCGGTTTCGCCCGAGCCCTTGCTCTTGACCCGACGGTGCTGCTCCTCGACGAGCCGTCGGCCGGGCTCAATCGTGACGAGCGCGAGGATCTTGCCCGCTTCATGCTGCGCATACAGCACGAGCTCAAGCCGGCGATGATCTGGATCGAGCACGACATGCAGATGGTCTCGGACCTTGCGGACCGCCTGCATGTGCTCGATTATGGGCGCACCATCGCTCAAGGGCTCCCCGCCGACGTTCTCGGCGATGCCGCGGTGATCAACGCCTATCTCGGCACTGTGTGAACGCCGCGGGTGTTACCCTCGACATTCCCGGATCAGGGCTGTGTGTAGGCAGTCTTCACGGTGGTGAAGAATTCGGCGGCGTATTTGCCCTGCTCGCGCGGACCGTAACTCGATCCCTTCCGGCCGCCGAACGGCACATGATAGTCGACGCCCGCGGTTGGCAGGTTGACCATCACCATCCCGGCTTCGGAGTTTCGCTTGAAGTGGGTGGCATGCTTGAGGCTGGTGGTGCAGATGCCGGAGGTCAGCCCGAAGGGAGTATCGTTGGCGACGGCAAGCGCCTCGTCGTAGTCCTTGACGCGGATGACGCTCGCGACCGGCCCGAAGATTTCTTCGCGATTGATCCGCATGGCGGGTGTTGTGTCGGTGAACAGCGCCGGCTGCAGGTAGAAGCCGGGGGTTTCGCGCTTGAGACGCTCGCCGCCCCAGGCGAGCGTCGCGCCCTCGTCCTTGCCGATGGCGATATAGTCCTCGTCCTGCTTCAGCTGGCTCGCGTCGACGACAGGTCCGATGTGCGTGCCCGCCTTGCAGGCATCGTTGACGACCAGCCCCTTGAGGCGCTCGGTGAGGGCGGCGACGAACCGGTCGTGGATGCCGGCGGTCACTACGAGGCGAGATGATGCGGTGCAGCGCTGGCCGGTTGAGAAGTACGAGCCGTTGGTGGCGATCTCCACCGCGACGTCGAGGTCGGCGTCGTCGAGGACGACGAGCGGGTTCTTGCCGCCCATTTCGAGCTGGACCTTGCGCAGGTGCGGCACCGACGCGGCGGCCACCTTGCGGCCCGTGTCGATGGAGCCGGTGAAGGTTATGGCGTCGACGTCCGGCGAGTCGAGGATCGTCTGGCCGACGACGGACCCCTTGCCCATGACGAGGTTCAACACGCCCGCCGGCAGCTTGGCGCGGGCGAAGATGTCGACCAGCGTCCACGTGGACGCCGGAACCAGCTCGGCCGGCTTGATCACCACCGTGTTGCCATAAGCGATCGCCGGGGCCATCTTCCAGGCGGGGATCGCGATCGGGAAATTCCATGGCGTGATAATGCCGACGACGCCCACCGGCTCGCGGGTCATTGACACCTCGATGCCCGGTCGGACGCTCGGCACAGTCTCACCGGAAAGGCGCAGACATTCGCCGGCAAAGAAATCGAAGATTTGTGCGGCGCGCACGGTCTCGCCGATGCCCTCGGCAAGCGTCTTGCCTTCCTCCTGCGACAGGAGCCGCCCGATCTCCGCGCGCCTGGCGAAAATCTCGTCGGACACTGCCTTGAGAATATCGTGGCGCTGCTGGATGCCGGAACGCGACCATGACGGAAAAGCCTGCTCTCGCGGCGGCGATCGCCGCCTTTGCGTCTTCGGCCGTGGCGCGGGCGAAGAGCCCGACCACCGCATCGGTGTTGGATGGGTTGACGTCAGGGTACGGCCTCGCCACCGACCCAAGTTCCGCCGATGTAGTTCTCGTGAATTTTCTCTTCCATTGCACTTTCGCTTTCGAGCACGGGCGCCGGGGCAGCTCCCGTTTTGGTTGACTATCAAACGCTCAGGCGCCGACCAGCGAGCGGCGCTGAACGATGAACTCCTCCACCGCGGCGACCAGCCGATCGTAGTCCTGCTCGGACGATCGCCAGCGACACGGCGGCCATGCCGCGCCGCGCCATCCAGATTCCCTGGTCGAGGAGGTCGAAAAAGAAGAGGTCGCGGAGATCGAAGTCCTGTTTGGCGACGTCGGCGGGGCTGCGGATCGGTTCGCGGCGCATGTGAACGTTGAGCATCGATCCCATGCCGGTGACCTGCATCCTGGCGCCTTTTTCGCGGGCGAGAGCGTTCAGCCGATCCCGCAGAGCGTCTCCGCGCGCGTTGTGCCGTCTGGCCACCTCGGGTGTGTAGATCGACATCGCAGCGAGGCCGGCCGACATGGTCAGCACGTTGTTGTTGAACGTGCCCGCATGGCGGAACGCATCGGGCCGCCGTGCGTCGAAATACGCCATGAGGTCGGCGCGGCCGCCAAAGGCGCCGAAGCTCATGCCGCCACCGAGGTACTTGCCGAGCGTCGTCATGTCCGGGATGACGCCGTACGCCTCCTGCAACCCGCCGGGCGACAGCCGCGACGACATCACCTCGTCGAAGATGAGCAATGCGCCATGCCGGGCAGTCGCATCCCGCAGTGCCTGCAGGAAGATCTTGTCACTCGGGATGCAACCGCCGTTTCCCATCATCGGCTCGACCACCACGGCGGCGAGGTCGGAACCGATCTCGATCGATGAGTGCGACGGTGCCGTCGGTGTCGTTGAATTGAGCGACGACAAAATCGAAAGGCGCATTGATGGGGCTGCCGTCGGCGGCGAAATAGAAGACGCCGCCGTGGTAGCCGCCTTCGAACACCATGATCTTGGGTCGCTTGATGATAGCGCGGGCGGCGCTGATCGCCATCAGATTGGCCTCGGTGCCGCTGTTGGTGAAGCGCACCAGTTCGATCGACGGGAAGCGGGCGCAGACGGCGGCGGCAAGTTTCGCCTCCATGGTGTTGTGGCCGCCGAGATCGATGCCGCCGTCGAGAGCGTGATCGAGGGCGGCCCGAATGACCGGATCGGAGTGGCCGAAGAGACCGGCCGAATATTCGCCGAGGAAGTCGATGTACTTGTGTCCGTCGGCGTCCCACAGGTAGGCGCCTTCGCCCTTGACCAACGTAAGCGGGAAGGGGGGATAGAACAGGACCGTGCGTGTGTTGCCGCCGGGAAACGCGGCGCAGGCGTCTTCGTATTGTCGTCGGGACTTCCGGTTCGCGGCGCTGTAGCGCTCGTGTGCGTCGGCGAGCGCCGCCTTGACGTTGGCGTTGGCAAGCATCGGGGCTGGCATGACTGACTCCAGGTCGTCGACCGGTTTCCGCTAGACGCTGCGACGACCGAGGTCAACCGCGGCGAGAAGCGGGAATGGCAGGTCGCCCACCACGGCCATGAAGCGGGCCTACCCCGCTGGAACCGCTGACATGGCCGCGGCCGGCGTTGACTGGTGAGGAGACGTGCCTCTAAGAGAACCGGGTGGCGCGCCGCTTGGCAACGATCACGGAGCGAATACGACCTTGCCATCTGTGGGGTCGGTGGCGAGGGCCTCGATGAGGTGATTCAGGTGCCGCCGACGCCGTGGACGTAACTTCGGCCGGTGCCGTCGGGGAGCGGAATGGAAGAAATTTATGTCGCTCCGGCCGGGCCGCGGGCGCTCGTCCGGAATCGGGACTTCCTTTTCTTCGTCGTCGCCCGGGTATCGAACCTCTTCGGCATCCAGATACTCGAGGTCGCCGTCGGTTGGCATCTTTATCAGATGACCAGCAATCCGTTGGACCTTGGGCTACTCGGCCTGTCGCTGTTCGCGCCGGTGCTTCTGCTGTTCCTAGTGGCGGGCCTCATTGCCGATCGCTTCGACCGGCGGGCGATCATCGTCGTGTGCAATCTGGTTCATGGTGTGGCCGCGATTATGCTGCTGCTTCTTGCGCTGTCGGGGCAGGGGCAGACGTGGCCGATCTTCGCAATCATGTTCGTCAACGGTGCGGCCCGGGCATTCTTTCAGCCTGCCAGTCAGGCCATCCTCCCGAACATCGTCAGCAGGGAGCAGTTTCCAAACGCACTTGCCTATTCGATAACGTCAAATCGAATAGGCCAGCTTGGCGGCCCGGCGGTGGGTGGCACCCTTATCGCGTTTGCCGGTAACTGGGTGTACGTCGGCTCCGCACTGATGTTTTGCATTGCCGCCTGGGCTGCCGCCATGATCACGGCGCCATTGGTCATCCGCCAAGTGGCGGGGCTCAGTTCGATCCTCGACGGTTTTCGCTACATTTGGGTACGCAAGATCGTGCTTGGGGCAATGTCGCTCGACCTGCTGGCAGTTCTGTTCGGCGGCATCATGGGGATCATGCCGGTGTTCGCCCGTGACGTTCTCGATGTCGGTCCGGAAGGTTTTGGCTTGATGAGGGCGATGCCGGCCCTTGGTTCTCTGGCGATGGGCCTCACGCTCGCGCAGTTGTCGAGACCGCGCCACATGGGGCGCGTTCTGTTCACCGCGCTTGCCGCGTTCGGCTCGGCGATCGTTGTGTTCAGCCTGTCGACCCTGTTCTGGCTGTCGCTGCTGGCGCTCGTGATGTATGGGGCCGCGGACATGGTCAGCGTCTACGTTCGTCAGACCCTGGTACAGATCGCGACGCCTGACGCCATGCGCGGCCGGGTCAGCGCCGTCAACTCGGTGTCGATCACGGCGTCGAACGAGCTCGGCGATTTCCGTGCCGGCACCATGGGTGCGCTAATTGGAACGGTACCGGCCGTTCTCGTGGGTGGGCTTATTACGCTTGGCGTTGCGGCGGCGTGGTCGCGTTTCTTCCCTGAGCTCCGACGCGTCGACCGGCTCGACCAGATCCGATGAGCACCAGCGCGACGTTGGACTTACTTTGGTACCGCGAGCCCGATGCTGAAAACGAGCGATTCACTGAAGAATCTCGTCAAACCCTCTGAGTTTTTGTCCGGAGGCCTAAACCGCAGAGCCATACTTCCGCGCCATTATTGCGGGATGCGGCTCGTGATATTCACCGTTGGAATCTTTCTGTTCGTGACAGCGGACCTCACCGTGAACCATGGTGCGTCGTTCGGCGGTTGGATTTATGTCGCCGCCAGATGGCTGCGGAACAGCGGTATCATGTGAGGCCCGTCGAACAGTCCGGTTGGACAGTGAAGCGCTTCGGCCGTCTCAAACGATGCCGGTCCTTCGCGCGAAGCCGAGCACGTCGCAGCCTCCTTCCCAGATCATGGTGAGTGCGACCCAGGCGATCAGCAGAAGACCGAGGTACGATATCCACGGGAAGCGGCCGAGCAGGCGCGCGACCAAGGTCGCAGCGGCTCCCATCAGCACCACCGATAGCGACAGGCCTACGAACAAGACCCACCATGAGTGGCCGCTGGCGGTGCCGGCGACCGCGAGGACGTTGTCGAGAGACATCGAAACGTCGGCAATGACGATCTGAAAGAGGGCGGAAGCGAAAGTCTTGCTTGAGGCGCTGGACGCGGCGGGGTCAGCGGGGTGCTGGAAATCGTCAGCGGCTTGAGCCTCGCCGGCGTCGGCAAGGCTTGCGACGATGGGCGGATTCCCGCGTCTCTCGCCACAGCTTCCATGACACCCACAACAGCAGGAGGCCGCCGGTCAGCGTCAGGCCGATGATGCCAAGAAGCCGCACGGCGAAGAACGCAAACAGAATGCGCAGAACCGCAGCCACGCCTATGCCAATGATGATTGCTTTCTTGCGGAGCGTATGGGGTAGACCGGCGGCGGCCATGCCGACGACGACCGCGTTGTCACCCGCCAGAACCAGATCGATGACGATGACGCTGAAGAGGGCGACGAGTTCGGGATAGTGCATCGGCTGGCGGGTTCCCCTTGATTGACCTTCGCGCGTGGCAGCGCCTGGGCAGGATGACTACCCCATCTCGCGTATGCCGGTCGAGATACCCTGTACGGAGACGAAAGAGACCTTGCGAACGGCCTACAGCCGCAATCGTGGGTGGTTCAGACGGTTGAGACCGCCCGAGTACGCGTGCGCAGGCCGCTCAAGCGTCGGCGGACTTCAGACGCTGCGGTCACAGCCAGGCCGGCCGCCAGCACCCACCAGGCGGGCCGTATCATGTAGCTGAAATCGAGATTGGCCTGGAGCACCATCAGGCCGTCGACGCCTGGCCGCATGAAGGCGTACCAGCCAGCCTCGGCAAGTGCCGTCGTTAGCGCCGCTGACGAACGAAAGAATCGTGAGCGGCACCAAGCCTTGCTTGTAGCCGTAGCGTGCCATGATGCGGTAGCCCATCAGCCAGAAGAAGAAGCCCGAAAACAGAACCGGCTGGGTCACGTCGGCTTTCGCCTGCATGTAGAAGTGCAGAAAGCCGAGAAAGCCGATCGCGTAGACGAGCCGATGCAGCCGGTTCCAGTTGCGGGCGCCCATGCGGCGGACCATTCCGTCGGTCGAGGTTACCCCAAGGGCGACGAGGCCGAGGAGCGCGGTGAATCCGATGGTGAGGTAGATGCGCAGCGCGATTTCCTGGGCGACGGTCACCAGATTGAACTTCGAGTCGATGATGAACATCGACAAGTGAGCAAGGATGTAGGTGAGGGCGGTCAGGCCGAGGATGCGGCGGATCTGGATGAGTTTCGACCACTCGAACAGGCGCCGTGCCGGGGTGACGGCGAGCGTCATCAGCAGGAAATAGATCGTCCAGGTACCGAGAAAGAGCGTCGCCTCGTGGATCGGTCGTGGCCCGAGGCCGATGAACAGGGTGCGAAACGCCAACCATAGCGCGGGCAGGCAGACCAGAACGAGCGTCGGTCGTCTTGAGCGGCGAGAAGCGACCCGCTTTGTCATTCCATGGCACCTTCCTGGCAAAGGCACTGGTGGCTGTCATCGCTGTTCCGTGCATCGCCGTCGATATTGGCAGGTGGGTGGACGACCGCAACGGCTATAGCCGCAATCGGGCATCACCCGCATGTCAATTCTGCGTAAGGACAAGGTGAGCGGGAGCTCCCGTCGCTCTCTCCGTCGCACCTCTTTCTCGACCGTGGGACGAACGGTGGGCGCGAGGAGCGTGAAGCCGTTGGCTCCGCTTATTAATTTCCGGAATTCTGCCAATTCCCACTGCGTGCCCACTCATGAAGTGGGGAGAAATGTAGTTGACGTGGACTGCCATTTCATGGTCATCGCAAACACCGGGAGGATATGTCCGTGCTTGCAGATCAGCTTCTGGAAGAGGTCGGCGACTACTGTCGAAGCGCCGGTCTGGCAGAGACGACCTTCGGTCGCCTTGCCGTCAACGACGGCAAGTTCGTCGGACGGTTGCGCGACGGCGGCCGAATCACGCCGCGTACGCTGGATCGGGTCCGCGCCTATATCGCCGCGCACCCGGCAAACGGCCATAGCGCGATCGGTTCTGACCGGCCGTCGGCCGGCGCGTGAGGAGCACGCGGCAATCGCGGCACCGGCCGCGCGCGATGACGTCGGCCCGCGGCGCAATTTCCGTTTCTTCGACAATCGTCAGAAGTACCTGCTGTTCGTCACCACTTGCGGCGAGAAATCGGTCGTCGCCGGGCGCGTCGCGGAAGAGCTTGCCAACATCAAGCCGCGGCCGCCGGCGCTCAGGCTGTTCGATGCCGGCATGGGCGACGGCACCGTGCTCTCCCGCGTGATGCGGGCAATGCACGCCCGCTTTCCGACGCTGCCGTTCTACGTCGTCGGCAAGGAGATCAGCCTCGAGGATGTCCGCCTGTCGCTCGACAAGTTGTCCGACCGTTTCTACGAGCATCCGGCGACCGTCGCGGTTTTCACCAATATTTTCTATTCGGAGGCGCCGTGGCTGAGGGTCAATTCGCCCGGCGCCGCAGCCAGCATGGTGTGGCACGAGGTGGCGCTCACCGGCAATGCGGCGCACGACTTCGACGAGCAGATCGCTGACCTGCAGCCGTTCCTGAACCGCAACTGGACCACCACCGCCAGTCCGAAGAGCGGCAATCCCATGTATGACCGGCCGGTGGTGCTGGTGATCTATCGCCAGGATCACCGGTTCCTGCTCGACCCGGTGATCCCGCGACTCGGCAAGGCGGCGGCCGACTATGACCTCGTTATCGCCTCGCAGCCCTACCGGGCGCGGGTGCCCGCCGAATTCAAGGCGAAGCGGGTCATCGTGCCGCTCACGCGGTCGCTCGGACCTGGCGGCCGCCTGATCGCCATCCACTCGCATGGCAACGATCCGGGCATGAAAATCATCAACCGCATCTGGCCGGACGAGAATCCGTTTCGCGCTGACCGCCACGCGGTGCTGGCCGAGGTCAAGCGTGAACTCGGCGCTTCCCGGCACGGGTTCAACTTCAACGCGTTTTCCGACAGCCGCTCGATCTTCCGCTACGACATGCACACGCTGCCGAACGAGGTAACCGACCGGATCGGCACCTCGACACTGTTCGCGGCGTGGAACGCCGCTATCTACGTCGCCCAGATCGAAGACGAGCGGCTGGACGACGTGGTCAAGACGGGCGCCTACATCGAGGCGACCCGCGAGGTGCTCAAGGAGCACGGTGGACTGTGGTTCCTCGACGAGTCGTACGTCATTTCGCGCCGCCGGTCGTGACGATGAACGGGCAGCAGCCGCAGCGTGATTTTCAGGTGCGGCTGATCGAGCTGCTCCATGCCGCCTCGATCGAGATCGCAGGCAAGCCAGCGGCGGTGGATGCGCTCAAGGCCGCGTTCGACCCGGGCACGGAAATATTCGTCAATCTGCCGCCGTCCGGCAACTATCGGGACTGCGTGGAGACGGCGGTTGCCGTGCGGCGCGCGGGCTTCCGGCCGGTGGCGCACGTGGCCGCGCGCGGTGTGGCGAGCGTTGCCGAACTCGACGACTACCTCAATCGGCTTGTCGGCGAGGCCGGCGCCGATCGGGTTCTTCTGATTTCGGGCGACCGGCCGCAGCCCAAGGGGCCATTCTCATCCGTGCTCGATCTGCTGGCCAGCGGGAGAGTAGGCGCCGCCGGCATCACGACCATCGGCGTCGCCGGCCACCCGGAAGGCCACCCGGCGGTGCCGACCGAGGTTCTCGAGGCGGCGCTCGTCGCCAAACGGGACGCGGCGGCGGCGGCGGGCTTGTCCTGCTTCATCGTCACCCAGTTCTGCTTCGAGGCGGCACCGGTCATGAGCTATCTCGCCAGGCTGGCCGAGTTGGGCGTGACGCTGCCGGTCAAGGTGGGTGTTGCGGCGCCGGCGAGCGTGCCGACGCTGATCAGATACGCGCTGCGTTGTGGGGTCGGCGATTCGCTGCGCGTGCTGCGCACGCAGGCCAAGACGGTCGGCCGCCTGATCGGGGAGAGCGGTCCGGAGGACATGCTGCGTGACCTTGCGGTCGGTCTGTCGCAGGAGGCAGCCGATCGCGTCGTCGGCATCCACCTCTATCCGTTCGGTGGCGTCAAGAAGGCGGCGGACTGGGCCGAGTTGACCCTCGCCCGGCTCTACCAGGCGATCACGACCCGGGCAGCGGGCGCCTAAGCCGCGGAATCCCTCGCGTTTCATAATGCGACAGGGCCGATTGGCCCGTGGCGTGCACATGGCATGGCCACAATCGGGCTGGTATTGTCGGCAACGGCTTCGTTAACCGTCAAAGCCCAGTCGCGGAGCCATTTCGTGAGCGATACCACCGACAACAGTGCCGGGAACGTACGCAGTCTGCGGGACGCCATCCGCCAGGTGCGCCTCGCCGAAACGGAACGTTCGGACGTGGTGGTCGAGCTCAGGGACGCTGAACGGGCGCGTCTTGAGCTGCTTTCGGATGAGCTGAAGAGTGTGTTCAACGAGGTGCCGGCGGACGACGAGCAGTTCATCTTCACCGTCACGCCGGGGACGCCGCCGCGGCTGTGGATCGACATGACGGCCTTTGTGGTGATGGGACGCGACCGGCGCACCTACCGTTTTCTCAAGGACACCCGCCTCGGGCGTACGATCATCCTTGAGACGGCCAAGCTCGACGATGTGGCCGATACCATCACCCACTACGTGGCCGAACGCATCATCGAGCGCGAGCGCGCCATCGAAGGCGACTGGCTGATCAAGCGGGTGATACGCGACGAGACGAGCCGGCGGGAGAACGCGGGCCGCCGCAGGGAAGCGCGCGAGGCGGCCGCGGCGATCGCCGAGGCGCCGGTGGCGGCGTCGTCGGCGCTCGGCGACACCTCGCAACCTCGGCTGGGTGATCGCCGCGTTCCTCGGCGGTGTCCTGATCGGTGTGATCGCGCTGTTCGCGTACGCCTGGTTCACGATCGGCTGACTTCAGTCGGCAAGCCGCTCGACGCGAGCGGTCTCGACCGCGCCGCGCCCGGTGAAACGACGCTGGGTCAAGTCGATTACCGCAGCTCCGTTTTCTCCCTCGATCCTCAGCAGGTTATACGAGCCGCCGGCATGAGCCGCGCGCGGCCTGAGCGAGGCCGCCGCCGCGCCAATGACGGGCACCGGGCGGCCCGGCCCGGCGATCTCGGCCACGCTGAAGCGGTGGTTGTGGCCATGGAGCACCAGCTCGGCGCCGTGGTGCGCGATTACCTCGCGTAGACGGGCCGCGTCGGTGAGGCGCCGATACGATGGGGTCGAGCCGGTGACTGGCGAGTGATGGATGAGGACGACGCGGACAAGGCCCTCGCGTCCGACGCCGGCGAGCAGGTCGGCGAGCGCGGCGGTCTGCGCTTCGCCGAGGGTGCCGGTGGCCATCAGGGGCGGCGTCGCCACCGCCGTCGAGACGCCGATCAGCGCCAGGGATCCGCGGCGGCGCATGAAGGGAAAGTCGGCCTTGCCCGCCTCGTCGCCGCTCATGTAGTCCCGCCAAGCGTGGTTCAGTACCTCGAAGGCGCCGGGCACGTAGGCATCGTGATTGCCGGGGACGACCGTGACGCTCTCGGGCCGGCCGAGGTCTGGCCAGCCATTCGCGGGCATTTTCGAACTCAGCCCTGAGACCGAGATTGGCGAGGTCGCCGGTGACGACGATGTGGTCGGGCGCCATGGCGCGCATGTCGGCGAGGAGGGCGTCGAGGACGGCATCGTCGTAGACGCGGGCGCGGTTGCTCCGCCAGTTGAGGTAGCCGAACGCGCGCTTGGAGAGGAGGTCGCGCGGCGTGACGTCAGGCAGCGGGCCCAGGTGAGGATCGGAAAGGTGGGCGATGAGGACCATCGCGCCGGCTTAGCTGACTGAGCGAGGCGGGGGAAGGGCGGGAACGGCGGAAGCGCCCGGATGAAGCGAAACGAAATCCGGGTTAGCATTCCGGGCGCGGTGTCCGGGGCCAGGGCGTGGCTGGGCCGGCGGTTTGACCAGAGATGATGAAGAACAGCTACAGCGGGGTTCTGGAGCTGCCGATCGAGCCGAGATCGACGGCTGATCAGGAGAGGCTTGACGCGGCGCTTGCTCGGATCGTTGCCGAGGATCCAAGCTTCCGTGCACACACCGACCCGGCGAACAAGAAGACTATCCTCAAAGGGACGAGCGAAGACCACCTGGGCGACAAGCTCGACATCCTGCAGCGCAGCTACGAGATTGAGGTCAACGTTGGTGCGCCGCAGGTCGCATACCGCGAGACGATCACGCAGCCGAGGACGGTCGACTACACCCACAAGAAGCACGGGGCCGGCGCGTGGCAGTTTGCGCGCGTCAAGCTCACGGTGGCTCCTGCAGCCGCAGGCGCGGGAAATTCATTCGAGTCCAGGATCGTCGGCGGCGTGTTGCCAAAGGACTACGTTGCCGGTGTGGAGAAGGGCATCGACCTGGCGCTTGCCTCCGGGGGGCCCGCGGGCTTCCCGGTGATCGATGTGCACAGCGAACTGGTCGACGGCGCCTACCACGACGCGGATTCATCGGTGATGGCGTTTGAAATTGCCGGTAGCGCCGCGTTGCGCGAGGCGCTGCAGGGTGCGGGACCGGTGCTGCTCGAGCCTGTCATGGAGATCGAGGTGATAACGCCGGAGGAGTTTCTCGGCCCGATCATCGGCGATATCAATTCGCGACGCGCCAGGATCACGAGCGCTGATACGCGCGGCGACGCGCAGGTGATCAACGCCATGGTGCCGCTGGCAAATATGTTCGGCTACTCCACTGCGTTGCGGTCGATGTCGGATGGCCGCGCCCGTTTCTCGATTCAGTTCGACCATTACCAGGAAGCGCCACGCGACGACGACCCTCCTTTCCAGCCAGCGACAGGAATGCGCGCCTGAGAAAGCGTCGAACGGCAGGTGCCCGATCGGCCACCGCGATACGGTAAACGTTCGCTTACCGCGAAGGCGGATTCGTTCGGCTAAATCCAACCGCAACGGTCAACCGTTTCTTATGAGGCACGCGCGCAGACTGTTATCACGCGTTAACTATTTCGCGTTGCAAAACGTTAACGCGGTTCATCGGTGCCGGAGGCTACCGGGTGTCGGCACCACCCGCAGATACGTAACCCTGCCGTGGAGGTCGCATGGCAATCGTTCGTCCATTCCTGATGTTTGCAGCCGGACTGGGAACGCTGTTTTTCCTGGCCCAAGCCTTCAACCTGACGGGTCTCGTGGATGACGTGACCAGCGCGCCAAAGGTGATGATGGCGTTTGTCGCTTTCTGCGTGGGCGCCGTCGCGATCCTGGCGAAGCTGAACAGCCGCGTCCCGTAGAGGGGCTGCATGACAAAGCTGCGGTGACGGGTTCCCACTGGAACCCGTCACCGGAATCCCGTGGGCGAGCCAGACATTTCCCGACGCCTGTTCGAGCGGGCCCGGCCCGGAATCGGGGAGCCGCTGGTAAACAAACGGTTTCGGCTGCTCCCGGCCCGTTGACCATCTGTGCAACCAAACCTCAGGATTCGGAGCGTAGGCTCGTCACAATGACGAAGACGCCCCCGCACACCGCGCAGACGGGTAGACCGACGTGCGGTTGGTAACGACGGCATTCCTCGGATTTTTCATGGCGGGGGGCGTGACGCTGTTCGTTTCTGGCGAGGGGAGCGAATTGTTGGGGATGGCCGGGCTCGCGGCGGACGGAAACTGCCACAGCAGCTACAGGGGCGTCTGCCTGCCGCCGCACGCGGTTGACGTCGACTGCGTGGGGCAGGATGGAAACGGACCGCTCTATGTCACCGGGCCATTCAGGGTCGTTGGCCGCGACGACTATTATCTGGATCCGGACAGGGACGGGATAGCCTGCGAGTCGCCTTGGCCGCAGGGTTCTCAGCCCGGCATCATCAGTCATTCCGATATGGCCCTGGGGCCGCCCGGCGGCTGACGGCGCGGTCCTGGGCTCGGCAGTGACGCGCCCGTGTTGGAAAGAACGCGACGTGTTACGCTCGGCGAGCCGATGAGCGCCTTGTCGACCCTCGTGCGGTTGCCGCACCGGCTGTTCATGCTCTACGCCCGCGTGGTCAACGGCATGACGCTCGGCGTGCGCGGTGTCGTGCTCGACGGTGCGCGTGGGGTCTTTCTCGTCCGCCACACCTACATTGCCGGTTGGCATTTCCCGGGCGGCGGTGCCAAACCCGGCGAGAGCGCCGAGGAGGCGATTGCGCGCGAGCTCAGGGAGGAGGGCGGTATCATCCTTGAGGGGCGGCCTGAGTTCTTCGGCTTCTATTTCAACCGCGGCGTGAGCCAGCGCGACCACGTCGCCGTGTTCGTCTGCAGGCAGTGGCACGCGACCGAGCGGCCACGGGCGTCGCGGATCGAGATCGCCGAGGCCCGCTTCTTTGCGCTCGATGCGCTGCCTGAGAGCCTGGACCGGGGCACGCGCCGGCGCCTGGCCGAAATCCTGGAGGGAGTCGAGCGGTCGGCCGAGTGGTGAGTCACGCCGCTTTCAGCCGCTCGCGGCCGTGCGGCGCGGCGAAGTCCAGTTCGGGACCGATCGGCACGATGCCGCGCGGGTTCACTGAGGTGTGGCTGCGGTAGTAGTGCTGCTTGGTTTCCTCGATGTCGACGGTCTCGGCGATCCCAGGCATCTGGTAGAGCTCGCGCAAATAGCCGGACAGGTTCGGGTAGTCGACGATCCGCTTCAGGTTGCACTTGAAGTGCCCGACGTAGACCGCATCGAAGCGCACGAGCGTGGTGAACAGGCGCCAGTCGGCCTCGGTTACGCGTTCGCCGATGAGGTAGCGGCTGGTGGCCAGACGCCGGTCGAGGTCGTCGAGGGTACGGAACATGGCGGTGACCGCCTCGTCGTACGCTGCCTGGGTCAGCGCGAAGCCGGCTCGGTAGACGCCGTTGTTGATGGACGCGTAGACGGTCGGATTGATCCGGTCGATCTCGGCACGGAGCGCCGGTGGATAGAAGTCGCGCGAGGCGTCGGCGCCGATGCTGTCGAACGCCGAGTTGAACATGCGGATGATTTCCGAGGACTCGTTGGAGACGATGGTCGCACGCTTCTTGTCCCATAGCGCCGGCACCGAGGCGCGGCCGGTGTAGTGCGGCTTGGCGGCGGCGTAGACCTGATGGAGCCGGCTGTGGCCGCCGACAGGGTCGGGGCGGCGGTCGGAGAATTCCCAGCCCTCCTCGCGGATGACCGGCTCGACCGCCGAGATGGAGATCATGTCTTCCAGCTTCTTCAGCTTGCGGAAAATCACTGTGCGGTGCGCCCACGGGCAGGTCCAGGCGACGTAGAGGTGGTAGCGCCCTGCCTCAGCCGGAAAGCCGCCTTCGCCGGAGGGACCGGGGGCGCCATCGGGCGTGATCCAGTTGCGGAATTTGGCGTCGGCGCGGTGGAAACGGCCGTCGGCGGCGGCGCGAGCCACCTCGTCGGTGGTGTGCCAGATGCCGTCGATCAATTGTCCCATCGGTCCATGCTCTCCGCGGTCGAGCCGGCAATCGGGAAGCCGGCGGTTCCGACTTAAGGACAATTGATGCGGAGATTCAAATGCCGCGCCGAAGGCCTTGGCGGGAAGGGCGCTTTCGGGAGAACATCCTTGGCGCTCTGGACGGACGGGCATGCCCGTGATACGAGCGCGGCCGCGCAAGGGGAGCGCAGGGAAGCCATGACACGAGCGATCGCGCGACGACGAATGGAAGCCGGTGACCAAAGGTCACCTGCCGCCCGCCGGCCCGCAGCCGTTCGCCCACGCTAGGGGCGCGCCGCCAGGCCGGATCCCCGCCCGATCCTTCGACAGGCCTGGCCCATGACTCCCGACGTCTTCACCTACCGGCTCGAGCAGCCGGCCGACGCACACGCAATCGAAACCCTGCAAGCCGAACTGTTCGGTCCGGAGCGCTTCAGGCGCGCCGCTTACGTGCTCCGCGATGGCGTGGCGCCGGACCCGGCGCTGTCGTTCGTTGCGCTGTCGGGCGATCGGCTGGTCGCTTCGGTGCGGATGACGCCGATCACCATCGGTGGCCGGCCGGCGCTGATCCTCGGGCCGCTGGTGGTGGTGCCGGCGTTCAAGGGACGCGGCGCCGGGAAGGCTCTGGTCAGGATGGTGCTCAACGCGGCGCGCGAGGCCGGGCACGAGGTGGTGATGCTGGTCGGCGACCTGCCGTACTACGGGCCGCTCGGCTTCACCTTCCTCGGCCGCAACGTCATCACGCTGCCGGCCCCGGTCGATCCCGACCGGGTGCTGGTGGCGGGGCTTGCGGAGGGGGCGCTCGACGGGCTCGGCGGCGCGGCGGAACGAATCCGCTAACGCCTGGCCTTGGACGTGTTCAGGGCCACGGCTGCGCGGATGAGAGCCTTGAACGCTTTCGCGTCGATCTTGCCGCCCCCATGGAAATCGATGGCACGGCGGACATTCCCATCCAGGCTGGAGTTGAACAGACCGGACGGGTCGTCGAGCGCGGCGCCACGGGCGAAGGTCAGCTTTACCTTGTCCTTGTAGGTCTCGCCGGTGCAGACGATGCCGGCGTGCTCCCACACCGGCACGCCCAGCGGGTTCGACGCCTTCCGCCATTTCACCGCTTCGACCACGTCCGGGTCGGCCTCTTGAATGAGGCCACGGAGCCGAGCCAGCGTCTCACCCCGCCAATCGCCCAGCCCGGCAATCTTCGCGTCGATGATGCGGGAGGGGGACGCTGTCTGATGCTTCGCGGTAGCGGCCTTCATGGTGTTTGTCGTTCGCCGCCTGCCTGCCTGCCTGCCTCTCGGCCCTACCGCCCTTCGCGGATCCAGGTGGCGAACGGGAGGCCGACCAGCGCCAGGAGGCCGAACAGGCCGGCGATGCCGAAGAGGCCGACGAAGCCGTAGAACAGCGGGACGCGGGTGATGCCCTTGAGGACGCTGGCATCGGTGGCGCGGATGCCGATCCAGTCGGAGCCGCCCATGGTGACGCCCGAGCGCATGGGAACGACGCGCGGCAGTGTCAGGTCGCCGGCCGCGTCGGCCATGCGGGCGATGCGGCCGTGGGTCGCGTCAACCAGCGGCTTCAGTTTGTCGCCGGTGGAGCGCACGTCGATGAACTCGCGCGGATTGACCGGACCGACGTTGGCGAAGGCACGCTTGTCGTCCTGCTCGACGCGGTAGAGGCCGAGCTCGTCGGCCTTCATCGTCGCCCGCCACAGGCCCGGCTCGGCCGCCGTCAGCGTCAGCGTCTCGGTGGCGCCGGACGGCTTGGTGACGGTCACCGGTGTCGTGGTGTCGGCCATGGTCTGGCGCTCGACGGTGAGGTCGCCGCCGCGGGCCTTGGCGCGCAGCGCCTCCTCCTCGAGGTCCGGCTCCTTCATCAGCCAATGGGCGAGGCGGCGCAGGAGGTCCACGTGGGGGCCGCCGCCCTCGTAGCCGCGCGCCCACAGCCAGGCGTCGTCGGAGAGGAGCAGGGCCACGCGCCCCTTGTCCTGGCGCTGGAGGATGAGCAGCGGCTTGTCCTCCGCCCCCTTCATGACGACGCTGCCCTGCGGCTGGTCGACGTCGATCAAGCGGAAGAAGCGGCCCCACTGGGGGGGATCGGCCTTGGAGCCGGGTAGGTCGCGGGTGACCGGATGGCGATCGCCAAGGTCGGTGACGCGGGGGTAAAACGGTTCGGAAATGACCTTGCCGGTCGGTGCCACCGGCAGGACCGGCGCCAGCGGCGTGTCATAGAGGCTGCCGACCTGGGCGTAGTCAGGCCCGGCGGCGACGAGCAGGGCGCCGCCGTCGCGGACGTATCGGGCGATGTTGTCGAAATAGAGCAGCGGCAGCACGCCACGACGCTGGTAGCGGTCGAAGATGATGAGGTCGAACTGGTCGATCTTCTCCGAGAACAGTTCGCGGGTGGGGAAGGCGATCAGTGAGAGCTGGTTGATCGGCGTGCCGTCCTGCTTCTCGGGAGGACGCAGGATGGTGAAGTGGACGAGGTCGACGGAAGCGTCCGACTTCAAGAGATTGCGCCAGGTGCGCTCGCCTGCGTGGGGCTCACCGGAGACGAGCAGCACGCGCAGGTTCTCCCGGATGCCCTCGATGTCGACGACGGCGCGGTTGTTGATGGTGGTGAGCTCGCCTGGCAGCGCGGCCGCCTCGAACTCAAGGATGTTGGGGCCGCCGTGGGGGATGTCGACGGTGAGTTCGGATTCGACGCCGGGCGTCACCGAGACCACCGACAGGGGGTCGCCGTCGCGGTTGACAGTGACGCGCACGGCGCCGGGCGGGCCGCCGCCGTCGTCGATGACGCGGAACTTGATGGTCTGCTTCTCGTTGACGATGCCGAAGCGCGGCGCGTTGTCGATGACGATGCGACGGTCGCGCTCATTGTCGTGGCCGGAAAGAAGCACGTGCAGCGGGGCAGCGGGCGGCAGGGCGGCGCGGTTGTCGGGGATGTCGTGGACCTGACCATCGGTCAGCATGATGACGGCGCCGACGCGCTCCGGCGGCACGTCGGCGAGCGCGGTCGCCAGCGGGCCGAATAGTTCGGTGCCGTCGACCGGCGGGCCGCCGTTCGGACCGCCGGCCTCGACGGTGCGCACCTCGATGTTGTGGAAGGCGGCAAGACGGTCCTTCAGGGCCGCCTCGGCCGCGGCGGTCGTCTTGTCGCGCCCGTCAAGGCTCTGGCTCGCGCTCTGGTCGACGACAAGCGCAACGACGGTCGACAGCGGCTCGCGGTCCTCGTTGAGAAGCACAGGGTTGGTGAGCGCCAGGAGCAGCGCCAGCGCCGCAACGGTGCGCAGCCACGCGCCGCGGCTGCGGCGCAAGAGCCCGGGCACGATGAGGGCGACAAGGACGACGCCAACGACGGCAACGACCACTGTGGGCAAAATCGGTGAAAACACCAACGACCAGGTCACATCATTGCCCCAGCCGTTCGAGCAGCGCCGGCACGTGTACCTGGTCGGCCTTGTAGTTGCCGGTCAGCGTGTACATGACGATGTTGACGCCGACGCGGAAGGCCATCTCGCGTTGCAGCGGGTCGGTCGGTACCGTCGGGAACATGAAATTGCCGGCGTCGTCGGTCGCCCAGGCCCCGGCGAAGTCGTTCTCGGTGATCAGGATGGTGGAGACGCCGTCGCCGGCTTGCACCGGGCGGTCGGCGCGCTGCTCCGAATCCGTCGTCTCAACCCACAGCGGACCGCCGGAATAGCGGCCCGGGAAGTCGTTGAGCAGATAGAACGCCTTCGTCAGCACGTGGTCGGCGGGGACCGGCTCGAGCGGTGGTACGTCGAGCCCGGCCAGCATCTGGCGCAGGCGCTCCACGGCGGGTGTGCCGGCGAACGAGGTGACGGTGGTGGAGCGCTCGAGCTGGTCGCGGGTGTCGAACAGCACCGAGCCGCCCTGACGCATGTAGGCGTCGATGCGCGCCATGGTGGCCGGCGTCGGCATCGCGCTGTCCGGCGTCACTGCCCAATAGAGCAGGGGGAAGAAAGCCAGCTCGTCACGCGACGGGTCGACGCCGATCGGATCGCCCGGCTCCAGCGCGGTGCGCTCGGCGAGCACCTGGGAGAGGCCGTGCAGCCCGGCGCGGCTGATGTTGTCGACCTCCGAGTTGCCGGTCACCACGTAGGCGAGGTGGGTGACGTCGACGGCGTTCAACGCGAACTGGTCGCTCGCCTCGTCCGCCGTGGCGCGGTTGCCGGGAAGCGTCAGCAAGGCGGCGATGACGAGCGCGAGTGTGGCCGGTGCGGGCGTGCGTCTAAGCCAGCGGAGGCCACCCCCGAGCCAAAGGACCGCCAGCGCGTCAAGAGCGAGAAGGGCAGCCGCAAGCGCGATCAGCCACGGCGCGATCACCACCGGTGATGCCGTGGGGTAGGCGCGCACACTGACCCCTTCTCCGGCCGGCGGCCGGAACGGAACGAGGGTCGTCTTGTCGTCGATGAGGTTGAGGGCGCGGAAGCCGTCCTCGCTGCCGTAGAGGCCGGGAGGATGGGTGGGGCCGGGGACGATGGCGGCAAGGTTGCCGACGATCGGCTCGGCGTCCGAGCCCGGCGAGGCGAACCGGCCGTAGCCATCGAGCAGGCGGTAAGGCGCGATCGGCTGGCTTGCCTCGCCGCTGGCCGCCCCGCCGGCGGCGCCATTCGAGAAGGCGATGATTCGCCTCAGCATGTCCACGAAGGTGCCGGAAAGCGGCAGGTTAGACCAGCTTGTTTCCGCGGTTACATGAAACAGGACCAGCCAGCCCTTGCCGGAGGGTGCGGCGGTGACCAGTGGCGTGCCGTCGGCGAGCGCTGCCCAGGTGTGTTCGGCGAGGCTGCCGTCGGGCTCGGCCAGTACCTGCCGTTTGATCAGCACATCGTCGGGTACCGCCAGGCCGGCAAAGGGGCTGTTGGGGGAGAAGCTCGCCAGCGGCTGAGGCGTCTCCCACGACAGCGAGCCGCCGAGGACCCTGTCGCCGTGGCGTAGCGCCACCGGGACCAGCGAGTCGGTCGCCGCGGCGAGCCGCGGGCCGGCGAAGCGGACGAGGACGCCGCCGTCGCGCACCCAGCGGGAAACCTGGTCCTCGACGTCGGGCGTGAGGTTGCCGATGTCGGCCATCGCGATTACCGAGCAACCGGCGTCGATCAGGTCGGGCACCGCGACGGCCGCGTTGGCATCGCGCGGCTGGCGCACGTCGGCGAAGGGCTCGACGGCGCGCGAGATGTAGTAGAGCGGCGACAGCAGCGGCTGGGCGGCCTCGACCGAAGCGCCGGACAAGAGACCGATGCGGCGGCGGCGCCAGCGGTCGTCAAGGAGTTGGACGGCGCCAGCGGAATTGGCGCCGACGACCTCGACCCGCACGATCTGGTTGCGCAACTCGATGGGCAGTCCGAACTTGGCTTCGGCCGTGCCTGCACCGCCGGCGAAGGTGAGCGAAGTTTCGTCGATTGTGCGGCCCTTGATGTCGCTGGCGCGCACGATCGCGCTCGCCGGGGCGGAAGATGACCGCCGCACCACCGGCACGCTCAATGCGTCGGCATCGTTGACAGGCGGCTTGACGGCGAGGAGCTCAGAGGCGGTGTCCGAATAGGCGAGGATCGGTCCGTTGACGCTGGCTGCGAGGGTGGTGGCGAACGCGTCGGCGGAGTCGCCGCCGAGACCGTCGGAGAGCCAGGCGGCGCCGCCGAAGCCGGCGTTCGCCGCGGCTGCTTTCAGCGCCGGGGCAAGGTCGGCATAGCGCGCCGGCCACGGACGCGGTGTGAGCGCGTCGAGGCGCTGGCTGACGGCGTCCGAATCCGTCGGCAGGAGCGACTGGTTCGCCGGCTCGGCGGTAGCAAGGAGCGCGACCGGCCGACTCGCATCCTCAGCCAGTGCGACGATGCGGTGCGCGGTCTCGATGGTGGTCTGCCAATGGGCGGCTGAGGCCCAGCCGTTGTCGACCACCACCAGCAGTGGACCGGTGCCCGGTGCCACCTCGCCGGTCGGCTTGAACACCGGGCCGGCGAGGGCGACGATGACGGCGGCGGCAAGCAGCAGCCTCAGCGCCGTCAGCCACCATGGGCTGCGGGCAGGCTGCTCCTCTCTGGGCGAAATCTCCAGCAGCAGACGGGTCGGCGGAAACTGCTCGAGCCGCGGTTTCGGCGGCATCAGACGCAGGAAGTACCAGATCACGGGAAGCGCGACGAGCGCCGCCAGCATGCCGATATTGGTGAAGGCGAGCGCGCTCATGCGGCGCGTCCGGCCGTGGCAAAGCCGACGCTGTTCTGGCGGTCGGCGAGGCGGGCGTACAAGGCGAGAAGTGGCTCTGTCGCCGGCCGGTCGGTGCGGTGCAGGATGAAGGTCCAGTCGATCCGCCGGCAGAGCGTGTTCAGCCGCTCACGCAGCGCCGCCAGCCGGGCGTGATAGTCCTCGCGGTATTGCTCGGCTCGCGACACGACGTGACGGAGGCCGGTTTCGGGATCGTGGAACTCGGTGCGTCCGGCGTAGGGGAAAGTCTCCTCGATCGGGTCGAGCACCTGCACAAGGTGTGCGCGGACGCCCGCGCGCACGATGGAGTCGAGCACTTCCTCCAGCTTGTCGATCGGGTCGAGAAAATCGCCGATCAGCACAAGATCGGAGAACCTCTTGAATGGATGGGTGTCGGGCATGGCGGGCCGTTTGGCCGCCTCGGGAAGAAAGGTCGCCAGCCGCTCGGCGGCGTTGCGTGCCAGGATCGGGTTGGTCACGCCGGGCAGGCCGATGCGCTCGCCGGCGCGGGCGAGGGATTCGGCGAGCGCCAGCAGGATCACCAGCGCCCGGTGACGCTTGCTGACCGGGGCGAGGCGTGAGCGGAAGTCCATCGACGCCGAAAGGTCCGACCACAGCCAGACCGTGTGGGAGGCCTCCCATTCCTTCTCGCGGACGTAGAGATGATCGTCGCGCGCGGAACGCCGCCAGTCGATCGCGGTCGCTGCCTCGCCTGGCATGAAGTGCCGGAACTGCCAGAAAGTCTCGCCGCGACCGGCCGTCCGGCGGCCGTGCCAGCCGGCGAGTACGGTCGCCGCCACCCGGTGTGCCTCGATCAGCAGGTCGGGCAGGCCGGCGGCGATGCCTTTCGCTTCGATCAGCTCCCTAGAGGAGGGGGCGACGCGCTCCATGCGGGCGGCTATCCGATACGGGCCTTCAGATCGGCGATCACGTCGCGAACGGTCAGGCCGTCGGCGCGGGCGGCGAAGCCCAGCGCCATGCGGTGCTGGAGGACCGGCTCGGCCAGCGCGATGACATCGTCGAGTGAGGGGGCATAGCGACCATCGATGAGGGCGCGTGCGCGCGAGGCCAGCATCAGCGCCTGGCTCGCCCGCGGGCCGGGACCCCAGGCAACGGCGGCGGCCAATTTCTGGTCGGGGTTGTTGTCGGGACGGGCTGAGCGAACGAGCTCAAGAATTCCTTCGACCACCGACTCGCCGATCGGCATACGGCGGACGAGGTGCTGGATCGAGCGCAGGCGCTCGGCGGTCAGCACGTTTTCGGCGCGCGTTTCGGTTGAGCCGGTGGTCTCGAACAGCATCCGGCGCTCGGCGTCACGGTCGGGATAGACGACGTCGATCTGCAGGAGAAAACGGTCGAGTTGGGCTTCGGGGAGAGGGTAGGTGCCTTCCTGCTCCAGCGGATTCTGGGTCGCCAGCACGTGGAAGGGGCGTGGCAGGTCGTGGCCGACGCCGGCGACGGTGACGTGGTACTCCTGCATGGACTGGAGCAGGGCCGACTGGGTGCGGGGGCTGGCGCGGTTGATCTCGTCGGCCATCAGGAGCTGCGCGAAGACCGGGCCGGGAACGAAGCGGAAGCTCCGCGAGCCGTCGGCCGCCTGGTCCATCACTTCCGAGCCGATGATATCGGACGGCATAAGGTCGGGCGTGAATTGTATGCGCCGCTCGGACAGCCCGAAGACGGTGCCGAGTGTTTCCACCAGCTTGGTCTTGGCGAGGCCGGGAACACCGATGAGCAGGCCGTGGCCGCCGGCGAGGATGGTGATCAGGGCGCGCTCGATCACCGACTCCTGGCCGTAGATGACCTTGCCGATGGCAGCACGTGCTGCCTTGATCTCGGTCACGGCGGCATCGGTCTCGGCAACGACACGCTCGGCGTCCGGCATGGCGGGTTGCGGATTGATGGCGCTCATCGGGTAGACCTTGTCCTCATAGCGACTGGAGGCGACGCCCGCGGGCGGACTCGCGTGTCACAGGATTGTTGCACGCTCCACAGCACCGCAATAGGGAATTGTGGGGGTATTCAACCACAGGGCTGTAACGATCCGGATGATCATCTCATTTAACAAGCGCGGCGAAACCATGGCCGAATCTGGATTTTCGGGTCAGTTCCCCGGCAAACCGGAGCTGAGTGGTGTGGCGCCGTTCGAGACTTTCACCGCATTGTGAAGCTTCTTGCGACAAAAAGGACGATGACAGATTGAAACAGTCGGCGGGCGAAATGTCGCGGTTCGGGCCGGACGCCTTTTTCGCCCGTGCGGCCGAACGGCTGAACCGATTGCCGTCGCCAGCGACGATCGGTGGCGACCATGAGTTGAACCCCGACTTCGCCGGTGCGGTCCAGACCTATCTCGATGCGGCGGTGCTGATCCCGGTGGTGGCGCGGCAGCCGGCAGCGGGCGTGCTGCTTACGCAACGCACGATGCACCTGCCGTCTCATGCAGGGCAGATCGCGTTCCCCGGTGGCAAGATCGAGCCCCAGGACGCCGGGCCGGGGGCGGCGGCGTTGCGGGAAGCCAGCGAAGAGATTGGCCTCGATCCCGCTTCGGTGGAGATCATCGGCTTCCTCGATCCCTACCTCACGCGCACCGGCTTTCGGGTGACACCGGTGGTCGGACGCGTCGCGCCGGGCGGCGTTTTCTCGCTCAATCGTGATGAAGTCGACGACCTGTTCGAGGTGCCGCTGCCGGTGCTGATGACGCCGGCCAATCATCATCGCCGTAGCCGCGTGCTCAACGGGCAGACGCGATATTTTTACGAAATCCCCTTCGAAGGGCGCATCATCTGGGGCGCGACCGCGGGTATCATTCGCAACTGGTACGAGAGAATGTTCGGCTGATGTTGCGATTCGTCATTTTCGACGCAGTGCTGTTCATTCTGCCGTTCGCGGCCTACGCCGGGTGGCTGATGGTCACGCGTGGAAGCCTCAGCAACGTCGAGGACTGGCAGGCGCGCACGATCGCGTACCTGGCGATTGCCGGTGCCAGTTCACTGCTGATCGCGCTCGTCATCTTCACGTCGTACCGTGCGATCCCGCCAGGCGGTACCTACACGCCGGCACACATGGAAGACGGCCACATCGTTCCCGGCCACATCGATCCCGATCCCGCCAACCCGGGCTGAGGCGTCGCCGCTACTCCGGCAGGCCGGCCCTGGCGAGGCCCGCCGCAATGTGTTCGACACGGGCCGGATCGGTGAATGGCAGGCGGTCCATGTGGACGTCGAACGAATAGGCGGGGTTGACGACCTTCAGCTCGCGCCAGACCTGACGTGCCTCGTCCAGCCGGTCGAGGTGGCCGAGGGCCGACGCGAGGAGGGCGCGCGTGAGGTCGGTCTCGGGGACCAGGAGCACCCGCTCGCGAAAATGGGCAACAGCCGTTTCGTGGTTGCCGGCGAGCAAGTGGGCGAGGCCGAGGAAGTGGAGGTGCTGGGCAGCGGTCAGCGGATCGAGCTTCACGGCCCGCTCGATGAACGGAATACCGGCTGCCGGGTCACCGGCGAACACGTCACGCAGCCCGCGCGAGTTGAGTGCCTCGGACGAGTTGGGATTGATCTCCAGCGCCTTGTCGATGGCAGCGCTGGAGCGCTGGTAGTCGCGGCTGAAACCTGCCGTCATCGACAGTATGTAGTTCGTGTACCAGTTCTCCGGAGCGAGTTCGACCGCCTTGGTGGCGAGTTCATCGGCGCGTGCGAGTGCGGCGCCGAGGTCATCCACCCATGCGTTGTTGTAGGCGAGGCCATAGGCCAGCGCGAGGCCCGCGTAAGCTTCGCCGTAGTTCGGATCGAGTGCGATGGCGCGTTCGAACAGCGCTTTGCCCCGGTCGTGAAGCTCCCGGGTCTTGTGGACGCCGGCGACCAACTCGCGTCCGCGCAGGAACAGGTCGTGGGCCTCGGCATTGTCGGTCGGATTGTCGTTGATGCGTGCCTTTTCGCCGGGGGTAAGCGTGACCTTTAGCGCCTCGACGATGCGCTGGGTGACGTCGTCCTGGACCTCGAAGATATCGGTGAGGTCGCGGTCGTAGCGCTCCGCCCACACATGATTGCCGGTGGCGGCGTCGATCAGCTGGGCGGTGATGCGAACACGGTTGCCGGCGCGGCGGATGGATCCTTCCAGCACCGATTTGACGCCAAGCTCGCGACCGACGGTGCGGATGTCGAAGGTCTTGCCCTTGTAAACGAAGCTCGAGTTGCGGGCGATGACGGCGAGACCGCCGACCTTGGACAGGTCGGTGATGATGTCCTCGGTGATGCCGTCGGAGAAATATTCCTGCTCGGGGTCGCCGGACATGTTGTTGAAGGGCACGACCGCGATCGACGGCATCTCGGCGCGTTTTCGCAACTGGCGCGCCGGCGGCCGACGGCTCGGAGGGCTGGGCGATCGAGATCGTTGTCCGGGTGCCACTTCCACACGCGGATCGGCCGCTGGATGTTCTTGACCGTCACCTCGCCGCCGTCGCGCAGCGTGACGTTGATGCGGCTGCCGACGCTTTCGTTGACGATCGAAGCGACGCAGATGCCACCGGGCTCGGCCAGCGGCTCCAGCCGCGCGGCGACATTGACGCCGTCGCCGTAGATGTCGTCGCCGTCGATGATGACGTCGCCGAGGTTGACGCCGATCCTCAAGATGATGTCACGGCCGCCGGGTTGTGCTGCGGCCTTGACCGCGCGTTGGATGGCGAGGGCGCAGTTGACCGCGTCGACGACGCTGGAAAACTCGACCAGCGTGCCGTCGCCGATCAGCTTGACGACGCGGCCGCCGTGCTCGGCGACGGCGGGGTCGAAGACGGCCTCGCGGTGGCGCTTGAGCGCCGCCAGCGTGCCGGCCTCGTCGGCGCCCATCATGCGGGAATAGCCGACCACGTCGGCCGCCAGAATCGCCGCCAGCCGGCGGTTTGTGTGCGCTTCGGCCATGGGCTGATAGGTAGTGTACTTTCCGCGCCGGCGCCAGCCGGTCAGTCGGGCAGGCCGGCCTTGGCAAGGCCTTCGGTCATCTTGTCGAGGTCTCCCCGATTGCGGAAGGGCAGGCGGGCGATGTGCTCGGCGTAGGAATAGTCGGGGTTGATCTCGCTTGAGTTCGGCCCATACCTGCCGCGCCTCGTCGACCCGGCCGAGTTGGCCGAGGGCGGCGGCCAGCGCCGAGCGGGTCATGTCGGTCTCCGGAACGAGCAGAATGCGCTCCTTGAACATCGTGGCGGCGGTCTCGTAGTGGCCGAGCATGAAGTGAGCGAGGCCAAGGAAGTGCAGGTATTGCTGGGCGAAGCCTGGATCGAGCCGCATGGCGCGCTCGATGTCGGGAATCGCCGATTCCGGTTGGCCGGCATAGATCGACGTGGACGCCGCGACCGTTTAGCGCCGGAGCAAAGTTCGGGTTGAGCGCCAGGGCGTTGTCGACGGCAGCTTGCGCGCGCGCCGGATCTCTCTGAAGTGCATGCGCGGGTAGCGACACCGGCGAACAAGGCGAACGGTTCGTTCGGATCGAGCGTGATCGCCTTGACGGCAAGATCGCGTCGGCGAGGTCAGGGCGCGCGTCTGGATTTGTCGGTCCAGCGGTTGTGGATAGTCGAACACTGGGCCAGCGCCAGGCCGGCGTAGGCGAGAGCATAGTTCGGGATCGAGTTCGATGGCGCGCTCGAACAGAGCCGTTGCCCTGCTCGTATTTCTCGCGGTTGAGGTTCGGCGCCTGAATAGCTCGCGTCCTTTCAGGAACAGGTCGTGCGCTTCGATGTTGTCGGTCGGGTTGTCGGTGATGCGCGCCTTCTCGCTCGGCGTCAGCGTCACCTTGAGCGCTTCGACGATGCGCTGGGTCACCTCATCCTGGACCGCGAAGATGTCGGTCAGGTCGCGGTCGTAGCGCTCGGCCCACAGATGACCGCCGTCGGTGGCGTCGATCAGCTGGGCGGTGATGCGGACGCGATTGCCGGCGCGGCGGATGGAGCCCTCCAGCACCGACTTGACGCCAAGTTCGCGGCCGACGGCGCGGATGTCCGAAGTTCTTGCCCTTGTAAGACGAAGCTCGAATTGCGGGCGATGACCATCAGGCCGCCGACCTTGGACAGGTCGGTGATGATGTCCTCGGTGATGCCGTCGGAGAAATATTCCTGCTCGGGGTCGCCGGACATGTTGTTGAACGGGACGACGGCGATCGAGGGCCGTTGCTTCGAACTCTCGGGTGGCGGCTCGTCGTTCGCATCGTGTGACGGGCGCGGCGCGGTGATCGCTGTCCGGATGCCACTTCCACACGCGGATCGGCCGGTCGATGTTCTTGACCGTCACCTCGCCGCCGTCCCTGAAGCCTGCGTCGATGCGGCTGCCGACGCTTTCGTTGACGATGGAGGAGACGCAGACGCCTCCGGGCTCGGCCAGCGGCTCCAGCCGCGCGGCGACGTTGACGCCGTCGCCGTAGATGTCGTCGCCGTCGATGATGACGTCGCCGAGGTTGACGCCGATCCTGAGGACGATGCTCGCGGCCGTTCGACGGGCTGGCGGCCTTGACCGCGCGCTGAATGGCGAGGGCGCAGTTGACCGCGTCGACGACGCTGGAGAACTCGACCAGGGTGCCGTCGCCGATGAGCTTGACGACGCGGCCACCGTGCTCGGCGACGGTGGGGTCAAAGACGGCCTCGCGGTGGCGCTTCAGTGCCGCCAGCGTGCCCGCCTCGTCGGCGCCCATCATTCGGGAATAGCCGACCACGTCGGCCGCCAGAATCGCTGCCAGCCGCCGGTTGGTGTGCTCCTCGGCCATGGCGCGCATTGGTATTCGAACTCCAGCGAAGTTGCCAGCGGCATCGGGGCTCGATTGGCCGAACGCGACCCTTTAAAGCAGGGGCGCGAATCTGCGACGATTGCTGCCGGAGGCCGGCGAAGCCGGGTAGCGTGGACCGATGACCGCCCAGTTGCCAGACCTTGCCGGGGCCGGATGGCTCACCGCCCCTGCCGTGAAGCGCGTTTTCGCCGTGCTGACCGACGAGGGCGCGGAGGCCCGCATCATCGGCGGTGCTGTGCGCAACGCACTCATGGGCGTGCCGGTGGGCGAGATCGACTTCGGCACGACGGCGACCCCGGAAGTGGTGGCCGCGCTGGCCGAGGCCGCCGGCATCAAGGTGGCGCCAACGGGAATCGAGCACGGCACGCTGACGCTCGTCGTCGGGGGACGCCCGTTCGAGGTGACGACGCTCAGGGAGGACATCGAGACCGACGGGCGACACGCGGTCGTGCGCTTCGGCACCGACTGGGAGGCGGACGCCCGCCGCCGCGATTTCACCGTCAACGCGCTCTCCGTCGACGCCGACGGCACGGTCCATGATCCGGTCGGCGGTTACGGCGACATCCTCGCTGGCCGTATCCGCTTCATCGGCGACGCCGACCAGCGGATCGCCGAGGACCGGTTGCGAATTTTGCGCTTCTTCCGCTTCCATGCCGAGGTCGGCAAGAGCGACCTCGACTCGGACGGTTTCGCTGCGGTGATGCGTGCGCGCGATGGCTTGCGCCAACTGTCGGCGGAGCGCATCGGGCAGGAGATGCGCCGGCTGGTGGTGGCGCCGCGCGCGGTGGAAGCGGTGTCGCTGATGCAGGAGGCGGGCGTCCTGCCGGTGGTGCTCGCCGGCATCGGATATCTTGCCGCGTTCGCGCGGCTCGTCACCTTCGAAGCGGCGGTCGGGGTGACGGCGTCGGCGCCGTTGCGGCTCGCCGCGCTCGCCTGCCGGATCGAGGAGGACGTCCAGCGGGTCACCGGTCGGCTGAGGCTCG
The DNA here is from genome assembly GCA_963826055.1 of uncultured Alphaproteobacteria bacterium. GTDB lineage: Bacteria > Pseudomonadota > Alphaproteobacteria > Rhizobiales > Kaistiaceae > JBBDMC01. The sequence continues at coordinate 159,821 of CAWGVO010000006.1, read as the reverse complement.
CCAACGCGGAGCGTGACCGCATGCTGCGGGCACTCACTGCGGCGCGCGCGATCTCGCCGCTGATGAGCGAACGCGGCGCGCGGCGCATTCTCTACCGTCACGGCGGGGAGGCCTACCGCGACGGCGTCGCGCTTGCCATTGCCTGGGGCGCCGCTGCCACAGACGACCCGCGGATCGCTGACCTGGCGAAGCTCGCGGATCGCTGGCCGATGCCGACATTCCCTCTCAGCGGCCGGGACGTGGTCGCTGGCGGGCGGGGACCGGGACCGGCCGTCGGCGCGCTGCTCGCCGCCGTGGAGGCCTGGTGGATCGAAGAGGATTTCGCTCCGGACGAGGCGGCGCTCCGCCGGCGGTTGCAGCAGCTCATGGTGGAGCAGTAGCTCAGGGCCGGCGTACCCGCGTGACGGCCCCGTTTAGTTTGGCGAGTAGTTCCGCCATGCGGTTGGCGTTCGTCTTTTCCTTGATCCGGCGCAGATGGGTGTAGACCGTGTTGCGACTGAGCGAGCGGGCGCGGGCGTAGGCATCCGGGCTGAGGCCGCTCTGCAGACTGCGCGCAAGGTCGGCTTCGGCCTCGGTGAGGCCATACGCTTCGCGCAGAACGCGCGCTTCGGTGTGGTTCAGTTGAATCGGGTCGTGCACGAACACGGCAGCAACCGCGCTTGTGGCGACCGCCTGCCTGCCGCCGTACCGGACCAGCGGCCGGACCGACACCACGTAAGGCGGGGCACCAGACGGGCGCGCTGCGGTAAAATCGGCGGGCGCCGCCGCTTCGGTGTCGGCGGCGACGATCTTGCACGCGGCCGCGATCGCTGCGCCGAGGCGGGTTCGCGCATCCGCCGCCGAGAATTCGATGCCATTCTTCGCCAAGGCGATGCCGTCGCCGGCCAGGGCGAAGGCACTAAGTGCGGCATTGGCGTAGACGACTGATCCGTTGTCGCGAACCAGGGCGACCCCGTCGGTCAGCCAGTCGAGCGTGCGTTCGAACGTGCCGACGGCGTCGCCGGCGTTGCCGAGGCGCGAGACCAGGTCGTGCGCCTGGCGGAAATAAGGCAGGAGGCGCTGCATCCGGTCGAGCTCGGAGCGGCCGACATGGCCCTGTCGGCGCGAGCGCTGGATCGAGACGATCGCCTGGGTGTGCTCGGTGTTGAATACCTGGCCGGAGAGGAAGTAACGCAGGTCAATCGAAGTGAGGTATTTCGCGTAATACGGGCTGCGATCCATCCCCCGTTCATCGATGAGCTGGTAGTCACTGACGAAGACCTGCGAAAGATGGTCGAAGGCATACGCCGCCCGCGGGTTGTGCCGGGCGTAGTGCTCGAGGTAGGCGGTTTCGGCGCCGACCGGTAGCCCGGCGACCGCGAACTCGGTCAGGCTCGGCGGTGACTTGTCGAAGACCTCGAAGGTGGCGCCCACCGAGCCGGTAAAATCCGCAAGCGCGGCAAGAGCACCGGCCCAGCCGTCGTCGCTGAACCCGGCCGCGTAAATCGTCTCGACGCAGCGCACCAGGCTTTCGGCAGTTGCCATCAGTCGTCCCTTCGCGACGAGCAGCGCCAAAGCAGTCGAGGTCAGCCTAACGCCGCCGGGGGCATCCGCCAACGAAGAGTTGTGATCGCCTCATCGTTTTTGGTGACGCGCTCCGGGGGGCATCCAACTACGTTTTCGCGGCGGATTCCGCACAGATGGGGGTGCGATATGGACACGATGTGGCAGCGCCGGGCGGCCTCGCTTGGGGTGGTGGCAGTGTGTTTGCTTGGAGTGGCCGAGCTGCGCACCGCACCTGCATGGGCAGCCCCTGTCGAATACGTGAAGGTGTGCGACGCTTTCGGCACAGGCTACTTCTACATTCCCGGCACCGAAACGTGCCTTAAAGCCAGCGCCTTCGTCGGCAGCGATTCGGTATTTATCGGCGATCAGACCGGGGCCTTCACCGAGGTCGGGCCGCCGGACGTCTTTTTCCTCCAGCCGTCCTCTCATCTCCATGGGTGGGACACGGGAGCCGATTTCGCGTGGGGCGGTGCCAATTGGGCCCACCGGTTCCAGTTCGGGTACGCCGTCGCCTCGGCCGACCTGGAGCGAACCGAGCCCTACGGTGGGGCACAGACCGGATTTGTCCCGGGCAGCAGCACCTACGGCGACGGCTGGAGCCTTGGCACCTACGGTGCGTATGGTAGCCAAGCCCTCGACTATCACCGCTTCAATCTGACCTACAGCCAGACCAAACCCGTTGCCAGCGGCTATCACGCCGGCTTCAAGGTGTCGCTGCAGACGACAGACCTCAGCAATCAGGGGCATCTCGAGAGCACCTACTACGACAACTACAGCTTCGACGTCGATCAGTCGCTCAAGGGCTGGTTCTTCAGCGCGGGGCCGACCGTCAGTGTCAGCTATCCGCTCGGCGGCGGCTTCCGGCTGTGGGCGGGCGCCGACGCGCAGATCGGGATCAAACATTCGCGGTTCACCTCCTGGGAGAACGTCTGCTTTCCCTGCGGAGCCCCGATCATGATCGATCTCGATGGTGACAGGACCAGCTTAGGCGCCAGCGCGACGCTGCAGGGCGGCGTTGCTTTGCAACTGGGTGACGGCTTCAGCGTCAAGGGCCTTGCTGGCGTTACGATCGCCAACCGGGACGTACTTTACGTCCGCAAGACCAGCGACGATGCCGACACCGGCATTCACGACCAGACGGGTACAGATTGGTCGGTGCGAATTCGGATGGAGCGCAATTGGCCCTAAGGAGTCGGGACTTCGGGTGACAGAGTCCCCGGCTCAGGGCCACTTCACCAGCGGCGGCATCGACGACAGGATCGACGTGACGTTGCCGCCGGTCCGGAGGCCGAAGACCGTCCCGCGGTCGTAGAGCAGATTGAATTCGACGTAGCGGCCGCGACGGACGAGCTGTTCGTCACGCTCCGTCTCGCCCCACGGTTTGGTGAAGTTGCGCCGAACGAGCTTCGGGTAGACGTCGTGGAAGGCGAGGCCGACGTCGCGGGTGAAGGCGAAGTCCGCCTCCCAGTCGCCGGAGTTCAACCAGTCGTAAAAGATGCCGCCGATGCCGCGCGGTTCGTTGCGGTGCTTGAGGAAGAAATAGTCGTCGCACCACTTCTTGTAGCGATCGTAATCGGCGACGCCATGGGCTTCGCAGGCAGCCTTCATGGCGGCGTGGAAGTCGACCGCGTCAGGATCGTCCTGGGTGCGGCGGGCGTCGAGCACTGGGGTCAGGTCGGCGCCGCCGCCGAACCACTGGCAGGTGGTAACGACCATGCGGGTGTTCATGTGAACGGCGGGAACGTTCGGGTTCCACATATGTGCGATCAGTGAGATGCCGCCGGCCCAGAAGGCGGGGTTCTCCTCGGCGCCGGGTATCTCATTGCGGAACTCGGGCGCGAACTCGCCGTGAACCGTGGAAATGTGGACGCCGACCTTCTCGAATACGCGGCCCTTCATGACCGCCATCACGCCGCCGCCACCGTCTGCGCCGCTATGATCGGTGCGTTTCCAGGGCGTCTTTTCGAAGCGCCCCCGGGGCAGGTTGGCGCCGGGGCCGTCGGCAGGCAGGTCGTCCTCAATTGCCTCGAAGGCGGTGATGATGCGGTCGCGCAACTCGGTGAACCAGCTGGCGGCGTGGGCTTTCTTTTCTTCCATGGGATCGAGCATGACAGGCACTGGACCGGTTGGCTTTGAGGGAACGCAATGCCCCGCCGTGTATGCTTTGGCAAGCGCCGGGGCCGGACCGTGTGGTGGCGGTCAGCCGGGCGGCGGAAATCCGCGGGTTTGTCTCAGGGCCTCGCCGAGCGTCATGGCCGCGGCGACAGCCACGTTGAGGGAGCGCAGGCCCGGCCGCATCGGGATCGTCAGGCGCGCATTGGCCGCCTCGTGGACTGGCGGGGGTACGCCGGCGCTTTCACGTCCGAGCAGGATGATGTCGTGCGGGGCGAAGGCGAACGCGGTATAGGGGAGGGCGGCGTGCGTGGTCATGAGAATCAGCCGGGTACTGGCGGCGCGCCGGACCGTCTCGAATGCCGACCAGTCGACATGACGGACCGTCTCGACGCTGGTGAGGTAGTCCATGCCCGCCCGGCGCAGCGCCCGGTCGGACATGTCGAAGCCGGTCGGGCCGATGACGTGGACGGAGACGCCCAGACAGGCGGCGAGCCGAAGGATTGTGCCGGTGTTCTGCGGAATGTCCGGCTCGAAGAGAGCGAAGGCGACCAATCGTTTACCTCTGGCCGGCGTCGGCTTGCCAATGGCGCCCGGCGGCCACATCTGTTACGCGGTTTCGGGGCCTTGTGCCCCACTACGAAAGACCTGGATGGCCTGGTACGAGAAACTGATCGACCCACTGCCGGACGACCCGGTGGTGCGCCCGCCCGATACGGTTGGCGCGTTTTACCTCCATTTCATCAAACCGGTGAAATGGCTCATTCTGGCCGTTCTGCTGCTGTCGCTGGCGGGCTCGCTCATCGAGATGGGCCTGTTCGTGTTTCTCGGCTTGCTGGTCGATTGGGTCAATCAGACCACGCCCGCGGACTTTTTCGCACAGCACGGACGGCAGCTCCTGGCGATGGGCGCCGTCGTCCTCTTCGTCCGGCCGATCATCGCGATCCTCTCGCGCAGCTTCAACAACATGGCGCTGGTGCCGGGACTGCAGAACCGGGTGCGCTGGGCGAGCTACCGCTACGTGCTGCGCCAGAGCGTTACTTTCTTCCAGAACGACTTCGCCGGCCGCATCGCGCAGAAGGTGCTCCAGACCGGGCCGGCGGTGCGCGATACTGTGGGAAGTTCGATCGACAGCCTGTGGACTTTCGTCGTCTACGTCTCCGGCATGGTCTATCTGTTCGGCCGGCTGGACGCGCTGCTGATCGTCCCGGTGGCTGTGTGGGGCGTGGCGTACGCGATCACGGCCTGGAAGATGATTCCGCCTGTCAAGCGTCGCTCGGCGGCGCAGGCGGAAGCGGCCTCGGTGCTGTCCGGGCGGGTCGTCGACTCCTACACCAACATTCAATCGGTGAAGCTCTTCGCCCACGCCGATCGCGAAGATAATTTCGTCCGGGAGGGCTTCCAAGGCCACGTTGCCGCCTATCGCGACTTCGCCGGTTGGAACGCGACCATGATGGTGACCCTGATGGCGCTCAACGGCGGGCTGATCACCGCCATCGGCGGGTTGTCGATCTATCTGTGGTCCAAGGGAATCGTGACCGCAGGCGGTATCGCCATGGCGACGTCGCTGGTCATCCGCCTCAACCAGATGTCCAATTTCATCCTGAGGAACATTGCCGGTCTGTTCGAGGATGTTGGCCTGGTGCAGAACGGCGTGCAGACCATCAGCCGCCCGAACCTGGTGACCGATAAGCCGGATGCCAAGCCGCTCAAGGTCGAGCGCGGTGAGATTCGTTTTGAGAACGTCGAGTTCCACTACGGCCGCGACAGCGGCGTGATCGACAACTTCAACCTGACGGTGGGGCCGGGTGAGCGGGTGGGGCTGGTCGGCCGCTCGGGGGCAGGGAAGTCGACGCTGGTCAATCTGCTCCTGCGCTTCTACGACGTTGAGGGCGGCCGCATCCTGATCGATGGCCAGGACATCCGCGACGTGACGCAGGAGAGCCTGCGGGCGCGGATCGGTATGGTCACCCAGGATACCTCACTGCTGCATCGCTCGGTACGCGACAACATCCGCTACGGCCGGCCGGAGGCGACCGAGGAGCAGATCGTTGCGGCCGCCAAACGGGCGGAGGCCCACGAGTTCATCATGGGCCTCAAGGACTACAACGGCCGCACGGGCTACGACGCGCATGTTGGTGAGCGCGGGGTAAAACTTTCCGGTGGCCAGCGACAGCGCGTCGCCATCGCCCGGTTGATCCTGAAGGACGCGCCGATCCTGGTTCTGGATGAGGCGACGAGCGCGCTCGATTTGGAAGTGGAGGCGGCCATTCAGGAAAGCCTTTACAGTCTGATGGAAGGGCGCACGGTGATTGCCATCGCCCATCGTCTATCGACCATCGCGGTGCTGGACCGGCTGGTGGTGGTCGACGACGGCCGCATTATCGAGACCGGCACCCACCATGAGCTTCTGTTGCGCAACGGCCTCTATGCCGCGCTTTGGCACCGCCAGTCCGGCGGTTTCCTCGGTCTCGATGAGCCGCTGACCGCCGCGGCCGAATAGGGAGCCCCCGCCGTCGAGCGGCGTCCGCGACATATGCGCGGTCGTACCGGGGTACTGGACATTTCGCACTTGCGAAGGCTAAACAGTCGCGGCTGACGGGGCCTTCTGCCTCCTCGCCCCACGCCTGTCGACTTGGGGGACTCCATTTTGGCAAGTACTGACACGGCGGACCATCCCGAACCGACCCGTCGCGACTTCGTCTACATTGCCACCGGCGCGATTGCCGCCGTTGGAACGGCGCTGATCGCCTGGCCGGTCATCGATCAGATGAACCCGGACGCGGCCGCTCTGGCCCTTGCCTCCATCGAGGTCGACGTTTCGTCGGTCGAGCCGGGGATGTCGCTGACGGTCAAATGGCGCGGCAAGCCCGTCGTCATCCGCCGGCGCACCGACGCGGAGGTTGCCGAGGCCAAGCAAGTCGACGTCAGCACGTTGCGCGACCAGGTCGCCCGCAACGCCAATCTGCCGGCCGATGCACCCGCCACCGACGCCAACCGGTCGGTGCCGGGCAACGAAAGCTGGCTGATTATGATCGAGGTGTGCACCCATCTTGGCTGCATTCCGCTCGGCCAACAGGGTCTCTACGGTGGCTGGTTCTGTCCCGTGCCACGGCTCGCAATACGATACGGCCGGGCGCATCCGTCAGGGGCCTGCCCCGGAGAACATGGCGATCCCGACGTACGCATTCACCTCCGACACCAACGTCAAGATCGGCTGAGCGGGCGGGCGGAACAGACATGGCCGAGCACTCCACGAGCTACCAACCGAAAACCCGCGGCGCCAGGTGGCTGGAGAGCCGGCTGCCGGTCATCGGTCTCATCTACAACTCCTTCGTTGCCTATCCGACGCCGCGCAACCTGAACTACTGGTGGACGTTCGGCGGCATCCTCACGTTCATGCTCGTCGCACAGATCGTCACCGGCATCGTGCTCGCCATGCACTACACGGCGGATGCGGGTCTGGCGTTCAATTCGGTCGAGCACATCATGCGCGACGTGAACTACGGGTGGCTGTTGCGCTACCTGCACGCCAACGGCGCGTCGATGTTCTTCTTCGCCGTCTATGTCCACATATTCCGCGGCCTTTACTACGGTTCCTACAAGGAGCCGCGCGAGGTGCTGTGGATCCTCGGTGTCATCATCTTCCTCCTGATGATCCTGACCGCGTTCCTTGGCTACACGCTGCCCTGGGGACAGATGTCGTTCTGGGCGGCGACGGTGATCACCAGTTTGTTCACGGCGATCCCCGGCATCGGTCACGCAATCACCACGTGGCTGTGGGGTGACTTCGCCGTAGACAACGCCACGCTGGTCCGATTTTACGCGCTCCACTACCTGATGCCGTTCATGATCGCCGGGGTGGTGATCCTGCACCTCTGGGCGCTGCATGTGGTCGGGCAGAACAACCCGCTCGGCATCAACGTCAAGTCAAAGGAAGACACGCTGCGGTTCACCCCGTACGCCACGATCAAGGACCTTTTCGGCCTTTCGGTCTTCCTGATCCTGTTCGCCTGGCTCACGTTCTTCCTGCCCAACTACCTCGGGCACGCCGACAACTACATCCCGGCCAACCCGCTGCACACGCCCGAACATATCGTGCCGGAGTGGTACTTCCTGCCGTTCTACGCGATCCTGAGGGCCATCCCGAACAAGCTCATGGGCGTGATCGCCCTGTTCGCCTCGATTGCCGTGCTGGCGTTCGTGCCGTGGCTCGATACCTCGCGGGTGCGCTCGGCGAAGTTCCGGCCGATCTACCGACAGTTCTTCTGGATCCTGGTGCTGACCACAATCGGTCTCGGCTACCTCGGCTCGCAGCCGCCGGAGGGGGGTTTCGTGATCGCCGCCCGTATCCTGACGGCATACTACTTCATCCACTTCCTGATCGTTATGCCGGTGGTGGGCGTGATCGAGCGTCCGGCGCCGACGCCCGCCAGTATCACCGAGGCGGTGCTGGCGGAAAGCGGCGCTGCGGCGGAGGCGAAGAGCTGACATGTTGAAACGGTCGCTCCTTTGTCTTGCCGTCGCGGCCACCGTCGTCGGCCTCTCATTCGCCGCTCTGGCGCAGGAGGCATCCCAGCCGCAGCGTTTTCCGCTCAAGACGCCGCCGTTGCAGCGCTGGTCGTTCAGCGGCTTCTTCGGCACCTTCGATCAGGCCCAGCTCCAGCGCGGCTATCAGGTCTACAAGGAGGTCTGTTCGGCCTGCCATTCGATGAACCTGGTCGCTTTCCGCAACCTCGCCGACCGCGACGGACCGCATTTCACCACGGAAGAGGTGAGGGCGCTGGCGGCGGGCTACCAGATCACGGCGGGGCCCAACGACAAGGGCGAGATGTTCGAGCGGGCCGGTGTGCCGTCCGACACTTTCCCGGCACCGTTTCCCAATGCGGAAGCGGCGGCTGACGCCAATGGCGGCGCGGCGCCGCCGGACCTTTCGGTCATCGCCAAGGCGCGCGGAATCTCGCGTGGTCTGTGGTGGGGCCTGCTGAATTTCTTCACCGCTTACCAGGAGGCCGGGCCGGACTACATTCACGCCCTGCTTACCGGTTTCACTGACGCGCCGCCGGGCGTTACCGTGCCGGAGGGGACCTACTACAATCCCTACTTCGCCAACGGCATCTCGCTGCACATGCCGCCGCCGCTCTCCGACGGGCAGGTCACCTACGGCGACGGGTCGCCTGAAACGGTCGACCAGTATGCGCACGACGTTTCGGCCTTCCTGATGTGGACGGCGGAGCCCCATCTGGTCGATCGCAAGCGGCTGGGGTTCGAGGTGCTGGTGTTCCTGGTGGTGTTCGCCAGCCTCATGTACACCACCAAACGGAAGGTGTGGTCGAGCGTCGCCCACTAACAGGGTTGAGTTTACTTTCAAAACCAAAGGGCCCCCGGAGGGGCCCTTTTTTACGCGCGCTTTGGCGGCGCCGGCTACTTCATGCTGGCGTGGTCGGCGAGAACCATCGCCGGTCCAACGGCTGGCACGAGGCACAGGAGCATCTTGCCTCCCTGGTTGCCGATCACCGGCGCCCCAGGGGCTCTCTTCTGTGCGTCAGCTGCCACGACCGCCTCGCAAACCACCGAACTGGCGATCCACAAACCCAAGAGCACGCCGTCCGCTTTCGCGGGCTGCGATTGGGCGATGAATCCCGCAAAAGCAAGCGTTGCCATCGCACCGTAGACCACTCGTTTCATCTCAGACCCCCGAATCGTATGTCAGGACCGCATCTTGCGCCGATCGCTTAGCACGGAACGCCGCAGAGGCCAATCGGTCCAGACGCCGCGCCTTAACGGGGTTGGGGATGGTCTTGACGGTTGACGCGGGGCGCCCCTGCTGGGATTGCGTTGGCCGCCGGCGAATGCTCCGCGGACCTGGAGATGAACAAGGATGCTTAGCCACGAATTCCGGACGATCTTCGTTCATGTGCCGAAGACCGCGGGCCAGAGCATCGAAACTGTATTCCTAGGGAAGCTGAACCTCACGTGGCGGGAGCGGGGGGCGCTGTTGCTCAAGCCCAACCGTGATCCGGCCAAGGGGCCGCCGCGGCTTGCCCATCTCTTCGCCGGCGAATACGTCGGTTGCGGGTACATCAGCGCGGAGGATTTCTCCCGCTATTTCAAGTTCGCCGTGGTGCGCAATCCGTGGGCGCGCGCGGTGTCGGAATACAAATTCGCCTACCAGCCGCGCGGGATCGCTTTCGACCTGTTCCTCAGCGAGGTGGTCGGCAAGGGGCGCGGGGTGACCGAACAGCGCCATGTCGATCCCCAGAAAGCCTTCCTCTACGGCGAGGACGGTACGCTCCTGGTCGACCGGGTGCTGCGATACGAGTCGCTCGCCGACGGGTTCGCCGAAGTGAGCCGCATCGTCTTCGGCCGCGCGGAGCCGCTGCCGGTTGTCAACGCGTCGCGAGACCCGGTCGGCTACCGGGCGTTCTACAATGACGCCGGGCGTCGTCTGATCGCGGAAAAGTACGGCGACGACATCGAGACTTTCGGATATCAATTCGACGACGGTTGAGTTGAGGGCTGGGCCATGGCCGACTTCCACATCTACATTGGATACCGCACGCTTTCGTCGTGGTCGCTGCGCGGCTGGCTGCCGATGAGGAAAGTCGGCGTGCCGTTCACCGAAACGCTGATCCGTTATCGGGTGCCGGTCGACAAGGAGAAGCTCGTTGCCATGTCGCCGACCGGCAAGGTGCCGCTTCTCGTCCACACGCGCGACGACGGCGTCGTGGTGAAGGTTTGGGACTCGTTGGCAATCGGTGAATATCTGGCGGAGTTGTTCCCGGCGGCGCGGCTTTGGCCTGAGGACCCGGCGGCGCGTGCCCACGCGCGCGCCATTGCGGCCGAGATGCATTCCGGGTTCCGGCCGCTGCGTACGCACCTGTCCATGGCGCTATTCGAGGCACGGCCTGGCGAGGGACTGCACGAAGAGGGGGTCGCTGCCGACATCGCGCGTATCGAGGCGATGTGGACCGAGTGCCGTGAAAGGTGGGGCAAGCCGGCCGGTGGGCCGTACCTGTTCGGCCATTTCACCGTCGCCGATGCCGCCTATGCGCCGGTGGCAACGCGCTTCCGTACCTATATGCCCCACCTGATGCCGGTCTGCATGGCCTACGTCGACGCGCTGCTCGCCGACCCCGATTTCCTGGCGTGGGAAGCAGCGGCGATGAAGGACCCGGCGCCGGAGCCTCCGACACCGTAGCGACGTCACTTTGTCGTGCTCGCGTCGCCGGATTGCGCTAGTCTGAAAACACGCCGCCGACCAATGGCGCGGGAGAGGACGGGCGACGATCCCACCTCGGCCGGCGTCGATTTATAGCCGGCAAAGTACCGCCACCGGTCCTTTGCGGTCATTGGCAATCAGAGGGAAGCAATCATGACAGCCAAGATGCATTCTGCCCTGCGGCTGGCAGCCGCGGTGACGATCGGACTGCCGCTCGCGGCCGGAGGGGCTCTCGCCGCCGATGCGGTGCCGCAGAACGATCTCCTCAACGCCACGCTATGGGTCAGCAACTCGGTCGAATACAAGGCAAACACCGAGGCGATGTACCAGCTTGCAAAAATCAGGCTCGACGAGGCACTGGCCGACAAGACCTGGACGGCGGCGACCGAGCAGACCGGCAACTTCCAGGATCTGCCGCCGGCTGTGATCCTCGATGCCGACGAAACTGCCATCGACAACGGCGCGTACGAGTTGTGGCTGGTCAAGACCGGTCAGGACTATTCGGGCAAGACGTGGGCGGCCTGGGTTGCCGATGCCGATGCGAAGGCGGTTCCGGGCGCGGTCGACTTTACGAAGTATGCGGACTCCAAGGGCGTCAAGGTTTTCTACGTCACCAACCGCACGGCCGATCAGGAAGATGCGACCCGCAAGAACATGGAAGCCCTTGGCTTCCCGATGGGCGGCAATGTCGACACGTTCCTGATGAGCAAGGAAAAGGACGACTGGACGTCAAAGAAGGGAACGCGGCGCGCGTTTGTGGCGCAGAATTACCGTGTCCTGCTGCTGATCGGCGACAACTACGGCGATTTCTCCGACGACTACGGTGGCTCGGAAACCGACCGGCTGGCTTCGCTCCAGTCCAACATGGCCCACATCGGCCACGACTGGATCTTCATCGCCAACCCGGAATACGGCTCCTTTGAGTCGGCGCCGTTCATGAGCGACTATTCCAAGTCGCCCGATCAGCGTCGCCAGATGAAGATCGACGCGCTGCCCGGCTGGAGCGGACCCCCGCAATAGGGATACACGTGTGAGGGCGTGCCGCGCGCCCGCCCTCATTCCCTCGATACGATGACGTGAGCGGTGACGGCGAACACCGGCTCGCCATTCTGGTTCACACCCGAAAATTCGGTGGTGATGATGCCGGTGCCGGGCCGCGACTGCGACAGGCGTTTGGCAACCACGCGGCCGGAATAGGTGATGCGGTCGCCGGCGTAGACGGGCTTCAGCCATTTGAGGTCGTCGAAGCCGGGAGAGACACCGAAGCGGGGACTATCGGCACCAAGCCCGTGGAAATAATCGACCTGCAGGCGCATCATCGCGGCAACCGTGTGCCAGCCCGAGGCAATCAGGCCGGCGAACGTCGATTTCGCCGCCGCTTCCTCGTCGACGTGGAAAGGCTGCGGGTCCCAGTCGCGGGCGAACGCTTTGATGCGCTCGGCGGTGAACTCGTAGCTGCCGAACGCGAAAGTCTGGCCGACCGTGATTGTGTCGAAAGCGCTCATGGCCGGCGTCCGAACATAACCGGGTTCTCAAACCACATGATCAAGGCGCCGCTGTCGTCGGTCAGTTCGTGCCGGAAGCGGACGAAACCGCGGTCGGGGCGGCTCCGCGAGGCGCGCGTGTCGATCACGATCGAGCGGCCGGTGAGCGATGCGCCGGGTCTGACTGGGCGCAACCACTTCAGGGTTTCGACGCCGGGGGAGCCCATCGACGAAGAATCGAGAAGAAATGAATCGCACATCATCCGCATGAAGATGGCGGCGACGTGCCAGCCCGATGCGAGCAGCCCGCCGAGAAGAGCGGTCTCCGGCGCCTCGGGGTCGACGTGGAAGGGCTGCGGATCGAACTCGCGGGCAAAGCTGACGATGTCCGCTGCGCTTACGGTCCGGGTGCCGTGATCGATCGCTTCGCCGACCGTGAAGTCCTCGAAATAGCGCATTCCCGTCGTCCTCTCCCGGCGATCGGCCAGCGAACTAAGCCGGATTTTGTGCGGCACCGCAACATTGACGACGGATGCCGGCTGGACCGCATGTTGTCTATGATGCGCTGGGCGACAGGGACTCCAGACCGGAGGCGACCATGCATGATCGGGCAATCGTGAAACCCAGCACTCTGATCGCGTTCGTGGTAGCGGCGGGCGCAATGTTGGCCGCCGGCAGCACCGCCGATGCCGCGGCTATGACCAGGCAGACCCTCAAGGTCGCCGCCTGGCCGAAGGCGGTCTGCAACGATGGCACAGCGCCGATTTTCTACTTCAGCCCCGGAACCGGTGATGACCGCAACAAATGGATTCTGTTCCTGCAGGGCGGCGCCGGCTGCATGAGCGACAAGGTCTGCCTCCAGCGCCAGCGCGAACAGAAGGATCTGGTGACCGGGTCGGGTGGCCCGGCGACCCGCACGGGCGATGGCCTGCTCTCCAGTTCGAAAAGTGAAAATCCGGACTTCGCCAACTTCACCCATGTCTACGTTCACTATTGCAGCTCCGACTTCTGGGCCGGAGATGGCGAGCACAAGGTCGGCGGTTCGACGTGGCAGTTTCGCGGTCACGAGATCATCGATGCGCTACTCGATCAGTTGCTGGCCAAGTCGATCGGCGGCGCGCCGACCCTCGCCCAGGCGAGCGAGGTGCTCCTGGCGGGAACGTCGGCGGGCGGGATGGGCGTGCACAATAACCTCGACCACGTCGCCGAGCGGTTGCCCAATGCCAAGGTCAGGGGTCTCGCCGATAGCGGCTGGATACCGGCCGACGTCCAGCCCCTCGGGTCGGGCGTGCTGGAAATCAGTAACTTCACGCCGGAGGCGCTCGCCTACTCCAGCGACAAGCCGGACGCGTCATGCGCCGCCGCCAACGCCGGTCATGTGGCGGACTGCCTGAAGGAAGGCTTTGTCTTCCCATACATCACTACGCCGATGTTCGTGTTCGCGGACCAGCGGGACCCGGTGCTGCTCAGCATGCTCGGCATCGTGCCCGGGCACCGGGCGGGCCCGGCGGAGAAGGCATATGTCATGCGATACGGACAGGAGGTGCGCCAGTCGCTGCGCGACGTGCCGGCCTACTTCGTGACCGCCAACACGACGCACACGGCGCTCCTCAACGCGCGGTTTTCGCAGGCCGCCATCGGAGGCCAGACACTCGCTCAGACGATCGGTGACTGGTACTTCGGCCGGTCCGGAAATCTTCAACTGCTGGGGCATCCGGGGGAGGGAAAGATCAACGCGAAAGAGGCCCAGTAGCCGCGGCCTCACACGTTGAACTTGAACAGCATGACGTCGCCGTCCTTGACGACGTAGTCCTTGCCTTCGTCGCGCGCCTTGCCGGCGTCACGCGCGGCCTGCTCGCCGCCGAGGCGAACGAAATCGTCGTAGGCGATGGTCTGGGCGCGGATGAAGCCCTTCTCGAAGTCACTGTGGATGGTGCCGGCGGCCTCGGGCGCGCGGGCGCCGAGGGGGATCGTCCACGCGCGCACTTCCTTCGGTCCGGCGGTGAAAAATGTGATGAGGCCAAGGAGGGCGTAGCCGGCCCGGATGAGGCGATCGAGCCCCGGCTCTTCCAGGCCGATCGTGGCGAGGAACTCGCTTTGCTCATCGGCGGAGAGCTGGGCGATCTCGGCCTCGATCGCCGCAGAGATGACGACGAAGCCGGCGCCCTCCGCCTCCGCCATCTCAGCCACGCGCTCCGACAGGCCGTTGCCGGTGGCCGCCGAAGACTCCTCGACGTTGGCGACGTAGAGGATTGGCTTGGCGGTCAGCAGGTTGAGCGCCCGGAAGGCGGCCTCCTCGCCCTTGGGGACGGCGACGAGGCGGGCGGGCTTGCCGATCGAGAGAAGGTCGATCGCCGCTTCCATCAGCGCCACGTCGGCCTTTGCCTCCTTGTCGCCGCCCTGGGCACGCTTCTTCAACGGTGCCACGCGACGCTCGAGGCTGGCGAGGTCGGCGATCATCAGCTCGGTGTTGACCGTCTCCGCGTCGGCAATGGGATCGACGCGGCCTTCCACGTGGGCGACGTCCCCGTCCGCAAAGCAGCGGACCAGATGGATGATGGCATCGACCTCGCGGATGTGGCCGAGGAACTGGTTGCCGAGGCCTTCGCCTTTCGAGGCGCCGCGGACCAGCCCGGCGATGTCGACGAAGCCGATGCGGGTGGGCACGATTTGGGCCGGCTTGGCGATCGCCGCGATGGCGTCGAGCCGCGGGTCGGGCACGGCCACTTCGCCGGTGTTGGGCTCGATGGTGCAGAAAGGATAGTTCGCCGCCTGCGCCGCGGCGGTGCGCGTCAGCGCGTTGAACAGGGTCGACTTGCCGACGTTGGGCAGGCCGACGATGCCGCAGCGGAAACCCATGGATGTCCTCGGGGGCGGGAGAGGGAAGGGCGCCTAGTTGGGGCCTGACGGCTCCCCCGTCAAGGTGCCTTTTGGGGGATGCGCTCCAGCCGGGGCATGGTACCTTTCTGGTTCTGGCCGGCCGTCGCGGTCGGCTCCTATAGCGGGAGGATTTCAGGTAATGCACGCTTTGCGTAGAGCCAGTCTCGTTGGTAGCGCGCTTGCCCTGACCATGATGGCAGGGCTGGTTCCGGCCAGCGCCCAGCAGTTCATCAATGTACTCACCGGCGGTACCAGCGGCGTCTACTATCCGCTGGGTGTGGCGCTTTCGACCATCTACGGCAACAACATTGCCGGCGCACGTGCCCAGGTCCAGTCGACCAAGGCGTCAGTTGAGAACCTGAACCTGTTGCAGCAGGGCAAGGGGGAGATCGCGTTCGCGCTTGGCGATTCGGTCAAGCTTGCCTGGGAGGGCAATACTGATGTCGGCTTCCCCGGCAAGCTCGACAAGCTGCGCGCCGTGGCGGCGATCTATTCGAACTACGTGCAGGTCGTGGCGACCAAGGACTCAGGCATCAAGACGCTGGCCGACCTCAAGGGCCATAGCCTCTCGGTCGGCGCCCCGAAATCCGGTACCGAGCTCAACGCCCGCGCCATTTTCGAGGCGGCTGGTCTCAGCTACGACGATCTCAGCCGGACTGAGTACCTGCCGTTCGGCGAGTTGGTCGATCTGATGAAGAACCGCCAGCTCGATGCCACGCTGCAGTCAGCCGGACTCGGCGTTGCCTCGATCCGCGACCTCGCCTCGTCGGTGCCGATTTATGTGGTCTCGGTGCCGGCCGACGTGGTTGCCAAGATCGGCGCGCCCTACACGTCGCAAGTCATTCCGGCCAACACCTACGATGGCCAGACCGAGGATGTGCCCACCGCGGCGATCACCAATATCCTGGTCACCCGCGCCGACCTTGACGATGAAACCGTCTACCAGATGACCAAGGCGCTGTTCGAGCACCTCGACGACATGGTGGCGGCCCACGCGGCGGCGAAGGCAATCAGCCTTGAGACCGCAACCAAGGGCCTGCCCATACCGCTCCATCCGGGCGCCGAGCGCTACTACAAGGAAAAGGGCGTGATGTAGGCAGCGGCACTTTCGCTTGTCCCGGCCCGCGTGACCGCGGCGGTTCCGCGGGCCGGGGCGACGAACACTGCCGATGAGCGCGCCTGAACCGCGAGGCCCGGGAGCGGAGCCCGACCACCCGCCGCCGGCGGGCGCGGCCGATCTCGGTTTCCACGATCCGCTGGCGGAGAGCTTCCCGAAATCTGGGGAGGGGCGCCTTCTCTTCTGGATTGCCGTCCTCTTCTCTGCTTTCCAGCTTGCCACGGCGCTCAACCTGCTGGTGCTGCCGAGCCAGATCGTGCGCGTCCGTCCACGTCGGCTTCCTCACCCTGCTGGTGTTCCCGCTGATCGGCGCCGCCAAAGGCGAGGCGATGCCGTGGCGCGTTGCCGGCTGGGCGCTTGGGCTGGTGGGTGTCGCCGTCGCCCTCTACCAGTGGGTCTTCTACCGCGACCTGATTATCCGCTCGGGGTACCCCACGACTGCCGATCTGGTCGTCGGCGTTGGCCTCATCGTCGTCGTGGTGCTGGCGGCGCTGAGGGCGATGGGGCCGGCCCTGCCGATCATCTCCGGCCTGTTCCTGCTCTATTGCTTCTTCGGCCAGCATCTGCCGCCGCCGTTCGATACGCGCGGCTACGATTTCGATCAAGTCATCAACCAGATGTCCTTCGGCACCGAGGGCATCTACGGGACGCCCGTGTACGTATCGTCGACGTACATCTTCCTGTTCATCCTGTTCGGCTCGTTCATGGAGCGGGCGGGGATGATCCGGTTCTTTACCGATGTTGCGCTCGGACTTGTCGGCCAGGCGCGTGGCGGCGCCGCCAAGGTCGCGGTCATTTCCTCCGGCCTCATGGGCACCATCTCGGGGTCGGGCGTCGCCAATGTCGTCACCACGGGCCAGTTCACCATCCCGCTGATGAAGCGTTTCGGCTACCGCGCCGCCTTTGCTGGCGGGGTCGAGGCGACCTCGTCGATGGGTGGTCAGATCATGCCGCCGGTCATGGGCGCCGTCGCGTTCATCATGGCCGAAACGCTAGACGTTTCGTACGCGACGGTGGTCAAGGCGGCGCTGGTGCCGGCGCTTCTCTATTTCGGCTCGACTTTCTGGATGGTTCATCTGGAGGCCGGCAAGCGCAACCTGTTCGGTTTGCCGCGCGAGGAATGCCCGTCCGCGATCGACGCGGTGCGCCGCCGCTGGTATCTGGTGCTGCCCCTGGTGGTGCTGGTCTATCTGCTCTTCTCCGGCTACACGCCGCTGTTCGCGGGTTCCATCGGCCTCGCGCTCACGGTCATGCTGATCCTCGGCTCGGCGATCGTCGCCGGCTGGTCGTCGCAGGTCATCCGCATCATCTTCTGGGTGGGCCTCGGACTGGTCAGCGCTTCCTTCCTTGAATATGGCGTCTACGCGCTGGTGATCGTCGTCGCCGTGCTGATCGCGTGGAACCTCGCCAGCGCCGGCGGGCGAGCAACGCTTTTGTTGTGCCGCGACAGTCTCGCGGAAGGCGCCAAGACGGCGCTGCCGGTCGGCGTCGCCTGCGCCACGGTCGGCATCATCATCGGCACGATGACGCTCACCGGCCTCGCCACCACCTTCGGTCAGTTCATCGTCTCGGTCGGCGGAACCAGCCTCTTCCTGTCCCTGATCCTCACCATGATCACCTGCCTGATCCTCGGCATGGGCATCCCGACGATCCCCAACTACATCATCACCTCGTCGCTCGCCGGGCCGGCGTTGCTCCACTTGGGCGTGCCGCTGATCGTCACCCACATGTTCGTTTTCTATTTCGGAATCCTTGCCGACCTGACGCCGCCGGTGGCGCTCGCCGCCTTCGCGGCCGCTCCGATTGCCAAGGAGGGCGGGATGAAGATCGGCCTCGAGGCGGTGCGCATCGCGCTCGCCGGCTTCGTCATTCCGTTCATGGCGGTCTACACGCCGGCGCTCATGCTTCAGGACGGTGGTCCGCTGGCGGCGGAGATTGGCTATCCGGCGGCGGTCGCGTACGTCCTTTTCAAGACCTGCCTCGCGATCATGCTGTGGGGTGCTGCCGGGATCGGCTTCCTCCGCCGTCCGTTGTCCTGGTGGGAGCGGGGCTTTGCCACGGTTGCCGCCTTTTCGCTGGTGGCGGCACTGCCGGTCACCGACGAACTCGGCTTCGCGCTCAGTGCGGCATTCCTGGTGCAGCACTACTGGCGGGCGACGCGGACCGTACCGGCGTGAATCTTTGCATCCTGGCCGGCGGCACGGTGACCAAGCTGGCGGTCGCGGCATTCACGCTGTGGTGGACGCACTCGGTCGAGAAGATCGCCTGGACGGAGCATTGGCAGGTGACGCCGGCCGGGCTGGTGGTGGTGGAGGCGCGCGTCGAGGGATCGGGCGCCGGCATGGACCCGCCGGAAGGTTCGGTGTTCGACGGATCGGGCTGGGTCTATCACCCGCAGGTGCCGCCGCAGAGCCGCGTGTTGCTCGCCGATTCTGGTGCCGCCGGGGCATGGCATCTCTGCGCCGACGATGCCTGCCGCGACCTCGGCGGCAAGGGCGGCGACCCGATCGTGCTGTCGGCTTGCCCGTAGTTTCAGGTCTGGCGCCCGAACAGCTTCCTGAGGCCGCGGGCGAGGGGCCAGCCATCGGTTCCGTCGGCGTCCGGCGGTGGCGTCGGCTCCTCGGTCTCCGATTCTGATGTCGCCTTGGTGCCGGCCGCCTTGCCCGCCTTCGGTTTCTTGGCGATCGTCTCGCCAGTCGCGGCGTGCAGACGGTTGGCGAAGGTGGAGTCCTTGCCGGCGACGAGCAGGGGCGCGTTGTCGGCGACCGCATCGAGCAGGGGTGACAGCCAGGCGAGTTCCGCCTTGGCGAAGTCATGGAGCACGTAGCCGGCGACCAGCTCCTTGACGCCGGGATGGCCGACGCCGATGCGCAGGCGGCGGAACTCACTGCCGATTGCCGCGCCGATGGACCTCAGTCCGTTGTGGCCGGCAAGACCGCCGCCTGCCTTCATTCGGGTCTTGCCGGGTGGCAGGTCGACCTCATCGTGAATGACGACGACGTCCGACGGCGCGAGCTTGTAGAAGCGGACCGCTTCCTGCACCGCCCGTCCGGATTCGTTCATGTAGGTCTGCGGCTTGAGGAGGAGGCACTTGTCCTCGCCCAGCGCGGCCTCGGCGGCCTCCGCCTGAAAACGACGCCGCCACGGCGGGAAGCCGTGGCGGCGGTGAATTGCGTCGACGGCCATGAAGCCGACGTTATGGCGATTGAAGGCGTATTGCCTGCCGGGATTGCCGAGGCCGACGATGAGAAGCATCGGGGCGGTCTCCGGGCGGGAGCGCCTGGGTTACTCCTTCTTGGCGGCCTCGGGCTTCGCCTCGCCGGCGGCGGGCGTGGCCGCCGCGGGTGCAGCCTCGCCTTCGGCGCCGGCTTCCGCAGCCGCTTCGGCGGCGGCCTTGGCGGCAGCAGCGGCCTCGAGGGCAGCGCGCATTTCTTCCTTGACGCCGGCGGCAGCAGCGATCGTGGCGACGGTGAAATCGCGCCGGATCGTGGTCCTGACGCCCTCGGGCAGCGGAACCTTCGAAATGTGCAGCGAGTCCCCGATCTCGAGACCGGTCAGGTCGGCGACGATCTGCTCGGGAATGGCATCGACCGGGCAGATCAGCGCAACACGGTGGCGCACCACGTTCAGCACGCCGCCGCGCCGGATGCCGGGCGCCTGGCTGTCGTTGATAAAACGGACAGGAACGTCGACGGTGACGGTGGCGCCGGGGGTCACGCGCATGAAATCCACGTGCAGCGGCTTGTCGCTGACCGGGTCGAGTTGATAGTCGCGCGGCAGGGTCGGGATGCTCTGGCCGTCGACCTTGATGGTTGCGACGGTGGTATAGAAGCCGCCGCCCTGGATGCGGTTCGTCACCTCGCGGTCGTTGAGGCTGACGGCGATCGGCGGCCCGTCGCCGCCGTAGATAACGGCCGGGACAAGGCCCTGGCGGCGGACGGAGCGGGCGGCACCCTTGCCCACCTTGTCGCGCGCGCTCGCGGTGAGCTCGTAGCTGGCGCCCATCGGAAAAACTCCTTGAAAATCGAAGGCCGCGCGCCTCGATGGGGCGCCGGCGGCCGGCGGTCATATAGACGATGACGGGCGGGGGCGCAACGGCGGCGGGCCGGTCGGCCCTGCCGGGGGTCATTTTTGGCCCTTGCGCGGTGATAGGAGCGGCCCAAGATGCCGAGATGGCCGAGTTTTCCAGGACTGTGCTCATCACCGGCGCCTCATCCGGGATCGGCGAGGCGACGGCGCTGAGGCTGGTCAAAGCCGGCTGGCCGGTGGTGGCCACGGCGCGCCGGCCCGAGCGGATCGCCCATCTGGCCGCGGCAGGCTGCCAGACCGGCTGGCTCGACGTTGCCGATCTCGCCTCCCTGCCGGGAGTGGTCGCCGAGATCGCCGAGAAATTCGGGGCGATCGGCGTTCTCATCAACAATGCCGGCTACAGCCAGTCGGGCGCGCTTGAGACGCTGCCGATCGACAAGCTGAGGGCCCAGTTCGAGACCAACGTCGTCGGCCTCCTGCGGCTGACCCAACTGGTGCTGCCGGCCATGCGGGCGCAGGGCTGGGGCAAGATCGTCAACGTCTCGTCGATGGGCGGCAAGCTCGCCTATCCCGGAGGTGGCGCCTACCACGCTTCGAAGCACGCCCTCGAGGCGCTCTCGGACGTGCTGCGGTTCGAGGTTGCCGGCTTTGGCATCGACGTGATCGTGATCGAACCGGGGCTGATCAGGACCCGCTTCGCCGAGGCCGCCGTCGGCAGCATGGATCACGTTGAGGAAGTGGGGCCATACGCCGAACTCGACTCGGCGGTGGCACGGGTCACCGCGAACGCTTACCGGCCGGGTCCCTCGAGCGTGATGGTGAAACCGCCGGATGCGGTCGCCAAGGCGATCGAACGCGCGCTAAATGCGTCGCGCCCGCGGCCGCGCTACCGTGTCGCCGGGGCCGGGCTTTTCATCGCGCTCCGCCGGGTCCTCGGCGATCGCGGGTGGGATGCGGTGCTGCGTCGGATCTATCCGCGGCCGCGCTAGTCGAACAAACTCGACACCGACTTCTCGTTGGCGGTGCGGGCGATCGCCTCGCCGATCAGGGTGGCGATCGGGCAGACGCGGATGTTGGGCGCGGCGAGGATCGCCTCGGTCGGCTGGATCGAGTCCGTGATCACCAGCTCCTCCATCCGGGCGGCGGTGATGCGGGCGACCGCACCCCCGGAGAGCACGCCGTGGGTGATGTAGGCGAGCACCGAGGCGGCGCCCTTGTCCATCAGCGCCTCGGCGGCGTTCACCAGCGTGCCGCCGGAATCGACGATGTCGTCGAAGAGAATGCAGCGGCGGCCGGAAACGTCGCCGATGATGTTCATCACCTCAGCCTCGCCCGGCCGTTCGCGGCGCTTGTCGACGATGGCGAGCGGCGCGTCGATGCGCTTGGCGAGCGCCCGGGCGCGCACGACGCCGCCGACGTCCGGCGACACCACCATGACATTGGCGATGTCGTGGTGGGCCTTGATGTCGCGGGTGAACACCGGCACCGAGTAGAGATTGTCGGTGGGGATGTCGAAGAAGCCCTGGATCTGGCCGGCGTGGAGGTCGAGGGTAAGCACGCGGTGGGCGCCGGCCTCGACGATCAGGTTGGCGACGAGCTTGGCTGAAATCGGCGTGCGGGCGGACGGCTTGCGGTCCTGACGGGCATAGCCGAAGTAGGGGAGGACGGCGGTGATGCGCCGGGCCGAGGCGCGTCTGGCCGCGTCGATGATGATCAGCAGCTCCATCAGGTGGTCGTTGGCCGGGTAGCTGGTCGACTGGATGACGAACAGGTCCTCGCCGCGCACGTTCTCCTGGATCTCGACGAAGATCTCCTGATCGGCGAAGCGCCTGACCGAGCACTTGGCCAGCGGAATCTCAAGATAGGTCGCGATGTCCTCGGCGAGGGCGCGATTGGAATTGCCTGCGACCAGTTTCATGCTTTGGCGTCCATGGTGGGACGGCAACCGACCCGGTTGCCCTGGAACCGGCTAACGACCGGCACGACGCCGCGGCCTTGTACCAACGACGGGCAGACGATGGCAACGGCCGAAAATCAACCGCGTGCCCAGTCGACCAGTTCGTCGATGGTCTCGCTCGCGGCGGCGGCGATCATGTCGGTGGTGACGGCGCTCCAGGGATCGGCGCCCCTTCCTTTCGCCGACTGCTGGCTCGAGAAGCGGTGGAGGCGTGTGCCCGACCGGTCGAAGACGTCCCACACGTAGACGAGGAGAATGCCGTTCATGTCGCCGACCGCCGACAGGTAGCCTTTCACCTGGTAGGTGACGCTGGGGTCGTCGGCGGCAACGATGGCAAGGCCGCGCGCGGCTGCGGCACTCTTCAGATCGTCGTCCAGGGCGTAGGACAGCTCGCCGGGAATGCTGGTCACCGTCTGAAACGCGAATGTCGCCTTCGCGACTGTCACCGGCGCCGCCCCGAGCTTGCCGATCTTGGTCGGCGAAATGACGGGCGGTCCCCGTTCCGCCATGCAGGCGGCGAGGGCCATGGCAAGGATGACGACCGGCATGAGCCGCGCAAGGCGGGTAGTCAGGCGTTGCATCGGAAGACTCTTTTGCGGCAAGGCGCCATCTCTACCGGCAATCGTGGGCCGGTTCCAGTTCGCTGGGCTATTCGGTGAGTACGATCGCGGAGAGTTCGCGGCCATAGTCGGCCTCGCCCCGATGAGTGGTGCGCCGGAAAGAGAAAAAGCGCTCCGCGTCGGCGTAGGTGCAGAGATCGAGGCTGGCCGCCTGGACGCCGGCGGCGGTGAGCCGCGCCACGATGAAGGCGGGGAGGTCGAACAGGCTATGGCCTTCGCGGGTCGAGGGCCGGAAGAAGAGCGCGTTGGCCGGGTCATCGGCGAGGAAATTGGCGACGAGTTCGGGCCCGACCTCGTAGTTGGCCTGGCTGATGGTGGGGCCGAGGGCAGCGACGATCCGCTCGCGGCGGGCGCCGCGCCCCTCCATGGCGGCGATCGTCTGTTCGAGAACGCCGGCGCGGGCGCCGCGCCAGCCGGCGTGGGCGGCGCCGATGACGCGGGCTTCGGCGTCGGCGAAGAGGACGGGACCGCAGTCGGCGGTGCCGATCGCAAGGGCGATACCCGGCCGGTCGGTCACCAGCGCGTCGGCCCTCGGGCCCTCGCCCGCCGGCCACGCCGTCTCGACTACGACCGCGTCGGTGCCGTGGACCTGGTAGGGTGCCGCCAGCCGGTCAGGGTCGGTCCCCAGCGCGGTCGCTACCCGTGCCCGGTTCTCCATGACGCGCGCGCGCTCGTCCCTGGAGCCGACGCCGCAGTTGAGGCTCGCATAGATGCCTTCCGAGACGCCGCCGGCGCGGGTGAAAAAGCCGTGGCGGATGCCGGGGAGGGCGGCGAGGCGAGAATCGGTCAGATAAGGTGTCACGCGTCGAACACCGGCAGCTTGAGCCCCGGCGCCGACGCCGCGAGCACCTTGAACAAATCGCCCATCGCCTTTGGGCCGGCGAGGCGCTCCATGGCGGTCGCGATAGCGTCGCGCGTCGGGGTGTCCTTGTCGCGGCCGAGCACGTTGGCGCGCTGGACGAGGCCGAGACGGACGAGAAATTCGCCCTGGTTGACAACTGGCCGGCAGGCGGCGCCGGCCGCGGTCGCGGCGCGCGCAAGGGCTGCAAAATCGACGTGGGCGGTGACGTCCGCCTCGCCCGGCGTGGCGAGCGGGTCGTCGTACTTGTGCTGGCGCACGGCCTGCAGGGTGTCGCCGTAGCCGGGCTTGTCGCTGCCATAGTCGATGACGAGAACGGCGCCGCCGGCGTTGACCAGGCGCCCGGCGATGGCCCCCATCACCGCTTGTCCGCGCGAAGGGGCCTCGACGATCGCGCCATCGGGCAGCGCGACCTCAGGCGACCGTTGTGCCACCGGTTTCAGCCCGACGGCGAGGTTGCCTTCGCGGCTCAGGCCAACCACGCGCTCGGCCCAGCGGCCGCCCGTCCACTGGAACTGGCGGATCGGCATGGCGTCGAAGAACTCGTTGGCGATGAAGATCGCCGGCCCGGCGGGCACGTCCTCCAGCCGGCGGTGCCAGTGGATTGCCACGCCCGACGCCGACAGCGCGGCGCGCTGGATCTCGGTGAGGCGGGGGCTGATCTCGACAAGGTGGATGTCGGCGGCCCGTCGGAAGCCGGGCTTGACGTTGGCGGTACGCAGGATGTCGGCCATCAGCGTGCCGCGACCGGGCCCGAGTTCGGCGAGCACGAAGCGGCGCGGCTCGCCCATCATCTCCCAGGTCGCCACCGCCCACAGCCCGATCAATTCGCCGAACATCTGACTGATTTCCGGCGCGGTGACGAAATCGCCTGCGCGTCCGAACGGTTCGCGGCGCATGTAGTAGCCGTGCTCGGGGTCCGCGAGGCAGGCATCCATGAACTCGGCGATGGTAATCGGGCCATCGGCGCGGATGCGCGCGGCGAGCTTTTCGGCAAGCGGGGTCATGCTCGCTTTGCCTCTGTCGCAGGGGTCCGGCGCGCGGCCCAGATCATCAGCGCCACCCCCAGCACGATCATCGGGATCGACAGGAGCATGCCCATGGTGAGACCACCAGCGAGGTAGCCGATCTGGATGTCGGGCTCGCGGAAGAACTCGGCGAAAGTGCGCGCGGCCCCGTAGCCGGCGGCGAAGGCGCCGGTGACAAAACCGGGTTGGGTGAGGCGGCAGCTGCGATGGGTGAGGAGGCGCAGGACGAGAAAGAGCACGATACCTTCCAGCGCGGCCTCGTAGAGCTGGCTCGGATGGCGGCCGACCGTGCCGCCGTCGGGGGCGCCGGGAAACATGAACGCCCACGGCACGTCGCTCACCCGCCCCCATAGCTCGCCGTTGACGAAATTGGCAATGCGGCCGAGGAACAGGCCGAAGGTCACCGACGGCGCGATCACGTCGGTCAGCGACCACAGCGGAATCCGCCGCCGCCAGGCGAAGATCACCATCGCAAGAACGGTGCCGAGCATGCCGCCGTGGAACGACATGCCGCCGTGCCAGATGGCGAGGGCGTCGCCGGGCTCGGCGATGTAGTGAGGAAGGTCGTAGAACAGCACGTAGCCGATGCGTCCGCCGAGCACGATGCCAAGCGCCGCCCACACCACGAAATCATCGATATCGGTCGGCTTCAGCGGCGCGCCGCCGGTGCCCCACAAAGCCGGGGTGGCGGTCAGGCGCTTGGCGTACCACCAGCCGAGGAAGATTCCGGCGATGTAGGCCAGCGCGTACCAGTGGACGGCGAGCGGTCCGATCTGAACCGCGACCGGGTCGATCACCGGAAACGGCATGACGAAAAGAGGCAAGCGGCACGCTCCTTCGAGGTCGGTCGCACCGTGCCTCCTGGCGGGCGACGCGGTCAAGGCGGCCTTGCGTGCGTCGCGCCGCCACCCCATAGTCACTCGCGTTGAGGAGCGCCTGACCATGACACAGACCTCGAACCGCATTTTCGATGAGATGGCCCGGCTGATGGGCGATGCGGCAAACGTCGCCCAGGGCGTCAAACGCGAGGCGGAGACCATGTTCCGCACCCAGATGGAGCGCTTTGTCGCTGACATGGACCTGGTCAAACGCGAGGATTTCGACGTCGTGCGCGAGATGGCGTCGAGGGCCAGGGCCGAGAACGAAGAGCTCAAGAAACGGGTCGCCGAGCTGGAAAAGGCGCTTGGCGAAAAGCCCAAACGGGCACCACGGCAGCCCAAACCCGAGGAAACCTGAGCCCGGTGGGCGCGCTTCACCGCTTGTTGTTGAAAAACCGGTAACCGCCCACAATCAATTGTGGCCCGATTCAGGCTGCCGCCTATATACTGATTCTCAACAAGGATTCGCCGCGCGCGGCCCCCGCCGCGCCTGTTGGACGGCCGATTTTGGAGTTCTGTCGTGAGTCGCCAAGGCCCTCCCGATCAACCGCCGCGGGTCAGCCCATGAACCTCCTCGATTATCAGGAAGCACGGTCGAATCCGGTCGACGTCATAGAGCACATCGCGGCGCTCAACGACTGGGCCTTCGAGCGGGCGGGCGACGATGAGATCACCATCTCGGTCGCGGGCGGGTGGTGCGACTACCACGTTTCGTTCTCGTGGATGGTGGAAAAAGAGGCGGTGCATCTCGCCTGCGCCTTCGACCTCAAGGTACCGCCGGCCCGGGAACTCGAGGCGATGCGCCTGCTGATGGCGGTCAACGAACAGATGTGGATCGGTCACTTCGACCTGTGGGGCGAGGAGGGCGTGGTGATGTACCGCCAGTCGCTACTCCTGTCCGGCGGCGCCGACCCGACCGACGCACAGGTCGAGCGGCTGCTGGCGACGGCGATCGAAGCATGCGAGCGCTATTTCCAGGCCTTCCAGTACGTGGTCTGGGCCGGCACGCCGGCGCGCGAGGCGATCGACACGGTGCTCTTCGAGACTGTCGGCGAGGCGTGACCTCCGGTCCGTCGGTGGGATTGCCACGCGTCGTTTGGCGCGACTAGGTTGGTGCCTGCCCAACCGGACGCTCGCGCCGCCATGCCGTTTTCATCCTTCACCGCACGATCCCCGCTGGTCCTCGTCGGCGCCGGCAAGATGGGTGGCGCGCTGCTCAAGGGCTGGCTCGACCGGGGGCTGGACCGTTTCGCGGTCGTCGTGGTGGACCCGGCGCCGCCGGCCGACAGTTCGAGCTTTCTCGATTCTGTTGGTATTTCAGTGGCTTCCGGGCCACCGGCGGGCGTCGCGGCGAAGGTGATCGTGGTGGCGGTGAAGCCGCAGATCATCGCGAAAGTGCTGCCCGGACTGCGCGGCCTGGTGGGTCCGGACACCGTGACCGTGTCGATCGCGGCGGGAACGACACTCGCCTCGCTGGCCTCGGGAATCGGCGATTCCGCGGTGGTTCGGGCGATGCCGAACACGCCGGCGGCGGTTGGTCGCGGCATCACGGTGGCGGTCGCCAATGGGCGGGTAAACGCCGATGGCCGGGTGTTGACGACCGCCCTGCTAGAGGCTGTTGGCGAGGTGATATGGGTTGACGACGAGCTGCTGATGGATGCGGTCACCGCCGTGTCCGGTTCGGGGCCAGCCTACGTGTTCCTGCTGGCGGAATGCCTGGCCGAGGCGGCGGTCGCCGCCGGTCTGGACGGAGCCATCGCCGAGCGGCTGGCGCGGGCCACGGTTGCCGGGTCCGGCGAGTTGCTGCGGCAGTCCGACCTGACGGCGGCGGAGCTCCGCCGCAACGTCACCTCGCCGAACGGCACCACGGCGGCGGCACTTCAGGTGCTGATGGGTGCCGACGGCCTCGCGCCGCTGCTGACGAGGGCGGTCGAAGCCGCGCGCAAACGGTCGCAGGAGCTGTCGGGCTAGCCCTCGCGGTGGACATCGCCGGCGGCTACACTAGCTTCCGGCTCCAAGGAGAAGACGCGATGGCAAGACGACCCGGCAGCCGGCGCGGTGGCGCGCGGAAAACAACCGTGACGCCAGGGACCCCGCGCGAGCGCATCATCGAGGCGCTGATGCGGCTCCTGGCGCGGCGGCGCTATTCCGAGATCGGGCTTGGTGCCATCGCCGAGGAAGCCGGCGTGACGCTCGGCGAGCTGCGCGAGCTCTACAACAGCAAGTTCGCCATCATCGCCGATTTCTCGCGCCGCAACGACAAGGCGGTGCTCGACGCCGGTCCGGCGGAAGGCGAGGGCGCCCGCGACCGCCTGTTCGATATCCTCATGCGGCGTCTCGACCATCTGGCGCCGTACAAGCCGGGACTGAAGCGGCTGACGCGGGCGATGATGTGCGACCCGATGCTGGCGGTCGCGCTGACCGCCACGGTGAAGCGATCCTCGCGGTGGATGCTCGCCGGTGCCGGCATCGATCATGGCGGCCTCCGCGGCAAGGTCGCGGTGCGCGGCGTCGTGCTGGTGCTCGGCGAGACGGTCCGCACCTGGTTCGACGACGACGATCCCGGTCTCGCCAAGACCATGGCGACGCTCGACCGGGCGCTCCGGCGCGGCGAGCGCGCGCTCGGACTCTTCGACAACCTTTGCGATCTGGCACGGCCGTTCGCCGGCAGACGCCGACGGAGCGGAGGGGAGCCGGCCGAAAGCGCCGGTTGAGGTCGCCCCGACGCGCGTGCTAACGCCACCCCCGGGGTCTGATGACGGGGGCGGGCATGGCGGCCGCGGACGAACGCATTTCCTTCGACGATTTCCTCAAGGTCGACATTCGTGTCGGCACCATCGTGGATGTGAGGCCGTTCCCGGAGGCGCGCAAACCCGCCTATCAGTTACTGATCGACTTCGGGCCCGACATCGGCGTCAAGAAGTCGTCGGCGCAGATCACGGTCAACTACACGCTCGACGAATTGCCCGGCCGGCAGGTGGCGGCGGTGGTCAACTTCCCGCCGCGCCAGATCGGCCCGATCATGTCGGAGGTTCTGACGCTCGGCTTTCCCGACGAGAACGGCGAGGTGATGCTGTTCGCCCCCGACCGGCCGGTGCCGGACGGGGGGCGGCTTTATTGATCCGCGCCGATTTCCTCACGCACCTGCGCGTAGCTCACCACACCGAACAGCACTGTGCCTCCCACGATGTTGCCGAGCAGGGTCGGCACCAGAAATTTCAGAAACACCTGGCCGCTCGTTGCTTCGTGTTGAACCCACAAATAGAAGGCCTCGACCGACCCGGCGATGACGTGGGTGAAGTCTCCGAGGGCGATGAGATACGTCAGCAGTCCGATGACGAAGAACTCCGTGTTCTCCGATGACGGCAGCATCCAGACGAGCGCGGCAATGAGCCAGCCGGCGGCGATGCCCTTGGTGAACATCTCCGTCGCGGAGTTGGACATCAGGTGCTCGGCGATGACGCGGACGCTGCTGTCGATGTCGGCCGGCAGTATCGGGCTGTAGGCGAGTGTCGTCGCGACGATCAGGGAGCCGACGAGATTCGCCGCCAGGACAATGCCCCACAGACGCAGCATCACCAGAAGCCACCGGAGCTGACGACGCGCGATGACCGGAAGCACGGCGGTCAACGTGCTTTCGGTAAACAACTGTTGCCGAGCCATGATCACGACGATGAACCCGACCGAGTAGCCAAGCCTCTCGACGATGGGCTTCCACGGTACGTCCGGCAGGTGCGCCGCCAGCAGCGCTTGCGAGATGACCGAAAGACCGATCGACAAGCCGGCCGCGACGCCGGACCACCACAGCGCCGGGAAGCCGCGGGCAAGCTCGCCTTCGCCTTCGACCCGGATGATCTCGTAGACCACGGCGGCGCGGAGCCGGCGGCGATGGCCGATCTCCTTTGCCTCCTCCCGGCTTATGCCTTGCGCGGTTTCGGGAACCTCATCCTTTTTCGTGGGCGTATGGTGCGGCGCTTCCCTCGGGCGTGGTTTCCTGGACCTCTGGGCCATCGCGCTTCCTTTGAGTTTGGCGCCACCGGGGACCTATCGGCGGCTGGTAAACGGGCGAACGCGAAGCAAGCCTTGCTAGGTTTTCTCGGGGGGCGTCAGACGAACGCTGCGCCGGTCCTTGCTCAACTCGATCCCCTTCACCTTCGCTATCAGGTCGCTCAGCCGCTTGTGGCCGTAGTTGCGCGGATCGAATCCGGGAATCCGTTTGGTGATCAGATTGTGGACGCTGCTGAGGTGTGCCCGGCCTTGCTCGCCTGAAGCATCGCCAACGGCCGAGATAATTTCGTCGTCCGGGATCGGCAAACTGGGCGGCGTGGCCGGTTTCGTCTTGCGCGCCCGCGAACCGGTTGCGGCAGGTTTGGCTGCCGTGGGTGAAGCGGCTTTCGCCGCCGGCGGGGAAGCCCGGCGGGCCGGCGTCTTCTTTGCCGCGGCGGGTTGTCCGTCACACTCGAAGAAGCGATCGAACGCTTCCTTGTAGCCCGCGGGGGCCTTCTTCATGCCGAATCCGTAGCAGGCGAGCGCGTTGCCGCGAATACGCAAGGCCAACGGCGTAAAGTCGCCATCGCTGGAGACGATGCAGAACCCGTCGAGCTGGCGGCCGTGGAGCATGTCCATGGCCTCGATCGCCAGCTTCATGTCGGTGGCGTTCTTGCCCCTGGTGAGCGCCACCACGCTGACCATCGTCAAACCGTACGTCTCGATCTGCTTTTGCCATGATTTCATCCTGCCGCTCTTCACATCGCCATACACGCGTCCAACGGCGATGACGCCGAGTTTTTCGGCCTCCTGGATGATGAAGGGGAGTGAATCGCCGCCGAGGTTCTCGCCGTCGATCAGAAGGGCAAGCCTTGCGGCTGCGTTGATGCTGTTCATCGCTGCTCCTCGTCCGCGCTCACGCAGGCACGGTGACGGTGGCGCGCAGTCCGCCGAGCGGGCTATCCGACAACGTTATATCGCCGCCGTGGTTGCGGGCGATGTCGCGGGCGATCGACAGGCCGAGGCCGGTGCCGCTCTGGTCGAGATTGCGGGCGTCGTCGCGGCGATAGAAGGGTTTGAATACCGCGTCGCGTTCGGCAAGCGGCACGCCGGGGCCATCGTCATCGACGGTGATGGTCAGCTGGCCGTCGGCGTGGGTGCCGGCGACGGCGACACGGCGGCCGTGGCGCGCCGCGTTGGCGACGAGATTGTCGATGCAGCGTGTCAACGCCTGCGGCCTGACGTTGACGGTGGGATCGCCGGAGAAGGCGACGCTGACGTCGCGGCCGGTGCGTCGTGCCGTCTCGCCGGCCTCGCCGATGAGGGCGGCGGCGTCGCTCGCCACCGTCTCCTCGCCGAGGTCGCCGCGGGCGAAAGCGAGATAGCCCTCCAGCATGCGGTTCATGTCGTCGACGTCGTCCTTGAGGCCGGCGACGTCGGCGGTCTCCTCGATGAGGGCGAGCTCAAGGCGGAAGCGGGTGAGCAGGGTGCGCAGATCGTGGCTGACGCCGGAGAGCATCGCCGTGCGCTGTTCGATCTGGCGCTCGACCCGCTGGCGCATCTCGTGGAACGCGGCCGTCGCCTGACGGATCTCGCGGGCGCCGCGCGGCTTGAAATCAGGCACCGGGCGGCCCTTGCCGAAATTATCGACGGCGTCGGTGAGCGCCAGGATCGGCCGAATCTGGTCGCGCAGGAAAATGATGGCGACGGCGAGCAGAACGATACTGGATGCCGCCATCCACGAGGCGAAGATCACCGAGTTCGACACCTGCGTCTGGCTGCTGGGGGTGAGAACCTGAAGCACGCGGTCGCCGAGCTCGATGCGTATCTCGATCATGCTGCCTTCCAGGTTGACCCAGTACGGCTTGCCGATCTGCTGGCTGAGCTGGCTGCGGATGACGCGGGAAAGCGGGGACAGAAAATGGGTGGAGCCCGGCGGCGGCATCGCGCTGGCGGGCAGCATGGAGACGTCGAGGTCGAGACGATCCCTGGCGATGCGCTTGATCTGACTGAAGTCGGTATCCTGAGGGTAGGTGTCCATCAGGTCGATGACTGCCGCGACGTTCGCCACCATCGCGGTCGACAGGCGGGTGAAGACCTCTACGAGGTGCCGCTCCATGAACACGAAGGCGACGAGCGCCTGCAGAACCACCACCGGCGCGATGACGATGATCAGCGAGCGGGCGTAGAGGCCGGTCGGCAGGAGACTCTTGGGGAAGCGGCTGGGGCGCGGCAGACCGCTCTCCGGCCGGGCGCGCGGTGGGGCTGCATGATCGACCGTGGTGGCCATTTTGCCCGTTCCTTGCTCCTTGTCGTCCCGGCGCCGGCCTCGTCTCAGCCGGCGACCGCCAGCCGGTAGCCGATGCCGCGCACGGTCTGAAGATAGACCGGATTGGCCGGATCGGCTTCGATCTTGCGACGCAGGCGGTTTATCTGCACGTCGACGGTGCGTTCGGCCG
The DNA here is from genome assembly GCA_963826055.1 of uncultured Alphaproteobacteria bacterium. Lineage (GTDB taxonomy): Bacteria > Pseudomonadota > Alphaproteobacteria > Rhizobiales > Kaistiaceae > JBBDMC01. The sequence continues at coordinate 127,644 of CAWGVO010000006.1, read as the reverse complement.
CGGCGCCGCTCGTGATGATCAGCTTGTCGCGCGCCACCGTCTCGCCTGGCGTCGCGGCGAAGATCGCCATCATGCGGCGCTCGCTCTCGGTCAGTCGAACGGGGCTGCCGGCGCGCCTCAGTTCCAGCCTCTCGCGGTGGAAGACGAAGGGCCCGAAGCTCACCTGCTCGATCAGCGGCGTCGCGGGCGCGGCGCTGCGCTTGAGAATATTGTTCACGCGCAGCAGCAACTCGCGCGGGTCGAACGGCTTGGCGAGGTAGTCGTCGGCGCCGGCTTCGAGGCCGGCGATGCGGCTTTCCTGCTCGGCGCGCGCCGTCAGCATGAGGATGGGCACGTCCATCGTCCGGCGCAGGCTCATGGTCAGCGCCAGGCCGTTCTCATCGGGCATCATCACATCGACGATCAGCAGGTCGAAGGCGAGGCCGGCGAGGCTGCGACGCGCTTCGGCGGCGTTGCCGGCGCTGGTGACGCGGAAGCCGTGGTCGCCGAGATAGCGGGCGAGAAGCTGGCGGATGCGGCTGTCGTCGTCGACGACGAGCAAATGCGGCGCCTCGTCGGGAAGGCTACTGCGGGATGCCGGCGCGGCCACAGCGGGGTTCCCCAGGTCACCGCCCGATCAGGCGGGAGACCTTGTCGCGCTCGCCGGCGTCGATGATGGCGCGCAGGAACTTCTCGGCGCCAGGGCGCTCCGCCGGCGCCAGCGCTTCCAGCGCCCGGCCGATGCGGTTCACCTGCAGGTCGACAAGGCGCAACGCCAGCGCCCGGCCGGCCTCGGTCGGGTAAAGCAGACGCTGGCGGCGGTCGCGCGAGCCCGGCCGCTGCTCGATGAAGCCGTTGTCGATGAGCTGCTTGAGGACGCGGCCGAGGCTCTGCTTGGTGATCTTGAGGATGTCGAGCAGGTCGGCGACGCGGATGCCGGGGTGGCGGTTGACGAAGTGGATGACACGATGGTGGGCGCGGCCGAAGCCATAGCTGACCAGCGCCGCGTCCGGGTCGGAGACGAAGTCGCGGTAGGCGAAGAACAGGAGCTCGATGAAGATGAGCTCCGGCCGGTCGGCGGCCGACAGCGGCGCCGCGATCGGCGGCTTGCCGCCGCTGCCCGGCAGCCTGGCGCCCAAGTCGTCCGACTTCAGATTTATGTCAGCCATGTTGACATATTTTCGCCCGGTTGGTACTGAAAAGCAACGGCGCGTTTACGGAGCCAGGGTCGCCGGCTGCCTCGGTTTGTGGCACCATATCGGCGATCGCGGCACGAAGCAAAACGACCATATCCGGCCGCGGCGGGCCAAAAGCAGGCCCGGCCGAACCGTTCCGGGAGGGAGAAAGCCCATGGCAGCGCAACCCTACGACGATCGTCCCGGTGTCATCTGGATGGACGGCGCGTTCGTGCCGTGGGCCGATGCCAAGCTGCACGTGCTCAGCCACGGCCTCCACTACGCCAGCGCGGTGTTCGAGGGCGAGCGGGCCTACGGTGGCGCCATCTTCAAGCTCGACGAGCATACCCGGCGCCTGCACCGGTCGGCCGGCGAGCTCGGCTTCGAGATCCCGTGGTCGGTCGAACAGATCAACCGCGCCTCGAAGGAACTGCTCGTCCGCCAGGGCCATACGGACGCCTACGTCAGGCCGATCGCATGGCGCGGCAGCGAGATGATGGGCGTGTCGGCCCAGCAGAGCAAGATCCACCTCGCCATCGCGGTGTGGGAGTGGCCGTCGTACTTCAAGCCGGAAGAGCGGCTGAAGGGCATCCGCCTCGACATCGCGCGCTACCGCCGTCCGGATCCGGCGACGGAGCCGGCGAAGGCGAAGGCGACCGGCCTCTACATGATCTGCACCATCTCCAAGCACGAGGCCGAGCGCAAAGGCTACGCCGACGCGCTGATGTTCGACTGGCGGGGGCAGGTGGCGGAGGCGACCGGCGCCAACGTCTTCTTCGTCAAGGACGGCGTCATCCATACGCCGACGCCGGACTGCTTCCTCGACGGCATCACCCGGCAGTCGGTGATCGGTCTGGCCAAAAAGCGCGGCTACAAGGTGGTCGAGCGGGCGATCATGCCGGAGGAGATGACGGACCTGGAGGAGTGCTTCCTGACCGGCACCGCGGCGGAAGTGACGCCGGTGTCGGAGATCGGGCCCTACCGTTTCACCGTCGGCGAGATCACGCGGACGCTGATGGACGACTATTCGGCCCTGGTCATGCCGCAGCACGAGGCGATGGCGGCGAGCGGCTGAGCGGCCCTTCGTCGGCGGCGGCCATGGCGGCGCTCTCCGAGCGGCGCATCTACGCGGTCTTTCGCGTCAGCATCATCCTGAAGGGGCTCAATGCGCTCTTCGAGGTCGTCGCCGGGCTTGTCATCGCCTTCATCAAGCCCTCCTCGGTGACCGCGATCGTGACGGCGCTCGTTCACCGCGAGCTGATCGAAGATCCCTCCGACCGGATCGCCGGCTGGCTGCTGCACGCGGCCGAGTCCTATTCAGTGAGCGGCCAGCGGTTCATGGTCTACTACCTGATCAGCCACGGCGTGCTGAAGCTGGCGGTGGTGGCGGGGCTGCTGGCCAAGAAGCACTGGGCCTATCCGGCGGGGCTCGTCGTCCTCGGTCTCTTTATTCTCTATCAGCTCTACCGGATGACCTTTGCGCCCTCGCTTGGCCTGGCGCTGCTGACGATCTTCGATCTCGTCGTCATCGTGCTGATCTGGCACGAGTACCGGCGGGTGCGGCACCACTTGCCGGTGGGATAGGCTCGTTGTCAGACAAAAAAGCCGCCGGTCGCCCGGCGGCTTGCGCAACTGAGCAGCGAGGCAGGTTACATCGCGTCGCGGGGCTCGCCGGACGCGGGCTGGAGGTCAACTGCCTTCGGCCCCTTGCCGCGCTTGTCCGGCTCGGTCTCGAACGAGATCCGCATCCCGTCGTTGAGCGCGCCGATGCCGGAGCGCTCGACCGCGGTAACATGAACGAACACGTCCTTGCCGCCGTCGTCCGGAGTGATGAAGCCATAGCCTTTCGAGGCATTGAAGAATTTCACGGTGCCGTTCTGACGCATCGGATGACCTTTTCAGTTGATGTCTTGATCCCGGCCTGGCATCCGGGCAAGCAGCCCTTTCAGAGATCGGCGAAAAGATGGTGCGTCTTCGTCAGTCTTTTTTCGCGGCCTGTCTTCGCGGAGCATCGTCTGCCGGGCGGCCGTGTTCGCCCGTTTGCGCCCTTGAGTTCTCTCCGGGTCCCGTCGTCTGCCCGTAAATGAAATGATGATGCAGACGGCGAAAGAAAGCAATGGTTGTGGCGGGTGGTGCCCGCGGGCCGGCCATGGTCCAGACACAAGATCGTGAAGGCATGACGGATACGCGGCGCTGAAACGTTAGCTGCCGGCACGTTTGGGTCAAACAGGGAGACGACGATGGAGCAGACGCCCAAGATTACGCAGGAAATGATCGATCTCTATGACGAATACACGCACATTACGCTCGACCGACGGGGCTTCATGGAGAAGTTGGGCAAGCTCGCCGGCAGCGGGGCCGCGGCGGCGGCGATCGCACCGCTGATCGCGAGCAACTATGCCAGGGCGGCGATCGTGGCTGACAACGATCCGCGGCTGACGACATCCGACATCACCTATCCCGGACCGGCGGTGCCGGTGAAGGCGTACCTCGCCATGCCGGCGACGCGCACCGGCAAGCTGCCGGCGGTGGTGGTGATCCACGAGAACCGCGGTCTCAATCCGCACATCAAGGACGTGGCCCGACGGGTGGCGCTGGAGGGCTTCGTCGCGCTTGCGCCGGATCTGTTGTCGCGCCAGGGCGGGACGCCGGCGACCGACGAGGAGGCGGCGCCGATGTTCCGCGGCATCAACCAGGCCGATCTCGTCCAGGATGCCGTCGCCGCGGTGCCGTTCCTCGAGACGCATGCGGACAGCACCGGCAAGGTCGGCGCCGTCGGCTTCTGCTTCGGCGGTGGCATCGTCAACCAGATGGCGGTGCACAGTCCCGATCTGCTTGCCGCCGTCGCCTACTACGGTCAGCAGCCCTCGGCGGAGGACACGGCGAAGATCAAGGCGCGGATGATGCTGCACTACGCCGGACTCGACGAGCGCACCAACGCCGGCATCCCGGCGTTCGAGGACGCACTGAAGGCGGCTGGTGTCAATTATCAGGTGTTCGTCTACGAAGGCGCTAACCATGCTTTCAACAACGACACCTCGGAGGCGCGCTACAACAAGGCGGCCGCCGACCTCGCGTGGTCACGCACCATCGCCTTCCTCAAAGAGACACTCGCCTGACGAATTGATGCTCGGTGAGAGAGTCGCGATTGCGACTCTCTCACCGTTGTCATCGACGAATCCTGCTCGCCGATCAGCATTCGTTGCAGCGGGCCGAATGCGAGATCGACAAACGTCGCCAGTGCTTACGTTCGATCGCCTCGCAACACTGACTGTCTCCGTATCATATTGATATCTTGCCGTAATCCGGCGCGATCGCGTTGTCGTGGTGATGCGCGGCCTGCGTACAGCAACGTGAGCGATGTCAGCGACGCGCGCGACGCGAAAGCAGGATCATCGCAACGCGATGACCTCGTCGGTGAGTCCAGTTGAAGCGTCGCGCGTCACGTCGACGACATCATCTGCGATGCATCGAGTTGATCGACGATGGTGCGCGTGACGACGACGAAGATGCGATCGGACTTGCTGCGACGACAACATCGCAACACCCATTTGGAATTTTGCCGTCGATGGAATTAGCAGCTTGTTAACTCGGAAGTTGGACTAGAATAAATTCCGTGAGCCGATTCGCGGCTCAGCATGGAGAGGAGAAGTACATTGGCTAAGACAGCGAAACGCAAGCCCGCCAAAAAGGCTGCCAAGAAGGCCGCCAAAAAGAAACCAGCGGCGAAGAAGAAGTCAGCGCGCAAGCCCGCGATGAAGAAGTGAGTTGAGTGTCGTCGGCTTCGGCCGACGACAGTGGTACTTCCGTGTCGCCGTCGCGACCATCTGAATCACAGAGCGGTCGCGCGGCGGGCGGGAGGTCCGAAAAGGGGCACCATCCTGGTGCCCCTTTTTCGTTTGTGTGCCCGCCGATGCGATGCGTTCTTCGTTCGGCGGTGCGTGATCATGATCGCGCACCTCTCGCTTCCTGGCTGCGTCACCAGCAAGACACGCAGACACGCCCGGTAACCAACCGGCCGTCAATGCGCTATGGTGATGCCGCCAACGAGAGACACCGGGAGGGGGCGCGATGGCCGATCTGCCGTCGAAAACGGCGCTGGAGCAGGCGCTCGTCGCTGCCGGCGCTTCGCATGACGAATACGAGCGCGTCGTTCTGAAGGGCGTCGTCGACGAGGCTTGGGCCGGCTTCTGTGCCGCCTACGTGCTCGGCCGCCTCGGCGAGTTCGCCATGGCGAGCCGCCTCGCGGGGCTGCTCGAAGAGGTCGAAGAGGTGGACAACTGGCCGGCAGCCGCTGCTGAGCACGTGCTGGCGAAGTTGCGCTCCTGAGGCGTCAGGCAACCAGTCCGTCGAGTGGCCGGACCGCGAGGCTGTCGGGAAACACCGACCGGGCAAGCACGTTCTCCGACAGGCCGATGTGATCGCGCAGGATGCCCTTGAGCACCGCGCGCAGGTCCGTCGTCGCTGCCAGGTCGCGCGCCTGATAGAGCTGCGATCGCTTCAGGCCGGGCCAGTCGGCCACCACGCGGCCGCCCTTGACGGCGCCGCCGAGAAGCAGCGCGGTGGTCGCCGTGCCGTGGTCGGTGCCGTCGGTGCCGTTGACGTGCGCCGTGCGGCCGAACTCGGTGATGGCAACCACGACCGTCTCGCTCCACACCGGCGCCATCGACTTTTTCAATGCGGCGAGTGCGGCGTCGAGTGAACCGAGCAGATTGGCGAGGCGTCCCTCGGCGGCGCCTTCGCTCGCGTGGGTGTCCCAGCCGTCGTAGCTGATCGCTGCCAGGCGCGGACCTTCGTCGTCGGCAAGGAGTTGTCCGGCGCCTTCGGCGAGCGCAACGAACGACGCGGTAACGTCGGCGCGGCTGGTGCCGGGCGACGCCATGCCTTCGGCGGCGGCAAGCCTGTCGACCATCGTCCCTTCGGCGAACACCTTCGCCATCGCCGGATCGGTGTTGGCGTACAGGTCCATCAATCGGGTGACGGTGTCGGTATCCGCCGGTTTGAATCCCGGCGGGATCCACGTGAGGATCGGGGCATCCCCGCGCAGGATCAGCGGGACCGTCGCGCTGGCGGCGAGGCCGCCCCGGCGCTTGACGCGGTCGCCCGCCGGCATGGCGGCCGCGGCGCGATTGAGCCAGCCGGTGGTCGCGGCACGCGGCGCGGTCATGCCGCTCTCGAGGACGTCCTGCCCGTCGAAGTGCGAGCGGTCGCGGTAGGGCGTGGCGGTGGCGTGGACGATCAGTGCTTCGCCGTCACGGTACCCGGCGTGCAGTTTCGTCATCGCCTGGTTCAACCCGAAGAAGCTGTCGAGCGGCAGCGTCGGTTCCAGGCCCGCGGTGCCGATGGCGAGATCGCCGCGCAGCGAGGCGTAGTCCGGATCGCCCACCGGCGGCACCACCGCGAGGCCGTCCATGGCGCCGCGCAAGACGATCACGACGAGACGCGGATCGCGGGTCGCTGCCGAAGCCAGACGCGGCATGTTCGCCCAGGCGGCGAAGGCGCCGGCACCGGCAAGGAAGACCCGACGACTGGGGCAGAGCAGCGCTTCATTGAACGGCGGCATAGTCTTCAGCTCCTCTGAAGCTCGGGACTCATCAGCATCAGCGCCAGCGCCTGCTCCTTCGATTCGGCGTGGGCGACGGCCTCGGTGGTCGCGGCGGAGGCGCCATTGGCGGTCAGGTCCGCAAGCAGCGACGGCGGGTCGACCGCGGCATGCGCCAGACCGGCGATCTGCTCGGACACGTCGAGGCGGGTGGTCATGGCATCGGGGGCGAGCCATGTCGCTGCTGTGTCGTCGAAGCCTGCGGGGGAGGGCGGGTCCCACGGCATCTGCCCGAGGGTGCGCAGCACCTCCAGCGCGGCGCGCGGCTTCGGGTTGACGCCGAGCGCGCGGGTGGAGGCGATCAGGAACTGCTGGGGTGTGCGGAACTTGCCGTCGCCCTGCCAAGCTTCCTCGCTCGCGACCAGCGCGCGCGACACCTTCATCAGGTCGCCCCCGCTATCGCTGAAGGTGGTCGCCAGCGTGGAGACCAGGCTCGGCGGCGGGTCGTCGGCGACGAAATGGCGGGCGAGCTTGATCGCGATGTGTTGTGCTGTATCGGGGTTGCGGGCGAGGTCCATCAGGACCGCCATTCCCTGTTTCTCGCCCCCTTGGTCGTAGACCTTGCCGAGGATCGTGCGTGGTCCCGGCTCGTGGCCGGCAGCGCGGAAGCGGAACGAGCCGATGGGAGCCCGGTCGGCGTTGCCGCGCGAGATGCTCCAGCCGGTGAGGGCGTCCGCCAGTGCGATGACGTCGGCCTGCGTGTATCCGGCGTCGACGCCGATGGTGTGCAGCTCCATCAGCTCGCGGGCGTGGTTCTCGTTGATGCCGCGATCGAGGCGCTGTCCGATCGGCGAGTTGGGACCGACCGACTGGGCGTTGTTCAGGTACTGTAGCATGGCGGCGTGCCGGGTGACCGCCACGAGCATGTCGGAGAATTTTCCGAGCACATGCGGCCGGATCGCCTCGCGCTCGTAGGCACCGACGAGGGCGCGTTCGACCTGCCCGGCGCCCGCGGCGACCGCAAAGTGGTTCGCCCAGAACGACACCAGCCGCTCGATGTATCCGACCGGCATCGCATTGGCGCGTTCCATGCGGACCGCGAACTCGGCGGTATAGGCCTTGACCGGCTTTTCCATCGATCCGGCGACCACCGGGTTCCTTTTCGGATCGGCCGGCGGCTGCATCTCCATCGCCGGCGCGCCGGACGCATCGCTCTTCGGAGTGCCGTTCCTTGCCGCCTTCTTCTCGGCGCGAAGATTGGCGAGGTCCGTCAGGAGGTCTGCCGTGCCTGGCAGCGGGGCCTTTATGAGCGCCAGGTCAGGCTGGAGCTCGGCAAGAACGGCGCCTTTTGGATCGGCGGCGAGGCGGCCGGTGTCGCCCGGCCGGGGCCCGAGGCCGAAGCGGCTGAGGGCAATGACGGTTGGGTCCGGTGCCATGCTTCTCCCGCGCCTTTGATCCGGCCTGACGGGAGGTACACGCAGGGAATGGAGTTCCCCTACGCTGGGCGCCGAAAAAAAAGAGTTGTCGGGCGGTGCCTAGATGGGGCGGCCGGTGCCGGCCTCGTAGCCGACGACGTCGCGGTGGATGACGCCGGTTTCCTTCAACGCCTCGCGCCAGACGGCGACGTGCGGCGACTTGCCATGCGCCTCCAGCGACTGCCAGTTGAGCCAGCGTTCGGAGATGCGCATGAGGCCCGGTTCCAGAATGTCCTCTCCGAAGGCATAGGCGAGGCAGCCATCTTCCTTGCGGCTCGCCTCGATGACCTGCCGCATCGCTTCGCGCAGGCGGTCGACGTTCTCCGGCGCGACGCGCAGGTCGCCTGTGACGACGATCACGATGCTCCTCCCTCGATGTGTTGGCAGCCGAGTATGGCCCGCACCGGAAGGGGCCGGCAAGCGGCGGCGCGTCGGTGGCGGGGTTTCGCGCGGGCCTCGGTGGCTCAACGCTGCTGACGGGGTGTGTCAGCAATGTCGGTCTGTCGGCGCCGCCGGGGTGTTGTCGCCCCTCGCCATCGGTGCTCGCATCCCCCATATTCGCGCCATGCGATCTCCCAGACGATCCGGATTCGGCGAGGCTCCGCAGAAGCCTCTCAAGACGTCGCGCGGCACCTCCATGGGCGGGCTCGGCTCGGCCAAGGAGCGCGCTGCGGCCGGCCTCAATCCTGTGCCCGGCATCGAGGTCGGCCTCGAGGACGTGGGGACGCTGCCGCAGAACGCCGTCACTGCCACGGTCGAGGCGCTGTCGGCGCTGATCGAGAGCGGCCGGCCGGAGTTCCGCGACCATACCTGGGTGCCGCACCGTCCGCCGCGACCGGAGAAGAGCGAAGGCGGTGTGCCGCTCCGCATCGTCTCGGAGCTCGAGCCGAAGGGCGACCAGCCGCAGGCGATCGCGGAGCTGGTGGCCGGCGTCAACGCCGAGGAGCGCGACCAGGTGCTGCTCGGCGTCACCGGCTCCGGCAAGACATACACCATGGCCAAGGTGATCGAGGCGACGCAGCGGCCGGCGCTGGTGCTCGCCCCCAACAAGACGCTCGCGGCCCAGCTCTACGGCGAGTTCAAGAGCTTCTTTCCGGAGAACGCGGTCGAGTATTTCGTCTCCTACTACGACTACTACCAGCCGGAGGCCTACGTCCCGCGCACCGACACGTACATAGAGAAGGAGTCGTCGATCAACGAGGAGATCGACCGCATGCGCCATTCGGCGACGCGGTCGCTGCTCGAGCGCGACGACGTGATCATCGTCGCCTCGGTCTCCTGCATCTACGGCATCGGCTCGGTCGAGACCTACACGGCGATGACGTTCTCGATCAACGTCGGGGAGAAGATCGACCAGCGCCAGTTGCTCGCCGATCTTGTGGCGCTGCAGTACAAGCGCGCCGACATGGACTTCCGCCGCGGTGCCTTCCGGGTGCGCGGCGACACCATCGACCTCTTCCCCGCCCACCTGGAGGACCGCGCCTGGCGCATCGCGCTGTTCGGCGACGAGGTGGAATTGATCGTCGAGTTCGACCCGCTGACCGGGCAGAAGTCGGCCGACCTGAAGTCGGTGCGGGTCTACGCCAACTCGCACTACGTGACACCCAGGCCGACGCTGGCGCAGGCGGTGAAGGGCATCAAGGAAGAACTCAGGTTCCGCCTCGATGAACTGAACCGCGCCGGCCGCCTGCTGGAAGCGCAGCGGCTGGAGCAGCGCTGCCGCTTCGACCTGGAGATGATCGAGGCGACGGGCTCGTGCGCCGGCATCGAGAACTATTCACGCTACCTCACCGGCCGCAAACCGGGCGAGCCGCCGCCGACGCTGTTCGAGTACCTGCCCGACAACGCGCTGGTGTTCGTCGACGAGAGCCACGTCACCATCCCGCAGCTCGGCGGCATGTACCGGGGCGACTTCCGCCGCAAGGCGACGCTCGCCGAATACGGCTTCCGCCTGCCGTCGTGCATGGACAACCGGCCGCTCCGCTTCGAGGAGTGGGACCTGATGCGGCCGCAGAGCACGTACGTCTCGGCGACGCCGGCAAGCTGGGAGCTCACCCAGACCGGCGGTGTCTTCACCGAGCAGGTGATCCGCCCGACCGGCCTGATCGACCCGCCGGTCGAGATCCGCCCGGCCAGGACGCAGGTGGACGACCTCTTGGGCGAGGTCCGCGCCGTTGCGGCCAAGGGCTACCGTGCGCTGGTGACCGTGCTCACCAAGCGCATGGCGGAGGACCTGACCGAATACCTGCACGAGCAGGGCGTGCGCGTGCGCTACATGCACTCCGACGTGGAGACGCTGGAGCGCATCGAGATCATCCGCGACCTCCGGCTCGGCGCCTTCGACGTGCTGGTCGGCATCAACCTGCTGCGCGAGGGGCTCGACATTCCCGAGTGCGCGCTGGTCGCCATCCTCGACGCCGACAAGGAAGGCTTCCTGCGCTCGGAGACCTCGCTGGTGCAGACCATCGGCCGCGCCGCCCGCAACGTCGACGGCAAGGTGATCCTCTACGCCGACTCCATGACCGGCTCGATGGAGCGCGCCATCGCCGAGACCGACCGCCGGCGCGAGAAGCAGACAGGCGTACAACGCCGAGCAACGGCATCACGCCGGAAAGCGTCAAGAAGAACATCGGCGACATTCTCTCATCGGTCTACGAACGCGACCACGTGATGGTGCCGACCGGTTTCGAGGAGGAGGGCGCGCTCCTCGGCCACAACCTGCAGGCCACCATCGCCGACCTCGAGAAGCGCATGCGCGACGCCGCCGCCGACCTCGAGTTCGAGGAGGCGGCGCGGCTGCGCGACGAGATCAAGCGGCTGGAGCAGATGGACCTCGCCCTCGCCGACGACCCGCTGGCGAGGAATCCGGGGCAAGAGTCAGGGGCTTCCAGGCGGAACGCCAATCCGAGCGAAGCGAGGCAAGGCCAAACGGCCGCCGGCCGGCCAGGCCGCCCCCGCGGAGGCGGCGAGCGTAGCGAGCCTGCCGTGAGCGATATGAATCGTCCAAGGAAGAATTCCCTGGACGAAATGACCATCCGCCGCACGGAAGTGCCGCTCGGCGGCAAGCGTCCGCGCAAACCGACGCTGGATGAAATGGGACCCGGCGAGCGACGCCGGCGTGCCCACCGCCAAGCCCGCGCCGAAGAAACCGCGCTTCCCCCACAAGCCCGGCTCGCCGGTCGGGCGGGGGAAGCGGGGGTAGGACACCCCTCATCCGGTTTGCCAGCCGGCTTGCCTTTGTCAAGCCGGGGCAAACCGACCTCTCCCACAAGGGGAGAGGAGGTCCGGCGTCGCTGTCATCGCAAACCGGTCAATCGGCAAGAGGCCGAGGCAGAGATGGAGACACCCTCTCCCCTGGTGGGAGAGGGCTTCGCCTCTACGAGCCGCTGGTGAGCTTGGAGGCGAAGGGTGAGGGGCCGTTTTCGCCTCACATTTCGTCTTGGCAGAGCCTCGTATAGACTTTTTCGCATGAAACTTGGTTTTGAAGAGGAGCAGGCATCATACACTAGCGGGGCGCAAAACGCTCGCGCTTGGACTGAAGCTTGGGTCGGCAGGTGGTTCTACTGCCCGAATTGCGGGAACCCGAAGGTTGCCCAATTTGCGGCGAATCGGCCGGTTGCGGATTTCTACTGCGTCGCGTGTGCAGAAGAATATGAACTCAAGAGCCAGAGGCGGGCTTTTGGTCGGAAAGTATTGGATGGGGCCTTTCGCACAATGAGTGAGCGCCTATCCGCGGACAACAACCCGAGCCTTTTGCTTCTCAACTACGATCTAAAACGGCTTGCCGTCACGAACGTCGTTGTTGTGCCGAAGCAGTTCTTTGTGACGGAAATTATTGAAAGGCGGAAACCTCTCGCCGCATCGGCCAAACGTGCCGGGTGGATAGGCTGCAACATTCTCCTCGATCGAATTCCGGAATCCGGCAAGATTCACTTTATCCGCGATGGACGACCCGAACCGAAAGATGCCGTCATCGCCAAATGGCGGCGGACCCTTTTCCTTCGGAACCAGCAGGCGGAGGCGCGTGGATGGCTGGTCGAAACGATGAGTTGTGTCGAAGCTATTGGTAAGCGAGAGTTCGATATTGACGATGTCTACGCGTTCGAGGAGACGTTGAGCCGCCTCTTTCCCAACAACCGTCATGTCCGCGAGAAGATGCGCCAGCAGTTGCAGGTGTTGCGGGACCACGGGTATCTGGAATTTGTTGCGCGCGGCCGTTACCGAATGTTGTGATTGAGAACGGGTGAAGGCGATGGCTTGGTTCCGCAATCACTATGACTGCGACCGCTGCGGCCGCGACTGGACCGATGAGTGGTCCGCGACGTGCGACGACGACTGCCCCCATTGTGGTGCACGGCACATGTCGCCGTCCGCTAGCGAGAATTTGACCAAGATCGTCTATTGGCGGCGCGATAAGGTCGTGTTGCTTGTGTCACCGGACACGGCTGAGCACTTTCCGGACTACAAGGAGATTGCCGTGTTTCCGATAGGGCTTGTGGACTAGTCCCAAATATCTCACCTCGAAAGCCTCCCGTACAATGCCCGCCATCCTCTCCGGTGGGGTCGTGCGCGCAGACATGCCGCCCCCATTTCCGGCACCGGTAACCCGGTTACCTCGACGTGCCTTCTTGCCGCGCTGCGCAATCGGGCTATCTCTGTGGTATCCAAAGGTAACCACGGGGAGATACGGAGATGGTCAAAGTCGCTGTCATTGTCGGCAGCCTGCGGCGCGAGTCGATCAACCGCAAGCTGGCGCTGGCGCTGAAGAAGCTCGGTCGGCGTAAGCAGCTCGATCTCGATCTGGTCGATGTCGCCGACCTGCCGCACTACAACCAGGACCTCTGGGACGATCCGCCCGCCGCCGTCACGCGGCTGAAGCGCGACATCGAGGCCGCCGACGCGGTGATGTTCGTGTCGCCCGAATACAATCGCGCGCCGCCCGGTGTGGTGAAGGACGTCATCGACTGGGGGAGCCGCCCGTACGGCAAGAATTCGTGGTCCGGCAAGCCGGCGGCGGTCATCGGCGCGACCACGGGCAAGATCGGCACCGCCGTCGCCCAGTCGCACCTGCGCTCGACGCTGCTGGTGCTCGACCTCGCGGTGATGGGCCAGCCGGAGGCCTATATCCAGCTCCCCGCCGACAGCATCGACGCCGACCACAACGTCACCGACGAGGCGATCCGCGGCTTCCTCGAGAAGTGGCTTGCCGCCTTCGCCGACTGGATCGGCAAGGTCGCCGGCATCGTGCCCGAACCCGGCCAGCCGGAAGGGGAGATCGTCAGCGAGGCGGCGGAGTAGGGCCCTCTTTTTTGCTATCCTCGCGGGCGTTCGCGCCGCGGGGAAGCCATGACCGCAACCGTCGCCCTCCTGCGCGCCGTCAATGTCGGCGGGCGCTCCGTCAAGATGGCGGACCTTGCGGCGCTGTTCGCAGACCTCGGGTTTGCCGGCGCGCGCACGTACCTGCAAAGCGGCAACGTCGTCTTCGACGCCGGGAGGGCGGACCGCGCCAGGGTGGCCGCGCGGATCGAGGCGGGGATCGCCGACCGCTTCGGCTTCCGCTCGGAGGCGATTCTGAGGACCGGCGCCGAGCTCGCCAGACTGATCGCCAGGAATCCGTTCCCCGACATGGCCAGGGACGATCCCAGCCATCTGCTGGTGATGTTCCTCGCCGGCGCGCCGACGCGTGACGACAAGGCGGCGCTCGCGGTCACATGGGACGGGCCGGAGACGTGGCGGCTCGCCGGCTCCGACCTCTTCATCACCTATCCCGCCGGCATCGGCAAATCGAAGCTCAAGCTGAAGCTGAAGACGCCCGGCACCGGGCGCAACTGGAACGTGGTCACGGCGCTGGCGGCGATGGCCGGGGCCTGAGGCAATTCACAGGCGCGGACGGTGGCTATAGTATCGCCGCTCGCGGCGGGGCAGCCCCGCCCCAATGGAGGACAATCATGGCAAAGGGACGCGACCGGCCCGGCAAGGAAAAGAAGAAGCCGAAAGCCGACAAGAACAAGAAGCAGAAGCACCAGCCGCTCGGCGGCAAGATGCAACCGACGGTGATCACCGACATGCACTCGGTTTCGATGTCGGTGGACAAGAAATAGAGCGCGCCCCGTCCGCCGCTATCGGCGAGGTGAGCATGATCCGCGTCGGCATCGGCGGCTGGACCTATGCGCCCTGGCGCGGAACCTTCTATCCGGAAGGGCTGAAGCAGGCGGACGAGCTCGCCTACGCGGCGAGCAAGCTCACCGCGATCGAGATCAACGGCACCTTCTACCGCACGCAGTCGCCGGCGAGCTTCGCCAAGTGGCGCGACGAGACGCCGGAGGGCTTCGTCTTTTCGGTCAAAGGGCATCGCGCCATCGTCAACAAGAAGAAGCTCGCCGAGGCGGGCGAGGCGCTCGACTGGTTCTTCAAGTCGGGCGTGACGGAACTCGGCGACAAGCTCGGGCCGGTGCTTTGGCAACTGGCGCCGTTCAAGAAGTTCGACGCCGACGACCTTGCCGCGTTCCTGGCGCTGTTGCCGAAGGAGGCGGGCGGGCTGACGCTGCGCCATGTGCTGGAGGTGCGCTCGAAGAGCTACCTCAACGCGGAGTTCGTCGACCTCATCCGCAAGCACGGGGTCGCGGTGGTCTATGCCGACTCCGACGATTACCCGGCGATCGCCGACGTCACCGCCGACTTCGTCTATGCGCGGCTGCAGCGCTCGGCGGAGGACATCGCCACCGGCTATTCCGCCGCCGACCTCGACGGCTGGGCGGGGCGGGCCAAGACCTGGGCCGCCGGGGGCGAGCCCGACGATTTGCCGCGCTTCGGCAAGGTTAAGCCGAAGAAGGTCAAGCGCGACGTCTTCGTGTTCATGATCGCGGGCGCCAAGGTGCGCGCGCCCGCCGCCGCCACCGCCCTCATCGAACGGATCTGAGCCCGCCGCCCAGCCTCGCCCATGGTTTACCAAGGGTGGAGAAAGGTGGTTGCCAGGCCGTAATCATGCCGCATTCAATCTGACACATCGCGCCCGGCGGCGGCCGTATGGCTGTCGTCGCTCCATGGGGATGGGAGGGCACAAGAACGATGCGGTCAGGCTGAAACAGGAACAGGGTGAGTGAAGGTATCAAAGTTTCGCATTTTCGCGTTAGGGCTTGCTTTCGTTGCGGTTAGCGCGGCGGCGGGCCTTCCGGCAAACGAAGCGGGGGCCAGCCAGTGCGGCAAGGCCTCCTGGTACAAGATGGGCACAACGACTGCCAGCGGCGAGCGGATGAACTCCAACACGCTTGCCGCGGCCCATCGCAGCCTGCCATTCGGAACCAGGGTCAGGGTGGACAATCTCGCCAACGGCCGTTCGGTCGTCGTGCGGATCAACGACCGCGGGCCGTTCGTCGGCGGTCGCGTCATCGACCTGACGAAGGCCGCGGCGGAGCGACTGGACATGATCCGGGCGGGGACGGCCAGCGTCAAACTGACGGTGCTCGGCAGCGGCGGCCAGCTGAAAGGCTGCGGCTGAACCTGGCGCAGGCCACCGTTTCACGGAAACGGTGGCCGCTCCATCTTCTCGATTCCGGCGCAATCCCGGACGGAAAAGTGGAATCCACTTTTCCTGGGGTCGACCTGTTTGCCTTCGCAATCCCGAACGGAAAAGTGGGATCCACTTTTCCTGGGATTGACCTGTTTGCCTTCGCAATCCCGGACGGAAAAGTGAAATCCACTTTTCCTGGGATTGCTATGCGAAATCGTCGAGGTTGTCGAAGGCGGTCGACTTGATGAGGGCGACCACCGGCCGGCCGACCTGAAGGTCGAGGTCGCGGGCGGCGCCGCGGGTGATGCGCGCGATCAGCGGCGCGCCGCCGACATCGAGGCGCACCTCCACGACCTGGCCCGATCCTTCGGCGATCTCGGCGACGGTGCCGGCGAGCCGGTTGCGGATCGACAGCTTGCCGACGTCGCCGACGGCGAGCGCCACATCGCGGGCGCGCACGCGCAGGCGCGCGGTGGCGCCGACCGGTTGCGGCAGCAGGCCGACCGCCAGCCTGCCGGCGGGATGGTCGAGCACGGTGGTGCCGGCGACCGGGTCGCTGGCGGTGACGCGGGCGGTGAGCACAACGCTTGCCTCGAACTGACCGGTGAGGGGGCGCAAGTCGAGCCGGGAGAACACGTCGTTGACGCTGCCGGAGGCGACCACCTTGCCGTCCGCCAGCAGCACCAGCGTGTCGGCGAGCCGCGCCACCTCCTCCACCGCGTGGCTGACGTAGACGATCGGCAGCTTCATCTCGTCGCGCAGGCGTTCGATGTAGGGCAGGATCTCGCCCTTGCGCGCCGCGTCGAGCGAGGCGAGGGGCTCATCCATCAGCAGAATGCGCGGGCTCGCCAGCAGGGCGCGGCCGATGGCAACGCGCTGCTTCTCGCCGCCGGAGAGGGCGGCCGGGCGGCGGTCGAGCAACGGCGCGATGCCGAGAAGGTCGACGACGTGATCGAACGATCCCCACTGGTCGCCGCGGGCAAGGCGCTGACCGTAGGTGAGGTTGCTCCTGACCGACAGGTGGGGGAAGAGCCGCCCCTCCTGAAAGACGTAACCGACGCGGCGGCGATGGACCGGCACGTCGATGCCCCGTTCGGTGTCGACGAGGACGGTGTCGTCGAGCCGGATCGCGCCACGGTCGGGCCGGGCGAGGCCGGCGATGAGGTTGACCAGGGTCGTCTTGCCGGTGCCCGAACGGCCGAACAACGCGGTGACGCCGCCGGCGCCGCTGAACCGTGCGTCGAGCCTGAAGCGGCCCGTGGTCCTGGTGACGTCGACGGTGAGGGTCATGGGCCGAGCATCCGGCGGGTGGCGCGGCGGGAGAGCGCCTCCGACACGATCAGCGCGACGAAGGCGACGACGATGGCGATCAGGGTCAGGCGCGCGGCCTGCAACTCGGCGCCGGGGGTCTGGATGGCGGTGTAGATCGCCGTCGGGATGGTCTGGGTGACGCCCGGAATATTGCCGACGAAGGTGATGGTGGCGCCGAACTCGCCGAGCGACCGCGCCAGCGACAGCACGGTGCCGGCGAGAATGCCGGGGAGCGCCAGTGGCAGCGTGACGGTCGCGAACACGATGAGCCTGCCGGCGCCGAGGGTGGCGGCCGCCGCCTCCAGCCGCGTATCGACCGCCTCGATCGACAGGCGGATGGCGCGCACCATGAGCGGGAAGCCCATGACGGCGGCGGCGAGCGCGGCGCCGGTCCAGCGGAAGGCGAAGACGACGCCAAAGGCGCTTTCGAGCAGCTTGCCGACCGGGCCCTGCCGCCCGAAGGCGAGCAGCAGCAGGTAGCCGGTGACCACCGGCGGCAGCACGAGCGGCAGATAGACGATCCCGTTAACCAGGGCGCGGCCGGGAAAGCGCCCGCGCGCCAGCAGGTAGGCGACGGCGATGCCGAACGGCAGGCTGGTCAATGCCGCGACCGCACTGACCCGGAGGCTCAGCTCGATCGCGGTCCATTCGGCGGCGGTGAGGGGGTCGAACAGATGGCTCACATCGCCGGCGCCACCACCGTGAAGCCCTGCTTCTCGAACGCCGGCTTCGCCGCATCGGACTCGACGAACGCGAGGAACGCATTCGCATCCGGATTGGTCGCGGTGGCGGTCAGCGCCACCGGATAGAGAATCCGCGGGTGCGAGTCATCGGGGAAGGGGCCGACGACGCGGACGCCCGGCTCGGCGATGGCATCGGTGGCGTAGACGATGCCGGCGGGCGCCTCGCCGCGGGCGACGAAGGCGAGGGCGGCGCGCACGTTGTCGGCCTGGACGACCCTGGCGGCGACCGAGTCCCAGACCCCGAGCGACTGGAGCGCCGCCTTGCCGTACTTGCCGGCGGGCACCGAGTCGGTGTTGGCCATGGCGAGGTGGCCGTCGGAGCCGAGGAAGCCGGCGAGGTCCATGCCCGGGCCGATGGCGATGGTCGCCGGCGAACTCCGGGGCACCACCAGAACGATCTGGTTGCCGAGGAGGGTGCGGCGGGTGTCCGGCTGGATCAGTTTGTGTTCGGCGGCATAGTCCATCCACGCCTCGTCGGCGGAGAAGAAGATGTCGGCCGGCGCGCCCTGCTCGATCTGGTGGGCGAGGGTGGAGGTCGCGGCGTAGCTGACGGTGACCGACTTGCCGGTCTGGTTGAGGTAGCGGGTGGTGACGTCATCAAGGGCGTTCTTGAGACTGGCGGCGGCGAAAACGATGACGTCGGCGGCGCGGGCGGTTGCCGGCGCCAGGGCCGCGAAAACGGCGAAAGCGAGGATCAGGACACGGCGGGAAAGCATCGACACCTCGATATGTTCGGTCGGGAATATCGAGGTTATGACACCGGCCTCGCGGCGTCAAATCAACCGGTCCTGGTGCGCCCCCCACGCTTCAGATGTTTCCGCAGGTCGCCGATGCCGGCGGCGACTGCCGCCTCGGCGTCGGCCTCCATGCGGCGGTAGCGGTCGAGGACGTAGCGGCCGAGGTCGGTGAGGCGGGCGCCGCCGCCACCGCCGGGGCCGCCCTTTTCGGTGGCGACCAGCGGCTCGGCGAAGGCGGCGTTCATCTCCTGGACCAGGGTCCAGCCGCGCTTGTAGCTCATGTCGAAGCGGGCGGCGGCGGCGCGCAGCGACGCCGTCTCATCGATCGCCTGCAAGAGGTCCGCCTTGCCGGGGCCGAGCGCGAAACCCTGCTTGAGCACGACGCGAAAACGCAGGCCCTCGTGGTAGTTGGCGGACTGGGTCAACGTCGGCCTCCGCTGCTGGCGCCGGCGATAGTGGCCACAAATCGCCCTCCGGGTGAAGGGGCAGGAGCCTTTTTCGCGGGCGCGGCGCCGGGTAGCATGGGCGATGGCCGGGGAAGATGCCGTGTCGGTCTGGGTCGGGCGCGCAGCCTTGGGGCTGGCGGCGGCGATCGTCATTCTGGTCGCCGGCGCCTACGTGCTGCCGCGCGAGGTGACCGTGACGCGCGCGGTGGACATCGACGCGCCGCCCTCGACCATCTTCGGCCTCGTCTCCGACCTCAGGCAGTCCGGCCAGTGGTCGCCGTGGCTCGACAAGGACCCGGCGGTGGTTGTCACCTTCACCGGTCCGCTCGACGGCGTCGGGCAGACGATGGAATGGACGAGCGCGCGTCCGGACGTGTCGTCGGGGCAGGAGAAGATCACCAGCATCGAGCCCGGCAGCGCGGTGGAGACGACGGTTGCGCTTGCCGGCAGCCGGCCGGCGACGGTGCGGTTCACGCTCGTGCCGGGCGGCGCCGCGACGACGGTGACCTGGACTGTGCGCACCGACCTCGGCGACGCGCCGCTCGCCCGCTACCTCGGGTTGTGGACCGACCGCCGGTCGGGGCCGGACCTCGAGCGCGGTCTCGCCAAGCTCAAGGCGATCGCCGAGGCGCAGCCGAAGGTGGGCTAGGTTTTTTGTGACGCAATCCCGGACGGAAAAGTGGAATCCACTTTTCCTGGGATTGCTTCAGATTCTCCGGCTGTCGTAGGCCCAATGGAGCAGCGCCTGTCGCTGGCGCCTGCGGCACCTCAGGTCGTTCGGCTCGCAGTTCCGTTCGATCTGGCGAACGTGGCGGCGCATCGCTTTCCAGCGGTCGATCTGGCGCCGGTCTTCGTCCGGCAGGCGCCGGCCCATGTAGTACCGGCAATACCACTGGAACCAGCCGCGCGGGTCGTCCGGATGGATCCAGCCCTTCTTGCGCCAGACGGAAAGGGGCTGGCTCGCGTCCACACCGAAGTAGTTGAGGTTCGGATCGCGCGGCCCCGGCGCCAGCCTGGCGCGGGTGAACCAGCTCCGGGGAAACTCACCGCGGGTGTCAGTCATGTATTTGCCGGCGAAGACGCCGAGACGCAGCATCTCGGCCGGCGTCAGCTCGGGGCGGAAATCGGGTGCGAAGTTCCTGCCCGGCGGCTCACTCAGCGCATAGCGGTAGCCGCGCTGCATCCTGTCGTTGACGGTGACCATGCGCCGCATTGGAAAAGGTGCCCGCCGCCGGCGAACGGCGGCGGGCTCGCCACTCAGTGGGCTGAGTGGCCGCGGAGCGCGGCCGGCTCGTCGGAGCCGAAGGCGCTGGCGAGCGGGATGAGCTGCCAGAGCGCCGACAGGCCGACGACGACGTAGACCAGCCGCGACAGGATGGACGCGTCGCCGAACAGGGTGGCGACGAGGTCGAAGTTGAACGCGCCGACGAGACCCCAGTTGAGGCCGCCGACGATGACGAGGAAAAGGGTGATCAGGTTGAGGGCTTTCATGTGCGTGTCTCCGTGACGGGTTGATGGTGCCGGGCCGCCCGAGGGAACAAGCGGCCCGGCGACCGGTGCTAGCCGTTTGGCGGCAGGATCACCGTGTCGATGACGTGGATGACGCCGTTCGATGCGGCAATGTCGGTGGCGGTGACCCTGGCGTTGTCGATCATGACGCCGCTGCCGTCGGCTTTGATGCTGATCATCTTGCCGTTGACGGTCTTGGCCTCCTTCATCTTGACGACGTCGGCCGCCATCACCTCTCCGGGCACGACGTGGTAGGTGAGGATCGCGGTCAGCTGATCCTTGTTCTCCGGCTTCAGCAGGTTCTCGACCGTGCCGGCCGGCAGCTTGGCGAATGCCGCGTCGGTCGGGGCGAAGACGGTGAACGGGCCGGGGCCCTTGAGGGTGTCGACAAGTCCTGCCGCACCAAGCGCCGCGGCGAGGGTCTTGAACTGGCCGGCCGCGACTGCGGTGTCGACGATGTCCTTTTCGGCGGCGCGGACGCTGGCGGCGCCCATCGTTACGCCCAACGCGGTGACCGCGGCCATCGCCATCGTTGCAATCTGGAATCTCATGACTGCGTGCTCCTGTGTCTGTCTGAAGGCTGGCGAGCATCTCCGGCTCGCAGCACGTGGCAGCACCGGCTGCCGTGAGATTGCATATAGAGAAAATCAGATTGAGTAACACTCACATTTTCGTTATGTGAATTTTGATTTTCTCTGTGATAAAAGAAGGGCATGCCGATTTGAGCGGCAGTGGAAAAGGAACGCGCGATGCTATCCGAGACGTTGACGGCCGGGCTCGAGAGCTACCGGATCGGACCGAAGATCCGGGCTCTGCGACTGAAGAAAAAGCTGGGGCTGGTGCAGCTCGGCGAGCACACCGGGCTGTCACCGGCGATGCTGTCGAAGATCGAGCGCGGCCAGCTTTTCCCGACGCTGCCGACGCTGCTCAGGATCGCGCTCGTTTTCGGCGTCGGCCTTGATCATTTCTTCGCCGACGACAAGGAGCGTCCGGCGGTGGCGGTGGTCAGGAAGAAAGACCGCGTGCGGCTGCCCGACAGGCCGGGCCACGAGCCGCCGTCCTATGTCTTCGAGAGCCTCGATTTTCCGGTGACCGACCGCAAGATGGAGGCCTACTACGCCGAGTTCCCGGTACGGTCGGAGCCGTCACAGCCGCACCACCACGATGGCGCCGAACTCATCTACGTGCTTGGCGGTCAACTTGTCGTCAATGTCGACGGGGATGACACCGTCCTCGACGCAGGGGACGCGATGTACTTCGATTCCGGTGCGCCGCACAGCTACCGTCGGCAGGGACGCGCCGCCGCCTCGGCGGTGGTCGTGGTGACGTCCTGAAGCGTTGGTCAGGCCGGACCGACCCAGGGCGTCGGCGTCACCAGGCGGTGGGCGGTCAGCACGTGGTCGCTGCCGCCAAGCGCCATCAGTGCGATGACGAAAACCGCGAAGACGGCGATCCAGGCAATGAATACGGCGGTACCGGCATCGCGGCTGGAGGTGTGATGAAAGCCGTTGTCGATCTTGTACATGGCTCTCCCCTAGTCTTGACCTCAGGCGAAGTTCGCAAGCAAACGCGGCGCCTTTGCGGCATCTGCGCGAACGATGGACGCTTGCGGCACTACGTCGCCGTCGTCTCGGATTCGCGTCGCAGTCTCACGGCTTCCGAGTCCGCCATCGCAACGTCTCGCCAGCACACTACGTTGCCGGCTACGACCGCACGGGTGAGGGGAACGCCGGCGGCAAGTCCGATCGGCAGGGCGCCGTGGGCAAGGCTTCTCGCCGCCGGCCAGAGCTTGCCCCACACGGTGTAACCGCCTTCGCCGTCGAGGATCTCGCCGGCTGCAAGGTCGCGCTTGGCGACGGCGACCGCGTCGCCGCGGAAGCGGCCGGTCGATCCGGTCGGCTCGCCGCGCAGGGTCGCCGACAGCACCGAAACGCCGAGTTCGAGTCCGATCAGGTGCGAGGGCCGGTAGAGGGCGGCGAAGCGGCCGCTGGCGTCGGTCTTCATGCCGTACTGCTCGAAGCAGGCGGCGGTGTAGTCGTTGGGTGCCTCGACCACGACGTAGACCCCCCAGCGCAGGTCGCCGGTGACCGGCCCGCCGTCGCGTTCGATCGATGAGACCACCTCGACCATGCCGGTGTTTTCGAGCACGCCGCCCCGATCGCGCGGCCGCAACACCTCGGCGAGGCGGTCGACGCCACACGGCGGGAAGGCGAGGCCATCGGTGGGGACGCCGAGGGCGCAGGCGTTGGCGACCGCCGCCATCTCGATCGCCGACTTGGTGCCGTCGAGGAACGAGTTGAACATCTGCGGGTTCATGCCGGCGGCCCTGGCGCGGACCGGGTCGAGACCGTAGTGGGTCCACACGTCGTCGGGCGTCACGGCGTGGTAGTCGGGGTGGTACTTGGTGCCCTTGCCGGCGGCGGTGACCGAAAAGCCGCAGGCGCGCGCCCAGTCGACCAGCTCGGCGATCAGCGCCGGCTGGTCACCGTAGGCCATCGAGTAGACGAGGCCCGCCGACCGCGCCCGGCTTGCAAGGGCAGGGCCGGCAAGAGCATCCGCCTCGACGTTGACCATGACGATGTGCTTGCCCGTATCGATGGCGGCGAGGGCGTGGCGGATGCCGGCGACAGGGTTGCCGGTTGCCTCGACCACGACCTCGACGTCGTCGCCGACGACCGCCAACGCGGCGTCATCGGTGAACCGGCAAGCGCCGATCCGCTCCTCGTTCCAGCCGACCCGCCGGCAGGCGCCACGGGCGGCTTCGACGTTGAGATCGGCGATTGCGGCAACCCGGATCGCCGGCGAGGTCGGCACCTGCGACAGGAACATGGAGCCGAACTTGCCGGCGCCGATCAGCGCGACGCCGATCGGTCCTTTGCTGTCCAATCGTTCCGCGGCGAGGCGGGCGAGGTTCATGGCCTTCCTCCGGTGGCGGTGGCCGCCATTGTATGCGACGGCCTTCCAGGCTGTCCTTGTCCTTGCGTGGCCTGGCGCCGGCCACTAGTTTGCGGCCCGCCGCTTCCCCAATCGAGAGATCGATCCGATGGCCTTCCTTGCCGACTCGCTCGCCCGCATCAAGCCGTCCGCCACCCTTGCCGTCACCGACAAGGCGCGCGAGCTCAAGGCGGCCGGACGCGACGTCATCGGCCTCGGCGCCGGCGAGCCGGATTTCGACACGCCCGACAACATCAAGGAAGCGGCGATCCGCGCCATCCGCGACGGCAAGACCAAGTACACCGCCGTCGACGGCATGCCGGAGCTGAAGGCGGCGATCGCCGCCAAGTTCAAGCGCGAGAACAACCTCGACTACACGCAGGCGGAGATCACCGTCGGCACCGGCGGCAAGCAGGTGCTGTTCAACGCGCTGATGGCGACGCTCAATCCGGGCGACGAGGTGATCATCCCGGCGCCGTACTGGGTCAGCTATCCGGAGATCGTGGCCCTCGCCGGGGCGACGCCGGTTCCGGTTGCCACCGACCTTAAGTCCGGATTCAAGCTCTCGGCGCAAGCGCTTGAGAAAGCGATCACGCCGAAGACCAAGTGGGTGATCCTCAACTCGCCGTCGAACCCGTCGGGCGCGGCCTACACGCGCGACGAGCTGAAGGCGCTCACCGACGTCATCGTCGCGCACGAGCAGGTGTGGGTGCTGACCGACGACATTTACGAGCACCTCACCTTCGACGGCTTCGTCTTCGCCACGCCCGCCGAGGTGGAGCCGCGGCTGAAGGCGCGCACGCTCACGCTGAACGGCGTCTCGAAGTCCTACGCCATGACCGGCTGGCGCATCGGCTACGGCGCCGGCCCGACGACAGCTGATCAAGGCCATGGCCAAGCTGCAGTCGCAGTCGACCACCAACCCGTCGTCGATCTCGCAGTGGGCGGCGGTGGAGGCGCTGAACGGGCCGCAGGACTTCATCCCCCGGTGGGCCGAGCAGTTCCGCCAGCGCCGCGACCTGGTGGTGTCGATGATCAACCAGGCGAGCGGCCTGACCTGCCCGCGGCCGGAGGGCGCCTTCTACGTCTATCCGTCGTGCGAAGACACCATCGGCAAGAAGACCAGCGGCGGCGCCGCCATTGCCAGCGACGAAGACTTCGCCACGGCGCTGCTGGAAGAGGAGGGGGTCGCGGTGGTCTTCGGCGCGGCCTTCGGCCTGTCGCCCTTCTTCCGCATCTCGTACGCGACCTCGATGGAGCAGCTGACGGAAGCCTGCACCCGCATCCAGCGCTTCTGCGCCGGTCTCAGATAGCGCCGCGCGGCTCGCGCTCCGGTGGGCCGGTCGAATGGATTCTTTTCCGTATGTGACTGGCGCTGTGGTCTGATCTAGAATACCCGGCGCGAGTTGGGGAGCTGAAGCGTGTGTCCGGATGCAGCGCTGCTGCGCCGGGCCGAGATAGGATCACTCGTAGGCGAGCCCTGGTTCACAAGGGTGTCTCCAAACATCTGGGAGGTGGTTATGCGATCGATTGCGTTGGCGGCCGCTGCCTTTGCCGCAGTTCTTGCCGGGTCGGCGATGCCCGCGCTGGCCCAGGACGTTCCGAAGACCGTGTTCGACAATGTCGCCGCGGGTGTTCCGGCCCTTGACTTCACATCGCCGGACATTGCCGCGGGGAAACCCATCGACGTGAAATTCTCCAGCTACGGTGACAGCAAATCCCCCGCGCTGAACTGGAGCGCCGGGCCGGCCGGTACAGGGGCCTACGTCGTCGTCCTCCAGGACCCGATCGTCGGACGCGACAAGCCGAACCAGCACTGGATCATCTACAACATCCCGGCAAACGTCACCTCACTGCCGCAGGACCTGCCAAAGGAAGTGTCGCTCTCCGCCCCGGCAGGCGCCATGCAGGCGTCCGCCCGCAACAGCGCGGGCTACTTCGGGCCGCGGCCGCCTTCCGGGCAGACCCACAACTACGTCTACCAGGTCTTCGCCATCGACGCGCCGTTGACGCTGGCGCAGGCCGACGTGAACACCGACACGCTGACCGCGGCAATCAAGGGACACGTGCTGGCCGCGGGCAAACTGGAGGCGCCCTTCACGGGTCCCTGAGCGGCAGGGGCAACGCAACTCAGCCGGCGAACAGTCGGAACAGGTCGGCGAATTCCGCCATCTGCAGGCGCAGTTCCAGGTCGCGGAAAGCCAGGAACGTACGCTCGACCCATTCGTGGATCGCCGGCTGCTCTCCCGGCCGCTGCAACGCGTTGGCGAACGAGAAGCCGGGGCCGTCGACGAGGCCGGCGGGGGCGGGCGGCAGCCGCGCGATGCGGAGCGGCGGCAGGCTGCCGTCGGGCAGGACGGGGTCGCGGTCACCGGGGCGCTCGTTGGCGGCGTTGACCACCGGCACGATGGTGAAGGCGCCGCGGCGCATGAACAGGCGCCGATAAGCGTCCTCGCACTTGCGGTCGCCTGCGAGGGTGACGAACAGGACGACCATGTCGATCGCCCTGAGCTTCGCTTCCCCGGCGAAGCCGATGCGGCCGGTGACGGTGAAGAAGCGGTCGTACTGATCGGCCGCGAGGTCGATGACTTTGGGGGCGCCGTCGTTGAGGATCAGCCGATCGAAGAGGGCCACCTCGCCGCGGGTGTCGGCGAGGCTCGCGGGCACCGCCTGCAGCGGCAGGTGTCGCGCCAGCGCCCGGTCGTCGGGGCTGACGTCGAAGGCGAGCGGCCGGCGGCCATCGTTCACCAGATACTCCACCAGCAGCCGCGCGATCAGTGTGCAGCCGACGCGCGGGCGGGGTGAGCAGACGACGAAGATGGGCTGGCGGCGAGGTTCCGCCGCCGGCGCCTCCGGTCCGGTCACTTCGACCGCGACGAGCGCCGGCTCCTGCGGACTGGGGGCGAACATCGCCTCGGCGGGTCGCCCCTCAGGCGGCCCGCTGCTTGTGCTGGACCAGATCGGTCAGGCCGACGCGGTCGTACTCGGACCACACCTGATTGAGCCAGTGGCGCACGTAGCCTCTCAGCACGAACGAATAGGCGGCGGGTTTGCCGTCGGCGGTCCGGTTGTCGATGAAAGAGGTGAATGGCACCGACGTCAGTTCGACCTGTTCGCAGGCAAGCTCGTTGAGGTGCGAGACGGTTATCTCGCGGGCACCCTTCATCTTCTTGAAATAGCTGTTGTAGGTCGAGGGGTCCCACTCGAAGAAAGTCGAGTTGTTGATGAGGTTCTTGACCAGGAAATGCTGGGCGCCGCCGAGGAAGTTGGCCGCTTCGGCGATCTCGTCGAGCGAGCCGATGGACGGCCCGAGGATGTGGAAGACGGCGAAGGTGTAGTCGCCGTTCCGGGCCGCGTCGAGGAAACCGATGTCGCTCAGCGCCGTCAGTGTCGTCGACAGCAAGCCGGCGCGGACGTCGATCACCGTCGCCTCGGAGGCGTTGATGGTGTCGAAGATCTTCATCTGGTCGGCCGCCGAGGTCACGTTGACCACCTCGGTGATGTCCGGGTGGAAACGGTTGAGCGAACCTCGCGGCCACTCGGTATCGAAGGCACGTCGCGGAATTTGGCGCGCGCCGAGATAGTCGAGCAACGTCCGCGTGACGGTCGTCTTGCCGACGCCGCCCTTGTCGGCGCCGACCAGAATGACGCTCGGCGTGGTGGTTGTCTTCTGTCCGGTGGACTTCTCCGCGGTCGCTTTTGCCATTGGAATTTGAGTCGCCTTGTCTTTCTCTGCTGTGGTGAGCATGCCCCGTCCTCGGCTGGCCCCAGCCCGCATCCGGAGTCGCGGCCACGTTTAGCCCACAATCATGGCAGAACGGTGTAGCGGGCGCGTGACGGCCTCAATTCCACTGTGTTGTCAGTTGCAGCAACTCGCGAAAGCGATAAGCCGCGTCGGTGTTGTGGCGCAGGTTGGCGGCGGCGTTCTCCACGACGAGGGCCGAAAGCGCGATGCTTGGATCGCGGCCGGTGAGCGCCCGTATGCGTAACAGGTAAACGGCGGCGCCGCTCGCCAGCGCCGTCACCTCGTTCGGAAACCTGAGCACTGCCGCCGCCATCCGGCCGGGTTGGGCGTTGCCCGACCAGACGAAGGTGACGATCGGCCGGCCGACGAGGGCGCCGATCAGCCTGGCGCAGACCGCGACGAACGCCGGCGCGCCGGTTTCGGTCTCGTCGGTCTCCTTCAAGCTGGCGATCCAGTCGGTGAAGGCGCGCCGCCGCGCGCCGGGGTCGATCTCGACGCCGGCACCGATGCGGTCGGCGATGGCGGCTGCGACCGCGACGTGGTGGCGGTCGAAGGCCGCCTCGTCCGCGAGCGCTGCGAGGTTCCAGGCGCCGACGTCGGCGTGGAGACGGATCGCCTCAGTCATCGCCGAAGAGGCGGGTCACGGCGCGCCGCACCAGCACCGCCTGCTCGTAGAACGGGATCGCGGTGATCTGTGGGAAAAGCGCGGCGTCGATGGCGGAAAGCCGCGCACGGGCGGCCGCGATGCGGTCGTCCGCCGAAGGCTCCACGTTCGTGGCCGGTTGTTTCGGGGCGGACATGTTCTTCATGCCTCCTTGCCGTTTCACGGGAGATTATGTTTTGATTCGGGAATGCGCTCCAAGCCGCTACTTGGGCTGTCGATTCTGTGCTTCGCGCTGATGGTCGCCCCGGCGGCTTCGGCCGCCACCGCCGTCGGCAAGGTGAGCCGGCTCTACGGGACGGCGAGGGGCGTGGCGGAGGATGTCTGGCACCAGCTCGCTACGGACGATCCCGTTAGCCTCAACGAGACGGTGGTGACCGGTGCCGGGACCCGTCTCGAACTGACCCTCGACGACGACACCGTGCTCACCCTCGGCGCGAATGCGCGACTCAGGATCGACACGTTCGTTTACGATCCCGGGCGCGTGAGCCGGTTGCGCACCACCGTCGCGGGCGCCTTCCGCTTCGTTTCCGGCAAGCTGCCGGCGGGTACGACGCACCAGGCTAGGTCACCACGCCGTTCGCCGTCATCGGTGTGCGCGGCACCAACTTCTGGGGCGGGCCGGTCGACGGCGGCTTCGGCGTCTTCCTGTTCGAGGGTGCGGTGTCGGTCACCCATGCCGGGGCGACGGTCAATCTGACCGCGCCCGGTCAGGGCACCAGCTTCGCCAACGCCGCGGTGCCGCCGGGTCCGGTCGTGGTGTGGGGACGGGACAAGGTCAACCGCGCGGTCGCCACCGTCACGTTCCCGTAGCGGCGGCCTCCTACAGCCAGCCGCGGCGGCGGAAGTAGAGTATCGGCGCCAGGGCCGAGGCGGCCATCAGCACGATCGCCAGCGGATAGCCGAAGGGCCAGTCGAGTTCCGGCATCCAGTGGAAGTTCATGCCGTAGATCGTGCCGATCAGCGTCGGCGGGAAAAACACGGTTGCTGCCACCGTCAGCACGCGGATGACCTCGTTCTGCTCCACCGAGATGAGGCCGAGGGAGGCGGTCAGCAGGAAGTCGATCTTGTTCGACAGAAACGTGACCTGATCCTCGAGCGAGCGGATGTCGCGGCCGACGAGCTTGAGGCGGGCGCGGTGGCTGCCTTTGGCGTAGGCGGTCGGCAGCGCCACTCCGGCGAACTGGACCAGGCGCTCCAGAGAGGCCAGCACCTCGCGCGCCTTGGCGGCGATGTCACCCTGGTAGCCGATGTCGGCGATAAGGTCGGCCAATTGGCGGTCGCGGCGACGGCTGCCCTGCTGGCGCGCGAAAATCTCGCGGTTGACGCGGTCGACGACCGCGCTGATCCGCTCCAGCACGTCGGCGGTGCGGTCGACGATCGCCTCGATCAGCCCGACGAGAAGCGCCGGCGAGCTGGTGCAGCCGCCGGTCGGCTTGCCCGCCCGCGACAGGAACTGGCCGAGGGCGCGGAAATCGTCGTCGCGGACGGTGGCGATGCGCTCGCCGGCGACGACCAGCGTGAACGGCATCAGCTTCGGCTCGCCCTTGTCGACGCCGACGAGCAGGCTCGCGGTCATGAAGACGGCGTTGTCCTCGGTGTAGAAGCGGCTGGAGAACTCGATCTCCTGCGACTCCTCCCGGGTCGGGATGCTGGTGCCGAGAAATTGCTCCGCCTGCCGGTCCTCGGCCACGGTCGGACGCAGGAGATCGATCCACACCGTATCGGGCGGAATCGATGCCGTCTTCGGCGGGCGCCGAGCCCGTCAGGCATCCATCCGCGATCCGGTAGGCGTTCAGCATCCGCAGTTCTCCGGGCGAGGGACATGCACCCTCGCCGTACCTCCGATCAAGCACCGGGGGCCGGGCCTTTTCCTTCGGCGCCGGTCATGCCACCATGGCGCAAGGGGATGAAAAAGATGCGAATGTTGGAGACAATGATGCGTTTGAAACGACCTTTCTACCGTGAAAACAGTGCTGTTTGCTGCCGCAGTGGCCCTCGGCGCCGGTTTTGCCGGCAACGCTCCGGCCCAGGCACAGACCTACGTCAAGGCCGGCGTGCTGACCTGCTCGGTCAGCGGCGGCGTCGGTCTGATCATTACGTCGGCGAAGGCGCTGAACTGTACCTTCGCGCCCGACAACCGCGGCGCGGAGCACTACACCGGCACCATCCGCAAGTTCGGCCTCGACATCGGCGTTACCAAGGGTGCGGTGATCGTCTGGGCGGTGCTGGCCCCGGTGTCCGGCCTCGCGCCGGGCGCTCTTGGCGGTACCTACGCCGGCGTCTCGGCGGAGGCTTCGGTCGTGGTCGGCGCCGGTGCCAACGTCCTGATCGGCGGTTCCAATCGCACGATCGCGCTGCAGCCGCTCAGCGTCCAGGGCCAGGTCGGCCTCAATATCGCGGCCGGCGTCACCTCGATGGAGTTGTTCTACGCGCAGTAAGGCAAGCTGAGCCGAGGGCGGGCGGCCGCCGCCCGCCCTCGGTCAACGATTCCGGTCGCTCGAACGATCGGCAAGTCCGCGTTCAGGCAAAAGCAAAAACGGGGAGGCACAACGGCATGAGTACCGGTAACGGCAGAGTGGCGGGCCCCCGGTGCATTGCACTGGTGGGGCCATTCGCCAGCGGCAAGACGACGCTTCTGGAAGCGATGTTGGCGCGCACCGGCGCAACGTCGCGTCAGGGCACGGTTGCGGAAAAGAACACTGTCGGCGACGGATCGCCGGAGGCGCGCGCTCACCAGATGAGCGTCGAGGTCAACATCGCCGAGTGCGACTTCATGGGCGACAAGCTGACCTTCCTCGATTGTCCCGGGTCGATCGAGTTCGCCTTCGAGGCGGAGGCGGTGCTCGCCGGCGTCGATCTTGCGGTGGTGGTGGCGGAGGCCGATCCGAAAAAGATTCCGGCGCTGCAGGTCATCCTCAAGAATCTGGAAGACAAGGGGATCCCGCGCATCCTCTTCCTCAACAAGATGGACAAGGCGGACGGCAGCGTGCGCGAGACGCTGCAGTCGCTGCAGCCGGCGAGCGGCGTGCCGCTGGTGCTGCGCCAGCTGCCGATCTGGCAGAACGAGGTGGTTGCCGGCTTCATCGACCTGGCGCTGGAGCGCGCCTACGTTTACCGCGAGCATGCCGCGAGCGAGGTGATCGAGCTCGATGACGACGAGCGCGCGCGCGAGGTCGAGGCGCGTTTCCACATGCTGGAGACGCTTGCCGACTACGACGACAAGCTGATGGAGCAGTTGCTGGAAGAGATCGAGCCGCCGCGCGACGCGGTGTTCGCCGATCTCGCGCGCGAGATGCGCAGCGGCAACATCTGCCCGGTGCTGATCGGCGCCGCCGAGCACGGCAACGGCGTCGGCCGGCTGCTGAAGGCGATCCGCCACGAGGCGCCCGACATTACCGACACGCGGGCGCGGCTGAACGTCGAGAACCGGCAACGACGCGGTTGCCCAGGTGCTGAAGACGCTGCACACCACCCACGGCGGCAAGCTGTCGATCGTGCGGGTGCTCGGCGGGCTCGCTCGGCGACGGCACGGCGCTCGTCGGCCCCGACGGCGAGGTCGGCCGCGTCTCCGGCGTGTTCAGGATCATGGGCCAGCAGGCGACCAAGCGGGAGGCGGCCGACACCGGCGAGACGGTCGGTCTCGGCAAGCTCGACGGAGCCAAGACCGGCATGACGCTCGGCAGCGGCAAGACGGCTCCGGCGCAGATCATCAAGCTGACCGCACCCGACCCGGTGCTCGGCAGCGCGGTTGCCTCGACCGAGCGCAAGGACGACGTGAAGCTTTCGGCCTCGCTGGCCAAGGCGCTGGAGGAGGATCCGTCGCTGCTGGTCGTCCACAGCCAGGATACCGGCGAGACGATCATCGAGGGGCAGGGCGAAATGCACCTTCGGGTGGCGCTCGAGCGGCTGACCGGCAAATACGGCATCGCCGTCAAGACGCACGAGCCGACCATTCCCTACAAGGAGACCGTCCGCAGTGCGGTCAGCGTGCGCGGCCGCCACAAGAAACAATCCGGCGGCCACGGCCAGTTCGGCGATGTGGTGCTCGACATCAAGCCGCTGCCGCGCGGCTCGGGCTTCAAGTTCGAGGAGACGATCACCGGCGGCGTGGTGCCGCGCAACTACATCCCGGCGGTCGAGGCCGGAGTTACCGAGTACCTCGCAAAGGGACCGCTGGGCTTCCGGGTGGTCGATGTGGCGGTGACCCTCACCGACGGGTCGTACCACACGGTCGATTCGTCCGATCAGGCCTTCCGCATGGCGGCGCAGATCGGCATGCGCGAGGGCATGCCGCAGGCAAGGCCGGTGCTGCTGGAGCCGGTGCTCAAGGTCGAGGTCGCGGTACCCAACGACGCGACGGCACGGGTCAACGGCATCGTCTCGCAGCGGCGCGGCCAGGTGCTCGGCTTCGACGCGCGGCCGGGATGGAGCGGCTGGGACGTGGTCGAAGCGCTGATCCCGCAGTCGGAGATTCGCGACCTGATCATCGAGTTGCGCTCGGCGACGGCCGGCGTCGGCACCTTCAAGAGCCGGTTCGACCACCTGGCCGAACTCACCGGCAAGCTCGCCGACCAGGTGATCGAGCGGGCCGGAGCCCAAGCGGCCTGAGGGTCGCGGGCCGGTCTCGTTCTCTCACGGCCGAGCGAAACGAAACGGCGGCGCCCGAGAGCGCCGCCGTTCAAGCGATTGCGTGGTGCCGCGTCAGCAGCTCAGAGGTTGTCGAGCCCGTACTGGAGCAGCGCCTTGGTGTAGGTGGCGTTGTGGACGCCCATGCTCTGATCTTCGACGACGAAGACGTAATCCCAAAGCGCCTGAGGCAACCGGCTTCGGGATAGGTGCCGGGAACCGCCAGCCCGCTGTCGGCGTTGAGGACGCCCTTGGCGACGAGCTTGCCCTTGACCTGATCAAGCATCGCCTTGACCTCGGTCTGCACGCCGTCGATGTCGAACGACTTGGCGTCCTGGTGGCACCCGGTGCAGCGGGAGACCTGCGCCTCGAAGGTATGGTTGTGCTCGTCGCCCATGTGGCAGCCGACGCACGTGTCCTGAACGGAGAGATACATGGCGCCAATGGCGCCGTCGACGCCGAGACCGCCTTCGCCAAGCATCATCGAGGCCTCGACGCCGTGGTGCGTGCCCCAGCGCGGGTTGTCGACCTTGATCTGCCCGCCGTCGGCGACCGGCATCGGATTGCGGATCTGATGGCAGTTGGCGCAGAGGTTGCCGGCGCCGCCGTCGAACGTCGAAGACGTATTCTCCATCTTCACCGGCTGCTCGGCGCCCGTGAGCGCGAAGTCCGCCACGGTGTATGTCATGTGGATGTTGTGGCAGGTGCGGCAGTTGTAGGGCGAGACGTTGACCACGCCCTCGATTGATGGGTCGTGCGGCGCGAGGTGCGCGTTGATGCGCGCCTTGGCCCCCTCGCTGCCGTGGCAACCGGCGCAGTCGGCGCTGGCACCGCGGATGAAGGCGTCTCCGGTGCCGTGCTTCGACTCGTGGAACTGGGCGTCCTTCGAGACGATCAGCGTGGTGTCGTTGTGACACGCCGTGCACGGTATCGTGGCCGGATCGATCATGGTCTGTGCCGCCGCAGGCAGCGACAGAAACACCACCGTCACCAGTGTCGCGCCGAAAGCGGCGATGCCGGCAAGTTTCATGTCTGGCCCCCGTTCGATCACACTCGGGAAGCCTAATATTGCAGCGGCGGTTGGGCAAGCCGCAAAGAGGCTGCAGATTTTTGATCGATATCAATGCGATCTGGCCCAAATTTGGTCCGCGCGCTCGATTCGTCCGCGGCCCACGGCAACGTGAATTGATCGCGGAGTCGCGCTGGCCTACGACTTGGGTGCGGCTCGGGGAGGGTATGTATGCGCGTGAACCGCAGGCGCGGCTGGGAGATTCCACACAGCCGAGCCACACCCGAATCGCTATTCGTCAGCCGCCGGGTGCTCTTGTTCGGCGGCGGCCTGGCGGTTGCGGGCGGCGCCATCGGCGCGATGGCGCTCAGCGGACGCGAGGAGCGGCCGGCCGGCGCGCTCGCCGCCACCAGCGATCCTTCGCGGCAGCTCTATCCGGCCGCGCGCAACGAGCGCTACGCGGTCACGCGGGCGATCACGCCGGAAGAGATCAACACCCGCTACAACAACTTCTACGAGTTCGGCATCAGCCGCCGCATTTATCGCGAGGCGGCGGCGCTCAAGATCAGGCCGTGGGAGATCCGCTTCGACGGGCTTGTCGAAAATCCGTTCAGCATCGGCATCGACGATCTGTTGAAGCGCGTCAGCCTCGAGGAGCGGGTGTACCGCCACCGCTTCCTCGAGCCGCTGTCGATGGTGGTGCCATGGACCGGATTTGCGCTGGCGCGGCTGGTCGAGATGGCGCGTCCGCTCTCCGCGGCGAAATACGTGCGGATGGAGGCATTCTTCGATCCGGAGGTCGCCGCCGGGGCAGAAGCAGTTCTGGTATCCGTGGCCCTACGTCGAGGGCCTCACCATGGCGGAGGCGACCAACGAACTGGCGTTCATGGTGACTGGCGCCTACGGCAAGCCGCTGGACAACTCGATGGGGGCGCCGCTCCGCCTTCATCTGCCGTGGAAGTACGGCTTCAAGTCGATCAAGTCGGTCGTCAGGATCAGCTTCGTCGACGCTCAGCCGCGCGGCTTCTGGCAGGAAGCGGCGCCCGACAGCCACGGTTTCTGGGCCAACGTCAATCCGGACGTGCCCCATCCCAAGTGGAGCCAGGCGAACGAACACGACCTCACCACCGACGAGTCCGTCCCCACCCAGCTCTTCAACGGCTACGGCCAGTACGTGGCCGACCTCTACGCCGGCATGGAAGGCCAGCAGATCTACATGTAGGCGGGCGCTGGCGGGCGCCACGCCATCGTGATTTGATCGTGAGGCGGCGCCGCCCTAGCTCGAAATCTGCCACATTCCAGGAGGGAAGTGCCCCATGTTGATCAAGCGCAAGCGCGGCTGGGAGCTGCCGGAGCGTCTGGCGACGCCCCCGGAGATCGCGCTCAATCGCAGGCAGGTGCTGGCGGCCGGCGGCGCGGCCGCGGCGGCCGGAGTTCTCGCTTCGGGCCCGGCCCACGCCCTTTTCGGCTTCGGCGCTCCCAAGGTCTACGGGCCGAAACCCGACGACCCGTCAACCTCGCTCTATCCGGTGATGCGCAACGATGCGCTACACCGTCAAGCGCGACATCACCGCCAAGGAAGACAACTTCGTCTACAACAACTACTACGAGTTCCGCCTTGGCTCGGCCGGCGATTGCGGCGAGGCCTCGCAGGCGCTGCCAATCCGGCCGTGGACGATCGCGGTCGACGGGATGGTGGAGACGCCCTTCACCGTCGACATCGATTCGCTGCTGTCGAAGGTAAACCTCGAGGAGCGGGTGTACCGCCACCGCTGCGTCGAGGCGTGGTCGATGGTGGTGCCGTGGTCCGGGTTCGCGCTCGCCGACCTCGTCGCCATGGCGAAGCCGACATCGGACGCCAAATACGTGCGCTTCGAGAGCTTCATGAACCCCAAGGTCGCTCCCGGCCAGGCGCGCGGCATCGGCTACCCGTGGCCCTACGTCGAGGGGCTCACCATGGCGGAGGCGACCAATGAGCTCGCGTTCATGGTGACCGGCGCCTATGGCGCACCGCTGCCCAACGAGATGGGCTCGCCCATCCGCCTTCACCTGCCGTGGAAGTACGGGTTCAAGTCGATCAAGGGGATCGTCAAGATCACCTTCACCGACAAGCAGCCGGTCGGGTTGTGGCAGGCGATCGCCGGCAGCGAGTACGGCTTCTGGGCCAACGTCAATCCGGACGTGCCGCACCCGCGCTGGAGCCAGGCGAGCGAGGAAGTGCTGGGCTCCGGCGAACGGATCCCCACCCAGCTGTTCAACGGCTACGGCGAATACGTGGCGGACCTGTACAAGGATCTGCAGAACGAGCCGCTGTACATGTGACGTCCTCGGTCTGGCATTCTCTGAACCGCCGGTTGCAAAAAAAGAAGGCCGGGCCCCAATGAGGGCCCGGCAGTCTGCGCCGCCGAAACGGCGCACTTCAGAGGGGAACAGCTGAAGGGAAAGACGTTCGCAGGGAGGAAGTAACGAACGAATCACCACAACAGCAGGTTGATTCTATGAACATTGATTGCGCGGCAATACGGCTGCGCCGGCAGAACCTGCCATAAATTTAGGCTGTTGCATCCAAACCACATGTGAGCGCGCGGCTAGTACGCCCATTTTCGCGCCTTGCTCAACAGAAAATCGCGGAAAACATGGACCCGCGCCGAGTTCTTGAGTTCGGCCGGGTAGACAAAATAGCTGGCGAAGCTCGGTACCTCCTGTTTGGGCAGCAGGCGCACAAGGCCGGATTCCGGTTCCACCATGTAGTTGGGCAGAACGGCCACGCCAGTACCGCTCATCACCGCGCTTTTGACGCCGAACAGGTTGTTGACCTTGAGGATCGGTTCGCGCGGGTTGTCGGCCGTACGCCCGGCGGTCTCCAGCCAGTTGAGGTCCTTGAGATAGGCCGGCACCGGCACGCCGAAGGTGACGATGCGGTGCTGGTCGAGGTCGTCGATCGACTTCGGCTCGCCGAAGCGCTTCACGTACGAGGGCGCCGCGTAGAGGTTCATGTGGACCGTGAACAGGTGCCGCTGGATGAGGTCGGGCTGGACCGGCTGGCGCATGCGGATGGCGACGTCGGCCTGGCGCATGGCGAGGTCGAGTTCCTGGTCGTCGAGGATCAGGTGCAGCTTGATGCTGGGATAGAGTTCGATGAACTCGTTGAAGCGCGCCGTCAGCCAGGTCGAGCCGAAGCCGACGGTGGTGGTGACCCGCAAGACGCCGGAGGGCTGCTCGGCCGATTCGGTCAGGCGCGAGCGCACCGTGTCCAGCTTGACCAGCACGTCGTTGGCGGCGCGGAACAGCTCCTCGCCCTGCTCGGTCAGGATGAGGCCGCGGGCGTGGCGGTGAAACAGCGGCACGCCGAGGTCCTGCTCGAGGCCGCTCACCTGCCGGCTCACCGCCGACTGGCTCATGTTGAGCGCTTCGCCGGCGTGGGTGAAGGAGCCGGCCTGGGCGGCGGCCTGGAAGATGCGCAGCTTGTCCCAGTCGAGGCCGTTGCTTTTCGGCATGACCGAAGCCTCTACTCGGCCGCCTCGGCCGGTTCCGAGGCGGCGGCGGCGAGGAACTTCTCCGCCTCCAGCGCCGCCATGCAGCCCATGCCGGCGGCGGTCACCGCCTGGCGGAAGGTTTCGTCGGTGACGTCGCCGGCGGCGAAGACGCCGGGGATGCTGGTCGCGGTCGAATCGGGCGCCGTCCAGACGTAGCCGTTGGGCTTCAGCCTGAGCTGGCCGCCGAGAAGGTCGACCGAGGGCGCGTGGCCGATGGCGACGAAGACGCCGTCGACCGCGAGGTCGCTGACCTTGCCGGTCTTGAGGTTCTTGATCCTGAGGCCGGTGACCGAGGGCGGCACGCCTTCGGTGCCGAGCACGTCCTCGACCGCGGAGTCCCAGATCACGTCGATCTTGTCGTTGTCGAACACGCGCTGCTGCAGGATCTTCTCGGCCCGCAGCGCGTCGCGGCGGTGGATGAGCGTCACCTTGGAGGCGAAGTGGGTGAGGAACACCGCCTCCTCGGCGGCCGTGTTGCCGCCGCCGATCACCGCCACCTCGCG
The DNA here is from genome assembly GCA_963826055.1 of uncultured Alphaproteobacteria bacterium. Lineage (GTDB taxonomy): Bacteria > Pseudomonadota > Alphaproteobacteria > Rhizobiales > Kaistiaceae > JBBDMC01. Next base: position 90,200 of record CAWGVO010000006.1, on the reverse strand, counting down.
CTCCTTGTAGAAGAAGCCGTCGCAGGTGGCGCACGCCGATACGCCGTAGCCGCGGAACTTCTGCTCCGACGGCAGGTTCAGCCACTTGGCCTCGGCGCCGGTCGCAACGATCAGCGCGTCGCAGGTGTAGGTGGTGCCGGAGTCGCCGGTGAGCCGGAACGGCCGCCGCGACAGGTCGACCCCCATGATCGTGTCGCTGACCATGCGCGTGCCGACGTGCTCGGCCTGGGCGCGCATCTGATCCATCAGCCACGGGCCCTGGATGACGTCGGCGAAGCCCGGATAGTTCTCGACATCGGTGGTCGTGGTGAGCTGGCCACCGGGCGTGATGCCGCTGATCAGCACCGGCTCCAGCATGGCGCGGGCGGCATAGACGGCGGCGGTGTACCCGGCCGGACCGGACCCGACGATGATCACCCTGGCGTGCATGGACCAGCTCCCGGTGAATGGCGCGGTACCGAGGACGCTAGCGACTCGAGACCTCTCAGTATGTAGGGGCTCTGACGGTGGCTCTGCAAGAAGTGCATGAGTGGCAGGCCGGCAATCCTCAACTATTGCCGGCAGCGGCGGCAGGCGGTCAACTGGCGCTTGCGATTCGTTCCGCCAGCCTTGGCGGGCTGATTGAGGAGGCCGGGATGGAACAGGTTGTGGCCGTCGGCGCCGATGAGGCGCGCGTCCGGCGCTGGATCGTCGTTTACCTTGCCGTCCTTGTCGGTCAGGATTCCGACGGGGTCGATATTGATATGCCGTTCAGGCACTTCGACCTGGATTCGGTCGATGCGGTTGAAATGGCCTCGGAATTCGAGAAGGCGTTCGGATACGCGATCGGTCCGGAGTTCTTCCTGAACGGCGACACGACGGTGCGGGACATGGCGGGCGATCTGGTCAACGGTCGTGGCGACTAGGCAGCCGGGTCCGGTCCCGGCCCGGATCGACCAGGCGTCGCGACCGGATCCCAGGATGATCAAGGCGCTTTCCCGGCAGGACCTCAGTCCGCCGCAGCGTCTGGAGGCGTGCCGAAGGCTGATCGCGTTCGGCGAGATCGGCCTGGCGGTTCTGCACCTCACCGCGCTCTCGGAGGTGCCCGGCTATGAGGGACGGGTCGCGAACCTGCTCCGCCAGTGTCGCAGGTTGCGGTCGATGAACGTCCGGCCGCCGCCGAAAGCGGGCGAAGCCGTCGATGCCGGCGGGAGCGCGGGCTTCTGGTGCGCGCCGGCCGGGTCCGACACCACGGTCGTGGCGTTCACCGGCAGGTCGCGGCGCCTCGGTGTGTCGATGTACTTCATGCAGGGGCTGCTGAGCGAACACGGCGTCAACGCCGTCTATCTCTTCGACTGGAGTAACGCCCTGTTCCTCGCCGGGGTTGCGGGTCTCGGCAGGGACGTTCCCAGCACGGTTGCGGCCCTCAGCGGAATTCTGGCGGAGATGGGTACGAAGCGGCTGATCTGCCTTGGCCAGTCGTGGGGTGGCTACGCCACCATCCGCTACGGCGTCGAGCTCGGCGCTGACGCAATCATTGCTTTCAGCCCGATCGTCATGGCGCTGCGCTTCGAGGAGCGATGGAAAACGGTTTGCGCGGCGGCGGGTGTCGCCGTCGAGGAGGAGGAGCTCGATCCAAGAGTGGTGCTGGAGCGACGGTCGCCGCGGCCGCGCACGTGGATCATCCACGGCGACCGCAATCGTCCCGATACAGAGGCGGCCTGCCACTTCGACGGCGTCCCCGGCCTGATCCGGTTGCCGGTTGCCGGCGTCAGCCAGCACAACATCCTGGCGCCGCTGGCGGTGTCGGGGCGCTTTTCGCCGCTCTTCCGCAAGGTGTGTGACGAGGTTGGACCCGGCCACTGGGGGACCGGTTCAGCCGATCAGTGACAGGGCGTAGGCCACAATGTGCATGGCGCGGTCCTGCTCGGCCCAGTTTGCTTCTGGCCGCGCGTTGGCTTCCACGATCCACAGGTGGTCCTCCGCATCGAGGGCGAGATCGACGCCGAGCTCGATGATGGAGGCGCTCGGCTGCGCGTCGATCAGGGCGGCGGCCTGACAGGCGATCGCGATCGCTTCCGCCTCGATGGCCTCACCCGGACGGACGGTCCGCTGGGCGAGCAATTTCTCGATCATCACCTGGGCGCCGCCGCCGGCCGAGTTGGTCGCCAACCCACCGGCGATGTTCAACCGCGCCGCGGCGCGGTGCATCTGCCAGTCTCCGCGCGGCGTCTTGTGGACGTCGATGCGCAACGTCAGGGCGCGCCCGGCGTGGCTCGACTCGACGTAACGCTGGATCATGTACCGGCGGTAGCCCATCCGCCTGGCGGTGGCGGCGCGCATCGCGGCGACAATTTCCTCCAGCGAGCCTTCGCGTGTCTCCTCGCGCTTCTGCAGCTGCCACCGGTCGCCGGTGCGTGTGATGAAATGGATATTGCCGCCGCGCATGCCGTCGACCGGTTTGACCACGGCTCCGCCGTATTGCGAAAGCCACTCGGGAAGGAGCGTATCGAAGGTGTCGGCGGTCAACGGTGCGGCGGCGATCGCATGACCGGCAAGCGGAGAGGCCTCGAACAGGCCGATCTGCTCCAGCTTGTCAGGGCCGTGATCGGCGATGATGCGGGCGGCCGATCTCAGCCATGCGTCGACGGGGTGGTGCTCGGGCCTCACCGGATCGGTGACGATCATGACCACGGCGGGGAGGGGGATGCGTTCGGTCCGCCAGCCGGCGCCGGACCACAGGCTTGCGAGCACGGTGCCGCCGGCGGTGTCGCAGTCGGCGGTCGAGAAAAGCGCGCACTCCGCTCCCTGGAAGGCCGCCTCGCCAAGAAGCGCGCGCAAGCGCAATGGCGGCAGGTGCTCGATCGGCGACGTGCCGAAGGCAAAGACCCCGATCCGCTCGCGATCCGTGCTCAAGGGCGTCGTCGCTCAGTTCGCCAGCGACAGGGCGTAGGCGATGGTGTGCATGGCGCGGTCCTGCTCGCCCCACCGCGCTCCCGGCAGCAGGTTCGCCTCCACGATCCACAGCCGGTCGTCCTCATCGAGGGCGAGGTCGACGCCGAGCTCGAAGATCGAATAGGCCGGATCGCCGTCGATCAGTTCGGCCGCCTGGCAAACGACGTCAACCGCTTCATCGTAGATCTCATCCGCCGGACGCGCCGTGCGCCGCGGCAGGAATTTATCGATCAGCATCTGACCGCCGCCCGAACTGAGGCTCGCCGAAAACCCCTTGCCGACGCTGATCCTGGCGGCGAACCGATGGACGCCCCAACTGCCGTCCGGCTTCTTGTGAATATCGACGCGCAGGGAGACCGCCTGACCGGCGTGGGTCGAGGCGATGTAGCGCTGGAGAATGAACGGGCGGTAGCGCATCCGTCCGGCGATGCTCTTGCGCACGGCCGCGATCACCGAGTCGCGGTCGCCGTCGATGACCTCATCGTGCTTGTGAAACCGCCAGCGGCCCCCGGTGGCGAAGACGAACTGGACGTTGTTGCCCCACATGCCGTTGGCGGGCTTGATCACGACCCCGCCGTAGAGCGACGGCCACTCGGCGAGGTCCGCTTCCAGCCGATCGCTTGCCAGGACGGTCGTCGGAATGACGTACGGCGCCAGCGGCGTCCGCGCCAGAAGCTCGTACTGTTCGATCTTGTCGGGGCCGCGGGCGGCAATGACGCGCGTCTCGGCGCGCAGCCAATCGTCGACCTCGGGATACCGTGCGGCGAGCTTGTCGGTCACCAGAACGACCGGCGGCATCGCCGTTGTCACGGTCTCCTCGCCGGTTACCGAATGCCGCGTCGCCCGAACGGTCCTGCTTTCCGGGTCCCAGTCGGACTTGGCGAAGAACAGGAGGTCGGCCCCCTGCAACGCAGCTTCGGCGAGCAGCGCGCGGGTGCGCATCGGCGGCATGTGTTCAACCGGAGGCTTGCCGAAGGCGAACACGCCGATCGGTTTGCGATCCATTCTTCGGCGCCTCCGTCCGCAGCCGCCGGCAATCGTCCCTTTGCGGGCCAGGCCCGGAAACCCGCACGAAGTCACAGGTGACCTCTGGCGGCGGGCAGCCGCTCCCGCGCACGCTCAACGTGCGGCGATTCGCTTCAGAACGTCAACGGAAACGGGCGGTTCAGTTGAACTTGACGTCGAGGATCTCGTACGACCGCGCGCCGCCGGGGGCGGCCACCTCGACGGTGTCGCCCTTCGCCTTGCCGATGAGGGCGCGGGCGATCGGCGAGGAGATGGAGATCTTGCCGCCCTTCACGTCGGCTTCGACGTCGCCGACGATCTGGTACTTCTTCTTCTCCTCGGTGTCCTCGTCGATCAGCACGACGGTGGCGCCGAACTTGACGGTCTTGCCCGACAGTTTCGACACGTCGATGATCTCGGCCCGCGAGAGCTGGTCCTCCAGCTCGGCGATCCGGCCCTCGTTGAGGCCGTGCTGCTCCTTGGCGGCGTGGTACTCGGCGTTCTCGGAAAGATCGCCGTGGCCGCGCGCCTCCGCAATCAGCTCGATGATGCGCGGGCGCTCCTCACCGGTGCGCCGCTTGAGCTCGGATTCCAGCGCCGCGTGCCCGGCAGCGGTCATCGGAATCTTTTCCATCATACCCAGGCCCTTCCATCAACGAGCGGGCCGACGAACGGCCCGCTGAGAGCATTCTCGTTGCCGGCGTGCCGGCTGAGTCAACAACCTCGCGGCCACCCCGCCGAGCGGCGAGGGCGTCCGTTCGATCCGTGCCGGACTCTGGCCGGCGTCCCCAGTTCACGCCGCCGGTGCGAAATAGGCTTGCAACGGGCGGACTTCAAGCGTGCCCGACCGGTACGCCTCGATCCCGAGCGACACCGCGACCGCACCGGCGATGGTGGTGTAGTAGGGGACCCTATGCAACAGGGCGGCACGCCGGAGAGACCGGCTGTCGACGATCGCCCCGGCGCCTTCGGTTGTGTTGAAGACGAGCTGGACATCGCCGTTCTTGATAGCATCGACGATGTGCGGCCGACCTTCAAGTACCTTGTTGATCTTGGCGCAGGCTATGCCCTGATTCTCAAGGAATCGTTGCGTTCCGCCGGTTGCGATGACCTTGAAGCCGAGCCCGGCGAGGCGGCGGACCGGCTCGACGATGCGCGGTTTGTCGGTGTCGCGGACCGAAACGAAGAGGGTTCCGGCCTTCGGCAGGGCCCCACCGGCGCCGAGCTGGCTCTTGGCGAAGGCAATGGCGTAATCGCGGTCGAGGCCCATCGCCTCGCCGGTCGAGCGCATTTCGGGGCCGAGAATGGTGTCGACGCCGGGAAAGCGGGCGAACGGGAAAACCGCTTCCTTGACGCCAACATGGTCGTGCCGCTTCGCGTGCAGGTTGAAGCCGGCGAGGGGGGCGCCGGCCATGACCCTGGCCCCGATCTTCGCAAACGGGGTGCCGACCGTCTTGGCGACGAACGGCACGGTGCGCGAGGCGCGCGGGTTCACCTCGAGAATGTAGATGTCGCCGTCCTTGATGGCGTACTGGACGTTCATGAGGCCGCACACCGCGAGCGCGCGCGCCAGCGCCGCCGTCTGCCGCTCCAGTTCGGCGAGGATGGCGGGGGAGAGCGAGTGGGGCGGCAGCGAGCAGGCGGAATCGCCGGAGTGGATGCCCGCCTCCTCGATGTGCTCCATGATGCCGCAGACGAACACGTCCTTGCCGTCGGCGAGCGCGTCGACGTCCACCTCGATGGCGTCGGCGAGATACGAGTCGATCAGCACCGGCGATTTGCCAGACACCACCACCGCCTCGGCGATGTAGCGGTCGAGCGCGTCCATGTCGTGGACGATCTCCATGGCGCGGCCGCCAAGCACGTACGACGGGCGGATGACGACCGGGAAGCCGATGCGCTCGGCGATGGCGCGCGCTTCCTTGGCCGATTTGGCGATGCCGTTCTCCGGCTGCTTCAGACCCAGCTTGACGATCAGCTTCTGGAAGCGGTCGCGGTCCTCGGCGAGGTCGATCATGTCGGGGGCGGTGCCGAGGATCGGCACCTTCGCCGCTTCCAGGGCGTTGGCGAGCTTCAGCGGCGTCTGGCCGCCGAGCTGGACGATGACGCCGGCGAGCGTGCCCGCCGTCTGCTCGCGGCGGACGATCTCCAGCACGTCCTCCGCCGTCAGCGGCTCGAAATAGAGCCGGTCGGAGGTGTCGTAGTCGGTGGAGACGGTCTCCGGGTTGCAGTTGATCATGATCGATTCGAAGCCGGCCTCGGCGAGCGCGAAGCAGGCGTGGCAGCAGCAGTAGTCGAACTCGATGCCCTGGCCGATGCGGTTGGGACCGCCGCCGAGGATGATGACCTTGTTGGCGCTCGACGGTGCCGCCTCGTCGGCCGGCGGGCCGGCAAACGGCGCCTCGTAGGTCGAATAGAGATAGGCGGTGGGCGAGGCGAACTCGGCGGCGCAGGTGTCGATGCGCTTGAACACCGGGTGGACGCCGAGTTTCGCCCTCAGCGCGGCGACGTCCGCCTCCTGCTTGCCGGCGAGCGCGGCGAGGCGCGCGTCGGAGAAGCCTTGCGCCTTCAGCCTCCTCAGCGGACCGGCGTTGTCGGGCAGGCCGAGTGCCTTCACCTTCGATTCCGTTTCGACGATCCCCTCGACCTGCCTCAGGAACCACGGGTCGATCCGGCAGACGGCGGTGATCTCCTCCACCGTCATCCCGCGCCGGATCGCCTCGGCGCAGACGAGCAGCCGGTCGGGCGTCGGCCTGCCGAGGGCGGCGCGGATGGCGTTCTTGTCGTCGCCCTGGCCGAGGCCGGGAATGGTCACCTCGTCGAGGCCGGTGAGGCCGGTTTCGAGGCCGCGCAGCGCCTTCTGCAGCGACTCGGCGAACGTGCGCCCGATCGCCATCACCTCGCCGACCGACTTCATCGAGGTGGTGAGCAGCGGTTCGGAGCCGGGGAACTTCTCGAAGGCGAAGCGCGGGATTTTGGTGACGACGTAGTCGATGGTCGGCTCGAAGCTCGCCGGGGTGGCGCCGCCGGTGATGTCGTTGTCGAGCTCGTCGAGGGTGTAGCCGACGGCGAGGCGGGCGGCGACCTTGGCGATGGGGAAGCCGGTCGCCTTCGACGCCAGCGCCGAGGAGCGCGACACGCGCGGGTTCATCTCGATCACCACCAGCCGCCCGTCGGCCGGGTTGACGGCGAACTGGACGTTGGAGCCGCCGGTCTCCACGCCGATCTCGCGCAGGACCGCGATCGAGGCGTCGCGCATGATCTGGAATTCCTTGTCGGTCAGCGTCAGCGCCGGGGCGACGGTGATGGAATCGCCGGTGTGGATGCCCATCGGGTCGACGTTCTCGATCGAGCAGACGATGATGCAGTTGTCCCGCTTGTCGCGGACCACCTCCATCTCGAACTCCTTCCAGCCGAGCACCGATTCCTCGATCAGCACCTCGTTGGTGGGCGAGGCGTCGAGGCCGCGCTCGACGATGTCGAGGAACTCGTCGCGATTGTAGGCGATGCCGCCGCCGGTGCCGCCGAGCGTGAACGACGGGCGGATGATGGCGGGCAGCCCGATCGTATCGAGCGCCTTCAGCGCGTCGGGCAGCGAATGGGCGAGCACCGAGCGCGGCGTCTCCAGGCCGATCTTCGCCATCGCCTCGCGGAAGAGCTCGCGGTCCTCCGCCTTGTCGATCGCCTCGGCCGTAGCGCCGATCATCTCGACGCCGTACTCGGCAAGCACCCCCATCTTCCGCAGCGACAGGGCGCAGTTGAGCGCGGTCTGGCCGCCCATGGTCGGCAGCAGCGCGTCCGGCCGCTCCTTCTCGATGATCTTGGCGACGATCTCCGGCGTGATCGGCTCGACGTAGGTCGCGTCGGCCATCTCCGGGTCGGTCATGATGGTGGCCGGGTTGGAGTTGACCAGGATCACCCGGTAGCCCTCGGCCTTGAGGGCCTTCACCGCCTGCGTGCCCGAATAGTCGAACTCGCACGCCTGGCCGATGACGATCGGGCCGGCGCCGATGATCAGGATGGAATGGATATCGGTGCGTTTCGGCATGTTGTTGGCAGGCGGCGAGACAAAGCCCCGGCGCGGGTGCCGCTCCGGGGCGCGAATCCTTCGTTTCAGGCTAGGCGGGGCTTATAGGGGAAAGCGGCAGGCGGCGGAACCCCCCGGCGGGGCGCCGATCCCCTGCGTCTACGCCGTTTGGCGGACTGCCGCGACCGGGCCGACGACCGGGAAACGAGGGTCGCCGCTGCTGTCGACGATTCCCGGAGCATCGATGATCTCGTCGCACCAGACCGTGAACTGCCGCAGCGTGCTGTTGCCGAACGAGGCAATCATCGGCACGTCAGCGGCGTCTCGCCCCCTGACCATGCGGACCCGGCCGATGCGCGGAACGTTGTAGCGCGCGTCGAAGGTGTACCAGCGGCCGCCAAGAAAGGCCTCGAACCAGGCGCAGAAGTCTCCCGCCCCGGCCGGTGGCACGCCGATGTCTCCGAGGTAGCCGCTGACGTAGCGGGCAGGAATGTTCATCGCGCGGCACAACGCAATGGCAAGATGGGCGAAGTCCCGGCAGACCCCGGTCTGCTCGCGGAACGCTTCATGCGCTGTCTTGGTCGGCCGGGCAGAGGCATAGCCGAATTCGATGCGGCCATGGACGAAGTCGCTGATCGCCTGGACGCGGGCCCACCCCTCGGGAACCTGCCCGAAAAGGCGCCATGCCTGATCCGACAGCAGGTCGGATTCGCAATACCGGCTCGGCAGCAGGAACTGCAACGTTTCAGGCGGCAACCCCTCGACCGGAAGCTGACGGGCGCACCAGTCCACCTCGTCCGGGCAGCCGTCGTCTTCAACCACGGCTTCCCAACGCAGTTCGGTCACCCCGGCATCCGCAACCAGACGCGTGCGGAGGTTACCGAACGTGTCGAGAAACGTTTCGGTTCGATGCGAAGGCCGGGTCGTGACCGCGGCGGGGCCATTCACCCGGTGCCGTTCGTCCGGGTGAGGCGAGAGGGCCAGAACGAGCGGCGTTCTCTCGTCGCAATCGACGGCAATGTCGAAGCCAATACGAATGCGCATGAGTACCCGGAACTCCAGCGGCGGGGCAAAGGTGGTCAGGAGGAAGACAATTGCAAGCACCAATGGAACAATCCACCCAAGGAATTGTTCCCGAAGGGCGCCGCATCGCGATCACGTATCCGGACATGACCACGCTCACCGTCCGCCATCTCACGCGCTACAGCTATTCGGCGCCCGTCTCGTTCGGCGTTCACCGGCTGATGCTCAGGCCGCGCGACGGGCACGACATGCGCATCCTCGATTCCATCCTGTCACTGTCGCCACCCGCCGATGTGCGCTGGGAGTTCGACACGTTCGGCAATTCGGTCGCCTTCGCCGCCTTCCGCGATGCCGCGGACGAGCTCACCATCGACAGCACCCTGGTGCTGCGCCGTTATGTTTACGACGAGCCGGTGGGCAGGCTTGCACCGCGCGCGGCCGTTTTCCCCTTCACCTACGGGGAGGACGAGCGCATCGACCTCGGCCCGCTTCTTCGCCTGCAATGTCCGCGGGACCAGCCGGCCATCGCCGCGTGGCTTCAGCGCGCGCTGCCCCGTCTTCCCGGGCACAGCCTCGAGGTTCTCCAGGGGCTGAGCGAGGCCGTCCACGGCGCGCTCGGGTATCGTCGTCGCGAGGAGGAGGGCGTCCAGACCCCGGGCGAGACGCTGGCGACGCGAAGCGGCACCTGCCGCGACTTTGCCTTCCTGTTCATCGAGGCCGCCCGTCATCTTGGCTTCGCGGCGCGCTTCGTGACGGGCTACCTCCACGACCCGGCGGCGGATGCCGGTCAGAGCGCCTCGGTCGCCGGGAGCGGGTCCACCCACGCCTGGGCGGAGGTGTTCGTGCCCGGCGCCGGCTGGGTCGAGTTCGACCCGACCAACCGGATCGTGGCCGGCTCCAATCTCATCCGGGTTGCGGCCACCCGGACGCCGGCGCAGGCGCTGCCGGTTCGCGGCTCTTTTCGTGGCGATGGCAGGAGCCTCGGGCTCGAAGTCAGCGTGACGGTCCGCCAAATCGAGCCACCCGGCAAAACGGGGATTGGCGCCGACGCGGGCTTGGGCAATAGTCAAGCAATCGAAACGGAGTTGACGGCACATGCGCTGGCAAGGGCGGCGACAGTCGAGCAACGTTGAGGACCGTCGCGGCGAGACCGGCTTCGGATACCGGCCGGGTGGCGGTGGCCGCATCCCGGTCAGTTTCCCCCGCACGACGCGCGGTGGCGGCGGCCTCGGCATCGGCGCCATCGCCGCGATCCTGATCGTCGGCTGGCTGCTCGGCGTGAACCCGATCGATCTGCTCTCCGGCATCGACGGCGGCGCCCCGATCCAGATCGGTCCGGCAGCGGGAACGACAGTGGCACCGTCGGGACGCCGTCGGACGACGACGGCAAGTTCGTGGCGACCGTTCTCGCCGACACCGAGGACACGTGGACGAAAATCTTCGCCGACCGCGGGGGACGCTACGTCGACCCGACGCTGGTGCTGTTCTCCGGCTCGACCTCGTCGGCGTGCGGCTTTGCCAGCTCCGCCTCCGGTCCGTTCTATTGCTCGCAGGATCAGAAGGTTTACATCGACCTCGATTTCTACCGTCAGCTCCGCGAGCAGTTCCATGCGCCGGGCGACTTCGCCGAGGCCTACGTCATCGCCCACGAGGTCGGCCACCACGTGCAGGACCTCTTGGGCACGCTCGGCAAGGTCGATCAGCTCAGGGCCCGCGCGAGCGAGGCCGACGCCAACGCGCTCTCCGTCCGCCTCGAGCTGCAGGCCGACTGCTACGCCGGTATCTGGGCGCACGCGGCGGAGGCGGAGGGCATCGTCGAGGTTGGCGACATCGATGAGGCGCTCAACGCCGCCGCCCAGATCGGTGACGACACGCTCCAGCGGCAGAGCCAGGGCTACGTCGTGCCGGAGAGTTTCACCCATGGCAGCGCCGTCCAGCGAAGCCGGTGGTTCAAGCGCGGCTACAACGACGGCGACCTCGCTTCCTGCGATACGTTCTCCGCATCGGCGCTCTGACTACTACCTCAGGTTTAGTCCCTGTTAAGGTTCGATCGGCAAGCATGGACCCCGTATTTGCCGGGAGTTTGTGCAGGTGGGTACGATCACGCTCAAGGAAGGCGATTTCGGCTCCGACGTGCCGGTCAACGTCGGCTCGGAAACCCTCTACCTTCCCGACCGCGAGCATCCGGGGCTGACGCTGGCGGTGCCGATCGGCGACGTGGTCGAGATGGACTCGCTCGCCTCCGATAGCCTGGCGGTGGTCAAGAAGGCCGTGACAAAGGGTGCCATGGGCGTGCTTTTCGGCGGCCCGGCGATGATGGCGGGCGGCTTCACCGCCGCGACCAAGGTCAAGGAGGTGTCCTTCGAGGCCACCCTCAACGACGGCCGCCGGTTCGTCGCGGTCACCGACGCCAAGACCTACGCCGATCTGCACGCCGCCCAGCTCGCCGCCCGCACCGCCGCGATGCTCGGACGGGCCGACGAAGACGCGCCCCATCCCGCCGACGACATCATCGCCAAGTACCTCGACCAGAAGAAGCTTGCGGAGCCAGACCGGGCGGCGCGCGATCCCGCGCCCGAGCCGGCGGCCCGGGGCAACGAGGAGCGGCGGGTGAGCGAGCGGCGTCAGGCCGAGCGCCCGGACCAGCCGACGTTCGGTCGCCGGCGCTCGTCGTAGGCGCATACGGAACACTACTGACTTCCAAAGCGGCTGCCGTGTCCCCATGTGAGGGCCACGTCAGGCACACCCGCAATGGAGTCGAACCCCCGTGAGCTACTATTTCGCCAAGACCGTCAAGATGCCGTTCGACGAGGCGATCGCCAAGGTCAGCGACGCCCTCAAGGCCAAAGGCTTCGGCATTCTCACCACCATCGACGTCAAGGCAGACGATGAAGAAGAAGCTCGACGTCGACTTCCGCCCCTACACCATCCTCGGCGCCTGCAACCCGCCGTTCGCCCACAAGGCGCTTTCCGCCGAGGACAAGATCGGCACCATGCTGCCCTGCAACGTCATCGTGCAGGAGACGGCGCCGGGAACGGTCGAGGTCGCCGCCATCGATCCGGTCGCCTCGATGCAGGCGGTGGAGAACGCCGAACTGATGCCGGTTGCCGGTGAGGTGAGGGCGCTTCTGCGCGACGCGGTCGCGGGGCTCTGATCCCGGTCGCGGGCCGGGGTCGCTGTTGACTTGCGTCAAGGTTGCGAGGCTGCTGCAGTGGGATCGCGACCGTTTGGCAGGCAGCACAAGACGGAGAGGCTGAGATGGACGAGCAGAAGGACAAGGGCCGCAAGAAGACCTGGACCGAGGAGATCGAAGTCGCCGGCGGCCAGCTCATCGAGCGGGTCAAGGCGCTGATCGCCGAAGGCAACGTGCGCGAGGTGCGCGTCAAGGCGGCCGGCGGCAAGGTCATCTTCCACATGCCGCTCACCGTTGGCGTGCTTGCCGGCAGCGCGGTGGCGATTGCCGCACCGTGGCTTGCCATCCTCGGCGGCATCGCCGCGCTGGTGGCGCGGGTGAAGCTCGAGGTGGTGCGCGAGGCCGACGGCGCCAAGCCGAAGGCCGCCAGGAAGGCGGCCAAGAAGACCGCGGCGAAAAAGGCCGCCAAGAAGGCAGCCAAGCCGCGCGCCAAAAAGACGGCCGGCTAGCGGCTGCCGTTCGCGGACCGTCGATTTCCGCGCCGCCCACGGGCGGGTCGTCGTCCCATGGACTCGATGACGCCGGCCGCCGGATCGCATTCTCGCGATCCCCCTCCGGAAAACTGGCATCCATTTTCCCGGAATTGCGTTAAAGGCTGGCGGCACGCGCATTGCCGGCGGGCTTCGGGCTACGCCTGCGGTGGCTTCGGAGAGATCGACCATGAACGACAATACCCAATCGACGATCGCTGACCTTGCCCGCCAGCTTCTCGACCTCGACGAGGGAGAGCTTCATCCACACGAAAAGGCAGTGATCGAACGCGCGGTCAAGCGGCTGGCGGTCTCGCGCAACGTCAACCCCGAGATCCAGCAGTCGAAGACTTTCGGCCAGCGTCTCGCCGATGAGGTCGCGCGGGTCGGCGGATCGTGGGGGTTCATCATCGGTTTCGGGGTGTTCATCGCGGTCTGGATGCTGGTCAACACGTGGCTGGTCATCGTGCGGGCGTTCGACCCCTATCCGTTCATCTTCCTCAACCTGATGCTGTCGCTGCTCGCCGCGGTGCAGGCGCCGGTGATCCTGATGTCGCAAAACCGGGCGGCGTTGCGCGACCGCCTCGTCGCCGCGCACGACTACGAGGTCAATCTCAAGGCCGAGATCGAGATCGCCGCGCTGCACGAGAAGCTCGACCAGATTCGCAGCCAGGAACTGGCGCGGCTCATCCGGACCGTGTGCGAGCCCGACAGCTTCGGGTAATCAGGCGAGCCCCAGCATCCGCCGCAGCACGTCGGAGCGGAACCAGAAGTGCTGGGCGAGAGCGGCGACGACGTGCAGCAGAACGAGCGGGATCAGCACCTTCTCGAACAGGCTGTGGGCGATCGCTGGCTGCGGCAGGCCGGCGAACCAGGCGACGGTGCCGGACAGGGGCATGAGGATCAGCAGCACATAGAACAGCCAGTGGACGGCAGTGGCCAGCGCCTTCAGTGCCGGGTGGTCGTCCTCGGGCAGCGGCGGCACGCCGCGGGCGAAGCGCAGCCACAGGCGCCAGATGACGAGCGCGAAGATCGTGAGGCCGACGAACGCATGCAGCTGGGGCGTCGGCTCGTTGGGAACGACCCCGTCCATGCGCTCGCGCCAGGTGTGCTTGATGCCGTCGTGAACGAGGATCTGGAAGATCACCAGCGCGGCGATGGTCCAATGCAGGATGATCTGGGTGCGTGCGTACGAGGCGGCGGCCGGCCCGGCCGACTGGGTCACGGGCGGCCCTCCATCATCTCGACGAACCGGCCGAACAGGTAGCGCGAATCGCGCGGGCCGGGCGACGCCTCCGGGTGGTACTGCACCGAGAACACCGGCTGGTCCTTCAGGCGGAGCCCGCAATTGGAGCCGTCGAACAGCGACACGTGGGTCTGCTCGACCTCCTCGGGCAGCGAGTTGGGATCGACCGCGAAGCCGTGGTTCATCGACGTGATCTCGACCTTGCCGGTCGTCAGGTCCTTCACGGGATGGTTGGCGCCGTGGTGGCCTTGATGCATCTTCGCCGTCTTGCCACCGAGGGCGAGGCCGAGGAGCTGGTGGCCGAGGCAGATGCCGAAGAGCGGCGTGCCGGCCTCGATGACGCCGCGGATCGCCGGCACGGCGTATTCGCCGGTGGCGGCCGGGTCGCCGGGGCCGTTCGACAGAAACACGCCGTCGGGCTTGTGGGCGAGGATGTCCTCCGCCGTCGCCGTCGCCGGCAGCACGGTGACGCGGCAGCCGTGGTCGGCGAGCAGCCGCAGGATGTTGCGCTTGATGCCGTAGTCGATCGCCACCACATGGTGACGTGGCTCGGCGAGGCGGCCATAGCCCTCGCCCCAGGTCCACGAGGTCTCGTCCCAGGTATAGGTCTGGCCGGTGGTCACTTCCTTCGCCAGGTCCATGCCGACCAGCCCCGGCCAGGCGTCCGCCTCGGCCAGCAATGCGGTGCGGTCGAAGGCGCCGTCGGGCGCGTGGGCGATGACGGCGTTGGGCATGCCGCCGGTGCGGATCAGCGCCGTCAGCGCGCGGGTGTCGACGCCGGCGATGCCGACGATGCCACGCGCCTTCAGCCACGCATCGAGGTCGCGGGCGGCGCGATAGTTGGACGGATCGGTGATGTCGGCCCGCAGGACCGTACCGCGCACGCCGGAGGCGGCCGCCATGTTGACGGTCTCGATGTCCTCATCGTTGACGCCGACGTTGCCGATGTGGGGAAAGGTGAAGGTGATGATCTGGCCCGCATAGGAGGGGTCGGTCAGGATCTCCTCGTAGCCGGTCATGGCGGTGTTGAAGCAAACCTCACCGACGGCGTGGCCGATGGCGCCGATTCCGTGTGCTTCGACGGTGGTGCCGTCGGCCAGAATGAGCAGTCCCGTGGGTTTGGGGTCGGGCCAGGCAGACATCTTGATTTCCCGAATTGTTGGGACCATATAGGCGTCCGCCCCGACATCGGGAAGGACGCCGCCTCGCTGGGAAGTCCCGCGAAACTAGGCCAAGGGCCCGGCGGCGTCAATGAGCGACGTGCGCAGAAACACCTGAAAAATCAAGAACTTAGATCGTTAACCAAAGTTGAACGCCGACTCGGCCAGTGTTAGGCTTTGCCTTCGGCGCTTCAACGGGGACCAGTGATGCGAGATCGGATCAACGCGGCTCTCAAACAGGCAATGCTCTCCCATGACAAGGTGCGCACCAGCACGCTTCGCCTTGTCAACGCCACGATCAAGGACCGCGACATCGCGGCGCGAGGTGCCGGCAAGGACCCGGTCAGCGAAGAGGGCATCACCGAGATCCTGATGAAGATGATCAAGCAGCGCCTGGAGTCGGCGCGGCTTTACGACGAAGGTCATCGCCCGGATCTCGCGGAGCAGGAGCGGCAGGAAATCGCGATCATCAAGGAATTCCTGCCCGAGCAGCTCGACGAGGCGGCGATGCAGTCGGTATGTGCCGAAGCGATCAAGGCGACCGGCGCCAACGGGCTGCGCGACATGGGCAAATGCATGGCGGCCCTTAAGGCGCGCTACCCCGGCCGCATCGACTTCGGCAAGGCGAGTTCCGTCGTCAAGGGCCTGCTTTCGTAACAGGGCAGGGCGGCGTTCCCGTGAGGCGCCGCCGCACAATTGGCCGGGAACTGCCCCAGAAGGGGCCGAGTCGCGCCATGAAAGCTCCCCATATCGCTGCTCAACTCGGGGCGTACCCGAGTAAGAGGTTGTCGCGATGCGCTACGAACGCAATCTCGCCAGTGATCTGGACGACGGCGAAGCCGTCGTTACTTATTCGCGCATGATGCCAAACGAACGCCGAACGCGAATGAGAGCGCTGAGCACCAATGATGTCGCGCCTTTTTTCCGCGCCGACAGCGTTCCATTCGTTGATGGTGACGACGCGCCGGTGATCCCCGAGGTCCGTGTCGCCAGCGCGACGCGGTCCTTCCGCGACCAGCGCCCCGGTCCCGATCCCCTTGGCGAGGAGAAGCGGCCGCGGCTGGTCAGGATCGTCGTCTTCCTCGGAGCGCTGGCGATCGTTGGCGGCGTCGGCGTGCTTGCCGTCGCCTACAGCCAGGCGATCAACGGACCGATCGATCGCGCCGCCTCGGCGACGTCCGCCCCGGCCGCCGCCCCGGCGAGCGCGCAGATGCAGGCGAGCGCGCCGTCGGATGTGGCCGGTTCGGCGGTGCGTGACGTGACGCTGACACCGGCGGCGCCCCAGCCGGCGCCGGAGCCGCAGGCACAATCGACGGCGACGGCGATGGCACCCCCGTCCGATGAGCCGACGGGTCCGAAGTCGGCGCCGACGCCGCGTCCGCGCCCGCAGGAGACTGCCGCTGCCCCACAGGCGCAGACCGAGGGTCAGCCGGCACCGGCCGCTTCGGACATGGACGCGCTGATGGACCGGATCGGCCAGATTCTGGCAACGATCCCGCCCGAGGTGGACCCGCTGGCCCCGTCCGCGCCGACCCGCGCTACCGACCCTGCCGGGGGCCAGTGCCGCCGCGCCGGCTGCGCCCAGCGCTCTTGCGCCCCTGGCGCCATCGGGCGCCCTCAGTCCGGTCACGGTGTCGGGCGACGCCACCGCGACGGCCTCGACGTCGGCCAACGTCCCGACGCCGCCGGCCCCGATCCCCGACCCGGCGCCGCTTCCGGTCTTGAGGTAGCCCCGCCCGCCATTCGGGCGCGGGTGCCTCAGCCGTTGGCGGCCTTGCGTGTTTCGGCGCCGCGCGCTGCCATCTGGCCGACGCCGGCCTGCGCCGAAGCCATGATGCGTTCGGCCTGGGCCTTCGCCTGCTCGATGATCTCCGCGGCGTCGCTTTGGGCCTTCAGCAGAAGCGCCTCATACTGCCGCACCGGCGTCTCGCCAGTGCCGCGGTGCTCGCCGCGTGCGATGCGCTGCAACTCGTCGGCCTGGTCGGCGTAGTCGGCGAGAAGCTCCTTCTCGAACTCCACCAGCGACTCGGCCAACCCGGTCAGCGAGCGCAACTCCGCGAGCGCCGCCGGGAACTGCCAGTATTTCTGCCAGCGCCGCACGTAGAAGTCGGCGAGGCTGGCGTTCCAGTCCGCCAGAAGCACCGCGCCGCCGCTGAGCGGGCGCTCGCCGGCGTCCGCGGTCCGCTCGGCGTCTGCCTCGGGTTTCTTCCTTGTCGACTTGGCCATGACACGCCCTCCTCTTGAAGTGCCGGAGCGGGGACAAGCCTTCCTCCCGAACGCCGCCTCGAAGGCTCACCGCTGCTCGAGCACGGTGAATTGTCACTCCCACAATCCCGCACATAGGGACCGGTAACTGCTCAGACAATGTGCAATGTCGTCGTGACAGGAATTTGACACAGGTCAGTCTACCGATGGTCGGCGGACGATTTTCCCACCGATCGACTTTGCCCGTTGCGGTTGAGCGCGGCGTTTCCGGGCGGGGCGCGCCGTCCGGCGGCATCAACTTTGCTTCCGAAACGTTGCGTCGGCCGCGATTTTGATGGGAAGATGGCCGCGCTTCTTCTTCGGGTTTCGGTCGCCTCGGCCGGTTCATCGAGGGCAGCCAAGTGTATTGAACAGCGTCAGGGGGAGCCGTGATGCACACGTCAGCCAGACTATTCGCCGTCGCCGCAGTTCTACTCGCAACAGCCGGTCAGGCGGCGGCCAAGGATTGGACCGTCGTCCGTTTTGGCACGGACGCTACCTACCCGCCGTTCGAATCCCAGGACGCGGCGGGCAACATCATCGGGTTTGACGTCGAGATCGGCAACGCTCTGTGCGCCGAATTGAAGATCACGTGCGAGTGGTCGAACCAGGATTGGGACGGCATCATCCCGGCGCTCACCGCCGGCAAGATCGACGCGATCCTCTCCTCCATGTCGGTCACGGAGGAGCGCCTGAAGACCATCGATTTCAGCAACAAGATCTACAACACGCCGCCGGCGATCGCGGTGCCGAAGGACAGCGACATCAAGGGGATCACGCCGCAGGACCTCGCCGGCCATTCGATCGGCGTGCAGTCGTCGACCACCCACGCCACCTATGCCGAGCAGGTCTACAAGGATTCCGAGACGCGCTACTACAAGACCGCCGACGACTACAAGCTCGACCTCGACAGCGGTCGTCTCGACGCGGCGATGGACGACATCGTGGTGCTCAGCGACTGGCTCGATTCACCCGACGGAGCCTGCTGCAAGCTGCTCGGCCAGATCAAGCTCGTCCCCGAGATTCACGGCATCGGAACGGGTATCGGCCTGCGCAAGGAAGACACCGACCTGAAGGAGATGTTCAACAAGGCGATCGCCGCGATCCGCGCCAACGGGACCTACAAGCAGATCAACGACAAATACTTCAAGTTCGACGCCTACGGCGAATAGCGGCCTGAGGCGACCGCGCAGCCCGCATCGCGCGGGCTGCCGGTCGATCGCCCGCCCGCATCACTTCCTGAAGGTACCGGTCCGGGGATATTGCAGAACCTTCTCGACCTTCTCCGCTGGGGCCCGGATGGGTGGGCCGACGAGCTTGCCGCGGGAACGGCCGTCACCATCAGCCTGGCGCTCGCCACGCTGCCGCTCGGTGTCGCCATCGGTTTCTTCGTGGCGCTCGCCAAGCGGTCCACCGATCCGCTGGTGCGCCTGTCCGGGCGCCTCTACACCACGCTCTTCCGCGGCCTGCCCGAGCTGCTGACCCTGTTCGTCGTCTACTACGGCGCCCAGGCCTCCGTCTCGGTGCTGGCGAGGGCGCTCTTCGACACCACGTTCGAGATCAGCCCGTTCCTTTCCGGCATGGTGGCGCTCGGCCTGGTGCTGTCGAGCTACACCAGCGAGGTGTTCCTGTCGGCGTTCGCGGGGATTTCGGTCGGCCAGTACGAGGGTGCCCATGCCCTCGGCCTCAGGCGGATGCAACTGATGCGGCTGGTGATCCTGCCCCAGCTCATCCGGCTGGCGCTGCCCGGTCTTTCCAATCTCTGGCTGAACGTGATGAAGGACACCGCGCTCGTCTCGGTCATCACCCTCAACGATCTCCTGCGCGAGACGCAGATTGCGGTCAGCGCGACCAAGGAGCCGTTCTTCTTCTACGCCGTCGCCTGCCTGATCTACCTGCTGATGTCGGTCATCTCGTCGGCCGGCATCTGGCGGATCAACGCCTGGGCATCGCGCGGGGTGAGTGCACGCCGATGACCGACGCGGTCGCAACCGAACGGCCGCCGCCGGCGGGTCGCTTTGCCAGCGTGACGCCGGCCGGAGTCGTGCTGATCGTCATCTGGGTCCTGGTCGGGGTGGCGATCGTCTACGCCCTGGCGCAAAGCCTCGATGCCGAACGCATGGCCACGTACGGTGCCCGCATCCTCACCGGGTTCGGGACGACGCTGAGGCTGGTGGCGGTGTCGCTGGTGGCCGGGGCCGTGCTGTCGCTGCCGGTCGCCGCCATGCGCCTCTCCGCCAACCCCATCGCGGGCACCGTCGCCTACGCCTTTTCGTATTTCTTCCGCGGTACGCCGCTGATCGCCCAGCTCTTCCTGATCTATTACGGGGCAGGCCAGTTCTCCCACGAGCTGAGGGCGATCGGTATCTGGTGGTTCTTCAAGAGCGCGTTCAACTGCGCGGCGCTCTCGTTCACGCTCAACACGGCGGCCTATCAGTCGGAGATCCTGTCGGGCGCCATCCGCAACGTCGGACGCGGCCAGTGGGAGGGGGCGGCGGCGCTGGGGCTCCACCCGCTGCTGACGCTGCGCAAGATCATCCTGCCGCAGGCGCTGGTGACGGCGCTCAGGCCCTACGGCAACGAAGTCGTCCTGCTCATCAAGGCGTCGGCGATCGCCAGCATCGTCACCGTGCTGGACCTCATGGGCCAGACGCGCTTCGTCTTTTCCAAGACCTACGACCTCTCCTTCTACCTATGGGCGGCGGTGCTCTACCTGGTGACCGTCGAGGTGCTCAGCCACGTGGTCGCGGCCATCGAGCGCCGCATCACCCGCCACGCGCAGCGGTAGGGGCGGGGAGGCTGGTCCCGGCGGAGCGCCGCTCAAGGCGCAAGATCGGCGGCAACGCAAGCGGTATTTATTTTCGTGCGCCCCGTTTTTCGCACCTGGACCGGCGGTATTTTTCGCCGGGCGTCGTCAGCTGAACGGAGTGACTTCCATGGCGAAGTATTTGATCCAGGCGAACCTTTCCGGCGAAGGCATGAAGGGAGTCGAAAAAGATACGGCATCTGGCCGGCAGGCGGCGGTTGCCAAGGCCGTCAAGGGCCTCGGCGGCAAGCTCGAGGCGTTCTACTTCAGCCTCGGCGAGCACGACGTTCTGGCTCTCGTCGACTTGCCGGACGTCGTGACGGCGACCGCGCTGGCCATGCACATTTCGGATACCGGACTGGTGCGAACCAAAACGACCGCGCTTCTCAGTGTCGAAGAGACCAACGAGGCGATCAAGAAGAAGGTCGAATACCGGGCGCCGGGGCGCTAACGGCGCTCCAGCAACGCGGGCAGGTCCCGGGGGCTGGCGCCTGCCCCGATTTTGGCCATCCGCGCCCCCCTGTGGATAACTAGGACAACCGGCCGCCACGCCGCCGCCACAGAGGTGTCATGCGGCCGCCCGGTTCCGCCGCCCTATAATGCGCCAAGGCGGCGAATCACCCCTGATGCGATACCCCGACTCCTTCCTTGAAGAGATCCGTCAGCGGCTGCCGGCCTCGGCGGTCGTCGGCCGTCGCGTGCGCCTGAAGAAGCAGGGCCGGGAATACGCCGGTTTGTCGCCGTTCAACGCCGAAAAGACGCCGTCCTTCTTCGTCAACGACACCAAGGGCCGGTGGTTCGACTTCTCGGCCGGCAAGAACGGCGACATCTTCACCTTCCTGATGGAGACCGAGGGGCTTTCCTTCCCCGAGGCGGTGGAGCGGCTGGCGGGCGAGGCGGGGGTGCCGCTGCCGGCGCGCGACCCTCAGGCCGAGGAGCGCGAAAAGGAACGCGCCTCCCTCTACGACGTGCTGGAGGCCGCCGCCCGGTTCTTCGAGGAGAGCTTGCAGAGCGCGGCCGGCGCCGCCGCGCGCGGCTACCTTCTCTCCCGCGACCTCGGCCCCGACATCCAGCGCGCCTTCCGCATCGGCTATGCCCGCGCCGACCGGTCCGCGCTCAAGCAGCACCTTTCCGGCGAGGGCATCGGCCAGGACAGCATGATCGCGGCCGGCCTGCTCATCGCCGGCGACGATCACCCGGTCTCGTTCGATCGCTTCCGCGACCGCGTCATCTTTCCGATCACCGACTTCAAGGGCCGCATCGTCGGCTTCGGCGGGCGGGCGCTCAGCGCCGACGCGCCGGCCAAGTACCTGAACTCGCCGGAGACCGAGCTCTTCCACAAGGGTTCGCTGCTCTACAACGGCGCCAGCGCCCGCAACGCCGCCCGCGACGCCGGCACGGTGATCGCGGTCGAGGGCTACGTCGACGTGATCCGCATGGTCGCCGCCGGCTTCGCCCACACGGTGGCGCCGCTCGGCACGGCGCTCACCGAACGGCAGCTCCAGATCCTGTGGCGGATGGCGGACGAGCCGATCCTCTGCTTCGACGGTGATGCCGCCGGTCTGCGCGCCGCCCACCGCGCGGCGGACCTCGCGCTGCCGCTGCTCGAGCCCGGCCGCAGCCTGCGCTTCGCCCTGCTGCCGGCGGGACAGGACCCGGACGACCTCGTGCGCGCCGCCGGTCGCGACGCCATGGCGTCGGTCATCGGCGCCGCCCGCCCGCTGGTCGATCTCATCTGGGCGCGCGAAACCGAGGCCGGCGTTTTCGAAACGCCGGAACGCCGCGCCGCGCTGGAGGCGCGCCTGCAGGCCATCGCCCGCGCCATCGGCGACGATACCGTGCGCCGCCACTACGCCCAGGCCTTTGCCGAGCGGGTGACGGCGTTTTTCGGTCCGCCGCCGCGCGAGCGGCGACAGGGGCGGGGAGAGCGCGGGCGCGCCCCGCGGTCCGGCCGGTATGGCGACCGGTTCCCGTCCGCCCGGCCCCAGCCCTACGGCGGCATCCCGGTCTCGGAGCGCCTCCGCCAGAGCACCCTCATCACGGGCCGCGCCGCCTATCCGCTGCGCGAGGTCGTGCTGGTGATGACCATGGTCAACCATCCGGCGCTGCTTGCCGCCCACCTGGACGATTTCGCCCATACCGAGCTGACCCAGCCGGCGCTGGACCGGTTGCGCGGGGCTGTGCTGGAAATCGTCTCCCACGGCGAGGCGGCGGACGGCGAGGGGCTGCGCGCGGCCCTTTCGGCGGGCCCGTTAGGGGAGCTGATCCGGCGCCTCGACGGGCAGATTGCCGCAGCGGGCTACTGGGAGGCCGCCCCGGCCGCCGCCGACAGCGACGCCGGGGAAGGCTGGCTGCAGGCCTTGACCTTGCAGCGGCGGGAGCGGACGTTACATAGGGAACTCAGGGACGCCGAGGCGGCGCTGGCCAGCGACCCCAGCGACGCCAACCACGAGCGTCTGGTCGATATCAAGAACCAGCTGGTGAACAGTGAGGGAACCGAGGCTTTGATCGAAGGATTCGGAGCATCCTCGGGGCGGCAGGCAAAGGTCTTTTGAACGGGAGAAACGTTGCCGGGGCGGCCGGATACGGTTAAGCGTGGCTTAAGGCGGCAGGGCTAGGGTGCGGGGCTTCGGGCGGCCACCGGCAATTTTGGGCAGTTTGACAGGGGTTTGAGCGCACCCGTCGCGGCGGCTGAGGCCGGCGCGGGGCGCTTTGGCGGAGAGATATATGGCGACCAAGGTTCAGGAAAGCGAAGAGGCGGAAGCGGCGGCACCGGCGGAAAGCCAGGACGGACCGCTGCTCGACCTCTCCGACGCCGCCGTCAAGAAGATGATCAAGGTGGCGAAGAAGCGCGGCTTCGTCACCTACGACGAGCTCAACGGCGTGCTGCCGTCCGACGTCAACTCCTCCGACATCATCGAGGACGTGCTCGGCCAGCTCTCCGAGATGGGCATCAACGTCATCGAGACCGAGGAGGCGGACGACAGCGACGACAGCGACGACGGCGAGGAGTCGACCGAGGTCGCCGAGGTGTCTCCGACCGCGGTGGTGCGCGCCACCGTCGCCAAGGAGCCGACCGACCGCACGGACGATCCGGTCCGCATGTATCTGCGCGAGATGGGCTCGGTGGAGCTTCTCTCGCGCGAGGGCGAAATCGCCATCGCCAAGCGCATCGAGGCCGGCCGCGAGACCATGATCGCGGGCCTCTGCGAATCCCCGCTCACCTTCCAGGCGATCATCATCTGGCGCGACGAGCTGGCGGAGGGGAAGATCCTGCTCCGCGACATCATCGACCTCGAGGCCACCTACGCCGGCCCCGACGCCAAGCAGGCGCCGGGCGCCAATGGCGCCAACGGTGCCGAGGCCCCCAACGGCGGCGGCAACGGTCATGCCGCCCCGGCGGCGCGGCCGGTGTCGGCGCCCTCCACCGCGCCGGTCGACGTGGACGACGAGGTCGCCGCCGAGCGCGCCCGCATCGAGCGCGAGCAGCAGGAGGAGGAGGACGACGAGTTCGAGAACGCCCTCTCGCTCGCCGCCATGGAGGCCGAGCTGAAGCCGGCGGTGGTCGAGACCTTCGACACCGTCGCCGACCTCTACAAGAAGCTCCGCCGCCTGCAGGACCAGGACGTCGAGCTGAAGCTCGGCAACAAGACGCTCACCCCGTCGCAGGAGCGCCGCTACAAGAGCCTGAGGAAGGACCTGGTCACCGCCGTCGAGTCGCTGTCGCTCAACCAGAACCGCATCGACAGCCTCGTCGAGCAGCTCTACGACATCAACAAGCGCCTGATCGGCTACGAGGGCCGGCTCTTGCGCCTCGCCGAGCGCTACCGGGTCAAGCGCGAGGACTTCATCAAGGAGTACCAGGGCGCCGAACTCGACCCCTATTGGCTGCGCCGCATCTCCAACCTGTCGGCGCGCGGCTGGAAGGATTTCGTCGCCAAGGAGAAGGAGCGCATCAAGGAGCTGCGCAAGGAGATCCAGAGCCTCGCCACCGAGACGGGCCTGGAGATCACCGAGTTCCGCCGCATCGTCCACATGGTGCAGAAGGGCGAGCGCGAGGCGCGCATCGCCAAGAAGGAGATGGTGGAGGCGAACCTCCGCCTCGTCATCTCCATCGCCAAGAAATACACCAACCGCGGCCTGCAGTTCCTCGACCTGATCCAGGAAGGCAACATCGGCCTGATGAAGGCGGTGGACAAGTTCGAGTACCGCCGCGGCTACAAGTTCTCCACCTACGCCACGTGGTGGATCCGCCAGGCGATCACCCGGTCGATCGCCGACCAGGCGCGCACCATCCGCATCCCGGTCCACATGATCGAGACGATCAACAAGATCGTCCGCACCTCGCGCCAGATGCTGCACGAGATCGGCCGCGAGCCGACGCCGGAGGAACTGTCCGAGAAGCTCGCCATGCCGCTGGAGAAGGTGCGCAAGGTCCTGAAGATCGCCAAGGAGCCGATCAGCCTGGAGACGCCGATCGGCGACGAGGAGGATTCCCACCTCGGCGATTTCATCGAGGACAAGAACGCGATCCTGCCGATCGACGCGGCGATCCAGTCGAACCTGCGCGAGACGACGACGCGGGTGCTCGCCTCGCTCACCCCGCGCGAGGAGCGGGTGCTGCGCATGCGCTTCGGCATCGGCATGAACACCGACCACACGCTGGAAGAGGTCGGCCAGCAGTTCTCCGTCACCCGCGAACGCATCCGCCAGATCGAGGCCAAGGCGCTCCGGAAACTGAAACACCCCTCCAGAAGTTCGCAAACTTCGCAGCTTCTTGGACAACTAACCGAGCGCCGGCGTGGCCGGCGCGAAGCCCCCCGACTTGATCGGGGGGTGAAGCATCCGTCAAGGTCAAGGAAGCTGCGGAGCTTCTTGGATAATTGAGGTAATGACGAGACCGCGGAGCAACTGGGACGAGCCTTGCAGAAGGAATGGGGAATTCCGGCGCGTCACGTTTTGTACCACTACCAAGGGACTTGGTATCACAGTCTTGAGCAGTTCCCGGGTGCGTCTGTGTGATTCCTCGCGGCTATGTCCTCTTTCTATGACCGACGGGGCGTTCCTATAGACTGCCCGTCAGCTCAGAATTGGCGAGCACGTTGGCGTGCGCGACGGCATTTCCGGGATTCCGGGCTACGTTCGGATGCGGTAGTTCTACGCCTTGGCAAAGGTCAGGACGACTTCCCGCGCCATTCTGAATCTAGTCTAGAGCGTTTTCAGTGAACGCAGTTTCGGGATTGGGATTCCAGTGAGCGGTGTTGTCTGATTCAATCTTCCCGTGGTGATTTGCGGAGGAGATGAGGATGACGCGCAGCTTGAGTGGCGACCTTCGCGGTCGGGTGATCCAGGCGATCTCGGAAGGGATTTCGACGCCAGAGGCGGCGCGGCGGTTTAAAGTCGGCATTTCGACTTCGGGGCGGTGGTATCGGCGCTATCGGGCGACCGGCGAGACGACGGCTCGCAAGCAAGGTCAGCCGTCGCGCTCCAGGCTCGATCCGCACGAGAGGTTCATCCTCGGCCCGATCGAGGCGACACCGGACATCACGCTGGCCGAGATTAGCGAGCGGCTGGCGCGGGATCGTGGTGTGCGCGTCGTGCCTTCGACGGTGTGGATGTTCCTCGCCAGGCGCGGCATCACGTACAAAAAAAGACGGCGCATGCCAGCGAGCAGCAACGGCCGGATGTGAAGGCTCGCCGGCGGGCCTGGTTCCACGGCCAACTCGATCTCGACCCGGCGCGACTGATCTTCGTCGACGAGACTGCGGCCTCGACCCGGATGGCGCGCTTGCGCGGCCGGGCGAAGAGGGTGAACGCTGCCGGGCATCGATCCCTCACGGTCATTGGAAGACCACCACCTTCACCGCCGGGCTGCGCCTCACCGGCCTGGCAGCGCCGATGCTGCTCGACGGCGCCATGAACGGGCCGGCCTTCCTCGCTTACGTCGAACAGGTGCTGGTGCCGGAACTCGCCCCCGACGACTTCGTCATCATGGACAATCTTCCCGCCCACAAGGTCTCTGGCGTCCGTCAGGCGATCGAAAGCGCCGGTGCCAGACTTCTCCTGCTGCCGCCTTACTCGCCCGACTTCAATCCCATCGAGATGGCCTTCGCCAAGCTCAAGGCACTGCTGCGTAAGGCTGCTGCCCGAACCATCGACGACCTCTGGACCCTAGTCGCCGATTGCCTCCACTCAGTTCTCACCAACCGAATGTCGCAACTACTTCCAGGCTGCCGGTTATGACCCGGAGTAAGTCGAATCTGCTCTGGTCAACCGTGGATCGATCGATGCTGGAGCTGGCAACTGCAGCTATCCGATCGTCGCTCAACCAGACAGAGCTCATGCTTCTACCAATTGCCTCCAAAGCGAGACGGTGAAACACGAAGCACCAGTTCCAATCCCGCAGCAAACTCCGAGGTATCGTCAATTCAAAAAATCGAAGATATCCTCCTCTCGAGCTAAACATTCGCGCCCGCTGGATATATGTGTCCTGCTGCATTTTCTGTTTGACGTCTCGCGTGAAAAACATCGACAGAAGATTTTCAAAAGTGACGCCACGTGAGACTATGTTCCCGCCAATTATTACAGTAAACAGCGAAGATGGATTTGTCGCAGAAGTGCCGTGTTGGATAAAATCTCGATCACTATTCAATATGAATATAGAATACCTCGAAATGTTCTCTAATATGTACTCAGTCAAACTATTGGGGTCGGTGCCAGAATAGCGTTTGGCGGCGATGTCCCATACCTCTCTCACATACTGAGGATATTTTCTGTTGTCGACGCCACATAAGTCCTGCAACAACTTTGTCAAATACATACCATTCCGCTTTGTGATCGATTTTCTTCCCGCTAGTGTGAACTAAAATAGAATAGTGTTCCTCAGTTTCGTTGACCATAGTGTTAAGATAAGCTACGTTCACAAGAAAACTGAAAAACGCTTTTCTGGCGAATATCGGAGCATCGTATGTGTCAGAGCGTGTTTGAGAAGGGGTGATTGCGTCACGGCCATCGCCTGATGAGTGTCGCGGTGGCGGCGATGGTGATGAGAGTTTCGGCGACAGTGGTGAGTTGCTCGTAGTCGCGGACGAAGCGGCGGTTCTTGACGATCCAGGCGAAGGTCCGCTCGACCACCCAGCGGCGGCGCAGCACCTCGAAGCCCTTGGTGGCCGGATCGCGTTTGACGATCTCGACGACGATGTGGGCCTTATCCCTGGCCCAGCGCACCAGCCGACCGGCGTAGCCGCCATCGGCAAAGGCGCGTTCAACGAAAGGGTATCGTGCGCGTGACGCCTTGAGCACCGTCTTGCCGCCATCGCGATCCTGGATGCCGGCCGAGTGGACCCGGACGGTGAGGAGCCGACCGTCGGTGTCGGTCAGGATATGGCGCTTGCGGCCCTTGATCTTCTTGCCCGCGTCGTAGCCCTTCGATCCCCTTTTTGATCGGCCGTCTTCACCGATTGGCTGTCGAGGATCGCCGCGCTCGGGCTGGCCTCGCGCCCGGCGCGTTCGCGGTCAGCCATGACCAGAGCGTGATGCACGCGATCCCAGACGCCCTCGCGCTGCCAGCGGCGCAGGTAGTAGTAGACCGTCTGCCAGGGCGGAAAATCGTGCGGCAGAAGCCGCCAGGCCATGCCGGCACGCAGGAAATACAGGATCGCGTTGACCAATGTCCGCGTCCGCGCCTTGCGCGGGCGACCCCCGGGTTCAGCCTCCGGGATCAACGGCGCGATCAGCGCCCACTGCCCATCCGTCAGGTCGGTCGCGTATCCGCGTCGACCCCGCTTCTTGCGTGCCATCGTGTCGGTCTCCGAATCAAACCGACACCCGATGAATCACGCCACAGTCACGCTGGGAATCCCCTTCTCAAACACGCTCTCAGGCATGGGCGTGAGAATATATTTAAGTTCGCGAGACTTCGTTGTTCTCTCAGAGGAAACAACACGTCTTGGCCTGTATAGCGGTCGTGGGGGAAAATCGACCCACAGGTTGCTATCGTTGTCAAATGTATTGTTTAGATCAAGCCGAGCTGGCGTAGCTGTAACGCCAATATAATCTCCGGTTTCTCCGATTATGGTCGAAATAAGTTTGTTTATCGGCGTCTTTTCGTTTTTATTAATTTTTGAATTTGGGGAAGCGAATGATCAGCTTCGTCGTCGATAACGACGATGTTTTTTGAGAACGCCAATTTTTTCGATTAGCTTTGCAAGGTCTTTGCCGTTTTTTTTGCAGAACACGACGTGCGTTCGCGACTGTATTTGACGGCGGGGTCTAGTATTTCGCTGAAGTTTTTAGCGGAAGGTGCGAGGCCGGATTTCTGGAACCGCCCGAAGGTTCTTGTCCGAGAAGATCGACGCTATCGTTGAGGAGGTGGAGGATGAAGGTGCGCCGTGATGCAGCAGTTTGGCTTGTTCAGGCAGATCATCATCTCCGTTTTGCCGCTCTGCGGTTCGCCGTAGATAACGAATGATCGGCGCTGCGTTTCGGAGAGGTTTGCAAGTGCATCCCGGACGGCCTTCTCTATGCAATCTACCGTTTTGCCGGTTTCGATTAGGCGCTTGATCTGCTTCTCGTATTGGCCGCTTTGCTTGTGCGAACTTCTGAATTTGTTCGAGATTGAAAGGTCGGTCCATCGGTTGCCTCCCGAGTTTCAACCAGAATGCTGCGAACTATGCCGTTCTTCAACCTCCAAGAAGCTTATCCCCACCCCCCATCCCCATGAGATCATGGCCGAGGCGCCGCCCTTCGGGCGGCTTTGGAGACCTGACCCATGACCGACCTGCCCAAACCCCGCCGCTCGCGTCCGCCGCCGGACCCGAACGAGGAGCGCTTCGTTCCGAAGCTTGCCGCGCCGCCGCTCGAATTCCCCAAGCCCGCGCCGGACGATCCTTACCTCGGCCGGCGCGCCCGCGCCGATCACCTCAGCCTCTGGCTCGCGTGCAGCCGGGTCGTCTGCCGCCGCGCGCGCCGCTGCGTCGCCCCGCGCGCGCCCTGCTGGTTCGAGCAGCCGGACGTCGACAGGCCGCTCCTGGAAAGCGTCGGCTCCCGCGGCCCGCGGTGATTTTTCACCTCTCGCGGTACTGGAGCGCTGGGTCGAGCCCGCGGGCGAAATGCCGGTGCGTCCGAGGGTCAATCCGCGTCGGCGAATCGATTCCCGGACTGCCTTCGCTCCGGAATCGCCGGCGCGCGAGCTCTGCTCGCGGAAGAGGAGTAGCGGGGATAACTCCCCCGTTTCACCCCCGCCAAAACGCCCCCGGAAAAAAAGTTATCCCCGCTTCCGGAACCGCCCCGATAATCGTCGCCATCCTCGCCCGCAAAGGGGCGCGCTCTGAGGCGTCTTCAGCGTGGGGCGGGGTGCGGTGTCATGGCGGGCGCCTCGCAAGCGGCCGCCGTGAGGTTCCGGACCCGAATGCCGGTGAAAGCCGGTCGCCCAGGCGCAGTGGATGGCAGGGCAAAGGGTACGTGGGCCCGCGCCGCCGGGAAACCGGCGGGCGGAAGCAGGACGGCTGTGTGCCGCGACGAGGCCGCCGCCTGCCCACGATCCCCCTGCAAGGCCGGGTGCCAAAAACCACCGCGGCGGGCGCTGGTGAAGCGCCACCTATCGGACTACCCGGTCTGGTGTTCCATGAGCGCCCGCCACCCCCTTCGTTACGAAGGGAAACGAGAGGAGGGACATCAAACCCCGGAGCGGACTCCGCTCGCGGGAACGTGGAGGTGCGCGCCGGTGAAGCCTCATCTCCGCTCATCCCCGACCGCGTGCGGCGAAGCCGCATCGCGTGATCGGGGACGAGAGCGGAAGACTTCTTCGGCGGAGCCGACCCAAATCCCTGGATCACCCGCCGATCGCGGGGAAAGCGGGGTGTGGCGGGGAGAGGCGGCGCGCGCCTACTCCTCCGCGATCTCCCAGGTGATGGAGGCGTTGGCGGTCACCGCCTGCTCGCCGGGCATCACCGGCGTCGGCGCGCGGCGGCCGCCAGGCGCGCGAACATCGGGGTCGGGCCGCCGCCGGTCGATGCGTGCACCGACAGCATCCTGCCCGAGCGTCACGCCGGCCGCATCCGCCATCAGCCGGCCGCGGCGCTTCGCCTCCGTGATCGCCGCCTCGATCGCCTTGTCCTCGGCGGTGGTGCGGTCGGCGACGTCGAAGGCGATGCCGTTCACCTGGTTGGCGCCGGCCTGCGGTCACCTTGTCCAGCAGGTCGCCGGAGGTGGCGATGTCGCGGATGGTGACGCGCACGGTGTTCGACACCTCGTAGCCGGTGATGCGCGGCGGCCCGGCGTCGGGCCCGCCGTCGCGGAGCGGCTGGTAGAGCGGGTTCATCGGCGAAGCCGGAGGTGGCGATGTCCTTGTCGGCGACGCCGGCCGCCCTGATCGCGGCGATCGCGGCGTTGAGGTTCTGGCTGTTGTCGCCGAGCGCGGCGCTCGCGGTGGCGCCGCGGGTGACGACGCCGATGGTGACGATGGCGATGTCGGGGGTGACCATCACGTGGCCGTCGCCGTCGCCTCCAGGATGGACGTCTGGCCCGCCGCGTACCGCCGGCGCCGCCCGGTCCCGGAGCCCGCTGGCCGACGGCGCCGGCGGAGGTCCGCTGCCCCGCTGTCCGAACCCTGGCCCTGCTGGGCGAGGGCGGGCGTGACCAGAAGCGCTGCGGCGAGCGCGGCGATCAAGGCGTGGATCGGGGCTTTCATCGGTTTTCTCTCCCTCTGGGTCGTCTTGCGCGTGCGCGCATTTGTCCGCCGGCCGCTTTCCTGTATATCCCAACCCGCGCTTTTTCGGGGCCCGTAGCTCAGCGGTTAGAGCCGGCCGCTCATAACGGTCTGGTCGCAGGTTCGAATCCTGCCGGGCCCACCAGCTTCGCTTGCGGGATCGGGCATGTACGAGAATGGAATTGTCATTATCGGCGGCGGGCACGGCGGCTCGCAGGCCGCCGCCAGTCTGCGCAGCGAGGGCTACGACGGCCGGCTGACGCTCATCACCGCCGAGCACGATGTGCCCTATCAGCGCCCGCCGCTCTCCAAGGCCTTCCTCAAGGATCCCGCCCACGACCTGCTGCCGCTTCGGCCGGAGTCCTTCTACGAAAAGAACGCCATCGCGCTCCGCCGCGGCGTCGAGGTGAGCGCCATCGACCGCGCCGGCCAGAGGCTCGCGCTCGCCGACGGCGAGTCCGTTCCCTTCGACCGTGCTGGTCATCGCCACCGGCGCCCGCCCGCGGCTGCCGCCCGTCCCCGGCATCGACCTCGACGGCGTCTTCACGCTGCGCAACGCCGCCGACGCGCGTCAGCTGCGGACCGCGCTCCACGCCGCGGCCAACGTGGTTGTCGTCGGCGGCGGTTTCATCGGCCTCGAGATCGCCGCCACCGCGCGCCTCCTCGGCAAGACCGTCACGGTCCTTGAGGCCGCCGACCGGCTGATGGGTCGCGTCGTGGCGCCGGAGATCTCGGCTCACTTTCTCCGCCTTCATCGCGGATGGGGCACGGACGTGCGTTCTGCAGACGCCGGTCGGCCGCATCGTCGGGGAGGCGGGCCGTGTCGTCGCGGTCGAGCCGGCCGGCGGCGCCCCCATCGCCGCCGACATCGCGGTCCTCGGCATCGGTGTCGTGCCCAACCTCGAGCTTGCCACCAGCTGCCGGCCTCGACGTCGACAACGGCATCCTCGTCAACGACTTCACCGAAACCAGCGACCCGCGCATTCTCGCCATCGGCGACTGCGCATCCTTCGTGCACTGGGAAACGGGAAAGCGCATTCGGCTGGAGTTGGTGCAGAACGCCGTCGACCAGGGCAAGATCGCGGCGGCGACCCTCGCCGGCAAGCGCAAGCCCTACCGCGACGTGCCGTGGTTCTGGTCCGACCAGGGCGACGTCAAGCTGCAGATGGTCGGGTTGTCGGGCGATGCGACGCAGAGCGTGCTGCGCGGGCGGCCCGATGACGGCCACTTCTCGGTCTTTCACTACGCCGGCGACCGGCTGGTGGCGATCGACTCCGTCAACCGCGCGTCCGATCACGTGGTCGGCCGGCGGCTGATCGGCGCCGGTATCTCGCCGCCGATCGCGGTGGTGGCCGATGATAGGCGCTGACCTGAAGGCGCTGTTGAAGGCGCAGGCGCCCGCCGCCTGAGGTCGGCGTGCGTCCGCTCACGAAAACGTGAAGTCGACCGTCGTGGCCGGCGGCAGAGGGGGGTCGGAGCGATCGATCAACCGGTTACGGGGCGGCTCCAGAATTAGAATAGTTACAAAGACTTATGCTGCGATGCTGCGACCAACTGGACGGTTGCGGACGGGCGCGCCGAACCTATACATGGGCACTCCGAACGGCTGAACGTGCGAGCTGGATGATGAAATTGACGAGACTGCATGGCTGCCGCCGCCGTGGCGGGTACGGTCGCGGCGGTGTCGCCGGCGCTGGCGGCGGACGAGTTCGAGACCACCGTGGTGATCAAGGACCACGTCTTCAGCCCGATGGAGATCAAGGTGCCGGCCGGCGTGCGCGTCATCCTGACGGTCGACAACCAGGACCCGACGCCGGAGGAATTCGAGTCGGCGGAGCTGAAGGTCGAGAAGGTCGTGATCGGCGGTTCGAAGGCGAAGGTGCAGTTCGGGCCGCTGGAGGCGGGTTCGTATCTGTACATCGGCGAGTTCAACCAGACGACGGCGCGGGGCGTGGTGACGGCGGAGTAGGAGCAACGTGGCGAGCGCATTCATCATCGTTCTGCGTGAGGTCATCGAGGCCGGCCTGATCGTCGGCATCGTGCTCGCCGCAACGCGCGGGGTTGCTTCGCGCGGACTCTGGATCGCCGGCGGCGTAGCAGCGGGCCTCGCGGGCGCCGGCGTTGTGGCGGTGTTCGCCGGCGCGATCGCCTGCTTTCTTCTCCGGCTACGGACAGGAGGTGTTCAACGCGGCCATTCTGATCATCGCCGTGGGCATGCTTGCCTGGCACAACGCGTGGATGGCCAAGCATGGCCGCGAACTCGCGGCGGAGGTGAAGAGCGTCGGCCAGGCGGTGGCGAGCGGTGCCCGGCCACTTACGGCGCTGGCGGTGGTCTGCGGCATCGCGGTGCTGAGGGAGGGCTCGGAGGTGGTGCTCTTCCTCTATGGCGTGGTGCTCTCGGGAGTGTCCGGCCTTTCGCTGCTTGCAGGTGGCGTGCTGGGCGTTCTCGGCGGCGCGGTTGTGACCGGACTGTCCTACCTCGGCCTCGTCATCATTCCGCAGCGGTACATCTTCAAGGTCACTGGTTGGCTGATCACGCTGATCGCGGCGGGACTCGCCGCACAGGCGGTCTTCTACCTCAACGCCGCCGGCGTGCTGACGCTTTGGTCAAATCAGATCTGGGATACGTCGGGTATTCTGTCGCAGACGAGCATGCTGGGCCTGCTACTTCACACGCTCGTCGGCTATATCGACCGGCCGACCGCCATGCAGCTTGTCGCCTACGCTGCCACCATCGCGGCGATCGCCATGCTGACGCGCTACGTTGCCACCGCCGGCCGGCCGGTTGCCGCCACGGTGCGTTCGGGTTCGTCCGGGGGCATGTAGTCGAAGAACCGGGCACTCGGCGCTACGCGATCAGGGGAACGCCTTCATCTGGAATTCGGTGCGTTCGACCTTGTTGTTGATCGCGGGGATGGTGCGGATGTAGGCGACCACCGCGTCGAGATCCTCGTCGGTCATGTTCTTCAGGAAGGGATAGGGCATCGGCGGCGAAACGTGTCCCCCGGCCGGCGTCTTTCCCTCGGTCAGCGCCTTCTTGATGTCGTCGTCGCTCCACTTGCCGATGCCGGTTTCCGGGTCGGGCGTGATGTTGGCGGTGCGCACGACTTTGCCCGGGGCGAGCTGTATTTCCCTGCCGCCGGCTCCGAGACGGTGCGCTACGTCGGTCGCTCCGTTGGCGTCGGGCGGGGTATGGCACTCCAGGCAGTAGCCAAGCGCGTTCACGAGATAGCCGCCATAGGCGACCGTGTCGGACTTCGGCGGTGCCGGAAGGCCCTTGGCCGGCGGCATTGCATGCTGCGGAACGTTCCACGTCGAACTCGGGCACTTCGTTGTGGATCGGTGTCAGCGTGCGCAGGTAGGCGACGATCGCCTTCACGTCGTCGTCCGACATGTTGTTGTAGATGGCGACCGGCATCGGCGGGAAGATGATGTCGCCATCCTTGTCCTTACCTTCCCGTATCGCCGTGATGATCTGTTCATCGGTCCAGTCGCCAATGCCCGTCTCCCTGTCGGGCGTGATGTTGGCCGAATAGGCGGTGAATCCCGGAAAGACGAGTTTGAAGCCGCCGGCGTAGTCCATGCCGGGCACGAACGACAGATCAGGCGCGCGTGTGTTGTGACAGTTGGCGCACGAGGCCACGCCGTTGGCGAGATAGGCGCCGCGTTTGACCAGCGCATCCTGATCTTGCGCCATCGCGGGCAACGCAGCGTAAGCCCAGACCGCTGCCGCGCTCAGGCACAAAGCCGTCTTTCCGAGCTGACTTGTCGTCATTTTCGTGCCCCTGTTTGAAAAGTCGCGGCCGATATTCTCGGTAGCGCTCGAAGTTGAAGTGTCATCCCGCCGTTTGCGGCCCATCCCGTCAGTCGAAGTGCGCCGGCGACGAGAACGGCTGTGTTGCGTCCACGATGAACATGACCAGGGCGTGGAGGTCGGCCGTGCCGGTGCTGGAGACTTCCATGGTCGTTGCGGGGCCAAGCCCAGGCATCGTTCCGCCGGCCTCGACAACGGCCACGCCACGCGGGGTCTTTTGGCTGAGCTGGCCGGCAAGCAGGTAGAAGGCTTCGGAGCCCGGATGCGTGTGCGTCGAGGTGTGGGTTCCCGCCGGCGCGACCGCATTGTTGATGCGCAGCAGATATTCGGGCGCCGTGACGCGGGTCACGGGCCCGACTTCGACGACCATTGTGCCGCCGTGCGTCGGGGCACCCTTCGCACCAAGGGTGAAGAGCCAAACCTTGCCTTCGACGTCAGCGGCCAGGCTGGTTGGTCCCGCGGCCGCCTCGGCCTCGGCCAGTGTAGGGAAATTCTCTAGCTGCCAGTAAAGCGGTCCGTCCGGAAGCTGAGCGATCTTCTTCTCGACCACCGGCGTAATCACGAATTTCTGGTCAGCCGCCGCCGTCGGGGTCGCGAACAGGAGGCCCGCTGAACACATCGAAAGCGCCACAAGGGCAATGCGCGGGATGTCGGATATCTTTGTTTTCATCGTCGGGCTCCTCCTGGATGGGCATTTGCGACGGCACGCTAGACGGGGCGGGCGGAGGGGTAACGAAGGAAGCCGAAGGAAAGGGCGAAAGATCGCCGAAATTTGAAAGGCGGACCTGGCCCGACCGGGCTACACTCGGTTTCACCGCCGCTTGCGGCGGGCGCCTTCCGCGTCGGGTCGAGCCGGCGGATGAAGGCTCGGCGAAAACGAAGGGTTCTGCCATGGCGGATATCTCGCGCCGAAATGTCGTGCTTGGGCCGGCCCTGATCGCGGCAGGTTCGACCCTGGCGACGGCATCGCGATCCCTCGCTGCGATCGAGGCGCCGCTGGCGATCAAGGGCTACGACCCGGTCGCCTATTTCACCGTCGGGCGGCCGACGCGGGGCCTGCCGGACATCGCGTACGAATGGGACGAGCAGCGCTACCTGTTCGCGAGCGCGGCCGACAGGGAGCTTTTCGAGGCCGATCCCGTGCACTACGCGCCGCAGTTCTCGAAGTTCTGTGCCATGGCGCTCACCCGCGGCGAGCTCCACCAGGCCGACCCGGAGAACTGGCTCATCAGCGACGGCAAGCTTTACATATTCGAGAAGCCGGTGGGTCCTGATCTCTTCCGGCAAGATCTTGCCGGAAACATCAGCAAGGCGAACCAGAACCGCTCTCTCATCCCGCAATAGGGGTCATTGGCTCGGGCGTCGGCGGGTCTGTCGCGGCGGGGTAGAGGCCGGCGGCGCTGAGTCCTTCGCGCAGACGGTCGAGATCGGCCGGGCTTAGAAACTTCGTCCCGAACTCTTTCGCGTCGAAGGTCGGGTCCGAGCGGCGTATCAGGGCCGCGACGCGCGCGGCGTCTTCCGGACGATTCTGCCTGGCGTACGCAGCCGCGAGGACGACAAGGCTGAAGCTCGCGCTCGCTGGTGTCGCGGAGATTGAGTTCGGCCTGCTCGATGGCGTCGTCGTAGCGCCCCTTCAAATAGTAGGCGAGGCTGAGCGCGAAGCGGTCGATCGGCCCGAGATCGGGATCGATCCGCTGCGCCTGCTCCAATTCATCGATCGCCGCATCGGTCTGCCCCAGCCACATCAACACGTTGCCGCGGCCGGCCAGGCTTTCGGCATCGTTGGGATTGATGGCGATGGCGAGTTCGGTTTCCTGCTCGGCCTGCTGGTAGTTCTGATGAAGAATGTCGATGCGTGCGAGGAGGACGTGAGCAGGCACTTCGGAAGCGTCGAGGCTCAACGCATCGAGGGCCAATTCCTCCGCGCGGCCAAGGGAGTCGGACGGGGATTCCGTCCAGCCCATCGAGGTGTCGGTGTAGTAAGTCTCGGCGAGCGCCGCATAGGCGGCCGCGTAGTTCGGATCGAGCGCGATGGCGTGTTTGAGCAGCGTGCGAGCCTCGACGTTGCTTGCCCGCGTCGGACGCTGCAGGGCCGGTCGGGCGCGAAGCACGTAGTCATAGGCTTCGAGATTTCCCGTCGGCTTCGCGAAGACCCGGCGTTGTTCGATCTGTGACACGCGGATCGCCAGAGCTCTGACCAATTGCGTGGTGATTTCATCCTGCAGCGCAAAGACGTCCGCCAGCGCGTCGTCGAAACGCCCGGACCAAAGCACCTGCCCTCGAGCGGTGTCGACGAGCTGTGCGTCCACGCGCACGTGGTCGCCGGCCTGAAGAACGCTTCCTTCGACCAGATAACCGACGGCCAGATCGCGGCCGACCTCCTGTGGGTTTGCCTGCCTTTCCCTTGTAGGGAGAGACCGCGTTCCACGACATGACGGTGAGCGCCGAAAACCGCCCCAGCCCGTTTATGATGTCCTCGGTCAATCCATCGGCGAAGTACGCGTGCCCAGCATCGCCGCTTTGGTCGACGAGGGGGAGAAATGCGATCGCTGGCCTGCCGCCGGCCACCGGGCTCCTGGTGAGAAACCCAAGGCCGAACCAAAACGCCGCCGCAACCAGCAGGCACGCGAAGGCGACCGGAACAACCGCGGCAACGCGCGCGCCGTTGGATGCGCTGGCCCACCAGGCGAGCGGCCGGG
Organism: uncultured Alphaproteobacteria bacterium; assembly: GCA_963826055.1. Taxonomy (GTDB): domain Bacteria; phylum Pseudomonadota; class Alphaproteobacteria; order Rhizobiales; family Kaistiaceae; genus JBBDMC01. The sequence goes on along the minus strand of CAWGVO010000006.1, from coordinate 52,870 downwards.
CCGCGCCGATTGTCGGGGAGAGATTGGGCAGCGGGCGATCGTGCGGGCCGAACATCGGAGACATCGGGTTCAAGCCGGTAGCCGCGGCGCGGAATTGTCTTGATCAGGCGCGGCCCATCGTTGCCGAGCGCGCGCCGCAGTTCGCCGACGCTTTGCACCAGCACATCGTCCGTGATGGCGAGGCCCGGCCAGACCGACGCAAAAATCTCGTCCTTCGAGACGAGGCGACCGGCATTCTCCACCAGGCATTCAAGGACGGCGAAGGTTTTTGGCCGAAGCGCAATTTCGGTGTCGTCATGAAGAAGGCAGCCGCGATCCAAATCCAGGACGTAGCGATCAAACCGCAGCCGTTTTGGCGGTCTCGCCGCTGGAGATTCGATATCGCCGGCGGTCATTGCCCCGCCAGACGCTCGAATTGGGTCTCGACAGGTGTCATTTGACGCAAGTAGGCGCCGCGATCCCGCCAAGGTCAAGCGATGCGCCGTTATGCGGCAGTCGCCCTCCTATGCCTCGTGGCGATGCGCTTCCAACATCGCTTCGACCGCCGCGAGCGTCGGGGCGGAGCCGGCCCCGCCAGGGCCGGTAGCGGCAAGCGCGCCGCAGGCGGCAGCGAAGCGCATCGCATCGGGAAGTCGGTCGCCGCGGCCAAGCGCCACCGCAAGGCCGCCGTTGAAGCAATCGCCGGCGCCGACGCTGTTCACCGCCGTCACCGGAAACGGTGGCACGAACCCGTTGCCATCGGGACCGCGAAAGAAGACGCCGCGGACGCCCATCTTGACGATGGCGGTGCGAACGCCGCGCGCGATGAGACGCGCGGCGGCCGCGGCCGCTTCCTCGGCCGAGGTGGGCCGGATGCCCACCAGCGCCTCGGTCTCGGTCTCGTTGGGCGTCACGATGTCGACGGCGCCGAGCACGTGATCGTCAAGGCCGCCTGCGGGCACCGGCGCCGGATCGAGGATGACCAGTCCGCCGGCGGAGCGCGTCGCGGCCGCTGCGGCCAGGTTCGCGGTCATCGGCGTTTCGAGCTGCAACAGCAGGACGCGGGCGCGTCGGAGCATTGCCGCGGCACGGTCCGTGTCGGTGGTGTCGATCGCCATGTTGGCGCCGCCGATCACCACGATGGTGTTTTCCGCCGTGGCGTCGACGTCGATCACCGCGACGCCGGTCGGTGCCTGCGGATCGGCAGTGAGAAGGTCGAGGTCGACCCCGAATTCGGTCAGGCGGCCGCGCGCGAAGGCGCCGAATTCATCGGTGCCGGTGCGGCCGATGAGAACGGAGGGCGTGCCGAGCCGGGCGACGGCGACGGCCTGGTTGGCTCCCTTGCCGCCGAGCGAGATCGTGTAGCGGTCGCCCATCACCGTCTCGCCGGGACGCGGCAGGCGGTGGCAGAACGCAGTGATGTCGACGTTGACGCTGCCGCAGGTCGCGATGGTGACGGTCGCTGGCGCCATCTAGTCTTTCTTCGCCGCCTTCTCAGCGCTGTCGGCAAGCCAGCGGCCGAGCTCCATCGGGAAGGGGAAGACGATGGTCGAGTTCTTCTCGCCGGCGATGATGTTGAGGGTCGACAGGTAGCGAAGCTGCATCGCTTCCGGCCGGGCGCTCAGGATTTCCGCGGCTTCCGCAGTTTCGCCGCCGCCTGCTGTTCGCCTTCGGCGTTGATGACCTTGGCGCGGCGCTCGCGCTCGGCCTCGGCCTGGCGGGCGATGGCGCGGATCATCGATTCGTTGATGTCGACGTTCTTGATCTCGACGTTGGCGACCTTGATGCCCCAGGCGTCGGTGTGGGAATCGAGGATCTGCTGGATGTCGTGGCTGAGCTTGTCGCGTTCCGACAGCATCTCGTCGAGCTGGTGCTTGCCGAGGACGGAGCGCAACGTGGTCTGGGCGATCTGGCTGGTCGCCTGCATGAAATTCTCGACCTGGATGGTCGCCTTCTCCGGATCGATGACGCGGAAGTAGACGACCGCGTTGACGCTGACCGAGACGTTGTCACGGCTGATGACGTCCTGGCTCGGCACGTCGAGGACGCGCACGCGCAGGTCGACGCGCACCATCTGCTGGATGTAGGGGATCATGATGATCAGGCCCGGCCCCTTGACGCCGGTGAAGCGGCCGAGGGTGAAAAAGACGGCGCGCTCGTACTCGCGCAGGATGCGGATGGCACTCGCCAGGAAGGCGATCACCAGGAAGGCGAGGACGATCAGGAACGTCAGGCTGCCGGTAAGCATGGTGACCTCTCTTTCAGGTTGGTTCGCCCGGGTCGGGCTCGACGGTGAGCTTGAGGCCGTCGAGGGCGGTGACGCGGACGACCTTGCCCTTTGCCAGCCGCGCTGACGATGACGCCTGCCAGCGCTCGCCGTGGACGAAGACTTCGCCGTGGTGGCCGTGCCAGTCGAGCACCTCGCCGCGGGCGCCGATCATCTGCTCGCGACCGGTGACGACCTTGCTCCGGTAGGCGCGAACGGCGATCGGGACGATCAGGAAGACGAACGCGAGGCTCGCCACCACGATGGCGGCGATCACCGGCCAGGCGATGGTGAACTCGGGCACTTTGGTGTCGATAAGGATGGTCAGGCCGAAGGCAAGCGACACCACGCCGCCGATGCCGAGCGCGCCGAAGGACGGCGCGAAGGCCTCCGCCACCATCAGCGCCCCGCCGAGGACGATGAAGGCGACGCCGGCGAAGTTCACCGGCAGAGCCGCCAGCGCGTAGAGGCCGATCAGCAGCGAGATGGCGCCGATGGTGCCGGGAAGCACGGTGCCGGGATTGAGGAACTCGAAGATCAGACCGTAGATGCCGATGGTCATGAACAGGACGGCGATGTTCGGGTCGGTGATCGCCGAGAGGAGCCGCGTGCGCCAGTCCGGTGAAACCGTCACGAGGGTGAGGCCGGCGGTCGCCAGCGTCACCGGCTTTCCGTTGACGGTGACGGTGCGGCCGTCGGCCTTGGCGAGCAGGTCGGGAGGTCGGTGGCGATGAAGTCGACGACGTTGGCGGCGGCCGCCTGGCTTGCCGACATGGTGGCGGCCTCGCGCACCGCCTTCTCGGCGAAGTCGATGTTGCGGCCGCGCAGTTCCGCCAGCGAGCGGATGTAGGCGATCGCGTCGTTGACCGACTTCGCTTCCTCGGTGTTGGACGGCGCCGCGGGGTTGGCGTTGCCGTTTGCATTCTTGTCGCTGCCGTTCTGGTCCTTGCCCTGATCGCCGCCTTGGCCGCCGCCGCCGAACGGCAGGCCGCCGCCGATGGAGATCGGGGTGGCGGCGCCGAGGTTGGTGCCGGGCGCCATGGCGGCGATGTGGCTGGCGTAGAGGATGTACGTGCCGGCGCTCGCCGCACGCGCGCCGGATGGGGCGACGTAGGTGGCAACCGGTACCGGCGAGGCGAGGATCGCCTGGATGATGTCGCGCATGGAGGTGGAGAGGCCGCCGGGGGTGTCCATGCGGATGATGACGAGGCCGGCGCCGCGGGTCGCTGCGTCGTCGAGGCCGCGGGTGATGTAGTCGGCGGTCGCCGGGCCGATGGCGCCGTCGATCTCGAAGACGAGGGCGGTGCCGGACTCCGGCCGGCCCTGGGCAAGCGCGCCGACGCCGATGCCGACCGCGATCAGCCACAGCGCCACCCGCACGAGCGGAAATGCCCGGGCGCGCGCGGCTTCCGGCTGCCATGGGAGGGCGCATGCGAAATCCTAGCATGGGTTTCCGTGCTTCTGCCGGCGGATTCCTGTCATCCCGGCGGCGCCGGGCGATTGCGGCCGGCCCCGCCATCCACTAGATAGGCCGCGACTTCACTACATCACGAAAAGACATTGCCCGGTTAACCCGGGCGGCGAATCCGCGGAGACCCTATGGCACGCCAGTTCATCTACCACATGCAGGGTCTGACCAAGGCCTACAGCGGTGGCAAGAAGGTCATCGAGAACCTCAACCTGTCGTTCTACCCGGACGCCAAGATCGGTGTGCTGGGGCCGAACGGTGCCGGCAAGTCGACGGTGCTGAGGATCATGGCCGGGCTCGACAAGGAATTCGGCGGGGAGGCGTGGCTGGCGGAGGGGGCGACGGTCGGCTACCTGCCGCAGGAGCCGGAGCTCGACCCGGCCAAGGACGTGCGCGGCAACGTCATGGAGGGTGTCGCGGGCAAGCAGGCGATCCTCGACCGCTACAACGAACTGATGATGAACTACTCCGACGAGACGGCGGAGGAGGGGGCGAAGCTCCAGGACCAGATCGACGCGCAGAACCTGTGGGACCTCGATTCGAAGGTGGAGCAGGCGATGGATGCGCTCGGCTGTCCGCCGGACGACGCCGACGTGACGAAACTCTCAGGCGGCGAGAGGCGCCGCGTGGCGCTCTGCCAACTGCTGCTCCGTCAGCCCGACCTGCTGCTCCTCGACGAGCCGACCAACCATCTCGACGCCGAGACGGTGGCGTGGCTGGAGAAGCACTTGCGCGAATATCCGGGCGCAATCCTGATCGTCACCCACGATCGCTACTTCCTCGATAACGTCACCGGCTGGATTCTCGAACTGGACCGCGGCCGCGGCATTCCCTACGAGGGCAACTACTCGGCCTATCTCGACAAGAAGGCGAAGCGCCTCGCGCAGGAGGGCAGGGAAGACGCGGCGCGCGAGCGAGCACTCTCTGCGGAGCGCGAGTGGATCGCGGCCTCTCCGCGCGCCCGGCAGGCAAAATCGAAGGCGCGCATCAGGGCCTACGACGAACTGGTGCAGCGCAACGAGGAGAGGGCGCCGGGAACGGCCCAGATCATCATCCCGCCGGGCGAGCGGCTCGGCGACCTCGTTATCGAGATCGAGAACCTGTCGAAGGCCTATGGCGAACGTCTGCTGATCGATGACCTCACGTTCAAGCTGCCGCCGGGCGGTATCGTTGGCGTCATCGGTCCCAACGGAGTCGGCAAGACGACGCTGTTTCGCATGATCACCGGCCAGGAGAAGCCGGATGCCGGCTCGATCAAACTCGGCGAGACCGTTCACCTCGGCTACGTCGACCAGAGCCGCGACGACCTCTCGCCGAACAAGACGGTGTGGGAGGAGATTTCCGACGGCCAGGACATCATCCGTCTGGGAAAACGGGAGATGAATTCACGCGCCTATGTCGGCGCGTTCAACTTCAAGGGCGGCGACCAGCAGCAGAAGGTGGGCTCGCTGTCGGGCGGGCAGAGGAACCGCGTCCACCTCGCCAAGCTCCTGAAGGCCGGCTCCAACGTGCTGCTCCTCGACGAGCCGACCAACGACCTCGATACCGAGACGCTGGCGGCGCTGGAGGACGCGCTGGAAGATTACGCCGGCTGCGCCGTCATCATCTCGCACGACCGCATGTTCCTCGACCGGCTCGCCACCCACATGCTCGCCTTCGAGGGCGACAGCCATGTTGAATGGTTCGAGGGCAACTTCGAGGAATACGAGGCCGACAAGGTTCGCCGATTGGGCCAGGAGGCGGTAAACCACCGCCGGGTCAAGTACAAGCAGTTCGCGCGGGCGTGAGGGTGTTCTGCTAGTCCCGATTGGCGGCGGGCGCGCGCATCAGGTATGCGGCGTAGGCGAGGAGGATGACATCCTGGGCGACGGCGGTCGGGATGGTGGCGAGGGCGCCCAGGCGCAGGAAGAGGTCGGTGAGCATGTGCAGGACCATCAGCGGCCAGATTGTGTTGGTCCTCAGCCGCAGCGCCGCGTAGCCGGCGCCGAAGCACGCGGCGCCGACCGCCTGCGCGGCAATGATCGCCGGGTTGCCGCGGATCAGCACGTTGCCGAGGTGCATCAGCCCGAAGAGCAGCGATGAGACAATGACCGCTCGTACGGGCCCCGACGGTCGTAGTACGCGTAGCAGCAGTCCGCGCGCGAACGCCTCTTCCGCAAAGCCGGTGAGCGCGTAGCCGATGAGGAGGAGAGGTATCCCGAGGACCGGCTCGCGGTTGATCCCGCCGGCGAACGGCAGGAGGGTGAGCGCGGTGGGAAGCGCGAGCAGGTGAAGCTCGCGCCATTGGCGCGGGCCGTTGACGCCGGCCTCCGTCCACCAGCGCGCCGCCGTCAACAGGATGGCAACGAGGATGGCGAGGATCGCCAGCGGAACGATGGCGGCGGCGAGCGGCAGCACGCCGGGCAGGGCTGCGTGCGTCAACAGGAAGCCACCGTCGGCGACGACGACCCATGCGACGGCGAGGCCGATCGCAGTGGCGAGGGGCCTCGCCGTCAGTTGTGCAGCAAGGTCAGCCACGGGGAGGCGCAGACTTTCGCCGACCGGACATCAGCGGGCGGAGCAAAAGCAGTAGCCACATGAACTTGGCGACGTCGGCCTGGAACCAGGCGACAACGACGGACGTGCCGAAGACGAGTACACCATACATGCTGCGCCAGTAGATGCGGCGCGATTCGTTGGCGGGAAGTGCCGGTGCCACAAGCCCGGCACGAGTCGCGTAGACCCACAGGGCAGCCATGAGAGCCGAGTTGGCTGACATCACCGCGGCGTAGACCATGGTGGCGACGCTGCCGGGGTTGTCGGCGATGAGGCCGGTGACGAACGGGATCAGGCCGAGGCAAAGCAGGAAGAGGATATTCAGCCAGACAAGGGCGCCGTCGGCGCGGACGATCCAGCGGAACTTCCCGCGATGGCTGATCCAGAAGATGCCGATCGCCACGAAACTGATGAAGTAGGCGAGATAACGCGGCCAGATGGCGAGAAGCGCCGCCCATAGCTCGCCGTCACTCATTCCATCCGCTGGCTGCGGCAGGCGGATGTCGAGCATCAGCAGCGTAATGGTGATCGCCAGCGCCGCGTCGGTGAAGCCGATGACCCTGTCGACGTCCTTTCGATCCATCTCAGTCGCTTGGTTCGCGGGTTGCATGGGACTTTCTTCAGGCCCACAGAGATCGCGTCTGACCTCGGGGCTCGATTCGGCTAATCTTTCGCCGGGAGAATACCATGCATAGCCCGCAACCATTGACCGGCACGGTGGTCGCCTGCCTCATCGCCGACGGCGGCGACTTCATCAGCCGCCCGGTGGAAACGCTCACCCTCGATTTCGGCGGCATCGTCGGCGATATCCACGCCGGTTTCACGCGTCCGTCGACTTCGCGCGAGCCGTGGTATCCGCGCGGCACCGAAATCCGCAACGACCGTCAGCTCACCATCGTCAGCGAAGAGGAACTGGCGCAGGTCGCCGCCGCGATGGGTCTGTCGACACTCGACCCGGGGTGGATCGGCGCCAACGTGGTGGTCTCCGGGATCGCCGGGCTCACCCAGTTGCCGCCCGGGATGAAGCTGTTCTTCACCGGCGGCGTCACCATCGCGGTGGAAGATGAGAACGGGCCCTGCCGCACGGCCGGGGCGTCGATCGCTCGCCATTTCCCTGACCGCGAGGGGCTCGACCTCCTGTTCCCGCAAAAGGCCCGCCACAAGCGCGGGCTCGTCGTCTCGGTGGAGAAGCCCGGTACCATCCGCGCCGGCGAGAGCTTCAGTCTCAAGCCGCTGAGGCCGCCGGCCGCTTGAAACGCGGGGCCCGCGCCCGCGGCCCGACTGACCATCGGTTGATCCTGATCAAAGCCACTTGCCTTCGCTTTTGCCAAAGGAAGGACCTGCGTGGCAGGGTTGCGCGGGAGAAAGCGCAGTTCCTATGCTTGCGCCCGAAGCGAGTCGGATCAATCGGAAGGCCGCCCAATGGAACTGAGCGCAGAATTCCTCTCCCGGCTGCAATTCGCCTTTACCGTCGCCTTCCACATCATCTTCCCGACCTTCACGATCGGCCTGTCGGCCTTTATCGCCACGCTGCTGGTCATGTGGCGGCGCACGGGGCTGGAGCGGTACCGCACGCTGGCGCGCTTCTGGACGCGCATCTTCGCGGTGTCGTTCGCCATGGGCGTCGTCTCCGGCATCGTCCTGTCCTACCAGTTCGGCACCAACTGGAGCCGCTTCTCGGAGGTGGTCGGCAACGTCGTCAGCCCGCTGATCGGCTACGAGGTGCTGACGGCCTTCTTCCTCGAGGCGACGTTCCTCGGCGTCATGCTGTTCGGCTGGCAGAGGGTGCCGCCGTGGCTGCACGTGCTCTCGGCGATCCTGGTGGCGGTCGGCACGCTCGGGTCCGCTTTCTGGATCATCTCGGCCAATTCGTGGATGCAATATCCGGCCGGGCACGTGGTGCGCGACGGCGTCGCCTATCCGGCCGACTGGCTGGCCACGATCTTCAATCCGACCTTCGGCTGGCGGCTGGCCCACATGGTGACCGCCGCCTACCTCACGACCGCGTTCGTGGTGGTGGCGACCGGCGCCCGCTACCTGATCGCGGGCCGTCACGGCGACCACGCCATGACCATGCTGAAGATGGGCACCGCCATGGCGGCGGTGCTGGCGCCGCTGCAACTCGTCATCGGCGACCAGCACGGGCTCGACGCCGCCCACTACCAGCCGGCCAAGGTCGCGGCGATCGAAGGCGCACTGGGCGAACGAGGGGCCGGCGCCGCTGGTGCTGTTCGCCATTCCCGATCGCGGCGAACGAGCGCAACGACGCCGAGATATCGATCCCCTACGGCGGCAGCCTGATCATCACCCATTCGCTCACCGGCACGTTCCCGGGCCTCAAGGATTTCCCGCCCGAGGACCGGCCGCCGGTGGCCTGGCCGTTCTTCGCCTTCCGGATCATGGTCGGCATCGGCCTGTTGATGATCGCGCTGGCGTGGTGGGGTGCGTGGCAATGGTGGCGCGGCCGGATCGAGACCTCGCCGCTGTTCCTGCGGCTGGCGTCGTGGTCGTGGCCGGCGGGGTTCATCGCCATCCTTTCCGGCTGGGTGGTGGCCGAGGTCGGGCGACAGCCGTGGCTGGTGACGGGGCTGCTCCGAACCAGCGACTCCGTCTCGCCGATCACCACCGGTGAGGTGGCGACGACGCTGGTGCTTTTCCTGATCGTCTACGGAATCGTGTTCGCCGCCGGTCTCATCTACATGAACCGCCTCATCAACCGCGGGCCAGAAGCGGGGGAGATCGAGGCCGGTGTCGCCAGCCGGCCAATTTCGGCGGCCGAAGGCGGCGGCGCCTTCGCTGGTCGGAGCTAGAGCGATGCTGGAACTCTACCTGCCTGTCATCTGGTCGATCCTGATCGCCGTCGCGGTGGCCATGTACGTCGTCCTCGACGGCTTCGATCTCGGCATCGGCATCCTGTTCCCGTTCACGCGCGACGAAGGCGAGCGCGACCAGATGATGAACTCGGTGGCGCCGTTCTGGGACGGCAACGAGACGTGGCTGGTTCTGGGTGGCGGCGGCCTGTGGGTGGCGTTCCCCAAGGCCTACGCGGTCATCATGCCGGCGCTCTACCTGCCGGTGATCGTGATGCTGCTGGCGCTCATCTTCCGCGGCGTGTCGTTCGAGTTCCGCTTCGTGGCGAAGCCGCGCCACCGATCGTGGGACATGGCCTTTTTCGTCGGCTCGACGCTCGCCGCTTTCGCGCAAGGCGTGATCCTCGGTGGCCTTATCCAGGGGATCACCGTCGTCGACGGTCATTTCGCCGGCGGGCCGTTCGACTGGGCGACGCCGTTCGCGCTGCTGTGCGGTGTCGGCCTCGTCGTCGGCTACGCGCTTCTCGGCGCCACCTGGCTGGTCGCCAAGACCGATGGTCCGATCGCGATGCGGGCGCGCGGCTGGTCGCGAGTTCTGCTGATCGGCGTGCTGGTCTTCATCGCCGCCGTCAGTCTGTGGACGCCGCTCGAGTTCGAGCGCATCGCGGCGCGCTGGTTCGTGACGCCCAACATCTATTTCCTCTGGCCCGTGCCGCTTGTCACCGCCGCCCTCGGCTGGCTCGTCTGGTCGGGTCTCGACCGCGGGCGGGACGTGGCGCCGTTCCTCGGGGTGATCGGGCTGTTCGTGCTGTCGTTCGTCGGCCTCGGGATCTCGACCTTCCCCTATCTGGTGCCGCCGACTCTGACCGTGTGGGACACCGCCGCCGTGCCCGACAGCCAGATATTCACGCTGATCGGCGTGATCTTCATGCTGCCGATCATCCTCGGCTATGTCGTGTTCGTATACTGGACCTTCCGCGCCAAGGTGAGCCAGGGGGCGACCGGCGGGTATCATTGAGAAGCGACGGCAATCCTGAACCCGGATCGCCGTCCGCATCCGTCGTCAGAGGCCCGCTGCGGTCTGCGTTTTCGCTGCCTGTCGACGCGCCGGCCGCCGGCGCTCCTGTACCGCCGCCGCCAGCCGTTCCAGCACCTCGACCGTGGCGTCCCAGCCAACGCAAGCGTCGGTGATGCTCTGGCCGTAGGCGAGCGGTTTGCCGGGCACGAGGTCCTGTCGTCCGGCGACGAGATGGCTTTCCACCATCATGCCGATGATGCGGCAGTCGCCGCCTCCGATTTGCCGGGCAACGTCCTCCACCACGCGCGGCTGGTTCTCGGCTTTCTTGCCGCTGTTGGCGTGGCTGGCGTCGATCATCAGGCGCATCGGCAATCCCGCCTTTTCCAGTTCCCCGGAAGCGGCATCGACGCTTTCTGCATCATAGTTCGGGCCGCCGCTGCCGCCGCGCAGGATGACGTGGCAGTCCTCGTTGCCGGCTGTTGAGGCGATCGCCGCATGGCCGGTCTTGGTGACGGCGAGAAAATAGTGCGGCTCGGCCGCCGCCTTCACCGCGTCGACCGCGATGCGGACATTGCCGTCGGTACCGTTCTTGAAGCCGACCGGGCAGGAGAGGCCGGAGGCGAGTTCGCGATGCACCTGGCTCTCCGTCGTGCGCGCGCCGATGGCGCCCCAGGACACGAGGTCGGCGAAGTATTGCGGCGTGGTCATGTCGAGGAACTCGCAGCCGGCCGGCAGGCCGAGATTCGCGATCTCGCGCAACAGGCCCCGCGCGACCCTCAGGCCCTTGTCGATCATGAACGTGCCGTCGAGGTCGGGGTCGTTGATCAGTCCCTTCCAGCCGACGGTGGTGCGTGGCTTCTCGAAATAGACGCGCATGACAATCTCCAGCGACCCTCCGAGGCGCTGGCGGAGGTGGGCGAGGCGGGCGGCGTAATCGAGGGCGGCGATGGGATCGTGGACCGAGCAGGGTCCGACGACGACCGCCAGCCGGTCGTCGCTGCCCGTGAGGATGGCGTGGATCGCCTTCCGCGCGGCGGTCACGGTGCGGCTTGCGGCGTCGGTACGCGGGAACTCCCGCATCACCTCGGCCGGCGTGCTCAGTTCCCTGATTTCCTTGATCCGGACGTCGTCGGTATCGTCAGGCATGGCGGTGCTCCTTGGGATTTTCCCGCCGGCGGCCAACAAAAAAGCCGCCAGGTGGGCTGGCGGCTCTCGGGACTTTCAGTTTTCGATCTTCAGACCAAACCCGCCCCTGCCTCCGCCGGAATGTGCGGATAGCTAAACCAGAAAGTGTAGGCGACGGTCGCGCGGATCATGTCGGCCATATAGGCGAGAACGGCGGCAGAGTCACGCGCGATTGTCAGGCTATGCAAGAATGCGCTCCAGGTCGTTGAAGCTCGACGACCAGCCCATGTTGTGCCGGTCGCGCTGGTCGGCGTTCTCGAACAGGCTCTGCACCAGACGCATTCTCGTGCCGCTGGCGGCGGGCTCGAACGTCAATTCGACGACTGTCTCGTGGCCGCGCTTGCCGTCGCTTTCCCACGCCCAGGTCATCACCAGGCGTTTCGGCGGCGCGATCTCCCGGTAGATGCCGGAGACGACATTGGCCTCGCCCTTGGGGCCGACCATCGTGCTCCTCCAGGCGCCGCCGACCCGCACGTCGAGTGTCGCATCGGGCGCGGTGAAGCCCTCCGGGCCCCACCACCTGGCGAGAATGTTGGCGTCGGTCCACGCCCTGAAGACGCGCTCGGGCGATGCCTTGAATACGCGTTCGATGATAAGCGTGCGGTCCTGGGACCCGCCCTCGCGGGTGGCGATAGCCGCATTCATCCTGTCGTCGGGCATGGTCGGTCTCCCTAGTTCTTCGAGTCGTGGTCGAGGTCATTGGCGAGGAGTTCGTCTAGGCGATCGAACGAAGCTTCCCAGAACCTCCGGTAGCGCTCGATCCAGTCGCCGACCGCCCGCATGGCCTCGGGTCGGGCCCGGCACAGTCGCCACTGGCGCTCCACCCGTCGTTCGATCAGCCCGGCGTCTTCCAGCACCTTGAGGTGCTTGGAGATCGCTGGCTTCGACACGGCGAACGGCTCGGCGATGTCGCCTGCCGAGCACTCACCCTCGGTGAGCAGACGCTCGACGATGGCGAGGCGGGTGGGGTCGGCAAGGGCGCCGAAAAGGGTCGGTAGTGATGGTTGAGGCATCGGATGGGCCGCCTGCACGGATTATTTAACTCAGTGGTAAAATACACGGACGAACTCGTCAAGCCGGGCGACCTTCCCACTCACGTTCTGCCCATTGCGTGTTGCCCACTTTATGTATAAGGATATCTTTATGTCTGAACCTCGGCTTGTGCCTGAGTTACCGCCGCTGCCCGTGGAAACCGTGATCGCTGCCCTGAAGGCGGCGGGCGAGGGGACCCGGCTGCGCATTCTGGCGCTGCTCGGACAAGCGGAACTGACGGTCAAGGACCTCACCGCCATCCTCGGGCAGTCGCAGCCGCGCATCTCGCGCCATCTCAAGCTGCTGGCCGCGGCCGGACTCATCGACCGCTACCCGGAGGGCGCGTGGGTCTTTTATCGCCTGACCGACGAGGGGGCGGCGCGGCGGCTCGCCGGCGACCTCTTCGCTCTGATCGACGAGAACGACCCTGTGCTTGCCCGCGACCGGGAGCGCCTCGCCGCGGTCAAGGCCGAGCATGCCGAAGCGGCGCAGCGCTACTTTGCCGCCAACGCCGGCGATTGGGGCACGATCCGTGCGCTGCACGTCGCGGAGGGGGCCGTCGAGGCGGCGATGGTGGAGGCGCTCGGGAATCGCGCCTTCGACAGCCTGCTCGATCTCGGCACCGGTACCGGCCGCATGCTTGAGCTGTTCGCGCCGCTCTATGCCCGTGCCGTCGGCATCGACACGTCGAGCGACATGCTGGCGGTGGCGCGCGCCAACCTTGACCGCGCCGGCATCGCCAATGCCCAAGTCCGCCTCGGCGACATTCACAACCTGCCGTTCGCGCGCAACTCTTTCGACGTGGTGACGATCCACCAGGTGCTCCACTACCTCGACGACCCGGAGCGGGCGCTGATGGAGGCGGCGCGGGTGATGCGTCCGGGCGGGCGGCTGCTGGTGGTCGACTTCGCGCCCCACCACCTGGAATTCCTGCGCGAGCGCCACGCCCACCGCCGCCTCGGCTTCGCCCATCAGGCGATGCGCCAGTGGCTGGAAGCGCCGGGCCTGTCGGTGGAAAGCGCACGCGATCTTGCGCCCAGTCGCGGCGTCGGCGACAAGCTGACGGTGACGTTGTGGCTCGCGAAGGACCCCCGCATCGCCGTCGCCGACGAGCAGCACGGCCGCGAGGTCGCCTGATGGCAGCCGCAGCCAAGCGCACCAGCCGGCGCCTCGATGTCGGCTCCCGTCTCACGGTCTCTTTCGAGTTCTTCCCGCCGAAGACGGCGGAAATGGAGGCGACGCTGTGGCGGTCGGTCGAGCGCCTGGCGCCGCTCTCGCCTGCGTTCGTGTCGGTCACTTACGGGGCGGGCGGCTCGACGCGTGAGCGCACGCACGCGACGCTGAAGCGCATCCTCTCCGAGACCGACCTGACGCCGGCGGCGCATCTCACGTGCGTGGCGGCGACGGAGGCCGAGGTCGATGCGGTTGTTCACGCTTATCACGACAGCGGGGTGCGCCACATCGTGGCGCTGAGGGGCGACCCGGCGGGGGGCATCGGCAGTGCCTACGAGCCGTCGCCGGGCGGATACCCCTACGCCGCCGACCTGGTGGCCGGCATCAAGCGCCAGTACCCGGACCTGGAAGTGTCGGTGGCCGCCTATGTCGAGCGTCATCCGGAGAGCCCCGACTGGGGCGCCGAACTCGACAACCTCAAGCGCAAGGTGGACGCCGGCGCCGACCGCGCCATCACCCAGTTCTTCTTCGACAACGACCTCTTCGATGCCTACCGCGAGCGGCTGGCGGCGCACGGGATCACCATTCCGGTGGTGCCGGGTATCGTGCCGGTGACGAACTTCGCCCACACGGCGCGCTTTGCCGCCAAGGCCGGGGCCAGCGTACCGCCGTGGCTGGCGCAGCGGTTCGAGGGGCTCGACGATGACCCCGCAACGCGGCAACTGGTGGCCGCCGCCGTCGCGTCGGAGCAAGTGCTCGACCTGGTCGACCGCGGCATCACCGACTTTCACTTCTACACGATGAATCGCGCCGACCTGGTGCTTGCCATTTGCCAGCTGCTTGGCATCAGGCCCGACAAGCCGGCGGCGGAGGTGGCGGCATGAGCGGAGACACCGCGGAGAAGATTCGCGCGATCGCGCAAAAGCGCATCCTGCTGCTGGACGGCGCCATGGGCACCGCGATCCAGGCGCTGCGGCTGTCGGAGGCGGAGTTCCGGGGGACACGCTTCGCCGACTGGCCGCGCGAGGTGCGCGGCAACAACGACCTCCTCAACCTGACGCGGCCGGACGACATCGCGGAAATCCACCGCTCCTATTTCGACGCCGGCGCCGACATCATCGAGACGAACACCTTCTCGTCGACGGTGATCGCCCAGGCCGACTACGGCATGGAGGGGATCGCGTTCGAGCTCAACGAGGCCGGAGCGCGCATCGCGCGGGCCGAGGCCGATGCCGCCACCGCGGCGACGCCAGACAGGCCGCGCTTCGTCGCCGGCGCCATCGGTCCCACCAACCGCTCGGCCTCGATCTCGCCGGAGGTCGCCAACCCCGGCTTCCGCAACATCACCTTCAAGGAACTCGTCGCCGCCTATGGCGAGGCGGCGCGCGGGCTGATCGCCGGCGGCGCCGACCTGCTGCTGCTGGAGACCGTGTTCGACACGCTCAACGCCAAGGCGGCGATCTACGCCTTCGAGGAAATCTTCGCCGAGATCGGGCGGCGGCTGCCGCTGATGATCTCCGGCACCATCACCGACCTCTCGGGCCGCACGCTCTCCGGCCAGACGCCGACGGCGTTCTGGTACTCGGTGCGCCACGCCCGGCCGCTGACGGTGGGCCTCAACTGCGCGCTTGGCGCCCGCGAGATGCGCGCCCACATCGCCGAATTGTCGCGCGTCGCCGACACGCTGATCTGCGCCTACCCGAACGCGGGACTGCCCAACGAATTCGGCGAGTACGACGAGAGCCCTGAGGCGATGGCGGCGCAACTCGGCGAGTTCGCCAGCGCCGGGCTCGTCAACGTCATCGGCGGATGCTGCGGCACCACACCGGAACACGTCCGCCAGATCGCCGCCGCCGTCGAGGGTGTGGCGCCGCGCGCGGTGCCGACGATCACGCCCAAGATGCGCCTCTCCGGCCTGGAGCCGTTCGAGGTGGTGGCGTGAAGGTGTTGGAGTTGCGTCGATGACGGAAGGCACCGCTACGTTCGTCAATATCGGCGAGCGGACCAACGTCACCGGCTCGGCGAAGTTCCGCAAGCTGATCACCGCCGGCGACTACGCCGCGGCGCTGGACGTCGCCCGCGAGCAGGTGGCGAACGGCGCCCAGGTGCTCGACGTCAACATGGACGAGGGCCTGCTCGATTCGGAGCAGGCGATGGTCACCTTCCTCAACCTCATCGCCGCCGAACCGGACATCGCGCGCGTGCCGATCATGGTCGACTCCTCGAAGTGGTCGGTGATCGAGGCCGGGCTCGAATGCGTGCAGGGCAAGGGCATCGTCAATTCGATCTCGCTCAAGGAAGGCGAGGAGGAGTTCCGCGCCCGCGCCGAGGCGGTGCGCCGGCACGGCGCCGCCGTCGTGGTGATGGCCTTCGACGAGGAAGGGCAGGCCGACACCTACAAGCGCAAGACGGAAATCTCGCGCGCGCGCCTACCGCATCCTCGTGGACGAGGTCGGGTTCGCGGCCGAGGACATCATCTTCGACCCCAACATCTTCGCCATCGCCACCGGCATTTCCGAGCACGACAACTACGGCGTCGACTTCATCGAGGCGACCCGCTGGATCAGGCAGCACCTGGCCGGCGCCCATGTCTCCGGTGGCGTCTCCAACCTGTCGTTCGCCTTCCGCGGCAACGAGACCGTGCGCGCGGCCATGCACTCGGTGTTCCTCTATCACGCGATCAAGGCCGGGATGGACATGGGTATCGTCAACGCCGGGGCGTTGCCGGTCTACGACGACATCGACCCGGAGCTGCGCGAGCTCTGCGAGGACGTGGTGCTCAACCGGCGGCCGGACGCAGGCGAGCGTCTGCTGCAGGCGGCCCAGCGCTACAAGGGCGGGGGACAGGAAAAGAAGGAGGTGGACCTCGCCTGGCGCGTCGTGGCCGGTGGAGAAGCGGCTGGAACACGCGCTGGTCGCCGGCATCACCGAGTTCATCGAGTCGGACACCGAGGAGGCGCGCAAAGCGTTCGCGCGGCCGCTGGAGGTGATCGAGGGGCCGCTGATGGCGGGCATGAACGTGGTCGGCGACCTCTTCGGCTCGGGCAAGATGTTCCTGCCGCAGGTGGTGAAGTCGGCGCGCGTCATGAAGCAGGCGGTCGCCTATCTCCTGCCGTACATGGAGGAAGACAAGCGCGCCCACGGCGTCGCCGACACGCCGGCGGCGCGCATCCTGCTCGCCACCGTCAAGGGCGACGTCCACGACATCGGCAAGAACATCGTCGGCGTCGTGCTCGGCTGCAACAACTACGACGTCATCGACCTCGGCGTGATGGTGCCGGCGGCGAAGATCATCGAGACGGCGCGGGCCGAGAAGGTCGACATCATCGGCCTCTCCGGCCTGATCACGCCGTCGCTCGACGAGATGTGCCATGTCGCGGCGGAACTGGAGCGCGAGGGCTTCGACCTGCCGCTGCTGATCGGCGGGGCGACCACCAGTCGCGTCCATACCGCGGTCAAGATCAGCCCGAACTACCGGCGCGGCCAGACGGTGCACGTGCTCGACGCCAGCCGCGCGGTCGGCGTCGCCTCGAACCTGCTCGGCGAGGGCAGGGGCGCCTTCGTCGAGGGCATCCGCGAGGAATATCGCAAGGTCGCCGACGGCCACGCGCGCGGCCTCGCCGACAAGCGGCGGATTTCGCTCGCCGACGCCCGCGCCGACCGGCTGCCGGTCGACTGGGCCGCCTATGCGCCGCCGAAGCCGACCTTCCTCGGCACGCGGACGTTCCGCGACTATCCGGTCGCCGAACTCGTTCCCTACATCGACTGGACGCCGTTCTTCGCGAGCTGGGAGATGAAGGGCACCTATCCGCTGATCCTCGACGACGAGAAGGTGGGGGAGGCGGCGCGCTCGCTCTTCGCCGACGCCCAGGCGATGCTGAAGCAGATGGTCGGCGGAGAACTGGCTGACCGCCAACGCGGTCGTCGGCTTCTGGCCGGCCAACGCCGACGGCGACGACATCGCCGTCTACGCCGACGAAGACCGTGCCCGCGAGCGCGCCCGCCTCCACACGCTCCGCCAGCAGATCGCGCGCACCGACTCCAGGCGCCACCACGTGGCGCTCGCCGATTTCGTCGCGCCGCGCGAGAGCGGGCGGGCGGACTATGTCGGTGGCTTCGCGGTCACCGCCGGCATCGGCGAGGAGGCGGTGGCGGAGCGCTTCGCCCGCGCCAACGACGACTATTCCAAGATCCTGTCGCAGGCGCTTGCCGACCGGCTGGCGGAAGCCTTCGCCGAGCGCATGCACCAGCGGGTGCGCAGGGAGCTGTGGGCCTACGCGCCCGACGAGACGCTCACCAGCGCCGAGCTGATCGCCGAGAAGTACCGGGGCATCCGGCCGGCGCCCGGCTACCCCGCCCAGCCCGACCACACCGAGAAGGCGACGCTGTTCGACCTTCTCGACGCGGAGGCGGCGACCGGCATCAAGCTCACCGAGAGCTTCGCCATGTGGCCGGCCTCGTCGGTGTCGGGTCTCTACTTCTCGCACCCGGAGAGCCACTACTTCGGCGTCGGCCGCATCGAGCGCGATCAGGTGGAGGACTACGCGGCCCGCAAGAGCTGGACGGTCGCCGAGGCCGAACGCTGGCTCGCGCCGATCCTCAACTACGCCCCGGCGCGGGGTGCGGCGGCATGAGCCGTCAACCCACCGCCACCGCCGCGTAGGTGTGCACCGCCTCGGCGACGCCCCTGCAGCCGGATCTTGCCGAGTTCGTCGAAGCGGAGCGTCGCGTCGGCGACGAGGCTGACGACGTCGTCGGTGACCAGCACCTGGTCGGCCGCGGCGACGCCCAGCAGCCGCGAGGCCCGGTTGACGGTGCGGCCGTAGTAGTCGCCGTCCTGGATGACGACCGGGCCGGTGGCGATGCCGGCGCGGGCCGGCGGCAGGCCGCACTGGCGGGCCATCGACAGGATGCCGAGGGCGCAATGGACGGCGTTCGGCGACCATGTCGAAGTTGAGCATGGCGCCGTCGCCGAGCGGCTTGACCAGATGGCCGTCGTGGATCGTCGCCTGCGCCTGGGCGACCTCGACCAGCGTGGCGCCGATGCTGGCGGCGTCGACGTCGCCGAGATTCTCCGTGCGCTCGGTGAAGCCGGAGAGGTCGACGAAGCAGATCGCCTGGCGGGAGACATCTTGCGATGCGCGCCGCGATCGTCGTCGAGCGCCTCCTCCAGACGGGCGATCATGTTCTGGTAGACCGCCTGCTCGAACAGCCGGCGCTGAAGCAGGTGGACGAGCGCGGTAGGCCATGCGCTGGAGGACGACGCGGGTCCCTGCGGCGGCGGCGAACATCTCGTCGTAGGAGGCGCCGCCGTCGAGCAGCGAGCCCTCGACGTGCTCGCGCACCAGCTGGCGTGCGGTGTCGACCAGCCGCCGCGTGCTGATGGCGTACGAGCGCAGGCTGCCGAGGATGACGTGGTCGGGAATGTCGAGCTCGCGCGCGGTCGCGTAGATGTGCAGGAGCTCGAGATCGTCCTCGCGGATCGCCGTATCGTCGGCCGGCGTGGCGAAGCCGAGCGCCAGCATCAGCCGGTTGAACGCCTGGCGGGTGAGCCCGGCGGCCGCGTACGCCTCGGCGACCGTCGTTCTGGTCAGGCCGACGGGCTCGGCCACCATGGCGCCGGCGAATTCGAGCGAAAGGCGATGCTCGGCGATGGCGGCGGAAAGCCTGTCCATCTGGACGCCGGATGTTCTCAGCGCATTGACGAGGCGCAGCCGCGTGATGTCGCCGGCGTCAAAGGTTCCGGCCGCGTCCGGCCGGGCGATGAAGCCCAGGGCCGCGAACGCGTCGATCTCGTCGGCGGTGGACGCGCTCTGGGCGGCCAGTTCCGCTCTGGTTATGCGGGCGGCGGGCGCTTCCCGCCGCCTGTGAAGGTTCGTCAGCCATCGTCGCCGGCTCATGTTTCGGGCGAGCCTTCTACAGCATTGCCCGGCCAAAGCGAGCGAAATCGGGCGGGACCGGCGGGCGCACCGCCACGAACTTGTCACACCCGGACCGGCGATCCTCGCCTAGAATGGCTGACACGTGATTCGGGAACGCGCCGCGTTCGGCGCGGGGCACTCATCGCAAGGAGCCAAGCCGATGCCCGGAATCGTCATCACGCTCGCCCAGCAGAAGGGCGGCTCCGGCAAGACCACGCTCGCCGCGCACCTGGCCGTCGCCTACGCGCTGACCGGCAACGCGGTCGCCGTCCTCGACGTCGACCCGCAGGGGAGCCTCGGCGAATGGTTCGAGCGGCGGGAGGAGAAGCTCGGCGCCGAGGCGACCGGGCTCGACTTCCGCACCGCCAGCGGCTGGGGCGCGCGCCGCGAGGCGAAGAGCCTTGCCCGCGACCACGACGTTGTCGTCGTCGACACGCCGCCGAAGTCCGACCTGGAGCTGCGGCCGGCGATCGAGGCGGCGAACCTGGTGGTGATCCCGGTCCAGCCGACCCCGGTGGACCTGTGGGCGACCGAGCCGACGCTGGCGATGGTTGCCAAGGAAGGCACCGCATCGCTGCTGGTGATGAACCGGGTGATCCGGCGGGCGTCGATCACCGGCGAGATCGCCGAGGCGGTCGCGAAGCTCGGCCACGCGGTCGCGGACGCGCAGCTTGCCAGCCGCGTCGCCTACGCGGCCTCGATCGGCGAGGGGCGGACGGTGCTGGAGACGGCGCGGAGCTGGCAGGCCACGGTCGAGGTGGTGGCGCTCGCCAAGGAGGTGCTCCGTCACGCCGGGCCGGGCGAGGGGAGGCTGGCGCTCGCCTCGTAGACGGGTTGCGTCGGGCGCCCTGTTCGTGATCTTGCGTAGCGCGATGGGAACCCTCAGCCAAAGCCGCCCTTGCGGTGGCGATGGCCGGCGCGACAGCGGCGGCCGCCGCCGAGCGCGTGCCGCTCGTCCCGGTCAACATCATCGACGGGACCGACGATCGCGGGTCGATCCTCGACCTCGGCCCGTCGCTGGGCCTGAGCGCGGCCGAGATCGACCGTATCCGCTCCGTGTCCGGCCACGTCGGCTGCTTCGCGCCGCTGCCGACGATCGCCTCCGGCGCGCTGTTCCTCACCAACGGCCAGGTGCTGACCGCCGGTCACGTGTTCTTCACAGACGGCGGCGAGAAGGAGTCGAAATGCTTCTTCCGCCGGCAGGCGCCGGGTTCCGACTGGCTGCCGCTCAGGCTCGACGCTGCCGGCGTCCGCTTCGGCGGATCGCCGCCGAAGCCCGGCTCCAACGACGACTGGGCGATCGTGCGCCTCGTCAGCCCGATCGCCGGGGCGGAGCCGTTTGCCGTCGACACGACGCGGCCCGTCCGTCGGCGAGCGCCTCATCGTCGTCTCCGCCCATCCGGCCGGCATGGATCGGCAGATCGACCCGAACGTGCCGGTGGTGCAGGGCTGCCGCGTGCGCCGCGCGCCGATCTCGTCGGCCGCGACCAGCTTCTATCGCAGCGACTGCGACGCCAGCGGCGCCTCGTCCGGCGGCATGCACCTGGTCCGCATCGACGGGGAGTTGCGCTTCCGCGGCATCACCATTTCCACCGGTCCGTGGCGCGACCCGGCGTTTGTACGGCGCGCCCTACGACGAGAAGCGCGGCAGCGTCACCACCGCGCTCGGCGCCGACAGGGCGATCCTTGCGGCCGGGCGGAGCCTTGCGTCCGGGGAATAGCCGCTCCCCGCCGGCTTGCATTCGCACGGTTTTGCGCCAATTGGATGACAGACCATCTTCCCACGCATTCGCGAGGAACCGCCCCATGTCTCTCAGACCCGTCAAGCGCGTCACCGCGGCGAAGCCCACCATCGAGGGGGCGGGCGTCAAGCTCCACCGCGCCTTCGGCTTCGGCGATACCGGCGCCTTCGACCCGTTCCTGCTGTTCGACGATTTCCGCAACGAGAACCCGGGCGATTACCTCGCCGGTTTTCCCTGGCATCCCCATCGCGGCATCGAGACGATCACCTATGTGCTCGCCGGCACGGTCGATCACGGCGACAGCCTTGGCAACCGCGGCAAGCTCGGGGCGGGCGACGTGCAGTGGATGACCGCGGGCAGCGGCATCATGCACCAGGAGATGCCCAAGGGCGACGCGGTCGGCCGCATGCACGGCTTCCAGCTCTGGGCCAACCTGCCGTCGTCGCTGAAGATGACGGCGCCGCGCTACCAGGACATCCCGGCGACCGAGGTCCCCGAGATCGTCGATGACGACGGCACGGTGGTGCGTGTCGTGGTCGGCGACTTCTGGGGCAAGCGCGGGCCGGTCGACGGCATCGCCGCCGATCCGAGCTATCTCGACGTGTCGGTGCCGCCCGGCAAGCGCAAGACGCTGCCGGTCGAGACGACGCGCCACGCCTTCGCTTACGTCTTCGCCGGCTCCGGTACTTTCCGCGATGCTTCCCATCCGTTGGGCGTGCTGACCGAGAAGGGTGACGCCGGAGGAACGAGTCTGCTGGTGCGCGAGACGATCGGCAACCGCTCGATGGTGCTGTTCGACAGCGGCGACGAGGTGACCGTGCAGGCCGGCGAGGAGGGCATCCGCTTCCTGCTCGTCTCGGGCAAGCCGCTCGAGGAGCCGGTCGCCTGGTACGGGCCGATCGTGATGAACACGCAGGCCGAGCTGCGAACAGGCGGTGCGCGACCTTCAGAACGGCACCTTCATCAAGGCGGCATAGGCGGATCCGGGGCCGTGGCGTTTCCGCCCACCGCGCTGGTCACCGGCGCCAACCGCGGCCTCGGGCTGGAGACCTGCCGCCAGCTCGCGCGTCGCGGCTATGCGATGATTCTCGACCAGCCGCGATGCGCCGAGCGGGCAGGCCGCCGTCACCGACCTTGCCGACGAGGGGCTGAACGTCGAGTACCGCAAGCTCGACGTCACCAGCGCCGACGACATCGCGGCCCTTGCCGCCTCGCTCAAGGCGGAGGGCCGCACCCTCGACGTTCTCGTCAACAACGCCGCGGTCTCGCTCGACGGCTTTGACGCCGAGGTCGTGCGAGCGCACGCTCGCCGCCAATTTCTTCGGCGCCATGAACCTCACCGACGCCCTCCTCGACCGGATCGCGGATGGCGGTACGATCGTGTTCGTGTCGAGCGGAATAGGCGAACTTTCGGCCTATTCGCCGGCGATTCGCGCCCGATTCGCCGACGAGGCCCTGACCCGCGAGAAGCTGGTCGGCCTGGTCGAGGAATTCGCGGCGGCGGTCGCGGCCGGCCGGCATCGGGAGGACGGCTGGCCGTCGTCGGCCTATCGGGTCTCGAAGGCCGCGATCAACGCGCTGACGCGCATGCTGGCGCGCGAACTCGCTCCCCGTCACATCCGGGTCAATGCGGTTTGCCCGGGATGGGTGAAATCCCGCATGGGCGGTCGGTCGGCTCCGCGGTCGTCGAGCAGGGGGCGGCTTCGATCGTGTGGGCCGCAACGCTGGCCGATTCAACCTCCGGCGGTTTCTTCCGCGATGGTCGCGCCATCGGCTGGTGAACGAGTCCGTTTGGGCGAAGTGGCGCACCCGGTTTAATCTCTGAAAGTGTGGCGTCGTTTTCCTTGTTTTCGGAACGCCGTCCGTATATGGCCGTGATGTCGGCAGCGTGGGCTGCCTTGGCGCGAGGAGCCTATGCCCGATATCTTCGAGAAGTGCGACGATTTCCTTGAGCGCATGGAGCGGATGGCGGGTGACAACTTCGACGCTCTGTCGGAGATTTTCTACCGCGTCTATCCGATCGCCAACTCCGCCCCTCACATCCAGTTCCGCGGCCGCGAAGTCCTGCAGGTTGCGACCAACGACTACCTGAGCCTGTCCACCCATCCCGAGGCGATCGCGGCGGCCAGCTGAGATCGTCGGCAAGTACGGCGCCGGAACGCCGCTCGGCGCGCGGCCGCTGACCGGTACTACCGAGCTTCACCTGGAACTGGAGCGCAAGCTCGCCGAGTTCCGGCGGACCGAATCGTGCATCGTCTACAACCTCGGCCTCGGCGCCATGTCGGGCACGGTTGCCTGCCTGGTCGGGCGCAAGGACCGCGTCTTCGTGGACGAGTACGCCCACGGCTGCCTGCACGACGGCGCCCGGCTCGCCCGTGGCGAGGATTCGCGCTTCCGCCACAATGACCTTGACGACCTCGAGCGCCAGTTGCGCGCCTGCCCGCCGGAGCAAGCCAAACTCATCGCCGTCGATGGTGTCTACGGCATGTCCGGCGACCTGGCGCCGTTGCCTGAACTGGTCGAGCTGAAGAATCGCTACGGCGCCCAGCTTCTCGTCGACGACGCTCACGGCACCGGCGTCCTCGGCGAGAACGGCCGCGGTACGCCGGAGCATTTCGGCGTCGAGGACGAGATCGATCTGCACGGCGGGACTTTCGCCAAGTCGTTCGGCACCTTCGGCGGTTACATCGCCGGGCCGGAGCGGGTGATCCGCTACCTGCGTTTCCAGTCGCCGGCCTATGTGCTTACCAAGGCGCTGCCGGCGAGCATCGCCGCGGCGACGATCGTCACCCTCGACCTGATCCAGCGCGAGCCGGAGCGGCGGCTGAAGCTGTGGGAGAACCTCCACGCGTTGCGCGACGGGCCTGAGGGCGGCGGGTCTCAACATCGGCAATCCGCAAGGTGCGGTCACGTCGATCTGGATGCGCGGTTTCCGCGCGCTGCCGGTGATCCACGAACTCGAGACGCGGTACAACATCCTCGCCAACCTGGTCCTCTACCCGGCAGTGCCGTACAACACCTCGATCATCCGCGTTACGCTGACGGCGGCGCACACCCTGGAAGACGTCGCCCGCGTCGTCGACGCGCTCGAGCGAAATTCACAAGCGCGAGCCGCTCCAGGATGGCGCGATGATCGAGGGGGCCCTGCCGGTCCTGATGATGGGCGGGGGGTGAGCGAACCACCGCCGGTCGTTCGGCCCGTTCGCGGTCGAAGCGACTGGCAGGCATTCCACGCGGTCCGCGCCGCGATCTATCGCGGACGATCCGGTTGCCGTGGCGCCGCTCATGTCCGAACAGCGGCTTGCTCCTCGACCGGCGCCGGTTCCCCTTCTGGCAACATGCCGATTATGAGGCTTTCGTGTGCTGGCGCGGCGAGCGGCCGGTCGGTCGGATCGTCGCCATCGTCGATCGCATGCACCAGGAGCACTACGGCGACCGCACCGGCTTCTTCGGCTTCTTCGAGTGCCACAACGATGCCGCCGCCGCCGCGGCGCTCGATCGCGGCGGCGGCGGCGGAACTTTCGGCGCGCGGGTGCGATGCCATGCGCGGTCCGGTCAATCCGTCGCTGAAGGGCGAGTTCGGCGTCGTCGTCGCCGGCAACGACCTGCCGCCGGCGATCATGATGGCCCATACGCCGGCGTGGTACGACGACCTCTTGACCGGCTGCGGTCTGGAGAAGGTCCACGACTTCTTCGCCTTCACCGTCGACCAGGCTGGCGCGAAGGCGCGCGAGGATCGCTGGCAGGCGCTGGCGAATTTGTGTGCACGCGTCCGCGCCCGCCATCCGGAACTGGTTCTGGCGACGGCGACCAAGGCCAACGTCGATGCCACGCTTGCCGAGATCAACCTCGCTCGCCAACCGCATCCGCGAGACCGGTATGGGGCTTCGTGCCGATCACCGAGGCCGAGGTCGCCTTCCTGGTGAAACGGGTGCGGCCGCTGGTGGTGCCGGAACTGGTGGTCACGGTCAGCCGCGGCGACGAGATGGTCGGCTATCTGATCGCGCTGCCCGACGTGAACTGGGCGCTGGCGCGGGCGCGCGGGCCGTTCGACTGGTGCGGCTCGTCCAGCTCCCGTTCCTCCTCAGGCGCATTCCGCGGGCACGGATCTTCGCGCTCGGCGCCGACCCGCGCTACGCCAAGGCCGGCATTGTGCCGCTGCTGTTCGAGACGATGACCGCGAATGCCCGGCAACGGCTGGAGCAGGTGGAGCTTTCCTGGATATCGGAGGCGAACCTGCCGTCGCTGAGGGCGCTCAGCCACGTGCTGCCGCTGGAGCCGGCGAAGACCTATCGGCTTTACGAGATGCCGCTCGCCGGCCCGGGCGTTCCGCGCTAAACCCTGCCGGTTCCGAAGGCCGCACGCGGCCGATTCCAGGCGCGAGAGAAGGGAGCAGTCGGCGTGCTGCCGCAGATTTGGCCGGCCATTCTGACGCTTGGGTGGATCCTGCTCGTCATCGCTGGCGGCGAGGGGCTGATGGCGCTTGGTGTCGCTGGCGGCGAACGACGGCATGTTCGCCGACTTTGCCGTCAACGCCGGGGTCACGGCGGCGGTCGCCGGCGCCTGCGTGCTGACCACCAAGGGACGGCCGTTCGATCTGCAGGTTCCGCGACGCCGCGCTGCTGACGGTGCTGTCGTGGTTCGTGGTGCCGGTTTTTGCGGCGCTGCCGCTGATGGCCGATCCGATCGATCTCAGTCCTGGCGGACGCCTACTTCGAGGCGGTGTCGGGCCTCACCACCACCGGCTCGACGGTGCTGGTCGGCCTCGACACCATGGCGCCATCGATCCTGTTGTGGCGCGCCACCATCCAGTGGCTCGGCGGCATCGGCATCATCGGCCTGGCGATCGTCATCCTGCCCTTCCTCAAGATCGGCGGCATGCAGCTCTTCCGGCTGGAATCGTCCGACCGTTCCGAGAATACGATGCCGCGTGCGCGCAGCGTCGCGGCCGCCGTCGGCCAGATCTACCTCGTGCTGAC
Source organism: uncultured Alphaproteobacteria bacterium (assembly GCA_963826055.1). Taxonomy (GTDB): domain Bacteria; phylum Pseudomonadota; class Alphaproteobacteria; order Rhizobiales; family Kaistiaceae; genus JBBDMC01. The sequence continues at coordinate 26,762 of CAWGVO010000006.1, read as the reverse complement.
GGTCGCCTGCTTCATGGCCTACTGGCTGCTGGGCATGACCCCGTTCGATGCGCTGGCCCACGCTTTCACCACGGTGTGTACCGGCGGCTTCTCGACGCACGACGCTTCGTTCGCCTATCTTTCACAGCGACGCGCTGCAGTGGGCGTCGATCGTCTTCATGATCGGCGGCAGCGCTGCCGTTCCTCGCCTATCTGCAGCTCGCAACCAAGGGGTCATGGCGCCAGCGCATCGACCCGCAGGTGATCGCCTTCTTCATGACCGCGCTGGTGCTGTCGCTGATCTTTGCGATCTGGCTCAACCTGCAACCACGGTCTCGGAGGGTTCGACGCGACCACGCAGGCGACGTTCTCGATCGTCTCGATCATGACGACCACCGGCTATGTCTCGGTCGACTATCTCACGTGGGGGACTTTCGCGACGACGTTCTTCTTCCTCGTCAGCTTCATCGGCGGCTGCACCGGATCGACCGCCGGCGGCCCCAAGATCCTGCGCTACCAGATCATGACCGGCGTCGTGCTCCAGCACATCCGCCAGGCGATCCGGCCGCACGTGGTCAGTCCGATCCGCTACGGCAACCGCATCGTCACCGACGATCAGGTTGCCTCGGTCGGCACCTTCGTCTTCGTCTATTTCTCGTCGTTCATCGTGTTCTCGGTGCTGATGAGCCTGTACGGCCTCGACGCTGCCACCAGCCTGTCGGCGGCGATCACCGCGCTCGGCAACGTCGGCCCGGGGTTGACCGAGGCGATCGGGCCCGAGCGGCAACTTCAAGGGCTTGCCGGAGATCCGCCAAGCTGATCCTGTCGGTGGCGATGATCACCGGCCGGCTGGAGGTGATGAGCCTCCTGTTCCTTTTCATGCCGAGCTTCTACCGGTGAAGCTCTGCAGAAAAGGCGACGCCGGGCAAGCGCTCGCTCGCGCCCCCGGCGTCACGAATGGCAGCGGTACAGGTGACTTCGTCGCGTCCTCTACAGTGCGCCGAGGACGATGGCTCCGATGAAAAGAAACGCCGCACAAACGATCAGTACGTGGATCGGCCGAGCGTAGCTCATGGTCGTAGCTCCCGTTACCGATGGTTGCAACGGATTCTAGCGCGGGAGCGCCAGAACGGCGAAGCGAAAACGATGCTGCAGTGCGGCGGATATGAGGATCGTGCCGCAAACGTTTCTGTTCACAGGGAAAAATTTTGCAGCGATTTGCGCGTCACACGGTTAACAATGTGGTTGCATTGGGGCGGCGCGCTTGAGATCGATCGGCCGAGGCCTTAAGTACGCCGACGCTTCCGATTTCCCATCCGGTATGATTCCTGCGAGGCCGCCGCTGATGCCGGATCGTCCATTCCGATCGACATGGCAACTGGCCGCGGCGAGCGTCGCGATCGGCATCGTCGTGCTCGCGCTGAAGGGCGCCGCGTGGTGGCTGACAGGCTCGGTCGCCCTCTACTCCGACGCGCTGGAGAGCGTGGTCAACATCGCGACGGCCGTGGCGGTGCTCGCCGCCATCCGCTATGGCGAGCTTCCAGCCGACGCCAACCATCCCTACGGCCACCACAAGGCCGAATATTTTTCGGTGGTGCTGGAGGGGGTGCTGATCGTGATCGCGGCGATCTCGATCTTCCGCTCCGCCTGGGACGGCTTCCATGCGCCGCGGGCGCTCGACCAGCCGGCGGTCGGCGCTTGCGATCAATGCTCGCGCGCCACCATCATCAACGGTGCCTGGGCGGCCGTGCTGGTGCGCACCGGCCGGCGCCGGCGCTCGCCGGCGCTGACCGCCGACGGCATCCACCTGTTCACCGACGTGCTGACCTCGGTCGGCGTCGTCGTCGGCCTGCTTCTGGCGCTTGCGACCGGGTGGCTGGTGCTCGATCCGCTTCTGGCGGCGGTGGTGGCGTTCAACATCCTGTGGCAGGGCTGGCGGCTGATCCGCGTGTCGATCGGCGGGCTGATGGACGAGGCGGTGGATCCGGTGACGCTGGAGCGCATCCGTCAGGTGATTTCCGACAACGCTGAAGGGGCGATCGAGGCGCACGACGTGCGCACCCGGGCGGCGGGACGGATGACCTTTATCGAATTCCACCTTGTGGTGCCGGGTTCGATGCCGGTGTCGGTCTCCCACGAAATCTGCGACCGCATCGAGAAGGCGCTGAGCGCCGAGGTATCCGACACCCTCATCACCATCCACGTGGAGCCGGAAGAAAAGGCCAAGCACACCGGGGTGGTGGTGGTTTAGCTGCGAGGTCGCCCCGCAGGGTTGACGCTTCCTTAAGCCGTTCGTGTGCATTTGAACGGTCATGTTTCGTCGCGTCGCGTTCCTGGCGGCGATGGTCGGTGTAGCGCTGGCGCTGACCGGCTGTGCGCTCAACTTCTTCGGTGCTCCCGAGCGGCGTGCCGCCTGGCGGGACGACGAGGAGCGCGCCTGCATGAAGAGCGGTGTGGTCCAGGCGTCCGCCTACGTGCAGCCGGTGCGCGCCATCAACGATCGCGGCGCTTGCGGCATCGCGCGGCCGCTCAAGGTGTCGGCGGCGGAAGGCGGGCGCGTGACGATCGCGCCGACGGCGACCCTCGGATGTCCGATGACGGCGGCGGTTGACCAGTGGATGAACCGGTCGGTGCAGCCGGCGGCGGTCGCCTGGTTCGGGGTTCCGGTCGCCGAAATCCATCAGATCTCTGCCTACGCCTGCCGCCCGCGCAACAACATCGCGGGCGAGAGCCTGTCCGAGCACGCCTTCGGCAACGCGCTCGACGTGGCCGGTTTCACGCTCGCCAACGGGCGCAAGATCGCGGTGAAGGGCGACTGGAGTGGCCGCGACGTCTACGCCAGGAGTTTCCTGCGCGAGGTGTTCGCCGCGGCCTGCCAGGAATTCAAGACGGTGCTGGGGCCGGGGGTCGAATACCACAGCGACCATTTCCACCTCGACCTTGCCCACCATGGCCGGGACGGCACGATGCACTACTGCAGGCCGACGCCCGACGGTCTGGCGCCCATGCGACCGCCCTACGACGCGACCCCGATCGCGAGCAACGGGGGCCGCCTCATCGACTGGATCCCGACCGGATCGATCCCGTCGCCCAACGTGTCGGCATACGGGGACGAATAGGGCTATCCTCCGCACCAGATCGCTGCCGGAGGATGCCTCATGCGTGCCGTCGCCTATCGTCATCCGCGCCCCGTCACCGCCGACGATGCCCTCGTCGATATCGAAATGGAGCGGCCGCGGCCGGGGCCGCGCGACCTCGTGGTCAAGGTCGAGGCGGTGTCGGTCAATCCGGTCGACACCAAGGTTCGCCGCGGCACCGATCCCGGCGGGACGCCGAAGGTGCTGGGCTTCGATGCCGCCGGGACGGTGGCCGAGGTCGGCTCCCACGTGGCGCTGTTCAAGCCGGGCGACGCGGTCTGGTACGCCGGCTCGAATGCGCGGCCCGGCACCAACAGCGAGTATCACGCGGTCGACGAGCGCATCGTCGGACGCAAGCCCGCGCGGTTGGATTTCGCTGAAGCGGCGGCGCTGCCGCTGACGGCGCTGACGGCGTGGGAGCTGATGTTCGACCGCATCGGCGTGGGGCAGGGGCCGAACGCCGACAGGCGGTCGCTGCTGATCGTCGGCGCCGCCGGTGGCGTCGGCTCGATCGCGATCCAGCTTGCCCGCGCGCTCACCGGACTCACGGTCATCGCGACCGCCTCGCGGCCGGAGACCGTGGCGTGGGTGAGGGAACTCGGCGCCCACCACGTGATCGACCACAAGCAGCCGCTGGCGCCACAACTCGCCGGCCTCGGCTTCCCGTCGGTCGACATCGTTACCGCCTACGTCGGCACCGGAGCCCATGCGTCGGAACTTGCCGCAATCGTCGCGCCGGAAGGTCACCTCGGCATGATCGAGGGTGAGGGCCTCGCGAGCTTCTCGCGCGAGGACTTCGGCACGCTCTTCCGTAATTGCGTCGGGATTCATCCGGAGCTGATGTTCATTCGCTCACGCCTTGGCCTCCCTACGATCATCCGCCAGCACGAGATCCTGAATGCGGTTGCCGACCTCGTCGACGCAGGCAAGGTGCGCACGACGATGACGCGCCGCCTTTCGCCGATCAGCGCGGCGACCCTCAGGGAGGCGCACGTTGCTGTTGAGACGGGTTCCATGATCGGCAAGATCGTGGTCAAGGGCTGGCCGGAGTAGACCAACATGCGACGGCGAATAATGACCATTTGTGGGGCGGTCTTCCTCGCCTGCAATGGTGCCACGTTTCTTCTTTGGACCTATTACGGGAACAATCTTCCGCACACCTTTGACCCGGGCGCGGGTCGCACTCACGCGCTCAATACCCACGGATCAATCGCGTACCTGACCTCAGTCGAATTTTATTTGCTTATCGGATTTATCGCCGGGGCCGCTCTATCTTTTTTGATAATGGCCGTGGCATACGCAACGGATAAGGGACAGTCTCCATGGGACGACTGCTGACGGCTGTGGACCTCTACGCGGTCTTGCCATAGCCCCCGCCGGTCGGCGTCGTCACGATCACCGCGTCGCCGGGCTTCATCGCCGTCTGATCGCAGCCGGCGAGCGTCTCCACCTTTCCGTCGGCGCGGCGGACCTCGGTCCGCCCAAGTTCGCCGGGCTCGCCGCCGTTCAGCCCGTGCGGGGGGACGCGGCGGTGCGACGACAGGATGGCGCAGTCCATTTCCTCCAGGAAGCGGATGGTGCGGCTCGTCCCGTCGCCGGCCGACCACTTGCCGTTGCCGCCGGAGCCTTCGCGGATGTGGAAGTCCTCCAGCACGACCGGAAAGCGGAACTCCAGTATTTCCGGGTCGGTGAGGCGCGAGTTGGTCATGTGGGTGTGGACGGCGTCGGCGCCGTCGAAGCCGCTGCCGTCGTTGAAGACGCCGGCCGGCGCGCCCGAGCAGATCGTCTCGTAGTACTGGTAGCGCGCGTTGCCGAAGGTGAGGTTGTTCATCGTTCCCTGCGCCGCGGCCATGGCGCCCAGCGCCCCGAACAGACAGTCGACGACGTGTTGCGAGGTCTCGACGTTGCCGGCGACCACAGCCGCCGGGTAGCGCGGGGAGAGCATCGATCCTTCCGGGATGACGATGTCGATCGGCCTGAGGCACCCCGCGTTCATCGGAATATCGCCTTCGACCATGACGCGGAAGGCGTAGAGCACGGCGGCGCGGGTCACCGGCTCCGGCGCGTTGAAGTTGGTCGGCTGCTCGCCGCTGGTGCCGGTGAAATCGACGGTCGCGGCGCGCCGGTCGCGGTCGACCGTGATCTTCACCTTCACGGTCGCGCCCTGGTCGGTGGCGACGGCAAACTCGGAATCGTGCAGCGCGTCGATCACCCGGCGCACGCTTTCCGCCGCGTTGTCCTGAACGTGGTCCATGTAGGCCCGCACCACGTCGAGGCCGAAGTGGTCGACCATCTTGCGGATTTCCTGGACGCCCTTCTCGTTGGCGGCGATCTGGGCGCGGAGGTCGGCGACGTTCTGGGCAACGTTGCGGCAGGGCCACGGGTGGTCGGTGAGGAGCTTCACCAACTCCGCTTCGCGGAACCGGCCGCGCTCGACGAGGCGGAAGTTGTCGATCAGCACGCCTTCTTCTTCGACGGTGGTGGCGCGGGGCGTCATCGAGCCGGGCGCGGTGCCGCCGACGTCGGCGTGGTGTCCGCGGGCGGCGACCCAAAACAGGATGGTCGTGCCCGCCCGATCGAAGACGGGCGTGCACACGGTAATGTCTGGGAGGTGGGTGCCGCCGTTGTAGGGGGCGTTGAGGGCGAAGACATCGCCTTCATGGATGTCACCGGCGTTGAGGCGGATGATCGTCTCCACCGAGCGGTCCATGGAGCCGAGGTGGACGGGCATGTGTGGCGCGTTGGCGACAAGGCGGCCGTCGCCGTCGAACAGGGCACAGGAGAAGTCGAGCCGCTCCTTGATGTTGACCGAGTAGGCGGTGTTCTGGAGGACGACGCCCATCTCCTCCGCGATCGACATGAAGAGGTTGTTGAACACCTCCAGCATCACCGGGTCGGCCTCGGTGCCGAGCGCGGTGCGTTTCGGCGCAGGGACGGCGCGCGTGAGCACGATGTGGTCGCGGGGCGTGAGGCAGGCCTGCCAGCCGGGCTCCACCACGATGGTCTGGTGCGGCTCGATGATGAGCGCCGGGCCGGCGACCCGGTGGCCCGGTCTCAGGTCCTTGCGAAGATGGACGGCGGCGTCATGCCAGCCGCCGTTCGAATAGAAGCGCGTCGTTTCGGCCGTCGCTGCATCCAATTCGATCGCATCCGTTTCCGGCTCGTCGATGTCGGCGCCACCGCCGACCGCCTCAACCTCGAGGCTTTCCACGATCATCGCCTTGTCGTCGAAGACGAAGCCGAACTGCTGGCGGTGGGCCCCAGCAAAGGCAGAGATGGTGGCCGGGAGGGGGAGGAAGGAGGCCGCTGGGCCTGCTGATCCCCGTTCCATTACCGCAACCGGAAGGGGCGTGTCGGTGCCCTCATAGCGGATGTGGGCTCGGACGAAGAGCGTGATCCCGGCATCGCTGACGCCCTGGCCGCGAAGCTCGGCCGCGACCTCCGCGCCGAGTTCGGCCGCCGTCACTGTGAGCGTGTCCATGATCCCCCCGGCGAGCGGCCGCATGACGGCGCGATTGCGGGTGGCGCGGATGTCGGCGAGGCCCATGCCATATGCGGAGAGCACGCCCGAGCGCGGATGGATGAGCACTGTCTTGATACCGAGGGAGTCGGCAACCATGCAGGCATGCTGGCCGCCGGCGCCGCCGAAGCAGTTGAGAGCGTACCCGGTGACATCGTGGCCGCGGGCGACGGAGATTTTCTTGATGGCGTTCGCCATGTTCGCCACGGCGACGTGGAGGAAACCGTCGGCGATTTCCTCCGGCGCGCGGCCGTCGCCGATGTCGCTGGCCAAGCGCGCGAAGGTGGCCCGCACCACCTCGGCATCCAGCGGCTCGTCGCCGCCCGCGCCGAAGATGGCGGGAAAGTGCTCCGGCATCAGCTTGCCGACCATCAGGTTGGCGTCGGTCACGGCCAGCGGGCCGCCGCGCCGATAGCAGGCGGGGCCGGGGTCGGCCCCGGCCGAACTCCGGGCCCACCTGATAGCGGCCCTGCTCGTATTTCAGGAGCGAGCCGCCGCCGGCTGCGACGGTATGGATGCGCATCATCGGCGCCCGCATCCTGACGCCGGCGACCTCCGTCTCGAACGCGCGCTCATATTCGCCGTCGCAGTGCGAGACGTCGGTCGAGGTGCCGCCCATGTCGAAGCCGACGACGCGCGTGAAGCCGGCGAGGCGGGCGGTCTCCACCGCCGCCACGACGCCGCCGGCGGGTCCCGACAGGATCGCGTCCTTGCCCTGGAAGAGGTCGGCAGCGGTCAGACCTCCCGACGACTGCATGAACATCAGGCGGGGGCCTGTGCCCAGCTCCGCCGCCACCTCGTCGACGTAGCGCCGCAGGATCGGTGAGAGGTAGGCGTCGACCACGGTGGTGTCGCCGCGGCCGACGAGCTTGATCAGCGGCGAGACCTCGTTGCTCGCCGACACCTGGGCGAAACCCATGTCGCGGGCGAGCGCGGCCACGGCGCGCTCGTGGTCGGGGTAGCGCCAGGCATGCATGAAGACGATGGCGAGCGAGGCGATGCCGGCGCCCCGCACAGCCTCCAGATCGCGGCGGACGGCGGCAAGGTCCGGCGCGGCCTCCACCGTGCTGTCGGCGCGCACCCGCTCGGCGACCTCGACCACGCGCTCGTAGAGCAACTCCGGCTTGACGATCTTCTTGGCGAAGATGTCCGGCCGCGCCTGGTAGCCGATGGCGAGGGCGTCACGAAAGCCGCGGGTGATGAGGAGGGCGGTGCGGTCGCCCTTGCGTTCGAGCAGCGCGTTGGTGGCGACGGTGGTGCCCATCTTGACCGAGGCGATCCGTTCCGCCGGGATCGGCGCGTCGGTGGCGACGCCGAGCAGGCGGCGGATGCCGGCAATGGCGGCGTCGCGGTAGGCGGGGTTGGCGGAGAGGAGCTTGGCCGTGAGGATGCGGCCGTCGGGGTCGCGGGCCACCACGTCGGTGAACGTGCCGCCACGGTCGATCCAGAAGTCCCACTTGCCGGCAGTGTCAGCCATTGGCCTCCCTCCGCGGCCATGACTGGCACGTTCGGTCGCACCCCCTCAAGATGCTGCGTTGAACGGGATGGCCCGCTTGGCCTATATGCGGCACTGGCGATTGGCGGCGGCGCGACAATTGCAGCGACGCCGCAGAGGAGTCTCACCGGAATGCACGGGCTACGGGCTGGGCTGGCGATTGCGGCCGTTTTGGCATCTGCCACGGCCGCCGAGGCCGTTTGTCCGGGGCTCGATGTCCTGTTCGAGGACAAGTTCGACGGGCTGAAGCCTACCTGGGGCGAGACGAGCGCGTCGGAGAAGGTGGACAATGGCCAGTTCGTGCTGGCGCCGCCGTCCGGTACGTACGTCTGGGTCGCCAACACCGCCGGCCTCTACGACGACATCGACGCGTGCGTGACGGTCACCACCATCGCCGGCGTCGATCCGACCGAGGCCAAGGCGGGCCTCATGTTCTGGTACGAGGACGAGAACAACTTCTACGTCTTCGAGATCGCGCCGAACGCCAAGGCATCGGTTTGGCGGCGCCAGCGCGGCAAGTGGCTGGCGCAAGTCAAATGGAAAGACGCCGACGCCGCCAACACCGGTGACGGCGCCAGCAACGAACTGAAGGTGAGCACGGTTGGCGGCGACGCCACGTTCTACGTCAACGGCGCCGCGTTCGCGAAGCTCACCGACGGCGCATTGCCGGACAAGGGCCAGCAAATCGGTCTGCTCGCGGCCTCGCCTGAGGCGGGCGACGCCAGCTTTGCCTTCGACGACCTCAGGGTCACCAAGCCGTAACCGCCATGCTGGCAACGAGATGACCCCGAGGATCGAGCAGCGTCCTTCGCCCAACCACGACGAACGCGCGGCGGGCAAGCCGGTCGACATCCTGCTCCTGCACTACACCGGCATGCGCTCGGCGGAAGGTGCGCTGAAATGGCTCACCGATCCGGCTTCCAGGGTCTCTTCGCACTACTTCGTTGACGAGGACGGGCGGGTCGCGGCCATGGTCGCCGAGGGGCGGCGGGCGTGGCACGCCGGAAAATCGTTCTGGGCGGGCGAGACCGACATCAATTCGCGCTCGATCGGAATCGAGATCGCCAACCCCGGACACGAGTTCGGCTACCGTCCGTTCCCCGGGGCGCAGACCGAGGCGGTGATCGCGCTCTGCCGCGACATCCTTGCCCGCCACCCGATCCCGCCCGAGCGGGTGCTCGCCCATTCGGACGTGGCGCCGTTGCGCAAGCATGACCCGGGCGAGCTCTTCCCCTGGGCGAGGCTGGCCGTCGGCGGGCGTCGGCCACTGGGTGGAGCCGGCGCCGATTGTGCCGGGGCCGACGCGGAAGCGTGGTGACAGCGGCGCGGCGGTCGCCGACCTCAAGCAACGATTCCGGAACTACGGCTACGGCCTTGGCGCGGAATCGGAATTCGACGCGGAGACGGAGGCGGCGGTTGCCGCCTTCCAGCGTCACTTTCGGCCCGAACGCGTGGACGGCATCGCCGACCCGTCCACCGTCGCCACCCTCGACAAGCTTATCGCCGCCCTTCGCTGAGGCTCAAGCGGGTTGCTGCTTGCGTCCAAGCGAGGTTCCGAGCCGTCGGACGATGAGGGTCGCCCAGACGACATAGAAGACCGTCAGGAAGACCACGAACGGCAGCCGGTTGCCCTCGGCGAACGCCTCCTGGAAGAAGCCGGCGCCGAAATAGTTGTGGGTGAAGTGGACGATCACCACCGGCCATATGCTGCCGCCGCAACAGTAGAGCCAGGCGTAGACCACGCTCACCGCCATGACGGTCACGGCGATCAGCCACGGATCCTCGCCGGAGATGAACAGTGGCAGGTGCCAGATGACGACGCCGAGGCCTATCCAGAGGCTGGCGGCGAAGGGCGAGGTCTCTTCCTGCAATTCGTGCTGGCCGAAGCCGCGGAACGTTGCCTCCTCGGGGAACGGTCCCTCGATGAGCACGATCACGAAAAAGAGGATGAGGTCGCCGAAGGTGAAGACGGGCAAGTGTCCGGTCGGTGTGCCGACGGCGATGGCGAAGATGGTGGCGAGTGCGGCGATCCCCAGGGGCACGAAGAACGCCGCCGTGTAGACCCAGGCCGGCGCACGGAAACGAATGAGGCGCCGCAGCCAGCGCATCAGACCCTCGCGGCCATCGGTTGCCCAGATGACCATCGGCGCGGCGATCAGCGGGCCGAGGGCGAAGTTGGTGGCGGCCCACGTCTGAGACGGGACCAGCCAGGCGAGAGCGAAGCCCCACCACGTGAACGCGTACGAGAGAAGAAAAAAGAAAACGATGCGGCGGCGGACGGCGGTCATGGTGTCGCCTCAAGGGGGCATCGCCCTTTTGAGCCCGCCGGCCGCATCCCCCGAAAGCGGCCTTCGCCCGCCGGTCGCGCCGGCGCTTCGGCCGTCGAGGTCGACCGGGAAAGTCTAGGACAGAAGATTGCCGCCGGGAACCGTGGTTGACGCGCCGGCCGGCCATTGCCATGTCTCACCCCGTCAGCTGGCCGGACGGCCGCTCCGGCAAGGGCCGAAAGGCCGCCGGAGAGGAAAGTCCGGGCTCCATGGAAACACGGTGCCGGGTAACGCCCGGCGGGGGCGACCCCAGGGAAAGTGCCACAGAAAGCAAACCGCCCGCCCGCGTTCGAGTATTGGGCAGGCAAGGGTGAAAGGGTGGGGTAAGAGCCCACCGCGGGACCGGCAACGGGACCGGCACGGTAAACCCCACCGGGAGCAATACCGAATAGGGGCGACGTGGGGGCCTTGGTCCCCAGGGCCTGTTTCCTGGCCGTCGCCCGGGTAGGTAGCGTGAGGTGTCCGGCAACGGGCGCCCAAGAGGAATGGCCGTCACGCGGGCTTTGCGGCCCGCCGTACAGAACCCGGCTTACAGGCCAACTGGCGCTATGAGGTGCCGTCGTCCGAAAGGGCGGCGGCACCGCCATTTCGGGCCACCGGAAGCCGCTCCAAAACGGATTCTTAAGCCTAACAGCCTCTTATGGGGGATCGCGGTGGCTATCCACCGCCCCGGTCCCGTTCCATTGACGACCCTTGAAATCCCATGATATCCCATGAAATCCCGGAGTTGGACTGGCGCATGGCTGGCCATCCGACTGCGCTGGACGGGCTGAAAGCGAGCCGCGGCGCGGCTTTCATGGCCTTGGCCGGCGGGCTCTCCCGGGACTTCACCGTCGGTGGCCCCCCATGGTCGCCCGGCGGAGCGGGCAGGGGCTATGGACGAGTTCGTTTCGACCTTCACCAACCGGCTCGATGCCAAGGGAAGGGTGTCGATTCCGGCGCCGTTCCGCGCGGTCCTGTCGGTGGACGGGTTCGACGGTCTCTATTGCTGCCCGACGCTCGACCGGCAAGCGGTGGACGCGGGGGGCAACCGCTTCCGCGCCACGATCGGGGCGATGCTTTCCAACTTCGAGCCGTTCTCGGAGGACCACGAGTACCTTTCGACGACCCTCATCGGCGAGAGCGAGATCCTCAGGATCGACCAGGACGGGCGGGTGGTGCTGAGCGAGGCGATCAAGGCGCACGCCGGGATCGCCGACCGCGTCACCTTCGTGGGGCAGGGCTACAAGTTCCAGATCTGGGAACCGGATCGCTTCGTCGCGTATCGGGAGGAGGCCAAAGCCCGATTGCGCGACATCAGGCGCCGGCTCGTCCCAGGCCACCGTGCGTCGGGCGTGATCTCGGGGACGGGGGAATGACGGCGGGTCGCGACGGTTCAGGCGGCTACGTCGCTGGCGGACCGGCCCGCCATGTCCCGGTACTCGTCGAGGAGGCCATGCGCTTTCTCGCGCCCGACGCCGGTGGCACCTTCATCGACGGAACCTTCGGGGCCGGTGGTTACACCAGGGCGATGCTCGCGGTCGGGGCCAGCGTCATCGCCATCGACCGTGATCCCGATGCGATTGCCGCCGGTGCCGCGCTGGAACGCGAGGCCGGGGGGCGGCTGACGCTGCTCGAAGGTCGCTTCTCCGATCTCGACCGGATCGCCCGCGCTCATGGCCGCGAGCGGGTGGACGGGGTCGTTCTCGACATCGGCGTCTCGTCGATGCAACTCGACCGGGCGGAGCGCGGCTTCTCGTTCCGGGCCGAGGGGCCGCTCGACATGCGCATGAGCGGCGAGGGGCCGACCGCCGCCGACGTCGTCAACGAACTGGAGGCCTCCGACCTTGCCCGCGTCATCGGCGTCCTCGGCGAAGAGCGGCGGGCGCGCGCGGTTGCCCGGGCGATCGCGCGGGCGCGGACGCTGCAACCGATTTCCGGCACGGTGGAACTGGCCGAGATCGTGGCGCGCGCGGTCGGACGTCATGACGACCACATCCATCCGGCGACGCGCACGTTCCAGGCGCTGAGGATCTTCGTCAACCGCGAGCTCGATGAATTGGCCGAGGCGCTTGCGGCCTCTGAACGCATTCTCGCCGAGGGCGGTCGGCTGGTGGTTGTCTCGTTCCATTCGCTGGAGGACCGCATCGTCAAGCGCTTCCTCGCCGAGCGCTCGGCCAGGCGCGCGTCAGGTTCGCGCCATCAGCCGGAAGCCGTCGTCGCTGAGCCCACGTTCACGCTCATCACCCGCGGTGTTGTCGAGGCGGGCGAGGAGGAGGTCCGCCGCAATCCGCGCGCCCGCTCGGCGCGGCTTCGGGCCGCGCGGCGCACCGCCGCACCGGCGCGCCCGCTCGACATGGCAGCGATCGGTGTTCCGGCGCTCGCGCCCCTCGAACACGTACTGGAGTAGCCGATGGGTCGCCTCTTCAACGTCCTGCTGCTCGCCGCCATGATCGTTGGCGCCGCGGTCACCTACAACATGAAGCACAAGGCCGAGGTCGCCGCCGGCCACGTCGCCGACCTCCAGGCGGAGATCGCCAGGGAGAAGGACCAGATCACGCTCCTCAAGGCGGAGTGGAGCATGCTGACGCAGCCGGCCCGATTGCAGGAGCTGGCCGCGAAGTACCACGACTATTTCCGGCTCGAGCCGTTCTCGACCGACCAGGTCGCGACCATCGACGAAATTCCGCTGCGCCCGGCCGGAGCCGGAGAGGATGCCAGCCGCACGCTCGCCCGCATCGCCGCGGGCGCGACGGTGCGTTGAGGACGGGATGACGCCGATGAGCTCCGCCGACCCCCAGTCCACGCCGGCCAACTTCACGCCCGTCACCGTCACGACGGGCCGGCGTCGCCGGGCCCGCTGGCGGTGGTCGCGGCCGGAAGGCGACGATCCGCGGGGCCGGTTGCGCCTCGCCGCCGCCGTGTTCGCGCTCGCATATCTGGTTATCGTCGGTCGCCTCGTCATGTTCGGCCTCGCCGAGACAGGCACTGCCACCGCCAGTGTCGATCCCAACGCGGCAATGGCGACCAGTCGGCCGGATCTCGTCGACCGCAACGGCCAGATCCTGGCGACCGACATCAAGATGGCCTCGCTCTACGCCGAGCCGCGCAAGATCATCGATCCCGACGAGGCTGCGGAACTGATCACCAGCGTGCTGCCCGACCTCGACACGCGCCTGTTGCGCCAGCGTCTGGCGAGCAACGCCGGTTTCGCCTGGGTCAAGCGCGAGATCACGCCGGACCAGGAGAAGCAGATTCATTCCCTCGGTATCCCCGGCATCGGGTTCCTGACCGAGAACCGCCGCTTCTATCCGGGCGGGCCGCTGGCCTCGCACATCGTCGGGCTCGTCAACGTCGACAATCAGGGCATCGCCGGGTTCGAGAAATACCTTGATGATCACTGGCTCAGCGACCTGCACGAGGTCGGCTTCGGTCGCGGTCACGGGATGGACCCGGTCAAGCTGTCGATCGACGTGCGTGTGCAGCACATCGTGCGTGATGAACTCGCCAACGCCATGGACACCTTCCACGCCATCGCCGCTACCGGCGTCGTGCTTGACGTCCACACCGGCGAGGTGTTGGCGATGTCCTCGCTGCCTGACTTCGATCCCAACGATCCGGTCGACGCGCTGAAGCCGGACCGTCTCAACCGCATGACCGCCGGCGTCTACGAGCTGGGCTCGATCTTCAAGAGCTTCACCTTCGCCTTCGCCCTCGATTCCGGCGCGGTCAGCCTCAACGACCGCATCGACGCGTCCCATCCCATCCATTTCGGCCACTTCACCATCGACGACTATCACGCCAAGCATCGTGTGCTGACGGTGCCGGAGGTGTTCACCTACTCGTCCAACATCGGTGCGGCGCGGATGGCGATGAAGGCCGGGCCCGACGTCCAGCAGGAGTACCTGAAGCGCTTCGGCCTGCTCGACCGCATCCAGACCGACCTGCCGGAAACGGCCGAGCCGCTGGTGCCGAAGAAATGGTCCGACCTGACCGCGATGACCGTCGCGTTCGGTCACGGCCTGGCGGTGACGCCGCTTCAGACGGCGGTGGCGGACGCCGCGCTCGTCAACGGCGGTCTCCTCATCCCGCCGACGTTCGAGCCGCGCACCGCAGCGGATGCGGCCAAGCTCGCCACGCAGGTAGTCAAGCCGTTCACCAGCGAGCAGCTCCGCTACTTGTTCCGCCTCAACGTGGAGCAGGGCTCGGGTGGCAATGCCGCGGTCCCCGGCTACAACGTCGGCGGCAAGACCGGCACCGCCGAAAAGGTCGTGAACGGCCGCTACTCGTCCAACCAGCGGTTGAACTCGTTCCTGGCGGCCTTCCCGATCGACGACCCGCAATACGTGGTGCTGGTGGTTCTCGACGACCCGAAAGCCACCAAGACCGCAGGCACCACGGCGGGCTGGAACGCTGCCCCGACCGTTGGGGCCATCATCCGCCGCTCGGCGGCGCTCCTTGGGGTCGAGCCGCGCCCGGACGATGGCGTTGCCGCCCTTTTGGTGTCTAATTGAGGCCGCATAGACTATGAGCAGCGGCGGAATGGGACGCACAACCGAAACTCGGCGTGAGCAATGCTGCTTGGGGACCTCGCCGCCGCCGCCCTGACCCTGCCTGATGGCGCCGGCGCGATCGATATCAGGGGGATTTCGGCCGACAGTCGTACTGTCGGCCCGGGTTTTCTTTTCGCGGCGCTGCCGGGGACCGCGACCGACGGCACCCGCTTTGCGGGCGAGGCCGTCGGTCGCGGGGCAGTGGCGGTTCTTGCCGGCACCGACGCGCGACTGGAAAAGACCGGCGCGGCGTTGGTGCTCCGTGCGGAGGACCCGCGTCGTGCGCTGGCACTGATCGCGGCGCGCTTCTACCCGCGCCAGCCGGACCATATCGTCGCGGTCACCGGTACCGCCGGCAAGACATCCGTCGCCGATTTCGCCCGCCAGATCTTCGTCGCGGCGGGCAAGCCGGCGGCAAGCATCGGCACGCTCGGTATCATCACCGGGCTGAGGCGTGACAAGGGCAGCCTGACGACACCGGACGTCGTCGGCCTCCATGCCGAACTCCAGCGGCTTGCCGTCGACGGCATCACTCACGTGGCGCTGGAGGCCTCGAGCCACGGCCTCGACCAGCGCCGCCTCGACGGCCTGCGGATCGAGGCGGCCGCCTTCACCAACCTCGGCCGCGACCACATGGACTATCACCCGACGGTCGAGGACTACTTCGCCGCGAAGCTGCGGCTGTTCACCGATGTGCTCCCCGCCGGCGGGACGGCGGTGGTCGTCATGGACGATGAACGGGCGCCGGCGGTTGTGGCAGCAGCCACGGCGCGCCGCCAGCGCCTGATCCGGGTCGGACGCGGCGGGGAGGAACTGCGGCTCGACGCGCTCGTCGCGGACGGCTTGCGCCAGAGGTTGAGCGTCAGCGCCTTCGGCGAGCGCCGAGAGGTGAGCCTGCCGTTGCTCGGCGCCTTCCAGGCGACCAACGCGCTTGTGGCGGCCGGCCTCGCCATCGCCGCCGGCATCGACGTCGAGGCGGCGCTCGATGCGCTGGCGGGTCTGCGCGGTCCGCGCGGCCGGCTCGAGCTTGCCGGGCGCAAGGCCAACGGCGCCATGGTCTTCGTCGACTACGCCCACAAGCCGGAGGCGCTGGCGAGCGCGCTCGCGGCGCTGAGGCCACTGACCGGGGGCCGCCTCGTCGTCGTCATCGGCGCCGGCGGCGATCGCGATCCCGGCAAGCGCCCGCTGATGGGTCGTGCGGCGACAGAAGGCGCCGACACGGTCATCGTCACCGACGACAACCCGCGTTCCGAGGACCCGGCGACCATTCGCAAGGCGATCCTCGCCGGCGCGCCGGGTGCTCGTGAGATCGCCGACCGCGGTCAGGCGATCGCCGAGGCCGTTGCCATGCTGGGGCCAAACGACATCCTGTGCGTTGCCGGCAAGGGGCACGAGACCGGCCAGATCGTCGGCACCCGTACGTTGCCGTTCTCCGACCATGACGCGGTCAAGCGGGCACTGGCGGAGGAGGCGGCGTGAGCGAGGTTCTCTGGACCTGGGAGGATTTCCTCGCCGCGACCGGCGGGCGTCCGCACGGAGCGCCGCCCGCTTCCATCTCCGGCATCTCCATCGACAGTCGCACGATCGCTCCCGGCGAAGCCTTTTTCGCCATCCACGGCGACACTTTCGACGGTCACGACTTCGTCGCCATGGCGCTGGCGCGCGGGGCGGCGACGGCGGTGGTGGCCGGCGACAAGCTTGCCGCCCTCGGGGACGCGCGGGGTTCGCTTACCATGGTCGCCGACCCGCTTGACGCGCTCCGCGGCCTTGCCCGTGCGGCGCGCGCTCGCAGTCAGGCCCGTATCGCCGCCGTCACCGGCAGCGTCGGCAAGACCGGCACAAAAGAGATGCTCGCCGCCGCTCTTGCCGCCGACGGGCCGGTGCACTATTCCCCTGCCTCCTTCAATAACCACTGGGGCGTTCCCCTGACGCTCGCCCGCATGCCGCCATCGGCACGCTACGGTGTCTTCGAGATCGGCATGAACCACGCTGGCGAGATCGAGCCGCTGACGAAGATGGTGCGCCCGCACGCCGCGATCGTGACCGCGATCGCGCCGGTGCATCTGGAGTTTTTCCGAGACATTGAAGAGATCGCCCGCGCCAAGGCCGAGATCTTCATCGGCGTCGAGCCGGGCGGGGTGGCGATCGTCAATCGCGACAGTCCGCATTTCGCGCTGCTCGCGGAACTCGCCGAGGCGGCGCGGGTTGCCCGCGTCATCGGTTTCGGCGAGCACCCGGAGGCGGCTGCGCGCCTCAACGCCTGCAAGCTCAAGGAACAGTGTTCCTGCATCTCGGCGCGCATCCTCGACGACGAGATTTCGTACAAGCTCGGCGCTCCCGGTCGCCACGTCGTGCAGAACAGCCTCGCCGTGCTTGCCGCGGTCTCCGTCCTCGGCGGCGACCTCGCCAGGGGCGCGCTGGCGCTCGCCAACATGCCGGCGCCGAAGGGACGCGGTGCCCGTCATCGTCTCTCCGTGCGGCGTGGAACGGCGACGCTGATCGATGAGAGCTACAACGCCAACCCGGCCTCGATGCGGGCGGCGATCGCCCTCCTCGCCCAGGCGCTGCCCGGCAGCCACGGCCGCCGCATCGCCGTGCTCGGCGACATGCGCGAACTGGGTGACGACGCCTCCGCCATGCACGCCGACCTTGCCGGACCGCTGGCCGAGGCGGGGGTCGATCGTGTCTTCCTTGCAGGGCCGCTGATGGCGGCGCTGTGGGAGAAGCTGCCCGCACGCATGCGCGGCGTCTACGGCGAAAGCGCCGCCGACATCGAAGATGCGCTGTTCGACGTAATCGAGCCGGGCGACGTCATCATGGTCAAGGGATCCAACGCCAGCCGTATGGGGCGGCTGGTCGACGCGATCACGGCGCGTTTCGTTCCTGCCCGCGCCGGCGAGGACAGCCGGCGGGAAGAGGACGCCGCCTGATGCTCTACCTTCTCGGTCTGCTCGCCGACCAGGTATCGGTGCTCAACGTCTTCCGCTACATCACCTTCCGCACGGCGGGCGCGACGATGACGGCGCTCGTCTTCGTCTTCCTGTTCGGGCCGGCGATCATCTCGGCGCTCAGGCTGCGCCAGGGCAAGGGCCAGCCGATCCGCGCCGACGGTCCGCCGAGCCATATCCTGACCAAGGCGGGCACGCCCACCATGGGCGGGCTGATGATCCTGTCGGGCATGATCGTCTCGACGCTGATGTGGGCCAACCTCGGCAACGCCTATGTCTGGGTGGTGCTGGTGGTGACGGTCTCGTTCGGGCTGGTCGGCCTCTACGATGACTATCTCAAGGTCGCCAAGGCCGCCGCCTACGGCGGGCTGACCGGGCGCTCCCGGCTCGCGGTCGAGGCGGTCATCGCCCTGGTCGCCTGCGCCGTGATCGCCCTGGTGGGGACGGCTCCGCTGTCGACGACGCTTACCTTCCCGTTCTTCAAGGAGGCGGTGCTCAACCTCGGCTGGTTCTTCGTGCCGGTCGCCGCCTTCGTCATTGTCGGGGCGGGCAACGCGGTCAACCTCACCGACGGCCTCGACGGCCTCGCGATCGTGCCGGTGATGATCGCCTCGGCTAGCTTTGCGCTGATTGCCTATCTCTCCGGCAACGCCGTCTTCGCCGACTACCTGCAGATTCATCTGGTACCGGGCACCGGCGAGCTCGCGGTGGTGTGCGGCGCGGTGCTCGGCGCCGGGCTCGGCTTCCTGTGGTTCAACGCGCCGCCGGCGGCGATCTTCATGGGCGACACGGGGTCGCTGGCGCTCGGCGGCATGCTGGGCGCGGTCGCGGTCATCACCAAGCACGAAATCGTGCTCGCCATCGTCGGTGGGCTGTTCGTGCTGGAGGCGATGTCGGTCATCATCCAGGTCGCCTCGTTCAAACTTACCGGCAAGCGCGTCTTCCGCATGGCGCCGATCCATCATCACTTCGAGGCGCTCGGCTGGACGGAGGCGCAGATCGTGATCCGTTTCTGGATCATCGCGGTGCTGCTGGCCCTGATCGGCCTGTCGAGCCTGAAGCTGAGGTGAGGCGATGATCCCGGTCACCACCTTCGCGGGTCGTCGCGTCGCGGTCTTCGGCCTTGGCGCCAGCGGCCGCGCGACCGCGGAGGCGCTTGCCGCCGGCGGCGCCACCGTCGCGGCGTGGGACGACAACACCGATGCGGTCGCCACCGCACAGGCCGCCGGCATTCCCGTCGTTGACCTGAGGGCCGCGGACTGGTCGGCGTTCGCCGCGCTGATCCTGGCGCCCGGCGTTCCTCTTACCCATCCGGCGCCGCACTGGTCGGTCGCGCGCGCGCGCGCCGCCGGCGTCGAGGTCATCGGCGACGTCGAGCTTTTTTGCCGGGAACGGCGGCGCCACGCGCCCGGCGCGCCTTTCGTCGCCATCACCGGCACCAACGGCAAATCGACGACGACGGCGCTGGTCGCGCATCTGTTGCGCGAGGCGGGTCGGGACGTGCAGATGGGCGGCAACATCGGCAAGGCGATCCTTTCCCTGGAGCCGCCGCGCGCCGACCGCTTTCACATCATCGAGTGCTCAACGTTCCAGATCGACCTCGCGCGGTCGCTCGACCCGTCGATTGGCGTGCTGCTCAATCTCGCCCCCGATCACCTCGATCGGCACGGCACGATGGAGGCCTACGCGGCGATCAAGGAACGACTGGTCGCTGTGTCCGGTACAGCGGTGATCGCGGTTGATGACGATTGGTGCCGGGCCATCGCTGATCGTATCGAGCGGGCCGGCACCTCCGTCGTTCGCGTTTCCGCTGCCGCGTCGCTCGCCGACGGTGTCTACAGCGAGGGTGGCGGCCCCGTCCACGTCGTGCTGGATGGTTCGGACCTGAAGGTCGCCGATCTCGCGGGCGTCGGGTCGCTGCGCGGTGCCCACAATGCCCAGAACGCCGTCGCGGCGGTGGCTGTCTGCCGTGCCCTCGGCGCTGCCGATGCGGCCATCGCGGCGGGCCTCAAGACATTTCCCGGTCTGCCGCACAGGATGGAGGAGGTTGGCCGCCTCGGCCGCGTTCTCTTCGTCAACGATTCCAAGGCAACCAATGCCGACGCCGCCGCCAAGGCGCTCGCGAGCTTCCCGCGCATCTACTGGATCGCCGGCGGGAGGCCGAAGGAGGGCGGCATAGCCAGCCTCACCCAGTTCTTCCCGCGCGTCGCGCGGGCCTACTTGATCGGCGAAGCCGCCAACGACTTCGCCCGGACGCTCGCCGACGTGCCGCACGTCGTTTCCGGCACTCTCACGGCCGCGCTTGCGCGCGCCGCCGCCGATGCGGTTGCCGACCCGGCCGCCGAGCCGGTGGTGCTGTTGTCGCCGGCGTGCGCGTCCTACGACCAGTTCCAGAACTTCGAGCGGCGCGGCGATGCCTTCCGCGCTCTCGTGCGTCAACTCAACGGGGTCACTAGCCAGGGGGAAGCCGCCTGATGATCAGCCGCGCCGATCGCAGCCTGTTCGCCGAATGGTGGTGGACGGTCGACAAGCTCCTGCTGGGCGCCGTCATCGTGCTGATGACCGGCGGCGTCATCCTGTCGCTCGCCGGCAGCCCGGCGGTCGCCGAACGCCTCGGCTACGACAGCTTTCACTTCGTCAAACGCCACGTCGTCTTTTTGGTGCCGGCGCTCGTGGCCATGATCGGCACGTCCTTTCTGTCGCCGCGACAGGTCAGGCGTACCGCGATGATCGTGCTGGTGGTGTCGATCGTGCTGATGCTGGTGACGTTGTTCGTCGGCATCGAGGTCAAGGGTGCCCGCCGCTGGGTCGACCTTGCCGGCCTGTCGCTGCAACCGTCGGAGTTCATGAAGCCGGCGTTCGTGGTCATCGTCGCCTGGCTGTTCTCCGAGAACACCCGACGCACCGACATCCCCGGTAACGTGTTCGCGCTGCTTCTCTTCGCCATCGTAGCGGCGCTGCTGGTGGCCGAGCCGGACTTCGGCCAGACCATGCTGGTGACGATCGCGTGGGGCGCGCTGTTCTTCCTCGCCGGCGTGCCGTGGCTGTGGATCGCCGGCCTGGCGGCGGCGGCGATCGGCGGTGGCGTCGTCGCCTACGGGACGTTGCCGCACGTTGCCAGCCGCATCGATCGCTTCATCTCGCCCCAGTCCGGCGACACGTTCCAGGTCGACAAGGCACTCGATTCGATCATGCGCGGCGGCTGGCTGGGGCAGGGCCCCGGTGAGGGCATCGTCAAGCGCGTGCTGCCGGATGCGCACACCGACTTCATCTTCGCAGTGGCGGCGGAGGAGTTCGGCATCCTGATTTGTATCGGACTGGTGGCGGTCTTCGCCTTCGTCGTCTTCCGCGGGTTGTCGCAGAGCTCCAAAAGCGAGGATCCGTTCGTGCGGCTGGCCTCGGCGGGGCTGATCGTGCTCTTTGGCGTCCAGTCGGTGATCAACATGTCCGTAAACCTCAATCTGATGCCGGCCAAGGGCATGACGCTGCCGTTCATCTCGTACGGCGGTTCGTCCATGATCGCGGTCGCTTTCGGCATGGGCCTCCTGCTGGCGTTCACGCGTCGGCGGGCCGAGCCACGCCCGATCAGACGGCGCGTTCCGGCGCAGCCGGCCGAGCCGAGCCCGGCCTGAACGGGGAGGGCGGATGGGGGGTCTCGTGCTGATCGCGGCCGGGGGCACCGGCGGCCATCTGTTTCCGGCGGAGGCGCTGTCGGAGGCGCTTGCCGCGCGCGGCTGGCGGGTCCACCTCGCTACTGATCACCGCGCCGAGACTTATGGCCGTGCGTTTCCGGCCGAGGAAACGCACGTGATCGCCTCGGCGACGCTTACCCGCTCGCTCGGCGGCATCGTCGGCGGTCTCTTGAAGCTCGCACGGGGCTATCTGCAATCGCGCCGGCTGGTGCGGCGCCTGCGCCCTGACGCGGCGATCGGCTTCGGCGGGTACCCGACGGTGCCGCCGATACTGGCGGCTGCGAAAGCGGGGGTGCCCACCATCATCCACGAGCAGAACGCCGTGATCGGCCGCGCCAACCGCTTCCTCGCGTCGCGGGTTGGCACCATCGCCACCAGTGTGCCCGGTGTCGGCGGCGACTACCGGAGCAAAGTGGTGGAGACCGGCAATCCCGTTCGGCCAGCGGTGCGCGAGGCGGGCAAGATCGCCTACCCGGTACGTGCCGCCGATGATCCGTTTCGCCTGCTCGTGGTCGGCGGCAGCCAGGGCGCGCGGTTCCTGTCTGATGCGGTGCCGGCAGCGGTCGCAGCACTGCCGGAGGGTGCGCGCCGCAAGGTGCATGTGGTGCAGCAGTGCAGGGCGGAGGATATCGATCGGGTGCGCAAGGCTTACGCCGCGGCCGGCGTCGAAGCGGATCTCGCGGCGTTCTTCGCCGACCTGCCGCAACGCATGGCGGCGAGCCATCTGGTCGTCTGCCGTTCGGGCGCCTCGACCTGTGCCGAGCTTGCGGTGATCGGGCGGCCGGCGATCATGGTACCGTTGCCGGGCGCGCTCGATCAGGACCAGAAGGCCAATGCCGCGGTGCTGGCGAAAGCCGGCGGCGGCCGGCTGGTCGAGCAGAAGGACGCGACCCCGGAGCGCCTCGCCGGCGACCTTGCCGCGCTGATCGACGAGCCCGATCGTCTTGCCGCGGCGGCTGCTGCCGCCCGCTCCATCGCCCGTCCCGATGCTGTCGAGCGGCTCGCCGATCTCGTCGAGCGCGTCGCCTCCCGTCGATCCGCCCGCACTCAAGCCGAGATGCCGGCATGAACAATCGCATGAAGATGTCGCACGACATCGGGCCGGTGCACTTCGTCGGCATCGGCGGCATCGGCATGAGCGGCATCGCCGAGGTGATGGTCAACCTCGGCTACCGCGTGCAAGGCTCCGACGCGAGCGAGAACGCAAACGTCCAGCGCCTGCGCACGCTCGGAGTCGACGTGAAGATCGGCCACGACGCCGCCAACCTCGGCTCGGCGCAGGTGGTGGTCGTCTCTTCGGCGATCAAGCGCGACAACGCCGAGGTGCGGGCGGCGCGCGAACGGCTGCTGCCGGTGGTACGACGCGCCGAGATGCTGGCCGAGCTGATGCGGCTGAAGCAGGCGGTGGCGATCGCCGGTACCCACGGCAAGACCACGACGACGTCGATGGTCGCGGCGCTGCTCGATGCCGGCGGCTTTGACCCGACCGTCATCAACGGTGGCATCATCAACGCCTACGGCACCAACGCGCGCATGGGTGCAAGCGACTGGATGGTTGTCGAGGCGGACGAATCCGACGGCACCTTCGTCAAGCTGCCGGCGGACGTGGCGCTGGTCACCAACATCGACCCGGAGCACCTCGACCACTACGGCAGTTTCGATCGGGTATGTGACGCCTTCCTCCAGTTCGTCGAGAACGTGCCGTTCTACGGCTTCGCCGTGATGTGCATCGACCACCCGCAGGTCCAGGCCCTGATCGGTCGCATCGAGGATCGGCGCATCATCACCTACGGCGCCAGCCCGCAGGCGGACGTGCGCTACGCCGACCTCAGGGCGGAGAACGGCCGATCGGTGTTCACCGCCGTCATCCGCGACCGGGTCAGCGGGGCGCGGCGGGCGATCGAGAACATCGCCATTTCCATGCCGGGCGAGCACAACGTGCAGAACGCTACCGGCGCCATTGCCGTCGCCCATCACCTCGATATTCCGGACGCGGCAATCGTTTCCGGTCTCGTCGCTTTCGGCGGGGTCAAGCGCCGCTTCACCCGCACCGGCACATGGAACGGCGTTACCATCATCGACGACTACGCCCACCATCCGGTGGAGATCGCGGCGGTGCTGAAGGCCGCCCGTTCGGTGGCGGAAGGCCACGTCGTCGCCGTTGTCCAGCCGCACCGTTACACGCGCCTGCGCGACCTGTTCGACCGGTTCTGCACCTGCTTCAACGACGCCGACACGGTGCTGGTGGCGCCGGTCTATCCGGCCGGCGAGGCGCCGATCGCCGGCATCGACCGCGACGCGATGGTGGAGGGGCTGCGCCTGCGCGGCCACCGCGACGCGCGCCCGCTCGCCGGGCCGGAGGCGCTGGCCGCGACCGTCGCCGAAATCGTGCGGCCGGGCGACTACGTCGTCTGTCTCGGCGCCGGATCGATCAGCGGCTGGGCAAACGGTCTCCCCGCCGAACTGGCGAAGCTGGCAAGCGGTTGATGGTGGCCGCGACGATCGCCAGTCGCTTCGGCGACTTTGCCGAAGTGCGCGGCCGGCTGACGGAGAACGCGCCGCTGGCCCCGTTCACCTGGTTCCGCGTCGGCGGCCCGGCGGAACTCCTGTTCCAGCCGGCGGATGCGGACGACCTGGCGCTCTTCCTTCGAAGACTGGAGCAGAAGATCCCGGTAACGGTCATCGGGGTCGGCTCCAATCTGCTGGTGCGCGACGGCGGTGTCCCCGGCGTGGTGGTGCGCCTTACGGCGAAGGGCTTCGGTCATGCGGTCCGCGAGGACGGCAACCGCATCCGGGCAGGGGCGGCGCTCCCCGACAAGCGCCTTGCGGCCTTTGCGCTGGAGCAGCGCCTTGGCGGCTTCGCCTTCTATCACGGCATCCCGGGCGCCGTTGGCGGAGCGCTGCGCATGAATGCCGGTGCCAACGGGGTCGAGACCCGCGAGCGTCTCGTCGAGGCCGGCGCGGTTGACCGCGCCGGCAATCGCCGCGTGCTGACAAGCGCCGAGATGGGTTTCACCTATCGCCATTCGGCGGCCCCGGACGACCTTATCTTCACCGAGGGGCTGTTCGAGGGACCGCCCGCGGACCCGACGGCGATCCAGGCCGAGATGGACGCGGTCCAGCACCACCGCGAAACCGTGCAGCCGATCCGCGAGAAGACGGGCGGGTCCACCTTCGTCAACCCGCCGGGCGCCAGGGCGTGGCAGCTCATCGACGCGGCCGGCTGTCGCGGGCTCAGCGTCGGTGGCGCCATGGTTTCCGAGATGCACTGCAACTTCCTCATCAACACCGGCAACGCCAGCGCCGCCGATCTGGAGCGGCTCGGTGAGACGGTGCGGGCGCGTGTTTTCGATACCAGCGGCGTCCGTCTCGAGTGGGAGATCAAGCGGGTCGGGTCGTTCAGGCCCGGCGAGGCGGTGGCGCCGTTCCTGGAAAAGGGCGGCTAAAACCCCGGTTTTCTTGATTGTGGGCGCCATTAGGTATATTTCTACCTCACAAAGGTAGAAAGGTCCCTATCATGGGTATCAACATCAAGAATGCCGAGACCGAGCGCCTCATCCGCGAACTGGCGGCATTGACGGGCGAGGGCAAGACCGAAGCCGTGACCAAGGCCGTGCGCGAGAAGCTGGAGCGATTGGGGGCTGATGCGGTCGCGGAGAAGCGCATCAAGGCAATGAAGGAGATCGCCGACAAGATGGCCCCCTTGATGAAGGACTTCGACATGGAGGAGTTCCTTTACGGGGAAGATGGCCTCTACGATCCCGAGACGGGTCTGCCCAAGTGATCATCGACAGTTCAGCGATCGTTGCGATCGTGAGGAACGAGCCCGAGGCGCAGCGTTTCAAGGAGATCATCGGTGGCTCGCCTGTCTCGCGAATGTCGGCAGCCGGTTACCTGGAGACGGGCATTGCGGTCGATCGATGGCGGGACCCGGGGCTCAGCCGGCGATTGGATGATTTCATCTCCGCGGCCCGGATCATGATCGAGCCGGTCACCGAAGCTCAGGCCCGCATCGCGCGCGAGGCCTATCGGGACTACGGCAAGGGCTCCGGCCACCCTGCCGGCCTCAACTTCGGCGATTGCTTTGCCTACGCGCTGGCGCGGGACAAGATGGAGCCGCTGCTCTACAAGGGCGACGACTTCTCGCGTACCGACGTTCGTCCGGCGCTGCCGCAGGAGTGACCCGCCCCGGCCCGAAGCAATTCCAGGAAAAGTGGCTCCACTTTTCCGTCCGGGATTGCGTCAGAACAGCTTCCGGAGCGGGTCTTGGTGACGGCAGGCGGGTGCGTGCGATCCGCCTAGCCGCCGACGGTCGGGACCGGGGTGAAGGTCACGCGGGCGACGGGCTTCGTCACGTCCCAGTTCCAGTCCTTGGGAGCGTCGGCGTCGCCGCGGATGCCGGTGTGATAGGTGATCACGCCGTTCTCCGGATCGCGGTCGTTGCCGCCGCCGAGGGCGCCGAGGTAACCCTTCTTCTCGTTGTTCTTCTCCGAGCCGGCGTCGTAGCCGCGCACCTCGACCGTCATCGGTGCCGAGAGCTTGTACGCGTCGATGCCGCTGACGCCCGAGAAGCCGTCGTTGGTGTTGCCGAGCATCCACACTCCGTCGACAAACGGATGGGTCTCGTCGACGTGGATGGAGGTGGTGCGGGTCTGGCCGGGCAGCGTGTGGATGGCCAGGACCGCGTCGCCGAGGCTCATGCCCATGTCTTTCGCGGCGCCGACGCTGAAGCCGCCGATGTTGCCGCCCTCGGCAACGCTGACGAGCTGATCGGAGGCTTTGTCGCCGAGCTTGAACAGCGGGGCGGTGTCGGCTCCGCGCGCCTCGAAGTATGACGGCGAGAACGGCTGACCGGTGGTCAGGTTTTCGATAGTGATCTGAACGGTTTTGCCGTGCATCATCATGTCCTGGGCGAGGGCGGGGACGGCGGCGAGAGCGATCGAGGCGGCCGCGGCTGCGGCGGCGGCCGTGATGAGATTGCGAGCACGCATGGCTGTTTCCTTCTTTGTTGTTTGAAGCCGACGGCGGGTTGCCGTCACCAGCGAATTCGCGGCGGTCGGCGGCGGGGTTAGCCTGTTACGGTCACTTGATGGCGGGGCGCGCCGCCCTCACGGCGGCGCGAGGGGGCCGTG
>CAWGVO010000005.1:0-150048 GCA_963826055.1 uncultured Alphaproteobacteria bacterium | reverse complement strand
GCTGGGTTCGCACGAATCCATGGGAATGGGAACACTATAGCAACAGATGGGGGTGAGGCAGGCTGTTTCGGATGGGGCAGCGTGGGTGTACGTGGACGGCGTCAAAAAGCGGGCAAATATAGCCAACGAGTACGCGAACTACAGACACAGAGTGCCTCACCAATTGGAATATGAGGAACTGCGCGAGGAGGCGCTGGAAGAGTTTGATACGCGCTGGCGAATTCTTTGGGCGAGCGGCTGAAACTAGTTTCGGGGAAGACCTTTCTCTCAATCCTTTCAACGCGGCTGCAACAACTGTACGGTGTCTCAATCAGCACGGTGCAAATTATCGATCAATTCAAGGCGGACGAGATTCCGACTGAGGTGACGGACATATTGAAGCGAGTGTCGACTTTTTTGCAGTAGTTCGTCGGTTGATTCTGCGACAAGAGCGTGGTGTCGGCGACGCAGCGATCCTCCGGTCAAGCCGGAGGATGACAGCGTGGGGCGGCGACGGCTGGGGATACGCACGTAGCCCGCATGAAGCGCAGCGAAATGCGGGAGCGACGTTGCAATCCGGCCCGGCGGTTTCCCGGATTTCGCTTCGCTCCATCCGGGCTACGAGCTGTCCCATTAACCTAGGACAGCTCAAAAACTTATCCCCGCCTCCGAAACCGCCCCGATAATCGTCCGCATCCTCGCCCGCGAAGGGGCGCGCTCTGGAGGCGTCTTGTGCGTGGGGCGGGGAGCGGCGCCTGCCGGTTCCGGGTCGCTCCGGGGCCGTCGGGAGGCCACGTACCCGCCGGCCCGGCACTACGACCGGGCTGCCGTATGGCCGCCAACCGGCCTCGGCTACCGGCGGCGGCGGTCAGCCCGGCCGGGCAGAGGGAGAAATCCCTTCACCTGCGGCCGTGGCGGTCAGGGCCGGAGGTCCGCCAAGACTCCGTGACCCGCCGCCGTTTGCCCAGAGCGGGTGCGCAGGGCCCGAAATCGTCGCGGCGGGCGCTGGTGAAGCGCCGCTACTCGGACTACCCGGACTGGCGTTCCATGAGCGCCCGCCACCCCTTCGCTCGGGCGAAGGGACCGAACAGGGGAAGGGACACCAAACCCCGGAGCGGAACCGCTCGCGGGAACGAAGAGGCGCGCCCGATGAAACCTCATCTCCGCTTTCCCCGCGCATGCGGGGACCCAGGGTTTGCAGGACTGGACCCGCGCGGGCGTTTACCCGCGACCGCGTCCGGTGGCGCAGCACCACCCCCTGGATCCCCGCCTTCGCGGGGAAAGCGGCTAGGGATCCCCGCTGGAGTTTACCCCCCGACCGCGATCGGGGGCGGGGAAGGACGGAAAGATGCGCAAAAAATCGGCAGGAATCCTTGACCTCGCCAGCCCAAGGGTGCAGGACAGCCCCACCCTCCCGGGCGCATACGACCCATGACCGATACCACTATCCCGGCCGCCGCCGCGTCGGCCGAAACGGCCGAATTTCAAGGCGAATCGCGGACCGTCAGCCTGCCCACCCTGGTCGTGCTCGCCTTCGTCATCGGCATTGTCGCCGCCCTCGGCGCGGTCCTCTTCCGCTCCATGATCGCGGTCGTCCACAACGCCTTCTTCCTCGGCACCTTCAGCTGGATTTACGACGCCAATCACTTCGACCCCGCCAATCCGTGGGGGCCGTTCGTGATCCTGGCGCCGATCGTCGGCGGGCTGATCGTTGTGTGGCTGGTGCAGACCTTCGCGCCGGAAGCTAAAGGCCATGGCGTGCCGGAGGTCATGTACGCGGTCTATCACAACAAGGGGAACGTGCGCGGCATCGTCGCCATCGTGAAGTCGCTCGCCTCGGCGATCTCGATCGGCTCGGGCGCCTCGGTCGGCCGCGAGGGGCCGATCATCCAGATCGGTGCCTCGTTCGGCTCGACGCTCGCGCGCAAGCTGTCGCTCGTCCGCTGGCAGAAGATCACGCTGCTGTCGGCCGGTGCCGGGGCGGGCATCGCGGCCACCTTCAACACGCCGCTCGGCGGGGTGATGTTCGCCGTCGAGCTGTTGCTGCCGGAGGTGTCGAACCGCACCTTCCTGCCGGTGGTGGTGGCGACCGCCACCGCGACCTCGATCGCCCGGCTGGTGTTCGGGCTCGACCCGGCCTTCTTCGTGCCGGAGGCCGCCATGCCGCCGGCGCCGGCGCTGTCGCCCATCGAGCTCGCCGGCTTCGTCATCCTCGGCGTCGCGGCGGGCCTCGTCTCGTTCGCCTTCATCCGCGGCCTGGCTTACGCGGAGGACCTTTTCCCCAAGCTCCCAGGCAACGCGTACACCCAGAACATGATCGGCATGGCGATCATCGGGGTGCTCGCCTACGGATTCTTCGTCGCCACCGGCCACCTGCACACCGCCGGAGTCGGCTACGCCACCATCCAGTCGGTCCTCGACGGCAATGAGCAGGTCGTCCTGCTGCTCGGGGCGCTCTGCCTCGGCAAGCTGGTCGCCACCACCATCAGCCTCGGCTCAGGCGCGTCCGGCGGTGTGTTCTCGCCGTCGCTGTTCATCGGCGCCACGCTCGGCGCCGGCCTCGGCGCCTTCGGGCATCTCGTGTTTCCCGACTGCATCCTTCTCGGTCGTCGAGTATGCGGTGGTCGGCATGGGGGCGCTGGTCGGCGGCGCCACCGGCGCCTCGATGACCGCGATCGTGATGATCTTCGAGATGACCCGCGACTACAACGTCATGGTGCCGCTGGTGCTGTCGGTGGCGCTGGCGACGGGCATCCGCCGCGCGCTGGTCACGGAAAACATCTACACCATCAAGCTGCGCAATCGCGGCCGGCCGATCCCTACCATCCGCCATACCAACATGTACCTGGTGCGCCAGGCGCGCGAGCTGATGAACAAGAACTTCATCATCCTGCCGATCGACACCTCGATCACGGCGGCGCTGAAGGAGATCGACAAGCATCCCGGCGCGCACATCATCGTCTCGGACGGACCTCGGATCGCAGGCGTCGCCCGGTTGATGGCCGGCTCATACACTCCCGACCGCTACGCCGGGCAGACGCTCAGGGACATCGTGGCGGAGAATTTCGTCATCGCGCCGCAAGCCTCCATTCTCAACACCATCGTCTCCCGCATGAACCGGCGCGGGCGGTCGCTGGCCATCGTGGTCAGCCGCCCGTCGGGCATCCCGCGGCCCGAGGACGTGGTTGGCGTCATCGCTTCGGCGGAAATCGCCGGCGCGGTGATCGCCAACCACTACGCCTGAGCCCGCCGGCGGATCAGGGCCAGCGGGCGGCCGTCGATGGCGGCGAGGCCGGCGGCGATCGCCGCCATGCCGATGAAGTGATTCGCCTCCAGCCGCTCGTGCAGGAAGAGCGTGCCGAGCAGGATAGCCGACACCGGCACCAGAAAGGTCACCAGCGTCAGGTTGACCGATCCTGCCCTGGCGAGGATGCGGTAGTAGATGACATAGGCGAGGGAGGTGGACATCGCGCCGAGGAAGACCAGCGCACCCAGGCGCTGGCCGGTGGCGGCGCGAGGTTCCACGGCCGGTCGATGATGAACGCGAGCGGCACCATGATGATCGCCGCGGTGGTGATCTGGCCGGTGGCGGCAGCGAGCGGTGCCAGGCCCATGCGCGAAAAGCGGCGGCCGTAGACGGCGGAAAAGGCGTAGCTGAGCGAGGCGACCAGGATCGCCAGTTCCGCCACCAGGTTGGTGTGCCCCTCCGTCAGGGTGTCGGCGCCCATCAGGATCGCCACTCCGGCGAAGCCGATGAGGACGCCGCCGACGCTCGCCGGCGTCATCCGCTCGTCGCTGGCGAAGGTGTGGGCGACGAGAACGGCGAACAGCGGCGTGGTGGCGTTGAGGATCGAGGCGAGGCCGCTGGCGACCGTGCCTTGCGCCCAGACGATCAGGCTGAACGGAATGACGTTGTTGAGGATGCCCATGCCGGCGAAGGCGACCCAGGTGGGCGCATCGGTCGGCAGCCGGGCCCCGCTGACGCGGGCCGCGGCATAGAGGAAAACGGCCCCGATGGTAAGGCGGGCCGCCACCACGGCGAGGGTCGGCAGGGCGGCAATGGCGAGCACGTTGAAGAAGAACGAGCCGCCCCACAGCATTGCCAGGACGAAGAGCAGCGCCCATTCGACAGGCGCCATGGTGCGGTTAATCGGGGCGTGCATCATCCGGCTCACGAGGGGAGGGGCACTCTAGGCCGGCTCGGCGGATGCCGCATTCCGATTCTTGCGCCAGCGCCAAGGGAATCTTTGGCTCACATTCGCCATTTTGATACGGTGCCCTCCAGGATTCAGGCGGGGCGGAGGCTGAATGACGGCCAGACCGGCGATCATGGCGATCGCCCGCAACGACGAGGGAATTGCGGCGGCGCTGCCGATCCTGAAGCAGCGCTTCGGCGAACGCTATGCCGAATCGACTGCGGTCAGGCAACAGCATGGGCATACCACCACCTGGCTCGCCACGCAGCCGCCGGACGCGGTTGTCTTTCCTGAGTCGGGCGCTGAGGTGGCCGAAATCGTGGTTCTGTGCGGCCGCTATGGCGTGCCGGTGATCCCGTTCGGGACGGGAACCTCGCTGGAGGGGCACATCAACGCGCCGTTCGGTGGCGTCTCCATCGACATGAGCCGGATGAACCGGGTGCTTGCCGTCCATGGCGAGGACCTCGATTGCGTGGTCGAGCCGGGGGTGACGCGCAAGCAGCTCAACGAGCACCTGCGCGACCAGGGGCTGTTCTTCCCCATCGATCCTGGCGCCGACGCCAGCCTCGGCGGCATGGCGGCGACCCGCGCCTCGGGCACCAACGCCGTCCGCTACGGCACCATGCGCGACAACGTCATCAACCTCACTGCGGTGATGCCTGACGGCGCCATCGTGAAGACGGGTAACCGGGCCAAGAAGTCGTCGGCCGGCTACGACCTCGCGCGCCTGCTGATCGGATCGGAGGGCACGCTCGGCGTCATCACCGAACTGACGCTCCGCTTGCACGGCATCCCGGAAGCGATCGCCGGTGGCGTCGTTCCATTCGAGACTGTTGCCGGGGCCTGTGACGCCACGATCCTCGCGATCCAGACCGGCATCCCGATGGCGCGGATCGAGCTTCTCGACGCGCTGATGGTGAAGGCAACCAACCTCCACGCCAAACTGACGCTGCCGGAGAGCCCGACACTGTTCGTGGAGTTCCACGGCAGCGCCGCTTCGGTCAGGGAGCAGTCGGAGGCGTTCGGTGCGATTGCCCGCGACTGTGGCGGCGGTGACTATCGCTGGACGGCGAAGCCGGAAGAGCGCAACCGCCTCTGGCAGGCGCGCCATGACGCCTATTGGGCCGCCCTGACTCTACGCCCAGGTGCCAGGGCGGTCGCAACCGATACCTGCGTGCCGATCTCACGGCTGGCCGAGTGCGTGACCGCAACCACCGCCGACATCGCGGCGTCCGGGCTGGTCGCACCGATCGTGGGCCATGTCGGCGACGGCAACTTCCACGTTACGCTGCTGGTCGACATGAACGACGGCGACGAGATCGACCGAGCCGAGGCGTTCATCGAGCGCCTCAACCTCAGGGCGATCGAGATGGACGGCACCTGCACCGGCGAGCACGGCATCGGTCAGGGCAAGGTACCGTACCTCGCCCGCGAGCAGGCCAGCGGGCTTCACCTGATGCGGGCGATCAAGCGGGCAATCGATCCGAAGGGGATCATGAACCCAGGCAAGGTTTTTTCGCCGGGATGAACGGTAGGGTTGAACTGATCGGGAGGACCATCGTCTGAGCAGGCTCTACCTGATCGTCGGCAGCACCATCATCGTGGCCCTGTTCGCCGCGCTGATCGTGCCGTGGTTTGTCAACTGGAACGACTACAAGACCACGTTCGAGGTCGAAGCCGGCAAGATCCTCGGTCATCCGGTGCATGTCATCGGCACTGCGAAGGCGACGATCCTGCCGTCGCCGTCGCTGACCTTCACCGACGTCGAGGTCGGAGACGTCGAAGGTCAGCCGATGATGACGGTCGACAAGTTCTCGGTCACCATCGAGCTCATGCCGCTCCTCCAGGGCGAGATCCGGGTGGTCTCGATGAAGCTCGACGGCCCGGCGGTGCATGTCGTGGTCGATGACAGCGGGGCGGACTGGCTGGAGCGGAGCGCGGCCTCGCAGACACTCGATCCGGAGAAGGTCGCCCTCGAGGCGGTCGAAGTCACGGGCGGGAGTGTCACCTACGCCGACGCCCGGACGGGTGTGTCGCTGGGGCTCTCGGGCATCAACGCGACCGTCGAGGCGCGCACGCTGCTCGGGCCGTGGCGGGTCGAGGGGAGTTACCTGGACAATGGCCAGCGTGTGCCGTTCCGCTTCGCAACCGGCCTTCGCCTCGACGACGGCACCATCCGTGTCAAATCCGACTTCAGCCCGGTTCGCTGGCCGGTTGCGGTTTCGCTCGATGGGGTCGTCTCCAACAAGCCGAACGCGGGCCTCGCCTACCGGGGTACCTACAGCGTTACCGAGGTGGAGACGGCCGCTCCTGAAACGCCGGGGCAAGATACCGCCGGGTGGCGCAGCGAAGGCAGCTTCGACCTCACCGGCGAGCGGCTTGTCATCGACAAGGCGGTTCTGTCGAACGGGCCGCCCGACAGACCCTCCAGCCTTGCCGGCGCGCTGACGGTGAACTTCGGCGACCATGCCTCGTTCGAGGCGTCGGCGGAGGCGCGCCAGCTCGACCTCGACCGCAGCCTCGGCGGCGGACCAACGCAGCCGGTGGAGGTGTCGTCGGCGGCCGACCACCTGGTCGGCTGGCTGACCTCGCTGCCGATCCCGCCCATTCCGGGAAAGCTCACCTTCAACGTGCCGGCGATCGTTGTCGGCGGGGCGATCATCCAGGACGTCAACTTCGCGGCTGAGCCCGCCGCTACCGGGTGGAAGATCGACGGGTTCCGGGCGCGTCTGCCCGGTCAGTCGACGCTGACCGCCGACGGCGTTCTCACCACCAACCAACAGTTCGGCTTCGTGGGCGCGGCGCGGCTGGCGGTGGCGCAGCCGGCGACGTTTGCCGCATGGTGGCGGGGGCGTTCCCAACAGGACGCGGGACGCCTCCTGTCGGCCTTCGACCTCTCCGGCCAGGTCGACATCGCGCCGGGCAAAGTGGCGGTCGACCAGGTCCAGGCGCAGATCGGTGACGCCACGATAACCGGACGGTTCGCGTGGAGCGAGACGGCGCGGGACCATCACCGCCACCTCGGCACCGATCTCAAGGCCGATCGTATCGACTTCGTCCAGGTGAAGGCCCTGGCGGAACTGCTCGTCGGGCAGAATCTCGCCGACTCGGCGGCGCTCGCCGACAGCTACTCGATCCTGCTTGCGGCCGGCGAATTCGCCTTCGAGGACTTCAGCATGCACGACGTGGCGATCGATGCTGCCTACGCCGACGACGTCCTCACGGTCGTGCAGCTTGGCATCGGCGACCTTGGCGGGGCGAGTTTCCGCGTCACCAGCGGCCGCATCGACGATCTGACGACCAACCCGCGCGGTCACCTCGACGCGAAGCTCGAGGCATCGACGCTGGACGGTGTCCAACACGTCGTCAATCGGTTCTGGCCGAACACGCGCCTCGCCCGCTGGCTGACCACCGCGGCGCCGGCATTGGCGCCGGCGGCCCTCAACGCGCGGATCACGGCGCCCGCGCAGGACGGTGGCAAGGGGTTCCGTGTCGCCCTCGAGGGTGCGGCGGGATCGACCAGCTTCAACATCGTCGCCGACTCGGCCGGCAAGCCGGCCGATTGGCGGAGCGATGCCGCCAGCTTCTCGGTTTTGCTCGATTCGCCGGATACGAGTGGGCTGGCACGTCAGATCGGTCTTTCGGCGGCCAGCCTCGACACCGACACCGGCGCCCACGTCGAAGCGCGCGGTAGCGGCATTCCCGGCGACGGCATGGACGCAACGTTGACCACCGACATCGATGGTCTGGCGGTCAAGGCGTCGGGCAAACTGGAGCTGGCGGCCGACTTCACGCCGACGTTCGACGGCTCGTTCGGCGCCGGCACCAGCAACCTCGATCCTCTGGTGGCGATCGCCGGACTCGGTATCCCGGGGGCGGCGGTCGGCACCAACGTCGACGTCCGCGGCACCCTCAACCTTGCCGACAGCGGGGCGAAGCTCGCCTGGCAAAGCGGCACGATCGGTGGCTACCTGGTCGGCGCCACGGTTACGCTGGCGCGGGGCGGCGATCGCTCATGGCGGATCGGAGGCAACGTCGATGTCGACCAGGCCTATCTCGGCTGGCTGATGTCGCTCGGTCTCGGCTTTTCACCGATGCCGACCGACGATCCGGCGCAGCCGTGGTCGAAGACGCCGTTTATCTCGCCGGTCTACGGCGCGGTCACCGGCACGCTCGCGGTCAGCGCCGATCACCTCGCCGTCGGCGATGGCCTCGATCTGGCGAACACGCGCTTCGACCTGACGCTGCAGCCGCAGCAGGTCGACGTCGACCTGACCGCAGGGCAGCTCGCGGGCGGTACGGTTACCGGCGGGCTGTCCGTACACAACGTTGCCGGCAACGCCAACGTGATCGCGCGGTTCGACCTCAAGGGCGCGGCGCTGGAGTCATTCGCGTGGAAGCTCGACGGGCGCTCCGTGGCGACGGGCGTGCTCGACCTTTCCGCCAACTTCGAGGCGACCGGGCGCTCGCCGGCGGGACTGGTGTCGAGCGCGACCGGTGGCGGTGTCATCTCGGTTCGCGACGGCGAGGCGCGCTACGTCAATCCGGGCGCGGTGCGGCCGCTGGTGCGCGCCTCCGACCTTGGGCAACAGTACAGCGAGGACGCGCTGCGGCTGTCGTTCACCGATGCGATCGACGGCGATGTCCTGAAATTCGATCAGGCTGACAGCGCCTTCGCCATCGCGGCGGGTGCCGCGCGCGTCAAGAACCTCACTGTCCGCGGCCAGGGTCTCCAGGCGACTGGAAACGGGGTGATCGACTTCAACACCATGTCGCTCGACAGCGACTGGACGCTGACGTTCGATCCCGGTGACGCCAAGGTGGCGGGAACCGATCCGCGCGTCGGCCTCGTGTTCAGCGGTTCCCTTGCCGCGCCGACCCGGGCGATCGACGTGCTGCCACTCGCCTCCTACCTCAACATGCGCCAGGAAGCGCGCATGCTCGACATCATCGCGATGGAGGAGGCGACGCGTGCCGAGAAGGACCGGCTGACGCGGCTGGTGCGCAAGATCGGTGAGGATGACGCGCGGCGCGCGCGCGAGGCGGAGGTCGCCGCTGAGGCAGAGGCGCGCCGGCGGGCAGCGGCCGTGGCGGCCGCGAACGTCGGTGGAGACCCTGCACCAGACGCGCGAGGTGCTTGCCGAGCAGCGCCGGGTCGTTGCCCTGAAGCTGTTCGCCGACGAGGCGGCCGCTGCCAGCACCGCGGCGGCGAAGGCGGCCGCCGACGCAGCCGGCACGGTCGCCTCTGCGCGACAACAGGTTGAGGACGCGCGCGCGGCCCTGGCCCGGACGCTGGCCGCCGAGCGGCAGGCGGAGACGCAGGCCAAGACCGCAACCGATGCCGTGGCCGAAGCGCAGGCGGCTGCCGATGATGCAAGAAGCAAAGCAACCGCGGCGCTTGCGGCGGTCGACGCGGCTGACGCCGTCGCGGCGAAAGCGACAACGTCGGCTGCCGAGGCGGCGAGTCGCGCGGACGCCGCCGCTGCCGACAAAGCCAAAGCCGATGCCGGCCTGAAGGCGGCCGTGGCGAAGGCGGGATCGGCTGGCGCTGCCGTCGATCAGGCCAGCGCCAGGGCAGACGCAGCCGAGACGGCCCTCCAGGCCGCGAGCGGAGTGGCGGCGGAGGCCGATGCTGCCCTCGCGCGTGCCCGCCAGACCCTGACGGACGCGGAGGCCGCGCTCACCGCTGCCTCGGCCGATGCCGACGCAAAGAATGCGGCCGAGGCGATGGCGACCGACGTGGTCAACGCGGCGGCGGAAAAGAAGCGGCAGGCCGACGCTGCGTCTGCGGCGGCGGCCGACGCTCTTGATGCCGCCGTTCGGGCGCGCGATGCGGCCCGGGGTCAGGCCAATACGACGGCGGCGGCCGCGAAATCGGCGGCTGCGGCGGCCGCTGATGCGTCGACGATCGCGTCGAGCGCTGCCAGCGTCGCCAAGGCGCTTGAGGTCGACGCCAACGCCGGCCCCGATGCGATTTCCGTCGCTGAGAACGCAAAAACCACGGCGAAGGT
Source organism: uncultured Alphaproteobacteria bacterium (assembly GCA_963826055.1). Lineage (GTDB taxonomy): Bacteria > Pseudomonadota > Alphaproteobacteria > Rhizobiales > Kaistiaceae > JBBDMC01. Next base: position 139,862 of record CAWGVO010000005.1, on the reverse strand, counting down.
CACGGCGGACCGCGCCGCAGCCAAGCAGGCGGAGGCGGACGACGCCAGCAAGGCCGCGGCCGCGGCGCGCGCCAGGTTCGACCTGGCCGAGGCGAAACGGGCGGACGCCGCCAAGGCGGCATCGGCCGCCACCGCGGCGGTCCAGGACGCGGTGGACGCGTTGAGTGCGGCTACGGTCGCTGCCGCCAAGGCGGCGGATGAGAACAAGGCGGCCGTTGCGGCGCTCGCCGCCGCCCAGGCTGCGCGAGACGCCGCTGCGGTGGATGTCGAGGCGCGCCGCGCCGCCGCCGAGAAGGCGAAGGCCGCGGTCGCCGACGCAACGGCCGCGTCGAAGGATGCTGCTGCGGCAGCGGCCACCGCCAGGGCCGCCACCGGCGGTGTGCTCGACGAAAGGGCTGCGGCCGAAGCAGCCGCGCGCGACGCTGCCCTGAAGGCCGAGGCCGCTGCGGCGGACGCCAAGGCCGCTGCCGATGCCAAGGCAGCCGCGCTCGCCGACCAAAAAGCCGCGCGCGACAAGGCCAACGCGGCCCAGGCCGCTGCGGACGCAGCGGAAAAGACGCTGACCGATCGCATTGCCGCCGCCCAGGTGGCTCAGGATCGGCTCGCTGGGGCGACGGATGAGCGACAGGCGGCCGAGCGCGCCGCCGCTGATGCCGAAAAACTGGCCGCCGAAGCGGCCGCGGCCGGCAAGGCCGCCGATCAGGATGCGCAGGCGAAGGCGGACGCCGCCGATGCTGCCCGGAAGGCGGCGGACCAGGCCGCGCAAGGGGCGGCGCCATTCGACGCCGGTACCCTGTCGCCGGCTGATGATTCGAAGAAAGCTGCGGCGCTGCCGGCCGCTCCGGATGCAGCGTCAACGGCGGTGCCGACACCCCGGCTCAGGCTGCCCCCGGCGCTTGCCGCCAGCGGCCGGCCGCTCAACATCTCGCCGCTGCCCTGACGCTACCGGCCCGTTGACTTCGTCCGATACCAGTCGAGAACGAAGATGCGGACGGCTGCTGAGAGGTTGAGGACAGGCGACGGTCACGGTCGACGGTGGCGATGATCGACGCCACGCTCGTCTTGCCCTCCGCCGCGATCTCCGACAATGCCTGCCAGAACGGCTCCTCCAGGGACACGCTGGTCCGATGGCCGGCAACAGTGATCGAGCGCTTGGTCACGGGGAGGCGGGCTTCAGTCCTCGCGCGGGCGGTGATGGCCGTCGAGGTGGCGTTCGGCGCGTTCCTGCTCGGCCGCCTCGGCCTTCCGCTCCGCCTTGGTCCGGCCGAAGGCATGGCGGTTCTCGGCCGCTACGCGCTCCTTGTCGGCGCGAGCCTTCGCCTTGCGGGCGCGGCGGAGGTTGACGATGTCCGCGGTCATGGGATGGCGCCGTTCTACTTCGGCCCGATCATATCCTGGGGCCGCACCAACTTTTCGAAATCCTCCGCGGTCACGTAGCCAAGGCGAATGGCCTCTTCTTTCAGCGTGGTTCCATTCTTGTGGGCGGTCTTGGCGATCTCCGCCGCCTTGTCATAGCCGATGCTGGGAGCGAGCGCCGTCACCAGCATCAGAGAGCGCTGCATCAACTCCCCGATGTGAGCTTCGTTGGCCTTGATTCCCACCACGCAGCGATCGGTGAAGCTCACGGCCGCATCCGCCAGCAGGCGTACCGACTGGAGGAAGTTGTAGGCCATCACCGGATTGTAGACATTCAGCTCGAAGTGGCCCTGACTGCCGGCGAAGGTGACGGCGGCGTTGTTGCCGAAGACCTGGATGCACACCTGGGTCAGTGCCTCGACCTGAGTCGGGTTGACCTTGCCGGGCATGATCGACGAGCCCGGCTCGTTCTCCGGCAGCGACAGCTCGCCGAGGCCGGAGCGGGGGCCGGAGGCGAGCAGGCGGATGTCGTTGGCGATCTTGAACAGGCTCGCGGCCACCGTGTTCAGCGCGCCGTGGGCGAAGACCATGGCGTCGTGGGCGGCGAGCGCCTCGAACTTGTTGGGGGCGGTGGTGAACTTCATGCCGGTCAGGGCAGCGATCCTGTCGGCGAACGCTTCCGCGAAGCCGACCGGCGCGTTCAGGCCGGTACCGACCGCGGTGCCACCCTGGGCGAGTTCCATCAACCCCGGCATCGTCTGTTCGACGCGCTGGATGCCGTTCTCGACCTGCCGGGTGTAGCCGGAAAACTCCTGGCCGAGGGTGAGGGGGGTGGCGTCCTGCGTGTGGGTGCGGCCGATCTTGATGATCTTCGCGAACGCCTGCGCCTTGTCGTTGAGGGCGTTCCTCAGTTTCTGCAGCGCCGGGATCAGGCGGTGATGAATCTCCTCCGCCGCGGCGATGTGCATGGCCGTCGGGAACGTGTCGTTCGACGACTGGCTCATGTTCACCTGATCGTTCGGGTGGCACAGCGTCTTGGAGCCGAGGCTGCCGCCGAGAATTTCGATCGCGCGGTTGGCGATGACCTCGTTGGCGTTCATGTTGGACTGGGTGCCCGAGCCGGTCTGCCAGACGACCAGTGGGAAATGGTCGTCAAGCTTGCCCTCGGCGACCTCCTGGGCGGCCCTGACGATGGCGGCGCCGACCTTGGGGTCGAGTTTGCCGAGGTCCATGTTGACTTCGGCGGCGGCGCGCTTGACGAGCCCGAGGGCGCGGATGATCGGCGCCGGTTGCCGCTCCCAGCCGATCGGGAAGTTCTCCAGCGAGCGCTGTGCCTGCGCGCCCCAATAACGGTCGGCGGGGACCGCGATTTCACCGAAGGTGTCGGTCTCGATGCGGGTCGCCGGCTTTTCGCGGGGCATAGGGCGTTGCTTCTCCCAGGTCGCGAGAGGGCGGTTTTCTCACCCCCCCGACCTTAACGCAAGCAGCGACGCGCGGTATGGTTCAATCGACATCGTCGGGGTGCGCGGCCCGCTTGTTGCCGACGACCATGGCGACGACCAGGTTCTCGCGGTGACGGTAGCTCGCCAGAGCCACGCCGGCGACGTGCAAGGCCCACCATCAGGACGATTCCGTGGGCGATCCAATTGTGAAGGTGCTGCATCCACGCCACGCCCCAGAAGGCGTCCGTGGTCAGCAACCAGCCGGTCACGACGGTCGCGCTCATCGCCAGCATCAGCGCGATGATCATCGCCCCGCCCGCGGGATTGTGCCCGATATGGCGAGCCTCGCTTCCGGTGGCGACCGCCTTCAGGTACTCGAGGACACGTTGCGGCGGGTGGACGAAGTGCGAGAATCGCGCGTATGGCGTGCCGACAAAACCCCAGGCGATCCGCATGACGACCAGAGCACCCGCTGCGTAGCCAGCCCAGATGTGCACGTTCTCCCAGGAGTTGGCGCTCAGCCACGCAACGAAGAAGCTGAGCACCAGACTCCAGTGGAACGAGCGAACCAGCGGATCCCACACGCGGACCCGCCCTGCTTCGTGGTCGCTCATCATCATCTGCAGGATGAGTGGCGGGCTAGTTCTCGCCGGCCTCGGCATTCTGGAGCTGCTGCAGCGTTTCGGCGTTGTAGGCCATGTTCATCCGCTTGCCGCTCTTGTCGGTAACGTAAACCTCATAGCAGCCGTTCTCGACCTTGATCTGACGAATGGTCAGGCCCTGTGACTGGAGCATGGATTGCAGCGCGGACTGGGGCTGCCATTGGGCCTGGGGAGCAGTGCTGCATCCCGCCAGCGGCGAATGCGGGGCTGGCGACGACTGCAGCGATGGCGGCAAGAAAGATCGGATGTTTCATCTGGTTTCTCCGGGAGGATTGGGTTGCGGGTCAAACCGCCTGAAGGGAGCGGCGATTTGTGCGCGCACGGTATCCGGCCGGGTCTGACAGGCGGCTGACAAGACCACTGGAAGACGGGGTTCTGCCCGGCCCGCGCTGAATCATCGCAGGTCAGCGTCTGCTTCGGTTTCCGGGAAAAAGAGACGATGCGGGGCCGTGGCTACTTCTTGCGGAAGGCGTCGAGGTTGACGACCTCGGCGGCGGCCCCGGCGTCGCGCTCCTGTTCGGTTTCGCCGGCGCTGTCCTCGTCCGCCGGTTCAGCGGCGATAGCGAGTTGCGGCCGTTCCTGGGCCGGCTCGACCGCGAGCGCCGGCTTCCTCGCCGGCCGCGGCGGTCTGCTCGAACTGCAGGCCGAACTGGACGGAGGGATCGAAAAAGCCGCGCAGCGCGGTGAACGGAACCAGCAGCCGTTCGGGCACGCCATTGAACGAGAGGCCGACCTCGAAAGCGTGCTCGGTGACGGTCAGGTCCCAGTACTGGTGCTGGAGGACGATGGTGACCTCGTCCGGGTATTCCTTGAGCAGGCGGCTGGAAATGCGCACCCCCGGCGCCCGGGTGGCGAACTTGATGAAGAAGTGATGCTCGCCCGGCAGGCCGGTACGCGAAACCTCGGAGAGCACCTTGCGGACGACGCCGCGCAGCGCGTCCTGTGCCAGGATGTCGTAACGGATGAGATCTTCGGACATGTCAGTCTGGCGGGCCCCTGATGCCAGATCGGGGTCACCCTTGCCAGTGACCCCGCGAAATGAAGTGGAGGCTTCTGTTGCCAGGTGCCTCCGAACCCCGCCTGAAAGGTGCTAACCCCTCAGGGCTTGATTTCCGTTACCCGAACCGCATTACGCGGCGAGAGCAACCGGAGCATAGTTGTCGTTGGCAACTATAAGTTTGGCCCGATAACGACGGTACCATGCCGGGCAAAAGCCCATCCTTTACGCCCTCGTCGATCCTGTTTCGCCCCCGTTGGTGGAGGCGCCGGGTACTGCCCCCGGGTCCGCAGGGTTTATTACGATGGCCGTTTATCGCCATAGCCGGATTGCTCCGGCACCTCGAATATAGGGATTCGCGGCCGGCAAGGAAAGCCGCCAGCCATGCGGTTCGCCGTGTTGCGCCGCACAACAAGCCGCCTTAGGTTGACGCCATCTGGCCGGCCCGCGCTCTGCTTCCTCGCCGGCCCTTCCGAAAGATCGCCTCTTGATGTCTCGAAGCTACGCGAGAAACGCCATCGTTCTCGGTCTGCTTGCCGCTGTTGGCCCGTTCGCTACCGACATGTACCTGCCCGCGCTGCCGGTCATTGCGCGCGATTTCGGTACGTCGACGACGGCAGCACAGGTCAGCGTTGCCGCATTCTTCCTGGCGGTGGCCGTCGGTCAGATTTTCTATGGGCCGATTTCCGACAGCTTCGGGCGCCGACCGCCCATGTATTTCGGCATGGCGCTCTACGCGATCGGCGCGATCGGGTGCAGTCTTGCCCCGACGATCGAGTGGCTGATCGTGCTGCGCTTCGTGCAGGGTATCGGCGCCTGTGCCGGAATGACCATTCCGCGGGCGGTGGTCCGCGACCTCTACACCGGTCCGGACGCAGCCCGGCTGATGGCGCTGATCATGCTGGTGTTCAGCGTCTCTCCGATACTGGCGCCGCTGTTTGGAAGTGCCGCGATCGAGTTCGCCAGCTGGCGCCTTATCTTTGTCACGATGGCCCTCATCGGCCTACTCGGGCTGGTGTTTGCGATGTTCGTGCTAAAAGAGACGCGGTTGCCGCAGGATCGCCTCGCGATCGACTTCGGCAGCGTCGCGCGCGGCTACTTGATGCTCCTGAAAGACCGGCACTTTCTGGGCGTTTCCTTCATCGGCGGTTTCGGAATGGCCAGCTTTTTCGCGTTTCTGGCCGGATCGTCATTTGTCTATATCGAGCATTTCGGTTTCACGCCGACGCAGTACAGCCTGGCTTTCGCGGTCAACGCTGTCGCTTTTATCGGCGCGGCACAATTGACCGGCTGGATTGGCAGGCGCGTTGGCCTCAAGCGCATGGTCAGCGCTGCGCTCACCTACTATATGGCGGTGACGGTGCTGCTTTTTGTCCTGACGCTCGCCGGGGTCGAAAATGTCGTGTTGATGATGGTGTGTCTGTTTTTCGGCTTCGGGGGGCTGGGTCTGGTTATTCCGTCAGTCGTGGTTCTGGCCCTGGAGAACTATGGCGCGCGGGCGGGTGCCGCGTCGGCGCTTCTCGGCACGCTGCAACTGGTTACGGGTGCCATCGTGGTCGGGGTGGTGGGTGCTATTTCCGACGAAACACCGCTGCCCATGCTGGCCGCGATCGCGCTCTGTGCCGTTGCCGCGTTCATCATCGGCCGGTTGACCCTCTCCGGACGCTCTCCCGTCACCGCCGCGGCAGAGTGAGTGCGTCGGTGGTGGGAATCGCACTAGAATAGCCTGATGCGCCAGTACCTAGACCTGATGCAGCACGTCCTCGACCACGGCGTCGCCAAAGGCGACCGCACGGGCACCGGTACGCTGTCAACCTTCGGCCATCAGATGCGCTTCGACCTCGCGGACGGCTTCCCGCTGGTGACCACCAAGAAGATCCACCTCAAATCGGTGATCCATGAGTTGTTGTGGTTTCTCGCAGGCGACACGAACGTGCGCTACCTGCAAAAGCACGGGGTGCGCATCTGGGACGAGTGGGCGGACGAGAACGGCGATCTCGGACCGGTGTACGGCGCGCAATGGCGCTCATGGCCGGATGGTCACGGCGGGGGGATCGACCAGATAAGTCAGGTGGTTGAGGGAATTCGCTCTCATCCAGATTCACGTCGGCTGATCGTCACCGCCTGGAATCCGGCGAACGTCGACGAGCAGGCGTTGCCCCCGTGCCACTGCCTGTTCCAGTTCTACGTCACTCCGGGCGCGGGCAAGGCCGGCAAGGGGACGCTCAGCTGCCAGCTCTACCAGCGCTCCGCCGACGTCTTCCTTGGCGTGCCGTTCAATATCGCCTCCTACGCTCTCCTCACCATGATGATTGCGCAGGTCACGGGCCTGGAGCCCGGAACGTTCGTGCACACGCTCGGCGACGCGCACCTCTACCGCAACCATCTCGATCAGGCCCGCACGCAGCTTTCGCGTGCGCCACGGCCGTTGCCGCGGATGCGGCTCAATCCGGACGTCCACTCGATCTTCGATTTCGTCTACAACGACTTCGCGCTCGAGGGCTACGATCCGCACCCGCACATCAAGGCGGAAGTCGCGGTGTGACCGACACAGTGCGGTTGGCCCTGGTCGCCGCGGTGGCCGAGAATGGTGTCATCGGCACGGACGGCGCACTGCCGTGGCGGTTGTCCAGCGACATGCGCCGCTTCAAGCGGCTGACCATGGGCAAGCCGGTGGTCATGGGCCGCCGGACGTTTGAATCGATCGGGAAGCCGTTGGTCGGGCGCGTCAACATCGTGGTCAGCGGCCGGCCTGGTTTTGGGGCGGAGGGTGTCGTCGTCGCCCGGGACCTAGAGCAGGCGCGGGCACTTGCGGAGCAGCACGCCGGAGAGGGCGGCGAAGTGATGGTGATCGGCGGCGGCGTCCTCTACGCGGCGGCGATCGCCCGTGCCGATCGTCTCTACATTACCCACGTGGCGACCGCGCCGGAGGGTGACACGTATTTCCCGGCAATCGATCCGGACGCCTGGCGGGTGGTCTCCCGCGAGGCGGTCCCGGCGGGGGACAGCGACAGTGCCCCCACCACCTTCGTCACCTACGAGCGGGTGGCGGCTCACGCCTAGGTTGACAGGATCGCGGCGGCGCCCCACTTGAGGGCGATGATGGGCGCGGAGTTCGGGGCCTAAGATCGTTGAAACGGCACGACAATGTGCCTATAACCCGCGCCACACCGCGCGCCGGTGCGGTCTTGGCGCCCCCGATTCTCCCGGAAGGAGCTACATCCTCTTGAACAGACAGACCGGCGGCGGCTGGAAGGGAAACGGCGGTCCGTGGGGGCAGGGCCCCCGCAACACCGGCGGCGGCTCGACGCCGCCCGATCTGGAGGAACTCCTGCGCCGCAGCCAGGACAGGCTGAGGCGTGTGCTGCCCGGCGGGGGCGGCGGTGGTGGTGGCCGCAACCTAAGTCCACTCTCACTCATCGCGATACTCGTGGTCGTGGTGGCGCTCGGCGGCTACTACTTTTTCACGTTCCGCGTTCAACCGAACGAACTGGGCGTCGTGCTTCGGTTCGGAAGCTACGACCGCGGTGCGCTGCCGGGTCTGAACTGGCGGTTTCCCTACCCCATCGAGACGGTCTACACGCCGCAGGTCACCACCGTTCATCAGGTCACCATCGGGCAGTCGGTCGACGAGCGGAACCCGAGCGCGGGCGGCCGCGATATCCCCGAGGAAAGCCTGATGCTGACGGGGGACGAGAACATCGTCGACATCGATTTCTCGGTCTTCTGGGTCATCGGCGACGCGGCTGACTACCTCTTCAACATGGCGGACCCCGATGGCACGGTGAAAGCGGCCGCGGAGAGCACGATGCGGCAGGTCGTCGGTCAATCGAACATCCAGGATTTGCTGACCCAGGCGCGGCAAATCACGGAATCACAGGTCCAGACGCTGCTGCAAAAGACCCTCGATCAATACGGTGCCGGTATCACCGTGACGCAGGTGCAGCTGCTGAAAGTCGATCCGCCAACCGAGGTCGTCGCCGCCTTTCGGGACGTTCAGGCGGCGCAAGCCGATCAGGTCCGCCTGCAGAACGAGGCGCAGAGCTACGCCAACAAGGTGGTACCCGAGGCGAAGGGGCAGGCGTCGCAGATCACCAACGCTGCGAGCGCCTACCGCGACAGGATCATCGCCGAGGCCAAAGGTCAGGGGCAGGCGTTCGAAAGCGTATACGAGAGCTACAAGGCGTCGCCGGCAGTCACGCGAGAACGCATGTATCTTGAGACCATGGAACAGGTTCTGTCGGGGACCAACAAGATCATCATCGACGAGCAAGGCGGTGGGAGCGGTGTGGTGCCGTATCTGCCGCTCGAAGCCCTGACGGGGTCGCCGTCGGGGTCGTCAAATCCGACGGGAACACCCTGATGGGACGCGGTCGTTTCGGATGGCTTGGCGGTGCGATCCTCGCGGTCATCGCGGTCCTGCTCTATTTCAGCGTCTTCATCGTCAGTCAGACGCAGCAGGCGCTGGTGCTCCGTTTCGGCCAGGTCGTGGCTCCGCTTGGTCATAGCCTGGGGCCGGTCATCGCACCGGGCCTGTATTACAAGTTGCCGCTGATCGACAACGTCGTTTATTTCGACAAACGGTTGCTGGATCTTGATTCGCCGCCCCTGGAGATAATCGCGTCCGATCAGAAGCGTTTGGTGGTCGATGCTTTCGGCCGTTACCGCATCGTGGACCCGCTGCGCTTCTACCAGGCGCTTGGCACCCTGCAGATCGCTCAGCAGCGCCTCGCGGTTGTTCTCAATTCAGCCGTCCGGCGTGTGCTCGGCGATGCGAGTTTCATTGATCTGGTGCGTGACCGGCGCGCGGAACTGATGACCCGCATTACGCAGCAGGTCGATAATGAGGCGAAAGGGCTTGGCGTTCAGGTCGTGGACGTCCGCATCCGCAGCGCCGACCTGCCTGCAGCCAACAGCCAGGCGATCTACCAACGCATGCAGACGGAGCGTCAGCTCGTCGCCGCGCAGACGAGGGCGCAGGGCGAGCAGGCCGCGCGGCAGATTCGCGCCGAAGCTGACCGGCAGGTGACCGTGATCGTTGCTGAAGCCAACGGTGAGTTGGCGCGATTGCGCGGCGACGGAGAGGCCCAACGCAACCAGATCCTCGCTGATGCATTCGGCAAGGACCCGGATTTCTTCGCCTTTTACCGCTCGATGCAGGCCTACCAACAGGGGCTCGGGTCAAACGACACCCGACTGATATTGTCGCCCAACTCGGATTTCTTCAAATATTTCAACAGCGTGAACGGTCACCCGTTATCGCTGACAGGGCCGTCCGAGAGCGGCGCGCCGAGGCCCGCGCAATAGAGCGGACACGCTGCTTCAAATCTTCGCGCGTGGGGCGGTGTCAGTCGCTTTTCCGCCCGATTTCTTGCATGATTGTGAGGATCGGCGATTGATGCCGATACCGCGGGGCGGCCCGTTCAGGTTGGACGATCGCTCCGGTGAGGAGGGACGGCGATGGCCGACTTGAACCCGAAAAGATCAGCTCTTGCGACCGCATTCATCGCCGCGGCGGCGGCTCTTCTCTCGTTTCCGGCGCTGGCGCGTGGACCCGACTCAGTCGCCGATGTCGCCGCCCCGCTGCTCGGCGCCGTGGTCAACGTCTCGACCTCGCAGACGGTGGCCGGCACCAGTGACTCAACCCCGCAGCCGCGCCTTCCCGACGGATCGCCGTTCCAGGAATTCTTTGACGATTTCTTCAACCACAATAACAACGGCGGCGGCAGCACAGACAACACGCCGCGGCGGGTCCAGTCGCTCGGCTCCGGGTTCATCATCGATCCGAGCGGCATTATCGTCACCAACAATCACGTCATCGAAGGCGCTGACGAGATCACCGCCAACTTCACCGATGGCACCAAACTTACGGCGACTTTGATCGGCTTCGACGACAAGACCGACCTCGCGCTGCTCAAGGTGAATGCCGACAAGCCGTTGCCTTCGGTCAAGTTCGGGGACTCCGCGGCGTTGCGCGTGGGCGACTGGGTGATGGCGATCGGCAATCCATTCGGCCTCGGCGGCACTGTGACTCTCGGCATCGTTTCGGCGCGCAACCGCGACATCAATGCCGGCCCGTACGACGACTTCATCCAGACCGATGCGGCCATCAATCGTGGCAACTCCGGCGGGCCTCTGTTCAACCTCGACGGGGAGGTCATTGGCATCAACACGGCCATTATCTCACCGACCGGCGGCTCGATCGGCATCGGTTTCGCCGTGCCGTCCGAGATCGCGGTGGGGGTGATCGACCAGCTTCGCCAGTTCGGCGAGACCCGGCGCGGGTGGCTCGGTGTCCACATCCAGGAGGTCACCGACGAGGTCGCCGGAAAGCTGGCAATGGGGACCCCGCATGGCGCGCTGGTCTCCGACGTTGACGCCAACGGCCCTGCGGCGACCGCCGGCATCGAGGCCGGTGACGTCATCCTCGAGTTCGACGGCAAGCAAGTCCCGGCCATGCACGATCTGCCGCGCATGGTGGCCGACCATGGCGTCGGCATGAAGGTTCCGGTGGTTGTGCTGCGCGATGGGGCGCAACAGACGGTCGACGTGACCCTTGGGCGGCTGGAGGAGGCGGAAAAGCAGGCGTCGGTTGAGACGCCGGATGCGGCGGCGCCGACGCCCGAGATGCCGGTGGTGGTCGGGCCGCTCGGCCTCAGTCTGGCCGATCTGTCGCCGGCAATGCGCGACCGATTCGGCATCAAGAGCCAGGTCGCCAACGGCGTCGTCGTCGCCGATGTAGCGCCGGGCAGCGTGGCGGCGGAGAAGCGGCTGCAGCCGGGAGACGTCATCGTCGAGATATCGCAGGAGCCGGTGGCGACCCCCGACGACGTCACCAAGCGGATCGACGACCTCAAGAAAGAGGGCCGGAAGAACGCGCAGATGGTGCTGCAGAACGAAGACGGCAACGTCCGCGTGGTCAACCTGTCGCTCGAGGAACAACCAGCACCGCCGGCGCCGCCGAAGCCGGCGCAGTAGCGCCGGCGCAAGCCGTCCACATCCGAGCAACCGGGCGGGGTCTCGCTCAGTCGAGGACGTGGCTGACCAGGCCGTCGGCGAGCTTCGGCTCGAACCAGGTGGATTTGGGCGGCATGATGGCGCCGGCATCGGCAATGGCGATGAGGTCGTCCATCCGCGTCGGGTAGAGCGCGAAGGCCACCGCCATGTCGCCGGAGTCGACCCGGCGCGCGAGTTCGCCGAGGCCGCGTCCGCCACCGATGAAATCGATGCGCTTGTCCGTGCGTGGGTCGGTGACGCCGAGGAGCGGTTCGATCAGGTTGTGGGCGAGCAGCGTGATCGGAAGCCGTCCGACGGGATCGTCGCGGGGGATGAGGTCAACCGGCAGCGTCAGCCGGTACCAGCGGCCGGCCAGGTACATGCCGAATTCGCCGCCCGCGGTCGGTCGGACGGGTTCCGCCGACGGGGTCACCGTGAATTGCTCACCGACGGCCGCGAGGAAAGCCTCCGGGCTCGCGCCGTTCAGGTCCTTCAATACGCGGTTGTAGTCGAGGATGGTCATCTCGTGCTCGGGGAAGAGCACGGACAGGAAGAACTGGCTGGACGTGGTGCCGCGTGCTCGCGCCTCGCGGGCCGCCGCAGCCGAGCGATGGTGGCCGTCGGCGATGTAGAGTGCGGGAAGGGCTCCGAACGCGGCGGTCAGGGTGTCAATCCGCGCTTCTTCGCCGATCACCCAGAGCTGGTGGCGGACTCCATCGAGCGTTGCATCGGCGGCAGGCGCGGGTTGGGTCGCTTCGGCCAGCACCGCGTCGATGGCGGGAGCGTCGGGATAGGCCATCATGACGGGGCCGGTCTGGGCTCCGAGCGCTTCCATATGGCGGACGCGATCGTTTTCCTTGGCTGGTGTCGTCAGCTCATGCTTGCGGATGCTGTTGCTGAGGTAGTCCGCGATCGAGGCGACACCGGCAATGCCGGTCTGGGTGCGTCCGCGCCAGGTCATGCGATAGGCGTAGTAGGCGTCGGTCGGATCGCGCCTGAGCATGCCTTCGGCGATCATCCGCTGCAGGTTCTCCGCGCCCTTGGCGTAGACCGTGCTGTCATATGGGTCGAGCGCCGGATCGAGGTCGATTTCCGGCTTGGACACATGCAAGAAGCTCCACGGCTTGCCGGCGGCGCGCTCTCGGGCCTCGGCGCTGGAGAGCACATCGTAGGGCGGGGCGAGAATATCTGCGGCGCGGCCGGGGGCGGGGCGCAGCGCCCGGAAGGGGAGGACAAGGGGCAAAGGGAGGACTCCCGAGAGCGGAGAAGTTGCCCCGGTGGTTTAGTTGGCGAAGCCTCGCGGATCAACGGTGACCTGACGAAAGGCCGCGACGGACACGCGTGAGTGTCGGGGCGTCGACAAGTTCAGGCCGTCCGTCGACACCACCGGCGAGGCAGCATCTCCTTGTTTCTCCGGCGAATCCGGATGGAAAGACTGACTCCATCTTCCCGGAATTGCTTCAAGCCACCTCCGGCAGCGCGCCCAGCGCGGCCTTGAGGTGCTCTTCATCGTAGTCGCGGTCCTCCAGCTTGCCCGAGAGATAGTCGGCGTAGGCCTGCATGTCGAAGTGACCGTGACCGGACAGGTTGAACAGGATCGTTCGCGCCGTTCCCTCCAGCTTGCACTTCAGCGCTTCGTCGATGGCGGCGCGCACAGCGTGGGTCGTCTCCGGCGCCGGCACGATGCCCTCGGCGTGAGCGAACATCAGACCGGCTTCGAAGCATGGGTTCTGCTTGTGGGCGACGGCCTCGATCAGGTTGATCTCCTTCAGGTGGCTCACCAGCGGCGACATGCCGTGATAGCGCAGGCCGCCGGCGTGGAAGCCCGGCGGGATGAAAGTCGAGCCAAGGGTGTGCATCTTGACCAAGGGGGTCAGATGACCGGTGTCGCCGAAGTCGTAAGCGTAGAGACCGCGTGTCAGCGACGGACAAGCGGCGGGCTCGGCGGCGATGACGCGCAGCGTCTTGCCCTCGCGCAGCTTCTTGCCGAGGAAGGGCAGGACAAGGCCGCCGAAGTTCGAACCGCCGCCGGTGCAGCCGATGACGATGTCCGGCCAGTAGCCGGCCATTTCCATCTGTTCGAGCGCCTCGATGCCGATGACCGTCTGGTGCAGGAGTACGTGGTTGAGGACGCTGCCCAGCGAGTAGTTGGTGTCAGCATTCTTGGCGGCGACCTCAACCGCCTCGGAGATGGCGATACCGAGGCTGCCGGGCGAATCTGAATCGTTGGCGAGGATGGCGCGGCCGGCGTCGGTCTCCAGGCTGGGGCTCGGGATGCAGGTCGCCCCGTAGGTCTCCATCAGCACCCGCCGGTAAGGCTTGTGGTAGTAGCTGACCTTGACCATGTAGACCTTGACTTCGAGCCCGAACAACTTGCCGGCGAAGGCAAGCGACGAGCCCCACTGGCCGGCTCCGGTCTCGGTGGACAGCTTCGTGATGCCGGCTTCCTTGTTGTAGAAGGCCTGCGCCACCGCGGTGTTCGGCTTGTGGCTGCCGGGCGGGCTGACACCCTCGTATTTGTAGAAAATTCGCGCCGGGGTATCGAGCGCCCGCTCGAGGCGCCGGGCACGATAGAGTGGTGCCGGCCGCCACAGCTTGTAGACCTCCCGCACCGGCCCGGGAATTTCGATCTCGCGGTCGGTGGCGACCTCCTGGGCGATGAGGGCCATGGGGAAGATCGGCGACAGATCGTCCGGCCCGACGGGCTGTTTGGTACCGGGATGGAGCGGCGGGGGCGGCGGGGCGGGCAAATCCGCCATGATGTTGTACCAGGCCTTCGGAATGCGGTCCTCGGGCAAGAGATACTTGACGCTGTCGGGCATGGTTTCCTCCCCAGACTGCTCCCTGCCGCCAAATTATGCTCAATTCGGCGGCAACACCATCATGACCGGGAGGGTGGCCTGAGATCAATCGAAGCACCGATCGCGACCGAACGCGGGCGACGCTCGTGAATGACGCGATCCTTCTTGCCGGCCCGACGGCGAGCGGCAAATCGCGGCTCGCGATCGAGCTTGCCCGCCGTCATGGCGGCGTCGTCATCAACGCCGATTCGATGCAGGTTTACGGCGAGCTCCGGATTCTCACGGCGCGGCCCGCCGTTGCGGACGAGAGGGCAGTGCCACACTGGCTCTACGGCCACGTGCCGGCAGCAACGCGCTATTCGGTCGGGCGCTGGCTCGTGGACGTGGCCAACGTGATCGCTGAGGCAAGGCGCGCAGGACGCGTCCCGATCCTGGTCGGTGGCACCGGCCTTTACTTCAAGGCGCTGACGGAAGGACTGACGGCGGTCCCCGCCATTCCGGCTGACGTTCGCGCTGCGGTACGGGCGTCGGCGGAGGGGGTTGAAACGCCTGCGCTGCACGCACGGCTCGCGGCGATCGATCCGCAGGATGCCGCCGAGGTGCGCCCATCCGACCGCGTGCGGATTCTACGGGCCATGGACGTTATTACGGCTACCGGCCGTTCGCTCGCCGCGTGGCGGCAGGCTGGCGAAGCGCCGCCGCTGATCCAGCCGGCGAGGGCGCTCCGCATCGTGCTTTCGCCGGCGCGCGCACTTTTGCACCAGCGTATCGCCGAGCGGGCCGAGCAAATCGTTCATCACGGTGGCCTCGGCGAAGTAGAGGCGTTGCTTGGTCTCGGGCTCGATCCCGACCTGCCGGTGATGAAGGCGATCGGCGTGCGTGAACTGGGCGCCCACCTGAAAGGCGACATCTCGCTCGACGAGGCGGTCGCGGCGATCAAGACGGAGACCCGCCGCTACGCCAAACGGCAGACGACCTGGTTCCGCAATCAGATGGGCGACTGGCGGTCGGTGGAATCGGCGGACGCGGCGCTTGACCTTGCGAGTGGGCGCGCCTAATACAGCCCCATGATACGGACAGACGTTCTCGTAATCATGGAGCGCATTGCCGGGGCGGCCGCATAGGCTGCCGCGAACGACCGGTGGTGCGCGAAAACAGGCCCGAGAGGGCCTTTTTTATTGGCGAAATGGCAACCGAAGCCGGCTAAAACCAAGGGAAGCTGGGGAATGGAGCAGGTTATGAAACGGCAGATGACGGGCGCCGAGATGGTTGTCCAGGCGCTGATCGACCAGGGTGTGACCGATATTTTCGGCTATCCGGGCGGTGCTGTGCTGCCGATTTACGACGAGATCATCCAGCAGGACAAGGTCCGCCACATCCTCGTCCGGCACGAGCAGGGGGCCGGCCACGCGGCGGAGGGCTACGCGCGCTCCACCGGCAAGGTCGGCGTGGCGCTGGTGACCTCGGGGCCGGGGGCGACCAACCTGGTGACGGCGCTCACCGACGCGCTCATGGACTCCATCCCGATGGTCGGGATCACCGGCCAGGTGCCGACCCACCTCATCGGCAACGACGCCTTCCAGGAGTGCGACACCGTCGGCATCACGCGGCCCTGCACCAAGCACAACTGGCTGGTCAAGGACGTGAACGACCTCGCGCGCATCCTGCACGAGGCCTTCTACGTGGCGAGCCATGGGCGGCCGGGCCCGGTGGTGGTCGACATTCCCAAGGACGTCCAGTTCGCCACCGGCACCTACGTGCCACCGGGCCATATCGAGCACCGGACCTATCATCCGCGGGTCGACGGCGATCCGGTGGCCATTCGCGCCGCGGTCGAGGTGATCGCCAGGGCGAAACGGCCGGTGTTCTACACCGGCGGAGGCGTCATCAACTCGGGGCCGCGGGCGAGCGCGCTGCTGCGCGAGCTGGTGCGCGCGACCGGCTATCCGATCACCTCGACCCTGATGGGGCTAGGCGCCTACCCGGCTTCCGATCCGCAGTGGCTCGGCATGCTCGGCATGCACGGAACCTTCGAGGCCAACAACGCCATGCACGATTGCGATGTCATGGTGGCGATTGGCGCGCGCTTCGACGACCGCATCACCGGGCGGGTCAACGCATTCTCGCCGAAATCGCGCAAGATCCACATCGACATCGACCCATCGTCGATCAACAAAAATATCCACGTGGATATCCCGATCATCGGCGATGTGACCCACGTTCTGGAGGCGATGCTCGCCGAGTGGAAGGCGAGGAAACCGCGGGTCGACAGGCAGGCGCTGAAGGCGTGGTGGGGCGAGATCGACCGCTGGCGGGCGCGGGACTGTCTTGCGTACCGGCCGAACGCCGACATCATCATGCCGCAGTACGCCATCGAGCGGCTCTATGCCGCCACCAAGGACAAGGACGTCTACATCACCACCGAGGTCGGCCAGCATCAAATGTGGGCGGCCCAGTTCTTCAAGTTCGAAGAACCGAACCGGTGGATGACGTCGGGCGGCCTCGGCACCATGGGATACGGATTACCGGCCGCGGTCGGCGTTCAGGCGGCGCATCCCAAGAGCCTGGTCATCGACATCGCGGGTGATGCCTCGGTGCTGATGACGATGCAGGAGATGTCGACGGCGGTGCAGCACGACCTGCCGATCAAGATCTTCATCCTCAACAACCAGTACATGGGCATGGTGCGCCAGTGGCAGGAACTGCTGCACGGCAACCGGCTGTCGCACTCGTACATGGATTCGCTGCCCGATTTCGTGAAGCTCGCCGAGGCATACGGTTGCGTCGGCATGCGGGTGGAGAAACCCGGCGATCTCGACGACGCGATATCCGAGATGATCGCGGTCAGGCGTCCGGTGATCTTCGATTGCCGGGTGGCGGCGCTCGCCAACTGCTTCCCGATGATTCCGTCGGGCAAGGCGCATAACGAGATGCTGCTCGGCGACGCCGGTGGATCGGAGGCGCTCGGCAAGGTCATCGGCAAGGAAGGCAAGGTACTGGTGTGAGGCGATCATGACGAAATCGACGACGCGATCGGGACAGCGGCCGGCGCGCAAGGCCGCCGGGGGGAAGAAAGCTGCGCTGACGCCGCGGGCTTCGGCGCCGCCACCGGCATCGGCCTATTTCATCGAGGAGGTGCACGACCGCACCGAAAGTCACACGCTGTCCGTGATCGTCGACAACGAGCCGGGCGTTCTTGCGCGGGTTATCGGCCTCTTCTCCGGCCGCGGCTACAACATCGACTCGCTGACGGTGTCGGAGACCGAGCACGCAAAGCACCTGTCGCGGATCACGGTCGTCACTACCGGTACGCCGATGGTGCTGGCTCAGATCAAGAACCAGCTCGAGCGCATGGTGCCGGTGCACTCGGTCACCGACCTCACCGCCGACGGCCGGCCGCTGGAACGCGAACTGGCCCTGGTCAAGGTCGCCGGCCACGGCCAGGATCGGGTCGAGGCGCTGCGGCTCGCCGACGCTTTTCGCGCCGTGGTGATCGACGCGACCGTGGATCACTTCGTCTTCGAGGTGACCGGGCGGACCTCCAAGATCGAACAGTTCATCGCCGTCATGGCGCCACTCGGACTGGCCGAAGTGTGCCGCACAGGCATCGCCGCGGTCTCGCGCGGGCCGGGGGCGGGCTAGCCGCGCCGGACATGTCGCACGAGCTGTTGGCGGCTTTCGTCGTCTTCGCGGTGGCGACGCTGTTCACACCGGGACCGAACAACGTCATGCTGATGACGTCGGGGCTGAACTTCGGCTTCGCTCGCACGCTGCCGCACGCCTTCGGCGTCTCGCTCGGATTTGGATTTCTTGTGCTGGTGGTGGGGCTTGGTCTTGGCGCCGTCTTCGCCGCGTATCCGGCGATCTATGCGGTGCTGAAGTTCGCCGGCGCTGCCTATCTCCTCTACCTGGCGTGGCGGATCGCCGTTTCCGGTCCCGTTGCCGGCGGGACCCGTGGACGGCCCTTGACTTTCATCGAAGGCGCCGCGTTCCAGTGGATCAATCCCAAGGGTTGGGTCATGGCGATCGGCGCTGTCACGGCGTATGCGACAGTGGCGAGCTTCCCGATGAACATGGTCTTGCTCGCCGCGGTTTTTGCCTTTTTCGGTACGCTGTCGAGCTGGACCTGGCTTCTTTTCGGTACCGGAATGAAGGCGCTCGTGACCGATCCACGGAAAGTGCGCGTGTTCAATATCGTGATGGCGGTGCTGCTCGTCGGCTCCCTGATACCGGTTTTTCTGGAAGGGTGAGGCGGAGCCGATCCGGCCCTAATTTTTTAGTTCATTACCTCGTCATAACTTATTGATCTTATTGTCTCCAAAAAGGATGGTCGCAGCCTGCGTTTCATTGTCGTTGCGCTGCCCGATCCGTGGCAGTATCCCCTCGGAAGAGGGGTTTTCCTGCATTGGCAACGTCGCGTCATCTCGGCCTCGGGGTCATCGAAACACGTTGGTTCGACGAGCGGCACCACACGGTGCGACCGCTTTTCGAGTTCCTCTCCTATGCACTGAGAGACCGGTCCGACGCGTTCACCTACGAGCGCTTCGTTGGCGCCAAATCGTTCCGCGAGGCGGTGCGGTTCATCATGGCCGGCGGCGACGTCGGCTATCTCTACGTTGCCGCGCACGGGGATTTCGGGAAGATCGAGGCGCCTAACGGTTCCGGCCTGTCGCCGACGTTCATGCGAAACACGTTTTGCGAGGCAAACCGCCGCCGATCGCCGCTCAAGGGTATCCTGTTCGGCTCCTGCAAGTTCGGCGAGGCCGACAACCTCATTGAGCTGCTGCGGCCCGCCAAAATCCGCGGTGAAGAGATCAGGAACCGCCTGGTCTGGGCCGGCGGCTACGGCGAGGAGGTCGACTATACGCGCAGCTCGCTGATGGACATCTACTTCTTCGACGTATTTTATCGGACGAACGGCGGTGGCGACGAGATTTCGCGGGTCGGCAGGGCGCTCGACCGCCTCGACAAGGCCATGCCCGGGCTGATCGAGGGGCTGTCAATGCGTGTGGTGGCGCGACTGCCGCGCGGACGATATCGGGACATCATCAACGACGAACTGCTGTCGGATTGAGGTGTCGCCATGGCTGAATTCCAGGGCTTCGGCAAGGACGCTCTCGCCTTCTTCAAGGCGCTCGCCTTCCACCAGAACAAGGCGTGGTTCGACGAGAACAAGGGCCTCTACCAGAGCGATGTGCTCGATCCGATGGTCGCGCTGCTCGACGACCTGACCGCTGCATTCGCCAAGCGCCGCATTCCGCTCAAGGCCGACGGCAAGCGGTCGATCTTCCGCATCCATCGCGACGTGCGCTTCGCCAAGGACAAGAGCCCGTACAAGACCCACTGCGGGGCGGTGATGACCCGCTCCGGCGGAAAGATGGAAAACGGCCTCCTGTACCTTCACCTCAGTCCGGACGGCTGCTTTGCGGCGGCCGGGTTCCATCAGCCGGAAGCGGCCGATCTCGCCCGTCTGCGCAAGGCAATCGCTGCCAATGGCGGCAAGAAGTTTGCCGCGGTCACTGCGGCTCTGAAGAGAGGCAAGCTCGCGCTCGGTAACGAGAGCCAGCTTACCCGCCTGCCGCGCGGCTTCGAGGCCCTGAAAGGCGGGCCGCTCGACGGTGCTATCCGGCTCAAGTCCTTCATTGTGGAGGAGCCGCTGCCCGACAAGCTGGTGATGTCGCCCAAGCTCACCGAGACGGTGGTGGACTTCACCAAGCGGGCGATGCCGCTCCTCACCTTCGGCTGGGCGGCGCTCGGCTAACGCAAATCCAGGGCGGGCTTGTGCGGCCGTGGCTGGCCGCCTAGAAGCTACGGCCATAAGAACTCATCTGTGACAGCGGGGCAGCAATGCGCGTCTACTACGATCGGGATGCCGACCTCAATCTGATCAAGGCGAAAAAGGTCGCCATCCTCGGCTACGGGAGCCAGGGCCACGCCCATGCCCTCAACCTTCGCGATTCCGGGTGCAAGGACGTCGTGATCGGGCTGCGACCGGGGTCGTCGTCGGTCAAGAAAGCCGAACAGGCGGGGCTGAAAGTGGCAACGCTGGCCGAGGCGGCCAAGTGGGCCGACATGGTCATGATGCTGACGCCCGACGAGTTGCAGGCCGACATCTATCGCTCGGAAATCGAGCCCAACATCGCCGACGGCGCCGCCATTGCTTTCGCCCATGGCCTCAACATTCATTTCAGCCTGATCGAGCCGAAGAAGACCCTCGACATCATCATGATCGCGCCGAAGGGCCCGGGCCACACGGTGCGCGGCGAATACCAGAAGGGCGGCGGGGTGCCATGCCTGATGGCGATCGCCCAGGACGCCTCGGGCAACGCGCACGACCTCTGCCTCTCCTATGCGAGCGCCATCGGTGGCGGCCGCTCCGGGATCATCGAGACGACGTTCCGCGAGGAGTGCGAGACCGACCTGTTCGGCGAACAGGTGGTGCTGTGCGGCGGTCTGGTCGAGCTCATCCGCTCCGGGTTCGAGACGCTGGTGGAGGCTGGCTATGCACCGGAGATGGCCTATTTCGAGTGTCTGCACGAGGTGAAGCTGATCGTCGATCTGATCTACGAGGGCGGCATCGCCAACATGAACTACTCGGTGTCGAACACCGCCGAGTTCGGCGAGTACATGTCGGGGCCGCGCGTCATCAACGATGCGACCCGCGTCGAGATGCGGCGCATCCTCAAGGACATCCAGACCGGTGCCTTCACCTCGGAATGGATGCGCGAGAACAGGGCCGGACAGCCGAAGTTCAAGGCGATCCGGCGGATGAACGATTCTCACCCGATCGAGGAAGTGGGTGAGCGGTTGCGCGCCATGATGCCGTGGATCGGCGCCAACAAGCTGGTGGACAAGTCGAAGAACTAATCCGGGCGCCCTAGCGGCGCCTTCGCCGAGAGACGACGGAGGCCGGGCCTGCCGCTAAGCATCTACGACATCGCCGCGCTGGTGCTTGTGCTGTCGGCGGCGTTCGGCTGGCTCAACCGTCGGTTCATCCATCTGCCGCACACGATCGGCCTGCTCGTGCTGGGGCTGGCGACCTCGCTGGCCCTCGTTGTTATCAATGACGTTGTTCCGGAGTCGGGCCTCTTCGAGGCCTTCACCGGCGCCATCGCCCGGATCGACTTCTTCGATACCATGATGAACGGCATGCTGGCGTTCCTGCTGTTTGCCGGGGCGCTGCAGATCGAACTCGGCAGGCTGAAGATGGAAGCGTGGGCCGTCGGCCTGATGGCGACGGTCGGTGTGCTCATCTCGACCGTCATCGTCGGCGCCGGCATGTGGCTGGCTGCCAGCGTTCTCGGTATTCATCTCCCGCTCATCTGGGCATTGACGTTCGGTGCGCTGATCTCGCCGACCGATCCGGTGGCGGTGCTGGCGCTCCTGAAGTCGATGGGGCTGCCCCGCTCGCTGGAGATCAGCATTGCCGGGGAAAGCCTATTCAACGACGGGGTCGGCGTGGTCGTCTTCACCGTCCTCGTCAGCGTCGCGGTCAGTGGCGCCGACGTCAGTCTGGTGTATGCCGGGGAAGTGTTCCTGGTGGAAGCGGTCGGCGGCGCGGTGCTGGGGCTGGTGGCGGGATATGTGGCGCTCCATGCCATGGAGGCGATCGACGAATATTCCGTCGAGATCCTGATCACGCTCGCCCTCGTGACCGGACTCTATGCGCTGGCGCTGCATCTCCATACGTCGGGGCCGATCGCGGTGGTCGTGGCCGGCATCCTCATCGGCAACCGCGGCAAGGTCACCGCGATGAGTGAGACGACGCGCGAGCACCTGTTCCAGTTCTGGGAAGTCATCGATCAGCTTCTCAATTCGACGCTGTTCGTGCTGATCGGCCTCGAGGTGCTGGTGATCGAGTTTGTGCCGGAATTCATCATGCTGGCGCTGGCGGCGGTGCCGGTCGTGCTGGTGGCCCGCTACGCGGCGGTCGCCGGGCCGATAGCCCTGCTGTCCCTCAGGCGTCAGTTCACGCCGGGGTCAGTCACCGTATTGGTATGGGGCGGGTTGCGCGGCGGAATTCCGGTGGCGCTCGCGCTGTCGCTGCCGGCGGTTGCCTTCCGCGACCCGATATTGGTCGCGACCTATGGTGTCGTGATCTTCTCGATCATCGTGCAGGGGCTGACCATCGCACCGCTCGCCCGGCGCGTTACGAGGCAGGAGACGGGCGAAAACGAAAGCCGCGTCGGCTGACGACGCGGCTTTGTCCGTCGGGCGTGGCGTGGCGGTCCAGGTCAGTACGGCGCAGTGCACCGGTTGAGGCCGCCGGCGCTGTCGGTCCACAGGTCGGTCGCCGGGTTGTACCAGACGCCATACCACTGCTTGCAGATCGCAATGTGGGTGCTCGTCGGTCCGGGGTAATAGGCCGGTGGCGGGGGTGCCGCGTATGGCGGGTAGAGCGTTGGGGCAAGCGCCAGGCCGAGGAACGTCCCGAACAGGAACGGGGCCGCGTAGTTCGGGTGAGGGGCCGGATGCGAATAGTATTGCGGGTAGTGCGGGGGCTGCGGGCCCGGGTGCCAGTTCTTTTCCTTGGCGATAGCGGCGGTGCCGGTCGCGCCCAGAGTGGCGGCGACGAGGGTCACGGCAAGGCCGGTCGCGATGATCCGTTTCATTGGTGTTGCTCCAGGAGGCGGGCATTTCCCGCCGATGATCCCGAGAATGATGCCGTGCGGATGAACGAAGGCTGAACGGCCGGTATGGCGCATTCGTGGCCATGACGGGCGGGCAGCCTTGACGCCCGGCGGCCTACGGGCGACAAGCGCCGTCCCTCGCAATACGGGCCGGAGTCGTATGCCCTATCCCTATGTAGTCCTTGACGTCTTCACCGAACGGCCACTCGCCGGCAACGCGCTTGCCGTGGTTTTCGACGCGGACGGTCTCGATGAGGCCCGCATGCAGGCGATTGCGCGCGAGTTCAACCTGTCAGAGACAGTTTTCGTACTGCGGGCCGAAAACCGGATGCATTCCTCCCGGCTCAGGATCTTCACGCCGATGAGGGAGTTGCCGTTCGCCGGCCACCCTACGATCGGGACTGCCGTGGCGCTCGCCTGCCGCATCGCGAACGGCAACCCGGAGCGCCACGAGCAGATGATGGTGCTGGAGGAGGGGGTCGGGCCCGTCCGATGCGGTGTTTTCGTCAAGGGCGATCGGAGCGGCCACGCGATCTTCGACGTTCCCCAGGTTCCGGAGGCGCTCCCGGTCAAATCGGATCGCGACGAGGTGGCGGCGGCGCTCGGCCTGGTGCCCGGCGAGATCGGCTTCGAGAACCACCAGCCGAGCGCCTTTAGCGCCGGGCTCCCCTATACGTTCGTTCCGGTTCGCGATCTTGCAACTATCGCCCGGGTGCGGCCTCTGCCTCAGAGGTTGTCCGCTGTTGTCGGTGGGCCGACGGGGGCGGCCTACGTTTATTGCCGCCAAACGGTGGGTGCGGACAGTCACTTCCATGCCCGCATGTTCGCGCCGGACCTTGGCTTTGTGGAGGACCCGGCAACGGGTAGCGCGGCGGCGGCGTTTGCAGCGGTCGTGCGACGCTTCGATCAACCACCCGCCGGCGGACATCGCTATGTCATCGAGCAGGGCTTCGAAATGGGACGGCCGAGCCGGATGATGCTGGAGTTCGACGTCGAGAACGGCGCTATCGCGGCAGTACGCGTAGGCGGCGACGCTGTGGTGGTTGCACAGGGAACGCTTCACGTCTGAGCGGTTCCCGGCGTTCCTCGTTGGCAGCGGCGAATCCTGATACGCTCCGCTGGCCTCGCTCACGGGAGGAGGCGGGGGAACTCAAATGAACGCAATCCTTATCATGTTGCATTTCTTCGGTCTTGCGGCCGGCTTTGCCTCCTCGATCGGCAACGTGGTGGTCATGCGGCTGGTAGCCGCCTCGCCGGCGGACGCGCCGGTGCTGCGTCGGGTGCCGCCGGTTCTGGCTCGCATCGGCCAAACCGGGCTGGCGCTCTTGTGGCTGACCGGCCTGGTCATGGTGTGGAGCATCTACGGTGGGCCTGCCAAGCTGCCGTGGGAGTTTTGGGTCAAACTGCTGCTGGTGATCGGGGTCACGGTCGGGGTGGTTTTTCTCGACCTGACGTTGAAGCAGGTGCGCGCGGGGAATCAGGAAGCGGCCCGGCGCCTGCCGGTCTATGGCGGGGCAACGGGCGCCATGCTCATCCTGGTTGTGGTGTTCGCGGTCCTCGCGTTCCATTGACCCTCCGACATTCGGCTTGCCGAAAGGGGGGCTGATTGGCTAAAAGCAGCGCGTCCGGGGTGAAAACCGGGCCTTAACCCGTGGTGGCCGACTATTCGGACGGTTGGCCGCCAGAAGCAGTAACGGCAATGAGCGCAGGCGCACGCAAAGGCACTTCGGCCGCGGGGAAATCCTTCCCAGGCGGGTGGTCGCGCGTGGCCAACGGCAAGCTTCTCGGCCTGATCCTTCTCCTTAGACGCCCCTGAGCGTCGGCTGCCCCTTTGTCGGGCGGGCACTCAGGGGAGCACTTCCAGCGACAATCTGGCAGGGCCCGGTGAGGGCGGAGAAACGAGAAGGACAATCACCCCATGACCAGGGACAATCAGACGACGACGGAGAAGGAACGCGTCGTCATTTTCGACACCACCTTGCGCGACGGCGAGCAATCGCCCGGTGCGTCGATGACGCTGCCGGAGAAGTTGCAGGTCGCGGAGGTGCTCGACGAAATGGGCGTCGACATCATCGAGGCCGGTTTCCCGATCGCGTCGGAGGGCGATTTCGAGTCGGTGACCGAGATCGCCAAGGTAACCAAACGTGCGGTTGTGTGCGGGCTCGCCCGTTCCGGTGCCAAGGACATCGACCGTGCGGCGGAGGCACTCCGCCACGCCGAGCGCCGGCGCATCCATACCTTCATCTCGACCAGCCCGCTCCACATGAAGTTCAAGCTCAACATGGAGCCCGAGCAGGTTTACGAGGCGGTGATCGCCAGCGTCACCCGGGCGCGCAACCATACAGACGACGTGGAGTGGTCGCCGGAGGATGGAACCCGCACCGAGCATGACTTCCTGTGCCGCTGCGTCGAGGCCGCCATTCGTGCTGGTGCCACCACCATCAACATCCCTGACACCGTCGGCTACACGGTGCCGGAGGAATTCGCGGCGCTCATCCGGATGCTGCGTGAGCGCGTGCCCAACGCCGACCAGGCGGTGTTCTCGGCGCACTGCCACAACGACCTCGGTCTGGCGGTCGCCAACTCACTGGCGGGTCTGGACGGAGGTGTTCGCCAAATCGAGTGTACGATCAACGGTCTCGGCGAGCGCGCGGGCAACGCCGCGCTGGAAGAGATCGTTATGGCGATCAAGACCCGCGGCGACGTGCTCCCCTACACGACCAACATCGACGCCACGATGCTGCTCCGTGCCTCCAAGCTGGTATCGGCGGTCACCGCTTTCCCGGTCCAGTACAACAAGGCAATCGTCGGCAAGAACGCCTTCGCCCACGAGGCTGGCATCCACCAGGACGGTATGCTCAAGCACGCCCAGACCTACGAGATCATGCGGCCGGAGGACGTCGGCGTGCACGCGACGTCTCTGGTGATGGGCAAGCACTCGGGCCGCCACGCGTTCCGCGAGAAGCTGAAGGAACTCGGCTTCCAGCTCGGTGACAACGCCTTCGAGGACGCCTTCCGCCGCTTCAAGGCGCTGGCCGATCGCAAGAAGCACGTCTTCGACGAGGACCTCGAGGCGCTGGTCGAGGACGAGGTCGCCGTCGCCGCCGAGTCGATCCGCATCCTTGGCCTCACCGTGATTGCCGGCACCAACGGACCGCAGAAGGCGACACTCACCCTCGACGTGAATGGTACCGAGGTGACCAAGGAGACCACCGGCAACGGCCCGGTCGATGCCATCTTCAACGCCATCCACGCGATCGTGCCGCACACAGCCAAGCTGTCGCTCTATCAGGTGCATGCGGTCACCGAGGGCACCGACGCGCAGGCGGAGGTCTCGGTCAGACTGGAGGAAGACGGCAAATCGGTAACGGCGCGCGGCGCCGATCCCGACACGCTTGGTCGCTTCCGCCAAGGCCTATCTCTCGGCGATCAACAAGCTGTCGGCCAAGCGCGCCCGCATCCACGCCCAGGCGGCGGGTGGCGTGTAAGCGGTGCCTGACAAGACGAGGGGCGCGGCAGAAACACCGCGCCCTTCCGCCTCAATCAGAATCCGCAATTTGTGGTCGCCAGGAGCGTGAGGGCGTCGATATCAAACTCGCGTTCCAGATTGGTCTTGAACATTCCGAGCCACTTTTCCTGCGCCTCGTATGCCAGCTTCTCGCGCTGCTCGGGGCAGGCGTAGTGAAGTCCCTCGGCAGCCTGCAGATGGTGAACCATCTCGTGGACGACTTCCGATAGCTCGGCCGGCGTCTTGCCGGTCCAGTCCTGCCGCAGGACAATCGTGCGCCGGCGCTCGTCGTAGACCGACACGACCTCGCGGCGATCGTTGGCCGGCGCGGCCGCGTACATCGCAATGACCCGCCTCTGGGTCTCTTCGGTGAAAGCCTCGTAGTGGAGGAAGGCGATCTCCAGGGGCGGCGCGAAACGCACGGCCGGCATTTCTGCAGTGGACGAGAGGCCGAAGTTGATAGCCAGCCAGGCAACGATGGCATTCAGCAAGGCGTCCATGAAGCCTCCTCCCTCTTCGCGACGGGCCGCCGGCAGGGGCTGGCGGCAGACTTCGGCTGGGAAAGGTACCGCTGCCGCTGCTTGCACGTATACTCACTAGTGAGTATACGTGTGGCATGCCTCGAAGCGCCAACTCAACGCGAGAAAAGATTCTCGACGCTGCTTACCGGTGCTTCTATCGGGATGGCTTCTATCGCGCGAGCGTCGACGCGATAGCAGCGAGGGCCGAGGTGACGAAGAAGACGTTTTACTATCATTTCGATAGCAAGGACGCGCTCGTCGGAACCGTGCTCGATGAGCAGCAGGATCATATGCTGAGACTGATCGAGACGTCGGTGGCGGCATCCGAAAGCGACCCTGCCGAAGCGGTCCAAGCCATCTTCGCCGCATTTGCCCGCTGGGCCGCGACGCCGGGTTGGCATGGAGCCGGGTTCACCCGAATTGCGATGGAGCTTGCCGAACTGCCCGGCCACCCCGCCCGGCGGGCGGCGAGCAAGCACAAGCACGCCGTGGAGGCCGCGCTGGCATCGCACCTAAGACGGCTTGGCGTGACCAACGAGGAACTGGCCGCGCGTGAGATTGTACTGCTCCTCGAGGGCGCCAACGCGCTGACGCTGATTCACGACGACGTCGGATATGTGGAGAGGGCGGCGGCCGCGGCCGCGGCGTTGGTCGGGCGGGCCGCCGGCCCGTCCGCGGCGGCGAGAAAACGAGGGGCGCGGGGAAAACACCGCACCCCTCGCCTGGGCTGACGGGGTCCGGCGCTCCTAACGGGGTCCGAGCCCGGGATCGTCTACGACAACGATCTCGGTCGGATCGCCGGCGATGCCGAAGTCGTTGTCATTGATCATGAACAGCCGTCCGTCGCCGCTCAGCGCCAGGCCCTCGATCTTCGCCGGATAGCGCGGCGAGGCGCCTTCGACCGAGGACGCGACCAGGCGCTCGACCTTGGTCACCGGCGAAACGCCCACCGCGGTCAGCTCGTCGCTCTGCTCCAGGCTCGGGCTCGCGGCCGGGTCGTCCCAGCGGCCGCCGAGGATGTTTGTGGCGCCGTCGAGGCTGATCTCGAACAGCTTGGCGATCTGATCGGTGCGCTCGTCGACCAGGAAATGATCGTGGCCGAGCGCGGTCATCTCGCTGATCCTGAGCGAGCTTGGCTTCTCCGCGTCGGTGGCGCCGAGCGCCTTGTAGGCCTGCCAGTCGTCGAGCTGGTAAACGTATTCGGCCACCGGCGTCAGGGCCGTCGCATCACCGTTCTTGCCGATGGCGAGTTTGAACAGGCGCGTGTTGATCGCGTTGCCGTAAGTCTTGGAGTCGGGATTATCGAGCGGGTTCTGCACCATGGCGTAGAGAAACGCGCCGTCGTCGGACATGCTCAGCGACTCGATCCCACGGTTGGAGTGCCGCCTGGCGAGGATCGCCGGCAGACTGCCGGACACGGGGTAGTCGGCGGCGGCGAAATCCTGCTCGGTTCCAGCCGGAACGAAGCGGCGCACCACGACGCCGTCCGACGATACCTCGGCGATACCGGTGGCGTTTTCCTCGCCGATGAAGAAGCGGCCGTCGGCAAGCCGCACGAGACCTTCCGCGTCGAGGGCATTCGGATCCTGCGTGATTGGCGCGCCGTTGCCGTCGCGCGGCTTGTCGGTGGCCGCGACTTTCAGTGGATTGGTGAGGCCGCTGACCGGGTTGCCTTTCGGCGTCTTAAGGGGGATGACGCCGATGACCTTGTATGTCCTGGCCTCCGGGTCGAGTTCGACGTGATAGATCGAAATGGTGAAGTCCGGCGTCGGGTAGATGCGTCCGCTGCCGGGCTTCATGCCGGGAGCCTCCGGACAGATCGCGTCGGCGGCGACGCCCATGAGGCCGACCGCGTCGTCGCAGGTGAAGTTCGGGCCGCGATCCGACATCGTATAGAACACGTTCGGCGGATCGTTGGGGTCGCGGAAAGCGGCCGAGCCGATGCCGACGTCGAGGTCGAGCGCCCTGGCGCCGGCGACCGTCGACTGGTAGCGGCCGATCGCAAGCGCTGCCTGGCCGGGGGCGGCCTTGTAGAGCGTGGCGGTTTCAGCGTGGAGTGAGGCGGGAAGGACAAATAGGGCGACGGCGAGCGTGCCCGCGCGAATGCCGGTCATTGGTTTGCTCCGTTGTCCGGTGGTCAAGGGACATCCCGGCCATAGACGCGGGGCGTGACCGACGGATAACGCGGCGATGACGCGTCGATGACGCTTGTGGAAAAGGCCCTTCGCGTGGTTCGCCTTCTCTTACCGTTGCTGTCAGGCGGCGTCGGTGCGGGTGGCGAACAGCGCCAGCTCCTCGACCGTGCCGGCGACGGAAGACGTCTCGATGTAGTCGCCGACCCGAGACGGGCGCAGCCACAGGAGCATGATGCCGGCTGCTATGTTCTGCAGGGTGCCTGGAGGGCCAGGCCTACGGCGAGACCGGCGGCGCCAAGGGCTCGGCCGCGCGAAGCAATGACGCGCCCGTGTCCCTTTGGCATTGTCACGATTGCGGACGGAAGGTGCGAATCAAGGGCGGCGAGCCGTCAGCTAGGCCGCCAGGGCAAATGCTACCCGAACGGCTGTGGACATCATCGGAAGCAGGAAATCAACGTACGGCTGGTCGCCGATCACAGACGCCGCGGCGACCGCTGTGAGGGTGACGCCGCGGGTATGACCCGCGCGCTGTGCCATCCGGCTGGATTTGCGGTCGGGGACCCATGCGCTCAGACGCTGGTCGGCGCGGCCGAGACGGTAGAACAGGATGCTTCTCAGGTAGCCGTCGATGAGCAGTGGTCGGCCACGATGCAGCACGGCGATCACCGGCTCGTGTTGGACGAACGCATCGTTATCGCCCAATTGATTGGCCGTGTTACGCGGGTCCAGGAAAGCCGTGCCCTGGTCTGGCTTCGGCGCGGAGCGGACAAACTTCCAGAACGGCACGCATCGAGCGCCCTAAGTCATGGCGGGCAAGGTCAGCGCTTGCTCCAGCTTTTTCTTGTCCCACGACTCGCAAACGAACGTGTGACCGACCGAAGACGCGTCTAGGGCTCGTGCCAATGGCCTGAAGACCTCGACATACCGGGTCAGCCGCTCGACCTCGTCCGTGGAAAGGAAATCGAACTCCACGCCTGAGGTCGCTTTGGCGATCAGGTCTGTTGCGTCAGGGAACCGTCGAGAATAGAGGGCAGCGAAACGCGACGAGCGCAGTTCGCTGTAAGCCCACATGGCCCTGACGACCTGCGGCTCGGCGATGCTTACTCTACCCAAGCCTTTAACTCCAACTCAGACACAAAGAGAAATACCTCTGAAACACTGCGTCACGTCATGGCGAAAAAGCAATAAGCCGGCTTCTATACTATCGTCAAAATAGCCTGAGGCAAATCTTCGCAGACGGGGAGTTCAGGCGGCGTCGGCGCGGTTGCTCGCCGCCGGCGAACTGGCGTTCGCCATATGCACCACCCGCTGCGGGAAGGGGATGGTGATGCCGGCTGCTTCCAGCGCCTTCTTGCCGCCCTGGGTGAGATCCCATCGGGTTGCCCAGAACTCGCTGGTGTTGGACCACGCCCTGAGCTGGAGCACGACGGAGCTGTCGCCGAGGGACAACGGAACGACCTGGACTTCGGGGTTCTTGAGAACCTTGGGGTGCGCCTCGGCGTGCTCCTTGAGC
Organism: uncultured Alphaproteobacteria bacterium; assembly: GCA_963826055.1. GTDB lineage: Bacteria > Pseudomonadota > Alphaproteobacteria > Rhizobiales > Kaistiaceae > JBBDMC01. The sequence goes on along the minus strand of CAWGVO010000005.1, from coordinate 109,301 downwards.
ACGCGGCGGCCCTCGGCCATATCGTCCTCGTAGGCGATGCCAAACTCGATCAGGATCAGCCGGGTAGCGTTGCGGGTGTAGTTGGTGAGGATCGTGTTCCACAGCTCCGAATTCGGGACGAATTTGTAGATTCCGTCCCAGGTTTTCAGCCGGGTGGCGAACAGCGCCAACTCCTCAACGGTACCCGCAACGGAAGAGGTCTCGATATAGTCGCCAACCCGAAACGGGCGCAGCCACAGGAGCATGATGCCGGCCGCTATGTTCTGCAGCGTGCCCTGCAAGGCAAGGCCTATGGCGAGGCCGGCTGCGCCGAGGGCGGCGAGCACCGAGGCGGTCTGAACGCCGAGCTGGCTGAGGGTGGCGACGAAAACGAAAATCAGGACGCCATAGCGGACGGCCGCGCCGATGACCGGAAGCAGGGTCGCGTCAAGGCGGCCGGTTCGCTCCAGCACGCTCCGGCTCGCCCGCGCGCCCCACCCGGCGACGATGTAGCCGAGGACGAGGATCAGGATGGCGGCCACCAGGCGTGGCAGAAAATCGGCAAGGGCGGCCCAGGCGACCGCGGCGAACGATCCCAGATCCTGGGCGGTTTGTGCGATGTCCATCTGTCAATCTCCCGTGGCCGAGTCATCGTGCCAAGGCTTGATACCCAACATGATGAGGCGAGACAAAGGCTTGCGGGCCGATTTCGATGCTCGCCATGACCGGGCCGGGATGGTACCTGTTGAGGTGCCGGAGGTGGCGATGAGGGTTGAGGAGACCGTCCAGGCGCTTGGACGTACGGTGTTTTTTAACGGGCTTGACGACGACGAACTCAAGCGTCTCGCCGGGATTGTCCGCGAGAAGACACTGGCCGCTGGCGCGGTGTTGTTCGAACAGGGTGACGAGTCCGACGGGCTCTACGTCGTCCTTTCCGGCATCGTGCGCATCTACCTCACGTCTGAGGACGGGCGCGAGGCGACGATCAACCTCGCCGAGGAGGGGGAGGTGATCGGGGAGATGGCGCTGCTCGACGGTCTGCCGCGGAGTGCTGGAGCGGCGGCGCTCACCGAGACCAGGCTCGCGTACATCGGGCGTGAACCGTTCCTGCAACTGCTCGAAACGTCGACCCGGCTCGCCCGGCAGATCATCCTGACGCTCTGCGAGCGGCTGCGCGCGACCAACGACCAGATCGACCAGGCGATCTTCCACGACCTTCGCCATCGGCTGCTGATGCTTCTGAACCAGATTGCAGTCATTCACGGCCGGGTCGAGAGCGACATGGCGATCGTCAATCTGGACCTCACGCAGGGGGCGCTGGCGCAGATGCTCGGGGCGAGCCGCGAGGCGGTCAACAAGCAATTGAGGGCGCTCGCCAAGGAAGGCTGCATCGCCGTCGAGGGGCACAAGATCGAGATCTTCAAGCAACCCCGCCTGATCGAGGCAGAGGCCGAGACGTCAAGCACCGCTTGAAAACGGCGATGGCGGTCAAATATGTCCCCGGCTCGGGGGTTGGCCGCAAAGCACGGCCATCGCTCTGTGCCCGGCTGGACAGGGTGGGGGGGCTTTGGTAGGCAACCGTCGGCCTTGAGCCAGGCCGCTCCTGCGGCGGGTGTGTAGCTCAGATGGTAGAGCAGCTGACTCTTAATCAGCGGGTCCACGGTTCGAGTCCGTGCACACCCACCAAACTTTTCAATAGCTTAGTCTTATTATTGGGCTCGCATGCTTCCCAATCTTCGAATTGGGAAGCGTATGGGAAGCGCTTTGTGTTTAGATGGCTGACGAAACAGTCGGTCTTTTGTGCTCACGCGTCTCGGCGGCGCGTGTGGCACCCGGAGCGGTGCCTCCGAAGGCAGAGGTCGTGAGTTCGAATCCACTACTTCAGTGCGAACGCGGACGCGGTGCGCGTCTATGTGTTTTGGACAGGCTTTCTGTGTAAACGACGCAACCGATAATGCGGGATGTTGCAGCAAGGCCGCCGCCCCTCAGCCGGTGCTGAACCATGACAAGCGGCGCGGCCCCCGGGGTGTCGCCAAGGGTGCCGCATGGAATACTTAGGTTTTTGGCCGTATGGCGCGGGGTGTTATGGCATACCCCAGCGCCGTACAACTCCCGCATCAATGCCGAAAAGGTCGAGTGCGCGCCCAACGGTGTGGTCCACCATGCCTTCAATTGTCGCGGGCGCCGAATAGAACGCCGGCACGGGCGGCATGATGATCGCGCCGATTTCGGTCGCCGTGGCCATGGCCCGAATATGACCGAGGTGAAGGGGCGTCTCGCGGACCATCAGCAGCAGGCGCCGACGCTCCTTCAAAGTCACGTCGGCCGCTCGCGTCAGCAGCGAGGAGGTCACGCCGGTCGCGATCTCGGACAGCGTGCGTATGGAACACGGGGCAATCAACATCCCCATTGTCGGGAATGAACCGCTGGATATGGGTGCGGCGATGTCGTCTGGCCGGTGGGCAACACCGGCGAGAGCGTTCACATCGGATACTTTCAGCGCGGTCTCGTGGGCGAGGGTCACTTGCGCGGAGCGGGTCAAGATGAGGCGGGTCTCGATTCCCGCCTGCTTCAGGAGCTCAAGTGCCCTGATCCCGTAGGGCATGCCCGATGCGCCGCTTATGCCGATGACCAGTGGGGGTGAAGACACGAGCAACTCCATGTGTGGCCCGCGCGAAAGCGGATCCTTCAGGCTACTTCTCCGGCAGCGGTGGAGATGGTGGTGACAGCCTCCTTGAGAGACGCGGACGCGGCCAAAGTCGGTCCGGCGTAGAACGCGACGACGGCCCTCAAGGTAGTGTGAAGATCGCTGGGGACACCAGCCCGCGGCGTGGAGCAATGGCCCACGAAGTCCGCCAGCATCGCCGCCTCGATCTGTTCGGCATCCAGTTCCAATGCTTTCACCCTCATCCTCAAGCGGTCGGCTGCGCCGTCGAAACCGATAGCGGGAAGCCGCTTCATTTCCCGCCGCACCGCGCGCAACGGCGTGACAACGTGGGCGCGCCATTCGCTGACGATCGCGTCAGCCTCGGCGATGTGGTCGACGAAATCTCGCCCATCTTGAGCCGCGAACGAGACCATCAGCATCAACACAACGTCGACACCGCCCTCGTCCTGCAGCGTTAAACACGCCTCTTCAACACCCGGACGCCCATAGAAAGCGATCGCATAGCGCCAATGTGCGCCGTTCAGCTCGCCGCTTCGCGCTGTCACCGCCCCGCCCGGGGCGTGGCAGGCGCCGCGTGGGTTATTTCGGCAAGGTGGTTCGGCGATATTTCCACCACCGTCATTCGACGAAGAACGGTGTGGCCAACCGGCCGCGCAGGACGATGTCGAAGCGGAAGCCCCGCGTGCCGGCGGGCGTGTCGGGGCCGGCCTCTTCGCGGGAAATCAGTGCCTGTCGCGCTCGCAAGTCCTCGACGCCGTTGAGAATTGGGTCGATGTCGTTCATTTCCTCACCGGGAAAATAGAGCTGGGTGATGATCCGCTGCATCAATCCGGCGGCGAAGATAGAAAAGTGGATGTGGGGAGGCCGCATCCAGTTGTCGTAGCCGGGATTGGGGTAGCCTCCCGGCTTGATGGTCAGGAACGCGTAGCCGCCGTTTTCGTCCGACAGCGTCCTACCGTAGCCCCGGAAATTCGGGTCGACCGGCCCGTCGGTCTGGTCGGCGGGGTGATCGTATTTGCCCCATTTGTTGGCCTGCCAGATCTCGATAAGCGCGCCGGGGACGGCGCAACCTTCCTCGTCGCTGATCCGGCCGTGGACGTGAATAACCTCGCCGGCGGCACGCGGCCCCGTCCTGTCGGTGCGCGTGAGGTCGCGGTCCTCGTCGCGGAGCAGCGCACGCGGGAAGAAGGGGCCGATCGTCTGCGACGGCGTGACGACGAGCACTTCGTCGGAGGGCGTGCGCTTCTCATTGACGACGTAGCCCCGGATCGTTTCGAGGCGCCGCTTGCCAAGGTGGGTAGACGGGTGAGGGTAGGGGGCCTTGGCGGACGTCACGGTTAACTCCTGCTGAAACGCGGACGGGGTTGCCGCGCCTCATATAGAGTACACCGGGCGTCCTGTCTCAGCGACCAGCCACTCCGCCGCCCACTTGGACACGTCGGTATCCCTCGGCAGGACCGCCGAGGCGGCGCGCACCCGCTGGTGAGCCGATTTCGTTCCCGGAACAGCCCCCGCGTCGCCGCCGTGCACGCGGTTCGCCATTTCAATGAGGAACTTTCGCGCCTCCACGATGGCCATGTCGGTCGGAATAAGGTGCTCGTTCTCACGGTCGACAATCGGCCCCATGCTTTCCTGAAGCGAGGCGTCCTGAATCGAAAATCCCTCGATGCCGCTGTAGCTTTCGTTCGTCTTCTGGGCATGACGATCGATCAGCCAATCGTTGTCCTTGTTGGCCTTTGGCCGGAAGGTGCCGGGAATGTATTCGACGTGAATGCCCTTGCCGGCCTCCATCTCGGCGCGTTCCTCGTGGCTCAACGGCTTGTCGGGATAGAAGTTGATGCTCCAGGCCCAGCAGCTTTCGTCATCGATCGGAACCCACATATGGGCGCCGATCGGGTGCGGGCCGAACGGCGGGATCAGCGTGTGCCACGGCATCATCCATTGCGTGATGCGCCAGTAGTATTCGTCGTCCCCGGCGTTGCGGCGGGCGAAGATGTTGAGCCCGCCCTCCGACCGCTTGACATCGAACACCGGATTCGGATCGGCGCGGATGTAGTCGTTTGCCTTGGCGAGCCTGTGCATCGGGTCCTTCTGGAGCTCGAAGCGGTGCACCCATGAAGCATGGGTCGTGTCGATGCCGCCTTCCATCGCCTGAAGGTAGTTGCACTCCTGTATGCGTTTCGACACGAAGCGATTGGGCGAAGGCACCGTCGCCCACTCGAGTGCCGGCGGCTCGGGCTGCAACTCCGGCGGGCCCATATATGCCCACACGATGTCGCCCACCTCGACGCACGGGTAGGACTTGATGGTGATCTTTTTCGCGTACTCGGGACGTTGCGGCAGATCCACGCAGCGGCCGCCGACGTCGAATTTCCAGCCATGAAAAGAGCAGCGGATGCCGTGCTCCTCGTTCCTGCCCAGAAAGAGCGAAGCCCCGCGGTGCGGGCAGAACTCCGCCACAACGCCCGGCCGGCCGTCAGTGTCGCGAAACCCGAGCAGCTTCTCGCCGAGCAGCGACACGCGCACCGGCGGGCAATCCGGCTCCGGCAACTCGCTGGAGAGCAGCGCCGGAACCCAATGCCGGCGCATCAGCATGCCCATTGGCTTGCCGGCGTTCGATTGAACCAGAACGTCAGAGAGTTTCTTTCGCATCTGCCGTACCCCGCAAGAGTTCATTCGGATTGACCGTCAGAATACGGTCGCGAACCAGTTCATCCGGCACCATCAGCGCCAGCGTATCCACCAGCAGTCCGTCGTCAGGCATGCGTTCGGAATCGAAGTAGCCCGTGTGGGGCCAGTCGGTGCCCCAGATCAGCCGATCGGGCGCCACTTCGGTCAGGCGGCGCGCAAGCGGTACAACGTCGGCGTAGGGATAGCCCTCTGCCGAAATCCGATCGACACCGCTGAGCTTGACCCACATGTTGTCACGCTCCGCGAGATCGCAAAGGACGCGAAACGGCTCGCTGTCAGGGCCAGCCGACGCGTCGACGCGGCCGAAATGATCGATGACGACGTTGGCCGGGATGGTCTCCAGCCAGGGGCGCAGACGGGGCAGCATCTCCCCCGTGAAATGCAGATCGATGAACCAGCCGAGATGCTTGCGCTGGACTCCCATCCGTTTGTCGTGATTTTCATTGCCAACCTCATCGAGGAAGCGGATATGCGCCGTCGACGCAGTGCCTTTCGTCGAGTCGCTTCCGGCCACCGGCGTGAGTGATTTGCGCGTTGAATAGCGGCCAGGATCGCTGCGCGCGGAGGCGAATTTCCACGATCGTCCACTCAGCGGCGTCCTGACATCAATCGGTTGATGTCTCCTCATCTTCCTCCAGACTGGAGATGATAAGCCGCAGATGCTCCGTCGCGCAATCACGGTACTATCGGCGCAAATGCCCGAGACCGGACGACCAAGACAATGATCCGGTCCCGGCGAAGTGGTCCGACCTGAAGTATGTCTTCTATATGAAGGAGGACCGCAATGGCGAGGAAGACGTACAAGCCGGAAGAGATTGTCGCGAAGCTGCGTCAGGTGGATGTTCTGGTCTCGCAGCGGCAGGGCGTTGCCGATGCTATACAGCAGATCGGGGTGAGCGAGGTGACGTATTACCTCTATGGTCGGCTCTCCCGTTGCGCGGCGACTTTGAACTAACCCACCTGGGTCCGTTGTAGACATCCGGCGTCACCGGACGTGGTCGGGGCGCCCAAATGGGGAATCCGCTCGCGCAAACCTCCTCTACGGCTGGTAGGCCTCGAAGGCCTCGATAGAAAATCAGGCTCGTTGCGCGCCGGTCCGACCTGTGCGTCTCATTTCTCCGTCGTCTCGCAATTGGTGGGCAGGCCCTCAGAAAGCAGGGCGGTAAGGCTCGCCGGTTCGAAGCACGGCCCGGATGATCCGTGCGTTCTTGTTGGCGACTGCAACCGTGGCACGGTTGAAGCCACGCCGCTCTCGAAGCTGGTTAACCCATTGGTTGGCAGCATAAGTCTTCTCGGGCGCCGTGCGCACGACGGCAGACCTCGCTGTCGCGGAACACACGATCGATCTTCTTGTCGAAGGAGGTGATCCTTCGGTCGAGATCGCGGAAGAGGTGGTAGCGCTCTCCGATCGTCTCGCAAGCGAGATCGGTCAGCCCATTGTCGAGATTATCTGGCTGCCGATTCCTGGCCTCGGCTGTTTAAGAAATGGATTGACATGCTCACATGAAAGGCTGACAGACTGCGCCTGTTCGACGCCTGTCGGTTCGCATGCCTGTCTCTGCCAGGTTCGGCCAATGCAGTAGAGCGGCACCGTATTGAAGGCGGTGAATTCAGTGTTGGGCGCGCTTCCGAGGCGTGAATAGATAATCAACATAGGGGGGACAAAGCATGATTGTTGGCAAGATTGGAATGGCAGCGGCGGCTTTCGCCATTTTGGCAACGCTTCCTGCTTTCGCGCAGAACGCTGCTGTGTCTTCTCCAACCCTGGAGGCGGTGAAACAAAGAGGGGTGCTGAACTGCGGCGTGTTCGGTAACAGCCCGGGCTACTCGCTTCCCGACAGCCAAGGCATCATGCGCGGCATCGATGCGGATCAGTGCAGGGCGATCGCGGCGGCGACCCTTGGCGATGCGAGCAAGGTCAAGTATATCGTCTTGACTCCAGCGCAGCGTCTCACTGCAATCCAGTCTGGGGAAGTAGACGTACTTTTTGCAGGCGTAACATGGACTTACTCGCGAGAAGCAAAATCTGGACTTCTATTTATCGGTCCATACTCTTTCTCTGGGCAGGGCTTCCTCGTGCGAAAGGAAACGAAAATCACCAAGGCGGCTGAACTCGATGGAGCCAGCATTTGTGTCCTCGGCGCGAGCACACCTGAAAGAGCGCTTCAAGACTATTTCGCGATCAACAAGATGACTTACAATCCGGTCGTTCTGGACCAAGGCGAAGCAGTGCGCGCTGCGTTTCTCGCCAACCGTTGCGACGCCATCCTCAACGATGTAACCGCACTGGCGGTTTTTAGGATGACCCAGGGCGACAAGGCCGACGATTACGTGATTTTGCCTGAACTCGTGACAAGAGAAATAATTAGCGGTGTCGTACGCAAGGGTGACGATGTCTGGTTCGACATCGCGCGCTGGACGCACTACGCAATGGTTGAGGCCGAAGTCCTCGGCATTACCAAGGAAAATTTTGACAGCTTCGCCAACAGTACGAACCCTCGTGTCCGAATCCTTCTGGGCGCGCAGGACAATCTCGGGGAGGCCATGGGCCTGTCCAATGACTGGGCCGCGAACGTCATCAGTCAGGTCGGCAACTATGGGCAGGTATGGGAGAGCGCTTTCCACGGCCTCCCCCGGGGGATGAACAAGGTGTGGACTGACGGAGGGCTGCAGTACGTGCCGACGTTCCAGTAGTCGGAAGGCGGTCTTCGGGCCGCCTGCCCCCACATTTCTATGATGACCGACGGGGCGATACGTTAACAGCAGTGATTAAATTACGACGCATTCCGAACCTCAAGTCACTCGCCTCGCAGTTCCTCGTCGTCTTCGCAGTCATAGGTCTAGGCGTATACTTAGTGGAGGCCACACTCTCAAGCCTGCGGGCTCGAGGGGTTTCCACGGGTTTCGCCTTCCTTGGAACTCCGGTCCCTTGGTCGCTGCATCGCACCTGGTTCGAGTTCGTTCCCGGCGTCAGCACCTATGGTCAGGCACTGCTGATCGGCCTGTCGAATACTATCATCGTGTCGCTGACCGTTATTGTGCTTTCGACTGTTCTGGGGACGGCAATAGGCATCGCGCGTCTTTCCGACAACTGGCTATTGTCCCGCACGGCGGGAGCCTACGTCGAGGCGGTGCGAAACGTTCCCCTCTTGTTGCACTTGGTATTCTGGTACCAGCTTCTGCAGAAATTGCCGCCGCCACGCGAAGCCATATCCATCGGAGGAGGTGTGTTCGTGTCCAATCGCGGCATAGACCTGCCGACAGTTTGGATAAGTAACTCGTTGGTCGTTGCGCTAGGCGTGGGCATCGCAGCCGCTATTTTCTTGCCGCGTGTGCTCCGGCTTCTTGGATTTCCAGTCAACAAGCCACTTTGGCACCTACGGCTTGGCGCCGCCATTGCAGTGCCGCTGGCCGTCTTCCTGGTAACCGGCTCGGCTCCCGTTTGGGAGTGGCCGGAACTCAGAGGTTTCAACTTTCGCGGCGGCACGACGATGACGCCCGAATTTGCGGCGCTCGTCATCGGACTCACTATGTACACGTCCGCTTTTGTCGCCGAAATCGTGCGATCAGGCGTATTGAGCATTCCAACCGGGCAATGGGACGCGGCGCGTTCCCTCGGCCTCGGCTGGTTCCTGACGCTTCGCAAGATAATACTACCTCAAACGCTACGCGTAATCATGCCGCCCCTTTCCAATGAATATCTTGGAGCGACGAAGAGCAGTTCTCTGGCCGTTGCAGTTGGATACCCAGATCTCATTTCGGTGGCAAATACGACGATCAGCGATACCGGGCAGGCGATCGAAGGCTTTGTCATCATTATGCTCGCGTTCCTCACCATCAACATGACGATGGGCGCCCTGCTGAACTGGTACAATGCTCGAATTGCACTGGTGGAACGATGACGATGACGGCCGAATACGGATACTCGTCCACCATTGCAGTCGAGCCGCCGCGCGAGAAAAGGGGAGCGATCGCATGGATGCGCCGCAACCTGTTTAGCTCATGGCTGTCCACGATTATCACCCTCGCCATCGTGTTTGTATTTGCCCGGTTGGGACACGCGTTTTTCACATGGGCGGTCGTGGACGCGATCTGGGTTTTGCCCGGTTCCACCCTGGCGGACACCCAGGCGTGCCGCGCACCCGGAGTGGGCGCGTGCTGGGCATTGATCGCGGAAAAGGGCCGTTTCATCCTTCTGGGCATCTATCCGTATGACCAGCAATGGCGTCCGGCAACCTGCATAACTCTGTTCATCGCCCTCTATGCCGCCTCGACGTACCGTCCATGGTGGGGGCGTCGGCTGGCTTTGCTGTGGCTCGCCGGTCTCATCGCTATTGCCGTTCTCATGCGCGGGGGAGTATTCGGATTGCGCGTGGTGACGGACGACCAGTGGGGCGGCCTTGCGGTGACGCTAATCCTCGCGACCTTCGGGATCGCCTTGGCATTACCCTTGGCCGTATTGGTCGCTCTCGGGCGGACAGCCAAGAAAAGCCCGGTGATCCGACTGGTCTGCTGGCTGTATATCGAGATTATCCGCGGCATCCCGTTGATCAGCGTACTGTTCATGGCCAGCGTTATGTTCCCCCTTTTTCTGCCTGATGGCGTCACTGTGTCGAAGCTGCTTCGGGCGCAGATAGGCATCGTGCTTTTCACGGGGGCCTATCTGTCGGAGGCGATTCGCGGCGGGCTGCAAGGCCTGGACAAGGGACAATTCGAGGCTGCCGACTCCCTTGGCCTGAACTACTGGAAAAAGATGTACCTTATCGTAGTACCGCAGGCGCTGACCTTGGTCCTGCCTCCGATCGTCAGCCTCTGCATCGCCTTCTTCAAATCAACATCGCTCGTAACGATCATCGGCATTTTCGATCTGCTTAACACAGCGCAGCGCTCCGTTGCCGAGCCGGCTTGGCAGGGATTTGGAACGGAAGCCTATCTGTTCGTGGCATTTATCTACTTCTGCTTCTGCTTCTCCATGTCTCGGTACGGCCTGTCACTCGAAAGGCGGCTGAACCGCCCGCGCTGAGCACGGCAGCAATTGATGCCACAAAAAAAGCTGAAGACACAAAAGCGTGTTGTCACCCCGAAAAACGGCTCCCGCCTTAGCGGTGGCAACATTCCCAAACACGAGGACTTGAAGTGCGTCGTGCGGCTTCTTCGGTGCTCGGTACGCCGCCACCTTCACCCCCGCCGCAAACGTGGCAATCAACGCCAGGATTCCACTCATGGCTGGATAGAACTTGGGGCAACCTCATCGCCAGACCGCATGGCGCACGCGACCGAAAGACGCCTTATGAGGCGCTCAGGGAAAAGCTATAGAGCGCCGTACTATAGTTTCGCGCTGGATCGCTCAGGTTAAAGGCCGGGCATGACCATTCCGACGAGGCCTATCTCCGATTGTACCGCGCGATCCTGTCTCTGATGCGTGAGTCGATCAACGCGGCCGAGGCGAGCAGCGGACTCAGACTGTGAAATGGTATTGGTTTTGCTTTGGACAGCGGAACGGGCAGTCGGGTCGGATCCTCGCCCAGCGCCGCACGCGCCAGAACCCTGCCTAGCTGGGCGGTCATGGCAATACCGCGTCCGTTGCACCCGATGCCGCCGAACCATCCTTCTCCGAACTGGTAAAAGCGGGGAAGGAAGTCCAGCGTCATGGCCGCGACACCGGTCCAAACGATCTCCGGTTGGATACCATCAGGCAGCGACAGTTCGGAACTGAGCCTTCTCACAGACATCCGTCCAGCCCTCTCCTGCGCGCCCACGGGGAACGCCACCGTGGCACCACCAATCAACCTGTTGTCCCGGTCAATGCGATAGGTGAAGAAACGAGGTCTTAAATCGCCAACGGGTCTGCGATCCGGGGCGATCCGCTTCACGATACTGTCGTCCAAAGGCGCGGTGGCGATCTGGTAGACGCGCAACGGCACTGTCGTGCGCCCCAAGGGGGAGGCAGCCCCGGTCGTAAACGCATTGGTGCAAAGCAGGACCTTGTGAGCCAGTACTTCCACCCCCCCCGAAATCGTGAGACTCCACCCGCCCACGTGAGGCGCGACGTTCTTGACACGATGCCCTTCATGCACGGTCCCGCCGCGCCGCTCCACGGCGGCCGCAAGGCCGCGAGCGTAGTCGAGCGGGTGGATCGTGCCGCCGTCCGGGTCCAAAAGCGCACCGGTATAGATGCCCATTCCTGTTTGGGCGCGCACTTCCTCGGCGCCGATGAAAGTAACCGGACGTCCGAACCCGCGCCAGAACTCGGCCCGCTTGCGCAAAATGTCCGCATCGGCTTCCGAGGCCGACGGGTTCAGCCAGCCACACTGAAGCGCGTCACAAGTGATTCCTTCTTCCTCGACGGTGCGGAAGACCGCGTTTGCACCGTCGCCCACCAGGCACAGCAAGGCGTCACCTCGTTCTTCGCCCAGCTTTGCGCGAGTCGCCGAGGGGTCGGATTTCGCGAAGTTCGGCACCACGAAACCGGCATTCATCCCGCTGGCGCCGGAACCGATTGTTCCGGCCTCCAGCACAGCTACCGATCGCCCAGCAATGCAAATCTCGCGCGCCGCCGTCAGCCCGGTGAAACCACCCCCGATGACTGCGACGTCGACGCGCCGGGGCGGATCAGAGTTGGAAGAGAACTTGTTGCGCGCGGTGCGCGTCCATAACGTTTCCAAGCAACCGAACTCCCTGCATCGACCGGGCGATCTTGGCCGTCGACCGAAGCAAATTTGATCTTATAGTCATTGATCGTAGAGCCAACAAAGAAACGGAGACAGCATGTCGCGCAAGGCAATTTCCTCGGGTTCGCCTTATGAGGAGCGTGGCGGATATTCGCGCGCAGTTGTTGATGGCGATTGGGTGTTCGTCTCGGGTACGGCGGGCTATGCCAAAGGAGTTAACGACCCCGAGGACACCGTTGCGCAGCTCAGGCGTTCCCTCGATATCATCTCAAAAGCGCTGGCCGAGGCCGGTGGCACGCTGGCCGACATCATATCCGTGCGCGTCTACGCGGCGCGGCGCGAGGACGTCTCATCAATTACGCAGATATTGGCCCAGACCTTCAGCGATCCGCGACCGACCAACACGACCGTGCTGGTAGGCTTCCCCACCGAGGAGATCAAGGTCGAGATAGAAGTGGTCGCGCGGCTGGCCTCGCGCCACGCCTAGCAGAAGCTCTCCGACCGACGACCCCGCCGGCTTCAGTGTACTTCTTCGACAGTCCGCCGGAGCTTGAAAGCTGTTGCCCGCCGACATGAAAGACGGGAGCAGCCAACTGCATGCTTCGGCGGTGCCCACCTGCGACAAAAACGCGGTGCAGTCAATCGCGCGACGCGTCAGATTGATCACTTCATCTTGAGCAGTCTCACTTGGTATGCTACCGACGACAAGAAACGCTGAAAGCTTTCGGCCTGCGTTTCGGATTTCAGTCGTCCCAATTCGACCCACTGCGTCAGTCAAACTGATAGGTAGCATACTTTATGCACGCAAATTCCCACGGGGGCAGACGAATCGAAGACGAAAGCGGCTGGCTGCACTACCATAGCGTCGGACTGTTTCCCGGGCAGCATGAAGCGATGAGCAAAGCGCTCGCCGAGTTCAACGACAGCTGGCTCTCGCTCAAAGACAACCGATGGGCTGTTTCAGAAGCGAAGCGTCAACGCGCTATTGAGTTGTGGAGCGCAATCGCCGGTGGAAACCGACGCTCAGTATTTACCGTTGAAAATGTTACACAGGCATTTGGCGTATTTATCAATTCTCTGCCAGCGGACACTCTGCCGGGCAGAAAAGTATTGATCGCTTTTGACTGTTTCCCCAGCCTTCACTACCTGATGTCGGAGTTGTCCAAGCGCATCGGTTTCGAGCTAAAAACGGTCGCGATGGCTCCCGGTTCCCACTATGTGACGGACGATGATTTTATAGCGGATTGGGACGAAAGCATTGCGCTGGCAATGGTGAACTGGGTGAGTTCGGTTTCTTCGCATCGGACCGACATTACGCGCATGATGCATCACGCCAAGCGCATGGGCAGTATCGTTGCGCTTGATGTAACCCAGGGTATTGGGATAGTGCCGATCAATCTGAGCGAGCTCCAAGTGGATTTTGCCGCGGCGACATCGCTTAAGTGGCTTTGCGGCGTTCCCGGAACCGGCTTTGCCTATGTCGATCCGGATTTGCTCGGCAGATTGAATCCGCGGATCCATGGCTGGCAAAGCCAGCCGGATCCGAGGTGCTGGGATTTAGACAAGTTTACGCTCGCGTCCGGTGCGGGGCGCTTCAGCAACGGCACGGTCTCCATCTTGCCATACGTCGCCAGCCTCCCGGGACTTGAGTGGGCAGCGGCTCAAGGGATTGCGAACATGGCCGCCTACAATCGCGCTTTATGTCACCGGCTGATTGAAATAGCCGATCGGTATGGAATGGTGATAGCCAGCCCGCGCGACGACATGCAGCGCGGCGGCAGCATCATGCTGGACATGCGGAATTCAGCGGCGGCCGACTACGTTAAGCAACGCCTCCAGCAATATGGATTTCATTGCGATGCACGCAGTCAGCGCCTGCGCTGGTCGCCGGGCGCCGTCACCACGGCAGAAGCGTTGGACGTCCTGGACGAAGCCGTCGGCGCGATCCTCATCGAAAGCGACGTCGCCTCGCCTGCCTTTGCCTGAATTCCAGCCTGAAATTGCTCCTGGCTGCGCAGAAGCTCAGCGATCTCACGGTAGCCATAGCGGCCATACCGGCGGGCCAACGTCACGATGTCCTCGGTCAGTTGCTCCTCATCGTCACGGCCGTCGGGTACACGCCGCTGTGTCGAACGATGTTGTCCGAGCAAACGGCATACCCGCCGTTCCGAGACAACAAGAACCGAGCGAACATGATCAATGCAGGCACAGCGGCGCGAAGGGCTTAGAAGTTTCCCGAGGACGCTTCCCTCAAGATCAGCTTGCCCAGCGTCAGGTCGGCGATCGCCTTGCGTAGTCGCTCGTTCTCCTTCTGAAGCTCCTTCAACTGACGAAGCTGCTCACGGCTCATGTCGCCATACTGCTTGCGCGACCGACATTAGGTCAGCTCCGAAACGCCGACCTGGCGCACGGCATCCGCCGTCGCCATCCCCTGTCCGCGCAGGACTTCAACCTGACGCAGCTTCGTAACGATCTCATCAGGCTTATGTCGCTTGTTGGCCATCGGGTCCTCCTTTTTGTCAAAAGACATACTTCAGGTCGGACCACTTCGCCGGGGGCGGATCACCAAACTGGACCGCCTTTCCCGCGATGTGGCCTTCATTGCTGGCCTTATGGCCCAGCGGGTGGCCTTCGTCGTCGCGGAACTCGGAGTTGATGCCGATCCCTTCATGCTACACATCTACGCAGCACTGGCGAAGACGCACAAGGCCTGTCCGCGGTGAACATGCCGGCTGCATCGAGGTGCGCGTTCAGTCCATGGACGACGCTGTTGAGCCCGCTGCCTAAACCGGACAACCTGTGGCGCAGCGACGATCCGTAGGGCTCCGCAAACACAAACGTCGAGAGGACCGAGCACTGCGCGGGCTGGGTCCTGCGCGGTTGCTTTCCCGGGGCTCAACCATATCGAGACGTTGACTTCCGTTTTGCCACGATTTCCAGAACGGCAGGGGTCGTTCATGGCGGTGACGGCCGGTGACGAATTGTAGTTGGTGCGAACCGTCGCCCCGAGCGCCTGCTCGAAAGCGTCTTGCAGGGAGGCAAACGTGTTCCCCATGGTGGTGCCGGCGGGATTGGCGACCATGAGATCGACGGTCTTGCCCTTGTAAAAATCGTAGTCGGGTTTGACATCGGCGCTCTGGGCGCACACGGCACTCGCGCCGGCGATCGCCATCATCGACGTCGCGAGCGGCAACGCCAATCGTCGAGCGACCCGTCTTTGCGAATTCGCTTCCATGTGAGACAAGATGATTCCCCTCCCTATCGTTTTCTGCGAAACCGACGAACAACCAGGTTCGGGTAAGCGGCGACGGCGCGATCTTAGTCGGCTAGAATTCCACCACCTTCGGCGCCGTACGGACGGCTACCGGTATCGTCAATGACCGCAAGCCATTGCAGCGGTGTGGGAAAAGCGTGGGATTCCCGTCGGCGCGGGGTGGGACAGGCGGTGCCGGCGGCGAACCCTCCAGCGTTCGTGAAAGGCGCTTGTCGAGGGCGTCCCGGGACCGCATAGAACTGTCGACAGTCCGAAAGACGACATTTGGAAATCGGGTCATGACTCCGCCTGCCCTTCGACGCGAGGACCGGCGCCTGATCACGGGCGCCGGGCGGTTCGCCTCCGACCTGACGAGCGACGACACGCTCTGGGTGGTTTTCGTGCGCAGTCCGCATGCAGCGGCGCGGATCGTCAGGGTTGACCGGACGGTCGCCGAGGGCATGCCGGGTGTGGTCGTGGTGCTGACCGTTTCCGAACTCAGGGAAGACGGCGTGGCGGACACGGTCGTGCCGCTCAACATGCCGCGGCCGGACGGCACGGTGTCGACCGAGACGGCGCGGCCGTTGCTGGCGTCGGACCGGGTGCGCTTCGCGGGCGAACCGGTGGCGATGGTCATCGCCGCGACCGCAACCGAAGCGGCGGATGCGGCCGAGGCGGTGGAGGTCGACTACGACGAGCAAACGCCGGTGATGACGCCGGCGAATGCGATGGCGCCCGGCGCTCCGATCCTGTGGGAGGAAAGGCCCGGCAACCTGGCGATCCACTGGAGCAAGGGCGAGGCCGACGAAGTGACCGCCGCGCTGACGGCGTCCGCGCACGTCACGCGTCTGCAAGGTCGGATCACCCGCGTTTCCGCCAACCCGATGGAGCCGCGCGCGTGCGTGGCCTGGATAGACGAATTGGGGCGGCCGGCGATCCGCCTCAGCCACCAGAGCCCGCAAAAATACCGCGACCTGCTGATGAATACGTTCAACCTGCCGAAGGACGGACTGCGCGTCCTGGCGGGTGACGTCGGCGGGTCGTTCGGGATGAAGTCCGGACCGTTGCGGGAGGAGACGCTGTGCTTCTGGGCGGCGCGCCGGCTGCGCCGAGCCGTACGCTGGATCGCGGGACGGGGCGAGTTGCTGCTTTGCGACGAGCATGCCCGGGATGTGGATTTCGTCGCGGAACTCGGCGTCGACGCCAACGGCCGGTTCACGGCCTTGAAGGTGGTCTACGACGTGAACGTCGGTGCGTACGTGTCGGGACTGTCGATCTCGCACGTAAGCAACTTCGGCGGAATTGTCGGCGTCTACCGGACACCGCTGGTCTACGGCGAGGTGCGGGGGTGGTTCACCAACACGCAGGCGATCTCCCCGTATCGCGGCGCCGGCCGTCCGGAGGCGACCTACGTGATCGAGCGGGTCGTCGACCTGGCCGCCGCCGAACTGGGAATTGATCCGGTGGACCTCAGGCGCCGCAACCTGATCCCGCCTTCGGCGATGCCGTACCAGACGCCGTTTGTCTTCACCTACGATTGCGGCGACTTCGAGCGCTGCATCAGCCGGGCGCTGGAGCTTGCCGACTACGCGGGGTTCGATCGCCGCCGAAACGAGGCCAGGACGCGGGGGCGGTTGCGGGGCATTGGCGTGGCGCTGCCGATTGAACTGGCGGCGGGCCCGCACGCGCGGCCGGGCACCGATCATGCGCACATCGTCGTTGCACCCGATGGGTCCCTGACCCTGAATTCCGGGGCGATGTCGACCGGGCAGGGTATCGAGACCGCGCTTTCGCTGCTCCTCTCGCACGAACTCGGTCTCGATCCAGACGCCGTCCGCTATTGCGCCGGGGACACCGACGCCGTGCCGGATGGAAGAGGGTCCGGCGGGTCGGGGGCCCTTGTGCTGGGGGGCTCGGCGGTCCACGCGGCGGCAGCGGCCCTGCTCGAGACCGGGCGCGAACTGGCCGCCGAACATCTCGGCGGAGGCGACGTCATCTATGAGAGCGGAATCTTCCGGGTGGCTGGCGGCAACCGATCGGTCACCCTTGGGGAACTTGCGGCGCTCGCGTCGTCAAAGGGGCGGGTGTTCGAGGCGCGCGGCAGTTTCACGGGGCCGGGTCCGACGTTTCCAAACGGGTGCCACATCTGCGAGGTCGAAATCGACCCGGAGACCGGCGCTGTCGAGATGATCGCGTACACGAGCGTGGAGGACGTCGGCACCGCGCTCAATCCGGTCCTGATCGAAGGACAGATAACAGGCGGCGTGATGCAGGGCCTGGGTCAGGCCCTGTTCGAGGAAATGCGTTTCGATGAGGGCGGGCAGCTCCTCACCGGCTCCTTCATGGACTACGCGATGCCGCGGGCGAACGACGCCCCGGTGATGGTGTCGGACCTCGTTTCCGTACCCACGCAGCGGAATCCTCTGGGGGTGAAAGGCGTCGGCGAGGCCGGCACGGTGGGCGGCCTCGCCGCCGGAATGAACGCGGTCTGCAACGCGCTGAAAGAGGTGGGCGTCAGCCACCTGGACATGCCCGCCACGCCGGCGCGGGTCTGGAGGGCAGTCGTCGGGGCGCCCGGCAGATCAGGAAATCACTTCCCGCGTCTGAGCTTCCGTGGGTGCAGTGCCGGCATGGATGACCTGCCCGATCGGGATCTGCATGACCGCCAGTTGGCGATGCGTGCGACAGGCATCCGTCCCCCGCCTCGGGCGCTAGCCGAAGTGGCCGATGGACGCTGGTACTCCTGCATGGCGCCTGACCTCGAAGCGCTGCGCGAGGTCGCTCGGCAGGCCTGCTGGCGCCATTCGACCATGGACCCAGCGCTCCGCGGCCCCTGTGCACCGGAGCTCGCCGCGCTATTCGCCGCAATCGGTGAAGGGGTTTTTCTCGAGGCTCCCTTCCATGTCGCCTACGGCCGGAATGTCACCCTCGAAGACGGGGTCTACATCAACGCGGACTGCGTTGTCCTTGACACCGCCCCCGTCCGGATCGGACGGCGGACGATGCTGGGACCGGCGGCGCAGATTTACTGCGCCGACCATGCCCACGACCTTGAAGGGCGCCGACGCGGACTAGAGCGAGCGCTGCCAGTGAGCGTCGGCGAAGAGGTGTGGATCGGTGGCGGCGCGATCCTTCTGCCGGGCGTAACCGTCGGGGACGGCGCCATCGTCGGTGCGGGAGCCGTCGTTACGCACGACGTAGCTCCCGGTACGCGAGTGGTAGGCAATCCGGCACGGCCGATCCAACGCGCCGCTGGTGGTGCACCAGGAGCGCCGTGAAAACCAGCGGGCTACGCGTTTGACGGCCGGATGCCAAATGAAGTCGTGGTGCTCGACAATGCGACGCGATACGGTGCCGTGCGGCACAGGTGTCGCGTTACGGTGAGGCCGCCGCTTTCAACTTCGACAAGGCCCTGACCTTCACCCGGACACTCGCCGGCTTGGCGGCGCCCTTCATCATTTCGCCGGTGGCTGGGTTCCGGACCAATGTGCCGGCTTTGCGGGCGGGCACCTTGCGCAAGGTGATCTTGAGCAGTCCGGGCAAGGTGAATTCGCCGACGCCGCGCGGATGAATCGAGCCCAGCAACGCCTTCTCCAGCGAGTTGAAGACACCCACTGCGGTGCTGCGGGTGAGATCATTCTCCTGAGCAATGAGGTTGATCAGTGCGGATTTGGTCAGGGTCTCCTTCACCGGACGGACGGCCTGATTGCCAGAGGTCCCCGCCTTTTTTGTCGTCGTCAAAATCGTCTCTCCTTTGTGGTCAGGTTGATGCGTGCGGGCTTTTAGCCCGTCCAGCGCAAGACGGCTAGCGGCTGTCTCCAAGGCAGCGCAAGAAAAATAAGCGGTCGAAAGGTGGTGGGAAACGGAACCGGGACCCGGCCGCTTGGCCGGGTCCCGGCAATGAATGAAGCGATACTACGCCCGGCGGGGCCTCGCACGAGCCCGTCGCGGGTTCCGCTACGTCGCCCCGCAAAGGTCCGCGGCGGTCAGGGCGTAGATTTCGGCCTGCCTGCCGCAGCATTTCAATGTCGACGCTTTCGTTGGCGACGTGCGCCTGGCTGATCTCGCCGGGCGAAAAGTAGATCGCCGGAATACCCAGCATCGACGTGAAATAGGCTGCTCCGCCAGGTGACTGGATACCGCTCATGTAGTCCGGCGCTCCGACCACGTCCGTCATCGCTCTCTCCAGCGCTTTCACCGTCGGGTCGCTGCGCGGTATCTCGAGCGGCTCCTTGCGCGAAAAGGGAATGATATCGACAGAGACGTGCAGATCGGGATCCTCCGCCTCCAATTCGGCAAGCCGGTCTTTGATCTGCTTCGTGCAACCGTCGATCGTCTGGCCCGGGATGAGGCGAAGGTCACTTGTGATGCGACATGTGCCAGGAAGGTTCGCGTAGGCCGAACCGCCGTGCATTTGCGCGATGGTCAACGTGCACTTGCCGACCAGGGGATCCTCGCGCGAATCGAGGACGAGACTGTCGAGTGCCTGGACGACCTTGGCTGCCTTGACCACTGCATTTATCCCGAGGTGCGGCGAGGATGCGTGAACAGGGCGGCCGGTGACGATGTATTCGTGCCAGACGCGGCCTTTGTAGTAGTGGATGACTTTCCGGCTGGAGGCGTCGGCGAGCACCACCGAAGCGGGATTGAGGTAGCCGCCCGGTGTCAAATCGGTGAGGCCGCCCCGGGCACTCCCCTCTCCCGCCGTGGCAACGAGCAAGGTCATCTTCTTCTGAAGTTTCACGCCGGAATCACGGAGCGCCCGCGCGGCCGCAACAATACCCGCCACGCCACTCTTGGCATCGGCGGCGCCGTATCAATATCATATTTTGTTGGCCGCGCATCGCGGGGCGACGATCTTTCTTTGCGCGGCAGGCCGGTGCCGGCAGCGTCGGCGTCCAAACTCGCCGTGCGGAACGCCTCAACGGAACCGAAGGGCGGAAGCGGGTGCCAAAGGTCGCCGGCCCGATGGGGCAGGTCCCACGGAGGTATCGGAAAGATCGGTGAAAGTGATCCGGACGGCCCTCAGCAGCGGCGGCGTGAGGGACTCGATCGACGGCCCGTGTCAGCGCGCCGGTGACGCCCGGCGGCGCCGGCTCGCACCTTGCCAGGGTTTACCGTGTCTTCACCACTGATCGCCCCAGCAAATGACGGTCTCGATTCGTTCCAGGTGAACGTGTGGGGAACGAGCCGGCGGCCGACTGTGCTACCAGGCGTGGCGCGGCAGCCGGCGCTTCCAGCGCTCGCCGCGGGCGAGATGCGTTACGTCA
Organism: uncultured Alphaproteobacteria bacterium; assembly: GCA_963826055.1. GTDB lineage: Bacteria > Pseudomonadota > Alphaproteobacteria > Rhizobiales > Kaistiaceae > JBBDMC01. The sequence goes on along the minus strand of CAWGVO010000005.1, from coordinate 88,769 downwards.
TCCGGGCGCCGCGACCGCCGCACACCCTTCTTCGGCAGCCGGGACGCAGCCGGGGCCGATTCGAGGACGGCGGGGGCAGCGGGGGCTGGCGGTTCCTGGACCTCGGCGGGCGCTGTTTCAGCAGGGCGTCGGCTTGGTGTGGAGCCCGGTGCCGCACGGGACCGTGCTCGTTTTTCTCCATTCCGGGGCGACGGTTCGGTCGTTGTTCCGCGGACATCAGACTGGTCGTTGAACGTCAGGTCCGGCAGGATGCGCGCGGCGGTTGCTGCTGACGACCCGTTTCCACCCGCCTTAATTTGCGTTCGCTCACGAGGCGCCGCCTCGGACGGCTCATCCAGCTGCGCCAATTGAGCGGCGGTGAACAGCGGTTCAGCACTCCGGCCGGGTCGTCTCCGCTTCCGTGATTCGACAACGAACGGCTTAACAGTGGGACGCATTCAGGTCTCCTGAGGGGATTTGGTCGAGGGCCTAGGGCCTGGCGCGCGATTTGGCAATACGCAGCTTGACGAAGGCGCGCCGATACCATGTCGGCGCGACATCTCCGGCCCCTGATCGAAATCCCGCCCGCCCGTCGGAACCGTGGCGGCCCGCACCGCCCGGTCGGCGCGTAGCGCAGGGCGCCGTCCTCGACGAACTTCCAGTCGTGGTAGAGGTCCTTGAGATTGCGCAGGTACCAGTGCTGTTCGTAGGGCTCGCCGTATGGCTTGCCGGTGTAGTGGACCAGCTCGTGCGATCCCATGCGGCCGAAGTCGGGCGCAATAGCTTCCTCGCAGCAATTGTGCCGGAGTGGGCGACGGGCTTGCATAAGCCGCACGCGTTGCTACGCCTCGTACGTTGACCACATCAAACAGACGGGGATTGCAATGGATCGTCCAAGGATCGGCTTTATCGGCCTCGGCCTGATGGGGTCGCCGATGGTCGAGCGCCTGCAGGCGCTTGGCTATCCGTTGACGGTGATCGCCAACCGCAGCCGGGCAAACGTCGATGCGGCGGTGGCGCGGGGCGCGGGTGAGGCGAAGACGGCGCGCGAGCTTGCCGCTGCGTCGGACATCGTCATGCTCTGCATCGATACGTCACCATTGCGACGGTCTTGATGACTCCGACCATCACCCGCGGCAGGTCGCGCCACTTCAGGTCACGGTAGATGAACATCGTCACGAAGAAGGCCCACACGGCGGCAACGGCGGCCGACTCCGTCGGCGTGAACACACCGCCGAGAATGCCGCCGACGATGATGACGACGGTGGCAAGGCCGGCGAGCGCTTCCCAGGTGATCCGAAGCGCCTCACGCAGCTGCACGAAATTGCCGCGCGCATAGCCGCGCATCGTTGCGACGATGAACGACAGCACCATCAGAGACAGGCCGACCACGATGCCGGGAATGACGCCGGCGAGGAACAGCTGGGCGACGGAGACGGCGCCGCCCGCGGCGTATGAATAGATGATGGCGTTGTGGCTCGGCGGGATGACGATGCCCTGCGTCGCGCCGGTGATCGTGAGGTTGACGGCGAAGTGATCGTCGTAGCCCTGCTTCTTCATCATTGGGATCATGATCGATCCGATCGACGAGACTCCGCCCAACACCCACCTCGATCTGGTCGAGCGCGCGGCGCGCGTGGGCAAGCACGTGCTGTTGGAAGAGCCGATCGAGACTTCGCTGGCGCGCGCCGGGGCGACGGTCGCTGCGTGCCGCAAGGCCGGCGTGACCCTCGGCGTCGTGCTGCAGCACCGGTTCCGCAAACCGGTGGAGCGGCTGGGAGAAATCCTGGCGAGCGGCCGGCTCGGCCGGACTGTCGGCGCGTCGGCGGACGTGCGCAACTGGCGGCCGCAATCCTATTACGACGTCCCCGGGCGTGGCACGTACGCCCGCGACGGCGGCGGTGTGCTGCTGACGCAGGCCATCCACACGCTCGACGCGCTGCTGTCGCTTTCAGGGCTGCCCGAGGCGGTTTCGGCCTATGCCGGCACCACGCCGGTCCATCGCATGGAGGCGGAGGATATCGTCGGCGCGGCGATGCGCTTCGCGGGCGGTGCAATCGGAACGATCGGGGCTACGACGGCAGCCTATCCGGGCCATCCGGATCGCATCGACCTCATCGGCGAACTTGGGGGCGCGACGATTTCGGGCCTGACACTCGACGTCCAGTTCCACGACGGCAGCGAGGAGCGGATCGACGATGGCGGCGGAGCGGCCGGCGGCGGCGCCGACCCGATGGCGTTCGACCACGGCCCGCACCGGGCACTGATCGCCGATTTTGTCGAAGCGATCGGCGCCGGCCGGGAACCGCGGATCAGCGGGCAGGAAGGGCTGAAAGTGCACGTTCTCATCGATGCGCTGACCCGCTCGGCGGCCGAGGGGCAGCCGATCACGATCAGTCGCGGCGGGTGACGGTCAACGCGAAGAAGTCGGCCGGCGCGCGTGCCGCGCTTCGTCGGCTTCCGGTGCTAGACCGCCGCCTGGTCGGCGGCAAAGACATGAACCCGTCCGGGTTCGAACACGACGCTGACGTTGTCGCCTGTCCTGGTGGCGACGTCCCCTTCATCCTCGACCACGATCTGACCGGCGGCGGTATCGACGTACATGATCGTCGCGTTTCCGAGGTGCTCCAGAATCTGGACGGTGCCCTGGAGCGCGGCGTCCGGGTCGCCCGGTGCGGCGAGGCGGATATGCTCCGGCCGGATGCCCACCTCGAAGGTTCCCGCCGGAACGTCGTCGAGGCGCTTGCGGGTCTTGACGGTGATCTCGCCGCCGCCGTTCAGTTTGACCACCGCGTTCAGCCCCTCGGACGCGCGCGCGTCCGCCGGCAGGAAGTTCATGGTCGGCGAGCCGATGAAAGAGGCGACGAACTTGTTGGCCGGCTGCAGGTAGAGCTCCATGGGCGCGCCGATCTGGCGGATGGTGCCGGCCTCGAGCACGACGATGCGATCGGCCAGCGTCATAGCCTCGACCTGGTCATGGGTGACGTAGATCATGGTGGTTGCCAGATCCTTGTGCAGCTTGGCGATCTCGACGCGCATCTGCACGCGCAGGATCGCATCGAGGTTGGACAGCGGCTCGTCGAAGAGGAATACCTGCGGTTCGCGCACCAGGGCGCGACCGATGGCGACGCGCTGGCGTTGACCGCCTGACAACTGGGCCGGGCGCCGGTCGAGCAACTCCTCGAGGCGCAGCATGCGGGCGACTTCCTGCGTGCGGCGCTCGATCACGTCCTTGGGCGCCTTGGCAACACGGAGGCTGAAGGAGATGTTCTGGCGGACGGTCATGTGCGGGTAGAGCGCGTACGACTGGAACACCATGGCGATGCGCCGCTTGGCCGGCGGCACGTTGGTGACGTCGACGCCGTCGATGAAGATGTTCCCTTCGGTGACGGCCTCCAGCCCGGCGATCATCCTGAGCAGGGTCGACTTGCCGCAGCCCGACGGTCCCAGCAGCGCGCAGAATTCACCCTCCGCGACGGCGAGGTCGAGCTTCTGAATTGCCTCGACCGATCCGTAGCGCTTCTTGACGCTTCTCAGCTCGACGTTGCTCATCGTTGGTCCCCGGGTTCGGCCATGATGATCCAGCCCGCAGGGGCTAACAGTATTTGGGAGCGCAGGCGCCGGCAACCGTTCCGGCGTGCGGATGGAACGGGGAAATCCCGCCTCCCGGAACTTGCTTCACTGCCCCACCAGGGCGAGCACGATCTGCGGAAACGCCACCGCGATAAAGACGACGACGAGATCGGCGAAGAAGAAGGGCACGACGCCGCGGAATATCTGCACGGTGGTGGCGTACTGGGCGGCGACGTTGCGGATGACGAAGACGTTGAGGCCGAAGGGCGGCGTTACCATGCCGATCTCGAGAAGCTTGACGACCAGCACGCCGAACCACACCAGGCTGATACCCTCCGACCTGAGGATCGGCAGAAACACAGGAAGCGTCACCAGCATGGCGCCGAACGGCTCCATGAACGTGCCGAGGACGAGATAGACGCAGACGATAATCAGCATCAGCTCGGCGTAGCCGAGGTTGGCGCCGGCGACGGTGGAATTGAGGAAGCCGGAGAGGCCGGAGATGCCGAGGAAGCGGGTAAACATCGATGCGCCGACGGCGATGATGAAGAGCGATGATGACGTCAGCACGGTCTCAAGCAGCGACTGCTGGATCGCTTTCCAGGTGAGCCCGCCGGTCACGGCGGCGAGGATGGTGGCGCCGAGGGCGCCGACCGCGCCCGCCTCGGTGGCGCTGAAGTAGCCGGAGAACAGACCGCCGAAGACGAGGGCGATCAGGACGAGGATCGGCCAGATGCCGAGAAGGGCGCGAACCGAACTTTCCCTGTCGTTGGCGATGTGGCGCGGAATGAGCTGGGGCCGGAGCCAGCTGATCAGCAGGATTACCGAGGTGTAGGAAACGGCGGTGAGAAGGCCGATGCCGATGCCGCCGACGAAGACCTGGGTGACCGAGGTCTCGGCGATGATGCCGTAGATGATCATGAGGATCGACGGCGGAATGAGCGCGCCGATGGTGCCGCCGGCGGCAATGGAGCCGCAGGCGACCGAGGGACGATAGCCGGCCGCGACCATCTCGGGAATGGCGATGCGCCCCATGGCGGCGGCGCAGGCGAGGGAGGAGCCGGAGACGGCGGCGAAGCCCGAACAGGCGAACACGGCCGAGATCGCCAGGCCGCCGGGGATCCTGCGCAGGACCACCTTGGCGGCCTCGAAGAGGCCGGTCGTCAGCCCCGAATGGTAGGCGACGAAGCCCATGAGCAGGAACATCGGCACCGCGCTCATGGTCCACGACGCCACGAAGCTGTACGGCGTGTTCATGACGATGCCGAAGGCGGGGTTGATGCCGACGAGGAAGGTGATGCCGCCGAAGCTCACGGCGATCAGGGCCAGCGCCACCGGCATGCGGGCGACCAGCAATAGCACGAGGATCGCGACGCCCCAGGTGCCGACGGTGACGTTCATACCAGCGGCTCCGCGTGCTGGCTGCCGCCGGGACGGACGGCGAATTCCACCGCCTTCAGGAGCGAGATGGCGGCGGCGAGGACGAAGCCGAGGGGCGGCAGAAAAAACGAATGCCAGACGGGCATCCGGTAGTCGGTGAACTGGACGAAGGTGCCGACATGGAAATGACTGAGCGCACTGCTTGTCGTGGCCCAGGTGAGCACGCCATAGATCACGGCCGACAGGAGCGCGACGAAGACGTCGGACGCCTGTCGAGCGCGCGGCGGCAGCATCCACTCCAGAAGCTCGACGGAGATCATGCCGTTCTGCCGTTCCAGCCAGGCGAGCGGCAGGAAGGCGACGACGACCATGTAGTAACGGGCAACTATCTCGGGGGTGGTGTCGATCGAGATGCGGAAGAAATCTCTCAGCACCACATCGATGCAGATGTGAAGCATCATCGCCACCGTCCCGATCGCGCCGATGAGGGCGAGGATGCGGACGCTTCTGGTGGCAAAGCTGAAAAGAGCGGTCATGCCTTTGCCCGCGAACGCGGGATCGGGGCGCCGGCCCGGCTGAGAACGATCCGGGCCGACGCGGGTCTATGCAGCTGGGCGGCTACTTGCCATAGGTCGACCAGTCGATCTTCGACCAGATTTCTGCCTTGCCGCGATCGGACAGCTTGTCGGGATCCTCGCCGACCTCGTTGACGATGGTGGTCCACTTGTTGACGAGATCGATGAAGTGCTGCGCCATGGCGCCGCCCTGGGCCACCCGAGCCGCCTCGTCGGCAGCGATGAAGTCGTCGGAGGCCTTGAGGAACGCCGGATCCGGTTCGATGACCTCGATGTTGGCCTTCTTGACCGCAGCCATCGCGGCGGCCGGCAACTGGTAGGCCCAGCGGTCGGTGAGGTCCAGGTTGCCGCGCGCGGCGGCCGCAACAACCCAACCCTTCTCCTCGTCGGAAAACGAATCCCAGGTCGACTTGGCGACGGTGAAGTTCGAGGTGACGTGATAGGTGCCGATCGGGATCTTGACGAAGTACTTCGCCACGTCCACTAGCCGGAACGAGAGCCCGTCGACGACCGAAGCCATCGACCCGTCAATGGTGCCCTGGCTCATTCCCTCGAACGTGTCGCCGACGCCCATCGCTACGCCGGTGGCGCCGAAGTGTTCGGCCCAGCGTGAATAGGGGGCGCCGCCGGAACGCAGCCGCAGGCCCTTCAGGTCATTCGCGGAGCGGACGGGCTTGGTGGTGTACACCCCGTACACATCCGAGGAACCGGCGCCGAGGAAGATGATGCCGACGTCGGCGAATTCCTTGAGGCATGCCGGGCAGGTGACGACATACTCGGACATCGCCAGCGACATGACGTACGGATTGCGGCCGACGAGGGCGAAGTCGCCCGAGATGTTGGTGGTGTCCATGCCGGCGGCGAAGTAGAGCGGCAGGTAGTTGCCGATGTCGACGAGCCCGGTCTGCAGGGCATCCTTCATCTGCGGCAACGCCACGACCTCGGGGCCGAGGATCGTCGCCGTCAGCTTGCCGCCCGACACATCGGCGAGGTACTTGGCGAAGTGCTCGTACATGTAATAGGCGGGGTGGGCCGGCGGGCCGGCCGGCGCGACGCGCAATTCCCGCGCGTCCGCCACGCTCGTCACCGCGGCGAGACATGCCGCGAGTACCGTCATCTTCATCAGTCTGTTCATGTCCAAACCCTCCCTGGTTGGCCCAAGCGGCTCAGAGGCCGAGAAGCCTCGCCGCGTTTTCTTTCAGGATGAGGGGGCGAACCTCGTCCCGGATGTTGATCTTCTGGAAATCGCTCAGCCACCGGTCCGGCGTGATCGCCGGCCAGTCCGAGCCGAACAGCATCTTCTGCCTGAGCAGCGTGTTGGCGTACTGGATCAGGATCGGCGGGAAATATTTCGGCGACCAGCCGGACAGGTCGATGTAGACGTTCGGCTTGTGGGTGGCGACGGCCAGCGCCTCTTCCTGCCAGGGGAAGGACGGGTGCGCGAGGATGATGCGCATCTCGGGGAAGTCGGCCGCCACGTCGTCGAGGTGGATCGGGTTGGAGTATTTGAGTTTCATGCCCATGCCGCCCCGCATGCCGGCACCGACCCCGGTCTGGCCCGTATGGAAGAGGGCGATCGAGCCTGCCTCGGCGATCGCCTCATAGAGCACGTAGGCGTCGCGGTCGTTGGGATAGAACCCCTGCATAGTGGGGTGGAACTTGAAGCCGCGGATGCCGAAATCGGCGATGAGCCGGCGCGCTTCCCGCGCCCCGGCCTTGCCCTTGGCCGGGTCGATGGAGGCGAACGGAATCATGATGTCGCTGTTCTCCGCCGCGATCTTCGCCACTTCCTCGTTGGCGTAGCGGCGGAAGCCGGTCTCGCGCTCGGCATCGACCGGAAAAATCACGCAGGCGATCTTGCGCTCGCGATAATAGGCAGCGGTCTCGGGCACCGTCGGCAGCATGCCCTGGGCGCCGGCGGGATTCTTGAAGTACTTCGCCATGCCCGCCTGGAACGCGTCGTAGCCGTCGTCGGCGTGGGTGCCGCACGGCTCCTCGGCGTGGGTGTGGATGTCGATGGCGACGATGTCGTCGAGGTTCAGCATCACGCGCCGTCCGCCAGTTGGGCGCCGTGCCCAGCAAGCTTGCGCAGAAGCCGCATGAGCGTCTCGCGTTCGCGGTCACTGAGCGCGGCGGTGGCCGTGCGGTCGTTGGCCTGGATGGCCGGAAGCACGCGCCGCACGAGATTACGGCCCATCCGCGTCAGGTGCAATTCGATGGCGCGCCGGTCGCTTGGCGACACGCGTCGCTCGATCAGCCCGCTGGCCTCGAGCTGACGAACGGTCTTGGCCATGTTGGACCACTTGATGTGCAGGGCGTCGGCGAGCACGCCCTGGCGGATGCCGGGGTTGTTGGCGACGGCGACGAGAATGCCGATGCGGCCGGGGCGAACGTCGGGCAGGTCGAAGGCGGCGAAGAATGCCTCGTAGACCTGGACTTGTGCCAGGCGCAGCATGAAACCGGCGAGGTCGGCCAACGGTCCGAACGCAACGCGCGCGCCGGCCTCGGTGCCGCCGGCTGGTCCGGGTGCGGCGTCGGCGCCGTCGATGAAGCCCAGGTTCTGGTCGGCGGCCATCGGACGGTCTCAGCGCTTCTTGCCGGGGACGGCAAGGGGAGCGGCGCGTTTCTCCAGGAACGCTTTCAGCCGCTCGGTTGCCTCCGGAGTTGTCTGGGTGAATGCCGCGATGATCGATTCGACGAAGAGGCCGTCATCGTGAGCCATGTCCTGGATGCGCGGCAGCGCGTTGATGACGGCGTAGTTCGAAAACCATGCGTTGGCGGCAGCGGTGTGCGCGATCTCCCTGGCCCTGGCCAGCGCGCCGCCGGCCTCGACCACGTACTGGACCAGATTGCAGCGCTCCGCCGCGTCGGCGTCGAGCACGCGTCCGGTCAGCATGAGGTCGGTCATGCGCGCCACGCCCATCAGACGGGCAATCTTCACCGAGCCGCTGCCACCCACGAAGATGCCGCGCTGACCCTCCGGCAGCGCGAAGAAGGCGGTGCGATCGGCAACGCGGATGTGCGCCGAGGCGGCGAGCTCGAGCCCGCCGCCGACAACGCCGCCGTGAAGGCTGGCGACGAAAGGGATCGCGCCACGCTGGATCGTGTCGAACACGGCGTGCCAGCGGCGCGAGCCACGGATGCCTTCGGCCGCGGTCTTCTCGACGTGCTCGGCGAGATCGAGGCCGGCGCAGAAATGGTCGCCGGCGCCGTAAATCACGGCCGCCTTTGCCTCGCGGCCGGCGCGCTCGACGACGGCGGCCAGCGCTTCGATCACCGTATCGGATATGGCATTGCGCTTGGCCGGCCGGTTGAGGCCAATGAGGGCGACATCGCGGTCGAGCGAATAGGTTACGAGCAGTTCCGGCATGCTACGGCGTTTCCCCTGGCCGGTGACGGCCGATTTTGTTTCCAAGTGGACGAAATGCCCGCGGCCGTGTCAAGATCATCGCAACTCGAAAACGGTTGACCATGGCGGCAGGCAGCCGCAAACAACCGCGGTAGACCGCGCTTGGAGGAAGGCGCCATGGGCAAAGTGGCTCGGGCTCTGCGCATCGAGGACGCGCCGCTGCGCAAGGTCCGGTTGTGGCAACCGGACATTCGGACCGAGCAGCGGCCGGACGGTGCGATCCTGGTGCATCAGGCGGGGAAGCTCGGTCGCTATCCCGACAAGCTCACGGAGCGGCTCGTCCACTACGCCGCGACGGCGCCCGACCGGGTGTATCTCGCCGAACGCGCCGGCGATGGCGGCTGGCGGAAGCTCACATATGGCGAAACGCTGGAGCGCGTGCGGCGCGTCGGCAGCGCGCTCCTGGGCTATCGCCTTTCGGCGGAGCGGCCGCTGATCATCCTGTCGGGCAATGATCTCGAGCACGCATTGCTCGGTCTTGCGGCCATGTACGTCGGCATTCCATACGCGCCGATTTCGCCAGCGTACTCGCTGGTGTCGACCGACTACACCAAGCTCAAGGACATCGCGGCTCTCTTGACGCCCGGCCTCGTGTTCGCGGCCGACGGAGCGGCATACGCGGCGGCGATCGGCGCGGCCGTCCCCCGCGACGTTCCGGTGATCGTCACCGCCAACCCCATCGCCGGGCGCGCCGGCGCGGCCTTTGCTGAACTCAGCGCCACCGAACCGGGCGCGGCGGTGGAGGCGGCCCACGACGCGGTGGGGCCGGATACGATTGCCAAGTTCCTGTTCACCTCCGGGTCGACCGGCTCGCCGAAGGCGGTCATCAACACGCAGCGGATGATCTGCTCCAACCAGGAGATGGTACGCGACTGCTACGCGTTCATGCAGGACGAGCCGCCAATCGTTCTCGACTGGGCCCCGTGGAACCATACCGCAGGGGGCAACAAGGTCTTCAACATGGCCCTCTACAACGGCGGCAGCTTCTATATCGACGACGGGCGGCCGACCCACGACGGCATTCGCAAGACGGTGCGCAACCTGAAGGAGGTGGCGCCGACCTGGTATTTCAACGTGCCGAGGGGCTACGACGAGCTGATCCCGTACATGCGGGACGACCGCGAGCTGCGTGAGCGCTTTTTCAGCCGGCTCAACTACCTGATGTATGCCGGCGCCGGCCTTGCCCAGCACACCTGGGACGCGCTGGAGGAACTGGCGGTGGAGACGACCGGCGAACGCATCCTGCTCGCCGCCGGCCTCGGGTCGACGGAGACGGCGCCGTTCGCGCTGATGTGCACCGCCGACCAGCGCATCGCCGGCAACGTCGGTGTGCCGGCGCGCGGGGTCGAATTGAAGCTGACGCCGGTGGACGACAAGCTGGAGGCGCGCCTGAAAGGCCCCAACGTCACGCCGGGCTATTGGCGCGACCCTAAACTGACGGCGGATGCGTTCGACGAGGAGGGCTATTATCGGCTCGGCGATGCGCTTCGCTTCGCCGATCCGGCGGACGCCGCCAGGGGTTTCTATTTCGACGGGCGCATCGCCGAGAATTTCAAGCTGAGAACGGGAACGTGGGTCAGCGTCGGGCACCTGCGCGCCGGTTTCATCGACCACTTCGGCGGCATCGCGCGCGACGTTGTCCTGACCGGCCTCGATCGCGACTTCATCGGCGCGCTCGTCATTCCCGACGTTAGCGCCTGCCGTTCGATTGCGGGCATACCGCCGGATGCCGCGACCGATGCGGTGCTTGCGGACGCGAAGGTGCGCCAGCGGTTCGCCGAAAACCTTGCCTCGCTCGCCCACGACAGCACGGGGTCATCGACCCTGGTCAAACGGATGCTGCTGATGGCGGAGCCGCCGTCGATCGACCGCGGCGAGGTGACGGACAAGGGCTCGATCAACCAGCGGGCGGTGCTTCGTCATCGCGCCGACCTGGTGGAGGAACTCTACCGCGGCTCACCGCGGGTCATTGCGCTCAACGAAAAGGGTTGAGGTTCACTTCGGCTGCATGCGCAGCGCGCCGTCGAGGCGCACCGTCTCGCCGTTGAGATACGGGTTGGCGATCATGGCGGCGACGAGGGCGGCGAACTCCGCCGGCGCGCCGAGGCGGGCGGGAAACGGAATGGCAGCGGCAAGGTTCTCTTGCGCCTCGGGCGGCAGCTCGTCCAGCAGCGGGGTGCGGAACAGGCCCGGCGCGATGGTGAGCACGCGGATGCCGAAGCGGGCGAGCTCGCGCGCCGCGGGTAGCGTCAGCGAGACGATGCCGCCCTTGGCGGCGCTGTAGGCGGCCTGGCCGATCTGCCCCTCGAAGGCGGCGACCGAGGCGGTGGAGATGACGACGCCGCGCTCGCCGGTGTCGAGCGGTTGAAGCGCTGCCATCGCGGCCGAAGCGAGCCGGAGCATGTTGAAGGTGCCGACAAGGTTTACCTGAACGATCGCGGCGAACGCGTCGAGCGGCATCGGGCCGTCGCGGCCGACGATGCGGGCGGCACCGCCGATGCCGGCGCAGTTGACCAGAATCCGCGCCGGGCCGTGGGCGGCCCCGGCGGCCGCGATCGCCGCCTCGGCACCCGCGGGGTCGGTGATATCGCAGGGGCAATAGACGCCGCCGATTTCGGCGGCGACGGCGGACCCGGCCTGCTCGGCGCGGTCGAGGACCGCCACCTTTGCGCCAAGGCCGGCAAGATGGCGCGCCGTCGCCTCGCCGAGGCCGGAGGCGGCGCCCGTGACCAGTGCCGGCGTTCCATCCAATTCCATCGTCTGCACTCCGGTGACAGCTCGGCGATCCCGGGCCTTCGGAGGGTCATCGTTTCACGGAATCGACCGACCCGATCCATCACCCTTCTATGCAATCCCGGACGGAAAAGCGGAATCCAATTTTCCCGGAATTGCTTTAGAGGGCCTCGGGACCGCTTTCACCGGTGCGGATGCGCGTGGCCGACTCCAGCGCCATGACGAAGATCTTTCCGTCCCCGATCTTGCCGGTGCGGGCGGCCTCGGTGATCGCTTCGATGGCGCGGTCGGCGATGCCGTCGTCGATCGCGACCTCGATCTTCACCTTGGGGATGTAGCTGATCTCGTACTCGGTGCCCCGGTAGATTTCGGTGTGGCCTTTCTGCCGGCCATACCCCTTCACTTCGGAGACGGTCATGCCGTGGATACCCATTTCATTGAGGGCGTCGCGCACCGGATCCAGGCGATGCGGCTGAACGATAGCGATGATGAATTTCATCCACGAATTCCTTGCTGGCTAGAGCTTGTAAGCGGACTCACCGTGGGCAACCTGGTCGAGGCCGGCGAGTTCCTCTTCCTCGGAGACGCGCAGTCCAACGAGGGCCTGGGTAAGCTTGATCAGCGCGAAAGTGGCGATTGCCGACCAGAGACCTGCCGCAACGACGCCCGCGAGCTGAACGGCGAACTGGGTGCCGAGAGCATTGCCGATGCCGACGCCGGCAAAGACCGGCAGAGCCAGGACCGCGGTCAGCAACGTTCCGGTCGCGCCGCCGCAGCCATGCACTGCCAGGACATCCAGCGAATCATCCACCTTCATCACGTGCTTGACCAGGTTGACCGCGAAGTAGCACACGACGCCCCCGGCGAGGCCGAGAATGACCCCGCCGATCGGACCGATGTAGCCGGACGCCGGTGTGACCGTCGCCAGTCCGGCGATGGTACCCGTGACCAGGCCGACCATGCTCGGCTTTCCGTAGCGGAACCATTCGGTTGCGAGCCAGACCAGCGAGGCGGTCGCGGCGGACAAGTGGGTCACCAGCATCGCCATGCCGGCATCCGCGCCGGCTGCCACGGCGCTGCCGGCGTTGAACCCGAACCAGCCGACCCACAGCATCGAAGCCCCCACCATGACCATCCACGGCGCGTGTGGAGGATTGATCTGGTGCGGGAAACCGCGACGGCTGCCGAGAATCCAGGCGGCCACCAGCGCCGAGACGCCGGCGGTGACGTGGACGACGATGCCGCCGGCGAAATCCATGATGCCCATCGCGGCGAGCCAGCCGCCGCCCCAGACCCAGTGGGCCACCGGTGCGTAGACGACGACGAGCCAGAGCGCGGAGAAAAGGAGCACGGCCCCGAACCGGATGCGCTCGACGTACGCGCCCACGACCAGCGCCGGGGTGATGATGGCGAACGTCATCTGGAACATGAAAAACACGGATGCGGGAATGCCGGTGCCCGGATGCACCGCGCCGCGTGCCATCCCGGCGAGGAAAGCGTCACTCAAACCCCCGAACAGGCCGGTGCCCTGACTGAAGGCGATGCTATAGGCGCCAGCGAACCAGAGCAGGGAGGCCAAGCAGGCGATTGCCATGCAGTGCACCAGCACCGAAAGCGCGTTTCGGGACTGCACCAGGCCGCCATAGAAAAGCGCGAGCCCCGGCAATGTCATGAAAAGTACCAGCGCCGTGGACGTGAGCATCCACGCCGTGTCGCCCGAGTCGATCATGCGATACCCCCCCCCCCGTCTGCATGCCCGCTTTTTGAGCAAATGCGCGGCCGGAAGGCAATCCTGATCCGTTCGGCCGAGGCGGAATACGCGGGCCGGGCGATGTTGCGGGGGCAGTCGGGTGTTTGTGGACGCGGCTGTCAGTTCAGGTGCAGGAAGACGATCTCGGCGCCGGGACGATCGTTGTCGATACCGTACCGCTTCAGCGCCTCTTCCTCAGTTTCGCCGGCCCAGGCCATGACGGGAACAATGGAGGCCAGTGCCTGAGGAGACGCGGGCGATAGCACCAGCGCGTCGGTGTTGTCGGGAAGGACCTGTACGTGAGCCATATCGTCACTCATGTTGCGACACCCGTCCCCCAGCCGCATTTCCCGTGTTGACGATCAGGTATGCATTCAGGGTTAACCGCGCGTTAACGGGTCGGCGGCCGGCCGGTGCCGGCCGCCGGGAATGACCTATTGCGGCGCCGGCGGTGCGGACTGGCCGGGTGCGCCTTGCGCGCCCTGGGGACCGGCCTCACCGCGCGGACCCGCTGGGCCGGCGTCACCCTTCGGTCCCTGGGGACCGACGTCGCCTTTGGCGCCTTGCGGACCTTGAGTGCCAGGCGGCCCGGCGGGGCCCTGTGGACCGAGGGTGCCCGCGGGCCCTTGGGCACCTTGAGGTCCGGCCGGGCCGGCGGGCCCGGGCTTGGCCTCGATGTTGGCAATGGCATCGGTCAACTGCGCGTTGGTGACGCCGCCGAACATCGACACGACCTGGCCGCCGCTCGCCGCGCTCCATATCCACAACAGAACGAACAGAACGATGCCGGCGATGAAGCCGGGCACGAACTTGTCCCTCCACCAATCCATGTAATGCCCTCCTCCAGATCAAGATGCGCGGCGACACGAATCGCACGCGAGGGGTGCGCGATTCGCCGACCCCTGTTTTCCGTGGACCACAAGAACGTGTCCAAACTCGGATCGCGATGTTCGGCTGGCGGTGTCGGCGCAAAAAAAGAGGGCCCAGCCGGTTCGGTTTACCGGGCGGGCCCCCGCAGTGCGTCCTGGAGGGAGATGGTGCGGACGCCAGGGCGGGTCATCTATTCAAGTCGATGACCCGCTCCACTGCTTGTTTTCGCGCAGCTCCGGACGAAAACGTGGAATCCACTTTTCCCGGAGTTGCCCTACTGGATATTTTTCAGAGCCGCCTTGAGCACCGGCACGATGGCGGCACTCGCGGTGGTGATCTGCTCGATCTTCTTCTGCTCCACGTCACCCGGCGACGGCAGGAGAACCATGCCGGCGTCCTGCGCGGCCTTGACCAGCTCCGGGTCGGCGGCCGCTTTCGTGATCGCGTCGCGCAGGATGCGGGTTGCGTCGGGGTCCATGCCCGCCGGGCCGAAGAAGCCGCGGTGCATGGACAGCATGTTGACGATCGCCTGCACCGCGTTCTTCTGCGGACCATCGACCACCTCAAGCGCGCTCGGCACGTCGGGATAGTTGGGATCGCGCTCGGCCCAGACGCTGAGGATCGGGTGCATGTCGCCGGAGTCGATCATCGACTTGGCGGTACGCGTCGCGGTGATGAGGCCGTCGCCGTCGCCCTTGATCAAGGCGAGCGCGGTATCAGCCTGACCCTCATAGCCGGTCACCGGCTTCAGCTTGAAGCCCAGTGAATCCGACAGGATCGCCATGGTGTAGAAGTCCTCGTCGGTGCCCTGGGTCGGGAACACGAACTCCCGATCGAGCTTCTTGAGGTCGTCGACATTCTTGATGCCCGATTTGGTGCCGACGAGCAGGCCACGCGGCTCGGTCGCGGCGCGGCCGAGGTAGGTGAGCTTGGTGGTGTCGAACTGCACCGCCTCGCTACCGGAAAGCTGGGCAAGGATCAGCGCCGGCACGCTGGTGAAGCCGATGGTCAGACCGTCCGGCTTCTGAAACCAGAGAAAGTTGGTGCCCTTGACGCCGCCGCCGCCGGTCATGACGTTGACGCGGACTTCGTCGGCACCGGCGTACTTGGCGATGTAGGGCGCGAACATGGTGGCGTAGCGCCCCATCTCGCCGCTGGCGCTGTTGGGCAGGATCAGCTGGATGACCTTGCCCTTGAAGTAGTCGTCCGCGGCCTTCGATGGGCTCGTGCCTGCCGCGACGATGAGCGCCAGCCCAGCCAGCGCCGTCACGGCCAAAGTACGAAGTCTTTTCATCTTGCTCTTCCTCCGTTTGACATCGTTTCTGGTTATTGACCACGCATTGCCCGTCGATCAGCCCATCCGGGTCAATCGACGGAGGAAATCCGCCAACGGCTCCAGGTAGCCGTGGTAAAGCTGCAGGTGCAGGACCTGGACGAACATGAGGTACGTGGCGAGCGTGAAAAGCGCCGCATAGAGCGTCGCCTTGCCCAACCGGAAATGTCCGCTCAGCTTCAGGTAAGCGCCGGTGAACAGGAAGATCGTCGGGATCGGGCCGATCGCGAGGGTCATCGCCACGAATACCGCCACCATGGCGAAGGCGATCACGATGCGCTGCCACTCCGCGGGTGCCGCCGCGCCGGGTTGCTGAGCGGGGCCGTCGGCGGGCCCCGCGTCCGATTTTTCGCCGCGCCCGGTCAACACCTCGAGCAGATCGACGTTGAGGTCGTCGGCGGCGCGGAAATTCTGCCAGATGAACTGGAACACGATCAGCGCGATAGCGAGCGCCGCGATCGGGACGGGAACGAGCCTGGTGCGCGGGCCGTAGCCGAGGCTGGTCACCAGAACCACGACGAAGAACGCCAGCAGAAAGAGGATAACGATATTTTCCTGGAGGCGGCGGCTCATCGCGCGTCTCCTCCGGCGCTGGCCGGCCGGTTCGCCCCGGTCGTGACGCGGCGGCGCCTCCAGTTGCGATAGAACGGCATCGCCGTCGTCAGTATGACGAAGACGAACATCGCCAGCGCGACCGGCCTGACCAGCAGGAACCCGTCGCCGTAGAGGGTGAGCGAGATATGCAGGTTGCGTTCGATCATGTCCGCCAGCACCATGCCGATCACCAGATCGGCTCGCGAGTAGTGGTAGCGGTCCATGAAGAAGCCGAGAGCGCCGAACACCGCCACGACGATCACGTCCTCGATCTGACCGCGGGTGGCGAAGGCCCCCATGAAGCAGACCGAGATCACCAGCGGGATCATGAGATTGGGATTGAGCGCCGGCAGGCGCGCCAGATATCGCGAGATGCCCAGGCCGATCGCGGTGGTGAAGACGTTGGCAATCACGATGATCCACATCATCGCGAAAACGATGTCGAGGTGACTGGTCAGCATCTGGGGGCCCGGCACGATGCCGAGGCCGTAAAAAGCGACCAGCAGAATCGCCATGCTCTCGCCGCCGGGAATCCCGAAGGCAAGCGTCGGCATCAGGCCGCCGCCCTCGTTGGCGCCGAGGGTGGCGTCGGGAGCGATGACGCCGCGCACGTCGCCCTTGCCAAAATTCTCGCTGTCGCGGGAGGTCTGGACGGCCTGGGCGTAGGCGGCGATGCCGCCGACGCTGGCGCCGATTCCGGGCAGGACGCCAATCCACACGCCGAGCAGGCTCGAGCGCGCCACCAGCCACCAATGCCGAAACGCGTCGCGCACGCCTTCCATCACCGAGCTGGTCTCGCCGCCGACATCGCGTTCGACGATGGCGCCACCCTTGACGTAGAGCTTCATCATCTCGGCAACGGCGAAGAGGCCGATCATGGCGACCGGGAACGAGATGCCGTCGAGAAGAAACACGTTGCCGAACCAGAAGCGCGGCGTGCCCGTTACCGGGTCCATGCCGACCATGGCGAGGATGATGCCGCCACAGGCCGCGATCAGGCCCTTGGGCAGCGAACCCTCGGAGAAGGTGGCGATGATGGTCAGGCCCCACAGGGCCATCATCAGGTATTCGGCGGAGCCCAGCGCCAGCATGAGCGGGCGGACGATGGGGATCGATACGGCGAGGAACACGGCACCGGCGAGACCGCCGAGAAGCGCGGCGGTGGCGGAGGCACCGAGCGCACGGCTCGCCTCGCCGCGCTGGGTCATCGGGTAGCCGTCGAAGATCAGGGCAAGGCTCTTGGCGGCGCCCGGTACCCGAAACAGGATCGAAGTGACCGAACTGCCCCAGATGGTGGCGATATGGGCGCCGAGCAGTAGCGCCAATGTCGCGACCGGATCGTAGCCGTGGGCAAACGGAAGCAGGAGCGCCATCGCCACGATGCCGCCGAGGCCGGGCAGGATGCCAACCATCAGCCCGTAAACGACGCCGATGGTCATGAAGACCGCCGCCTCGGGGGTCAGCAGCGAAACAAATCCGGCGCCGATCGCTTGCAGCATGACTTCGTCGGCTCCTCCCGGGCCGCCTTATTCCACGATCTTGCCGAGCAGGGTTGTCGTGTCTGTGCGGCAGTGGATCATGGCTTCGGGAAACACGACGGTGATTGCATCGACCGGGCAGACCGACTGGCACAGTCCGCAGTACCAGCACTCGTCGGGGTAGGCGATCACCGGCAACGCCTGGCGGTTCCCCTCCTCGTGGTGGATGAGATCACCGGGGCAGATCCAGTCGCAGAGATCGCACTTGACGCACTTGCCGGCGTCGATGCGGATCGGGTTGTGCATCGTGTTGCCGTCAGCCGACATTGGCCACCTCGGTCTGACGTTGGCGGTTCCGCTCGAACGATTCGGCGATCGGTCGCTCGGCCGTCACCGCGCGGGTGCGCGGACCCTTGTCGCCGCGATCGACGAGCACGAACTTCTGCCAGTTCTCGTCGTCGGTTTCGGGATAGTCGAGGCGATGATGGGCCGAGCCGGTGCGTGTCTCGGTGCGGGTAAGCGCGGCGGTCGCCATGATCTCGGCGTTGAGGCGGATGTTGCGGGCCTCATGCACGCGCATCAGGCCGTGGTTGTCGCCGGCGGCGAGCTGATCCTCGCGTGTGGCGAGCGCGTTCAGCCGGTCGAGGGCCAGGGCCAGTCCCTTGCCGGTACGGCGCACGCCGACGTAGTCGGTGACGATATCGCGGGTCTGGCTCTCAAAAACCTGCCACGGCATCCCATCACGGCGGCCAACGTGGCTCTCTGCCTCGGTGCGCGTGGCACCCGCGGTCTCCATGTCGATGTCGGGCAAGGCACCGCCAGCGAAGGCCCGTATGCGTGCCGTCGCGCCCTCTCCGGCGATGTGACCGAGGACGGCGGCGCCGGCGATGCCGCCGCTGACGGTCGCCGAGTCGCCTGCGGAAAACAAACCGGTGATCGACGTCTCGCCGCTGGTGTCGACGGCCAGACCACTGCCGCGGAAATAGACGCCGCTGCGGCGGATGGTGAGCTCTGAAATCGAAACTTCGACCGGCTCGGTGCGGAAGTCCAGATGCTTCTGCTCATAGAAGGCCGGGAGCGTGTAGCGGTCGACCTGCAGGGTGGCCGCCATGTGGTCGAGGATCTCCGACGGCAGGTGGCGGAGGTCGGCGTAGATGGGCCCGTTGCCGAGCAAATACTCATTGACGACGGCGTCGGTGATGACGGCGCGGCGGGCGTTCTCCCCTTTCGGGTCGTACTTGAACATGAAGCGGTCGCCGGCCTTGTTGATGAAATAGGCGCCCTCGGAGACGAGCGCGTTCAACCCCTGGGCGGAGAAACCCTTTGGCGTCAGCGTCGCTTCGGTGAATTCCATGTTGGCCAGCACAGCGCCGGCGCGGTAGCCCATCGCCTGGGCGTCGCCGGTGTTGTAGGGGCAATGCCAGCTGTCGAAGGGCAGGCCGGAAGCGTTGCGCGCGATGCGGTTGACGTCGCCGGTCGCGACCAGAACGGCCCTGGCGCGGATCGCAAACCACTCGCCGGTGCGGAAGCTGAACGCGAGCGCACCGTAGCAGCGGTTGTCCTCGATCAGGAGTTCGACGGCCATGGTGCGCATCAGCACCGTCGCCTTCTTGCGGCGAACCTGCTGACCGATCAGCTTCTTGAACTCGGTGCCGTCGAAATTGATGTGGTAGGCGCCTGGCAAGCCGAAGGAGCGCTTGCGGCTGTACTCGCCGGTCACCCGATCGCGGAAGTCGACGCCGAAGGATTCAATCTTACGCAGGATCTTCGGCATCTCATGGATGACGCGGCCGGCGACCTCCAGATCGACGACGCCGTCGGTGAGCTCTGGGACGTAACGAAGGAGGAACTCGGGCGTGTCCCACTCCGGACCGCTTTCCATGACGGTCAGATAGTGGTCGACGCCGCAGCCGACGCTGCCGCAATGGTCGAGGACTTTGCCCTTTTCGCACATGACAACGCGATGGCCGGCCTCAAGCGCCGGAATCGCCGCCATGCAGCCGGCAACGCCACCACCGACAACCAGAAAATCGGTGTCGATGGTTTTCCAGTCGGTGGTCAATGCCCGCCCTCCCTGCGGTCGTACAGTAAGATTGTGATGCCGTAATACCGCTTGTCAACTTATACGACGACGGCGATGCCAGTGCCAGCGCCGGGATTGCTCAGGCCGGCCGGGTGGCGATCAGGTCGATCAGCGCCGACATGCCGGAGTGGCCGGTTCCTTCCTCGATGACGGTATCGTAGGAGCGCAGGGCCTCGATGGTCATGTCGGAAAAGGCGTCGCGCAGAAGTGCCTCGGTGTAGAGGTGGTCCGGGTCGCTCGGGCCGCCGGTGCGGT
Source organism: uncultured Alphaproteobacteria bacterium (assembly GCA_963826055.1). Taxonomy (GTDB): domain Bacteria; phylum Pseudomonadota; class Alphaproteobacteria; order Rhizobiales; family Kaistiaceae; genus JBBDMC01. The sequence continues at coordinate 68,757 of CAWGVO010000005.1, read as the reverse complement.
AGGCGAGTTGTTCCGGCCGGTAGCCCTCGAGAAGCAGCAGTCCGCCGGGTTTGAGCGCGTTCTTCAGGTGGGCAAAGAAGGCCGGCCGCTCCGCAGGGGTGACGAACTGGACGAAGATCGCCGCGACGGCGTCGTATTCGGCGACCGGCCAATCCCAGCTGGTGAGGTCTGCCAGTTCCCAGGTGAGGGTGACGCTGCGGGCGGCGGCGAGGCGCTTCGATTTGGCGATCGCTGCCGCCGAGGCGTCCACGGCGTGGACCACGGCGCCTTGGCCGGCCAGAAAGACGCCGTTGCGGCCTTCACCATCGGCGACCGCCAGGACGCGGGCGCCCGGAACGATGCGGTGGGCCTCGGCGGCGAGGAACGCATTGGGTGCGACCCCGAAGACGTAGTCCTTGGTGGCGGCGTAGCGGCTGTTCCACTGGGCTTCGCGGGAGGTGTGGCTCATCGTCGCTCCGTCCTTTCCGGCATTTTGCCATTTGATAATGGTCAAAGCCGAGATTGCCGCCACCGGCAACATGGCGCCGGGGTTCGGTCGCCACAAGTTCCCAGGCGCCCCGGCGTCAACGGGGCTGTGGACTTGGGGGTCGTCGGCCGATAGGTTGGCATTGTTCCAGGGTGAGGGAAGTAATGGACTACCAGTCGATTTTCTCCGCAGCGATCGCAGCCCTCCACGCGGAAAAGCGCTACCGGGTGTTCGCCGACCTGGAACGGATCGCGGGGCGCTTCCCTTACGCGCTGAGCCACACCCCGACAGGCACGCGCGAAATCGTGGTGTGGTGCTCCAACGACTATCTCGGCATGGGCCAGCACCCCGGGGTGCTTGCGGCGATGACCGAGACGGCCAAGGCGATGGGAGTGGGTGCGGGCGGCACCCGCAATATTTCGGGGACCAACCACCCACTGGTGCTGCTGGAAGAAGAGCTCGCCGACCTGCATGGCAAGGAAGCGGCGCTGGTGTTCACCTCCGGCTTCATCTCTAACGAGGCGGCGATTTCGACCATCGCCAAACTGATGCCGGACTGCATCATCCTTTCCGACGAACTGAACCACGCCTCGATGATCGAGGGGGTACGGCGGTCGGGCGCTCACAAGATGATCTTCCGCCACAATGACCTGGCTCATCTGGAGGAGCAGCTCAAGTCGGTGTCGCCGAGCCGGGCGAAACTGATCGCGTTCGAATCGGTCTATTCGATGGACGGGGATGTGGCGCCGATCGGCAAGATCGCTGACCTCGCCGAGAAGTACGGGGCGATGACCTACCTCGATGAGGTGCATGCGGTGGGCATGTACGGGCCGCGCGGCGGCGGCATCGCCGAGCGCGACAACGTGATGGACCGCATCGACGTGATCGAGGGGACGCTGGCGAAGGCCTTCGGGGCGCTCGGCGGGTACATCGCGGCAAGCCGAGCCGTTGTCGACACGGTGCGCTCGTACGCGCCGGGGTTCATCTTCACCACGGCCCTGCCTCCGGCGATCGCGGCCGCGGCGGCGACGTCGATCCGCCATCTCAAGGGATCGCAGGCGGAGCGTCGGGCGCAACAGCGCAACGTGGCAACCACCAAGCGGGCGCTGGCGTCGGTCGGGCTGCCGCTCCTGCCAAGCGAGACCCACATCGTGCCGGTGATGGTGGGGGACGCCGACCTATGCAAGCGCGCGAGCGACCTGTTGCTGGCCGAGCACGGCATCTACATCCAGCCGATCAACTACCCGACGGTGCCGCGCGGCCAGGAGCGGCTGAGGATCACACCGACGCCGTTCCACGACGAGAAGCTGATCGGCGAACTCATGGCGGCACTCACCGACGTGTGGAAGAAGCTTGGATTGCCGCGCACTCTCGGCGCCGCCGAGGCAGAGCGTCAGCCGAGCGCCGCTGGTTCGTCCCGCCTCGTCTTCCCGCCTGCCGGCGGATAGCAGGTCCCCAATTCAACCTTCTTTGGTGACACGGCAATCTTTGCTGCGGGTTGCGTTGACCCGCGGCGGCGAAACCCCGACAGTGGTACGGTCAATCTCCGGCAGGGTTTCGTCGAACAGCGATGCCGCCAAACGCGCTCGCCGCCTTCTCTGAAATCCAGCGACGCCTCGCCGGCAAGCGGGCGAGCGTGTTTCTCGACTACGACGGTACGCTGACGCCGATCGTCGCCCGCCCCGAGCTGGCGATCATGTCGGACGGGATGCGCGATGTGCTGCGGCGCCTGGCGGCGAAATGCAGCGTGGCGGTGGTGAGCGGCCGCGACCTTGCTGATGTCAAGCGGCTGGTCGGCCTCGACGACATCGTCTACGCCGGCAGTCACGGCTTCGATATCGGCGGCCCCGGCGGGCTGACGATCCAGCACGAGGAAAGTGCCGCTTTCAGCGAAGCGGTGAAGCGCGCGGCGGGGAAACTGGTGACCGCGCTGGCGCCGATCGCGGGTGCGCTGGTCGAGCCCAAGCGCTTCGCCGTCGCCGTTCACTACCGTCAGGTGGCCGGAAAGGACCTGCCGGCGGTCGAGGCCGCGGTCGACATGGCGCTCGCGGCGGAGCCGGACCTGCGCAAGACGCACGGCAAGAAGGTCTTCGAGCTGAGGCCGCGCTTCGACTGGGACAAGGGCAAGGCGGTGCGCTGGCTGATGGAGGCGCTCGGGCAGACCGGTGCCGGCGTGGTGCCGTTCTACCTCGGCGACGACCTCACCGACGAGGATGCCTTCACCGCGCTCGCCGACGACGGCGTCACCATTTACGTCGGTGCACCGGACCGCACCGCGGCGCGCTACCTGCTCGACGATCCCGACCAGGTGGGCACGTTCCTGATCGAACTGACCCGCATGCTTTGATCGGACGATCGCCGCCTCCGGCACGGGACGGCGGAATCCACTTTTTCGGGAATTGCTTTAGGGTTGCGCCGACTTTCGCCAGAGGATCGCCAGTGAACATATCGGAACCGGAACACGCCCGACCGCGGGAGACGCTCCGCGTCGAGGACGCAAGGCTGGTGCGCGGCGAGGGGCGCTTCGGCGACGACCTCAAGGTCGACGGTCAGCTCGCCGGCGTGTTCGTGCGCTCGCAGCACGCGCATGCGCGGCTCCTTGGCGTCGATGCCAGCGAGGCGCGCGCGCTCCCCGGCGTGGTCGCGGTGCTGACCGCCGCCGACACTGCCGGTATCGACCTGTCGCGCTCGCCGCCGTTGAAAGGACGGGGCGGGACAGGGCTGGTGATGCCGGCCAGGCCGTCGCTCGCCGGCGAACGGGTGGTCCACATCGGCGAGGCGATCGCGCTGGTGGTGGCGGAAACGCTCGCCATCGCGCGCGACGCCGCCGACCTCGTCGCGGTCGACTACGAGCCGCTGCCGGCGGTGAGCGATGCGCGCCAGGCGCTCGCGGCGGGAGCGCCGCAGGTATGGCCCCAGGCGCCCGGCAATCTGGCGCTCGACTGGGTGGGGCCGGACGAGGAGAGCGAGACAGCCGTCGAGCGGACGATCGCAAACGCGCCTCACGTCGTGCGTATCGCCGTCGTCAACCAGAGGCTCGCCGGCGTGCCGCTGGAGACGCGCGGGGGCACCGCGATCTTCGACGCCGAGCACGGCCGCTACACGCTCCACGCGCCGTCGCAGAGCGCGCATGCGCTCAAGGCCGAACTCTGCACGGCGCTCGGCATCGCGCCCGAGCAACTGAGGGTGCTCAGCGGCGACGTCGGAGGTTCCTTCGGCCTCAAGACGCGGGCCTACCCGGAACTCATCGCGCTGTTGGCGGCAGCGCGGATGACCGGACGGCCGGTGCACTGGGCGGCGACCCGGTCGGAGGCATTCCTCAGCGATCAGGAGGGGCGCGACATCGCCAGCGAGGCGGTGCTGGCGCTCGACGCCGACGGCCGGTTTCTGGCGCTCAAGGTAAACGCGGTTGCCAACCTCGGCGCGTACGTCACCGGGGCCGGACCGCTGGTCTCGACGCGATCGTTCTCGAGCTGCTTTCCCGCGATGTACGATATCCCGCAGGTCGCGGTGGCCGTGCGCGTGGCGTTCACCAATACACTGGCAACGGGGCCTTACCGTGGGGCCGGACGCCCGGAAGCGAACTACACGATGGAGCGGGTGGTGGACGCTGCCGCCCGACAGATGGGGATCGATCCGGTGGAACTGCGCCGCCGCAACCTGATCCCGAAGACGGCGATGCCGTATCGCTCGGCGATCGGCAACGTCTACGACAGCGGCGATTTCGCGTCCGTGCTGGGGCGGGCGACCGAGATGGCGAGGCTGGCGGGCTTCGCCGAGCGGCGCGCCGGCAGCGGACGGCGCGGGAAGCTCCGCGGCGTCGGCATCTCCTGCTTTCTCGAACACGCCGGCGCCGTCGGTACGGAGGGCGCCGTTCTCGTCGTCGACAAGCTGAAGCTCACGATCCGGCTCGGCATGCAGGCGTCCGGGCAGGGCCACCAGACGGTGTTCGGCAATCTTGTCGCCGCGCGCCTCGGCATCGCACCGGATCAGGTGGTGGTGGAAGAAGGCGACTCCGACCTGCCGATCCGCGGCAGGCCGGCGGTCGGCTCGCGCTCGACGGCGGCGGCCGGTACGGCGCTGGTCGCCGGCATCGGACAACTGGTCGCCGGCGCCCGGGCGCGGGCGGCCGAGCTGTGGCAGACCGACCCGGACAAGGTGACCTACCGGGAGGGGTTCCTCGAGGTCGCCGGCACCAACCACCGGATGTCGCTGTTCGATCTCGCCGGGCAGCTCGACCGCGCCGGCGCGGCGGAAAAGCTCACCACGATCGCGCAGGAGGACACGGTCACGTCGTACCCCAACGGCTGCCATATCGCCGAGGTCGAGGTCGATCCGGAGACCGGCGCGGTGGCCGTGGTCGGCTATGTGGCGGTCGACGATTGCGGTGTGGTGCTCGAGCCGACGCTGGCGGAGGGGCAGGTGGTCGGCGGCATCGCGCAGGGACTCGGGCAGGCGCTGCTGGAGCGGGTGGTCCACGACGAGACCGGCCAGGTGATGAGCGGCTCGCTCACCGACTACGCCGTGCCGCGGGCGAGCGACATGCCGCTGATCGCATCGGCGTTTCATCCGGTGTGGTGCACGACCAACCCGCTCGGGGTCAAAGGGGTCGGCGAGGCGGGTACCACCGCCGTCATCGGGGCGATCATGAACGCGATCGCCGACGCCATACCGGGAGGGCACGGCGCCGCCATCGACATGCCGGCGACGGCGGAGCGGGTGTGGCGCGCGTGCCGAGCGGCGGCAGAGGGCGGGGTGACCATGGCAGACATCGTCTTCGGCGTCGGTGCATCGCACAGCCCGCTCCTGAACAGTCCGCCCGAGGACTACCCCAGGCACGCCGAGATCGACGCCTCGGGGCGCAAGCTGCTCGACAAGCGGGGCCAGCCGGTCACCTACGGCGAGCTGCTGGCGCAGGCCGACCCTTCGATCAGCGAACAGATCAGGCCAGAGGTGCTGGCCGAGCGCTCACAGGCGTGCACCGACAACATCAGCCGTCTCGCCAGGGAAATCGCCGAGGCCAGGCTGGATGCGCTGATCATCGTCGGCGACGACCAGAACGAGCAGTACGGCGACGACAACATGCCCGCCATCCTCATCTATCGGGGCGAGAGCATCGCCAACAATCCGCTGCAGATGGCGGAAGATGCACCGGACTGGTGGCGGCGTGCCCGCTCGCAATTCCACGTCAAGGACGAAGCGAAGGAATACCCGGTCGCGCACGCGCTGGCGGAACATCTGATCGACGCCCTGATGGACGACGGGTTCGACATTGCCCAGTCGCGGCGGCTGGCGAAGCCGCATGGCGAGGGCCACGCTTTCGGCTACGTCCATCAGCGGCTGATGACGGACAGGATCGTCCCGATCGTGCCGATCGCGCTCAATACCTATTTCCCGCCGAACCAGCCACGCCCGCGCAGGTGCTACGAACTGGGCCGGGCGATTGCGAAGGCGGTCGACGCGTTCGGCGGCGACGAGCGGATCGGCATCCTCGGATCGGGCGGGCTCAGCCACTTCGCGGTCGACGAGGAGCTCGACCGGCTGGTGCTCGATGCGTGCAGGAGCAAGGACGGCGAGGCGCTCAGCAGCATCGAGCCGGCGCGGCTGAACTCGGGCACGTCGGAAATCCGCAACTGGATCACGGTTGCCGGCTCCTGCGAGCACCTCGACACCGCCTGGCAGGAGTACGTTCCATGCTATCGCTCGGCTGCGGGAACCGGCTGCGGGATGGGCTTCGCCGTCTGGCGATAGCCGGGCATGGAGGAACCGCGCGAACGCGCCAGCGCAATTTGAGGAGCCACTGTTTTGCGAAAGATCGACATCTTCACTCACATCTGGCCCGAGCCCTACTACGAAATGCTGCTCAAGGTCGTGGGCGATCCGCGCAACATGACCAGGCGCTCGGCCGCGATCCCGATGATGACCGACCTCGACCAGCGCTTCGCGGTCATGGACACGTTCGACGGATACCAGCAGATCCTGTCGCTCGCCTCGCCGCCGATCGAGGCGATAGCTGGCCCGGCCGACACGCTGGCGCTGTCGCGCGTTGGCTCGGACGCGATGGCCGAGCTTTGCGCGACGTTCCCGGACCGCTTCCCGGGATTCATCGCCAACCCGCCGATGAACGACCCCGACGCGATGGTGGAGGAGGCGCGGCGAGCGGTGAGCGGGCTTGGCGCCTGCGGCCTCCAGATCTTCACCAACGTCAACGGCAAGCCGCTCGACCGGCCGGAATTCGCGCCGCTGTTCGACTTTGCCGCCGAGGCCGACGTGCCGATCTGGGTGCATCCGGCGCGGACCGAGAAATTCGCCGACTACGAGAGCGAGAGCCGGTCGGAATACGAGATCTGGTGGACGTTCGGCTGGCCGTACGAGACCTCGGCGATGATGGCGCGGCTGGTGTTCTCCAAGACGTTCGACCGGCTGCCCAACCTCAAGATCATCACCCATCACGCTGGCGGCATGGTGCCGTTCTTCGAGGGCCGGGTGGGGCCGGGCTGGGACCAGCTCGGCAAGCGCACGTCGGACCGCGACCTCTCATCGCTGCTGACCGAGCTGAAACGGCCGCACCTCGACTATTTCAGGGGCTTCTACGCCGACACGGCCAGCTTCGGGTCGCGGCGGGCGATCGAACACGCGATCGAATTCTTCGGCATCGACCACGTGCTGTTCGCCTCCGATGCGCCATTCGATCCGGAGGGCGGGCCGATGTACATCCGCGAGACCATCGCCTTGCTCGACGGGCTTGACATCAGCGAAGCAGACCGGGCGAAGCTCTATCACGGCAACGCCGAACGGCTTCTCAAGCTCGACGCGTGAGGGGCGGCAATCGATCATGACGCAAGCGAGTGCATGCTCCGCGGCCGAACGCCTCCTGCGGCGGATGAAGGCGCTGGGGGTCGACTACGTGTTCGGCAATGCGGGGACGGATTTCCCGCCGATCATCGAGGCGTTCGCGGGCGCGAGCGGGGAGGCGTTGCCGCGGCCGGTGCTGGTGGCGCACGAGACCGTCGCGGTCGGCATGGCGCACGGGTACTACCTCGCGACCGGCCGGGCGCAGTCGGCCATGGTGCATGTCAACGTCGGCCTCGCCAACGCGCTCATGGGTCTCCTCAACGCGGCAACGGACAACGTGCCGATCCTGATGTGCTCGGGGCGTACGCCGATCACCGAGCGCGGCCGCCTCGGCAGCCGCTCGCGGCCGATCCACTGGGGCCAGGAGATGCGCGACCAGGCGGCGATGGTGCGCGAGGCGGTCAAGTGGGACTACGAGCTGCGCTACCCGGAACAGGCAGAGGCGATCGTCGAGCGGGCGCTGGCGATCGCCAACAGCGACCCGACCGGGCCGGTGTACCTGAGCCTGCCGCGCGAGGTGCTGGCCGAGACGGCGCCCGCGCCCGCGCCGCTTGCTACACGGCTCGAGCCGGCGCGAGCCGGGCCGCCGCGGGCGGACGCCGTGGCGGCGGCAGCGGCCCTGGTGCGCGAGGCGAAGAATCCGGTGATTGTCGCCCAGCGCCTGCCGGCGGGCCGCGACTGGAGGGCGCTTGCCGATCTTGCCGAGCGCTTCGCGCTGCCGGTGGTCGACTTCTGGGCGGCGCGCAACGTGATCGCGAGCGGCCATCCGATGCACGCCGGCGGCGAGCCGGAGGCGTGGCTCGCGGATGCCGACTTGGTCATTACCGTCGATGCCCTGGTGCCGTGGATGATCGACGAAAGGAGCGCCGGCCGGGACGCGAAGGTCATAGCGATCGGTGCTGACCCCTTGTTCCAGCGGGTGCCGGTCAGAAGCTTCCCAGTCGACGTGGCGCTCGCCGGCGATCCGCTGCTTGGCCTGGAAGCGCTGACGCAAGCGCTGGCGCCTTTGGCCGAAGAACAGCGCGTGGCGATCGAGATGCGGTGGCACGCGATCCGGGAGCGCGGCGAGGCGCGGCGGGCCGCGGCGCGCAAACGGGCAGCCAAAGGTGGCGGCACGCCGATGAGCCCGGCGTGGGTGAGCCATTGCCTGTCGCAGGCCAAGGCGGACGACGCGGCGGTGTTCAACGAACTCGGCTGTGATCGCTCGGTGATGGCGTTCACGCGGCCGGAGACTTACTTCTCCGCCGCACTTGCCGGCGGGCTCGGCTGGGGGGTGCCGGCGGCGCTCGGCTACCAGCTCGCCGACCGCTCCCGCCAGGTGATCGCCTGTACCGGCGACGGCTCGCACATATTCGCCAATCCGGTCGCCTGCCACATGGTGGCCCTGGCGGAGAAGCTGCCGGTGCTGACGGTCGTCTTCAACAACGGGATGTGGCAGGCGGTGCGGCGGGCAACAAGCGCCATGTATCCCGGGGGCGAGGCGGTCCGGGCCAATGCGATGCCGCTCACCGAGCTCACGCCGGTCATGGACTACGCGGCCATCGCGAAGGCGCACGGCGTGTGGAGCGAGCACGTCGAGGACGGGGCGGCGCTGCCGGATGCCATCGGGCGGGCGCTCGCGGTGTGCGCGGCGGGGTCGCCAGCGCTGCTCGACGTGGTGGTGTCAGCGGGCTGACGGCTGCTCCGCCGAAGCGGACGGCACGACGCGCCGGGCGGCAAGATCGCGAGCGATGAGAATGCCGCCAAGAATGGCGCCGGCGATGTCGGTCCACGCCGCGCCCGCGAAGGCGCCGGCGGGGATCAGCGCCAACAGGCCGGCGATCGCGTAGAGGACGCGGACCGGTGTCGTCAGCGTACGGGTGAAGAAACCGGCGATGGCGATGGCGACCAGCCACACGCCCATGATCGCGGTCACCACGGCCAGGGCCACCGACACGGGATCGCCCTTGAGCAGGAGGGTCGGCGAGGCGACGAACAGCAGCGGTACGATATAGGCGGTCCAGCCGAAGCGCATGGCGGCAAAGCCGGTGCGCATCGGATCGGCGCTGGCGATGCTGGCGGCGGCGAAGGCGGCGATGGCGACCGGCGGGGTGATCATCGACATCATGCCGAAGTAGAGGACGTAGAGGTGCGCCGCCATGCGGTCGATGCCGACCTCGACCAGCGCCGGGGCGACCAGCGCGGCGAGGAGCACGTAGACGCCGAGCGTCGGCAGGCCCATGCCGAGCACGATGCAGACCAGCGCGGAGAGGACGAGCAGCACGACGGCGTTGCCGGCGCCGATATGGACGAGGCTGTAAGTCAGATTGAAGGAGAGGCCGGTGATGTTGAGAACGCCGATGACGATGCCGGCGGCGGCGGAAATCAGGATGATCTCGACGACGGCCTTGCCGGTCTGCGGCAGCGTCGCCGCGAGCTCGGCGAGCCGCGGTCGCTCGCCGCGATAGCCGAAGGCGAAAGCAGTGACCACGACGCTCGCCGCCCCGGCGAGGGCCGCCTTCTCCGGCTGCCAGTGAAGGGTGAACAGGGCGTAGATGAGGACGACGAAGGCGAAGATGAAGTGGATGCCGGCGATGACGATCCGCCGCCCGGGGATCTCCGACGGATCGACGCGGGTGATTCCCATGCGGCCGGCCTCGAGGTCGGCCTGGATGAAGAGGGCGACGTAGTAGAGCAGTCCAGGCACCAGCGCTGCCAGGACGACCTCGGAATAAGGCACTTGGAGGAACTCGGCCATCAGGAAGGCGGCGGCGCCCATGACCGGCGGCATGAGCTGGCCGCCGGTGGAGGCGACCGCCTCGATGGCGGCGGCCTTGTGGGCGGGATAACCGGTGCGCTTGATCATCGGGATGGTGACGACGCCGGTGGCGACCACGTTGGCAACGGCGGAGCCGGACACCGAACCGAACAACGCGGAGGCGACGACGGCGATCTTCATGGAGCCACCGCGATAACGGCCCATGGTGAGAAGCGCCGCATCGGTGAAGAAATGCGAGCCGCCGGTCGCCGTCAGCAGGGCGCCGAAAAAGATGAAGGCCACCACGATGGTGCCGGCGACCGCCATAGGGAGGCCGAGTACGCCGTTCGAATCGAACACGAGGTAGCCGGCGAGCTTCTGCCAATCCTGGGCGCGGGCCGCCAGGCGGCCGGGAAAGACGTCGCCGAACAGCGCGTAGAGGATGAAGACGACGACGATGGTGACGAGTATCCAGCCGGTGGAGCGCCGAAGTGCCTCAAGGACCAGCACCACGACGACGACGCCGGGGATGTAGATCGCCGGAGGCCGGAAGTACGTCTGGTTGACCAGTTGCGGATAGCGCACGGCGACGTAGCCGGCGGCCAGCAGCCCAAGCAGGCCGGCGGCTGCGTCGTACCACGGTACGTGAGTGCGGGCGGCCCGGCGACGCGCCGGCAGCGTAAGAAAGGCGATCGGCAGCGTCAGCGCGAGGATCGCGGCGTAGAACTGCTGTTCGTAGAGCCCCCACGAAAAATAGCGGGGAAGGTTCAGCGACCAGCCGATGGCCATCAGCGTCAGCAGGGCCGCCAGGACATAGACGGTGACGGCCCAGAAAGAACGGGAGAGCCCGACTGTGCCAGGCTCTCCCTGTCCGGCCAGGCTCACAAACGGCTACTCTTTCCAGAGGCCGATCTCCTTGTAGTACTTGATGGCGCCGGGGTGATACTGACCCGGTGCGGTGTCGCCCACCATGTCCTTGTCGGGATTGAACGGATTGAACGGGGCGAAGGTCGCGGCGAGCCCCGCCTTGCCGTCGTGGATGATCTTGGTCATCTGGTAGACGAGGTCGTCGGAGACGTCCTTGTTGGTGAAGACGATCTGCGGGTAGGCGATGAACGAAGCCTCGGCAAGCACGCCAGGTGAGGCGGGGCCGGGCTTGACGTCGACGAGATAGCCGACCGGCCAGTGCTCCTTGATGGCGGCGACGGCGGCGGGCGTGTTCTCGATCGGCAGGGCCCGCAGACCGCCGACGGCGGCATCGGCCTCTCGCACCTTGCCGGCGCCATGGGCGAAGATGAAGCCGTCAGCCTCGCCGGCGACGAAGGCATCGGCGCCCGCGACAACGCTTGCGACCTGCACCGACTTCATGTCGGACCGTGTCAGGCCGGCCGTGGCGTAAATCGCGTCGAGCTGCGGCAGGATGGTGTTCTGGGCGGTGAAGCCGTCGGTCATCCGTTTGCCCTTGAGGTCGGCGATCGACATGATGTCGGAATCCTTGCGCACGAAAATCGCCTCGACCAGCGGCATGATCATGGCGACCACCCTGAGGTTCGGATTGGTCTTGCCGTCGAACCATTCCTTGCCTTCGAGCGCGTAGTTGAACTCCTGCAGATTGCAGACGCCAAACTCGATATCGCCGCCGTTGACGACGAACAGGTACTGGTTCGGGCTGGTGGCCGCCTGAATGGTGGTGTTGAGCCCGGCGTCGTTTGCCACCTTGGCGATGGCGGAGCCGATGTTGTTGAACAGCGAACCGGGACCGGAAGTCGCCATGCCGACGGTCTGGGCGTGGCTCGTGCCCGTCACGGCAAGGGTCAGGCCAGCGGCGATTGCGAACATACTGGGCTTCATGGGTGTTCCCCCTGTCGGTTGTGATTGTCCCACCTTCACTGCCGGCCCGGCGGTTGTCAAACCGAAGGCCGCACGTTGCCGGTTTGCGCAGTCAGACTCCGGCGCGCCGGGTGGCCAGCGCCCGTTCGAGGTCGGGCGTGGCGGCGAGAAGCGCCGCGGTGTACGGATGGCGCGGGTTGGCGAAGACGCGTTCGGTCTCGCCTTCCTCGACGATCCTGCCCTCCTGCATGACGAGAACGCGGTCGGTAACGGCGCGCACGGTCGCCAGATCGTGCGAGATGAACAGGTAGGAGACGCCGAGGCGGTCGTTGAGGTCGGCGAGGAGATCGAGAATCCTCGCGCGGATCGAGACATCGAGGGCGGAGACCGCCTCGTCGAGGACGATCAGAGAAGGATTGGTGATGAGGGCGCGGGCGATGGCCAGACGCTGGCGCTGACCGCCCGAGAACTCGTGCGGGTACTTGTTGCCGTCGGCGGCCTCGAGGTGCACGGCGGCAAGCGCGGCATCGACGCGCTTGCGGCGCTCGGCTGCGTCCGGCCGCGTGACGTCAAGGTACAGCGGTTCGGCGACGAGGTCGGCAACCCTGCGGCGCGGGTCGAAGCTGCCGTAGGGATCCTGGAACACCGCCTGGATATGGCGACGGAGATCGAGCAGGTGCCGGCCTCGGCTGGTGAGAAAGTCAGCGCCGTCGAGGACGACGGTGCCCTGAAGCGGCCGATCGAGGGCGAGGACGACACGGGCGAGCGTCGACTTGCCACTGCCCGATTCGCCGACCAGACCGAGGCTCTCGCCGCGGCGGATGGTGAAGCCGACATGGTCGACGGCGCGAAGGGTCGGGGCGGGGCGGAACGGCGAGCGCCGGGGAAGCGGATACTCGCGCACAATGTCGCGTACGACGAGGATCGGCGCCGATTCGTCTGCCGCCAGCGGACGCGGCCGGCGGCGCGCGTGGTAGGTCGCGGCGGCGAGCAGCATTTTCGAATAGGGATGGCGCATGGCCGAAAAGAGCGTCGCCGTCTCGCCGGCCTCGACCACGGTGCCGTCCTTCATGATGGCGACGCGGTCGGCCACCGACGCGACGGTGGCGAGGTCGTGCGAAATGAGGACGAGGCTGGTGCCGTCTTCTTCCATCAGGCGGCGGAGGAGATCGAGGATGCGCGCCTGGGTGGTGACGTCGAGAGCGCTCGTCGGCTCGTCGGCGACGATGAGGCGCGGCTTCAGCGCGACCGCCATGGCGATGACGACGCGCTGGCGCTGGCCGCCGGAAAGCTCGTGCGGATAGCGGTCGAAGGGGACGCGGGAGGCATCGAGGCCGACGTGCTCGAGCGCCTGGCGGGCGAGGTCATCGGCCTCGCGACGACCGACACGCCGGTGGATCGTGACGGCCTCGGCGACCTGCCGGCCGATGGTCTTGACCGGGTTAAGGGCGCTCATCGGCTCCTGGAAGACCATGGCGAGGGTGCGGCCGCGACGGTCGCACATGGTGCGTTCGTCGAGGGCGAGGAGATCCTCGCCGGCAAGGGCGATGCGGCCGCGGACGGCGGCGCGACGGGGCAGGAGGCGCATGATCGACAGGGCCGTCATGGTCTTGCCGGCGCCCGATTCGCCGACGAGGCCAAGGACTTCGCCGGCCTCAAGACGGAGCGAGACGTCCCTAAGGATCGGGGTCGAGCCGATGGTGACGGCGAGGTTGTCGACTTCAAGGAGGGGCATCGCTACCGCGCCCTCCTCAGCCGTGGATCGAGGACGTCGCGCAGGCCGTCGCCGAGAAGGTTGAGGCCGACCACCGTGACGACGATGGCAAGGCCGGGGACGATGGCAAGGCGGGGGGCCAACGCGATCAGCGTCTGGGCATCGGCGAGCATGCGGCCCCAGTTGGGCGTCGGCGGCTGGCTGCCGAGGCCGACGTAGGAGAGCGCCGCTTCGGCCAGCACCGCCAGCGAGAACTGGATGGTCGCCTGCACCACCAGCGTGTTGAGAACGTTGGGCAGGATGTGCTCGAGCGAGATGAGGGTGGCGCCCTTGCCGGCGAGACGGGCGGCAAGCACGTAATCGAGGGTCCACTGCGTCAGCGCGGCGCCGCGGGTGAGACGCGCGAAAACCGGGATGTTGAAGATGCCGATCGCGACGATGGCGTTGAGGGCGCCCGGGCCGGCGAGCGCGGTGATCATGACCGCCAGCAGGAGCGCGGGGAAGGCGAAGACGACGTCGTTCAGGCGCATGACGGCGTCGGCGAGCCAGCCACTTCGCGCGGCGGCGAGAAGGCCGAAGGGAACGCCGACGGCGATGCCGATGGCGACGGCGACGATGGCGACGGCAATGGAGTTGACGGCGCCGGCCATCATCATCGAGACGAGGTCGCGGCCGAACTGATCGGTGCCGAGCCAGTGGGCCGCCGACGGCGGCTGGAGGCGGTCGGCAATGACGATGGCGGTCGGGTCGTACGGGGTCCACACCAGCGCGACGAGGGCGACGGCGGCGACGGCGGCGGTGACGATGCCGCCGGCGAGCAGGCTCGGATTAACGCGGCGGTGCGTCGGCTGCGTCATTTCAGAAGCGCCGGTGCTCATTGGCCGCGACGCCTCAGGCGCGGGTCGATCGCCGCGTAGGCGAGGTCGACGGCGAAGGTGACGACGACGATCGCCGCCACCAGCAGCAGCACGACGCTCTTCACCACGATCAGGTCGCGCTGGGTGATGGCCTGAAAGACGAGGCGGCCGAGGCCCGGCAGGAAGAAGACGTTCTCGATGATGATGGCGCCGGCGAGCAGAAAGGAGAACTGGAGGCCGATGACCGTCATCACCGGGATGAGAGCGTTGCGCACGCCGTGGCGGCGGATCGCCTGCCCGGTGGTCAGGCCCTTGGCGCGGGCGGTGCGTATGTAGTCCTCGTCGAGGGTGTCGATGAGGGCGGAGCGCATGAGGCGGGCGAGGATCGCGGCCTGGGGCAGGGCGAGGGCGACCGCCGGCAGGGTCAGTGCCTTCAGGCTGACGAAGAGGCCGGCGCTCCAGCCGGGAAAGCCGCCGGCGGAAAACCAGTGCAGGCCGATGGAGAAGGCGAGCACCAGGAGCATGGCGAACCAGAAGTTCGGTATGGCGATGCCGAGCTGGGTGAGGCCCATGATGGCGAGATCGGCGGGGCGATTGCGCCGGGCCGCGGCGAGGATGCCGGCCGGGAAGCCGATGACGATCGCCAGCGCCAGCGCCATGACAGCGAGCGGCAGGCTCACCCACA
This sequence comes from uncultured Alphaproteobacteria bacterium, assembly GCA_963826055.1. GTDB lineage: Bacteria > Pseudomonadota > Alphaproteobacteria > Rhizobiales > Kaistiaceae > JBBDMC01. The sequence continues at coordinate 53,613 of CAWGVO010000005.1, read as the reverse complement.
GCCGATCACGAACCAGCTCGGCCACCGGCACGCGGTAGGTGTAGCTGATGCCGAAATCGCCGGTGAAGAAGCCGCCGATCCAGGCGAGGTAGCGGACGAGGACGGGCTGGTCGAGGCCGAGCTGATGGCGCAGGGCGGCGACGGTGTCGGGTCGGGCGTTGATGCCCAGCATGTAGGAGGCGGGATCGCCGGGCAGCACCTCCATGACCAGGAAGATGACGAGCGAGGCGACGATCAGCGTCGCGAGCAGGGAGACGAAGCGTTTGGCGACGAACGATCCCATGCGACCCCGCCCTCAGCGGAAGGCGCGGCGGCGGGTGCCGACCGGCCGGGCAGTACCGTCAGTCACTCCTGCCAGTAAACGCCGGTCAGGTCGTTGGCCTGGATGGGGGCGTTGGCCCACAGGCCCTTCAGCCTGGCGTTCCAGACCCCGGTCTTGGCGAGTTCGAACAGGAAGACGTTGACCGCGTCCTCGGCGATTTGCCGCTGCGCGTCGCCGAGCAGGGCAAGGCGTTTCTCGGGGTCGGTGGTCAGCTCGTAGTCGGCCATGATCTTCTTGAACGCGTCGCTGTGGTAGTCGAAATAATAGTCGTCGCGGGCGTAGATGCCGATGTCGGCCGGCTCGGTGTGGGACACGATGGTGAGGTCGTAGTCCTTGTTCTTGAAGACGTCGGAGAGCCACTGCGCCCATTCGACGTTGATGATCTGGGCATCGACGCCAATCGCTTTCAACTGATCGGCGATGATCTCGCCGCCGCGGCGGGCGTAGCTCGGCGGCGGCAGCTTGAGCGTAACCTTGAAGCCGTTCGGGTAGCCGGCATCGGCGAGCAGGGCGCGCGCCCGGTCCGGGTCGTGCGGATAGAGACCGGTAAGGTCGATGTAGCCGGGATCGGCGGGCGAGAAGTGGCTGCCGATCGGGGTGCCGTAACCGAACATGGCTCCGTCGATGATGGCCTGGCGGTCGATCGCGTAGGACATGGCGCGGCGCACGCGGATGTCGTCGAACGGCTTCCTGCCGTTGTTCATGGCCATGATCGTCTCACCCTCGGTCGAACCGATGACGACCGCGAAACGCGGGTCGGACTTGAACTGGGCGAGGTTCTCCGGCGCCGGAAAGACCGGGTATGCGTCGAGGTCGCCGGCTTCCATGGCGGCGAAGGCGGCGGTCGGGTCGGAGATGAACTTGAACGTCGCCTTTTCGAGCCTGACCGGCGTTCCCCAGTAGTCGGGGTTGCGGACGAGGTCGACGTGATCGCCCTGGACCCAGTCGGCGAATTTGAACGGACCGGTGCCGACGGGGTGCGTGGCGTTGGTGGCGGCGCTCTCCGGCGCCACGATGACGGCGTCGCCCCAGGCCATGTTGAACAGAAAATCACCGAGCGGATGGGCAAGGGTGACGCGAACGGTGGCGGGATCGACGACCGCGACGGAATCGATGTCCTCGAACAGCGCCTTCTGCGCGTTGGTGGAGTCCGGGGCGCGGGCGCGATCGAGCGAGAACTTGACGTCGCTGGCGTCGAAGGCGGTGCCGTCGTGGAAGGTGACACCGGTGGCAAGGTGGAAGGTGTAGACGCGGCCGTCGGACGAAATGTCCCACGAGCGCGCGAGATCGGGGTGGACGCCGCCGTCGGAACCGATGCGGGTAAGGCCCTCGAAGACGTTGGCGTAGACGACCTCGTCGATGGCGCCGGCGGCACCAGCAGTCGGGTCAAGGTTGGGCGGCTCGAGCTGCATGCCGATGACGACGTCGGTGCGCTGGGCGAAGGCGGCGGTTGCAAGGCCGAAGAAGACCACGGCGGCGGAAACGATCGAAACGGGCAGTCGGGTCGTCAACTAGCTCACTCCAATTCGCGGGGTACGGTCGCCGCATGTCGATGGGGGAACAGAGGGGGCGTGTCAATCATCGGAGGCTTGTATGGCAGGAAGAGCGGCCAGAATCGCCGAAACCACGTCGTCGAGCGGCTGTTCGATGGAAACGCCGATCGCCTGTTCGTCGGGTTCCGGGGGCTCCAGGGTGGCGAACTGGCTGTCGAGCAGGCTCAGCGGCATGAAATGGCCCTTTCGTCCCGCCATGCGCGCCGCGATGGTGGCGCGGGAGCCGGCGAGATGGACGAAGATGACCGGCCGGTCGGCGTCGTCGCGGAGCCGATCGCGATAGGCGCGCTTGAGGGCCGAGCAGGTGACGACCAGACTGCCTTCGGCGTCGTGGAGGGCGCGGCCTATGGCGTCGAGCCAAGGCCAGCGGTCCTCGTTGGTAAGCGGGGTCCCTGCGGCCATCTTGGCGCGGTTCGAGGGTGAGTGGAACTCATCGGCGTCGCGAAAGGGCACACCGAGTTTGGCGGCGAGCAGTTCGCCCGTCGACGTTTTGCCCGCGCCGGCCACTCCCATGACGACGATGACGGGCGAAAGATTGCGGCGCTCACGGGTCGGTGGCATCGCGCAGGTGGTCTCCGCGGCAGGCTGGTCTGTCCGACCGGACGGCTCTACCCTATCTTCGGCGCCGGATCATCCGCGGCATCGAGGATCATCCGCGACATCGGGGAACGAGACATGCAGAAGTTGCAGGCCCAGGGGGTCCATCACATCACGCTGGTCGGGGCCGACCGTCAGACGTCGATCGACTTCTGGGAAGGGGTGCTGGGCATGCCGTTCGTGTTCGAGCAGCCCAACCTCGACGTGCCGAACGAGAGCCACCTCTATTTCGACCCGGGCGACGGGCGGCTGATCACGGTCTTCACCAAGGAAGACCGCAAACCCGACCCGACGGAGACGGCGCGGGACGTGGGTGCCGTCCACCACATCGCCTTCTCGGTGTCACACGCCACGTTCGCGCAAGCGGTGGAGCGGCTGGGCGAGCGGGGCATCAAGAACAGCGGCGTGGTGGATCGCGGGTTCATGGATTCGATCTATTTTCGCGACCCGCTCGGCTTCCTGATCGAACTGGCGTCCTACCGGTTCTTCCCGCCGGAAGGTGTCTCCCACGGGGAGGTGATGCTGGAGGCGCATAAGATCCGGGTGGCGCGCGGTGACTACAACATCACCGAGGTGCACCTCGCCGACGCCATCGAGGCGCTGACGGCGCGCGGGCGCCGGTCCCTGTCGGAGGACCGTTCGCCGAAAAATCCGTACTGACCTATAATGGCAACAAGGCGACATACCGTGCGCCGTGAACGACCGGCCGCATCCGGGTCGCTCACTTGATGGGGAGGACATGCCGATGCAGCTTCACATGAACCCGGTCTCCAACACCAGCCGGCCCATCCGCCTGCTGATCATGGAGAACAAGCTTCCAGTCGATGAAAAGATCATCGATTTCAACACCGGCGAGCACCTGAGCGAGCCTTACATCTCGCTCAACCCGAACGGACTGGTGCCGACGCTGGTCGACGGCGACTTCGTGCTCACCGAGAGCTCCACGATCATGAAGTATCTCGCCGACAAGTTCAGCCTGCCGTCCTATCCAAAGGAGCTGAAGGCGCGGGCGCGGGTCAACGAGATGATGGACTGGTTCAACACCGGCTTCTATCGGGACTACGGCTACAACGTCGTCTATCCGCAGATCTACCCGCACCACAAACGGCCGAGCGACGAAGCCCAGCAGAAGACCATTGAGTGGGGCAAGGGCCTGACGGAGAAGTGGCTGAAGGTGCTCAACGACCACTGGCTCGGCCACGGCAACAAGTACCTGACCGGCGACACGATGACGATCGCCGATATCTTCGGCGCATGCCTTGTCACGTGCGGCCATCCGATCCGGAGCGAATTCAAGGCCTGGCCCAATGTCGATGCGTGGCTGAAGCGGATCGCCGAGCTGCCGCACTGGGCTGACGTCAATCAGGCCGTCGAGGGTTTCCGCGAAGCGGTGAAGGGTCAGTCGTTCGTCAAGATGTGAGGGCGGCAGCGGCCGACCAGTCGACGAGCTTCGACTTGTAGTCGGAGCGCGGCAGGCTGCCGTGGGAAACGAGCGTTACCGCGGTCGTCACCAGCAATGCTTCGCGGATGCGCGCGCGGATGCGTTCGGCGAGCGCCGGATCGGCGGCCGCGCTTTCGGCGAGTTCGACGGCGACGGGCAGCGGCGGGTCCTGGCGGAAGCCCGCCCGGGTCGGCCGCACCGAAATGACGCCGCTCACCGCCGGGGCGAACTCGTTGACGATCTCGCGCAGGGCCGACGGGAACACGTTTACGCCGCGCACGATCAGCATGTCGTCGGTGCGGCCGATGCAGCGCACGCGCGGCGCCGTGCGGCCGCAGGCGCAGGGCGCGGTCCAGACGCGTACGTGGTCGCGGCTGCGGAAGCGCAAGAGCGGCGCGGCGCGCTGGCGCAGGTGGGTATAGACCAGCTCGCCCTCGGCGCCGTCGACAAGCGGAACCGGCTCGGTCGTCTCAGGGTCGATCAGCTCGAAGTGGACGAGGCCACGGCCGCTGAAGTGCATGCCCTGGCGATGTTCGCACTCGCCCCACAAGGTGGCGGCGATGTCGCCGATTCCCATCGCCTCTGTCACCCGCGCTCCCCACGCTTTTTCAAGTTGCGCCCGCATGGCGGGTTCGCCGCCACCGGGCTCGCCGGCGACGATCAGGCGGCGCACGGCGGACGACGGCAGGTCGATGTCGCGGGCAGCCGCCCATTCGGCGAGGTGGAGGGCGTAGGACGGGGTGAGGGCGACCGCCTCGGCGCGCAGACGCACCAGCGCGGCCATCAACCGGTCGGTGTTGCCGGAGCCGACGGGGATATGACAGAGGCCGAGCGCGTGGAAGGCGTCGAGGCCGACGCCGGCGACGAAGGGGCCGGCGTTGTATGTGGAGATCAGGCGCTCACCGGCGGCAAGGCCGGAGGCGGCGTAGCTCCGCGCCGAGATGCGCACCCAGTCGGCGAGGTCGTCGCGGGTGAGCGGGATGTAACTCGGCGCGCCGGTCGTGCCGCTGGTGGAGAAAATACGGGCGACGTCACGAATTGGGGCGGCGAGGTGGGTGCCGATCGGATCGGCCTCGCTCACGGAGGCGCGCAGCTCATCCTTCTCGGTCAGGGGCGCCCGGGCGATCGCACCGAGGCCGCCAACGGCGTCGGCATCGGGGAAGCCGGCGGCGGTTAGCTTGTCGCGGTAGAAGCGGGAGTTCGCGAAGAGATACGCGACCTGGCGGCGGTAGACGGGATCGTCGAGGGCCTCCTGCTCCGCCCACGGCCCTTGCTCAACATCCGGGTCGTACATCATGGGGCGGCTTACCGCTTCTTCTTGCCGTCGTAGCGGATCGCCTCCTCGCCCTTGGCCGCCATCAGGAAGCCGATTGGCCGCTCCTGCTCCTCGGCAAGGTGGGCGAGGAGGCCGGCGGTGCGGGCGAGGATCGGGATCGCCTTGATCATGGTCGCAGGAAACTCGAGATCGAGCAGCGTCGCCGCGATGGGCATCGATACGTTCATCGGCAGCGCGCGGCCCCACGCCCTGGCGACGGCTGGGACGAAACGGCGGGCAAGGTCGAGGTGGCGACCGGCGACCTTGCGGGCGTCGGCGAGGGCGAGAATACGCTCGGCGCGCGGATCGACCGGTTTGTGTAGCGGGTGGCCGAAGCCCGGCATCGGTCTGCCGCCGGTGCGAATTTCGCTGGCGATATCTGCGACGACCTTGTCGGGCTCCCCACCGGCGTCGACGCGCCTCGCGGCGTCGAGCAGCACCGCGCCGCAGAGTTCGGCGGTGCCGAGGACGACGGTGCCGCAGCCAAGGATGCCGGCGGCGACGGCGGCCTGGAGCGAGTCGGGTGCCGCATCATAGGTCATGCGGGCGGCGACGGCGGTGGGGGTGAGGCCGTGCTCGGCGATGGCGACCAGCAGCAGGTCGAGGAAGAAGACCTGCTCGGCGTTCGGCTCGCGGCCGCAAAGGAGGAGATGGAAGAACTCGGTAAAGGAAAGCCGGCCCATGAGCTCGTTCGCAAGGTCATGGCCGCGCACCTCGATACCGGCGGCATCGGCGGTGGCGATGGCCGTCATTGCCGGCCCTGGCTTGCCGATGAGCATGATCGCGCCTTCCTTCGTTTGCCTCGCATGCGGCGCTGCGAACTTAGCGGCAAAGCCGCCGGTGCGACAGGCGGGCGCTCAGGAGCGCGGCTCGTCCCATGGGCCGGACGGGGTCTCGCCCCACGGATGGGGTGTGGCTGGATCCGTCGGCTGACCGGGGCGCCGGCCGAAGACCGAGGGATCGGCGGGCTCGCGCGGCCCGGGCGCGGGAGGGTTCAAGGCTGACGGGTCGGCCGGCTGGGGCGGGGCGAGCGAGGCCGGCTTCAGCGGCAGGTCGTGGCCGCCGGCGTAGCGCACGAGGGCGGCGATACGATCCTCGATGGAGGGATGCGTGGCGAACAGGCCGGCGAAGCCGGGGGCGGCCGGATGGTCGAGGAACATCTCCTGAATCTGCGACGGCGCCTCGATCGCGGAATGGCCGGCGATGCGCTTCAGCGCGCTGATCATGGCGTCGGGGTTCTTGGTGAGATCGACGGCGCCGGCGTCGGCGAGGTACTCGCGCTTGCGCGACATGGCGAAGCGGAGCGCGATGGCGAGCAGCCGGGCGATGAGGAAGATCGCGACAGCGATGAGGATAAGGATGAAAGCGCCACCGCCGCCGCGATCGCGCCCGCCGGAGCGGCGGCCGCGGCCGCCCACCGACCACAGGATCGCTCGCGGCGAACGGACGAGGATATCGCCGACCAGCGTGATGACGCCGACGAACACCGCGGCGATGACCAGAAGCTGGACGTCGCGGTTCTCGATGTGGGTAAGCTCGTGGGCAAGCACCGCCTCGAGCTCGGCGTCATCGAGGGCGTTCATCAGGCCGCGCGTAACGGTGACCGTGTACTGGCTCTTGCTGACGCCGCTGGCGAAGGCGTTGCGCGCGTCGGTCTCGATGATGCGCAGTTGCGGCATGGTGATGCCGCGGCTGATGCACAGCGTCTCCAGGATGTTCCACAGGCGTGGCTCGGCGCGCCGGTCGACGGCGCGGGCGCCCGTGGCCGCGGCGACGATGCCGGTGTTGGCGAACCAGGCGATGACGAACCAGACGAACGCGCCGCCGAGTGCAACCGGAACCAGAGAGGGCAGCAGACGGATGGCGGTGTCGATGCCTTCGCCGACGTTGGGATTGTCCAGGGCGGAGATGAGGAGCGCGAAAGCGAAGCAGATGAGAAGCAGCAGGACGGGAAAACCGGCGAGCAGAAGGATCGACTTCAGCCGATTGTTCCAGATGTAGGTCCTGAGGCCGTAGCTGGCGAACACGCGGCGTCTTTCTCCGTCATGTCCCCCCGGCTCATGTTCTTTCAGGCGTCAGAATTTGACCGATGGGGGTGCCTCGACGGCGGCCCGCTCACTCTCATCGACCTCGAAGAAAGTGCGCGGGCTGAAGCCGAACGGGCCGGCGACAAGCACCATCGGGAACTGCTGGATGGCGGTGTTGAACTCCTGCACCGCGTTGTTGAAGAAGCGGCGCGCGGCCGCGATCTTGTTCTCCAGGTCGGACAGGTCGGACTGGAGCTGCAGGAAGTTCTGATTGGCCTTGAGATCCGGGTAGGCCTCGGCGAGCGCGAAGAGCTGGCGGAGCGCGCCGGTCAGCATGTTCTCGGCCTTGGCCTGCGCCTCGGGGTCGGCGGCGGCGACGGCAGCGTTCCTCGCCTTGACCACGTCATCGAGGGTGCCGCGCTCGTGGGCGGCGTAGCCCTTCACCGTCTCGACAAGGTTCGGCACGAGATCATGGCGCTGCTTGAGCTGGACGGAAATGTCGGCCCAGGCCTGATTCACGGTTTGCCGGAGGGCGACCAGGCGGTTGTAGAGGAAGACCGCGTAGAGCGCGATCAGGACGATGACGATGAGAACGATCCAGCCGGTGCTCATAGGCGTAGCCTCCTCGCGAGAATCGCGGGCAATTTAGCAGCGGCATCGGGCCGATGCCACCGAGGCATGTGGGGCGCGCAGGCGCCGGCCGCCAGTGGTTGCGGCAAGGGTGCTTAATGAAAGTTGCGGCCCTTGGGCATGACCTGACTGGTTTTCGCCGACAGGTCGGCGAGGTCGCGGGCGAGCGAGGGGTTCTCCTGGAAGAAGCGGACCAGGCGCGGGTGGCGCATGTCGACTTTCTCGCGGTTGTCGACGCTCGAACGCTTCACCTCGTCGGCGCGGGCGAGGGAGGAGAGATCGCCTGCGTCTTCCGACAGCGCCGCCAGCATCGGCGTCAGGTCCTCCAGTTTGTCGGCGACGACATGGATGACGCCGCTCTCGCTCTGCAACTTGCCGGTGACTGCGACCAGGCGGGCGCCGAGGACGATCGGGCGGTAGACCTCGAAGGTCTTCGGCCAGACGATGACGTTGGCGATGTCGGTCTCGTCCTCCAGCGTCATGAAGATGACGCCCTTGGCGGTGCCCGGGCGCTGGCGAATGATGACCAAGCCGGCGACGGTGGTGCGGCGGTTGTTCGGCATCTCTTTCAGCGAGGCATGAGTGACGACGCGGCGGCTCGCAAGCTGCTGGCGCAGGAACGACACCGGGTGCGCCTTCAACGAGAGGCTCAAGTAGCGGTAGTCGTTGACGACGTGCTCGCCGAGCGGCATCGGCGGCAGGTCGAAGTCCGGTTCCTTGCGAAGTTCGCCATGGGCGGCGACGTCGAACAGCGGCAGCTTGTCGGCGGGCTTCATGGCGCCGATGCCGCGCGCCGCCCACAGCGCGTCGCGGCGGTCGAGGCCGAGGGAGCGGAAGGCGTCGGCATCGGCGAGGCGTTCGATCGCGGCGCGGGAGAGGCCGGAACGCAGCCACAGGTCGCGGACGGAATCGTAGCCCGCCCTGCGGGCTTCCATCAGGCGTCCGGCGTCGTCCTCCGAGAGGCCCTTGATCTGGCGCAGCCCAAGGCGGACGGCGCAGGCGGCGCGGATGTCGGTGTCCACCCTCCCCCTTTCAGGGGGAGGAGAGACTGCTCACGCTCGGTGCCTGCATGGTGCAGCGGTTCCAGGGTCGAGTCCCAGTCGGAAAGGTTGATGTCGGGGGCGAGGACGGTGACGCCGTGGCGGGCGGCGTCGCGGACGATCTGGGCGGGGGCGTAGAAGCCCATCGGCTGGGCGTTGAGCAGGGCCGCGCAGAAGACGTCCGGGTAGTGGCACTTGATCCAGGCGGAGGCGTAGACGAGAAGCGCGAAGCTCGCCGCGTGGCTCTCCGGGAAGCCGTACTCGCCGAAGCCCTCGATCTGGCGGAAGCAGCGCTCGGCGAAATCGCGATCGTAACCGCGCGCGACCATGCCCTCGACCATCTTGGTCTGGAAGGTGCCGATAGTGCCGACCCGCTTGAAGGTGGCCATGGCGCGGCGGAGCCGGTCCGCCTCGCCCGGGGTGAAGCCAGCGGCGACGATGGCGATCTTCATTGCCTGCTCCTGAAACAGCGGCACGCCGAGCGTCTTGCCGAGCACCTTCTCCAGTTCGTCGGGGGGCCCGTGTTCCGGCGATGGCGCCGGGTAGACGACAGTCTCGATGCCGGAGCGGCGGCGGAGATAGGGGTGGACCATGTCGCCCTGGATGGGGCCGGGGCGCACGATCGCCACCTCGATGACGAGGTCGTAAAACTTCTTCGGCCTGAGCCGCGGCAGCATCGACATCTGGGCGCGGCTTTCGACCTGGAAGACGCCGACGGAATCGGCCCGCTGGAGCATGCGGTAGACGGCGGGGTCCTCGGCCGGGATCGTCGCCAGCGTCGGGGCGCCGCCGTAGTGCTTGTCCATGAACTCGAACGCGCGGCGGATGCACGACAGCATGCCGAGGGCGAGAACGTCGATCTTGAGGATGCCGAGGGCGTCGAGGTCGTCCTTGTCCCACTCGACGGTGGTGCGGTCCTCCATCGCCGCGTTCATGATCGGGCAGACCTCGTCGAGACGGTCGCGGGTGATGACGAAGCCGCCGACGTGCTGGGAGAGATGGCGGGGAAAGCCGCCGATCTCTTTCGCGAGGGCCATCACCCGCGCCATGGTCCTCTCTTGCGGGTCCATGCCGGCGCGGCGCACGTCCTCTTCGCGCACGCCGCCCGCCGACCAGCCCCACACGGTGCCCGACAGGGCGCCGACGGCGTCCTCCGACAAACCGAAGACCTTGCCGACCTCGCGCACGGCCGAGCGCGAGCGGTAGGTGATGACGGTGGCGGCGAGGCCGGCGCGCTCGCGGCCGTACTTCTCGTAGATGTACTGCATCACCTCCTCGCGCCGCTCGTGCTCGAAGTCGACGTCGATGTCGGGCGGCTCGTTGCGCTCGGCGGAGATGAAGCGTTCGAAGAGAAGGTCGGAGCGGTCGGGGTCGACCTCGGTGATGCCGAGGACGAAGCAGACGGCGGAGTTGGCGGCCGAACCGCGACCCTGGCAGAGGATGTCTTTCGACCGGGCGAAGCGGACGATGTCGTGGACGGTGAGAAAGTAGGGAGCGAACCTGAGCTCGGCGATCAGCTTCAGCTCGTGGTCGAGAGCGGCGCGGACCTTCTTCGGTACACCGCCGGGGTAGCGGTTCCGGGTGCCCTCTTCGGCCAGGCGTTCCAGTGCTTCCTGCGGGGTCGCCGCGTCGCCGGTCGGTTCATCGGGGTACTGGTAGCGGAGTTCCTCCAGCGAGAAGGTCAGTTCATCGAGCACGGCGATCGTCTCGGCGATCGCTGCCGGATAGTCGCGGAAGAGGCGGGCCATCTCTTCGGCCGGCTTCAGGTGGCGCTCGGCGTTGGCGGCGAGCAGGCGGCCGGCCGCGGCAAGCGTCGTCTTCTCGCGGATGCAGGTGAGCACGTCCTGGAGCACGCGCCGCTCGGGCACGTGATAGAGCACGTCGTTGGTGGCGAGAAGGGGGACGCCGAAGCGGCGGGCGGTGCGGTCGAGGAGCGCCAGACGGCGATGGTCGCTCCCGTCGTGAGGGCGGCTCGCCATCAGGCGGACACGACCGGGGAAGGCATCGGCGAGGGCGGCGATGGCGCCCCTCCGGCCCGGCTTCGCCGGGCCACCTGCCCCTTTCAGGGGGAGGAGCATTCAGGCTGCGTCCGGTTGGCACGACGCCGAGCACCATCCCCTCGCCCCACTCCAGCAGGTCGGCGAGGTCGAGGTGACATTCGCCCTTCGGGGCGCGGCGGTTGCCCAGCGTGAGGAGACGGCAGAGGCGGCCGTAGGCGGCGCGGTCGCGTGGCCATGCGAGGATGTCGGGCGCGCCGTCACGAAACGAAAGACGGCAGCCGACGGCGTAGCGAAGACCCGCTTCCTTCGCCGCGAGGTGGCCGCGCACCACCCCGGCAAGCGTGTTCCTGTCGGCGACGGCGATGCCGGAGAGGCCGAGTTTGGCGGCGGTGAAGGCAAGCTCCTCCGGGTGCGAGCCGCCGGTGAGGAAGGAGAAATTGGTGGTGACGGCGAGCTCGGCGAATTTTTCATTCTCGGTTGTCTGGTGTCGCCGGCCCCGCGTCTCCTGCTGTCCGCTAGTTCGACGCAAAGTGGTCTTTTGTCTTTCGCGGCGCGTTCATGTTAACAACACCGTCGCTCACGACAGGCACGTTTCGTGCATGCCATACTTTCGCCGCGCTGACAGGCAATGGATTGTAACTTTTCGTGTTCGTCCGCGTTCAACTTGGTTTTAAGAAAATCGCCGACATCATGGTCACGAAAGCCCGTATCCTCGCTGCCATCGGTTTCGCCTGTGTCCTCGCCGTTGCGGCGAGTGCGCCGGCCAGTGCCGCCGAAAGCAGCTTCCTCAGCCGTTTCAAGGGAAACTGGACCGGCGCCGGCACCGTGACCAAGGACGCCCTTTCGGTGCATGTGAGCTGCAGCGCGGTCGGCGAGCCCGGCGACAACCACATCGTCGTCCAGGGCAATTGCGGGATCGCCATGATCAGCCGTCCGATGATCGCCGACCTGACATACGACCCGGCGTCCGGCCGCTACAGCGGCACATATATCGGCGCCAAGGTTGGCCCGGCGCGCCTTTCCGGCAAGCGCAACGGCAACGTCGTCGAACTCACCATCACCTATCCGAAGCCGGTCAACGGCGATACCAAGGCGACGCTGGTGATCGAAAACGCAGGCGCCGGCAGCCTCAGGATCATGATCAACGACCGCCCGGCGCCCGGCGCTCCCATGGAGCGGACCTCGGACCTGGTCCTGTCGCAGCTTTAAGCCGCGATCGCTTTTCGAACGGATAGCGAGTCTCATCCGAACACCCCGTGCAGATACCAGCGCGGGGTCATGCGCTCGCGGCCGTACAGGCCCTCGCGGTACAGCCAGAAACGATGGCCGGCCGGATCCTCGACGCGGAAATAATCGCGGGTGGGACCGTCGTTGAGCCACCATTCCGGCGCGATGCGCTCCGGTCCCTCGACGCGGGCGACCTGATAGAGGGCGCGCCGCCAGCGGAAGCGCACCGGCGGACCGTCGGGCACCTCGGCGATCGCGTCGACCGGCTCGGGTCTGGCGAACAGGCGCAGCGGGCGATCGATGAGATCGTTGCCGGCCTTCTCAGGGTCTCCGTCGGGCAGTCAGCGCCCCGTCCATCATGCTTCGCGTCATCCCTCCTGTCCGTTGCGGTGAGGGGTCATCCGCGACAAGAGCCTCGGCGCGCTCGGGGATGTGGCTGCCCGTGGCTCGGATGCGGGTCACCCGCTCCGGTCCGAGACGCGCGCCGACGCGGTCGATCAGTCCGTCGAGATCGGCCGCGGCGGTTGCGCTGCCGGCAAGATCGATCTGGGCGGGATCGAGGGGCGCGGTGGCGCGCGCCGAAAGACGGGCCATGTCGAAGCCGAAGCCCATGTCGATGGCTTCGGCGAGGCCGGCAAATTTTTCGCGGAAGAGAGCGAGCACGAGCCGGGGGTCCCGCAACGGACGGCCGGCGCCGACGACGATGCGCCGGACGGCGCCATCGACGCGGAAGAGGGCGAGCTCGAGCTGGCGGGCGCCGAGCCCGTGGGTCTCCAGACTCTTCGCCAGCGTTGCGGCGAGGGAGGCGAGGGTGGCGGCGATATCCTCCTCGCGGGTGATCGGCTCGGCGAAGCGACGCTCGGCGATCATCGCCGGCACCGGACGGCGCGGGCTGATCGCTTCTTCTTCGAGGGCCAGTGCCTGATCGAGACGGCGGATGAGCGTGGCGCCGAAGCGGGCGGCAAGAGGGCCGCGCGGTGCGTCGATGATCTGGCCGATCTGCTTCAGGCCGACGCGGTCAAGCGCCGAGACGGTCTCGCGGTCGAGGCGGAGCGCGGCGAGCGGCAGGGGCGCCAGAATTTCCGCACTACCGTCCTTGGGGTACGACCGACGGTCCGCCGAAGCGGGCGACGGCGGAGGCGGCGCCCGGCGTATCGGCGATCGCCGCCTCGGCGAGGAAGCCCTGGACCTCGAGCCGGGCGACGAGGTCGGCAAGGAGCGCCGTCTCGCCGCCGAAGAGATGGGACGACCCGGTGATGTCGAGAACCAGTCCCTGCCTGTTGATCGAATCGAGGGCGACGAGGGGCGTGTAGCGCTCGGCCCAGTCGGCGACGGCCTCCAGGAGCGCGCGGTCGGCGGCGGGGTCGTCGTCGGCGACGGCAAGGGCCGGGATCATGGCGCGGGCGTCGGCGAGCGGCTGCCCGGGCTGCAGGCCGAGCTTCTCGGCCGCTTCGTCGAGGGCGACGAGGCGGAGCGCGCTCCTTACCCTGGCGACGATGGCGAGGGGAGCGGGTTCACGAGGCTCGTCGCAGCGCCACGAGCGCCCGCTGATCTCGCGCCAGATGCGGTCGGTCGACAGATAGGGCAGCGACAGGGAAAGAATGCGACGCGCCGATGCCGGCGGCGGGGACGAAACGACATCTGCCATGATCCCACTCCACGTCGAAGGTGCCGGTGGCGCCGAGGCGGTTGCGTTCAAGCGTCAGACGCCAGGACGGGTCGCCGATGCCGGCCGGGTAATCGTCGAGGGTCGTTGCCGGACGGGGCGCGACCAGCCAGCGGGTCGTCGCTGCGCCCGGTTGCGGCCGATCGCTCTGGCGCAACAGGAGGCCCATGACGCCGCTCTCTCGCGCGCGCAGCGCCAGACGGCGCGAGGCGGTGAGGTCGAGCAGGCGCGGCTCGCCCCTCACCTCGGTCAGCACCGCGGCAAGGCCGCGACAGGAGAGCCCCTCCTCGCAGACCCACAGTGCGTCGCCGGGCTTTCTCACCTGGACGACGATCAGGCGACGGGAATCGAGGCCGAAACGATCGAGCCCGGCGCCATAGGGCTGGCCGGCCTCGCGGGTGGCCGCGGCTTCCGCGACCCACAGAATCGGACGGTCGTCCTGCCGGGTCAGCCGCGCCAGGATGGCGGCGGCAAAGCCGGTCGCCGCGGCGGCGTCGCGGGCGAGACTCCCGCGGATTTCATGGAGGGCGTCGCGGCGAAGGCCGCCAGCGAGCATGCGGTCGAGGCCGGGAATCGCGAAGGGCAGGAGCGCCGATGAAGGACGGCCGAGAGGGGACGGACGAACGACAATGCCGTTTTCCGCGGAGGGCGGCCTTTTTTCGATCGCGGCGATGCGGCGGCGCAGGCGGGCCAGCCCCGCTTCCGCCAAGGCATTGACTTGCATGGTGTTTCAGCCTGACGGACGATAATTGTGTTCCTGTTTTGTTCCATTGATTCCGGAGAACCGGGCAAGAGTCGAATAGAGGTGGCCGTGACCGGCTTCAGTCCTCGATTTCATGCAATCGCGGACGGAAAGGTGGAATCCACTTTTCCTGCACTTGGCATTTGTCTCCACGCAATCGCGGACGGAAAAGTGGTGCCCACTTTTCCTGCAATTGCTTTAGTTTGCCCGGCGCATGAGCCCCAACCGTCTCAAGCTCAAGGGAGCCGCCGACCAGCAGGCGCTTCGCAAGGCGCTCGACGACGCGATCGCGCACATCGCGGCCGACCGGCTCGACGAGGCGGTCAGGGTGCTGGAAGCAAACCGGCAGGCGCTGAAGACGCCGGTCGGGTTCAATATCCTCGGTGACGTCCGCCTCAGGCAGGGCAACCCGCGCGAGGCGCTCAAGGCATTCGATGCGGCGGTGAAGCTCGCCCCGTCGTTTCCGGAGGCGCACGCAAACCGCGGCGTCGCGTTGCAGGAGATGGGCCGGCTGGACGAGGCGCTGGCGGCGGAGGAACGGGCGCTCGGCCATCGGCCGGACTATGCGACGGCCCACTTCAACCGCGGCAACATCCTGAAACAGATGCAGCGATTCGATGAGGCGATCGCCGCCTACGACAAGGCCCTGAAGGACAGGCCGGGGCTCGTGGAGGCGCGGCTGAACCGCGGCGCGGCGCTGATGGAAACGAATCGAACCGCCGAAGCGCTCGCCGATTTCCAGGAGGCCCGGAAGCTCGCACCGGACCTCATCGGCGCCTATCTCGGTCAGGCCAAGGCCCTCGGTGCGCTTGGCCGAAAGCCTGAGGCGCTGGCAATTCTCGAATCGGCCCTTGCCGTCGCGCCGGACGACCCGGACGTGCGCGACCTCAAGCACGATCTCACGAACGAGGCCCTGACCGTGGCCGACATGCGCCTCGCCAGCGATCCGGGACGACGCGGGCGCGCACGCGGCGCGGGCGATGGCGCTGTGGAAACTCAAGCAGTTCGATGACGCGCTTGCCGCCGCCGACACGGCGATACGCCTCGATCCGGCCGACCATCACGGCCATCTGGCGCGCGGTCTCGTTCTCGGCGAATCGGGGCAGTACCAGGAGCAACTGGAGGCGCTGCAAACGGCGGAGGACCTCGGCGGCGGCAATCGCCTGCTTCACGAGGCGCGGGCGTTCGCCCTGTCGCAACTCGGTGAAGCGGATGCGGCGCTGGCGTCCTACGAACGCGCCATCGCGGCCGAGCCCGACAATGCGTCTGTCCATACGCACTATTCCTACCAGTTGCTCGCCGCCGGCGCGTTCGAACGCGGCTGGGCGGAGTACGAGTGGCGGCTGAAGCTGCCGGACTACACCCGCTCCACCCTGCGCGACCTCGCGCCGCAATGGCGCGGCGAACCGATCGCGGGAAAGAAGATCCTCGTCATCCCCGAGCAGGGGTTTGGCGACACCCTCCAATTCCTCCGGTTCCTGCCGCTGGTGGCGGAGCGCGGCGCGACGGTCACGCTGATGGTGCAGCCGCCGCTGAAGGAAATCGTCAGGCGCGCCCTGCCGTCGATCGACGTGACCGACGGGCTCGGCCAACGGACCGGCTTCGATTTTCACGTGGCGCTGATGAGCCTGCCGCACGTCCTGAAGACCGGTGGCGAAACGGTGGCCGACGCGGTGCCGTACCTGTTCGCGGACGATACGCTCATCGCGACGTGGCGCGATCGGCTTGGTGGCGGGGGCTTCAAGGTGGGGATCGCCTGGCAGGGCAACCCGTCGTACCGGGGCGATCGCTGGCGCTCGGTGCCGCTCACGCAGTTTCGACCACTGACGGCCGTCGGCGGGGTGCGATTGATCAGCGCGCAGGCGGTCAACGGCCTCGACCAGCTGGCCGACCTGCCGGCGGGAATGACGGTCGAGACCTTCGGCGCCGGGCCGGGTGACGAGAGCGGCGGCTTCGACGCCCTCGCCGCGCTGATGGCCAATCTCGATCTGGTCATTTCCTCCGATACGGCGGTGGTGCATCTCGCCGGTGCATTGGGCCGGCCGGTGTGGGTGGCGCTGCCGCAGGTGGCGGACTGGCGCTGGCAGGACAGGCGGGGCGAGACGCGCTCACCGTGGTACCCGACGATGCGGCTCTTCCGTCAGCGGCGCCGCGGCGATTGGGAGACGGTGTTCGCCGACATCGCCGGTGCGCTCGCCGACACCGCGCGACAGGCGGCGGCGTCATGAGCCGCAACGGGGATCCCGGTCAGGACGTCGCCAACGCGCTGGCCGCCGCCATCGCGTCCATCCAGGCCGGCCGCCTCGATGAGGCGGTCAAGGTGCTGGAGGGCAACCGGCAGGCGCTCAGACACCCGATCGGGTTCAACATCCTCGGCGACATCCGCCTCAAGCAGGGCAATCCGCGCGACGCGCTCAAGGCGTTCGATGCGGCAGTGAAAATGGCCCCCTCGTTTCCGGAAGCGCACTCCAACCGCGGCGTCGCGCTGCAGGAAATGGGACGCCTGGAGGAGGCGCTGGCGGCGGAGGAACGGGCGCTGCGCTATCGCCCGGACTATGCGACGGCGCACTTCAATCGCGGCAACATCCTGAAGCAGCTCGACCGGCCCGATGAAGCGATTGCCGCCTACGACCGGGCGCTGAAGGAAAGACCCGACACTCGCCGACGCGCACCTCAACCGGGGTCTGGCGCTGATCGTCAAGAACCGGCTGATCGAGGCGCTCGCCGCCTTCCGGCAGGCGGCGGCGCTGCAGCCGAACAAGGCCGAGGCGCACATCGGTCGGGCGGACGCGCACCACCGGCTGCGCCAGCACAGGCAGGCGCTGGAGGCGGTCGAAGCGGCGCTGGCGATCGAGCCGAACAACGCCGAGGCACTGGTCCTCAAGAGCAGCTTCCTTGTCCGCATGCAGCGGGCGGAAGAGGCGGCTGGCGGCCGCCGAACAGGCGGTGAAGTGGAACCCGGACAACCCGGCGGCGCCGGCGGCGCTGGCGGCGGCGCTGTGCAAGGCCAATCGCTTCGATGAGGCGCTGGCAGCGGCGGACGAGGCGATCCGCCTGGCACCGAAGGCGCCGGAAGGCTACGTGGTGCGCGCGCTGGCGCTGAGCGAGCTGGCGCGGGTGGAAGAGCAGTGGGACATGTTGCAGGTGGCCGAGCGGCTCGGCGCCTCGGGGCACGATTTCCACGAGGTGCGGGCGATCGCGCTGGCCGAGCTCGGCGACCTGTCGGAAGCGGCCGCTTCGTTCGAGAAGGCGATCGAACTCGAGCCGGAGCTGGCGCGGACGCGCTACTTCTACGCGATGCTGCTGCTCTATCTCGGTCGTTTCGAGCGCGGCTGGACCGAGCACGAGTGGCGGATCAGGGACGCAAGCTTCAAGCGGCTGGCGCTGACGAAGCTGGCGCCGCAGTGGCGCGGCGAGCCGCTCGACGGCAAGAAGGTGCTGGTGTTCAGCGAGCAGGGGCTCGGCGACGCCATCCAGTTCGCCCGCTTCATGCCGGAAGTCGCGGCGCGCGGCGGCAGGGTCACCTTCATGGTGGCACCGGTGCTCGCCGGTCTGGCGGCGCGCTCGTTTGCGACGATCGACGTGACGGAGAGCCTCGGGCTCAGAAAGAACTTCGACTATCAGGTATCGGTGATGAGCCTGCCGTATGTTCTGGGTAGCGGTGCCGATGCGCGGCCGGAGACCGTGCCCTACATCGCCGCCGACCCGGCGCGGATCGAGACGTGGGCCGGGCGTCTCGGGTCAGAGGGATTCAAGGTCGGTATCGCCTGGCAGGGCAATCGCAACTACTACCGCGACCGCTATCGCTCGATACCGGTGAAGCGGTTCGCGCCGCTCGCGAAGGTGCCCGGCGTGCGGCTGATCAGCATCCAGGCGGTCGACGGGCTCGACCAGCTCGACGACCTGCCGGACGGCATGACGGTCGAGCGGCTCGGCGCCGGGACATCGAGGACAATCCGGACGGTCTCGAGGAGGTCGCCGGGGTGATGGCCAATCTCGATCTTCTGATCACGTCGGACACGGGCACGGCCCACCTCGCCGGGGCGCTCGGCCGGCCGATCTGGGTCGCGCTGCGATACCGGCCCGACTGGCGCTGGCTCGAAGGGCGCGCGGATTCGCCGTGGTACCCGACGATGCGGCTGTTCCGGCAGACGCGCCACGAGGACTGGGACGGCGGTGTTCGCCGAGATCGCCAAGGCGCTGGCGGAGCGGGTCGGTCGCGGGTGACGAGGGCGGCGCCCGGGATTGGCTTCCTCCGTCCGGGCTGAGGCTGCCGTCGATGCCGGCGGTCAGCGCAAAATTAACAATTCGGTTCTAAGCAAGAGGCTGGGTCTGCGTCGCGAAGGACCGCCAGATGGATTCGCACGAGTCGCGTTTCACCCGGGACGCGCGGGATTTTACCGCGCACCGTGATGCGTTCAACATACAGCGGTGCCTGGCGGCGGCTCGCACCCAGACCGGCAAATCGTTCGGCGCCCAGGTCAGCGATATCGTCCGCCTCGGGCGCGCGGACGGCAAGCTTCTGCCGGCCGAATACTACTATTTCCGGCTCTACGACGATGCCGCCTACCCCTTCGAGGAGAAACGGCGCTTCCTGTCCGAGCGCATCCATCCGGCCATCATCAAGCACTGCTGCGACCCCGACTGGCGAGCCGTCGCCGACGACAAGTTCCTCACCTACAGCCTTCTGCAATCCTGCGGCGCACCGGTGCCGGAGACCCAGGCGGCCTATCTGGAAACCGGCCGCCGCTTCGGCCGCGTGCCAACGCTGTCGACGGCGAAGGAACTCTCAGAGTTCCTGTCCGGCGCCGCCCGCTATCCGCTGTTCGTCAAGCCGCTTGGCGGCATCTTCAGTCTCGGCAGCTGCCGCATCGATGGTCGCGACGGCGGAACGCTCTGCCTTGCCGGAAACGAGCGCGTATCGATGGAGGAGTTCGCCACGCAGCTCGACCGGGATCGAGGTTATCTGTTCCAGAGCGTACTGCGTCCGCACAGCGACCTCATCAAATACGGAGATGCGATCTCGACGGTCCGCGTCATCCTGATCATCGAGAACGGCGCGCCGGAAATCCTGCATACGATATGGAAGATTCCCGGCGCCGGAAACGTCGCCGACAACTTCTGGCGCAAGGGCAACATGCTGGCTGCCATCGACGCCGGCTCCGGCGTCATCCAGCGCGTGGTACGCGGTGACGGCCCGACGCTGGAGGAGTTGACGGACCATCCCGACAGCGGGGCGCGGCTGGTCGGCGAGACCCTGCCGCACTGGAAGCGCGTGATCGACCTCGTCACGGACAACGCGCGCGTGTTCGCGCCGATCCGGTTCCAGTCGTGGGACGTGGCGCTTTGCGATGACGGACCGGTGGTCGTCGAGGTCAACGCCGGCTCGGCCTTCAACCTGTCGCAGCTCGCAAAGGGCGAAGGGTTCCTGACCGATCGCTACCGCGACTTCCTGCTTTCGTGTGGCTTCAAGCTGAAGACCCGCCATTGAAGCGTGCTGCGTACGATGAGCGGCGAAGACCCACGTGAATCGTGGCGACGCCTGGCGGCCGCACTGGACGGCGCCGGGCGCCCGGACACACCCGACCACAGCAAGACCTCGCTCGATCCTGCCGATTGGGAGGAGTTCCGCGCCCTCGCACACGAAGTGCTGGACGCCGCGTTGCGGTCCCTGGAAACGCGATCCGAACAGCCGGTGTGGACGCCGGTTGCCGCCGGGACGAAGGCGGCGCTGCAGCGGGCGCTGCCAGCGAAGCCGGATGGGGCGGCGCGGGTGTGCAAGGAAATGGTCGAGTCGATACTGCCCTACACGACCGGCAACACGCACCCGCGCTTCTTCGGCTGGGTGCATGGGGCGGGCACGCCCATCGGGGTGATGGCCGACATGATCGCCGCGGTCATGAACGCCAATCTCGGTGGTCGCGAGCACGGTGCCATCTACGTCGAGCGGCAGGTCATCGAGTGGTGCCGGACGCTGTTCGGCTTCCCGGAAGGAACGAGCGGGCTCCTGCTCAGCGGCACGTCGATGGCGACGCTGGTCGCGCTCGCGGTCGCGCGCCACGGGGCGACCGGCGGCCAGGTCAAACGTCACGGCGTCGCCCCCTTCCCGGACCTGGTCGGTTATTGCTCGAGCGAGGCGCACGGCAGCGTGGCGAAGGCGTTCGAGATGCTGGGGTTGGGCGGCGAGGCCCTGCGCGCCGTTCCGGTGGACGAGGCTTATCGCATGGACCCGGCGGCGCTTGCCGAGGCGATCGCGGCGGACCGGCGCGCCGGGCTACAACCCTTCTGCGTCGTCGCCAGCGCGGGAACCGTGAATACCGGCGCGATCGACGATCTTCCGGCGCTCGCCGATCTCTGCGCCGGCGAAGGCCTGTGGCTGCATGTCGACGGCGCTTTCGGTGCGCTTGCGGCGCTCAGCGAATCGTTGCGTCCGCGCCTTGCCGGGATCGAGCGGGCGGATTCGCTTGCCTTCGATTTCCACAAATGGATGCACGTGCCCTACGACGCGGGCTGCGTGCTGGTGCGCGACGGGCGGTTGCACCGGGCCGCCTTCGCCACGCGCGCCGACTATCTCGTCTCCAGCAGTGAGGGGATGGCCGCGGGGGAGCCGTGGTTCTGCGACTACGGTCCCGAACTGTCGCGCGGCTTCCGGGCGCTCAAGGTGTGGGCGACGTTTCGGACGTACGGGACACAACGGCTCGGCGAGAGCATCGCGGCCAATTGCGCGCTGGCGGAATACCTGGCGCACCGGGTCGCCGCGCACCCGGAGCTCCAACTCATGGCCCCGGTCTCGCTGGCGATCGTTTGCCTGCGCTACGAGAGTCCCGGAATGGCGGAGGCGGCGCTGGATGCGCTCAACGCCCAAATCGTGACCAGTTTGCAGAACGGCGGTGTCGCCGCCCCTTCGGTGACGACGCTCAACGGCAGGACGGTCATCAGAGTCAACATCACCAACCACCGGACCCGTCGCAAGGACATCGACATCCTCATCGACGAAATCGTCGCGACGGGCGGGCGCATCGCGGCACCGGTCGACGCCGGCGACGCCATCGCGGGGTGAGCCGCAAACCTGGCCCTTCGGCCTTTTGCTTCAGTGGCGGAAGTGGCGCATGCCGGTGACGACCATCGCCATGCCGCGCTCGTCGGCGGCGGCGACCACCTCGTCATCGCGCATGGAGCCGCCGGGCTGGATCACGGCGGTGCAGCCGGCGTCGGCGGCGGCGATGAGGCCGTCGGGGAAGGGGAAGAAGGCGTCGGAGGCGCAGACCGCTCCCTTCGCCAATGAGTGGTCGAGGCCGGCCGCTTTGCCCGCTTCCTCCGCCTTGCGCGCGGCAATCATGGCTGAATCGACGCGGCTCATCTGGCCGGCGCCGACACCGGCGGTGGCGCCGTCCCTGGCGTAGACGATGGCGTTCGACTTGACGTACTTGGCGACGCGCCAGGCGAAGAGGAGGTCGGCGATCTCGGCCGCTGTCGGCGTGCGTTTGGTGACGACCTTGAGCGCGTCCTCCTCGACCATGCCCCAGTCGCGGTCCTGCACCAGGAGGCCGCCGGCAACCGAGCGCACGGTGAGGTCGCGGGCGCGGGGATCGGGCAGGGCGCCGGCGACGAGCAGCCGGAGGTTCTTCTTGGTCGCGACGATCGCGGCCGCTTCATCGGTGATGCCGGGCGCGATGATGACCTCGGCGAAGACCTTGACGATCTCGGTGGCCGCCTCGGCGTCGAGCGGCCGGTTGAGGGCAACGATGCCGCCGAAGGCCGACACCGGGTCGGTGCGCAGCGCCTTGCGATAGGCCTCGGCGAGGGTGGGCGCCACGGCGACGCCGCACGGGTTGGCGTGCTTGATGATGGCGACGGCGGCGGATACGGCGGGGTCGAACTCGGCAACCAGTTCGTAGGCGGCGTCGGTATCGTTGATGTTGTTGTACGAGAGCTGCTTGCCCTGCACCTGGCGGGCGGTGGCGACGCCGGGGCGCTTGCTCGCCGGTGAGATAAAGCCCGGCCATCTGATGGGGGTTCTCGCCGTAGCGCAGTTGCTCGGCGAGGCGCCCGGCGAAACCCATCAGGGGCGGCAACGCGTCGGAGGTGCCGCGGGTGAACCAGCCGCTGATGGCGACGTCGTAGGTGGCGGTGCGGGCGAAGGCGCGGGCGGCGAGGCGCCGGCGGAGCGTGAGCGGCGTCGCGCCGTCGTTGGCGGCAAGCGCCGCGGTCAGGTCTTCGTAGTCGGCGGGATCGACAACGACGGCGGTGTAGCCGTGGTTCTTGGCGGCGGCGCGGATCATGGCGGGGCCGCCAATGTCGATGTTCTCGACGATGGTGCGCGCGTCGGCGCCGGAGGCGGCGGTCTCCTCGAACGGGTAGAGGTTGACGACGAGGAGGTCGATGGCGCCGATGCCGTGCTCCTGCATGGCGTCGGCGTGGGCGGGCTCGTCGCGAACGGCGAGCAGGCCGCCGTGGATCGCCGGGTGGAGCGTCTTGACGCGGCCGTCCATGATCTCGGGGAAGCCGGTCACGTCGCTGACATCGCGGGAGGCGATGCCCGCGGCGGTGAGCGCGGCGCGGGTGCCGCCGGTGGAGATCAGCTCGACGCCGCGAGCAGCGAGCGCGCGGGCGAAGTCGACGAGGCCGGTCTTGTCGTAGACGGAAAGAAGCGCGCGGCGGAGGGGAACGAGGTCGGGAAGCGGCGCGGTCGCCGGTTTGATGGCCATCGGTGTCGGGTGCTCGGGTTCGGCGGGTGCCAAGCGCTTAGCACGCTTTGCCGGGGCAATGAACCGCGGGCGGCGCAGGGCAGCCGGCGCCAAATGTCACTCCTCGGCGGCGGTCTCGTCCTTGACCAGTGCGGTGCGCTGGCGGCGGCTGCCGATGGCGGTGCGGTGCAGGTGCCAGGCGACGCTCGGGTTCTGCTGGACGCGGCCGTAGATGACGACCTGGTCGGCGCGGCGATTGCCGCGGGTGTCCGACATCAGGATGCTTTCCTCGATGGCAAGATCGGCGGCGTCGGTCTCGAACTGCCAGCTTTCCCCGTCGGGGAGCTCGAAATGCACGGCGTAGCCGTCCTCGCTCAGGGTGGCGCGGACGTTGGGATGGAGATGGAAGCGGATGGCGTAGGCATCCTTGCCGCCGCGGCGCACCGGTGCCCCGGTCGGCGACAGGAAGGTGTCGACCCCCTCCAGCCGGTCGCCGGCGCCGGAGAGGTGGAGCCGACGCTCGTGGACGATGTGGTAGCGCTCGACATAGCCGTTGTGGCGCAGCGTCAACGAGGTGCCGCCGTCCTCGGCATGGCGGTCGACGTCGATGCGGGTCGGGCCGGTGACGATCGCCTCGCCCAGCCACTCGCTCATGATGCCGCGGGTGAGGAAGCGGCACGACGAGGTGTCGTTGAGGGTGGCGGTCGAGTGGGCGGCGGTGGTGCGGGCCAGGCGGCGGAGCGGGATGTTGTTCGGCGCCGGCACGCCGCAATTGATGATCAGGCGCTGATGGCCGACGCTCATCTCGAACGACAGGCAGCCGGCGTGGGCGCCGAGGCTGAAGTCGACGGGCGGCGGGCGGCCGGCGTCGGCGACGAGAACGGTGCCGCCGGCCTCGATGCGCTGATAGCCGCTGTGGGGGGCGTTGACGGGCAGCGCGCCGCGCACGTCGTCGTAGGCGAGGACGGTGGCGAGCTGATCGGTGGCGGTGTCGCCGACGCCGTTGAAGTGGGAGAAGCTGCCGTCGCCCTGACGGAAGAAGCGCAGCATCGGCATCATGCGGTCGATGGCGGAGACCAGGATGCGCGAGGGCTGGCTGCCGCGGGCGGTGAAGGCCTGACGGAGGGGCAAGAGGTCGATGAGGGCGTCGAGGATGGCGGCCGGGTTGCGGCTGACGTGGCCGCCGTCGGGCAGAATCTGGTTGACCAGCTCGAGGTCGAGACGGCGGGTCGCCTGCTTGAGGAAGCGCGGCTGATCGGACATCGACAGGGCGGCGGCGGCGAGCGCGATCATGACGCGCAGGCGCGGCAGGCCGGGGGCGCCGTCGTAGGCGACGCGGCGCAGGTGGCGTACCTGGCTGGTGAGCGAGCGCATGAAGCGCCGATAGAAAGAGAAGTCGCAGCCCTCGAGAAAGAGCGGGGTCTGCGACAGCCAGGCGATGACGCGGCGGGCGACCACCTCCGGCTCCCAGGCGACCGCGTCGTGGCGGCGGCTGAAACGGATCCACTCCTCGATGAGGCTGCGCGCATTGGAGCGCGACAGCTTCATGTCGGAGGCGCGCAGGTGCCTGAGCCAGCCGAAGGAATGGAGCGCGCGCGCCCACTCCTCATTGGGCGGCTCGGCGTCGAAGACCGAGAAGCCGGAGACGTCGATGCCGTCGCCGTTGAAGACCCAGCGGCCGGCGTAGATGTCGAGGGCGACGGTCGGATCGGCGGTGCGCAGATCGATCGGGGCGATGAGCAGGCGGTCGGGCACGGCGCCGGCATAGCGCCAGCGATAGAGGGCGCTGCCGTGAAAGCGGCGCGCAAGGGTGCGGCGGACGGCGCTGAGGGCGAAGCGCATCTGCCGACCCTGACCGGTTGGCGAACCGATCGCCATTTCCTCAAGCCCCTTTGCCAGGCGCCGGCCTGCCCTCGAATCGGCGCCGGCGGACTATCGCCCCATCGACGTTAACGGGCAAGAAATCAGCGCTTTACAAGCCGCGCGATGAAAAACCCGTCAAGTCCCGACATTCGCCCGGTCGCCGCGGCGAGGTGGAAGGGAAGGGTGCGGACGGCGCCCGTCGGCGTCACGACCTCGGCGAGGCCGCCGATCTCGCCCGGCGCGATCGGCGCCACCTTGAGGGGCAGGCGGGAGAGGGCGGCGGCGATCTGGGCCTCGCCTTCCTCCGGTTCGAGCGAACAGGTGCAGTAGAGAAGCGTGCCGCCGGGCTTCAGAAAGCCGGTGGCGCGGTCGATCATGCGTGCCTGCAACCGGGCGAGGGCGGCGACGTCGGCGGGCCGCTTCAGCCAGGCGATGTCGGGATGGCGGCGGATGGTGCCGGTGGCGGTGCAGGGAGCGTCAAGGAGGACGGCGTCGAACGGCTGCGCCGGCATCCATGCCAGCACGTCGGCGACGACGGTGTCGGCGCAAAAGCCGAGGCGGGAAAGGTTGGCCTCGAGACGCTTGAGGCGCGGGGCGGAAATATCGACGGCGGTGACGTTGGCGCCGGCCAGGCAGAGGGACGCGGTCTTGCCGCCGGGGGCGGCGCAGAGGTCGGCAACGCGCCTGCCGGCAACCTCGCCGACGAGACGGGCGGGAAGGGCGGCAGCGGCATCCTGCACCCACCATGCGCCGTCGGCGAAGCCGGGCAACGCATCGATCGCACCGGAGGCGATCGTGCGCACCGTTCCGGTCGGCAGCACCGTGCCGTCGAGACGCCCGGCCCAGGCGGCGGGATCGGATTTCACGGTGAGGTCGAGATAGGGCTCCAGACGATGGGCGTCCGCGATGCGCCGCGCATCGGCCTCGCCGTAGGTCGCGCACCACCGCTGCCAGAGCCAGGAGGGCGTGTCGGCCACAACAGCATCGACACCGGCGAGAAGTTCGGTGCCCTCGCGCGCCAGGCGCCTCAGCACGGCGTTGGCGAGCGCCTTGTAGCGGCGCGCGGCCGGGTCGGCGGCGATCTGGTCGATGGCGATGGAGACGGCGGCGTGATCGGCGATGCCCATGAACAGGATCTGCGCCGCCGCGGTCTCGACGATGCGGGCGAAGTTACCGGCGCTGCGCGGGGGGCGCTCGATCAAGCGGCCAAGTACCGCGGTGATTTCGCCGTGGTGGCGGAGCGCGGCGCCGACGATGGCGCGGGCGAGCGCACGGTCGCGCGGTGCGAGCGCGGCGTAGCCGGAATCGCTGCCGTCGCCATCGAGGGCCGCGTCAAGCGAGCGATGCTCGTCGAGCACCGCCGCCAGCAGACCGGCGGCGGTGGCGCGCGCGGCGAACCCCGGGGCGGCGGTCGGGCCCGGTCGGCGGGACGGGCTCAGCCCCATGGCCCGTGCGAGACGCTGCCGCGGCCGGTGCGGCCGACGCGCGGTACGGCGACCGTCGCCGGTGTCGCGCGGGGGGATTTGTCCGCCATCGCCATCAGCGCCGCGATGCGGTTCTCGGTCGCGGGGTGGGTCGAGAAGAGGTTGTCCATGCGGGCGCCGGACAGCGGATTGACGATGAACAGGTGGGCGGTCGCCGGGTTGCGTTCGGCGGGGACGTTGGGGATGCGCTTCGCGGCGTTGGAGATCCTGGCGAGCGCCGAGGCGAGGGAAGCGGGGCTGCCGCTGATCTCGGCGCCGGCGCGGTCGGCGGAATATTCGCGCGTGCGGCTGATCGCCATCTGCACCAGAAGGGCGGCGACGGGCGCCACGATGGCGGCGACAAGAACGCCGACGATGCCGAGCGGGTTGTTGTTGCGGTTGCCGCCGAAGCCACCGAAGAACAGGGCGAAGTTGGCGAGCATCGAGATGGCGCCGGCGATGGTGGCGGTGATTGTCATGGTGAGGGTGTCGCGGTTCCTGACGTGGCCGAGCTCGTGGGCCATGACGCCGGCAATCTCGTCGCGCGACAGCATCGAAAGAAGCCCGGTGGTGGCGCAGACCGCGGCGTGCTCGGGATTGCGGCCGGTGGCGAAAGCGTTCGGCTGCGGATTGTCGGCGATGTAGACGCGCGGCATGGGCAGGTTGGCACGGGCGGCGAGATCGCGGACGAGGCCGTAGAACTCGGGCGCGCTTCTCTCATCGACCTCGCGGGCGCGGGCCATCGACAAGACAAGGCGGTCGGCATTCCAGTAGCTGAAGACGTTCATGCCGGCAGCAACGAGGAAGGCGATCACGGCGCCACCGCCGCCGCCGACGAGGTAGCCGACGCCGACGAAGATGGCGGTCAGGGCCGCCAGCAGCATTCCGGTTCGTAGCGTGTTCATCTTCTTCGGTTTTCGTGACGGGCCGCGGCACGCGGACCAGCGCCGGGCCGGCGATGACGCCCGCCAATAATGATGGGATGGGGCTGTGGCGCCCGCAAGGCGGCGGCGCGGCCCAGTGCGGATGAAATCGGCGCAAGGTCGTTTATGCTCGCATAGCGTGTAGGTTCGTGGTATGTTCCATCATTCAGGTTGTATCGTTTACCATTGATGACGAGAACGGAATGTGAATATATTCCTCATTCCGATTCGTGAGACGGGGCGCCGATGTTACGGCTGTGGTTGAGGCTGGCGATGGGGGCGGCGGCGATGCTGGCGGGCGCGGGCGCGGACGCCGGCGAGCGCTTCGCCGGTCCGGTCACGGCGGAAACCGTGCGGGTGATCGACGGCGACAGCATCGAGGTGCGCGCCCGCCTGTGGCTCGACCTCGACCTGACGGTGCAGGTGCGCATCCGGGGCATCGACGCGCCGGAGACCGGCGGCCGGGCACGGTGCGCGAGCGAGCGGGAGAGAGGCGACGCGGCCAGGGCCCGGCTGACGGTGCTGGCCGCGCGGCGGGCTGTCGCTGACCAACATCTCGGCGGACAAGTACGGCGGCCGGGTCGATGCGGACGTCGACCAACGGCGCGGGGGCTGACCTCGCCGCCCAGATGCTGGCGAGCGGGCTGGTGCGCGCCTACGACGGCGGCGCGCGGGGCGACTGGTGCGCGCTGGCGGGGCTCGGCGGGTGAGGGGCCTGCCCAATAATTGTGCGGAGCATATTGAAGCGCGGGGCGGACAGGATCACCATGCGCGCGGGTGTGATTCGGTTCCAGTTACCGAGAGCGGCCGCTGAAGGCCCGGGGCGCGCCTGCGGGGAGGGATGGGGAAACCATCGGAGGACCCGAAATGAAATGGCTTAACGTCATATCGATGATCCTGGTCATCATCGGCGCAATCAACTGGGGTTTGATCGGTCTGTTCGAATTCAATCTCGTAGCGGCGATCTTCGGCTTCTCGCCGATCCTGCTGAAGCTCATCTACATCCTCGTCGGGCTGTCTGGCCTCTACCAGATCATGCCGCTGTCGAAGTCGATGCAGGAGCAGATGGCCTGACCGCAACGGTCACGGCATGAGACAAGGAAAGGCCCGGCGCGAGCCGGGCCTTTCGCGTTGGGGCATTGGTGCAATCCCGAACGGAAAAGTGCTTCACACTTTTCCTGGAATTGCTCGGGTCAAGCCGACGTGCGCTTGTTCTGGCGGTTGTCGACCAGGTCGGTGACCACCGCCGGATCGGCGAGCGTCGAGGTGTCGCCGAGGTTGGAGAAATCGTCCTCGGCGATCTTCCTCAGGATGCGGCGCATGATCTTGCCGGAGCGGGTCTTGGGCAGGCCGGGCGCGAACTGGACGAGGTCGGGATGGGCGAAGGCGCCGATCTCGCGGCGCACCCACTGGATCAGTTCCTTGCGCAGTTCCTCGGAGGGAGCGATCCCGGCCATCAGCGTCACGTAGGCGTAGATGCCCTGGCCCTTGATGTCGTGCGGGTAGCCGACGACGGCGGCCTCGGAGACCTTGGGATGGGCGACCAGCGCCGACTCGATCTCGGCGGTGCCCATGCGGTGGCCGGAGACGTTGAGCACGTCGTCGACGCGGCCGGTGATCCACCAGTAGCCGTCCTCGTCGCGGCGGCAGCCGTCGCCGGTGAAGTAGTAGCCGGGGTAGGTGACGAAGTAGGTGTCGACGAAGCGCTTGTGGTCGCCGTAGACGGTGCGCATCTGGCCCGGCCATGAATCGGTGATGACAAGGTTGCCGGTGCCGGCGCCCTCGATCAGCTTGCCGTCGCCGTCGACCATCGCCGGCTTGATGCCGAAGAAGGGACGGGTGGCGGAGCCGGGCTTGAGGTCGGTGGCGCCGGGCAGCGGCGTGATGAGGACGCCGCCGGTCTCGGTCTGCCACCAGGTGTCGACGATCGGGCAGCGGCTGTCGCCGACGACGCGGTAATACCACTCCCACGCTTCCGGATTGATCGGCTCGCCGACGGTGCCGAGCAGCCTCAGCGAGGCGCGCGAGGTCTGCTTGACGTGCGAATCGCCGGCGCCCATCAGCGCGCGGATCGCCGTCGGTGCGGTGTAGAGGATGTTGACCTTGTGCTTGTCGATCACCTGCCAGATGCGCGACGGCGTCGGCCAGTTGGGGACGCCCTCGTACATGAGGGTGACGGCGCCGTTGGCGAGCGGGCCGTAAACGATGTAGCTGTGGCCGGTGACCCAGCCGACGTCGGCGGCGCACCAGTACATGTCGCCGTCGTGGTAGTCGAAGATGAGCTGGTGGGTCATGGCGGCGTAGAGGAGATAGCCGCCGGTGGTGTGGAGCACGCCCTTGGGTTTGCCGGTCGAGCCGGAGGTGTAGAGGATGAACAGCGGGTCCTCGGCGCTCATCTCCTCCGGCGGGCAATCGGCGGACGCGCCGGCGATGACCTCGTGGTACCAGACGTCGCGGCCGGGCTGCATGGTGACGTTGCCGCCGGTGTGGCGGACGACGATGACGTGGCGGACGATGGAGCCGTCGCGCTCGGCGATGCGGATGGCCTCGTCGGTGTTGGCCTTCAGCGGCACCTTGCGGCCGCCGCGCAGGCCCTCGTCGGTGGTGATGACGTAGCCGGAGCGGCAATCCTCGATGCGGCCGGCGAGCGCCTCGGCCGAGAAGCCGCCGAAGACGACCGAATGGACGGCGCCGATGCGGGCGCAGGCGAGCATCGCGTAGGCGATCTCCGGGATCATCGGCAGGTAGATGGTGACGCGGTCGCCCTTCTTGACGCCGTGGGCCTTCAGCACGTTGGCGAGCTTGCAGACCTCGCCGTGGAGCTGGCGGTAGGTGATGCGACGGACCTCGCCGTTGGGATCGTCCGGCTCCCACAGGATGGCGGTCTGGTCGCCGCGCTTGGCGAGGTGGCGGTCGAGGCAGTTGGCGGAGACGTTGAGGGTGCCGTCCTCGAACCATTTGACCGAGACGTCGGGCGCCTTGAAGGAGGTGTTCTTGACCCTGGTGAACGGCTTGATCCAGTCGACGCGCTTCTTCGCCTCCTCGGCCCAGAAGGCGTCAGGGTCCTCGACCGAGCGCTTGTACATGGCGAGGTACTTGTCGTTGTCGATGTAAGCGCGCTTCTTCCATTCCGCCGGAACCGGATGGATCTTCACCTCTGACATCTCGCTCCTCCCGCTTGGGTCGTGGCCTTTGAGGCCGCTTGCAGGAGTTAAAACCCCGAACGCAGTCGCGACGCAAGTGAGGCGCGGTCAGCGCGCCGGCTGCGGCGGTACGCAGTTGTAGATGCGGGCGGTCGGCGCGATCCGCACCGTCTGGCGCGTCCAGCGCGGCGGACAGGCGCAATCCTGTCCCTGGACCGTGCCGCCGGTGCAGGTGACCAGCGGCTGTGACGACGGCGAGGGCAGCGCCGGCGCTCACGATCACCGGCCCGAGGGCGGCAGCGGCACCGCTGGCGGTGGCGGCGGCTGCGACGGCGGATGGGCGGTCGACGGCGGCGGCCCTGTCAACGGCGGAGGCGGCGGTGGTGCCGGCTGGGGAGCCGGGAACGGCGTTGGGACAGGCGGCGCCGGCGGTCCGGGCGGGCGGTAGATCGGTCCGGGCACCGGTAGTGGTCGCGGCGGTGGCGGGAACGGTGGCGGCCCGGCCGCCGGCGACGGGCCCGCTGGGGCAACCATGGTCGGCATTGACGGGATGCACGTGTCCGCCAACGGTTCCATCCCGATCGGGCACACGCAAGCGGTTACCGCGGCGTTCGCGACGAACGGCTGTGGACACGAGAGGGAGGCAAACGGAGTGCCGGCCGCGGCCCAAACGGCCCCGGCAATCGCCGAGGCCGCCAGGAACATGAAGATACGCGCTACGCTCGCCGGCAACGCACCCGTGCGTGCCATCGGGCCTCCGTCAGTTGAACTGTGGCGGCCCGGTAGCCCTACCTCGCCGGTTGGGGCGGCACGCAGTTATAGATGCGGGCGGTCGGCGCGATCCGCACCGTCTGGCGTGTCCAGCGCGGCGGACAGGCGCAATCCTGTCCCTGGACGGTGCCACCGGTGCAGGTGACGACGACCTGCGGCTGCCGCGGCGGCGGTTGCTGCACGGCGGGCGGTATGAAGACCGGCGGAGGCGTCGGTTGCACAGTCGGCGGCTGCGGCGGCAGCGGCAGCGGGGTCGGTATCGAGACCTGCGGAGCGGGTCGGGGAGGCTGCGGCGGCAGCGGGCCCGGGGGAATTTGCGGGCCGGGCGGCAGCGGTGGCAGCGGCTGTTGCGCTTCGGGGAGCGACACCAGACACGCACCGCTGGATGCCTGGGTACCGGGCGGGCAGGGAATGCACGCGGCCCCCCGCCGGATGTACCCCGGCGCGCAGTCGATGACGACGCTGGGCACGCAGCGGCCATCCTCCACATGCCGGCCCTCGGGACAGACGCATTGGCTGGCGACGATCGCGCCACCTTCGCAGAGCGGCGGCAGGGCGGCGAAACTTCCGGCGATGCAGCGGCCGTTGACCGGGGTCTGGCCGTCGTCGCAGACGCACTGGCCGCCGGCAACGATGCCGCCGAAGCATTCGGGAACGGGCGAGGCGATCTGCGGGCCGGGCTCGGGCTTCTCGCAGATGACCTTGTAGTTGGCGATGGGCGATTTGACTCCGGTGCCGGTCGGTTTCGTCACCGTCAGGCGATACCAGCCGGAATAAACGTTGGGCGGGTTGGGCTTGACCTGGATGTTGCCGGGGCCCGGCGGGATGCCGCCGCCGCCACCGCCGCCCGGCGCGACGAGGACCGGTCCTGCCGGGTCGGGATTGGGCGGAGGCGTCGTGATCACCGGACCGCCA
This sequence comes from uncultured Alphaproteobacteria bacterium, assembly GCA_963826055.1. Classification (GTDB taxonomy): domain Bacteria; phylum Pseudomonadota; class Alphaproteobacteria; order Rhizobiales; family Kaistiaceae; genus JBBDMC01. The sequence goes on along the minus strand of CAWGVO010000005.1, from coordinate 21,288 downwards.
CCGCCACCGCCGCCGCCCGGCGTGGTCAAGTCGCCGGAACCGGCGATGTCGGGGTAGTCGAAGGTATCGAAGAAGGAGAAGTTCTGCGGCCCGACGTGCGTGACGTCAATCGTCCTGGTCAGCCGCAACTCGCCGTTCTGGTTGTGGATCTCGACCTGGAGCTGACCGACGCCCTGGGTGACCACGGACGCGTTGAAGATCACGTTGGCCGGACACGCGCCGCGATAGAAATTCGGATTGGCGTCGAGTTCGGCGCTGAGGACGCCGAACGCCTGGGCGATGTCGTTGGATGCCGGCGACGGCGCCTCGTACGGCGAGATGCAGCGAACCTTGCCGACGACGGTCATGTTGCCGGTCTGCGCCGTGCGATCGAAGATGTCGGAATGACCGGCCGAGCCGTCTTCGCCATCGAGGTAGATGCGCTGATGCCGGCAAACCTGCCTGGCCCAGGTATTGTCCCAAAGAACATCGACGATGCCGCCCGAGGAGATGAACGCGACCGGGTCGGTGAAGTTGGGGTGGTTCTGCTTGACGTTTTGAAGCCGCGCATTGCAGCGATCGATGGCGGCCTGCTTGATCTGGTCGATCTGGTATTGCACCGACGTGGTGCCGTCGGGAATGGAGGATTCGGGGCTGAACCCTTCGACGTCGAGATTGTGTTCGTCGATGTCGTCCTGATTGAGCGTGTTCAGGGTGAAGTCCTTGCCATCGCCGCCGCCGTAGCCCGGCGTCCAGCGCTTCAGCCAGACGATCGGGCCGCCCAGCCACACTTCCTGCAAAACGCCGCCGGTCTCGATCTCGGTGATCGGCGGCAGGACGTTGCCGGAAGTGCCGGCCGCACACTGCGTGCTGATGTCAAAGGTGAAGGGCGAGCTGCCGCCGGTGTTGACGGTCGCGCTGTCGTACTCCTGCTTGCCGGACGAGGTGACCTCCGCCAGAATCTGGTCGTAGTTCTTCTGCGTCAGCGTGATGTCACCATAGTCGGTAAGGGGACTGTCGACGGAGTGATCGTCGTCGTCCGAAAAGACGGCGGTGGCGCCAGCAGCCACAAGCGCCGACGCGACAAGGGCGATTGCGATCGGATTTTTGCGCGCGAAAAATCGCGGCCTGCGGGACCGTGCACGGATCATCGGTGGTCTCCCAACACAGGCCGGGTGGATGCGGCCTGTCACCAAATGCTCCCCTGAAGTGCGACTATACGGATTGCCGGCGACATGCCTTCCCCGGTGCCGTTCACGAATCCGTGAGCGGCGGCCGGGACCACGGACACGGCCGCGCTCCCTACCAAAACGACGAAAATTATCTGCTCCTAGAGGCCGCCCATCTTGCAGACGCGCTTCCACTCGGCGTCGGTGACCGGCTGTACCGACAGGCGCGACAGGCGCACCAGCGCCATCCCGGCGAGCGCCTTGTCGGCCTTGACCGCCGGCAAGCGTCACCGGCTTCGGCACCGGCTTCACCGCGGCGATGTCGACGCACTGCCAGGCCTCGTCGGTGGAATCCGGATGGGCCTCTTTGACCACCTCGACGATGCCGACGATCTGCCTGTCGCCGCCGGAATGGTAGAAGAAGCCCTGGTCGCCCTTCTTCATGGCGCGCATGTTGTTGCGGGCGGTGAAGTTCCGGACGCCGGTCCACTCGGTGCCCTTGCGACCGTCCTTGACGGTCTGATCCCACGACCAGGCTTCCGGCTCGGATTTGAACAGCCAATAGGCCATGCTCATACGCTCGCGATGGTTGGGCGACGGAACGGAAACTTAGTCGGAGGCCGAACTGCCGTCCACCGCTCAGTCGGCCTCGCGCTTGAGAGGACGGGTCATCAGGCTGTCGATCGCCGCCTCGACGGTCAGCGTGTCGTCGAGGATGGCGGCGACCGCCTCGACGATCGGCATGAGGATGGCGTGGTGGCGGGCAAGGTCGCGGGCGACGGCGGCGGTGGCGATGCCCTCGACGAGGGGATGCGGGGCGGAGCGGTCGCCGCCGGCGCCGATGAGGGCGCCGTATGAGAAGTTGCGCGACTGGGGACCGGAGCAGGTGAGCACCAGGTCGCCGAGGCCGGAGAGGCCCATGAGCGTGTCGGGGCGGGCGCCGAGCGTCTGGCCGAGACGCCTCAGCTCGGCGAAGGCGCGCGCGATCAGCGCGGCAAGGGCGCTGGCGCCGAGATGCCGGCCGGAAACGATGCCGGCGGCGATGGCGAGAACGTTCTTGACGGCGCCGCCGATCTCGACGCCGATCATGTCGGTCTCGGCGTAGGGGCGAAAGGTCGGGCAGCCGAAGACGCGGCAGAGGTCGAGCGCCAGGCGCTCGTCGTGGGTGGCGATGGTGACCGCGGTCGGCAGGCCGCGGGCGACGTCGGCGGCGAAGCTCGGGCCCGATAGGACCGCCGGCATCGCCTGCGGCACGACCTCGGTCAGCACCTCGGACATGCGCTTGTCGGTGCCCCGCTCCAGACCCTTGGCGGCGACGACCACCGGCGTGCCGGGGGCGAGGTGGGGCGCGAGCTCCAGCGCGACGGCGCGGACGGTCTGGGCGGGAACGGCGATGCACCACCACGTCGGCGGTCGCTGCTTCCCCGATGTCGCCGGTGGCGGCGACGGCAGGGTCGATGGGGATGCCGGGCAGGTAGCGCGGGTTCTCGCGCGCGGTGTTGATGTCGGCTGACGGTCGCGGCATCGCGGGCCCACAGCGTCGCGCGCCGGCCGGCGCGGACGGCGGTGAGCGCCAGCGCGGTGCCCCAGGCGCCGCCACCGACGATGCCGATCGAGCCGGTCATGCGCGTGCGCCCCTGCGCGCCGGCGCTGGCGTCGAGCGGCCAGCGCGGCCGGGCCGGCACGGTCAGCGGATCGGTGAGGCCGAGCGCGAGGCGTTCGGCGCCCGGCCCAGGCGATCATCACGCCGTTGTCGGCGCATAGACGCGCCGGCGGCGCCACCAGACGGAAGCCGCGTTCGGTCGCGGCCTCGCGGAGCGCGGCACGGATCGCCTCGTTGGCGGCGACGCCGCCGGCGACGACCAGGACGGGCGGTGCGTCGTGATCGGTGAGGAAGGCTGCCATGGCGTGGGCGGCGCGGTTGGCGACGATGTCCGTCACCGCCGCCTGAAACGAGGCGCAGAAATCGGCGACGTCCTGATCGGACAGGGGTGCCGCGGCCTCGGCGGCGAGGCGGAGCGCCGTCTTCAGGCCGGAGAACGAGAAGTCGGCGCCCGGCCGGTCGATCAGCGGGCGCGGCAGCGCGACGCGGGCGGGACTCGCCGAACGGGCGGCTGCTTCCACCGCCGGGCCGCCGGGATAGGGGAGGCCGAGGAGCTTGGCGGCCTTGTCGAATGCCTCGCCGAGGGCGTCGTCGATGGTGGTGCCGAGCGGCGATAGCGACCGACGCCCTCGACGGCGAGGAACTGGCTGTGGCCGCCGGAGACGAGGAGGAGGAGATAAGGAAAGTCGATGCCGTCGGTGAGGCGGGCGGTAAGGGCGTGGCCCTCGAGGTGGTTGACGGCGAGGAGCGGCTTGCCGGCGGCGAGCGCGATCGCCTTGGCGGTGGTGAGGCCGACCAGGACGCCGCCGATGAGGCCGGGGCCGGCGGTGGCGGCGACCGCGTCGAGGTCCGCGAAGGACTTGCCCGCCTCGGCCATCGCGGTGGCGACGATGCGATCGAGGGCCTCGACGTGGGCGCGCGCCGCGATCTCCGGGACGACGCCGCCGAAGGCGCTGTGGTCGGCGACCTGCGACAGAATCACGTCGGAGAGAATATGGCCGCCGCCGTCGGCGCCGCGCTCCACCACGGCGGCGGCGGTCTCGTCGCAGCTCGTTTCGATGCCGAGGACGATCATCTCGCCAACCGGCGGTCGCGGACGGCAGCGTGCGCTTGCTTGTCGGCGAGGGGAAAATCGGGTGATAAGAGGGGCTCGTTGCGTCCCATGCGAGCGACGCCCTAACACCCGGACAGACGCGGTGCAATCGGCCGAGACCAGTATCGGAACCCTCACCCTCGGCGCGAGGGGCAGCCCGCTTTCCCTGACGCAGACGGAAAGCGCGCGCCGGGCGCTGGCGGCCGTCCACGGAGAGGGTGCGATCGCCGTCGTTCCGATCACCACCAGCGGCGACCGCATCACCGACCGCCCGCTGATCGACTTCGGCGGCAAGGGGCTGTTCACCAAGGAGATCGACGAGGCGCTGCTCGGGGGGCGGATCGACGCGGCGGTCCATTCGGCCAAGGACATTCCGACCGAATTGCCGGAGGGCATCGTCATCGCCGCGCTGCCTGCCGCGTGCGGACGTGCGCGATGCGTTCATCTCGCCGGGGGCGGCTTCGCTTGCCGAGCTGAAGGCAGGGGCGAAGGTCGGCACCTCGTCGCCGAGGCGCAAGGCGATGACGCTGCGGGCGCGGCCGGACCTCAGGGTGGTGAATCTGCGCGGCAACGTGGAGACGCGGCTGCGCAAGGTGAGCGAGGGCATTGTCGACGCCGCGCTGCTGGCGGCGGCCGGTCTCGCCCGCCTCGGGCTCTCCGGACGGGCGCGGAGCCTGATCGAGCCGGACGACTGGCTGCCGGCGGTCGGCCAGGGAACGATCGCGATCACGGCGCGCGCCGACGACCGGCGCGTCCTCGACCTGCTTGCCGCGATCGACGACCGCGACACCTCGATCGCGCTCGCCGCCGAGCGGGCGTTCCTTCGCCATCTCGGCGGATCATGCCGCACGCCGATCGGTGGACTGGCGCGGGTCGCCGGCGGACGCGTCGACTTCCGCGGCATCATCATCAAGCCGGACGGCAGCGAGGCGCACGAGGCGCGGCGTGAGGGACCGACGGCGGAGGCGGCACGGATCGGCGGCGAGGCCGGCCAGGAACTCGCCGAGCGCGGCGGGCCGGACTTCTTCACCGGCGGCTGAGCCAATGCGCCTCCTGGTGACGCGACCCGAACCCGACGCGAGCGAGACGGCGCGGCGGCTCATCGCGCTTGGCCACGCGGTCGATGTGGCGCCGATGATGCGGGATCGTCCTTTCGCCCGAGCCGGCGGGTCTCGCCGCGCCGGCGGCGCTGATTCTGACCAGCGGCAACGCGGTGCGGGCGTTGGAAGGCTGGCCGTCGGCGCGCGCGTGGCGGGGGCTGCCGGCCTATGCGGTCGGCGGGACGACGGCGGCGCTCGCGCGGGCGGCCGGCTTCCGCGATGTGCGCACCGGCGCTGGCGACGTCGCCGCGCTCGCCGACCTGGTGCGGGCCGACTTCGACGCAGGCGCCGGGACGATCCTCTACCCGGCCGGGCGCGACCGCGCGGCAGACGTGGCGGCGATGCTCGCCGGGTTCGACGGTGAAGCACGGTCGAAGCCTACCGGGCGGTGGCGGCGACGCGGCTCGATGAGAAAATCGCCGGGCTGATCGAATCCGGGGCGATCGAAGGAGCGCTCTTCTATTCGCGACGGACGGCGGCGATCTTCGCGGCGCTGGTCGAGGCGGCCGGTATCGGTGCCGGGCTCAAACGGACTATCCTTTTCGCGCTGTCGCGGGCGGTCGCCGTCGGCGCTCGCCGGTCTCGGTGCCGCGGACGTGCGGGTCGCGGCGCAGCCGGACGAGGCGAGCCTCTTCGCGCTCATTCCACCGCCGGCGTGACGGTTTGCAGCCGCGTCGATGGCAGTCGAGCGGATAAGGCTGTATTGTAGGGACCGGAAACGCGGCGACCATTCGAGGAGACCATGGCGGCGGACGAGGACAAGCCCAAGGCCACCAAAGCCGATGGCGAGCGCAGGAGCGGCCAGGACCGTCGCCAGCGGCCGCCGGTGACGATCGACCTGCAGGCCGAGAAGGCCGGCGGCGACAAGCCGGCCGCGGGTGCGGCGGGCGGCGAGGCGCCGAAGGCGGCCGCGGCCAAGCCCGCCGAAGCGGCGCCCTCATCGGCGTCGACCACGCCACCGCCTCCGCCGAAAGAGGAAGCGCCGCGCGGGCGCACGCCGCCACCGCCACCGACGCAACGAGGGGCTGGTGCGGCTTCTGGCGGCGGGCGTGGTCGGCGGCGTCGCGGCGCTGGTGCTGGTGATCGTGCTGCAGGCGACCGGATTCCTGCCGGTGCCGGGACGGACGGCGGCCATCGAGGCAAGGCAGCAGGCGCAATCGGCGGCCGACTCGGCCGCCGCGCTCGATCGGCGCCTGACGGCTATCGAGGCGATGACCGCCGACCTGCCGTCGCTCCGCTCCGATGTCGACGGACTCGCCGGCAAGGTGTCTGCCGGTGGAATCGGGCATCCAGCCGCTGGCGCCGAAGAGCGACGTGGACGCGCTGAAGAAGGAGATTGCCGACCTCGGCAAGCGGCTCGACTTCGTGCCGGCGGCGGCCAGCCCGCAGGACCTGACGGCACTCGCCAACCGGGTGGCGCGGCTGGAGGCGCAGCCGGTCGCCAGCGGCAACGCGGGCGAGACGACGGCAACGGCGGCGACAACGGCGGCCACGAACGCGCTCGCCGGTCGCATCGACGATGCCGACACGCGTCTCACCGCGCTCGGCCAGCGGGTCGACGCGCTCGACGCCAAGATCGCCGGACTTGCCGGCACGTCGGCCTCGCAGGTCGAAGAGCGACGAGGCGGCGCGGGCGATCGCCGTCGTGGCGCTGAAGCGGGCGGCGGACGGCGATCAACCGTTCGTGGCCGATCTCGACCTCGCCGCGGCGCTCGGCATCGCCGGTGACGTGGCGAGCGAGCTCAGGCCGCTGGCGGCGCGCGGAGTGCCGACGGTCGCGGAGATCCAGGCGGAGTTTCCCGCGGTCGCCGACGCGATCGTGTCGGCGACCACCGCGGCCAATCCCAACGCGGGCTTCTTCGAGCGGCTGGTCGGCTCGGCGCGCGGGCTGGTGACGGTGCGGCCGACGACGCCGCAGCCCGGCAACGATCCGCCGGCGGTGCTGTCGCGGGTGGAGGCGGCGGTCAACCGGGGAGACCTCGCCACCGCGCTCAGCGAGCGCCAGGCGCTGCCGGCGGTCGCGCAAGGACGCGTCCGCCGCGTGGGCGGCGAAGGCCCAGGACCGGGCTGACGGTCGACCGGCTGGTCGCCCGTATCACCGGGTCGGCGGGCGCGGCGGCGAAGTGACGGGGCGGCCATGATCCGCGTCCTCATCTACGTCGTCGTCGTCTTCCTGTTCGCGGCCGGGTTCGCGTGGCTGGCGGAGCGGCCGGGGGCGCTGACCATCAACTGGCAGGGCTACGAGATACGCACCTCGCTGATGATCGCGGCGGCGGCGGTGGCGCTGCTCTTCGCGGCGATCATCGTGGTGGGGGCGATCCTGCGCCTGGTGGTGCGGACGCCGCGCGCGGTCGGCCAGCTTCTCGGCGCGCGGCGACGCGACCGCGGCTACCGGGCGCTGTCGCGCGGCATGATCGCGGTCGGTGCCGGCGATGCGCGCACCGCCCGGCGCGCGGCGCAGGAGTCGCAATCGCTGCTCGGCAAGGAGCCGCTGGTGCTGCTGCTCGCCGCCCAGGCGGCGCAGATCGGCGGCGACCGGACGGCGGCGCGCACCGCCTTCGAGGCGCTGTCGGAATCCGACGAGACGAAGGTGCTCGGCCTGCACGGGCTTGTTCGTCGAGGCGCGCCGGCAGGGCGAGCACACGGCGGCGCGTCACTTCGCCGAGGAGGCGGCGCGGATCGCGCCGCATACGTCGTGGGCGGGGACGGCGCTCTTCGACTACCAGTGCCAGGCGGGCGACTGGCAGGGCGCGCTGGCGACGCTGACGGCCAACGCCGACGCCAGGATCGTCGACGCGGCGACGGCGAAGCGGCTGCGGGCGGTGCTGCTGACGGCGCGGGCGATGGAGCTGGAAGGCGGGCACCCGGACGAGGCGCGCACGCTGGCGGTGGAGGCGCATCGGCTGGCGCCGGACCTCGCGCCGGCGGCGACGACGGCGGCGCGCCTGCTGACGCGCGCCGGCGAGATCGGCCGGGCGACGCGGCTGCTGGAGGCGGCGTGGAAGGCCGCGCCGCACCCGGAGATCGCCGAGGCCTACGCCGAGGTGCGGCCCGGCGATTCGGTGCGCGACCGGCTGAAGCGGGTGCGCCGGCTCGCCGACCTCAGACCCAACCACCCGGAGGCGGCGCTGGCGGTGGCGCGCGCGGCGATCGATGCGCACGAGTGGCAGACGGCGCGCAACGCTCTCGGCGGGCTGACGCGGGCCGAACCTTCGAGCGAGCGGGTCTGCCTGCTGATGGCGGAGATCGAGGAGGGCGAGCACGGCGACCAGGGACGGGTGCGCGCCTGGCTGAGGCGGGCGCTCGACGCGCGACCCGATCCGGTATGGACCGCCGACGGACACGTCTTCGATCACTGGGCGCCGGTGTCGCCGATCTCGGGGCGGGTCGACGCCTTCGAGTGGCGGGTAGTCGCCGACCACGCGCCGCGACCGCGGGCGGCGGTCGAGATGGAGGCGCGGATGAAGCCGGCGGCACTCGGGCCGGTCGCGACGAAACCGGAGGAGGCGGCAAAGGAGGCTCGCGTATCGCTATCCGCCCAACCGGAGACGGCTCCGGCGAAGCCGGCCGCGGGCCAGCCGAAGCAGCCCCCGCCGCCCGCGGAGCCAGCGCCGGCGGCGCGCCGGGAAGGCGGCGTGGCCGAGAAAACGGTGGTGCAGCCCTTGCCGGACGACCCCGGCCCGATGGCGATGGAGGGGGACGAGGAGCGGCCGTTCGGCATCGCGCGCGGGCCGACGGCTTGAACGAGGCGGCCGGCGCGGCTATCAATCGCCGCGCTCGTCGCGCTATCGATGCCGCAATAGCTCAGTTGGTAGAGCATCGCATTCGTAATGCGGGGGTCGGGGGTTCGAATCCCTCTTGCGGCACCACCCAGCGGTCGGGGTCAATCGGTGTCGGTCCGTCAAGGAGCGCGAAGGCCGACGATAATGTGCGGTCAGGCAGCGGCCTTCTGCTTGCGGCGCCGGCCCATCGCCGCCAGCCCGCCAAGACCTGTCGCGAGCAGCGGGAGAGTCGCCGGAAGCGGTACCGCGCTGGCGTTGCCTATAACGAGCGTCACCCGGTCTTTGGGCAGCAAGTACGTGTACACGCCCGGCGTCATGCCGAGGCTGGCGAAAGTCGCACCTGCATAGGTCGCCAAAGATGCGATCGAATTGCCGCTGACATAGCCGGTCGGAACCACAAGGTATGTTGTGTTGATGTTGGCGGTGAAGCCGACGAAGTCTCCGGACCCCGAGGTTGCGTTTTCGAACGATCCGGAGCCAAAGGAGGCCGGCGTCGCGCTGACCAGCCCGGTGTATGTGTCAACAGCTTGCGTGGCCGCAGAACCAACTTCAACCAGACCAACATCGCCTGCGAGGCCGCATCCGTCAGGGCAGATGAACGCCCCCGCTTGCTGGATATTGCCATCGAATGCGAGTCCATCGAGGTCGAGGACGCCGTTGGCGGCGAAAATGACGTTTCCGCTTTCCTCCGACGCGGTTATGAGAACAACCGCTCCGCTGGGTTCGACGCTAAAAACCAGAAAGAAAGACAGGAACACGATCAGAAGCAGACGAGACGTCACGGCAATTTTCCCCCTTGCTCTCGCCGCTTCGGTCCATGGTCCGGCCAATCGACCCCGACCAGGCAGACCATCGGTTTTTTCGCGCGACCGTGTCAACCCGGCACGGGTCGGCCAGGTGACGTGCGTAGCAATGAACAGGCCTTCGACGACCGAGAAAGCGCGCCGGAGCCGCTGACGGTAGGCGTTATCGAGAGGCGGCGGTTGTCGTTCGCTTCCTGCGCCAACCAGCCATGCCCAGTCCCATGAGTGCGGTGGTGAACAGGGGCAAGGCGGCCGGAAGGGGGGTAACGGCCGTGTCGAATTGTGTGACCAGGCCCTGAACCGCTATGACCGAGTCGAAATTGCCGTACCAGATTCCGGTTGTGACCAAGTCCGCCCAGGCAACGCTGTCGGTAACGAACCCACCCACATTCGGCGCCGGATACGCCTGATTTGTGACCACAATCCGCATCCACAGATTGCCGAGACTTGGGTCATAGGTATACTGTGTGCCACTGATAGAAAAACTACTTGTCACGCTCGGCGACGCAAGGTTTCCATCATAAAAGACGGAGACGTCGCTGGCTGTTGGGAAGGGATAGCTTGTATACAGCGGCGACGATGTTACGCCGAATGAAATCTCGTAGTTTCCGCTATAGACCGGAGGGGTTCCATTCGCAAAAAAAGTTATCGTATCGAAGCTTATGGCCCCGGGAAATGCTGAAGCATCATAAATCTGAAAGTACAGCAGGTTGTAGGTACCCGTCGCGGAATAGGCCGGCAGCGCCTGGCCCGCGGAAGAACCAGAAACATTGTTGTTAAACGGAAGGCTACTGCCGGAACCTCCTAAGGTCCCGACCGTCAGGGCGCTTGCAGGCTCGACCAGATTGAAGCTCACGATCCCGAAGGCGACCAAAACCTGCGAGAGCCGCGCGCGAACCGCCGCACCTTGGTCGCGAAAACGGGTCGTCCGTGCCAACGTGACAAACGCTGGCAAGAAAGTGCGCCGAGAAGACAGCACGAATGTATGCAGAGAAAACACTGCGCTCCCCCATGTTCACAGGAAGAGCACACGCACCCGTGTCCCCCAGGCCCGGATTCCTGTTCTTTTGCCGCCCCGAGCGTAGCGGCAAGCTAAACCAGTAAAGAAGCGGGTCAATCGCGAAAGCGAAAACAACATTAAATGGAAAATTCTGTTCCAGCGGCCAATTCTCATATGTAATATATTTATCTCGTTCGACATCGAATAGTCTTTTTAAGAAATATGTTTTTAACGCTGGACGGAACGATAGCCACCGCGGCAGTTGGATAGGCCACCACAACACGCGCTGGATCGATCGCTAGATCGCCAATGTTGGTACAGAAGCCGCAAGGACATTCGCGGTGCTCGGTGGACAAGGAGCGTACCTGTCGCACGGCGGTCATTACTGGCTAGTCGCCGACGGGCGGGCTGGCGCAATGCTCCTGTTTGTCCGCCCGGCCGATGCAATTCGCTGCTCGCTCGGGATCGTTGCCGATGTCCGTGAGGTCGGGTTGCCCCCGGCGCGTGCCGCCATCACCGCGGGACCGCTGATCGTGCAGGACGGCGACTACTTTGGCCGCGCCGTCCATCGCGCGTCCCGCCTGCTCGGCATCGCCGCGCCGGAGCATGTTCTCGTTACCGACAAGATCGCCGCGTCGGCGGGCAACGGCTTTCAGTTCGTTGACGTGGGGACTTCAAACTGAAGGGCGTCAGCGAAGAGATCCGGGCGCTTTCCGTGACCGATCCGTCAATGGAATAGCGGCGCGCCGTCAGAACAACCCGGCGAATGCTCGTGCCCGCTGGGGCTCGATCGCCGCGTTCGCTGCCTCGTCGCGGGCGGGACGCAGCTCGTTGTAGATCTCGATCAGACGCGCGTTCTGCACCGCGATGTTGAATTCGCGTTCCACAAGGTTGCGGCCGGCGCGGCCGAATTCGGGCCAGAGCTCGCCGTTGCTGGCAAGAAAGTGAATGGCGGACGCGAGCGCCTCGAAATCGCGCTCGTTGCAGAGGAGGCCCGCCTCCTTGTCCTTCACCAGTTCGGGAATGCCGCTGTGCCGTGTCGATATCACTGGCATTCCCGAAGCCATGGCCTCCATGATCGTGGTCGGGATACCTTCCATGTCGCCGTCCGGCGCGGTCACGCTGGGCGCAAGGAAGATATCGCTTCGTCCCATCATCGCGGCCACCTCCTCATGGGTGGCGCTTCCATGGAAGGTGACGCGGTCGGCGATCCGCAACTCGGCGGTCAGCTTCTCCAGCGCGGCACGCTCGGAACCGTCGCCGATGATGTCGTAGCGGAGGCCGGCGGCGAGGCCACGCTTGTCGAGCGTGCCAAAGGCGCGAATGGCGTATTCGACGCCCTTCTTGGCGACAAGGCGACCGACGGTGAGCAGGCGCACCGGCCTGCCGGGGACCGGCGCGCGGGGCGCGAAGCGGAATTGGTCGCAGTCGATGCCGACGTGGTGGACGGTCGTTTGCCGCGGGCTCAGCCCCAGGCGGAGAAGTCGTTCGCGGAAGAAGTTGCTGATCGGCAGATATCGGGCGCAGTGCGACTTCAGATCGTCGTAGACGTGGGTGCCTTTGCGCCGAACGTGCTCGGTCATGTCGATGCCGTGGAAGCTTACGACGATCTCGCCGGTGAGTACCTTCATGTTCTTGAGCTGGGCGGCGAACAGACCACGGTGTCCGAAGTGGCAGTGAACGACATCGAACTCCTTGCCGGAGGCGACGAGCACCTCGGCGGCGTGGAACAGCCGCATCTTCAGATCGGTCCTCGCCTGCTCCTGCATCAACTGGCGTGCCAGGCTGTCGAGGGGCGGTGGCATGTTCATTACGGAGCAGGCCTGCAGCAAGCCGGCCAGCTCCTTCTCGATGGTGCGCGCGCTCTGGCACAGATAGTCCCGTGCCGGCTGAAGCTCGGGCGATATGCCGTACCAGAGGCAGCGATCGAGCAGGCGGTAGCGGTCGACGTCGGCGTGCCACTGATCCGGACCGCCGCGACGTTCGGCGAAGATGGTGAGATCGACCCCGGTCGCGACCAAACGGGACAGGTGGTTGACCACAAACGTCTCTGACAGTTTCGGAAATTCGCCGGTGACGACGAGAACGCGCGGCGGATGCATGGCGCCGTTGGCGCGGCGCGGCCTCACCCAGTTGCGCAGCGAGGTCAGGTCGACCTTGCGCGTCCGGCCGTTGCCGGCGCCCGGTGACGGTTGCGCCCGGTTCGCGCGCGAAGGGCCTTTTCGTAGACCGACTCGTACTCCGCCGCGATCGTCTGCGGGCTGTAGCGGGAAGCGGCACTCAGGCACGCCTCGCGCATCGACGGAATGGCCGAGCGGTTGGCGACTAGCTCATCGATTGCCGTGCGCAGACCGTCGTCGGTCTCGTCATCGAACAGCCAGCCCGTCTTTTCGACGGCGATCGATTCGGGCAATCCGCCGCGGTTGGCGGCGAGTACCGGTATCCCCTGGGCGAAGGCCTCGACAACGACGCGGCCGAACGGTTCCGGCCAGCGTGATGGGACCACCAGAACATCGATGCGGGTGAACAACTGCGCCGGTTCGACAAAGCCCAGAAATTCGAAACGCGGGTCGCCTTCGATCGAGGCCAGGCGCTGATCAATGCCGCGGTCCTGGATGGCTCCGGCGAGCGTGAGGCGGACGTTGTCGTCGGCGCGGGCGGAAACGGCGTCGATCAGCGTGTCGACGCCTTTCGACGGATGCAGGCGACCGAGGAAGCCGAGACGCAGGTGCCCGTTGGCCGCCGGAGGCGCCATGACCGGCGGGATCGCGCGCACGGAATTTGGAATGACGGCGCGCTGCGCGACGCCGCCGAAGAAACCCAACCGCAGATGTTTGTCGAGAACGTACTGGCTGATCCCGACGACGGACGAGACGAGTTCGCTTTGCACCTGGTTCTTGCGGGCGCGCAGCAGGCAGGCCTCGCAGATGTCGGCGCAGTTGTCGCCCGCCTGGTGCATGTTGTTGGCGCAGGCAAGCTTGTACTCGCGCAACGTATGCACGATCGGCACGCGGCGGGCCGCGAGTTCCCGCCACAGTTCGGCGTTGTGCCAGAACGTGTTGGTGTGGACGACGTCGGGAGCGCGGCGGTCGATGACGTCGATCATCATCTCCACCTCGGTGGGTTGCCGCTTGACCTTGCCGAAAAGGATCGTCTGGACGCCGGCGATGCGATGTTCGCTGTGAATGCCGTTCTCGGTGAGGTGGCCGGTATCGCCGTTCTGCGCCATGGCGAGGCTGGTTATATCGTGGCCGCGCTGGGCGAGACCTTCGGCAAGATTCTTTACGGAGCGCTCAGCCCCGCCCGGTCCTCCGAACAAGGGATGGGCTTGATTCACCAACAGAATTTTCACGCTGTGACCCCCTGGATGACCCGCAACCCCGGGTTCAGACCTTCATATTTTTGCCTGAAAGCCGGGTAAGAATACTCAAATCGCGGCTCAAGAAAGCGCCGAATTCTTGGCGAGATTGAGGCGGCAAGAGTTTGTCGAATACGTCGTAAGATTTATTCGGTGCCACATCTTTGGTTTTACTTTCGATCCTCTCAACGCTAATTGTCGAACTAGTGCGGGGTGCGACATGAGGAAATGGCTTTCAGAATTCGCGCCGGTTCTGCGCCTGCTGACGATCTTCGGATTTGGCGCGGCGGGCGTTCATGCGCTGGCACGCGGCGAGCAACCGATGCCGCCGCCAGTGCAACACACCAGCGTTCAGGTGGTCGAAGCAGCGATGCGGGTGGTCGATCCGGCGGTGCCGGCGAGGCGGCTTCCTCCAACCGAGATGCCGAGTGCCGATCTGGAAAGGCCGGTGCCGCTGCGCAACGACTTTTCACGGATAGAGCTGTCGGAGGCGATACTCGCCGAGCTGTCGCAGGGCAGCATTGTCATGCCGGGCCTCGCGCGCTTCGAGGGTGCGTCCTACGAGGTCGCGACGCCGCCGGCGAGCGACCCGCTGTTCGCCGACGAGACGTCGGCGCCGGTCTCCGGTTCCGATCAAGTCGGTGGTGGTGACGACGCCGAGATCGGTGCCAAACTTGTGGACGCCCTCGACGATCCCGCCGCGGTGGCGGCCGGTCCTCTCGCCTACACGCCGGCACATCGTCTGAAGACGGGCGCGGCGTTCGCCACTGCCATGAGCTCGCCGGAGGCCTCGGGCTACTGACGCGGCTACCCCGCCGTGGCCTCGCGCGTCGGATCGTCGAGGGTCCGCCACGGGTGATGGAGTCGGCGATCGCCTCGTGCTACCAGATCTCCGGCTCCCGTTCCTGAAGGAGGACGCGGGCGCAGCGTTCGTCTTCCCTTCCGTCTTGTGAAACCATCATGACACAATATCTGTTCCCGCCGCCCGCCTTGGCGACGCTGCCGGTTCGCGGCTCGTCGGTGCTATTCCCGGTGCATCGCATCTATTGCGTTGGGCGCAACTACGCCGCCCACGCGGTCGAAATGGGGCACGATCCGAACAAGGAGCCGCCGTTCTTCTTCCAGAAGAACCCCGACAACCTGGTGACGACCGGCAAGTTCCCTTACCCGCCGGCGACCAGCGACGTGCATCACGAGATCGAGATGGTGGTGGCGCTGGCGAGCGGCGGCACGAATATCGCGCCGGAGGCGGCGCTCGACTGCGTCTTTGGCTACGCGGTCGGTCTCGACATGACCCGGCGCGATCTGCAGGGCAGGGCGAAGGACATGGGCCGGCCGTGGGAAATCGGCAAGGCGTTCGAGGCGTCGGCGCCCTGTTCGCCGCTGGTGGCGGCGAGCGCCATCGGCCACCCGTCAGCCGGCGCGATCTGGCTCGACGTCAACGGGGAACGGCGGCAGACCGGCGACCTCGAGCAGATGATCTGGAAAGTGCCGGAAATGATCAGCTACCTGTCCGGCCTGTTCACGCTGGCGCCCGGCGACCTCATCTTCTCCGGCACCCCCTCGGGCGTCGCCGCCGTCGAGCGCGGCGACCGCATGTTTGGCCGCGTCGATGGCGTCGGCGACCTTGAGGTCGTCGTAGTCTAGGCGGGGCGCGGCGAGGTCAGCCCACGGGATTCTGCACGAGAAATATACGCGTTACCGGGGGAAACGGGAGTTGCGCCGCGCCGGGGGGGGGTTTCAGGAAGGCCGGACCGATTGCCGCCTGGACGATTTGTCGCCAGGCGCCGGAGGCTGCTAAGACGAGGCGCGAGAGCGGCGCGCGCGCCCGGCGAGGGAAGTCAGAATTAAGCTAATGGAACTTGCAACGGGCGCTGCACTCCTCCAGATCATCTGGATCAACATCGTTCTTTCCGGCGACAACGCGATGGTGATCGCGCTCGCCTGCCGGTCGCTCAAGGGCCGCGAGCGCAGCATGGGGATCGTGCTCGGTGCCGGGGCCGCGGTGCTCTTGCGCATCGCCTTCACGCTGGGACTGTCGGAAATCCTCTTCCTGCCGTACGCGCGGGCGATCGGCGGCCTGCTGCTCCTGGTCATCGCGGTGAAGCTTCTCATCGACGACGAAGCCAGCGAGGATTCGATCCACGGCCACGAGTCGCTCGTCAGGGCGGTCGGTACGATCATGCTGGCCGATATCGTCATGAGTCTCGACAACGTGGTCGCCATCGCCGCGGTGGCGCACGGCTCGTTCGTTCTCATCATCATCGGCCTGGCGCTATCGGTACCGATCGTCATCGGCGGCAGCACGCTGATCGTTGAAGCGATCCGGCGCTTCCCGATCGTGGTGTGGGCGGGGTCGGGCTTTCTCGGCTGGATCGGCGGCGAAACCTTCGGCGTCGATACCGCGGTCCATCCGGTGCTCAGCTCGCTGGTAAGCCTGCCGGTGGTCGCTGGCGCCGGAGCGGTTCTGGTCCTCGCCCTCGGCTGGGGTATCCGCATGGCGCGGAAGGACCGGACGTAGCGGCCGGACGAACGAAGCGCGCAGGGCGGACCCCGCGCGCTTACTTCCCGGTGGAAACGGGGTATTCGTCAATCAATAGAAGATATCACCGCCGTTGTCGCCGCCACATTCGCCGTCACACTCCACCGGCGGTTCGCTGGACTCCTGCGGCGGGGGTGCTGCTTCCTCATTGAGGTGGCTTGGCTGGAAATAGTCGCGGCTGTTGCACGGCCCGGAATTCACGCGGAATTCGTCGCCGGCGATGCCGCGATTGAACGCGAAGCCGATGGCGCCCATCTTCCGGGCCCGGTCGTAGGCGTTCGTCGTGAAAACCGGGTCCTGGCCGGGAGCGAAGGTGACGAAAGAGCATTCCTTGGTCAGCTCGACGCATTTGCGGCGGCCGGTTGTCGGCTTGTCGCAGACATAGAGCCCGTGCTCGTCCGGCTGGACGCCGTTCTCGCTGTAGAAGACGACGCTGATGGTGCCATCGCCGGGCAGGATAATGTCGCCGTGGGAGCCGCGGGCGCCAATGGTCGCCACCGGCGTGTCAATCAGGTACGCGGGCTTGGGGCTGTTGCCGGTGATGAAGCGGAACACCCCGCGGGTGGCCTCCAACGTAACCTGCTTCGCGGTGCCGTCGCCCGCATAGATGAACTTGTCGATGGTCATCTGCGAGTTGGGACCGACGATCATGCGGGTGTCGTCGCGGAACTTCAGCTGGGCCTGGCCGCCGGCATCGGTGGTGACAAGGTCGCCCATGTACACCGAACCGTGCGTGGCAAGGGTGCGGGAGCCGACGACGCCGCTGGCGCTGGCGGCAGGTGTGACGGCAACCGCCTCGCCAGCCGGATCGGCCGCGAGCGCCGGGGCGAGGCCGGCAACGGTCGCAACCATCGCGACCATGGCAACAATACGAATTTTCACGAGTGCACCTCCGTTAGCGATGCGTGAATCTGGTCGCAAT
This sequence comes from uncultured Alphaproteobacteria bacterium, assembly GCA_963826055.1. Classification (GTDB taxonomy): domain Bacteria; phylum Pseudomonadota; class Alphaproteobacteria; order Rhizobiales; family Kaistiaceae; genus JBBDMC01. Next base: position 3,937 of record CAWGVO010000005.1, on the reverse strand, counting down.
ATAGCGAACCGATTTCCGGCCGCTACGGCGCCTGTGAGGTTGTTCACCTTCGCTTAAGCGAGAATGAATTGTGAATGCGACATTGCGACTATTTCGTCGCGCGATCTGCGGCGATGCCGTCGATCCATGTCCCGGTGACCATCAGGTTGTCGTCGAGGAGCACAAGGTTGGCGCGGTATCCGGGCGCGATGCGGCCGAGTTCATGGCCGAGGCCGAGGAACGCGGCCGGACCGCCGGAGGCCATGTGCAGGGCTGCCTCGAGCGGCAGACCGAGGCGGGTGACGGCGTTGCGGACGGCCGTCGCCATGTCGAGATCGGATCCGGCGAGGGTGCCGTCCCCGGTGGTGAGGCGCCCGTGGCGGCGGACGATCCGGCGGCCGAGGAGGGCGAATTCCGCGGCGTCGGTGCCGACCAGCGGCATGGCATCGGTGACCAGCATCGTGCGCTGCCATCCCCTGGCGGCGATCGCCACACGCAAGCTCACGGCCGAAACGTGGTGGAGATCGATGATCAGGCTCGCCCAGCAATCGGGGTCGTCGAGAGCGGCGCCGACCGGTCCGGGGGCCCGGCCGGCGAGCGGCGGCATGGCGTTGAAGAGATGGGTGAAGCCGGTGAGGCCCGCGGCACGGGCGGCGGCGATGGTTTCGGGGTCGGCCGTGGTGTGTCCGGCCGAGACGATCGCGCCAGCCTGCGACAGGCGGGCGACGGCTGCCGGTGGAACCGCTTCCGGCGCCAGAGTCACCAGCATGCGACCGGCGGTGAACCCGCTGATGAGGGCGATGTCCGCCTCCTCGATCGGCCGGACGAACCGCGCGTCGTGAACGCCCCGGCGGTCGGGGTTGATGAACGGTCCCTCGAGGTGAACGCCGATGAGGCCGGGAACGCGGGCGGTCATGGCGTCGGCGGCGGCGGTGACGGCCTCCGCCATGCGGGCACGGTCGTCGGTGATGAACGTCGGCAGGAATCCGGTGGTGCCGAAGCGGCGGTGGGCGGCGCCGATGGCGGCGATGCCGCCGACGGTCCTCTCGTCGTTGAACAGAACCCCGCCGCCGCCGTTCACCTGGCAATCGATGAATCCCGGGGCGATCAGTCCGGCGCAGGCGCGGCGGCCAAAGCCCGCCGGTACGCCGTCGGCCGGCACCACCGCGACGATGCGGCCGGCGTCGATGAGAACCGCCGCCCCGTCGATCAGGCTGGTGCCGTCGAAAATGCGTGCCCCGGTTAGTGCCTCGGCGGCCATCCCGTTCCCCGTTCCTGTCGGTCGCCTGCCATGATAGCAATTGCGCGCGCCACAAGCCTCCGGGCCCGCTTCGGACCTGATCGCGGGGTGTTGAGGCCGCCCGCCGCCGCCGCGATACTGGCGGCCCGTTCGCGCCGCAGGACCGTTGATGCTCCGCGCCAGCCCATTCTACGTGATTCTCATGGTTGCCATCCTGGCCGGGGCGACCGCGCTCAGGATCGTCGATCCGTTCTTCGTCCAGGCCCTGCGCCTGATCGCGTTCGATTCGTACCAGAAGCTGTCGCCGCAAAAGTACGACCCCAGCCTGCCGGTGAGGATCGTGGACATCGACGAGGAGTCGCTGTCGCGTGTCGGGCAGTGGCCGTGGTCGCGTACCACGATCGCCGACCTGCTGGGCCGGCTGACGGAACAGGGCGCCGCGGTGGTCTCCTTCGACATCCTGTTCGCCGAGCCCGACCGCACGTCGCCGGAGCAGGCCCTCAAGCTGATGACGCCGGCGGAGCAGGCCGTCGTCGGGCCGCTGATCGCCGGCCAGGCGAGCCACGACGCGATCCTGGCCAAGGCGATCGCCGCGTCACCGACGGTGCTGGCGACGGCGCTGTCACAGCGGCCGACGCCGCCGCCGCCACCCAAGGCCGGGTTCGCGGTCGCCGGCGACGACCCGAAGCCGTTCGTTCCGGCGTTTCCCGGCGCCAACGTGAACCTGCCGGAACTGGATGCGGCCGCGGCCGGCATCGGTTCGATCAACTGGATACCCGACCGTGACCAGGTCATCCGGCGTATTCCGCTGATCTACCGGATCGGCGACCAGTACATCCCGACGCTCACCACCGAGGCGCTGAGGGTGGCGCAGGGGGCCGGCACTTATGTGCTGAAGTCGTCGAACGCCAGCGGCGAGACCGCGTACGGCCAGCAGACCGAACTCAACCACATCAAGGTCGGCGCCATGGAGGTGCCGACCGACGCCGACGGCGGCATCTGGCTGAGGTTCCGACCGTCGAACCGGGCCTCGTTCATCCCGGCGTGGAAAGTGCTCGCCGGCGAGGACGATCCCGAAGAGGTGTCCGGGCGGATCATCCTGGTGGGGACCAGCGCGCCGGGCCTCATCGACCTGAGGGCGACGCCGCTCGACGCCTCGATCCCCGGTGTCGAGGTCCATGCCCAGGCGATCGAGCAGATCATCGCCGAACAGCAGGGCGGCCTGTCGCTTACCCGCCCGGATTATGCGCGCGCGCTCGAGCTCGCGATCATGATCGTGCTCGGCATCGCACTCTCGCGATCCTGCCGACGATCAGCGCCGTCCACGCCGCGGTGCTCGGCCTGTCGGTGATGGCGACGCTGGCGATCGGCGGCTGGGGCGCCTACAGCCAGGCCGGGCTGCTGCTCGATCCGTCCTACCCGGCGCTGGCGCTGTTCATCCTGGTGGCGGCGGGAACGACGGAAGTCTACCGGCGGGTGGAACAGCAGCGCGGCGAGGTGCGCCGGGCGTTCAGCTACTACGTGTCGCCGACGGTGGTGGACGAGATCATCTCCCATCCGGAAAAGCTGGAACTCGGCGGCGTGGTGCGGGAGGTGACGCTCCTGTTCTGCGACGTGCGCAATTTCACCACGCTGTCGGAGAAACTGAACGCGCACGAGCTGACCAGCTTCATCAACAGCCTGCTGACGCCGCTCTCCGAGATCATCCTCACCAACCGCGGCACCATCGACAAGTACATCGGCGACGCGATCATGGCGTTCTGGAACGCGCCGCTCGACGACCCCGACCATGCCGCCCATGCCTGCCGCTCGGCGCTGGCGATGATCGCCAAGATGGAGGACCTCAACAAGACATGGCGCAAGCAGGCGGAAGCCGCGGCCGCCCGTACGACCAGGTGCGCATCGGCATCGGCGTCAACTCGGGCGAGGTTTGCGTGGGCAATCTCGGCTCCTCGCAGCGGTTCACTATTCGGCGATCGGTGACAACGTCAACATCGCCTCGCGCTTCGAAGGGCTGTCCAAAGCATACGGGGTGCCGATCGTCATTGGCGAGCAGACGCTGGAGCGGCTGAACGGCGTGGCGGCGATCGAGCTTGACATGATGCGGGTCAAGGGGCGAGCGCAGCCGACCCGCATCTACTCGCCGATGGAGGTGTTCGGTGCCAGCGGCGCCTCCGGCGAGGAGCTGCTGGCGCGCCATCAGGCCATGCTCGCCGCCTATCGCCGGCAAGACTCGGACGGCGCCGAGGCGGCGATCGGCGAGTGCGAGGGCGCCGGCATCGAGGGACTCAGCGGGTTCTACGCGGTCTACCGTGAGCGGATCGCCGAGTGGCGCCAAATCCGCCGCCGCCCGACTGGGACGGCACCTATACCGCGACCTCAAAATAGGGACGGAAACCAATTGGAAGGGATGGCGGTGTGAAGCACGTCACACCGGGCGATGGTGCTACGGGTGTAAACACGCCTCCACGAGGGCGGGGCGAACTGGGGGTGATGGTGACCGGACCTACCGCGGCAATATTCGCCGTACTCGTCATTCTCGAGGTCAAGCATTTCGTCTGCGACTACCCCCTGCAGACGAAATACCAGGTCACCAACAAGGGCACTTATGGTCATCCCGGCGGCATCATTCATTCGGGGTTGCACGTCATCGGCACCGGTGGCGTTTCTGGCAATCACGCCGACGCTGACCGTTGGTGCCGCCATCCTGATCGGCGA
>CAWGVO010000004.1:0-56629 GCA_963826055.1 uncultured Alphaproteobacteria bacterium | reverse complement strand
CGCTCACCACCATGCTCGACAAGTCGCTGCCGCTGACACCGCCGGAGTGGCCGGAGTGGGGCAATCCCATCACCAGCAAGACCGACTACAAACTCATCGCCTCGTACTCGCCGATCGACAACGTGCGGGCGCAGCCCTACCCGGCCATCCTCGCGCTCGGCGGCCTCACCGATCCCAGGGTCACCTACTGGGAACCGGCGAAGTGGGTGGCGAAGCTCCGTGCCACCAGGACCGACAACCATCTGTTGATCCTGAGGACCAACATGGAGGCCGGCCACGGTGGCGCCTCGGGCCGCTTCGATCGCCTCAACGAGACGGCCTTCGCCACCGCCTTCGCGCTGAAGGTGGTGGGCAAGACCTAGGCCAGCGTCGACCAAAAGGCGGGCTCGCAACGACTCGCCGCTCCTGCAACAATAGCAGCGGATCACGGAGGACCTGTTGCAGGATCACATTGCCGACCTGACCGGTATCGCGGTGATCGCCACCGTGGCGGTTTCGCTTGGCTTCGTCCTCATGCGGCTGAAGCAGCCGCCGATCGTCGGCTACATCCTGACCGGCGTTGTGCTCGGCCCGACAGGTGTCGGACTGGTTTCGAACAGCAACGCGATGACGCTGCTGGCCGAGCTTGGCGTCATCATGCTGCTCTTCCTGATCGGCATGGAGTTGTCGATCCGGGTGTTCACCGGCGTCGCCGCGGTGGCGGGGGCGGTGGCCGCGGGACAGATCGCGGTGGCGCTGCTGGTGACCGGCGTATTCGGCTACCTGCTCAGTTGGCCGCTGGAGCAGATTGTCGCGCTCGGCTTCATCGTGGCGATCTCCTCGACCGCGGTTGCCATCCAGATGCTGGAGGAAGTGGACGAGTTGAGGACGTCGATGGGGCGCATCACCATCGGCGTGCTGATCGCCCAGGACATCGCCGTGGTCCCCATGCTGATCGTGGTCGATTCCTTCAGCGGCCATACCAGCATCCAATGGGTGGCGATCAAGGTCGCCGTGGCCGCCGTCCTGATCGTCGCCTTCTTGCGCTACCTCGGCACGCGACCCGGCAAGCTCCGCCTTCCTTTCAGCGAAGCCATCGCCGGCCGCGTCGATCTGGTGGCGATGGCGAGCCTTGCCTTCTGTTTCGCGGCAGCCAGCGTCACCAGCTTCGTCGGTCTGTCGGCGGCCTTCGGCGCCTTTCTGGCCGGCCTGGTAATCGCCGGTTCGATGCTGAGGTCCGAGGCGATCGCCGCCACCCGCCCCATCCAGAGCGTGCTGATCGTCATCTTTTTCCTGTCGATCGGCCTTCTGATCGATCTGGACTACATCTTCGCCAACGTGGGAACGGTGGTCCTGTTCGTGCTGGCGGTGCTGGCGATCAAATCGATCGTCAACGTCGTGCTGCTGAGGTTCGCCGGCCAGGCGTGGGAGCTCGCCTTTCCCGCCGGCCTGATGATGGCGCAGATCGGCGAGTTCTCGTTCGTTCTCGCCGCCACCGGCTTCGCCAATGGCGCCATCAATCCGACGCCTACCGGCTGGCGATCGCGGTGATCGCCATCTCGCTGCTGGTCAGTCCCATCTGGATGATCTCGGTCCGGCGATTCCTGCGCGTGGCCGAGGACGGCATCTCGGATTTCCGCAGCGCGCTCGCCGAGGTCTACGCCGGCGAGATCGAGGAATTCGAGCGCGGGCGGGCCGCGATCGGTCGACTGGTGGTGTTCATCGCCCGCCAGGCGACGGCGCTGTGGATAGTGGTGAAACGCCGACGGGCCGGCGGGTCGAGAACGCCGCCGGTGCCGGTCACCATGAGCGCCGATCCGCCTCCTGCCGAGGACGACGAGGAGAAGCCGGCTGCCGGGCAGCCATGAGCCGCGGCCGGCGCCGGTTTCAGGCCGCCGGTTCAGGCGCGGGCGACCGCCTTCTCGTACAGCTCGAGCACGTAGTCCCAGTTGATGAGGTTGTCGACGAAGGCCTCGAGGTATTTCGGACGGGCGTTGCGGTAGTCGATGTAATAGGAGTGCTCCCAGACGTCGCAGCCGAGGATCGGTACGCCGCCGTGGACCAGCGGGTTCTCGCCGTTCGGCGTCTTCATGATCGACATCTTGCCGTCGCGCACCGATATCCAGCACCAGCCGGAGCCGAACTGGGTGGCGCCTGCCTGCATGAAGTCGGTGCGGAACTTGTCGTAACCACCGAGGTCGGAATCGATCGCCTTGGCGAGCGCGCCCGGCAGGTTCTTGCCGCCGCCGCCTTTCTTCATCCACTTCCAGAAATGGATGTGGTTGTAGTGCTGGCCGGCGTTGTTGAAGAGGCCGGCGTTCTTCGAATAGCTCTGTTTGACGATATCCTCGAGGCTCTTGTCCTCCAGCCCCGAGCCTTTCAGCAGGTTGTTGCCGTTGGTGACGTAGGCCTGATGATGCTTGTCGTGGTGATATTCGAGGGTTTCTTTCGACATGTAGGGCTGCAGCGCCTCGTAGTCGTACGGCAGCGCGGGAAGTTCGAAGGCCATGGCGTTCTCCTCTGATTTCGATGGCGGGGCGGCCGGCGCGGTCAGACGCGTGATCGCAGCGGCGGAAAGGATGGCTCAGGGCGGAACATAGGCCGCGGCCCGCCGTCCGACAACAGGGCGGCTGCGGTCAGGTCCTCAGGATGCTGCCAAGCACACCGCGCACGATGGCGCGGCCGACGGAGCTGCCGAGCGACCCGCCAACCTCCTTGCCGATGTCGGCCGCCAGCCCGCCCACCACCCGCGTCGTCACCGTGCGGGTAACTGAGCGGGCGACCCGCTGGGTGGTGGTCAGCCGCTTTCCTCTCGGACGGTTGGTGCCGAAGATGCTGCCGATCATGCCGCCGATGCCGCCGGCGCTGCCGGCATCGCCCTTCTCCGCCGGTGCCGGCTCCACGACCTCGGTCGTCACCTTGGTCTCGACGCGCGTCGACAGCACCTCGAAGGCCGACTCCCGGTCCACCGCCTTGTCGTAGATCGTGCCGATCGGGCTCATGGCGATGACTTTGCGGCGTTCCTCGTCGGTGATGGCGCCGATCCGCGAAGACGGCGGCCGGATCAGCGTGCGCTCGACCATCGAGGGGATGCCCTTGTCCTCCAGCGTCGACACCAGCGCCTCGCCGACGCCCAGCTGAGTAATCGCCTCGTAGGCGGAGAACGCCGGGTTGGGCCGGAAGGTGTCGGCGGCGGCCTTCACCGCCTTCTGCTCGCGCGGCGAGTAGGCGCGCAGCGCGTGCTGGACGCGGTTGCCGAGTTGGGCGAGGACCGTGTCCGGCACGTCGAGCGGGTTCTGCGTCACGAAATACACGCCGACGCCCTTGGAGCGGATGAGCCGCACCACCTGCTCGATCTTGTCCAGAAGCGCCTTCGGTGCGTCGTCGAACAGGAGATGCGCCTCGTCAAAGAAGAACACCAGACGCGGCTTTTCCGGGTCGCCGATCTCAGGCAGCTCCTCGAACAGCTCCGACATCAGCCACAGCAGAAACGTCGCGTAGAGCCGCGGCGATTGCATCAGCGTGGTCGCGGCGAGCACGTTGATGATGCCGCGCCCGTCGGTGGTGGTGCGCATCAGTTCGCCGATCGGCAGCGCCGGCTCGCCGAAGAACTGCTCGCCGCCCTGCTCGTCGAGCACCAGCAGCGCGCGCTGCACGGCCCCGACCGACGCCCTGGAGACGTTGCCGTAGCGCACCTTAAGCTCGTCCGCCTTCTCGGCGACGTAGGGAAGCAGCGCCCGCAGGTCCTTGAGGTCGAGGAGCAGCAGCCCCTCGTCGTCGGCGAGGCGGAAGGCGATGTTGAGGACACCCTCCTGGGTGTCGTTGAGGTTGAGCAGGCGCGAAAGGAGCAGCGGCCCCATCTCCGATACGGTCGTGCGGATCGGGTGGCCGTCCTTGCCGAACAGGTCCCAGAACACCACCGGGAACGCCTCGAATTTGTAGTCATCGGCGAAGCCGATGGTCTCGGCGCGCTTGGTCAGGAAGTCCTTGGGCACGCCGGCCATCGCCAGGCCGGAAACGTCGCCCTTGATGTCGGCGCAGAACACCGGCACGCCGGCCCTGGAGAACCCTTCGGCCATGATCTGCAACGATACGGTCTTGCCGGTGCCGGTGGCGCCGGTGACGAGGCCGTGGCGGTTGGCGTAGGGCAGATTGACGTATTCCGGCCGCGTGCTGGTGCCGAGATAGACCTTGCCGGGTTGCAGGAGTGTCATGGCGCTTCGCCCGTATTTTCAGAGGATCGGCGGCTTATAGGTTTCCGGCCCCGCCGCCGCAATGACCGGGATCACGCGGCCAGCGCCGCAAGGATCCGCGCCCACGAGCGCATGCCGCCGTGGAAGCTGGAAAGTTCGTATTTCTCGTTCGGCGAATGGATGCGGTCGTCGTCGAGGCCGAAGCCGACCATCAGCGAATCCATGCCGAGGACTTCCTTCAGGTCGGCGACGACCGGGATCGAGCCGCCGCCGCCGACCAGCGCCGGCTCCACCCCCCATTCCTCCGCCAATGCCGCGCGTGCGGGGCCGAGCCACGGCCCGTCGAGCGGCAGCATCAGGGCGCCGCCGCCCGCATACGGCGTGAACTCGGCGGAGCAGTCGGCGGGCAGCCGGGCGCGGATGAAGTCGCGGAAGCTCGCCCGGATCCGCTCCGGGTCCTGGTCGCCGACGAGGCGAAACGACACCTTGGCGCTCGCCTTCGCCGGGATCACCGTCTTGAAGCCGCGCTCGATGTAGCCGCCGACGATGCCGTTCACTTCGCATGTCGGCCGCGCCCACAGCATCTCCAGCACCGAGCGGCCGCGCTCGCCGGCCGGCACCGTCAGGCCGACGTCGCCGAGGAACTCCGCCGCATCGAAGCCGAGCGCTTCCCACTGGCGCCTGATCTCGTCGGGCAGTTCGTTCACCCCGTCGTAGAAGCCGGGGATCGTCACCCGGCCGTCGTCGTCGTGGAGGGCGGCGAGGACCGCCGTCAGCGCGTGGATGGGGTTGCGGGCGGCGCCACCGAAAAGGCCGGAGTGGAGGTCGCGGTTGGCCGCGGTGAGCGTCACCTCCTCGGCGACCAGCCCGCGCAGCGACGTGGTGATCGCCGGGCGCTCGCGGCTCCACATGCCGGTATCGCAGATCAGCGCCACGTCTCCCTTCAGTTCGTCGGCGTTGGCCTTCAGGAACGGCTTCAGGTTGGTGCTGCCCGACTCCTCCTCCCCTTCGAGCAGCATGGTGACGCCCACCGGCAGGCTGCCGGTCACCTCCTTCCAGGCGCGCGCAGCCTCGACGAAGGTCATCAGCTGGCCCTTGTCGTCGCAGGCGCCGCGCGCCGCGATCACCTTGCGGTCACCGGCGACTGTCACCAGCCGCGGCTCGAACGGCGGCGTCTTCCACAGGTCGACCGGATCGACCGGCTGGACGTCGTAGTGGCCGTAGAACGTCACGCGCGGGCCGGCACCGTCGTGATGCGCGACCACGATCGGATGGCCGGGCGTTGGCCGCGCCCCGGCGTCAAAGCCCATCGCCGACAGCTCCGCGGTCAGCCACTCCGCCGCCGTGCGACAGGATCCGGCGTACTTCGGGTCGGTCGAGATGCTCTCGATGCGGAGCAGCGCGAACAGGCGTTCGAGGCTCGCGGAAAGCTGGTTGTCGATGTGAGCGAGAACGGCATCGAGCATCGGGGGTTCCTTGTCAGCAACGGGCGTGCGGCAGGTTAGACCGCGAACGGCGGCTTGCAAATCATCGCGGCCTCGGGTGACATGCGGCCAATTTCGGCGTGCGAGGATGCGACGGACCATGGACGAACTGATTGCCAGAATTGCCACGGAGGCGGGCATCGACCCGGCGCTCGCCCGCAAGGCCCTCGCCATCATCATCAACTTCCTGGCGCGGGAAGCGCCCCCGGATCACGCCAGGGCCATGCTCGATTCGATACCCGGCGCGCGGGAGCTGGCGGGCGAGGCCTCCGGCGGCGGCTCCGGCATCATGGGGGTGTTCAACGACCTCTCCAGCGCCGGGCTCGGCCTCGGCGGCGTCCAGCGGGTAGCGAGCTCCTTCGTCGCCTACGCGCGCGAAAAATCCGGCGACGCCGAGGTCGATGCGGTGGTCAACTCCATCCCCGGCCTCAATCAGTTCGTCTGACGCGCCCCGGCTGCTATAAGGCCGGCGGTTGCGAGGTGATCGCCGGCATGCCTCAACGATGACTGCTCCTTCGCCGCTCGCGGGCGGCTTTTCATCCTCGACGGAAGCCGATTGGCGGGCGCTGGTCGCCCGCGGCGGCCGCGCGCCCGACGATCTTGCTAGCCGGAGCGACGACGGCATCGCCATCGGGCCGATCTACCGCCGTTCCGCCGATGGCCAGGTGATACCCGCCCGTCCGCCCGGCGAGCGCTGGCGGATCGTCCAGCGTCTGCGCGCCGACGACCTCGCGGCGGCGGGACAGTGCGCGGAGGCGATGGCCTGCGGCGCCAACGGCGTCGCGCTCGCCTTCGGCGGCAGCCCCCATCCCTTGCCCGGCGCGCTGCCGCCCGCGGCCGCTGCCGACCTCGCTCGCGCCTTCGCCGGGGCCCTTCCCGACGATGCTTTGCTTGCCCTCGACGCCGGCGAAGCAACACCGGCCGTCGCTCGTCCGTTCATCGAGTTGGCCGCCGGTAGGCACTGGCGGCTCCATCTCGCGTTCGACCCGATTGCGACCCTCGCCGCCCTCGGCCGTGCGACCCGGCCCGCCGACGACAGCGCCGCCGATATGGTGGCGCTGGCGCGCACCTTCGACACGCAGGCCATCCACGGCACGGTCGCCCTCGCCGACGGGCGGCTGTGGCACGCCGGCGGCGCATCGGAGGCGCAGGAGCTCGCCGCGATCCTCGCCACGGTGGTGTGGCTCGCCCGCCGCTTCGAGGACAACGGGCAGTCCCTCGACCGTGCCGTCGCCCGCGTCGCCGTCGCACTCGCCGCCGACGCCGACCAGTTCCTGACGATCGCCAAGTTCCGCGCCGCGCGCCTTCTCGTCGCCCGCGTGTTCGAGGCGGCGGGCATCGCTGCGCCCCCGCTCCCCGTCCACGGCGAGACGGCGTGGCGGATGATGAGCGCGCGCGATCCCCACACCAATATCCTGAGGACCACGACCGCCGCTTTCTCGGCCGCGGTCGGCGGCGCCGACACCATCACGGTCCTGCCGTTCGACGCGGTTACCGGTATCGCCGATCCCCTCGCCGACCGCCTGGCGCGCAACACCCAGTCGATCCTCGCCGAAGAGTCCAACATCTTCCGTGTCGCCGATCCGGGTGCGGGGTCGGGCGCCATCGAGGCGCTGACCGGCGACCTCGCCGCGACCGCGTGGGGAAAATTCCAGGCGATCGAGGCGGCCGGCGGCATCCTTGCGGTGCTCGCCTCCGGAACACTCCAACGGGACATCGCCGCCGTCCGCGACGCCCGCCTCGCCCGCGTGCGCGATCGCGCGGCGCTGATGGTCGGCGTCAACGCCTACGTCGGCGAGCGCGAGGAGCCGGCGGCCGCCGCCGTACCGTCCCGCGCCTCCCCCGGCACCGCTACCGCCGAAGAGGTCGAGCCGCTGGTGTTCACCCGCCTCTCCGAGGCGTTCGAGGGAGAGAGGGAGCCGGCATGAGCCCGCGCGTCTCCGCCCTCCCCGATTTCAGCATGCTCGCCTGGCAACCACCGGCCTCGCACAGCCCCGACGCCGCCTCCGTGTGGGAGACGGGCGCCGGCATCCCGGTCAGGGACGTGTACGCGGCCGCGGACCTCGACAACCTCGATTTCCTCGACGGCTGGCCGGGGCTCGCCCCCTACCTCCGCGGCCCCTACCCGACGATGTACGTCGACAAACCGTGGACGATCCGCCAGTACGCCGGCTTCTCCACCGCCGAGGATTCCAACGCCTTCTACCGGCGCAACCTCGCCGGCGGCCAGAAGGGCCTGTCGGTCGCCTTCGACCTCCCCACCCATCGCGGCTACGATTCCGACAACCCCCGCATCGCCGGCGACGTCGGGATGGCGGGCGTCGCCATCGATTCGATCTACGACATGCGCACGCTGTTCGATCAGTGCCGCTCGGCGAGATCAGCGTATCGATGACCATGAACGGCGCCGTGCTGCCGGTGATGGCGCTCTACATCGTGGCAGCGGAGGAACAGGGGGTGCCGCAGGCCGCCCTCTCCGGGACCATCCAGAACGACATCCTCAAGGAGTTCATGGTCCGCAACACCTACATCTACCCGCCGGAGGCGTCGCTGCGCATCGTGGGCGACATCATCGCCCACACCGCCACCCATATGCCGAAGTTCAATCCGATCTCGGTCAGCGGCTATCACATGCAGGAGGCCGGGGCGACCGCCGACCTCGAGCTCGCCTACACGCTCGCCGACGGCCTCGAATACGTCGGTGCCGCCGTCGCGACGGGCCTCGATATCGATGCGTTCGCGCCGCGCGTCTCGTTCTTCTTCGACATCGGCATGAACTTCTTCATGGAGGTGGCGAAGCTCCGGGCCGCGCGCCTCTTGTGGGCGAAGCTGATGAAGGAGCGCTTCGCGCCGCGCAGCGCGCGCTCGCTGGTGCTTCGCGCCCATTGCCAGACGTCCGGCTGGTCGCTCACCGCCGACGACCCGTTCAACAACGTGGTGCGCACCGCCATCGAGGCGATGGCGGCGACGCAGGGGCACACCCAGTCGCTCCACACCAACGCGCTGGACGAGGCGCTGGCGCTGCCGACCGACTTCTCCGCCCGCATCGCCCGCAACACCCAGTTGTTCCTGCAGACGGAGTCCGGCACCACCCGCATCATCGACCCGTGGGGCGGCTCCTTCTACGTCGAGCGGCTGACCTGCGAGCTCGCCGCGCGCGCGCTCCAGCACATCGCCGAGGTGGACAAGCTCGGCGGCATGGCGAAGGCGATCGCCGACGGCCTGCCGCAGTCGCGCATCGAGGCGGCGGCGACGCTGACCCAGGCCGACATTGATTTCGGCAAGCAGGTCGTGGTCGGCGTCAACCGTTACCGCACCGATGCCGAAACGCCGATCGAGGTGCTGAAGGTGGACAATTCGGCCGTGCGCGCGGCGCAGGTCGCCAAGCTGAAGCGCCTGCGTGCCGAGCGCGACGAAGCCGCCACCCGCACCGCGCTCGCCGCTCTCACCGACGTCGCCCGCACCGGCAGCGGCAACCTGCTCGCCGCCGCCATCGACGCGGCGCGCGCCAAGGCGACCGTCGGCGAGATCAGCGATGCGCTTGAAGCCGCGTTCGGCCGGTACGAGGCCGAGCCGAAGGCGGTCGCCGGCGCCTACCGTCGCGAGGTGGGCGCCGCCGGCGGCGCCGTCGAGCGGGTGACCCGGCTGGTCGATCGCTTCAAGCGCGACGACGGGCGGCCACCACGCATCCTCGTCGCCAAGATCGGGCAGGACGGCCACGACCGCGGCCAGAAGGTCATCGCCGCTGCCTTCGCCGACCTCGGCTTCGACGTCGACCTCGGGCCGCTCTTCCAGACGCCGGAGGAGGCCGCGGCGCTCGCCATCGCCAACGACGTCCACATCGTCGGCGTCTCCACGCTCGCCGCCGGCCACCTGACCCTGGTGCCGGCGCTGAAGTCGGCGCTGGAAGCGGCCGGCCGGCCGGACATCATGGTGGTGGTCGGCGGCATCGTTCCCGTCGAGGACCACGCGGCGCTCTACGAGGCCGGCGTCGCCGCGATCTTCACCCCCGGCACGGTCATCACCACCGCCGCCGAGAAGCTCATCCGCGACCTCAACCGCCGTCTCGGCTACGAGGAGCCGGCCCGCGCCAACTTGTAAGCTGCCTCAGCGGAGCTGCGCCGCCAGCCCGGCGACCGGCCGCAGTTCGCCGACCTTGACGCCGGCGCGGGACATGATCGGCGGGGTCAGCCGGTCGGCGAAGTCCGCCTGTTCCTTCGCGCTCATCGGCAGGAATGCCGCGATCACGGCCGCCATCAGCGTCTCGGCGGCGCGGTCGGCGCCGTCGTCGCACTTCAGGGCGACGCCCAGGCCAAGTTCGGGAAAGCCGCCGCAATAGACGCCCTCGGCGCCGCCCTTCACGAACAGGCGCGGGCCGAACAGCGACAGCGTCTGGGTGCAGAACCGGCCGGTGCCGGCGACCATCATGGGCTCGGCCGCGCAGGCTGCCCGCAGCCGACCGGCCGCCGCGGCACGTGTGGCGGACAGCCCCTCGCCGGCGACGAAGCGGGCGAAAGCGAGCGCGATCTTGTCCAGCGGGATCGCATAGGTCGGGATCGAACAGCCGTCGATGCCGCGGTTGCGGTCGCCGAGTTCGGTGTCGGTCATCTCGGCCAGCGCCGCCGTTATGGCGCGCTGGGCCGGATGGTCCGGCCTGACGTACCCTTTTGGGTCGACGCCCATGTGGCAGGCGAGGCAGATGAAGCCGGAATGCTTGCCGGAACAGTTGTCGTGCAGCGCGCTCGGCGTTTCGCCGGCGCGGGCGAGCGCGTTCGCCGCCGCGCGGTTGGCCGGCCACGAGACGCCGCATTCGAGGTCCGCCACGCTCCGCCCCGCCGCCGCCAGCATCCGCGTGGCGGTGGCGACGTGACGCGGTTCGCCCGAATGCGAGGAGCATGCGAGCGCCAGTTCGGCGTCGCCGAATCCGTAGCGGTCGGCGGCGCCGCTCTCCACCAGCGGCAGCGCCTGCAACGCTTTCACCGCAGAACGCGGAAATATTGCCTCGCCCGTGTTCCCCACCGCCGCGCGGACCCGTCCGCGCGCGTCGACCACCGCGATGGCGCCACGGTGGCGGCTTTCGACAATGGCTCCGCGGGTGACTTCGACGAGGACAGGGTTGCTCATGCGCTGGCGCGGCCGCGGCCGGCGAGCCACGCCGACATGCGCCGGATCGCCTCGTCCAGCACCTCGTCGCGCTTCGAGAAGCAGAAGCGGACGAAGTTCGTCGGGCCGTTGCGGTCGTAGAAGGCCGACATCGGCACGGCGGTGACGCCAGCCTCGACGGTCATCGTCCGACAGAGTGTCACGTCGTCGTCGAAGCCGAGCGGCGACACGTCGGCACAGATGAAATAAGTGCCGGCGCACGGCGCCACGCCGAAGCCGAGGTCAGTGAGCGCCTTGCCGAAGCGGTCGCGCTTCGCTTCCAGGTCGCCTGCGAGCCGGGCGTAGTAGTCGTCGCCCTTGCCGAAGCCGTAGGCTACCGCCTTCTGCAGGTTCGGCGGCGTGGTGAAGGTGGTGAACTGGTGCGCCTTGGTGATCGGGTCGGTGAGGCGCGGCGGCGCGGTCACGTAACCGACCTTCCAGCCCGTCAGCGAAAAAGTCTTGCCGGCCGAACCGATGCGGATGGAGCGCTCGCGCATGCCCGGAAACGTCATCAGCGGCCGGTGGCGCCGCCCGTCGAAGACGATGTGCTCGTAGACCTCGTCGCAGATGGCGTAGGCGTCGTGTCGCACCACCAGGTCGGCGATGAGCGCGCGCTCCTCGTCGGTGAAGACCTTGGCGGCCGGGTTCATGGGATCGTTGATGAGGATCGCCTTGGTGCGGCGGCTGAAGGCGGCGGCGAGCGCCTTTTCATCCATGCGCCAGTCGGGCGGCGTAAGGCGGACAAGGCGGGGCGTCGCGCCGGCGCGGCGCACCAGCGGCAGGTAGCAGTCGTAAAGCGGCTCGAACAGCACCACCTCGTCGCCCGGCTCGATCAGCGCCGCCATGCAGTCCGACAGCGCCTCGGTGGCGCCGGAGGTCACCAGCACCTCCCCCTGCCAGTCGATGTCGAGGCCGTAGAAGCGCGCGTTGGCGGCGGCGACCGCCTGCCTCAGCGCAACGACGCCCATCATCGGCGGGTACTGGTTGAGGCCGGAGGTGAGCTCCTCGGCAGCGACGCGCTTGACGTCATCGGGGCCGTCGACGTCGGGGAAGCCCTGGCCGAGGTTGACGGCGTTATGCTCGATCGCCAGCCGCGACATCACCTCGAATACGGTGGTCGGCAGCCCGGTATAGACGGGGTTGGTGGTCTTCATCGAGTACGGCCCCTCCCGGCCGCAGCGGCTGGACGTTAGGCGGACGCTTTTGGCGTGACAAGGACCGACGTCGGATCACGACTCCGTGAACAGCCGCCTGAAACCCTTCGGCGATCGCCTCCGTAGCTGCCCTCGTTCCCGCTCATGGGACCAACGATCAGCCCGGAGGTACGCAAATGAATTCCTCACTTCGCACGATTGCCGGCGCCACCGCCCTCGCCGTTCTGCTTAGCTCGCCCGTGGTTCCGGCGATGGCGGCCGAGAAGACGGTGGAGGTCGGCGGCGCCGCCATGTACCCGTCGAAAAACATCATCGAGAACGCGGTCAATTCGAAGGACCACACCACCCTGGTGGCGGCGGTCAAGGCCGCCGGCCTCGTCGACACACTGTCGGGTCCGGGTCCTTTCACGGTGTTCGCTCCGACCAACGAGGCCTTCGCTGAACTGCCGAAGGGCACGGTCGAGTCCTTGCTGAAGCCCGAAAACAAGGCTCAGCTCGTCAAGATCCTCACCTGCCACGTGGTCGCGGCGGATGCGATGTCGGATGCGATCATGAAGATGGTCATGGACGACGGCGGCGCCCACAAGGTGAAGACCGTGGGCGGCTGCGAACTGACGCTCCGCACCGCGGGCGGCAAAATCACTGTCGAGGATGAGAAGGGCGATGTCGCCCACGTTACGATTGCCGACGTCGCGCAGTCGAATGGCGTCATCCACGTCATCGACACGGTGCTTCTGCCGAAAGGCTAGGTGTCGAAACAGCGGTTCCGCGACCGGCCTCGCAAAGCGCGAGGTCGGTCTCATTTTGCGCGACCGTCTCAACGGGACTCGTTATCAGGCGCGACGAGTTTGCCCGAATAGACGACCGGGCCGGTCGGCAAGCCGGTGGGCGAGCCGCCCTTCGGCTCCACACTGACGGCAAGGGTGAGGGCGCCCACTCCCGCCGTCGGCACCGCGCTGACAAGCTGGGCCTGCTCGATGATGCCAAGCGAGCGCGGGCCGGAATCGGGGGCGATCGCCCACAGTTGGTACGAACGGTCGGGCGGGGCCGCCTCGCCGCCGACCTTGCGAAGAACAAGTGTCCCGGCGTGCAGGTCGACGGTGGCGACGAATGCCGGTGAACCTCCGCCGGCGGTCAACACCGCCACATATTCCTGCTGTCGCCGGTCGGCTTGGTCCCAAACGATGACAACGATGAGCGCGGCCGCAGCCGCAGCCATCAGCGCGGCGCCGGCCCGCCAGCGGCGGAGCGACCGGCGCAGCGCTTCGATCTGCCCGGTCGGTGGGCCCGCGGACACCGGGGGCCGTAGCCGCGATTCGATCCGCTCCAACAAATCCGGCGGCGGCGCGATCGGCGCTTCGGCGTCGGCAATCGGCTGGAGGCGCTTCTCCCACGCGGCAACGGCCATCCTGAACGACGCATCCGTCCGCACGCGCGCCTCGGCGGCCCGCCGCTCGGTCGCGTCAAGCGTCCCGAGCACGTACTCGCCGGCGAGGCCCTCAATATCTTCAGGTTCGGTCGCTGCTGCCACCGAGGCACTCCTTCAGCCTGATGAGGCTTCGCCTCAACACCGTTTTCACGGTCGCCGCCGGGCGGTCGAACCGGGCAGCGAGTTCCTCCCTGCTCCAGCCCTCGCAATAGGCGAGCACGACCATGCTGCGCGCGTGGGCGGCGAGACCGTCAAGGCATCGTCTCAACCGGTCGCGCTCCAGCGGGTCTTCCGGTGAACCCGGTGACGCCAACCGCGCCACGAAGTCGTCATCGGCCGCCACGGAGGCCGCCGACACCCGCTCGGCGCCGCGCCGGGCGATGTCGATGGCGGCGTGGCGGGCGATCGTCGTCATCCATGCGATCGGGGAGGCGATCGCCGGATCGAAATCGCCCGCCCGGTGCCAGATTCGCACGTACGCTTCCTGCACGGCATCCTCCGCCCTGCCTCTCGTACCCAGGATACGGACGGCGCTGGCCAGGAGTTTCGCCGACGTGCGCTCATAGACCAGCCTGAAGGCTCGGCGGTCTCCCGCCGCAACGTCCTCAAGCAGTTCGTCCAGGGTCGGCTTCACGGCCAAGGCGACACCGTCGGGTCTCGGCTGGCTCACGATCTGGTGGCGACGCCTCGTAAGATGCCTGTCGGGAGTCCGCCGTGGACGGGGTTGGCGCCCGTCATGCGCGCGGCCCCTCACCTGCCGCGGTAGCAGGCGCGGCGCGCTCACGGAATATCAGAAGCAGGTTGCGCCCGTAGACCAGCAGGCCGCCAGCCTGGCCGACGATGAAAACCGGGTCGCGGCGGTAGATGGCATAGGCGAGCAGCAGCAGCCCGCCGCCCACTGAGAAGTACCAGAACGCGAGCGGAATGACGCTCCGCCCGGCCCGCTCGCTGGCGATCCACTGCACCAGGAAGCGTGCGGAAAACAACGCCTGGGCGACGAACCCGAGGGCGAGCCAGAGCGTTTGCACCGAGATCATTGCGACTTGCCTTCCCTTCCGAACGGACTGCGCTTGCGGCGCCGGGTGAGCCACCATACGCCGATGAGATCGGGGACGCCGACCGCCAGGCGGTCGATGATGCCGTAGTGGGAGCTGCCGTGCTCGCGCGGGCGGTCGACCACGTCGACCTCGACGACGCCCCAGCCGTCGGCGAGGAACAGCGCCGGCAGGAAGCGGTGGATCGAGCTGAAGTAGGGCAGCCGCAGGAACGCGTCGCGCCGGAACGCCTTGGCGCCGCACCCCGTATCGGAGCTCTCGTCGGCGAGCAGCGACTTGCGGACCCCGTTGGCGACGCGCGAGCCCACCCTCTTGGCGAGCGAGGCACGTCGTCCGACGCGGCGGCCCGCCGCCAGCCCGACAACCGGGTCCCTGAGCGCCGCGACCAGGGCCGGAATGAACGCCGGGTCGTTCTGGCCGTCGCCGTCGAGCGTGGCGACGATTTCGCCGCGGGCGACATTGACGCCACTCCACAGCGCCGCGCTCTGGCCGAACGAACGCCCGTGGCGGACCACCTGGACCGGGCAGCTATCGGAGCCGAGCGCGCTGGCGACCTCGGCCGTGCGGTCGGAGCTGCCATCGTCGACGACGACGATCTCGAAGGCGCGACCGGCGAGCGCGGCCGCGATCTCGGGCAGAAGCTGCTCCAGATTCTCAGCCTCGTTGTGGGCCGGGATGACGACGGAGATTTCAGGCGTGCTCATGGCTGACCCGCGGGGCCGGCGGTGTACACGCCGATGTCGACCATGTCGACGGTATCGAGCTTCATTCCGGTCACGGTCTCGTGCCTGTCGGGGGAAAGGTGGAGCGCCACCGACCGCTCGAGAAACTCTGGTTGCAGCGGCGCGGCGACGAGGGCCACGCGGCAGCCGCCCTCGGCAAGGAACGCGGCCGCCTCGCTCGCATCGCCGAAACGGGTGCTGCTTCCAGCCGTGAACAGCAAGCTCGGCTCGGCGTAGCCGGCGGACAGGACGGCCGGGTCGTCGCAGGGGGCGGCGCGTTTGACCGCCTCTGCCAGCCGCGGCGAGAGACGGATATTGTCGATGCGCGGAATGACGACACCAAGGCCGGCGGCATAGAGCCCGACGGCAGCCACCGCCATCAGCACCGCGGCGCTGCGGTAGGCCTGCGCGCGCGCCGCGGCGGTCGCCGCGACGGCGACGGCCACCGGCAGAAGCATAAGGGTCGTGAGCCCCAGCGCGACCGTCCCCTGCAGCCGCCAGAAGCCGATGATCACCGTTGCCGCCAGCACCACCGCGATCACCAGCGGCAGGAAGAGAACGATGCGGGACCATCGCGCGTTCGCCGGCCTCGCCCCGGCGGCGAGTGCGGCGCCGATGAGCGCGGCGATCGCCGGATAGGTCGGCAGCAGGTAGTGCGGCAGCTTGGTGTGGACGGCCTCGAACACCAGCCATGTCGGAACGATCCAGGCAAAGCAGAAGCGCACCGCCGGCAGGGCGCGGTTTCGCCATACCCACGGGAAGGCGACGACGGCAAGCACCGCGGCCGGCCAGAACATCACCCAGAACAGCAGGAAATGGGTGCCGGGTGGCGCCCCGTGGCTCTCCTGGCCGACGGCGATCTTGCCGAGCAGATCGTCGCCGACCGAGCCGCGCAGAAACGCGCCGCCGGAGATGATGAGGATCGCCACGAACCACGGCAGCACGATCGCCAGATAGAGCGGGACGCCGACCTTCCAGCGGAGCCGCTTCAGCCACGCAACCCGTCGCTCGATCGCGACGAGGGTGCTGATCGTCAGTACCGCAACCATCGGTCCGATCGGCCCCTTGACCAGCGTGGCCGCCGCCAGGCCGATCCAGAAGAGAACGGCGGTTGCGGCCGGCGCCGGCGCATCCTTGTTCCACAGATAGAGCCGCGCCAGCGCGCCCATGGCCAGCACCACCGTCGCGGCGAGGATGGCGTCGGTCTTGGCGAGATGCGCCTCGCCGATGAGGACCACCGACAGTGCCAGCGCGCCACCGGCGAGCAGGGCCGCGCGGGGACCGAAGAGCGCCAGGGCCGTCCAGTAGGTCAGCAGCACCGCCGCAACCGCGCCCAGGAACGAGGCCATCCGATAGGCCCCTATCGGGGCGTCGGAGCCATAGCCGAGAAGCTGCACCACGGCGGCCTGAACCCAGTAGGCGCCGACCGGCTTCTTGTAGCGGGGCACGGCGCCGATGCGAATGTCGACGTAGTTGCCCGTCTCGATCATCTGCTTCGAGGACTGGGCGAAGCTCGCCTCGTCGATATCGATCGGCGGGATGGCGGCGAGACCCGGGAGAAAGCAGGCGATCGTCAGCACCAAAAGAGCGGCGATCGCGCGCATCCGCCCGGCGGCCAGCCACGCGAAAGCGCGGCCGATCGCGGCTTCCGCGACCTCGCCCCGAACGCTCCACTGACCAAGAGGCACGCCTCGATCTTTGAGGTCGCTGGCTGGGACCATTGTGGCGTTCGGCGTCTCACTCAACGTCGGGCACGGCGGCTGGTTGGGCGGCGGGACGACAGGTGCGCCACCACGGCGGTCGATGCAAGGGCAAAAACGGCCCGCTGCCGTCCAGGAAAATCCCAAAAGAAGGCGCTCGCGCTGCCCACCTCGTTGTCGCACCCTGTGCGAGGGGCTGTCCGGCAGATGTGTGTCTTTCGTGTGACGGGCGCGAAGGACGGGATTGCTTTCCGGTGCGGTTGAGAGGATATTCGCGCCCCGTCGGCGACCGCTGCCAGCGTGGATCGTCGGCATCGCGCCACATTCGACCTTGGCCGAGGGCGGCCGTCGCGGCAAATCGGAATTTTCCTGGGGCCGGTTCAAAAGATCGTCCAGGCTCCTTATATCGGCCTATCGCGCTGCCGGAGCCGGCCGGTGCCCATTCACGGACCGCAGGTGATCTGCTGATGGCTTCCAGCTTGTTCAGGCCCAGTCGGCTTATCGCGGTCGCGCTCGTCATCGGCGCCGCCGTGTGGATCGCCTCGGGTACCCTCGGGCCGAAGGCCCAGGAAGGTGGGAGCGAAACCGCCTCCGCCGCCAGCGCTCCGGAGAGCCAGATCCCGGTCCAACGCGTCTCGGTTCAGGTCGCCACGGCCGAGGAGCACCAGCGCCAGGTGGTCCTGTCGTGCGTCACCGAAGCCGACCATCAGGCGAAGGCGGTCGCGCGCGGCGCCGGCGTCATCGTCCAGCTCCTCGTCGCGCGCGGCGATACGGTCAGGTCGAACGATGTGATCGCGCACATCTCCGACGAAGGCCGCCAGGCGGCGCTCCTGCAGGCGCAGGCGCTGCTCGACCAGCGGCGGGCCGAATACGACGCCAACAAGCAGCTCATCGAACAGGGCAACGCGCCGAAGAACCAGCTCCCCGCCCTGGAAGCGGCGGTGGCGGCGGCGAAGGCCGCCGTAGCCTCGGCCCAGGCGGAGGCCGACAAGACAACCATTCGGGCACCGATCGGCGGCGTCGTTGACGAGGTGCCGGTGCAGGTCGGCCAGGCGGTGCAGATCGGCGGCGAGATCGCCTCGATCGTCGATCCCGACCCGATGCTGGCGGTGGGCGCCGTGTCGGAAAGCCGGCGCAGCGCCCTCAAGGTCGGGCAGACGGCGAGCATCCGCTTCATCAACGGCAACACGGTCGACGGCGTCGTCAATTTCGTCGGCGTCAGCGCCGACGCGGCGACGCGCACCTACCCGGTCGAGGCGACCATGTCCAACCCGGACGCTGCGATCGCAGACGGGCTCACCTGCGAGATGTCGGTGACGCTGGCGCCGATCGCTGCCACGGCCGTGCCGCGCTCCGCCCTCGTTTTCTCCGACGAAGGCCACCTCGGCGTCAGGATCGCGAATTCCGACAACAAGGTTGAGTTCAAGCCGGTCGACATCGTGGAGGACGGTCTCGAGTCGGTGTGGGTGACCGGCCTCGACGGGTCGAGCCGCGTCATCGTCGTCGGCCAGGACTTCGTCAAGGAAGGTGATCCGGTGGAGGCCGTGTCGGCCGCGGCCGCCGCCACCAAGGGAGTACCGCCGGCGTGAGGCGGATCGTCGACATCGCGGTCAGCCATGCCCGGCTGACGCTGGCCATCGTCATTTTCCTGTTCGTGGCCGGCGCGTCCGCCTACATCAGTATCCCGAAGGAATCGTCGCCGGACGTCAACGTCCCCTACATCTACGTCCTGATGACGGAGCGCGGCATTTCGCCGGAGGATGCCGAGCGGCTGCTCCTGAAACCGATGGAGACCGCGCTCAAGCAGGTCGAGAACGTCAAGAAGATGACGTCGACCGCGTTCGAGGGCGGCGGCAACGTCCTCCTCGAGTTCGAGGCGGGCTTCAACTCCGACACGGCGCTGGCGGACGTGCGTGCCAAGGTCGACGGCGTCAAGTCGCAGTTGCCCGCGGACGCCGACGAGCCGAGCGTTCACGAGGTCAGCCTCAGCCTCTTCCCGGTGATCTCGGTTGCCCTCGGCGGCAGCGTCTCGGAGCGCGCGCTCGGACAGATCGCCCGTGACGCCCAGACCGCGATCGAGCAGGTGCCCGGCGTATTGTCGGCTAACCTGCAAGGGACCCGCGACGAGGTCGTCGAAATCATCGCCGAGCCGATGCTGCTCAACAGCTACGGCGTGTCGCTCGACCAGTTCGCCGTCGCCGCCGCCCGCGGCAACAGTCTGGTCGCGGCCGGCGCGCTGGAGGGCCCGCAGGGCCGCTTCGCGGTCAAGGTGCCGGCGCTGATCGAGACGCCGGAGGACGTACTCAACATCCCGGTTGCCGCCTCGCGGGCGGCGACGGTGACGCTCGGCGATGTCGCCTCGATCCTGCCGACCTTCAAGGACGCCACCTCCGTCACCCGCGTCGATGGCCGGCCGGCGGTGGTGATCGAGGTGTCCAAGCGCGCCGGCGCCAACCTCATCGACACGGTCGCTGCGGTGAAGGAGGCGGTCGCCAAGCTGCAGGCGGGCTGGGGCGACAAGATCACCGTGCGCTACATCGGTGACCAGTCCAAATTCATCAAGCAGATGCTGAACGACCTGCAGAACAGCGTGGCGACGGCCGTTCTGCTGGTGGCTGTGGTCATCCTGTTCATTCTGGGCGGCCGTGCCTCGATTTTCATCGGCATCGCCATCCCGTTCGCGTTCCTCACCGGTATCCTCGGCCTCGACATGTTCGGGGCGACCATGAACATCGTCGTCCTGTTCAGCCTCATCCTGGCGGTCGGCATGCTGGTCGACGACGCCATCATCGTGTCGGAGTTCGCCGAACGGCGGATGAGCGAGGGCATGAAACCCCGCGAGGCCTATTCGTTCGCGGCGAGCCGCATGTCGGGACCCGTGACGGCGGCGACGCTGACCCGCATCGCGGCGTTCTTCCCGCTGCTCATGTGGCCGGGCATCGTCGGTCAGTTCATGAAGTACCTGCCGATCACGCTGATCGCGACGCTGTCGGCGTCGCTGGTGGCGGCATTGGTCATCACGCCGACGCTCGGCGCCCTCATCGGCAAGCCGCACGAAGTCAAGCACGATGCGGTCCCGAAGGAAGGCCCGTACATGAAGACGGTGCGGCTCGCCATCCACCATCCGGGCATCACCATCTTCTTCGCGCTCGCCATGCTGGTCGGCGTGCCGATGATCTACGGCCAGCTCGGCAAGGGCGTCGAGTTCTTCCCCAACGTCGAGCCTGACACCGGCGTCGTGCTGGTGCACGCGCGTGGCAACCTGTCGCTCGCCGAGAAGGACCGGCTCGTGCGCTCGGTTGAAAGTCGCCTGCTCGGCATGAAGGAACTTTCGACCGTCTACGCCCGCTCCGGCGACATCGGCGGCGGTGGTGGCGGCGGCTTCGGCGGCGACGTCACCGAGGACGTCATCGGCCAGATCCAGTTCGAGTTCGTCGACTGGCAGCAGCGGCGGCCGGCGAGCGACATCATGGACGCGATCCGCAAGGATACTGCGGACATTCCCGGCATCAAGGTTGAGGTGACGGCGCCGAATGCTGGGCCGCCGACCGGCAAGCCGATCCAGATCCAGCTCGCCAGCGACTACCCCGACGCGCTCGACGCGGCGGCCCGTCAGGTCACCGCCGAGCTCGCCAAGCGTCCGGAGATCCGCGACCTCGACAGCGGCCTGCCGATGCCGGGCATCGACTGGCGGCTGGAGATCGACAAGGCCGAGGCCGCCAAGTACGGGATTGGCGTCGGATCGGTGGGTTCGGTGGTGCAGCTTGTCACCAACGGCATGAAGATCACCGACTACCGGCCGGCCAATACCGACAAACCGGTCGACATCATCCTGCGCGTGCCGCAGGACCGTCGTACCCTCAACCAGATCGACGACCTCGAGATCCAGACCTCGGCGGGCGCCGTGCCGATCGGCAATTTCGTCAAGCGGGTGCCGGCCCGCCGCGTCGGCCTCATCCACCGGGTCGACGGCCAGCGGGTGGATACGGTTACGGCCAACGTCGCTGAAGGCGTTCAGACGGCAGCGGTGCAGCAGGAAATCACCCAGCAGCTTTCCAATGCCGACTTCAAGGGCTTGGTCACCTGGAAGCTTACCGGCGAGGACGAAGAGCGCACCAGCGCCCAGGCCTTTCTGGTCAAGGCTTTTGGCGCCGCGATCTTCCTGATCTTCGCCGTGCTGCTTGCCCAGTTCAACAAGCTGTCGAGCGTCGCGCTGGTGCTTTCCGCCGTGATGCTGTCGACCATCGGCGTGTTCATCGGTCTCATCGTCACCGGCCAGGCGTTCGGCGTCGTGATGACCGGCATCGGCATCATCGCGCTTGCCGGCATCGTCACCAACAACAACATCGTGCTCATCGACACCTACGACCGGCTCCGGCGCGAGGGTGTGCCGGTCGAGGAAGCCATCCTGAGGACCTGCCGCGAGCGCGCCCGCCCGGTGATGCTGACGGCGGTAACCGCCGTGCTCGGCGTGCTGCCGATCGCCTTCGGCGTCAACGTCGACTTCCTGGCCCGCGAGGTCACCTTCGGGGCGCCGTCGACCCAGTGGTGGATCCAGTTGTCGACGGCGATCGTCTTCGGCCTCTCGTTCGCGACGGTGCTGACGCTGGTGGTGACGCCGGCCTCGCTCGCGGCGCTCGCCAAGCTCCGCAACGGCTGGGACTGGCTGTGGCGCCGGGGCCGCCGCAACCCCGGCGGCGGCTCGGTCGGGGCGCCCGCCCACGCCCGCGGGCGTGACGACGACCAGGCGCACGCCTGAACCGGGTGCGGCCGTGGCGGCCCGGCGGCGGCGACCCGATCCGGTCGCCTTCATCCAGGACAATACGCGCGTCGAGCCGGTGCGGTCGTTGCCCGAGATCAGCATCCACGTCGCGCACGAGGCGACGGGCCTGTGGCGTCTCGGACGTCTCGCCGCCGGCGAGGCCGACCCTCCCCCGCCCTACTGGGCCTTTCCGTGGGCCGGCGGTCTGGCGCTCGCCCGCCACATTCTCGACCGGCCGCAAACGGTCGCCGGCCATCGCGTGCTCGACCTCGGTTCCGGCTCCGGCCTCGTCGCCATCGCGGCGGCGCGCACCGGAGCGGCCGCGGTCAGCGCGGCCGACATCGACCCCTACGCCGTCGCGGCGATCGGCCTCAACGCAGCGGTGAACGGCGTCGCCGTCACCGTCATCGCGGAGGACATCACCGGCGGTCCGCCACCCAACGTCGACGTGGTGCTGGCGGGCGACGTCTTCTACGAGCGCGATCTTGCGGAGCACATGAGCGCCTTCCTCGATCGCTGTCTCGCCGCCGGCATCGCGGTGCTCGTCGGCGATCCCGGCCGCATGTACCTGCCGCGCGCGCGGCTTCGTCTGCTGGCGGAATACCGGGTTCCGGACGTGGGCGAGGTCGAGGGGGTGGTGAAGAAGCCGAGCGCGGTGTTCGCGCTCGTGCCGGAGGCCGCTCAGTCGGTCTGATCGCCGGGCGCGCCGAGCCGGGCGCGGGTATCGGCGGGCAAAGTCAGCAGCGAGTTGATCGTGGTCGTCTGCGTCTCGGCGACCATGGCGTCGAGCTCGGCGCGGATATCGGCGAGCTGCGCGTCGATGGCGGTGCGATCGGGCTCGGGCGCCGCCAGCAGCTTGCCGAGCTGGGTGCGCAGCTCTCCCAACCGCTCCACGTGGCGTTCGGCGCCCGGCAGGTCGGCGGAGACCGCCTTTTCGACCTTGGCCATCTCTTCGTCCGGCAGGCGGCCGGCGAGCCAGCGCAGTTCGAAGCGCAGTCGCTTGTCGACGTGCCCGCCGTGGCGCGGACTGAGAACGTCGGTGGCTGCGGCACCGACAAAGAAGGCATTGACCGCGAGCGACACGATCAGCGCGACGCCCAGCCAGCGGCGGCGTTCGCTCGTCTTCGTGTTCATTGCAGGTCAAGCCCCGTCGGCCCGAAGACGAGCGGGTCGAGCACGACCATGTCGAAGCTCGGGTTGTCCTGCGGGCTGTTGGTGGTGATGCCGTAAACCGCGCCGAGGCCCGCCGCGATCACCAGGGTGGCGGCGATGGCGACCCAGCGCGGACGCAGCACCGTGGCCGATCGCGCCGCCGCGGCGAGCACTGCCTCGCTTACCCGTTCGGGCGCCCCGGAGCCGGCGATCTCCGCGTCGATGGCGGCGCGGGCGCGGTCGAGGCCGGCCTCGAGGTGGCGGGTGTCGTCCAGCCAGGCGCGCACGTCGGGGTCGTTGAGGGCGGCGATCCGCGCCGCCTTCGCCACGTCGCGGTCCGGCCAGGCGGCGAGGTCGGCGCCGTAGCGGTCGATGGCGGCGACGATGGTGGCGGTGGAGACGCTCATCGGTCGTTCCCCCTCCCCGCCACGGTCGCCCTGAGGCTGCGGCGAGCCCGCGCGAGCAGCGACTCGTAGGCGTGCTCGCCGATGCCCATGACGGCGGCGGCCTCCGCCTGGGCGAGGCCCTGGAAGTGGCAGAGCACGATGGCCGAGCGCTGGCGCTCGGGCAGCGCCGCGATCGCCGCGCGGATGGCGCGGACCTCGTCGGCGTGGTCGAGCCGCGTGCTCGCCAGCGGCTTGCCGTCGGCGATGACCTCGGCAACGTCGTCGATGGCGACCGAGGGGCGCCGTTTCCTCAGCGCGTCGATGGCGAGGCGATAGGCGACCCGGTGCAGCCACGTGACGACGCGGCCGTTCGGCTGCCAGGCGTCGGCCCGCTGCCAGAGGCGCACCAGCGCCTCCTGCACCACCTCTTCCGCCTCGCCCGGACTCGCAACCAGGATCGATTGGGTGAAGCGAAGCAGGACCGGGGTCATCTGCCCGACGAGCCGGGCGAAGGCGCGCGTGTCGCCGGCGGCGATCGCAGCCATCGTCGCCTGGTCGGCGTGGATTTGGGAACGGTCTCGCGCGTCGCGCGATTGCTCCAACGATGCTCTCCCGATCGCAATCAACCCGATCGAGCCGCGGGCGGGCAACCGGATGGTCATGCGCTGCCGACGACTCCGTGCGGCCTCGCCCGAGCAACCGCGACCGCGAGGATAACCGATCCGGCGGGCGGGCGCACGATACCCGTCGTCGCGGGCCGCGGCCCGCGGTCCGGTCGGAAATATCGTGGCGGTGGCGGGTTGCAAAGGTCTCCCCTGTCCTATTCGGCGGCGGCCGGGAACGGGGGCACCTCCCCCGTTTCCTCGGCCGTCGGGATGAAGCTGCCGGGGGCCGCCGCGGCCGCCTCCAGTTCGCGGGCGAGGCGCCTTTCCTCGGTGATGCGCGGGCTGGAGAAGCGGGCGAGCAGGCTGAACACGACCGGTGTCAGGAACAGGGTGAAGACGGTGGCGAAGCCGAGGCCGCCGACGATGACCCAGCCGAGTGCGTGGCGGGCGGCGGAGCCGGGGCCGCTGAGGAGCACCAGCGGCAGGCCGCCGACGACGGTCGAGATCATGGTCATCACCACCGGCCTCAGACGAATGAGGGAGGCGTTGCGGATGGCGTCGTGGACCGACTGGCCCGCGTCACGGAGCTGGTTGGCGAACTCGACGATCAGAATGCCGTTCTTCGACATCAGGCCGACCAGCATGACGAGGCCGATCTCGCTGTAGATGTTGATGGACCCGCGGGTGAGCAGGATGGCAAATACCGCCGCCGCCAGCCCGAAGGGCACGGTGGCGACCAGGATCATGGCGCTGGTGAAGCTCTCGAACTGGGCGGCAAGCACGAGCACCACGATGATCAGGGCGAAGATGAAGGTGCGGATGACGCCGCTCGAGGTGTTGTTCAGTTCCTTGGCGTCGCCGGTGTAGACGATCGACATGTCGGGCGGCAGCGTCTTGGCGACCAGCCCCTCAAGGGTGGTCATCGCGGTGCGCAGGTCGACGCCGTCACCGAGCGAAGCCCGCACCGGTATCGCCCGCCGCTGATCCTGCCGCGGCAGGCTCGGTGCGACCGCACCCTCCTCGAAGCTCACCAGGGTCGACAGCGGCACCATCTTGCCGTCGCCGGAACGCATCTGGATGGAATCGAGGGCGTTGGTGTCCTGGATCATGCCGGTCGGCGCGCGCAACTGGATATCGATCTGGTTGTCGCCGACATAGAAGGTGCCGAGCTTCTTGCCGTCGAGCAGCGTCTGCACCGCCGACGAGATCGTCGCTATCGGAATGCCGATGTCACTCGCCCGCTGGCGGTCGATCTTGATCGACATCTGCGCCTGGGTGGTGTCGTAGTTCTGGCGGACGTTGCCGAATGCCGGGCTGTCCTCCATGGCGGTCACCAGCTTGTCGACGGCGGTCGCCAGCACATCGTAGTCGGGGCCGACGACGGCGAAGGTCAGGCCCTGGCCGCTGCCGCGAATTTGCAGCCCGTTGCTCGACGGAGCGAAGATCTGGACGCCGGGAATCCCGGTCAGCCGGCGGTCTAGGTCGGCGTTGATCTCGGCCTGGTCGCGGGCGCGCTGGTCCCAGGGCGCCAGCCTGAGGAACATGAAGCCCGAGCCGCTGCCGCGGGCCATCGAGAACATGCTGGTGGCCTCGCCGTCCTTGAGGAACGGAGAGGCGGCGTTCTCGATCTGGCGAAGCTGGGTGTCGGCGTAGTCGACGGTCGAGCCCTGCGGCGCGTCGACGGAGACCGAGACGACGCCGCGGTCCTCGTTGGGGGCGAGTTCGGAAGGCAGGAGCTGGAAGCCGGCAAAGGCGGCGCCGGCAAAAAGCAAGGCCGCCACGATAACGACCAGCGGCGCACGAAGCGCGGCATCCAGCAGGCGCGAGTAGAGCCTTATCGACGCCTCGCCAAGGGCGATGACCGCGCGCCCGATCACGCTGTGGCCGTGGTGGATCTCGCGGTCGCTGATCAGGCGCGAGGCCAGCATGGGGGTAAGCGACAGCGCCACCACCGACGACAGGAGCACGGCGAACGCCAGCACGAAGCCGAATTCGGAGAACAGGGAGCCGACGACGCCCGGCAGGAACGAGATCGGGATGAATACCGCGACCAGCGTCGCCGTCGTGGCGATGACGGCGAAGAAAACCTGACGCGTGCCGATCACGGCGGCGGCGCGGGGCCCGAGGCCGAGGCTGCGCTGGCGCGAGATGTTTTCGATGACGACGATGGCATCGTCGACGACGAGGCCGGTCGCCAGCACGAGCGCGAGAAGCGTCAGGATGTTGATGGAAAAGCCCATCGCCCACATCGCCGCCAGCGTACCGGTCAGCGCGATCGGCACCGTCACCGCCGGAATGAACGTCACCCGGACCGAGCGCAGGAAGACGTAGATCACCACGACCACGATGGAGGTGGCGAGCAGCAGCGTGCGCAGCACCTCCGCGATCGCGCCACCGATGTAGTCGGCGTCGTCGGTGGTGACCTTGACCTCGACGTCCGGCGGCAACGTCTGCTTGAGCTCGAGGACGGCGGCGTTGACCGCCTTGGAAACGTCGAGAGTGTTGGCACCCGCCTGGCGCACGATGCCGAGACCGATGCCGGTCTTGCCGTCTATCCTGAGGGACGTGGTGCGGTCGGCGGGGCCGAAGACCACGTCGGCGACGTCGCTGACCTTGGTGGTCGGATTGACCTGGATGTTGCCTATCTCGGCCGCCGTCGTGGCGGTGGCGTCGGCGCGCACCAGCAATGTGCGGAAGGTGTCGGACAGGCTGCCGGCCGGCGCGTCGAAGGTGACGTTGCCGAGGGCGTTGGCAAGGTCGGCGACGGTCAGCTTGCGGGCGGCGAGCGCGTCCGGGTCGAGGATGATCTGGACCAGCGGATTGCGGTCGCCGAACTCCTGGACGTCGGCGACACCGTCGACCGCGGCGAGCCGCGGCACAACGCGGTCGTCAACCAGTTGGGTGAGATCCTGAATCGACAACGTCGACGACGTCGCCGCGAGCTGCATGATCGAACTGGAGTCGGCGTCCGCCTTGACGATCACCGGCGTGTCGGCGTCGTCAGGCAAGGAGCGCAGCCGGCCGATCGCGTCGCGCAGGTCGTTGGCGGCGACGTTGATATCGGTGTTGACGTCGAACTGGATGGTGACGCGGCTCTGGCCCGGATTCGACTGCGAGGTGATCGACACCACGCCCGGCGTGCGCGCCACCGCGCCCTCGATGACGGCGGTGATTTCCTTATCGATCGTTTCCGGCGTTGCGCCGCTGTAGCTGGTCAGCACGGTGATCACCGGCTGATCGATGTTCGGCATCTCGCGGACCTCGATGCCGAACAGGGCGGCGGCGCCCGCGATGACGATCAGCAGGTTGAGGACGATGGCGAGAACCGGCCGGCGCACGAAAAGCGAGGCGATGCCGCCGTCGCGGTTACTGACCGGATTGTTGTTGCCGTTGCTGCTGGTGTCGGCCGATGCCATCGACCCCTCCCGTTAGCCGCTGCGCGGGCGCCGCGGGGCGGCCGCCGCGTCGACGCCGTCCACGGCTGCGGGCGGCTGCGCGCCGTCCGGGCCCGGCCGCTGGGCGCCGTCCCGGCCTTGCGGGGGCGTGCGATTGACCGCTTGCGGGGTCCCGGCGCCGTCCGCCGCCGGCGCACCGCCCGTGGCGGCGCCGCTATCGACAACGTTGACGTGGCCGCCCTCGCGCAGGCGCTGGCCGCCTTCCGAAATCACCAAATCGCCCGGTTGCAGGTCACCGACGACGATGACCGTGCCGCTTCGCCGGTCGACGATGTCGACGTCGACGCGGTGAACCGTGTTGCTGTCGAGCTTCCACACGTACGAACCCTTGCGGTCCCACTGTACCGCGAGCGACGGTACCGAGGGGTGGTCCTCACCGGGGAACGACATGTCGATCGCCAGCGCCATGCCGGGTCTCAGCACGTTGGCGTCGTTGGGAAGCGTCGCCTCGACCCGGAGGGTGCGGGCGACCGGGTCGACGCGGCTGTCGACGGCGCTGATGGTGCCCTGGAAGCGTTGGCCGGCGAGCGCCTCGGTGGTCGCGGTGATGTCCTGGCCGACCGCGATGCGCCCCGATGCCCGTTCCGGAACGTCGAAGGCAACGGTTACCGTCGACATATCGTCGAGGGTGGCGATCGCCTTGGAGGAACTGACGAGGTCGCCGACGCTGATGTCGGTGAGGCCGATGGTGCCGCCGAACGGCGCCTTCACCGTCCGCTTGGCGAGGTCCAGTTGGGCGCTCTTCAGATCGATCGCGGCCTTCTGGACGGCTGACTGCGCGTCGGTCAGGGCGACACTGGTGATGTTGTTGGACTTGGCGAGCTGCTGGGCACGGTCGAGTGCGGCCTGGGCGCTGTCGACCGCGATCTTGGCCCTGTCGACGGCTACCTGCTGGTCGCCATCGTCCAGCTCGATCAGCGTTGCCCCGGCCTCCACCTGGGTGCCCGGTGTAAAATCGATCGCGGTGACGATGCCGGTCACCTGCGGGAAGAGCGTTACCGCCCGCGCCGCCGCCACCGTACCGATGGCGTGAACCTCGAGGCTGTTGTTGTCGGTGTCGACGACGGCGGCAACCACCGGCGTCGCGGCGCGTCCGAAGCCACCGCCACCTGGTCCACCGCCACCCGGTCCGCCACCACCGGCTCCGCCGGCGAAGCCGCCGCGGCCCCCTGCCCCGCCGCTCGGCGCGCCGCCGGCGGGGCCGCCAGCACCACCGGGTGAGCCGCCCGGCCGGCTGGCGACGGTCGCGGTCGGGTCTCCGCCGGAGAAATATCCGCGGTCGTAGGCGTACCAGGCGCCTGCCGCCACCGCGATAACGACGAGCGACAGGAGAATCTGCTTGATGGCTGACATTCAGGACCCGTGGGGGCTGGTGCGCTGCAGCATCATCAAACGGGCCGAAAGCCGGTTTCCGTCGCGCTGCGTGGCGAGATTACAATATTCCCTGGTCGCCGGGGGTTAAATCACTGCAATGCCGCCGGTCATCGGGGGAGCCTTGCTCCGGGCCCCGCCCGCCGATATAGCGGCGAACTGACGAAAGTTGCCGGACCCGGGCGACACCATGGACGCCAATGTCATCGATGCGCTCACGGAGGCGACGGTGCTTGTCGCCGGCGACGTGCTGCTCGACCGCTTTGTGGAAGGGCGGGTGTCGCGCGTCTCGCGCGAGGCACCGGTGCCGGTGCTCAAGTATACCGCGACGCGGGCGCACCCCGGCGGCGGCGCCAATGTCGCGGCCAACGTCCTCGCCTACGGCGGCGCCGTCACGCTGGTGGGCCTGACCGGCGAGGACGAGCCGGCGCGCGAGCTTGCCGCTCTCTGCGCCGCCTTCCCCCGCCTCACCGCCCGTCTGATCGGCGACCCGAGCCGGCCGACCACGCTTAAGACCCGCTACCTCAGCGGCTGGCAACAGCTCCTCTGCGTCGATACCGAGGACACGCGGGCGGCCGCGCCTGACGTTCGTGACGCGCTGGTCGCGGCGGCGACGGCCGCGATCCCGTCGGTCAGGGCGATGGTCCTGTCGGACTACGGGCGCGGCGCGCTCGACGCCACCACCATCGCGGCGCTGATCGCGGCGGCGCGCGCGGCCGGCGTCCCCGTCATCGTCGACCCGCGCCGGGCCGATGCCGAGGTCTATGCCGGCGCCACCGTCATCACACCCAACCGCGAGGAGATGCAGCTCTTTTCCGGTATCGTTCCTGACAGCGACGCCGCGGCGGTGACGGCGTGCGAGCGGATGCTCACCCGCGTCGCCGTCGACGCGGTGCTTCTCACCCGCGGCGCCGACGGGATGACGCTCCTGACGCGCGGCGGCGGGGCGCCCCTCCACGTCCGCGCCGAGACCCACCGCGTGTTCGACGTGACCGGGGCGGGCGATACGGTCGCCGCCACCCTCGCGGCCGCCCTTGCCGTCGGCGTCCCCCTCGCCGACGCGGTGCGCCTCGCCAACGTCGCCGCCGGTATCGTCGTCGCCAAGCCCGGCACCGCGACCGCCACCCCGCAGGAACTCCGCCACGGCCTCGGCACCGCCATGGGCGACGGCGTCGTCGACGCCGCCACCGCCGCCGCCCACGTCGCCGAGTGGCAGCGCCTCGGCCTCAAGGTCGGCTTCACCAACGGCGTCTTCGACCTCCTCCACCGTGGGCATATCCATTCGCTGGAGCAGGCGGCGCGGCGGTCCGACCGGCTGGTGGTCGGGCTCAACGCCGACGTGTCGGCGCGGGCGCTGAAAGGTCCCGGGCGGCCGGTGCAGGACGAGGCGACGCGCGCCGCGGTGCTGGCGGCGCTCCGCCTGGTCGACCTGGTGGTCGTCTTCGCGGAAGATACCCCCGAGGCGCTCATCCGGACCCTGAAGCCCGACCTCCTGTTCAAGGGCGCCGACTACGCCGGGAAGGACATCCCCGGGGGCGCCTTCGTCACCGCCAACGGCGGCGCGGTCGCCCTCCTGCCGCTGCTGGAAGGCTACAGCACCACCGGCACGGTCAAGCGGGTGCGTGGCGACGACTGAGGCGCCGACGTCTAGGCCGACTTCAGCGCCGGCACCAGGGCAACGTGGCCGCCGCCCGATCCGGAATCCGGCTTGTCGACAAGGCGCAGACGCGGCTGTCCGCTGTCCGGCGCCGGGGCCGGCGCGGCGGGCGCGTCGTCGAAGGCGATCCCCAGCATCTTGTCGCTGCGCCACATCACCGTGCACTGGCGCGGCTTGCGGGAATTGTCGATGTCGATCTCGAAACGGGTGGGGATGCCGAGCGAACTTGGCATCTGCAACAGGGCGCCGCCTTCGGACACGTTCTTCACCCGGCAGTCGAAGACCGTGTATCCGCCGTTGAAGATGATGCGGGCGGACTTGAGCACGCGCATGCGGTGCTGGCGGCGCTTGTCCGCTCCTCCGCCCGGTGTTGCCTCATCCGCCATCGCTCTGCCTCGAGCTGGTCTGGTCAGTATGTAGTGTACGCCCGTCCGGTTGCTCGCGTGTGAAGCGCGGCACGGTAAATTTTCGTTAAAATTGAACGGAGGCCGGCGGAAAACCTCGCTTCCGCCGTAACCCTCGGCCCGGCAGCAACGGGCGCACCGATTTGGCGCGGCGATCGGGAGAATTTGCATCAATCTGCTAGCGCGATCTTAGACTCTCGGGGCGCACCATCCCCCCGTTCCCCGCGCGGTGCGCGCGGAGCAGCCAGGGGCGACCGGCCTCCTCGGCGAACTAGCGGCGGGTGGTGCCCCAGAATGCAGATCGATCTTCCGACCCTCCTGGCCGCCGACGCCTTCGTCACCGCAACGGTCGGGCTTCTGCTGCTGGTCGCGGGGTGGCAAAGTCGGGGTCTGAATGCCGCCGTCTGGTGGAGCTGCGCGTGCATCTCGGTCGCCGCGGCGACCAGCTTCCTCGCCTTCCGGCGAGGGCTGCCAGACCTTCCCTCTCGCATGATCGTTGCCACGCTCATCAACCTGGCGGGCGGTCTGTACTGGGCTGCCGCCCGGCGCTCGCATCACCAAAAGGTCCCGGCTGCCGGCGTCGTGGTTGGCGCGGCCGTCTGGCTGTCGGCCCTGGCGATACCCGATTTCCGCGCCTCGCCGCAGATGCAGATCGCCTTGTTCAGTCTTTGCGGCAGTCTCTACAGCGTCGCCGCCGCCGCCGAATTCTGGCGCGGCCGCGGCGAAGGTCTGCGCGCCACCTGGCCGCTGTGCGGCTTGTTCGTGCTGGACGCCTCGCTCAACGCGATGGGCGTGTTCAACGCATGGCGCGGCGAACTGTCCGCCGCCACCCTGCCGCCGCTGACGACCGGCATCGGCCTCCTCTACTTCGAGGCGTTCGTGCTGGCGGTCGGCGGCGCCTTCTTCATCGTCGCCCTGGAGCGTGAGCGCCGTGAGCTTGAGCTCACCACCGCCGCCGACACCGACGCGCTGACCGGTGTCGCCAGCCGTCGCGCCTTCATGGGCAGGACCGCGGAGTCCCTCGCCCAGAGCCGCAAGCGCGGCGAGCCATGGTCGCTGATCGCCTTCGATCTCGATGGCTTCAAGTCGATCAACGATACACACGGGCACGCCGCCGGCGACCTGATCCTGCGCCGGTTCGGCGAGGTGAGCCGCGGCTTCCTGCGCAGCAACGACCTCATGGGCAGGCTCGGCGGGGAGGAATTCGCGGCCGCGTTGCCCGCCACCAGCCCGAGTGCGGCCTATGTCATCGCGGACCGCATTCGCATCGCCTTCGCCGCGGCGTGCCTCAGCGCGGACGGTCGTCCGGTGAAGGCAACCGTTAGTGCCGGGATCGCTTCCGCACTTCCGCAATCGACGGTCGAGTCGATCCTGCGCGCGGCGGACGACGAACTCTACCGGGCCAAGAGGGCCGGCCGTAATCGGGTCGCGCGCGCCGATGGCAGCGGTTCCACCGACGATCGCTCGTCCGTGATCCGCGTCGCCTGATGCCCGTCGTGCCTTTTTCAGCGCGTCTTGCGACGGCTTGCGCCCTGACGAAGAGCCGACAGTCGCGCGGAGAGGGCCTCGCGGGCCGTTCCCGCCGGCGGCGCGGAGAGTGACCGCGCCGGGACCACCGAGGACAGGATGCGTTCGCCGAGCGACTCCAGCTCGTACGCCCTCACCGCCATGTCCTCCAGCCGCCGCACCTCGGCCCAATCCTCGGCCGTGACCGCGCGGCGCTTCAGACCGTCGCTGCGGCTGACGAGTTCCATCGAAAAAGATCGGGTCACTTCACTCATCGCTCCGGACGATGGTTGATGTTGCAGTGCTCGGAATGGTCGCCGGCCACGACCTGGGTGGACGTGAGCCTGACCACATCGATCTTCGACCCGGATACTTAACGCTCACCTAATGCGGCTGCGCCGGACGCACGTCGCCGGCGTGCGAGGACCCGATGGCGCGCGCATGTTGCGAGTCCGCAACATCGACGGTGCCAATCTAATGTTGAATGTCGGACTCCGCGGAAGCGACGCAGCCGAAGGCCGACTCGATTTCATCGAACAGCCTCTCCGCGCGGACGTTCATCAACTGCCGCCAACGTTCATCATCGATGGCGCGCGAGGAGCCCACCGGCATCTGCGTGATCGACCGCAGCACCTGTTCTTTGAGGTCGATCAGTCCCGCCGCCCCCGCATCCGGTCGGGTGGCGAACAACCTCAGCAGGAAATTCTGCAACGTGATGCGAAGGACCGCCTGGTCCGCGGCCAGCTCGCCGATGAGGTCTTCGACAGTCGCGGCAGCATCGACGACCGCATCTTCATCTTCTCTGGCCAGTCTGCCCACAGGAGGACCTCCGCTCCAAAAGTGGCGGTCGCCCCCGGTCGAATCACTCTCCCCTCGCCACCCAAGCTGGCCGACGAATTGCGGCAACAGCATGATGTCGACGGACTGCGCAGCTTTCGAACTCAAACGCGCGCGCCGAAATTCGCCACCGTCGTCAGGGCGGCCGCGATGATCCACAAGACCAGCACGAGGATCGGAGGAAACACCGGCACGTGACCGGGGAGCATCAAGAAGACGATGAACCCGACGTCGCCGACACTGGCGATGGTCAGGTTGGTCCAATAGCCCCACGGGCTATTCCGCCAGTTGAAGGCGATCGCGACCCCGATCACGGCGACAGCGGCAAAGAAGACGTTCCAGGCGTTTTGCATGAGTCGCCCCTGGACGTCCGAGAACGGCATCGCCGACGCGGCAGCGTAGAAAGAATATGCGGCGACGATATGGGCCAGTCCCCAAATGACGTATGCGACCGTGCCCAGCCGCGCCAAAATCAACGGTGTCATCTTCGTTCCTCTGTTGAACACATTTCGGCGGGTCATCCGAGTGCCACTCCGGCACCAAACTTGAAGTTGCCGCGGACGTCATCATAATCACTGAGTAACACTCACTTAATATAGAGAGATCATGAGGGTGCCTGTCAAGAAGCGCAGATATGTCTCGCCCGCGCGCCAGGCGAAAGCCGAGGCCACGCGTGCGCGAATCATCGACGTTGCCACCAGGCTGTTTCTCAAACTCGGCTACAGCCGCACCAGCACGGCCGCGATCGCCAGGGCGGCCAAAACGTCGGAGGCGACCGTCTTTGCCGTCTTCGGCTCGAAGGCCAACCTTCTCGTCGACGTTGTCCTCGACCGCGTTACCCGCCATCCTGACTTTCCGCCGCGCGACCAACCCGTCTGGCAAGCACTTGCGGCCGCGTCGGACAAGCGGCCCGCCTTCGAGGAGTTCGCCCGCGGCGTTCGCCGCGTCCATGATCGCAGTTGGCGCCTTCTGGCAATCGCCGCCGCCGCCGCCCAGGATGACCGGGCCGTTGCCAAAGCCGTCGGGCGCGGCGCCGCGCAACGCCTCGCTCGCGCCGGCTGGTTCGTCAGGGAGATCATCGGCGTCAGTGGACCGCGGGCAGACCGTAAGACCGATGAGGTCTGGACATTGATCAGCGTCGAGAACTACCGGCGCCTCGTCGTCGAAAGACGTTGGGCGCCGGAGCGATACGAAGCCTGGCTGGCTGAGATGCTCGCGGCAACGCTCACCTAGCTTTCCTTCCTCGACCACCGGGAAAGTCGGCTGCCCGTGGCGAGAGTCATGCTACCGTTCTCGCTTCGCCAGCGTCCGGGGGAAAACCTGATGGAACTCGTCGGCACGGCTTACCTGCTGAACCTGTCTCTGGTCGCCATGACGTTCGCAACGGTATCGGCGCTGGTGATGCTGATACGCCAGACAATGGGCGGAAAGCTGTCGAACTTCGATATCTTCCTGACCTCCCTGTATGTCTCACTGGGATTTGCGGCCGCCATCAACGCAATACTGCCGCCGCTGGTCGCCCTGTTCCATTTGTCGGAAGCGCTGACGTGGACGGTTGCCGGCCTGTTCGCCTCAGCCATCCAGGCAATGACCATCCTGCGCATCCAGCTTGGGCGATCAAAGGCCGCGCATGTGGCACTGCCGCCGATGGTGTTCCTCGCTTATTCCATCCACTGGGCCGCCGTCGTGCTTTTCGTCGTGAACGCGGTCGTGCCGGCGTTTCAGGGACCGGCGCTCCATGCCATCGCCGTCACCCTGTCGCTTTGCATGGCGATGTGGACGTTCGTACGCAGGATATCCCTGCTTCTCGGCGAGAAGCCGGGCCAGGACTGGGATCCCGGCAAGGCGTAGGCCGGGAGACCGCGGCCCGCACCAACGTCGTCAGCACGCCCGCAATCGGCGAGGCGGCCAAGACCGCGGAGGCGACCGTCTTTGCTGCCGGCATCGCCAAACGGCGCCTATTGATTGGCGCTCCCTTTGGCCTACGTCCTCACACGTCAGGCGATGCGACGCAGCGCTTCGGTCCTGAGATTCAAACGACACCCGTGTCTTGTACGCAGGGCGGCACCGGTTGCATCCTTCCGGCAGCTCTTGGAGTGGCACCCCTTGCGGCAGATCAACGCCGCCCGGCGCCCCTCCCCCTACACATGACCGCGCGATCGCCCGATAATCGGAACAGTCCCGGCAGCCAGCGAGGAGGCGTGGGCATGAGCCTGATACCGAAGGACCTGACGCCGGTCCTGCAAGAGACGAACGCCCGGGGCGCCGGTCCGGTGCGCTGGCAGCACCCGACGTGGGTCGATCACCTGCCGCCGTGCAACGAGGCGTGCCCGGCCGGCGAAAACATCCAGGGCTGGCTGGAGGAGACCCGCGAGGGCAACTTCGAGACGGCGTGGCGCATCCTCACCGCCGACAACCCCCTCCCCGGTATCCACGGCCGCGCCTGCTACCACCCGTGCGAAACCACATGCAACCGCAAGGACCTCGACGAGGCGGTGGCGATCCACGCCGTGGAGCGCTTCCTCGGCGACCGCGCGGTCGAAAACGGCTGGTCGATCACGCCGGGCCGGGACACCGGCAAGCGCGTGCTCGTCATCGGCGCCGGGCCCGCCGGCCTCTCGTGCGCCTGGCATCTGCGCCGGCTCGGCCACGCGGTCGAGATTCGCGACCGCATGGCCGAGCCCGGCGGCATGCTCCACTACGGCATCCCCGCCTATCGGCTGCCGCGCGACCACGTGCTCGAGGAGATCAAGCGCATCGCGGCGGCGGGCGTCACCTTCACCATGAACACCGTCGTCGAGGACGTGCTCGCCGACATGGACGCCGGCGGGTTCGACGCCTGCTTCGTCGCCATCGGCACCCACGCCGGCAACCATCTCGACATCCCGGCCGTCGACGGTCGCGAGATGGTCGACGCGGTGACCATGCTGGAGCAGGTCGAGGCCGGCAACGCGCCGAAGCTCGGCCGCGTCGTCGGCGTCATCGGCGGCGGCAACACGGCGATGGACGCCGCCCGCGTCGCCCGGCGCCTCGGCGCCCAGGAGGCCATCCTCATCTATCGACGCGACCGCGCCCACATGCGCGCCGAGCCCTACGAGGCCGACGAGGCGTTCCTCGAGGGGGTCAAGGCCAAGTGGCTGCACACTCCCACCCGCTTCGGCAAGGAGGGCGTCACGGTCGAGCGCATCGCGCTTGGCGACGACGGCAAGCTCAACCCCACCGGCGAGTTCGAGACGCTGCCGGTCGACGCGCTGGTGCTGGCGCTCGGCCAGCACGCCGAGGTCGGCTTCCTGCGCAAGGTGCCGGGGATCGAGATCGGCGGCGGCGAGAACGTCGTCGTCGACAAGCGGCTGATGACCGGCCATCCCGGCATCTTCGCCGGCGGCGACCTGATCGGCGGCCTGATGACGATGACGGCGGCGACCGGCCACGGCAAGAAGGCCGCTCGCGCCATCGACGCGTGGCTCGCCGGTCGCGTCTACGCGCCGCCGCCGAAATCGTCGACCGTCGGGTTCGACAAGCTCAACCTGCCGCTCTTCCTCGATGCCGGCCGCTCGCGGCCGAGCGAATTGCCGGTCGAGTTGCGCGGCGGTTTCGCCGAGGTGGTTGCCGGCATCGACGAACGGCAGGCGCGCTACGAGGCCGACCGCTGCCTGTCGTGCGGCAACTGCTTCGAGTGCGACAACTGCCTGGCGGCGTGTCCCGAGCAGGCGATCACCTATCTCGGCAAGGGCAACAAGTACGCGGTCGACCTCACGCTCTGCACCGGTTGCGCGGTCTGCTTCGACCAGTGCCCGTGCCATGCCATCGAGATGGAACAGGAGCCGGAGGCGATGCGCCTCTCCGACACCCATCGCGTCCCTGCCCGCTTCAAAGTGCGCGCCTAGAGGCTTTGATGACCACCGACACCATGGACGGCAACACGGCCGTCGCCCACGTCGCCTACCGGGTCAACGAGATCTGCGCGATCTTCCCGATCACGCCTTCCTCGCCGATGGCGGAGCTCGCCGACGAATGGTCATCGAAGGGCATCCCCAACATCTGGGGCAACGTGCCGGTGGTCCAGGAGATGCAATCGGAGGGCGGCGCGGCCGGCGCCGTCCACGGCTCGCTGCAATCGGGCGCCCTGACGACGACCTTCACCGCGTCGCAGGGGCTGCTCCTGATGCTGCCCAACATGTTCAAGATCGCCGGCGAGCTGACGCCGACGGTGTTCCATGTCGCGGCGCGGTCGCTGGCGACGCAGGCGCTGTCCATCTTCGGCGACCACCAGGACATCATGGCGGTGCGCTCCTGCGGCTTCGCCATGCTCGGCGCCGCCTCGGTGCAGGAGGCACACGACCTCGCCCTCATCGCCCAGGCGGCGACGCTCGCCTCGCGCGTGCCCTTTATCCACTTCATGGACGGCTTCCGCACCTCGCACGAGGTCAACAAGCTGACCCTCGTCCCCGACGAGACGATCCGCGCCATGATCGACGACGATCTGGTGCGCGCCCATCGCGACCGCGCGCTCAGTCCGGCGCATCCGGTGGTGCGCGGAACGGCCCACAACCCCGACACCTACTTCCAGGCGCGCGAGACGGTGAACCCGTTTTACGGGCGGGTTGTCCCCATCGTCCAGCAGGCCATGGACACGTTCAAAACACTCACCGGCAGGGCGTACCAGGTGGTCCGGTACACCGGTCATCCCGAGGCCGAGCGGGTGGTCGTGTCGATGGGCTCGGGGGCCGAGGTGGTCCGGGAAACGGCGGAATACCTTGCTTCCCAGGGGGAAAAGGTCGGCGCGCTGCAAATCCTGCTCTACCGGCCGTTTCCCGTCGAACAGTTCCTTGCCGCCCTCCCCCAATCCGTTGAATCCATTGCGGTTTTGGACCGGACCAAGGAGATCGGCGCGACCGGCGAGCCGCTCTACCAGGACGTTGTCACCGCTCTCGCCCAAAACGGCAGAAACCTTAGGGTTTTCGGGGGGCGCTACGGTCTTTCGTCGAAGGAATTCCATCCGGGCATGGCCCGCGCCGTTTTCGACGAGCTCGCAAAACCCAAGCCGAAACAAGGCTTTACGGTCGGGATCATCGACGACGTATCGGGCACCAGCCTCGACTTCGACCGCGCCCTCGACATCGAACCGCCGGGCACCGCCCGCGCCATCTTCTTCGGGCTCGGCGCCGACGGCACTGTCGGGGCGAACAAGAACAGCGTCAAGATATTGGCGGAAAACGAGAATCGGTACGCGCAGGGATACTTCGTCTACGACTCCCACAAGTCCGGCGCGGAGACGATTTCCCACCTCCGCTTCGGCAACCAGCCCATCCGCGCGCCCTACCTCATCCGTCACGCCGGCTTCGTCGCCTGCCACAAGTTCGAATTCCTCAGCAAACGCGACGTTCTGGGCGCCGCGCAGCCGGGCGCGACGTTCCTGCTCAATGCCCCCTACCCGGCCGACGAGGTGTGGAGCCACCTGCCGCGCCCGGTGCAACGCCAGATCATTGAGAAACAACTGAAATTCTTCGTCATCGATGCCTCGCGCGTCGCTCAGGAACTCGGCCTCGGCCCGCGCGTCAACACCATCCTGCAGACCTGCTTTTTCGCCATTTCCGGCGTCTTGCCGCGCGAGGACGCCATCGCCGAGATCAAGCACTCGATCGAAAAGGCGTACGGCCGCAAGGGCGGCGCCATCGTCAAAAAGAACTTCGCCGCCGTCGACGCAGCCCTCGCCCACCTCGAAGAGGTCAGGGTTCCGGCACGCGCAACCAGCACGGTCGAGGTGCCGCCGCTGGTACCGGCGGACGCCCCGGCGTTCGTGCGCGAGCGTCACCGCCGAAATGATGGCCGGCCGCGGCGACGACATCCCAGTGAGCGCAATGCCGGTCGACGGGACTTTCCCGCCGGGTACGACCGCCTACGAGAAGCGCAATATCGCCGTGGAGGTGCCCGAATGGGACGCCGAGTTGTGCATCCAGTGCGGTCAGTGCTCGATCGTTTGCCCGCACAGCGTCATCCGCGCCAAGTACTACGAGGAGGAGGCGCTCGCGGACGCGCCCAAGGAGTTTCCCTCCGCCCCGGTCAACGCCCGCGGCTTTCCCGGCAGCCGTTTCACGCTCCAGATCTACGTCGAGGACTGCACGGGCTGCGCGGTATGCGTTGAGAATTGCCCGGCGATCAGCCCGACCGACCCGGGCCACAAGGCCATCAACATGGTCGACAAGCGGCCGCTCATGGAGCGCGAGCGCAACAACATCACCTTTTTCCAGACGCTGCCGCTTCCGGACCGGGCGCGGGTCAACTTCGCCAACGTGCGCGGTGTCCAGTTCCTGGATCCCGCTTTTCGAGTTCAGCGGGGCATGTGCCGGCTGCGGCGAGACACCGTACCTGAAGCTCCTCAGCCAACTATTCGGCGACCGGCTGCAGATCGCCAACGCCACCGGCTGCTCTTCGATTTACGGCGGCAACCTGCCAACGACGCCGTGGCGGGTGGGCGCCGACGGGCGCGGGCCGGCCTGGAACAACTCACTGTTCGAGGACAACGCCGAGTTCGGCCTCGGCTATCGCCTGGCCGTCGACAAGCAGACGGAGATCGCCCGCACGCTGCTGAAGAAGCTGGCGCTCAGCCGTCGGTGACGAGTTGGCGACGGCCATTCTGGAGGCGCCACAGGTCAGTGAGAGCGATTTCGCCGCGCAGCGCGAACGGGTTGCCGCCCTGAAAGCGAAGCTTGACGGGCGTCGCGACGAGGATTCGACCAACCTTCTGAACCTGATTGATTTTCTGATCCGGCGCAGCGTTTGGATCGTCGGCGGTGACGGCTGGGCCTACGACATCGGCTACGGCGGGCTCGACCACGTGCTCGCGCAGGACCGCGACGTCAACGTGCTGGTGCTCGACACCGAGGTCTATTCCAATACCGGCGGGCAGGCGTCGAAGGCGACGCCTCTTGGTGCCTCGGCGAAGTTCGCCGCGGCCGGCAAGCGCGTGCCGCGCAAGGACCTCGCCATGCAGGCGATCGCCTACGGCTACATCTATGTCGCCCAGATCGCCATGGGCGCCAATGCCGAGCAGGCGCTGGTCGCCTTCCGCGAGGCTGAGGCTTATTCCGGCCCGTCGCTGATCCTCGCCTATTCACAGTGCATCGCGCATG
Organism: uncultured Alphaproteobacteria bacterium; assembly: GCA_963826055.1. Lineage (GTDB taxonomy): Bacteria > Pseudomonadota > Alphaproteobacteria > Rhizobiales > Kaistiaceae > JBBDMC01. Next base: position 16,503 of record CAWGVO010000004.1, on the reverse strand, counting down.
GCATCGACATGCGTTTCGGCATGAAGCAGCAGGCTCGGGCGACCGCCACAGGCTACTGGCCGCTGTTCCGCTACGATCCGACGCGCCGGCGTCACGGCCAGAACCCATTCCGGCTCGACAGTCCCCGGCCGCGCCTGAAATTCGATGACTTCGCCTACCGAGAGGTGCGCTACAAGATTCTGACCCAGACCGATCCGGAGGGTGCGGCTCACATGCTGCGACAGGCCCAGGCGGCGATCGACGAACGCTACCGCGTCTACGAGGACCTCGCCGGGCGCGACGGCAGCCGGTTCCTGCCGAATTGGGAGGAAGCGTGATGAACCTTCAGACCACCTACCTCGGCCTTCAGCTCGACCATCCGGTGGTGGCGTCGGCCTCGCCGCTGTCGCGCGAGTTCGACGGCATCCGTCGGCTGGAGGATGCAGGCGCGGCGGCGATCGTGATGCCGTCGATCTACGAGGAAGAGATCGAGGCGGAAGATGCGGCATTCACGACGCTGGTCGAGCGTGGCAGCTTTGCCCAACCAGAGGCGGCCGGCTATTTCCCGTGGATGGTCGCGCCAGTCGGCAGCCTTGCCGGCCGCGTCGAGACGTTGAGGCGCGCGAGCGAAGCATGTTCGCGTCCCGATCATCGCCAGTCTCAACGGCTCGACGCCAGCGGGCTGGGTCGAGTTCGCCCGCGAGCTCGAGGCGGCGGGAGCGTCGGCGATCGAACTCAACCTTTATCGGGTGCCGACCGACCCCGACATGAGCGGGGGCGATGTCGAGGCGCGCTGGCTGGAGACCGTCAGGAGCGTGCGCGGCGCGGTGTCGCTGCCGCTGGCCGTCAAGCTCGGTCCCTGGCTGAGCTCCCCGGCCCATTTCGCCGACCGGCTGGAGGAGGCGGGAGCCGATGGGCTTGTGCTGTTCAACCGGTTCTACGAGCCCGACATCGACCTCACGACGCTGATGCCGAAGCCAGACCTTCAGCTCAGCCAGCCATACGAAATCCGCCAGGCGCTCCTGTGGATCGCGCTCCTCGCCCGCCGAACCGGCGCCTCGCTGGCGGCGACCAGTGGGGTCGACACGCATGCGGAAGTGGTCAAGTACCTGCTTGCCGGGGCCGACGTGGTCATGACGACCTCGTCGCTGCTTCGCCACGGGCCGGACCACATCGGGACGCTTCGACGCGGCCTGGAACAGTGGATGGCCGGGCGGGGTTTCGAGGCAATCAGCGACGTGCGCGGTCGTCTCGCTGCATCGCGGCTCGCGCATCCGGAAGTCTTACGTGCGCGCCCAGTACATCCACATCCTGACGGGCTACGCCGACACGGTCGCATAGTACTCAGTGCCGACCACCGAACGTGGATCGTCCCGTTAACGGATTGGTGACCGTGTCGGAGGACGTCGGGAGTGCGCTTTTCCGCGGTCCGCCCGCGTCGGCCTGCACGGGGCTCCAGCCTTTCGATTCCAATGGGAACTCAATCTTAATCGAAACCCCCTATCAATCTTAGCGCCATCTATGGCGGCCGTGACCTAACGTTCCGGCCAAGTGTGGCAGTTGAGCCGGCTGCGACGGTCCGGGCGCGGGTCTTGCCAATGGTTCGGCTGACCGAAAAATCAGCGAGTTGGGCTGGGGGGCCTGTTTGTATGCTGTCTTTGATCGTTCCGACCAGGGATTGGCCGGCCGAACGCATCGATGCGTGTCTGCGTTCGTTTCTGCGGCTGAAATCGAAAACGCTCGACGAAATCGTCGTCGTCGACTTCGGTTCCGAGCAGCCCGTTACGACGTCGATCAGAGACAAGCGAGTCCGCATCGTCCGGATCAACTCGAAGCGGTGGAGCCTCGCGGAAGCCATAAACGTCGGGGTAACGACCTGCCGCAATCCGGTCGTTGCCAAAACCGACGCCGACATCATCGTGGCGCGGGAGAGCGGCCCTGGCCTTGATGAAACCGTCGCCCGGCTTGTCGACGGCGACATCGGCCTGGCGGTTGTCCAGGCGATTGACCTTCCCGAGACGTTGGACGCGAAAGGCGCACTGGCGGCGGATAGCGCCACGCTCGCAGCGCAGGGGCGGTTGCGGGCGCGGTGGGGACAGGGCGGCCTGTGCTTGTTCTCAGTCGAGGCGTGGCAGCAACTCGGCGGGTTTGAAGCGCGCTTCTACGGCTGGGGTAACGAGGACAACGATTTTTTTGAGCGCATGAAGCGCTCCAGTCGCAACGTTCGCTGGGTCAAGCCCGATGCGGTGCGCATCTTCCATGTGTGGCATCCGCCGAGTTATGTCGCCAAGGACATCATCAAGGCACGGGCCGACAACCGTGACCTTTACAACGGCGACAAGAGCACGCTCCGCGCGATGCGCTTCCCGAGTGGTGCCCTTGATCGACTGCCGTCGGCCAATATCATCCATCGTCCGAAGCCGCTGGTGACAGTTGCCCTCGCTTCCAAGGCGCGCAGCAACCGCAACCGTATGCTGACCGAAGCAATCCGCGGCTTCTCCGGTCAAATCGACAACGATTTCGAGATCCTGATCGCCAACAACGGCGCCAGCGAAGAGGAGACGGCGTCGCTGCACGCGTCCCTCAAGCGGCTGCCGCGTGGCATGAACGTTCGCGTCGTCGAGGTTGACGAGGCTTCGATCCCCAAGGCGCGCAACCGGCTGACCGATGAGGCACACGGGCGTTACATCTGCGTCGCCGATGACGACGATATCCCGCTGCCCAGACGCCTCGCCGACCATCTCGCCTGTTTCGAAGCGAACCCGGCGATCCATGGCTCCCATGGCGGCTGGATCGATTTCGACGAAGTGACGGGCGTCATCGAGTTCAACACCGGCGGGCGTGCGCGGCCTCGACACCCTGATGTTCGGGCGCGGAAAGGTCACCGCCCATCCGACCTGCTTCTATCGCAGGGACGTGATGCAGGCGATCCGCTACGATGAATCGTTCAGCGTTGGGTCAGACCTCGATCTGGCCCTGCGTATGGCAAACATGGGCTGCCGGATCGAGCACACTGGAAGCTACCTGACGCTGCGCCGATTCCACCATGAAAACGTCACTATCACCAATCTTGGCGGCCAGCTGTCGGTCGGTCAGCGCGCGCGGCACCGGATCGGCGAGACGTTCGGGAATGGCTACGAGTGGCGGCTAAAAGAAACGGCCAAGAAGGCGCCACCCGCCGTCTGCCGCAACGGCATCAGCAAGGATTTCGTCATCGGCCTCATCCCGCGCTACACCGGCGTGTGGCGGCTGCTTGTTTCCCTGAACGACATCGGCCACGTCAACAGGAACGATTTCGGGGCAGGTCTCGACCAAGTCGACACGCGAGGTGATTCTCTGGTGATCGACGCGGAGACCGACGCGTCTGATGAAATCCGACTCTTCGAGGCGGACGTTCCCGCCGAGCCGCCGCGTCAGGCATTGATTGAAAGCACCGCTGACCGGAGTCTTCAGGATCGGGCGGCTCGCCTGGCCGGATTGCTCAAGGGCGACGTCGGGGTGATCGATTGCGGGATAGATCCGGGATTCTTCTTCATCTCCGAGCCAATCAAAGGCGCGGCAAAAGCGCTTCAGATAAGGCATTCGGTGGAGGGCGAATTTGCCGTCCCGGTGGAGATGGTCCCTGACGTCGAGTATCGCCGGCGTCACATGACCCGCTTCGACTGGAATCAGCTTGCCGCGGAGGAGCACGCGAGCCGCCTGCTGTCGCGTCCGACCAAGGACCTCAGCCGGGTGCTGTCAGCCCTTGCCCGGCTGCCGGGAAACACAATGCTGCGGGCGATGACTTCGGTACTTGCCGACTTCAACTGCGAGGATCAGCTCTATCGCCTCGTCACAGTTCCCATCCCCGGTCCGGAGAAGCAGGCGGCCGTGAGGCGGGTGCTCGAAGATTTCACCGGCGAGGCATTCGATGCCCTCAATGAAATCGGTCTCCTGCCGCAGAACGGACGGCCATCATGAAAATCAGAGCGAAGCATGACAAGGGGGTCAACCTGCTCGAGGTATCGGCCGCCGAGAGCAGCGATACCGACAGTTGGCCGCTGGTTCCGCAACTGCAGTTTCGGCACTACCACAGCACGTTCGATCCCGAGCTTGGCGCGGTTGCCGCAGCCATGCTGTTCGCGCGCCACTGTGGCTCGGTCGTGGAGTTCGAGGGCACCCAGATCAGCATCGACGCCGCACGCGCCATTCGCACGATATTGCCGGAGACCGATGAGCTGCTCCCCGTCAACGGGATGAAACGAGACATCAGCCAGGGCGTTGCGACGCTTATTTCCGGCGAAGCCGCGCGGATGTTCGACGCAGGCGGTCCTCCCCGCGTCGGCACCTCTGCCCGCGCGGTCACCTGGAGCGGCGACTTCGTAGGTCCCAGCCGCAACTCCAACCAGCACATCGGCGGTGACATCTTCACCAACGCTGCCCTCGTCGCCGACACGACCGCAGTCTCGGTAGCCCTGGCCCTGTTCGTCGGCGGCAAGGCCGTTCGCGATATCTACGTGCCGCCGCCGGAGAAGCCAGAGCAGGAGCGCTATCGGCGTATGGCGGATGGTCTCGAACACCTCGGGGTAAAGCTGCAGACGCTGTGAGGCGAAAAATCGCGTATTTTCCGGAGATTCTTGAAAAATCGACCCCTCAGCGCCACGTCCTCCTTCGCAACTTATTGAGATCAAAAGCATTTTACAGATCTTGTCCGCCTGTCCCAACAGGGAAATCTTCCGCCGGATCAGGGAAACTCGCGAGCCCGATCAGCGAATTCGAAAGGACCAAGCAGGCCCTGTTTTAGCTTTCGCCCGAGAGGGGTGAATCCGCGCGATTTGCCGTCATCGGGTCCCCTGACGAGCCCCTAGACTGAACCGCGCATTCGTTCCGCAAAGCCCCCGCCTCATGCAGGACGTTCTCCAGCAGGAAGGCGAGGAAGTCGTGGCCGTGCGCGACCGCCATGTCACGGAGGCGCTCACTTTCGCGGATGATCGTCGCAAGAGCGGCAAGCTTCTCTTCGTCGCTTTGGTCCATCCATGCCCCCAACGCTGGTCCCGGCTACATGCGCTTCTCGGTGTTTGTGACCGAACCGAGGTCGGAAATGGATGCATAGGTGCGCCAGCTCGAGCCATGCAAGCCCTTTCGCCACTTCCGCACTTCTTCTTCCGGTTCGCGGCCAACCGTGCGTTTCCTTCGTCAAGGAGGGTGAACCGCTGCCGGACTTTTGACTCTGGCACCCCAGGTACCTTCGCGCTCGGTCTCGGTTGCCGGCCACGACGTCCGTCGTTAAGACGGCTTGGGCGGCAGAGCAAGGAGACGCAAGCGATGCGAGAGAGAACCGCGGCCCGGCTCGGCGCCCACATTTCCGAGATCGGTTTCGGCGCCTGGGCGATCGGCGGCAGCTGGGGCGAGGTGGCGGAGACCGACGCACGCGCGGCGCTGAACGCCGCGCTCGACGCCGGCGTCACCTTCATCGACACCGCCAACGTCTACGGCGACGGCCGCTCGGAGAAGATCATCGGCGAGGTGTTAAAGGCGCGCGGTGGCACGCGGCCGTTCGTCGCCACCAAGGCCGGCCGGGAAGGCGCCAACCTGCCGGAGAGCTATACGAAGGAGAACCTGACGCGGGCGGTCGAGCAAAGCCTCGTCAACCTGCAGACCGACGCGCTCGACCTGTTGCAGCTCCACTGCCCGCATCCCGCCGTCTACTACATGCCGGAGGTGTTCGCCGCCCTCGACGACATCGTCGCCTCGGGCAAGCTGAAACGCTACGGCGTCAGCGTCGAGAAGGTGGAAGAGGGGCTGAAGGCGATCGAATACCCCGGCGTCGCCTCGATCCAGATCATCTACAACATCTTCCGCCAGCGGCCGGAGCGGCTGTTCTTTCCGGAGGCGAAGAAACGCGGGGTGGCGGTGATCGCGCGGGTGCCGCTGGCGAGCGGGCTGTTGACCGGCAAGATGACCGGGCAGTCGACCTTCGCAAGGAACGACCACCGCAACTACAACATCCACGGCGCCTCCTTCGACGTCGGCGAGACGTTCGCCGGGGTGCCGTTCGAGGTGGGGCTGGCGGCGGTAGAAGAGTTGAGACCGCTGGTGCCCGGCGGCGCCACCATGGCTGGGCTCGCGCTGCGCTGGATCCTGATGAACGACGCGGTGACGGTGGTGATCCCCGGTGCCAAAAACGCGGCGCAGGCGAGGGGAAATGCCGAGGCCGCCGGGCTGACGCCGCTGTCGCGCAAGACGATGGCCGCCGTGAAGGATGTCTACGACCGGCTGATCGCGCCGCACGTCGATCAGCGGTGGTAGGGCCCATGCAAAGAACGTTGACATGTCGAGCACCTGAGAGCATTGTTATCATTGATCTCAATAGGAGTGGTCGATGCCCGGGAACCTGCACGTTAGAAACCTCGATGACGATCTCGTCGCGAGACTGAAGCGGCGGGCCGCGCGGCATGGTCGCTCGACAGAGGCGGAGCATCGCGAGATTCTGCGTCAGGCGCTTAAGGCGGAAGTTGAACCCTCTTTCGACACATTGGCCGCGGAACTTCGCAAATTGACAAAGAGACGGAAGCAGACAGCGTCCGAAATCCTGCTGCGCCAAGCGCGCGACGAGCGATAGGCGTGCTCATCGTTGATGCCAGTATCGCCATGAAATGGGTGGTTGAGGAGCCCGGCACGCCTGAGGCGCTGGCACTGCGGCAACGGGATAAACTGATGGCGCCGGAACTGCTGGTCGCCGAATGCGCTAATATTCTGTGGAAGAAGGTTCAGCGGCGGGAGCTCTCGGGGCAGGAAGCCCTGCTCGCGGCGCGCCTGCTGGAAGGCGCCGAGATTGAACTGGCGTCAACGCGGTCGTTGCTGGAAGCAGCGACGCGTGTGGCGATGGATCTGAACCATCCGGCATACGACTGTCTCTACCTCGCGCTTGCGATCGAGAACGATTGCAGGTTTGTGACGGCTGACGACGGTTTCCGGCGCAAGGTTGCTCAGCGCCGGCGCGGTCAGCTGCGTGGAAGGGTAATCTCCCTTGCCGAAGCGGTGGCCTCACCTAGCCCCGCCCGTCCGATGACGGCGCTGGCGGCGAGGATGAGCCAGCCGGCGATCAGTCGCCGTACCGCCGATGGGCGCGGCGAACGGGAAGAGGCTGGCGCCGGTGAAATGGCGCAGCGCGAGGTCCGCTGAGAAGAGGGCCGCACCGAAGGCGATCACGACCATGGCGCTGCGCATCAGCCGGAACGGCGGCGCGCAGGCCGCGAGCGCGATCAGCGCAGGCGCGTGGGTGAGCGCGATGAGCGCAAGCGGCCCGAGCAGCGCCTGGTCGCCGGTGTGCGTGGAGCCGGCCGCGGCGGCGACGCCGGCCGCGCCAAGCAGGGCGGCGACGGCAAGGATGACGCGGTTGAAAAGGTCGTGTGCGGCGTTCATTGCGCGGGACGCTGGCGGCGCTTCGGCGGACGCCGGTCGCGCGCCCCGGCGGCAACGCGCTCGCCGGCAGCGGTGTGGGACGTCTCCTGGACGTTCGGGCTGAGCACCAGCGGCGCCACGCAGGCGTACGCGGTGAGCGTCGGATAGAACCAGTTCATCATCGGAGTCGATGTGCTCGACGCGGATCGGCGCCACGAGGCCGGGCAGGTTGAGGATGCGGCCATCGAGGGGAAAGCAGTTCGCCAGCAGCTTGCGGGCTCCGGGCGGCGAGATGGCATAGCCGCAGTTGCCGAAGGCCGAGACCAGGCGAAACGGCACGGCCGGATCGCGCGAGGCGGCGAAGGTCGCGAGGTCGGCGGCGGTCGGGAACCGTGGGCCGAAGCGGATACGGGTATCGAACGCACCTTCGATGCGCAGATTGAGCTGTGCGTCGGTGTTGTAGCCGAGGAGCACGATGTCCCAGAGGCCGGTGATGCGTGACATCACCTGCGGGACGGCGGCGACGAAGTCGCCGCGCACGTGGGCATCGTCCTCGAAGACGATGAGCGGGCCGGTGTCGACGCACTTTCTGCCAGAGCGCCCGGTGCGACAGGGCGCAGCCGATGGCGCCCCTGTTGTAGTTGGGGGTCGTGACGACCTCGGCCGGGAAAGGGCCTTCGTGCGCCGCCGCGTCGTATCCGGACACGCGCTCGACCGGAGAGCGACGCCGCCTCGGCGCGCTTGAAAAAGGCCGTTGCGCGCTCGGTGTCGCGGTCGAGATTGATGACGTAGGCCGGAAACATGCCGGCGTTGTAGCCGAACACACCCGGCCGCTTCAACGCGACATCCCTCCCACGTGGAGAGGATAAAACGCGAGAAGCGCGCGGATCACTTCGCCTTGGACAGTGCGAGCCACACGCCGCCGCCGATGAGGATGCTGCCGCTGGCGCGGCGCATGAGCCGCACGCGCCGGCGCGACATTACCGCGCCGGCGCGCGAGGCGAGGAAGACGTAAACGCTGTCAGTTGTCGCCGCGACCGTCATGGCGGTGGCGCCCATGATCAATACCTGCGTCACGAAGTTGCGGCCGGGATCCAGGAACTGGGGAAAGAAGGCGCCGAAGAACACGAGCACCTTCGGGTTGCTGACCGCGACGGCGAAGCCTTGCAGGAAGAATCCGCCACGCGGCTTGCGCGGCGGCGCGCCCGCTTCGGCTTCGCCGGAGGCTCCGAACAGCCTCACCCCGAGCCATATGAGATAGACGGCGCCGGCAAGGCGCACCCACACGAACCACGCGCCCATCGCCGCGATCAGCGAGGCCAGGCCGCCGAGCACCACGAGGACCGTGAGCGCCAGGCCGAGCTGGATGCCGGCGATGTTGGTGAAGCCGGCGCGGCGACCATGGCGCATGCTGTTGGCGACGATGAGCGTCACGGCCGGGCCGGGCACGACCATCACCACCGTCACCGCGGCGAGGAAGGCTAACCAGGTGGATAGGGCCATGGGGTGGCTCCCGGAAGGTGTGGGCGACCACGATAGCACGACACCGGGTACAGGCAGGATGCTCGAGCGTCACGTTGGTTCCAAGGGCCAAGACGCCGCGGCGAAAAAAGATGGGGCGCCAAATTGTTGTATGTCACTCGTATATGTGTCGACATATGATGCGGCGAACGACCGTACGGCTTCCGAAGGCTCTGCTGGACCGGGCAAAGCGAAAGGCCGTCGCCGAGGGCCGCACCGTGACATCCCTGCTTGAGGAAGGTTTGACCCTCGTCGTCGCGGGAACGCCGCGCTCAGGGCGGACCAAGCCGGTCCTGCCGCCCATCAGCCGCGCCCACGGCGGCACCCTGCCTGGCGTTGACCTGACCAAGCCCGCCGCGCTGGAGGAGCAGGAGGATCTGGAGCGCGTCCGGGCGATGATTTGCTTTGTCCAGCGACAAGACCGTTAGTGGCGGGGAGTCGGCCCTGTGGGGCATGGTAGCCCTTGCAATTTTTGGTCGACTAGACTAAGTCTAGTTCATGAAGGAGCGTTTGCGATGGAGGGGAAGAGTTTGACTACCGTAAACATCCACGCCGCGAAGACTCATTTGTCCCGTCTCGTCGAGCAGGCCGCCGCTGGCGAGGAGGTTGTTATCGCCAAGTCGGGTACACCGATCGCCAAGCTCGGGCCGTTGGATCGCGGCGGCCGCAAGAAGCGCCGCCTTGGACTGTTGGCCGGCCGGCTGAAGGTCCCGGCCGATTTTGATGCTCCCTTGGCGGCCGACATCCTCGACGCCTTCGAGGGCCGTTAGTGCGCCTCCTCCTGGACACGCATGTTTTGCTTTGGGCACTGAGCGCCCCCACGCGGCTGGGCAAAGCGGCGCGATCGGCAATCGAAGACCCGGATAACTACGTGATGTTTAGCGCCGCCAGCATCTGGGAGATCGCCATCAAATCGGCCTTGAGCAAACGCGGGTTTGCGGTCGCCCCTGATGAAATCCTGGCGGCGGCCGTGAAGAGCGGTCTCAGCGAACTACCTGTCCGCGCCGCCGCCGCCGTTCATGTCGCCAAACTACCGCCGCACCACCGCGACCCGTTTGATCGAATGCTGATCGCCCAGGCGGTAACGGAGCCCGCTATCCTGTACACGGCGGACGCACAGCTGGAAGCCTATTCGGAATTGGTCCGTCGCATCTGATCGGGCTGGAAAATGCCTTTTCTGCCGCGGTGCATGCCCTTGCGGCCGAACGGAAGCGTCCCGTCCCAGCTCGCTGGCGAAAATCGGGTAGTGCAGACACTAACTCATGCGGCCCAGTTCGCGACGGTTAAGCCCGGCACCCGTTCGAACTCGCGCCGATTGAGCGTGACCAAGGCAGCGCCGCGACGACGTGCCTGGGCGGCGATTGCATCAATCGAACGCAGCGACGTCGCCCGGCATCAGTGGCTGCTCTGGGCGTCCCTCTGGCAGGAAATCCGCAGCACCCATGGCAACGCAGCCTTTCCCGCCACGCTTGTACGTCGAAGGGTAGCGCTGCGCGGCTGAAATCACGGTGGGATCCAATCGACGATCGGTGGAAAATCCTCATCGAGTGGTTCGGGAGTTGCCAGAAGCGCCGGTAGGGATTTCGGCGCGGTGGGCTCGATGATCAGCCTGTTGCCCTCTTTGCGCATGATCGCGTCCTCACCGGCAAGCTCAAACTCGCGGGAATCCGCACCACCTGGTTTCCGCCGCTCCTGAACAGCCTGACAAGTCGATCGGGCATAACCGTTGCCTCCAACAGCCGATACCGCAACCAATGCCAAATATGCCGTTGTGCCCGACCGTCGACCTCGGCTGGCGAACCTCAATGCAGATTGCCCCGGTTGGAAGCGACACGGCCGCCGCCAGCGAAGGTCGATTTTTCGACTGGACTTCTGCGGCAATTGGAGCGTGACTGGGCCAAACGCCGAGGCCCCAAAAGGGCCTACCTTTTCCGCCCGGCCGGTCCGGGCTCGCGCCAGTGCAGGGGGCGCGAAAGGAGAAGGTCATGACAATATCGCAAGACATCAAACCATTCATTGAGCCGAAGCCCCGCGGACCCGTTTCGGTTGCGGTAAGCGGCTACCAGATCCTCCGCGAGCGCATCAAGGAGCTCGAGGCTGACATTGATGAGCAGACCCTTGCGGACACGCTCGAGGGCCTCACCGACCTCAACGAGATCCTCGCCGCGGTCGTTCGGTCAGCACTGTTTGACGAGGCCATGGCCGAAGGCCTCAAAGGACACATCGAGCTCCTACGTCAACAACTCCAGCGACTGTCCGACGCCGCAAGCCGGCGGCGCCAGATCGTTCGCGACGCTATGATCGAGGCCGACCTCAAGAAGGTCGTCGCCCCCGACCTCACGTTCTCAATCAGGCCCGGCTCCCCTGCCCTCGTCGTCCTCGACGAGAAAGCGATTCCGGGCACCTACTGGCAGCCGCGCGACCCACGGCTCGATCGTCTTGGACTCCTCAACGACCTGAAGCGAGGGATGAACATCGGCGGCGTCGCCATGTCGAACCCCGAACCCGTTCTCAGCGTGAGGGTCCGGTGATGGCGTTTTCGGAAAACCAAATTCGTGCGCTGAAGCGCAACGTCGCCCCGCGCCACGCAAGAACGCGGGTCGCCGATGGCCGCCAATTCACCTTCATTGAGGGATGGCACGCCATCGCCGAAGCCAACCGTATCTTCGGTTTCGACGGATGGGATCGTGAGACGCTTGAGCTGAAGTGCGTGGCGACGCGCAATGTCGAAGGCGGGTTTGTTGCGATCTATGTGGCCAGGGTCCGCGTCACCGTTCGCGGAGACTCGGGGTCAGTCGTGCGCGAGGGCCACGGTTCGAGCGAGGGCCGAGGTGCTTCAGCGTACGAAGCCCACAGCATGGGCCTGAAAGGCGCCGAAACCGACGCCACCAAGCGGGCGCTGGCAACCTTCGGCAAGCCGTTCGGCCTCGCCCTCTACGGCGGTGAGCCCCGCGAAAACGCCGCGGCCGACGCGCCCGAGCCCACCTCCTCCCCAGGTCGCTCGGTGGCCGGCCGCAAGATCCCCGGCCCGGTAACCGCCGGGCGTATCACTGGGAACTCTACCGCAGCGCCGTCAGGCGCTGCCTCCAACGGCAATCACAGGATCGAGAAACATGCCCTCACGATCGGCACGCCCAAACGCCACCGCGACAAAAAGCACCTGCGCTACGTCGCTCTCAAGAACTGCCTGGTGTGCGGGCTCAAGCCCGCCGACGCGCATCACATTCGCTACGCCCAGCCGCGGGCGTTCGGCATGAAGGTAAGCGACGAATTCACCGTACCCCTCTGCCGGGGCCATCATCGCGAACTTCACAACCATGGCAACGAGGCAAGCTGGTGGCACGACATGGGCATTGACCCCTTGCCGATCGCCAAGCGCCTTTGGCAAGAATCAAGCGTCATCCGGTCAAAGGAAGCGGAAGAAATGGTGCCCTCCTCCGCTTCTGACGATCCGGACCCGGGCGCCACGGCACCGCCGGAGGACCAGGTCGGCCTTGGCCGTTAACGATTTCTGGCGGTGACTGCGTGCATGCTTGGCGAATGATCGACCTGACGCCGGCACGTTTTCGGCGCGGAGAGCACCGCGCGGCAGCGATGAACCAGTTTCGTCCGCCTTGACATGCCCAAGCGCGCTCGACGCCAATGGGGTTTCGATGGAGTCCACGAGGTGCCAATGGCGCCGATCGACGAGGACGCCATGGCGCGCCTCCTGGCTCGGCTACCAAACCTTGAAGCGAGCGAAAGACACGAGATTCAATCGAAGCTTCAGTGGGTCGCTCAGCTGTATTTCAACGAAGTCGCTCAGAACCGCGTTCCCGGCCATAGTCGGAACGCATCGCCAAACGCCACCTACGGCTCGGTTGGGCCTTCCGGGCAGTTGCTGACACGCGCGCAGGTCAACAAAGCGCTTGAAATGCTGGTGCGCGCGTGCACACGCATGCAAGCCGCCTTGGCCAGGTGCCACCTTTCCGCCGCTGGGCAGCTTGGCGACATCCCGGCTAGCGTCGAGAGCCCACGAATTGGGCTGATAGTGCACCTCGCCTCCGCACTACGTTGCCTCCGCCGTGCGGCACGCAAGAAGCCATTCTGGATCGAGGTCGCCGGGCAGCCGGATCTGCCGATGCCCACCTCACGCGATCGAGATCGATTGCTCAACGCGGCCGATAGGCTGTGCTCCACGCTGCTTGCTCTGGACTGGAAGACCGACGAGGAGCTGATCGATTGGCTGCCCTGGGTGCCAATCGTTCCCATCAAAACCATCGCGGACCTCGAACGAACACTCAACGTCGTGACGCGTGCTGCCTCCGCTGCGCTGGAGGAGCGCCGGCGCCGGCGCGGTCCAGAACCTCGGCCCGGAGTTGAGGAGGCGGTGGCACAACTCGTTGCCGTTTGGGAAATTGCGACGCAAAAGCCTGCAACCCACTCTCGTTCAATCAAGACCCATCGGGACGGTCTGCCTCACTCGGACGCGGGTTTGTTTATGGTGGAGTTCTTTGCCGCCATTCACCCAACGTTGCCGAAAACAGCGATTTCCAGCGCCTCGGAGCGCCTCATCGCCGAGCGGAATCGCCGCGGCCGCCTCGACGCCAAAAAGCGGGCGAACTCTCGGATCGCCACGCGACGAACTTAAGGCCATCACCTTCCCTCACAGGAGCTCAGCTCACCACGTGAGGGATACCGATGGCCAACGCCCAAAACACCGATCGCGTCGCGATCGGCAACGCAATCGTCGTCGATCACGTCCTGATCGACGAAATCAAACCCTACCCTTCGCACGCCCGCCAGCACTCGAAAGCGCAGATCAAGAAACTCGCGCGCTCAATCCGCGAGTTCGGCTTTGTGCTGCCGATCTTGCTCGACGAGAATCAAGTCATCATCGCCGGTCACGGCCTGGTCGAAGCCGCAAAGCACCTCAAGCTCACCGAGGTGCCAGCACTCCGGACCAATCACCTGCCCGAGGCCAAGAAGCGTGCGCTTCGGCTCGCGCTAAATCGACTGTCAGAAGACAGCGCCTGGGATCGCAGAAGCCTCGCGATCGAAATCGAAATCGCTCGTCGAGTTCGATCTTGATATCGAACTCACCGGCTTCGAAGTGACCGAAGTCGACCTGATGCTCGAAGAGTATCACTTACAAACGCGCGACTCGCCAGCGCCCGAAGACGACGCTCCGCCGCCGCGCAGCGAACTGCCACCGATCTGCAAACCAGGGGACCTGTGGCTGCTCGGAGAACACCAACTCTTGTGCGGCGATGCCCGGGACGAACAGGCGTACCAACGTTTGCTCGACGGCGAAAAGGCCCAGGCCGCTTTCACCGACCCCCCATACAATGTGCGTGTAGCCGACGTCGTCGGCCGCGGACAAATCAAGCACTCAGAGTTTTCGATGGCCTCTGGCGAAATGAGCGTCGCCGAGTACACGGCTTTCTTGACAACCGTCTTTCGCAATATGGCCGCGAACTCTGAGAGCGGTGCCGTGCACTTCATCTGCACTGACGCCAAGCATCTGTCGGAAATGACGGCGGCGACTGCCGAAGCCTACAACGAGCACCTCACGCTCGCGGTATGGAACAAGGTCAATCCGGGACTGGGTGGCCTTTATCGCAACCAGCATGAGCTCGTTTTCGTCGAGAAGGTGGGTGCCGCGCCCATCACCAACAACGTTGAGCTCGGACGCAACGGACGTAACCGTTCAAATTTATGGACCTATCGTGGACTTGCCGGCTTTGGCCGGGATCGCCACGCCTCGCTGGCCACCCATCCGACGATGAAGCCAGTTGCGCTTGTAGCCGACGCCATCATCGACGTGACAAAGCGAAACCGCCTGGTGCTCGATCCCTTTGCCGGCTCGGGCACCACCGTGATCGCAGCCGAAAAGACCGGCCGCGCTGCCCGTGTGCTCGAGATCGATCCGCACTACTGCGACGTCATCATTCGCCGTTGGCAAACGTACGCGGGCACCACCGCCATCCATGCGCGGTCACGCACGAGTTTCGAGGACGTTGAAGCAGCGTCTGCCGAGTGACCTCGCAACACTTTCGTCGCGTCCGCTCCGCTCTGGCGACGCGACGAGTTTTCCCCAAGAGCACGGAAAAATTGAAATGAGAAAGATACCCACTACCGCGAAGACCAAAGGCCACCCCGACAAGGGAGCCAAAAAAACGAAACCAAAGATCGCCGCGTCGAGCCGACCCGGCAAGCGCGTCGGCGCCAGTACCTACGATGTGGGCTTCGGCAAACCGCCGGTCGCACATCGATTTCGGAAGGGCCAAAGCGGGAATCCCGCGGGGCGGCCAAAAAGGTCGCCCTATAAGCGCGCCCGGCTAAGACAGGCTTTGCTGGAGCGGCTCGACGGACAGGTGACGGTCGTCGCCGCGGACGGAGAGCACCGATTCCCCTGATCGAGGCAATCGCTGCGAACGTCGTTAATCGAGCGGCAAAAGATGGCGCCGGTTTTCGATTGCTTCTCGACCTCCTGAATCAACTCGGAATATTCCAGGACGAAGCGCGAAAGGAAGGTGCCGAGAAAGAGGCCGCGGTGCGCGAGGAACTCGAGGAATGGGTCAAAGAACGGGCAATAACCCTGCTGCAAGAAGGTCGCCTTGTCCCATCAGATCGGACTCGGGGAGGGGTTTGAATAGCGACAATTCCCTCCTCCAAGACCTATCGCGGATGGTGAACAACCGCGATAGTTGAAGATCAGCCACCTGCCCGCCACTCTCCGGCGGGCAGGTGCGCTCATCGGCCGCTGACGCCGTGCCACCTGCTCGGATCGGACGCCTGCCGTGGCACCAGCGCTAGGCCCACCCTCTGATGCGATAGTAGAGTAGTCCCAGCCATTCCCTCAGAGCGGACGTTGTGTCCGCCAAGGCTGCTGCATCGGGCAGGAAATCGAGAGGACTGCCCGCGAGCGCGCCGCCAGACTTAAAGTCGGTTGGCGCTGGCACCACGTCGAGGCCGGCCCGTGTGAACGCAGCTACGGCGCGCCGCATGTGCGCTGCCGATGTCACCAGCAAGATCGATCGCCAACTTCTCGAACGGACGATCGCAGCGCTGTCGACCGCGTTCTCGGCGTGTTGTGGCTTGCCGTCTCCGCGACGATAGCTTCGTCCGGCACACCGATCTCCATCAACAAGCGCCTCATCTGCGCCGCATCCGCTTCGGGGCCTACGGACCAAGGGATGTCGCCGCCTGACACGAGGATGGTCGGCACCTTGCCGGCGCGATACAACTGCCAACCCTCGACGATCCGCTCGACCGAGCCGCCAAGAATGATGGCAACATCTGCTTTCGGGATCTGATCGACCGGGATGCTCGGAGAGGCGCTCTCGAGGCCGGCGCTGAGCCAGTGGGCGCTGATCGGAGCCGATGCGGTCCACAGCACCAAGATCGACAGGCCGACGAAAACGCGCGCGCGGCGATCGCCTGGTGAACAACAGGGCCACGAAAGCGAAGAAAATCGCGAGGCCGACGGGCGAGACAAACAGCGGCAGGAGTTTAGAGAGAATGAGCAAGGGCCTCGTCGAACCCGTTGGCTGCCGACGCGGCGCCGGGCAAGAACCACGCGCCTCCGGTACAAATCGTTGACTAAGGCCGAACCGCCCGGATCAGGCGCGGCCGTGC
>CAWGVO010000003.1:0-25421 GCA_963826055.1 uncultured Alphaproteobacteria bacterium | reverse complement strand
CCGAAATCGGCGAAGTCGCCGGTGACCAGGGCCGCGCGGCCGCCGTCGGCGCGGATCGCGGCGGCCACCGTTTCGGCGTCCTCGCGCGAACGGTTGTAGTGGATGGCGATGGCCCAGCCATGGGCGGCGAGGTCCTCGACGATGGCGCGTCCGATGCGGCGCGCGCCGCCGGTAACGAGCGCGACGGGAGGGGTTGAGGCCATAACGTTTGGTTAACCCTGTTTAATCGTTGACGGTTGCCTGTCCCGTTTCGGGACCGTGGATTGGCTGCTCGGCCTTCGGTTGAACCGCGTGTCCAGTCAATAGGTTAGATGGCATTTGTTGCCATTCTGGAACACCACAAACGGCCTTGGTATGGCCGCCTGCGCACCGCATTTTGCTAACGTTTACGCCGTATTGCTCCCCTTACATCCGTGCACTTGAAGCCGGGCGGAACTTTCGCTGAGCCCGCGGATTTCCTCTCGGCGATAGCGGATCAATAGGAGGTAACTATGTCGCGTATCCTTTTACTTGGTGCAAGCGTCGCGGCCCTGCTCGCCAGTGCCGGCGTCGCCGCTGCCGCCGACATCCCGCCCTACGGGGCGCCGTCGAGCACGCCCTCGTACTACCACCCGGCCCCGGCGTTCTCATGGAGCGGGCCATACATGGGTCTCACCGGCGGCTTCGGCTCGGCCACTACCGCGCCGTCCACCTCGCCGAACAACGGCTGGATCGGCGGCGCCTTTGCTGGCACCAACTTCCAGACCAACACCAACCTGGTGCTGGGCGTGGAAGGTGACTTCACCGCCACCGGCAAGACCGGCACCAGCGGCGGCCTCACCGTCAGCAACCCGTGGGACGCGACCTTTCGCGGCCGCATCGGCTTCGCCATGGACAAGATCATGGTCTACGGCACCGGCGGCGTCGCCGTTGGACGGGTGAAGGCCGTGACAACGACTCCCTCGACCGAATCGGCCACGAAAGTCGGCTGGACCGTGGGCGCCGGCGTCGATGCCGCGCTGTCCCAGAAGGTCTTCGGCCGGCTGGAATTCCGCCACACCAACCTCGGCACCAACAACTTCAACATCGCCGGTCCGGTCTCGTACAAGTCCAACGACGTGATGGCCGGCCTCGGCTTCAAGTTCTGAACGCGGCTTTGCGCAGCGCGCGTCTCAGGCGCCCCTCACGGCAACCCCGTGAGGGGCTTTTTCTTTTGATGATCTAGCGCGGGGCGGGCACTCCGAGCGATCGCGCGTGACAACTGTCGGCGTCGACCTCGGCGCACGGGCGAAACGCGAGGTCCTTCGTCAGGCACACCCTGATTTCGGTGAACCGACCGTCCCGGCACTGCACCGACAGGCCGCCGGTGGTGAGCCCGCGGTTGGCGGCCACGAACGCCGCCTCGATCGCCCGAGGCGACAGGCGGCCCGGTGGTTTGCCGGTGAAGGTCGCGGGGATGGCGACACGCGCGGCTGCCTCCCTGACCAGCGCGAAGTAGCGTTGCTGACTGAGGCCCGAACAGAGGCCGTGCCTGACCCACTCGTGGGCAGCGAGCGACGGGTCGGGGATGAGATCGCCAATCGCCGCGACGGTTGCCCGGTCGAGGTCGCGCCTCAGGTTCGAGGGGCAGTAGTCGGGGTAGCCGTGCTCATACTCCGGCCACAGGCCGTGGACGACGAAACCACGACCGAGAGCGCACTCCGCGCTGTCGTCGCAGGTCGCCGGCGACCACGACAGCGCCAGCACGTAGAAGTCGAAGTCGCCCGCCGTGCCGCCGGCGCTTGCCGGTAACGCCGCCGACAGGAACGCCGCGAAAGCCGCCGCGATCAGGGACGGATGGAACGGCAGCGGGTTTCGTAAACGTGCCAGGGGTCGTAGCCGACGACGCACGATTCCACGTTCCAGCCGATGGAGAACGTGCCCTTCATCGGCCCCTCGATGATGAAAACCACCTCGGAGCGGCGGCCGTTCGACAGCCACGCCGTGCCGTTGCAGTAGCGCACGTCGGTGAAGCTCGGGCCGCCGGCCTTCAACGCCCGCTGGCGGACGCCATCGATGCGGCTGATGGCGACCCCGGTGAGGGTGATGTGGGCGTCCTGGTAGGCGAATTTGCTGGTGACGCGGGCGAGCACGCCCGGCTCGTCGCAGGCCGGCAGCGTCGTGTAGGCGGGCGCGGCCATGACCGGGCCCCCGTAGTAGTCGGCGGCGCGCGCGGTTCCGGCGAAGGAGGCGACGAGCAGGAAGGCGGTCAGGATGCGCAGCATGGAGCCGTCTCCCGTGGTGATTCCAGGATAGCCGCGACCATGCGACGCGGCCCGGTCCCGGTCAAGCCGACGGCCATTATTCGCCGGCGATTTCGTCGATCGTGTGACCTGCGCCGTCGCCGACCGCCAGCAGCGGCACCAGGCCGGCAAGCAGCGCGGCCAGCGCCTCGGCGAACTGCCACGGCGGATTGCAGATGATGAGCCCCGTGCCGTTGAACGTGCCGCCGGCGTCCCGGTCGCGGATGGTCAATTCGGCGCGGAGCAGCCGGCGGATGCCGCTTTTCGCCAGCGCGATACGCAACCCGTCGACGGCCACGAGGTCCTTGACCGGGTACCAGAGGGCATAGATGCCGGTGGGCCAGCGGCGGTGGGCGTTGCGGAACGCGGCGGCGAGCCGCTCGAACTCGCCGCGCTCCTCGTACGGCGGGTCGACGAGGACGAGGCCCCGGCGCTCCTTCGGCGGCACGAAAGCGCCGAGCGCCAGCCAGCCGTCAAGTTTGATCACCCGCACCTGATAGTCGCCGGCAAACAGGGCGGCGAGGGCGGGGCCATCGTCCGGGTGAAGCTCGACGGCGGTCAGCCGGTCCTGCGCCCGCAGGAGATGGCGGGTGATCCAAGGCGATCCCGGATAGCGGGCAAGGGCGCCGTCCGGGTTGGCGGCGCCGACGGCGTCGAGATAGGGCCGGACGAGGTCGGCGAGGGTGGGCGGCAGTTCGGCGCCCCACAGGCGGCCGATGCCGCCCCGCCATTCGCCCGTGCGCGAAGCCTCGTCACCGGCGAGGTCGTAGAGCCCGGCGCCGGCATGGGTGTCGATGACGCGGAAGGCGGTCTCCTTCGCCTTCAGCCGCTCGATCAGGAGGGCAAGGACCGAGTGCTTGACCACGTCGGCGAAATTGCCGGCGTGGAAGGCGTGACGGTAGTTCATGGCGCGGGGCGCACCATTGGAGGATCAATCGAGGGCAGGGGACATGAGGATCGACGTCGCCGGCGGCGCCTCGCCCGTCGAACACCACCCGCTCCTCGACCACGCGGGCGCGGTCCGCGGCGACCAGCGCCAGCGCCATCGGGTAGAGCCGATGCTCGGCGGCGAGCACGCGCTGGGCGAGCGTGTCCGCATCGTCGCCGGCCAGCACCGGCACCGCCGCCTGGGCGATGATCGGCCCGTCGTCAACCGCGGCGCGGACATAGTGGACCGTGCAGCCGTGGATGCGGACGCCCGCCTCGATGGCTCGGGCGTGGGTGTCGAGGCCGCGGAAAGAAGGCAGTAGCGACGGGTGGATGTTGATGAGGCGGTCGCGCCATGCCTCGACGAACGCCGCCGAAAGCAGCCGCATGAAGCCGGCGAGGCAGACGATGTCGATCCGAGCCGCCTTGAGCTGCGCGTCGATCGCCGCCTCGAACGCCGGCCTGTCGGCGAACGCCTTGGCGTCCACCACGGCGGTAGCGATGCCCGCCACGCTCGCATGGGCAAGGCCGGCGGCGCGGGGATTGTTCGACAGCACCAGCGCGATCTCGGCCGGGTAGTCGGCGGGGGCCGCAGCCGATACCAGCGCCGCCATGTTGGAACCACGCCCGGAGATGAGGACGGCCGCGCGCTTGCGCGTCATCGGGCGACCGCCGCGGGGAGGGCGCCGTCGAAGACGACCGCAGACCTGTCGCGCGCCTCGACCTCGCCGATGTCGACCACCGTCTCGCCCATTTCGGTGAGGGCGGCGGCGATTCCGCCGGCATCGGCGGCGCTGACGACCGCCACCATGCCGGCGCCGCAATTGAACGTGCGCAACATCTCGCGCTCGCCGATCGAGACGATGTCGGCGAGCCAGCGGATCACCGGCGGAACCGGCAGCCGGGCAAGATCGATCCGCGCCGCGACGTCGTCGGGAAGCACCCGCGGCAGGTTCTCCGGCAGGCCGCCGCCGGTGATGTGGGCGAGCGCCTTGATCGCGCCGGTGGCGCGGATGACCCGCTTGAGCGCCGCGACGTAGATGCGGGTGGGGGTGAGCAGCGCCTGGCCGAGCGAACGGGAGGGATCGAACGGCGCCGGCTGGTCGTACCGGAAGCCGGCATCGGCGACGAGCCGGCGCGTCAGCGAGAAGCCGTTGGAATGGAGGCCGGAGGAGGCGAGCGCCAGCAGGCGGTCGCCGGGCACGATATCGCTGCGGGGCAGAAGCCGGTCGCGCTCGACCGCGCCGACGGCGAAACCGGCGAGGTCGAAGTCCTCGCCGGCGTAGTGGCCGGGCATCTCGGCGGTCTCGCCGCCGATGAGCGCGGCGTCGGCAAGCCGGCAACCCTCCACGATGCCGGTGACGATGGCGGCGCCGGCGGCCGGATCGAGACGGCCGGTGGCGAAGTAGTCGAGGAAGAACAGCGGCTCGGCGCCCTGCACGATCAGGTCGTTGACGCACATGGCGACCAGGTCGATGCCGACGGTATCGAGGATGCCGGTGTCGATGGCGATCCTGAGCTTGGTGCCGACGCCGTCGGTCGCGGCGACCAGGAGGGGGTCGCTGTAGCCGGCGCCCTTCAGGTCGAAGAGGCCGCCGAAGCCGCCGATCTCGCCGACCACGCCCGGGCGCCGCGTGGTCGCGGCCAACGGCTTGATGGCGGCAACCAGCGCGTTTCCGGCGTCGATATTAACGCCGGCGGCAGCGTAACTCGCCGGCCGATCGGGCTTCAGCGGTTCAGATGGCATAAGTCAGGTGGCTCTCCTCGCGGCGCATCGAATCCATGAATGCCCGGCGAATGCAAGGAGTTG
This sequence comes from uncultured Alphaproteobacteria bacterium, assembly GCA_963826055.1. Classification (GTDB taxonomy): domain Bacteria; phylum Pseudomonadota; class Alphaproteobacteria; order Rhizobiales; family Kaistiaceae; genus JBBDMC01. The sequence continues at coordinate 20,423 of CAWGVO010000003.1, read as the reverse complement.
GCGCGGGCTCCGCGAGCCCAGACGCTTGGCAACGCCCCGCGACGATGCCATTTCTAGCACTGGCGGGGGCCGGCTGTGATGCGGCCCGGGGCATGGAGCGGGGCAAATTCCGGTAACGATCCCCAACCTGATTACGATCGGGCGGCTATTGCTGGTTCCGCTGGTGGTGTGGCTGATCATTGCGCCGCACCCGGTGGCGGCGTTCTGGACGTTCGTGGCGGCCGGCATCAGCGATGCGGTCGACGGGTTCATCGCCCGCCAGTTCAACCTGCGCTCCGATCTCGGCGCCTACCTCGACCCGGTCGCCGACAAGGCGCTGCTCGTTTCGATCTACGTCACCTTCGCCAGCTATGGTGAAATCCCGGTATGGGTGGCGATCCTCGTCGTCAGCCGCGACCTCCTGATCGTCGGCGGCGTGCTCCTGTCGTGGATGATGGGCCAGCCGATGCCGATGCGCCCGGCGGCAGTCAGCAAGGTCAACACCCTCGCCCAGATCATCCTCGCCGCCGTGGTCCTCGGCGACCTCGCCTTCGGTCCCGACCTCGCGGCGCTCCGGCTCGGGCTCAACTACGTGGTCGGCGTTTTGACGGCCACTTCGGCGGCGCTGTATCTAGTCGACTGGGTCCGGCATATGGGCGGCGTCAACACGGCGCCGCTCGACCGCGCGCGCAAGGATCATTCGTCATGACGCGTCGTCAACAGGTTGCCGCCTTCTGGCTGCTCGCGCTCGTGGCCACGTTGGTGGTCCTCTACATCCTGCGCTCGATCATGCTGCCTTTCGTCGCCGGGACGGCACTCGCTTACGCCCTCGATCCAGCCGCCGACTGGCTGGAGCGTCGCGGCCTTGACCGGCCCTCCGCGACGATCGTGATTCTGGTGATCGCGGTGGTCCTGCTGGCGCTGCTGCTCCTGCTAATCGGACCGGTGGTGGTCAACCAGCTCTCCGAATTTATCCAGCACCTGCCGACGACGATCCAGCAGCTGCAGGACCTGGTGAACTCGTTCCTCGACAGCGAATGGGCGCGCTACCTTGGCCTGTCGTCGGAAAACGCGCCATCGCTCGGCGGCTTCCTTTCCGGCGGCAGCAACCTGGTTGCCACGGTGGTGCCGTCGTTGTGGTCCGGAAGTCTGGCGCTGCTCAACGTGCTGTCGCTGTTCGTCATCACGCCGTTCGTTGCCTTCTACCTGCTGCGCGACTGGGACAAGATGGTCGCCCGCGTCGACGACCTGCTGCCGCGCGACCACGCCGACGAGATCCGTTTCCTCGCCAGCCAGATCGACCACAAGGTCGCCGCCTTCGTCCGCGGCCAGATGCTGTCCGGTCTGATCCTCGGCATCTTCTATGCTTCCGGCCTGTTCCTGGTCGGGCTCAACTACGCCCTGCTGATCGGCATCATCGCCGGCTTCATCAGCTTCATTCCCTACGGCGGCTTTGCGGTCGGCTTCGTCATCTCCATCGGCGTCGCCTTTGCCCAGTACTGGCCGGACTGGATCTGGATCGCGGCGGTGGTGGCGGTCTTTCTCGCCGGGCAGATGCTGGAGGGCTACGTTCTGCAACCGCGCCTGCTCGGCTCGTTCGTCGGTGTGCATCCGGTGTGGCTGCTCTTCGGGCTGTTTGCCTTCGGCCTCCTGTTCGGCTTCGTCGGACTTCTGCTGGCGGTGCCGGCGACGGCGGCGGTCGGTGTGCTCATCCACCACGCCCTCGAACTTTATCGGGCGAGCCCGATGTTCCAGGGCGAGGAGGAGCCGCCGCAGGCGCAGATGAGCACGGACCGCCCGGCCGGCCGGCAGCTGGCGTTCAGCCTGCCGCATGGCGCCGGCATGACCCGCGCCGACTTTCTCGTCGGCGCCGCCAACCGCCAGGCGATCGACCTGATCGACCGCTGGCCGCACTGGCCGGCACATGTGGTGCTGCTCGCCGGACCGGTCGGCTCGGGCAAGAGCCACCTGGTCGAGATCTGGCGGGCGCGGAGCGGCGCGCCGGTGACCACCGCCGCCGCGCTCGACGACGCCGCGGTGCCGGCGATGGTCGCCGCCGGCGCAATGGCGGTCGAGGACCTCCACGCCGGCCCGATCGCCGAGGCGGCCCTGTTCCATCTCCTCAATCTCGCCAGCGAGCGCCGGGCGCCGGTGCTGCTGACCAGTCGGATGTGGCCGTCGGCACTGCCGCTGAAGCTCGCCGACCTCGCCTCACGCCTGCGCGCGGCGAGACCCGTCGAGCTCGGCGAGCCGGACGACGAGTTGCTCCGCCGCGTCGTCGTCAAGCTGTTCGCCGACCGCCAGCTCGCCGTCGACGGGGCGGTGGTGGACTACATCGTCGTCAGGATGGAGCGCTCGCTGGAGGCGGCGAACCTGATCGTCGCCGAACTTGATCGCGAGGCGCTGGCCGAAAGCCGCGCAATCACCCGGCCGCTCGCCGCCGCGGCGCTGGCGCGCCTGTTCGGCGGGGAGGGGGCTGGCGAATAGGCAGAGGCCTCCTCCGTCCACGGTCGTTGACTGACGACTTGCCGGATGATATCATGATATCAAAATTGAAGGAGGCGACAATGGCGCAACTCATTGTCCGCAACATCGACGAACAGGTGAAGGCCAAGCTGCGTCGGCGCGCGCAACGCCACGGCAACAGCACGGAAGAAGAAGTCCGCCGAATTCTTGCAAACGCCGTTGAGCAGGAAGAACGGCCGCTTCCGCCGCTCGGCTCGCGGCTGGCTGCGCGCTTCCGCAAGGTCGGCCTTGATCATCCCATCGAGGAGCTGCGCGGTGAGGCGGCGCGGCCCGCTGATCTCACTTCGTGATTGTCCTCGACACAAACGTCTTGTCGGCGCTGATGCAGCGCGAGCCCGAGCCACTAGTTATCGCCTGGCTTGACGCTGTGCCGGCTGAGCTCGTGTGGACCACGGCGATTACAACGTTCGAAATCTGGTTCGGGCTGGAGCTTCTCGCCAAGGGCCGGCGACGGCAACAGCTTGAGGATGCCTTCGCAAGAACGCTGGAGCAGGACCTGCACGGTCGGGTTCTACCCTTCGACAGTACCGCGGCGCGTGCGTCCGGCACGATGGCAGCGGCGCGTCGGCGGGCCGGGCGCCCCGTGGAGATACGCGACATACAGGTCGCGGGCATCGTCGCGGCGCGCAAGGCCACGTTGGCGACACGGAACCTCAGGCATTTCGAAGGCGTTGGCCTCCGTTTGGTCGACCCGTGGTCTCAGCCGCAACCTTAGCCGACGGCCGCCACCGCAGACCGGCCACCGCGTTGGCGAAATCGTCATATTCGCCGTTTAGGCCTATATTGCCGGCACCAGGGAAAAGCCCGCGTCATGGACCAGAAGAACCCCGCCGTTGCGGCCGAAGCCGCCGTGGTCGAACTCGACCAGACGGCGGGCGGTCGTCTGCGCCAGCGGCCCGAGCGGTTCATCAACCGCGAGCTTTCGTGGCTGCAGTTCAACCGCCGGGTTCTCGAGGAGGCGAGCAACCCCCACCACCCGGTGCTGGAGCGGCTGCGCTTCCTGTCGATCTCCGCCAACAACCTGGACGAATTTTTCATGGTGCGCGTCGCCGGCCTCAAGGGCCAGCAGCGCGCCGGCATCGCCATGGTCTCCGACGACGGCCGTTCGCTGAGCGAGCAGTTGGCCAGCATCGGCGCCGCCGTCTCCGATCTCGCCACCGCCCAACAGGCGTGCTGGGCGGTGCTGAGGCGCGAACTCGCCGAGGCCGGCATCCGCCTCGTCGACGCCCGCGAACTGGACGATAGCGACCGCGGCTGGCTGGAGAATCACTTCCTCGATTCGATCTTCCCGGTGCTGACGCCGCTCGCCATCGACCCGGCGCATCCGTTCCCGTTTATTCCGAACCTCGGCCTGACGGTGGCGCTGCAGCTCTCCCGCAAGGCCAACGCCCAGCGTATGACGGCGCTGTTGCGCATGCCGGGCACCCTCGACCGCTTCATCCGCCTGCCGTCGACGGACGCCGGCGTCGACCGGTTCATCAGCCTCGACCAGGCAGTGACGCTGTTCGTCACCCGCCTGTTCCCCGGCTACGCGGTGGAAGGGCAGGGCGCCTTCCGCGTCATCCGCGATTCCGACATCGAGGTGGAGGAAGAGGCGGAGGACCTCGTCCGCTTCTTCGAGAGCGCGCTGAAGCGTCGCCGCCGCGGCTCCGTCATCCGGCTTGAGATTGAATCGGCCATGCCGGACGGGTTGCGGACCCTGGTGGCCGAGGCGCTGGGGGCCGCTGGCGACGAAATCTTCCTTGTCGACGGCGTGCTCGCGCTGCAGGACCTGTCGCAACTGGTGGCGATCGACCGCCCGCAGCTCAAGTTTCCCCCCTACACGCCGCGCTTTCCCGAACGCATCCGCGACCACAGCGGCGATTGTCTGGCCGCCATCCGCGAGAAGGACATCATCGTCCATCACCCGTACGAGTCGTTCGACGTGGTGGTCCAGTTCCTGCGCCAGGCCGCCTCCGATCCGGACGTGGTCGCGATCAAGCAGACGCTCTACCGCACCTCCAACGACTCGCCGATCGTCAAGGCGCTGGCGGAAGCCGCCGAGTCCGGCAAATCGGTGACGGCGCTGGTCGAATTCAAGGCGCGCTTCGACGAGGAAGCCAACATCCGCTGGGCGCGGGACCTGGAGCGCGCCGGCGTCCAGGTGGTCTACGGCTTCATCGAGCTCAAGACCCACGCCAAGCTGTCGCTGGTGGTGCGCCGCGAAGCGGGCCAGCTCGCCAGCTACGTCCACATCGGCACCGGCAACTATCACCCGGTAACCGCGCGCATCTACACCGACCTGTCGTTCTTTTCCGCCGACCCGGCGATCGCTCGCGACGTTGCCCGCGTCTTCAACTACATCACCGGCTATTCGGAGCCGGAGACGCTGGAACGGCTTGCCATCTCGCCGCATTTCCTCAGAACGCGGATGCTCCACCTGATCGCCAGCGAAATGGAGCACGCCCGGGCGGGGCGGCCGGCGCGAATCTGGATGAAGCTGAATGCCCTGGTCGACACCCAGATCATTGACGCGCTCTACGACGCCAGCCAATCCGGCGTCGAGATCGACCTGGTGGTGCGCGGCATCTGCTGCCTCCGGCCGGGTATTCCCGGACTGTCCGAGCGCATCCGCGTCAAGTCGATCATCGGCCGCTTCCTCGAGCACGCCCGCATCTACTGCTTCGGCAACGGCCACGGCCTTCCCTCGCCGGAGGCGCTGGTCTACATCGGCTCGGCCGACATGATGCCGCGCAACCTCGACCGCCGTGTCGAGGCGATCGCGCCGATCCTCAATCCGACCGTCCACGAGCAGGTGCTCAACCAGATCATGGTCGCAAACCTTGCCGACAACCAGCAAAGCTGGCAGGTGTTGTCCGACGGCACCTCGCGGCGCGTCGTCCCCAAGAAGGGCGAGCGGCCGTTCAACGCGCACCAGTATTTCATGACCAATCCCAGTCTCTCCGGGCGCGGCAAGTCGCTGAAGACCAACCCGCCCAAACCGATCCGCCGCCGCCAGGGGGGCACCAGCCGAAAGTGAGCATGGCGGCGGTCGAGATGGCGGAAGAGGCGCCCGGACGGCTGCCGGGCATTGGCCCGATCGCCATCATCGACATCGGCTCGAACTCGGTGCGTCTGGTGGTCTACGAACGGCTCGTCCGTTCGGCGACGCCGCTGTTCAACGAGAAAGAGCTTTGCGGCCTGGTGCGCGGCGTCGCCGCCGGCGGCCGCCTCGACGCCGAGGCGATCGCCTCGGCGCTCACCGCGATCCGCCGCTTCGTGGCGCTCACCAGCCAGATGCACGTCGCCGCGCTCCACGTGCTCGCCACCGCCGCGGCGCGCGAGGCTTCGAACGGCGCCGAGTTCATCGCCTCGGTCGAGGCGGTGACCGGCGTCAAGCCGGCCATCCTCAGCGGTGCGGAGGAGGCGCGCCTTTCCGCCCTCGGCGTCGTGTCGGGCTTCCGCGACCCGGATGGCGTCGCCGGCGACCTCGGCGGCGGCAGCCTCGAAGTGGTCGACGTCCTCAACGGCGGCACAGGTACGGGCGAGACTTTTCCGCTCGGCGGCCTGCGGCTTGAGCAGTCGGCCGAAAAGTCGCTGAAAAAGGCTCAGAAGATCGCCGCCGAGGCGCTCGCCAAATTGAAAGTGCTGAACGCCAACCAGAACAAGCCATTCTACGCCATCGGCGGTACCTGGCGTTCGCTCGCCCGCCTCCACATGCGCCAGCAGGGCTACCCGCTGCACGTCATGCACCACTACGAGATCGAGGCCGACGAGGCGGCCGAGTTCAGCCGCATGGTCTCCCGCCGCGACATCAAGTTCCTCGACATGATTGAGGTGGTCTCGGGCAACCGCCGGCCGCTCTTACCCTACGGCGCGGTGGTGCTGGAGCAGGTGATCAAGGTCATGCGCCCGCCCCGCATCGTCATGTCGGCTCTCGGCCTCCGGGAGGGCCTGCTCTACGACCTCCTCAGCGACGAGCAGAAGGCGCTCGATCCGCTTCTGTCGGCGAGCGAGGAACTGGCCCAGCTCCACTCACGTTCGCCTCGCCACGTGCGCGAACTGGGGCCGTGGACCAGGTCCGTGTTCGCCGCCCTCGGTCTCGAAGAAACCGCCGAAGAAGCGCGCCTCAGGGAGGCCGCCTGCATGCTCGCCGACATCGGCTGGCGCGCCCACCCGGAATACCGCGGCGAGCAGAGCTTCAACCTGATCGCCCACGCGGCCTTTATCGGCATCGACCACCCGGGCCGCGCCTACCTGGCGCTCGCCAACTTCTACCGCCATGAGGGGCTGATCGCCGAGGCGCTCTCCCCGCGCATCCGCGAATTGACCTCGACGCGGCTGATGGAACGCGCCCGCGCGCTCGGCGCCACGTTGCGGGTCGCTTACCTCGTCTCCGGGGCGATGCCGGGGGTCGTCAGCCGCAGCCGCATCGAAACGCGGGGGAAGGCGCTGACGCTGGTTCTGCCGCAGGACCTGGCGCCACTCGGCGGCGCACGGGTGCTGCGCCGTCTCGGCGTGCTCGCCAAGCTCGCGGGCCTGGAGCCGTCGATCGTGGTGGAGTAGCGGCGGCCCATGACCTCGCCGGTGGACGCCTGGTTCAGGAGGGCAAACACCTGGCGGCCGGAATTGGAGAAGCTGCGGGAGGTGGTCCTCGGTTGCGGGTTGACCGAGGAGCTGAAGTGGGGCCAGCCCTGCTACACCCACGACGGCAAGAACATCGTCATCATCCAGAGGACGAAGGCATTTCTGGCGCTGGCGTTCTTCAAGGGCGCGCTGTTGGCCGATGCCGAGGGTGTTCTGGAAAGCCCCGGAAAGAATTCGCAATCGGGGCGCCGGATCCGGTTCACCAGCGTCCGCGACGTCGTCCGCAACAAGGCAATCGTGAAGGCCTACGTCCGCGAAGCGGTGGACGTGGAAAAATCGGGGCGGAAAATCCCGCAGGCGACGGAGATCGCCTTTCCGGCGGAACTCCGGAACAAGCTCGACGAGGATGCCGCCTTCAGGGCCGCGTTCGAGGCGCTGACGCCCGGGCGGCAACGGGGCTACGTGCTCTATTTCTCAGGGGCAAAACAGGCGGGCACGCGGGCGGCGCGGATCGAGAAACACGCGCCGAGGATTCTGGCGGGCAAGGGCTTCCACGATCGCTAGCCAAACCGGCTCGCGTCGCCGCTACTTCTCCAGCGTGATGACGTGGTTGTTCTTGACCGCCAGCGCGATCTCGCCGCGCTTGAGCTTCAGCGCCGCCTCGCCGAACAACTCGCGTCGCCAGCCGGTGAGGGCCGGCACGTCCGCCGCGTCGTCGCCGGCGATGGCCTCCAGGTCGTCGACCGTGGCGATGATCTTGGAGGCGACGCCGTTCTTCTGGCTGATCATCTTGAGCAGCACCTTGAGGAGGTCGACCGCGGCGCCGTTGCCGTTGGTCGTCGGCCGGTGCTTGGGGATGCGCGGCAACTGGTCCTTGGGAATTTCGAGGGCCGTCTGGACCACCTTGAGGATGTCACCGGCGGCGCGTGAGCGCTCGAAGCCCTTCGGGATGGTGCGCAGGTGCCCCAGCGCCGCCGGGGTGGCCGGCTGCTGGGCGGCGATCTCGTAGATGGCGTCGTCCTTGATGACGCGGCTGCGCGGCACGTCGCGGCTCTGCGCCTCCTGCTCGCGCCAGGCGGCGACGGCGCGAAAAACGGCGAGCTCGATCGGCTTGCGCACCCTGAGCTTCAGCCGTTTCCACGCCTCCTCCGGCTCCAGCCGGTAGGTCTCCGGCGACGTCAGCACCTCCATCTCCTCGCGCACCCACTCGGTGCGGTCCTGCCCGGCAAGCCGGTTGGCGAGCGCCTGGTAGACGTCGCGGAGGTGGGTGACGTCGGCGAGCGCGTATTCGACCTGCCGTTCCGACAGCGGCCGCCGGCTCCAGTCGGTGAAGCGCGACGATTTGTCTATCCGCTCGCCCGTCAGCCGGTGGACGAGCTGGTCGTAGCTGATCGAATCGCCGAACCCGCACACCATCGCCGCCACCTGGGTGTCGAAAATCGGGTGGGGGATGAGGTCGCCGAGGTGGTAGATGATTTCGATGTCCTGGCGGGCCGCGTGGAAGACCTTGAGGACCTTCTCGTTCTTCATCAGCTTGAAGAAGGGCTCAAGGTCGATCTCCGGCGCCATCGCGTCGACCACCACCCCCTCTTCCGGGCTCGCCAGCTGGATGACGCAGAGCTTCGGCCAGAAGGTCGTCTCCCGCATGAATTCGGTATCGACCGTGACCGTCTCGAATCGGGCCAGCCGCTTGCAGGCGGCGGCAAGGTCGGCGGTCGTGGTGATGATGGTCATGTCCTCCCTATAACCGACCGGAGGGGGGCTTGTCGCGCTTGACAAATCCATTTGGCGCAACGGTTTCGGGCCCGTCGCGGCAACCTTGACAAACGGCCGCACGCGTGCGCCTTTCGCGCCCTGAAAAGCCCCGTTTTTCAAGCAGAATCAGCCGTTCCAGAGCCGGAAACCGCCATGCACCCCTACCGGACCCACACCTGTGGCGCGCTCCGCCCCGCTGACGTCGGCGAGACCGTCCGCCTCTCCGGCTGGGTCCACCGGGTGCGCGACCACGGCGGCCTCCTGTTCATCGACCTGCGCGACCACTACGGCCTGACCCAGGTGGTCGCCGACCCGGACTCGCCGGCCTTCAAGACCGCCGAGACGGTGCGCGCCGAATGGGTGATCCGGGTCGACGGTACGGTCAAGGCGCGGACCGAGGATACGATCAACCCGAACCTGCCGACCGGCGCGGTCGAGGTCTTCGCCGCCGATATCGAGGTGCTGTCGACCGCCCGCGAGCTGCCGCTGCCGGTGTTCGGCGACGCCGAGTACCCGGAGGAGACGCGGCTCAAGTACCGCTTCCTCGACCTCAGGCGCGACAAGCTCCACGCCAACGTCATGAAGCGCTCGGCGATCATCGCCTCGCTCCGCCGCCGCATGGTGGAGGCCGGCTTCAACGAATTCCACACCCCGATCCTGACGGCATCGAGCCCCGAGGGCGCCCGCGACTTCCTGGTGCCGTCGCGGCTCCACCCCGGCAAGTTCTACGCCCTGCCGCAGGCGCCGCAGCAGTTCAAGCAGCTCATCATGGTCGCCGGCTTCGACCGCTACTTCCAGATCGCACCCTGCTTCCGCGACGAGGACGCCCGCGCCGACCGCTCGCCCGGGGAGTTCTACCAGCTCGACATCGAGATGAGCTTCGTCGAGCAGGAGGACGTCTTCCAGGCGGTGGAACCGGTGCTGCGCGGCCTGTTCGAGGAGTTCGGCGAGGGCAAGCCGGTCACCCAGTCGTTCCCGCGCATCCCCTACGCCGAGGCGATGACCAAGTACGGCTCCGACAAGCCGGACCTGCGCAACCCGATCGTCATGGAGAACGCGACCGAGACTTTCCGCGATTCCGGTTTCAAGGTGTTCGCCGGCCAGATCGCCGCCGACCCGCGCGTCGAGGTGTGGGCGATCCCCGCGCCGACCGGCGGCAACCGCGCCTTCTGCGACCGCATGAATTCATGGGCGCAAGGCGAAGGCCAGCCCGGCCTCGGCTACATCTTCTTCCGCGACGACGGCGAGGGCGCCGGGCCCATCGCCAAGAACATCGGCCCCGAACGCACCGAGGCGCTGCGCGACCAGCTCAGGCTCGGCGACGGTGACGCCGTCTTTTTCGTTTGCGGCCGTCCCGCCCGCCACGCCGCCTTCGCCGGCGCCGCCCGCACGCGCATCGGCCGCGAGCTGAACCTCATCGACGAGAACCGCTTCGACTTCTGCTGGATCGTCGACTTCCCGATGTTCGAATGGAACGAGGACGAGAAGCGCGTCGAGTTCTCCCACAACCCGTTCTCGATGCCGAATTACGACCACGACGCCTTCCTGGCGCTCGACCTGACCGACCACGAGACCATCCTGTCGATCAAGGCGATCCAGTACGACATCGTCTGCAACGGCATCGAGCTGTCGTCGGGCGCCATCCGGAACCACAAGCCGGAGATCATGCGCAAGGCCTTCGCCATTTCCGGCTACGGCGAGGACGTGCTGGAGGCGAAATTCGGCGGCATGCTCAGCGCGCTGCAATATGGCGCCCCGCCCCACGGCGGCATCGCGCCGGGCATCGACCGCATGGTGATGCTGCTTGTGCGGCGAGGAGAACCTGCGCGAGGTCACCATGTTCCCGATGAACCAGCGCGCCGAGGACCTGATGATGGGCGCGCCATCCGAGGTGACCGCGCAGCAACTGCGCGAACTGCACATCAGGTTGAATTTGCCCGAGTAGGGCTACTGCGGGGCAGGCGCCGCCGCCGCGCCGCCGGCAGCAGGGCCTGCCGTGGCGTTGCTGACGGTGAGCGCCAGCAGGTTGGGCAGGCTGAAGGGCGACGCTCTGATCGCCGTCATGATCGCCGACACTGCGATGGGCGCTGTCGGCGCCGTCATCACCGTGATCGAGCCGGGCGTGCGGATGAACGCCTGCAGGATCGGCGTGATTTTCTTCTGAAAGTCGCGGTTGCCGAGAAACGACAGCATGAACGGCAGCCCGCGGGCGAACTGTTCGCGGAACTTGTCCGGATCGACCTTGAGCTTGGCCGCCTGGCCGGCGATCGCGCGGCCGACCAGCGACTGGTCCTGGAACGTGAAGGTGCCGCTCTGCAGCGACACGGACGAGAAGAGGCTGTCGAGGCCGGCCAGCGAATCGAGCTTCTCGATTTCGCTCCGCGTCGGTCCGGTGAACCTGGCATCCCCCGACAGCGTTCCGATGTCGCTCATCGACAGCTTGAAATCGTCGACGACCGTCGCGTCGCTGGCTTCGTCCCAATCGACCTTGACGCTTGAATCGACGTGCAGCCGCTCGTAGCCGAAGCTGGCAAGCAGGTTGCGCACCGAATCCTGCGCGATCATCGTGGTGGCGAAATCGGCGTCGGCGATATCGACGGTGACCGCGGTTGGTACGCTGCCGACGTAGTCGGCGAGGTCGACGCGCAGCTTGCCGAGCCTGGTGCGCGGGATGCCGGCGACGTCGACATCGACGCCCCCCGTTTCGACGAAACCGAGCGTCGGCAACAGCGAGGAGAAATCGACGTCGCCGCCGACCCGCGCCACCCGCATGGCCGTGGCGATGGTGTCGGTCGATGGCAGCTTGATGCCGCCGAACGCCAGCCGCCCCACCTTGACCGATGCCTGACCGCTGACCACGCCCTCCAGCCCGTCGATGGCGAACCTGCCGAGGCCGGCGATCGACAGATCATCGACCGAGATGTCGTCGACGTGCAGGCGGTCGAAGCCGATCGCCTGGACGTCGATCGGGCCCATGGCGAAACGTCCGACCGAGAAGGCCGAGGCAAGGTCGAGCGAGCGGTCTGCGGCGGCCGGATCGCCCGGCCCGAACGGGTCGAGCATCGCCGCATCGAACATCGCCGCGAAGCTGCCGCCCGGCTGGCGCGCCTTCAGGTCGTCGACCGAGATCGAGCCGAGGGTCACCTTCGCTCCCGGCGCCTCGATGGTGACGTCGCTGTAGCGCGCCGACGCGACCGCCGAACGCCAGGTCCCGTCGCCGACGCCACCGACGTAGCTGTCGGGATCGTAGACGTGCAGGATGGCGCCGATGTCGATGCCGGTTGCATCGCCCCTGGCGACGCGCATGGTGATCAGCGGCAGGTCGCTGGGCGTATCGAGGCTGAGCGGACCGGCCGTCAGGCTCGCGATCCGGCCATCCGCCCAGTTCTTGAGGGCGATGCCGCTGTACACGACGCGGCTGCCGACGCCTTCCACCGTCTCTGTGAGGGAAAGCTTTCCGAGCCGGCCGGCGGAGGCGCTGATGCGGGCGAGCGGCCCGTAGGCATGGATCATGGACGTGAACGGCCGCGCCGGATCCCACGTGAAACCCGCATCCGGCGGCAACACGAAATCGTCCAGGGCAAGGTCCGAGAGGCCGATGGAGAAGATGCCGGCCGCGATGACGCCGCCGTTGGCGACAAACTGGCGGGCGCGAAGGGTCCCGTCAGCCGTTTCGGTCAGGCCGCTGACGGCCACCGTATCGACGTCGACGGTGAAGCCCGCCCGCTCGCTGCGGACCGCAAGGCCGGAGAGGACCACGCTGTCGCTCGCCGGGTCGTATGCGACGCTGCGGTAGGTGGCAGACCAGTCGGGCGAGGCGTCGATTGTCGCCACCCAGTGGGTGAGGGCGGCCTCGGCCGAACCCGCCAGGCCCTGCGCCAGCGCGCCGCCGGCCGTCATCAGGGTCGCCCACGCGAACAGCGCCAGGGCGAGCGCGGTGCGCGTTTCCGATCGTTTGATTGCCGACGGTCGGTTCACGTCCGGAGCCTCAGCGATTGGCGACCACGTCCGGGGCGAGCAGGTCGGCCAGCGACAGCGGGTTGTGAAGGGCCGCCCGCAGGACCTGACCGAGCGGGACCGGCTCTTTCGGCGACGCCGTCAGCGTCAGCGAGCGGGGGTCCTCCAGGAAAGTGGCCATCGCGGCGAGGAAGGAGTTGCGGAAGCTCGCATTGTCGACGAAGCTCAGCGCCACCGGCAGCGCGCCATCTACGAGAGCCGAGCGGACGTCGTCGGGCGAGCCGCCCAGCATGTCCGCCTGCATGGCGAGCATACGTTTGACGAAGCCGGCGTCATCGAAGCGGACGGTCATGGCGTTCAGCCGCGCCGCCGCGCGCGCGGCTTTCGACTCGGTTGGATCGGAGAGGCCATGCAGGGAGAGGCCGCTGAATTTGCCGGTCATCGCGATCTTGCCGATGTCGGCCGCGTCGATGGTGAGTGAGCGGATTTCCACCGTGTCGGCGTCGGGGTCGTAGACGCTCTCCATTGATACGTCGGCAGTGACCTTGTCGTAGCCGAGCCGATCGAGCACGGCGAGCGCGATCGGATTGGCGGCGAACGTCGCCGGAACGGAGACGCCGGTCGCCTTCACCACCGTATCGACGGGCGCACCCTCCGCGACATCGCCGAGCGTGACGTCGAGGGCGGCAACCGACACCGGATCGGGAACGCCGGCATCGCTGAGGGAGAGTGAACCGAGCGTCAGCCCGGTGAACGGACGCATCCGCGCACGCGCCTTCGCCTCATCGGCGGATGGCACGACGACACCCGTGGCCGTCGCCGTCTGCCACGTGACCCCACCGCGAGACGAGGTGGCACTGCCGCCGTCGAAGGTGACACTGTCGGCGCTGAAGCCGCCCGGCTGACGCTCCGCCGCGCCGCTGATCACCACCTTCGGCACGGTGACAGCACCGTCCCTGGCGGAAAGGCTGAGCTTGACGTCGCTGATGGTGATGGTCGCGCCATCGGCGCTGGCGGCGCCGTAGGTGAGTTGGCCCTCGCCGGAGGCGGCGACCGCCGCCGCCAGAAGGTCGGCGATCCGCTGAGGGTCGGCGGCCGCGTGGGCGACGGTGACGGTCGCCGCAAGCAACAGGCCGCACGCGACCGAGCGCAAGGCTTTACCGATCATGCAATCCTCACCATGCAGCGCGTTGCGGGCGCTCGAATTGCGCCACCGGCCGCCGCATCGACGGTCGCGATGATGTCGGCACTTCAAGGCAAGGGCAAGGCGGCAACACTGGTCCGAAAGGCTGAAATTCGGCCATTTCCGGGTGGCTTTGCGGCAACGCTCCAAGGGATAATGCACCGGGCGACCGTCGGTCGCGCACCCGCTGGGCACATCGACCCTTGGCAATCGCCGCCCTGTGGTGGTAGGCGACGGATGGTTGCCAGCCTGAAGACCAAAGCATCAATGGTCGCGAGCGCAAGCCAGATTTCCAAGTGGAACCGCGAGTTCGCAGAACTCGGCGCCAAGCAGGTGCGCGCCGATCTGGCATTGCGCCGCTGGGACGACGAAAAGCGCGACGCCGCCAAGCGGTGGCTGGAGCGCGAGGACCTGGCGAAATGGGCGGCGGATCATCCGGCCGACTCTTCGAGCGGCACGTTCTTCCTCAATCTGCGGCAGGCCAAATGGTGGGGCATCACCACCGGCGCGATCTTCGCGATCTGGGGTCTGGCCCGGGTCTGGAAGCGGCTCTGAGACGACCGCGGCGAACGACGGCCCCGGGTGGGGGCCGTCGCCGTCTGGCAAGCCTGCCGGTTCAGTTGGTGCGGGCTTCAGTAATCTTGAAGGCGAAACTGAACCGCGGCAAATCCTCGCCCGGATGGTCCTGGGCATAGGTCAGTTGCGGCAAACGGAAGTTGTTGGGCCGCGACTCCTGGCCCTTGTAAACGGCCGGGTAGAGATCGACGAAGTGCCAACCCGGCTCTCCGGTTGCCTGCAGATCAATGTCGACAGTGCCCTGGCTGTTGAAGCCGCAGGCATAGCCGATGTAGGCGTTGTCGTAGTTGACCGCGTAGATGTTGGCGGTCTCGGTCCAGCCGACGCCCTTGAGATGGATGGTGAAAGGCGTCCCGGCGGGGCCGCTGGACTCGCTGAGCGGGAAGGCATTGGGCGCGATCCAGAACACGCCCGTCTTCCTGGCGGCGTTACCGGCGTTTACCCAAAGGTTGTGGGCGCCGCCGAGATCATCCGGCGCGTTCAACCGGAACTGCAGGTTGCCCGATGCGTCCGCTGCCGCCGAGGCAACGACGCGCGGCGTCTCCTCCCACCCTGAGCCGCTGACCCGGTTGCCGGTGACCGTGGTCCAGTTGAGCTCGTACGTCTTGCCCGGCTCGAAGCCGCCGCCCGACACCGTGATCGGCTTGCCAACCGTTGCGAATGCGGGCTTGGCGACGAGTTCGCCCTGGGCCGGCAAACTGCGGATGCTGGCCTGCACCTGGCTGTCCGGAGCCGGCGGCAGCACCGGATCGCCCTCAGTGATCTCGAACGGGACCGCGAAACGTGGCCGGTCCGGTTCAGGCGACTGCTGCATGTTGCGATAGGGGAAGGTGAAGTCGCCGTGCAGCACTTCGAGCACATGGGTGCCCGGCCTTCCGGCGGCCGGAATGGTGAAGTGCGCCGAGCCACCCTGGGTCACCGATGACATCCAGCCGGTGTACTTGTTGTCGTAAAGCAGGAGCCAGCTGTTCTCGAGCTGCCTCCAGCCGATACCCTTGACGTCGACCGTGATCGGCGTGCCGACCGGTCCGCGCGCCGGCGAGATCGCCACCGACATCTCCACGTTGAATGCCGCCTGCGTCAGCAAGCGGTCGGCGCTCTGCACGGTTATGTCGTGCCAGAAGCCGAAATCGTCCGGCGCATTGAAAGTCGCCGTGAAGGCGCCGTTGGCGTCGGTCGTGACCTGCGAGATCAGGTAGCCGACCGGTTTGTACTCGCGCCCCTTGTATTGCGCGTCAGCGACGCTCCAGCTCCCGGTGACCGTGCGCCACACCAGATCGAACGTCTGGTTCGCCGGCAGGCTGGTGCCGCTGACGGCGACGGGCGCCCCGATCGGCCCGCGATCCGGAGTGAGCGCCAGGCGGCCAACGAAGCCGCCTGACGGCTCGACCAGTCCGACCTCGGGGCCGAACTCCGTAGCGGGACGCCCACTCGCCGCATCGGCCACCGCCGTCAGCGCCGGGAGAGACGCAGCAACGATGAAAATACGAAGTCCGACCCCGATATTCATGGGTTTCATCCTCTTACTTGGTGAATGAGACGTCGCCGGGGATGACCGTCAGCTGCGACAGCGAAACGTTGAACGGCGTCCACTCCTGGGTCGAACCATCCATGCCGGTCGCGACGACCTTGTAGCTCAACGTGCCGGTCGGATAGTCGTCCGGGATCGGCCAGGACGTGGTCCAGAAATTGTCGACCGGCTTGTCGTGCGGGTGACCGCCGTAGCGCATCGGGAGCGATTTGCCGTTGGACAGCTCGACGACCAGGCTCTTCAGCGCCTTGTCGTCAGCCGGCGCGCCCGTGTCGTCCAGGACGCGGATGCGAAAGACGACGTGCTCCCGGCGCATGAACTGACTGCTCAGTACGCAACTGGGGCCGGTCGCGCCGCTTTGGGTCGAACCGCGTACCATGTCGCCCTCGAAGAACAGCTTGGCGGCTGACGCCGGTCCGCTGAAACAAACCAGGGCGGCCGACAGCGCCACCGCTGCGGGTATGATCGAATGGGTCCTCATGCCAATTCTCTCCTGCTTGGGTCGCGTCAACCCGACAAGAGAATGCCGGCCCGCGACCGCCCGCAGCATGTTGCTCTGCAGCAAAGAGCGCCTTGACGTGGGTCAATAAGACCGTGAATCGGCAGCTCCGGACGGCGCAGCAATCGGTACTGGCGTCCAGCGAACCGCGCGCTCAGGCGTCTGGCGGACCCCTCAGGGCTCGCGTTGCCGCGCGTAGTAGGCGGCGAGGTTGTTCATGTCGGTCTGTGACAACTGGAACGTCATCGCGAACATCATGTCGCTCGACCGCTCGCCGGAGTGAAAGCGTTCGATCGTTCCGAGAAGGTAGGTTTCGTCCTGGCCCGCGATCACCGGGAAGCGGTCGTCGACGCTGTTGCCGGCGGGGCCGTGGCAGCGGTCGCAGCGCTCGGCCCATTCGGCGACGGTGAGCAGCTTGCGCCCGGGCAAGGCCTTGGGCTCCTGAGCCGCGTAGTAGGCGGCTATGTCGGCCACGTCCTGGTCCTGGAGCGCCCCGACCGCATCGCGCATCAGATCGCTGGCGCGGTCCCCTTTCTTGTAGGCGTTGATTGCGTTGATGAGGTACTTCCCGTCGAGTCCGGCCAGGCGCGGGTACTTCGGATTGTCGCTGTTGCCGTCGCTACCATGACAGCCCTGACACGACGCGCTGAGGGCGCTGCCGGCATCGGGGTTGCCTTTGCCCGGGTTGGACGACTTGTGGGGCGCCATGGCGGCGTAGAAATTGGCCATGTCCTCGATATCGCCGCTGCTCAGCGACTTGACGGGGCCTTTCATGATGCCGGCATTGCGGGTGCCGTCCTGGTAGGCAGTGAGCGCCGCGATCAGGTACGCCACCGGTTGCCCGGCAACCGCCGGAAGACCGGTAATATCGATGGCGCCCTCTTCGCCGTGACAGCGCGCGCACGCCGCCGTCTTCTTCTTGAGGTCGGCGAGCGGGTCGACTTCGGCGGCGGTCGCCGCCGCGTCGGCCCCCGCATCGCCAGGCCGCTGGCTGAACGCCTTCAGGCTGGCGTAGTAGGCCGCAACGTTCGCCTCGTCCGTGTCAGTGAGAGGGCGAACCGCCAACGCCATGGCGCTGTCCTGATCCTTGCCGGCCTTGTAGTTTTGGAGCCGCGCCTGAAGGTAGCCGGCGTGCTGGCCGGCAAGGTGTGGTGTACCGGCATCGCTGGCGATGCCGTCGGCACCGTGGCAGGCGGCGCAAGTTGCAGCGACCGCGCGACCGGCCTCGAGATCGGCGGGTTTCGGTGCGTCCTGTGCGTTCACCCCCACCGCCGAGAGGACGATGAGGGCCGCGGCTGTCAACCAGATCGTGTGTCGCATGCGCACCTCGAACGCGCCGGATCAGGCGGTGGGCACCCCGTCGGAAGCCTCCCGGGCCGTGAATTTATAGAACCATATCTGGTACATCGAAATGAGCCACTGGGTCGCGAAGCTCAATCCCATGAGCGCACCGCTGGCAATCACGATCCATGCGAACGCCGGATTGAGCTTGGTCAGGAACCATGAACTGGTGTCGGTGACGATCGCCAGAAACGGCAGGGCGATGACCAGCGACTTGAACCACACCGGCCGCACGTAGGCGTGGCTGAAGATGGTGCCCATGATGAAGAAGATGAAAGTGACGCCGAACATGTGGATGTGGGAGACCCGCACCAGCGTCGACAGGGACATGCCGGTATCGACCTGCGCGACCT
Organism: uncultured Alphaproteobacteria bacterium; assembly: GCA_963826055.1. Classification (GTDB taxonomy): domain Bacteria; phylum Pseudomonadota; class Alphaproteobacteria; order Rhizobiales; family Kaistiaceae; genus JBBDMC01. The sequence continues at coordinate 2,157 of CAWGVO010000003.1, read as the reverse complement.
TGGTGACGTTGTCGTAACCATCGAGGTTGATGATGTGGGGGTTGCTGCCGTCGTGGCAGGAGAGGCAGCGCTTCTCTATGATCGGTGCGATACGCGACTGGTATTCGGACTGGTCGACGCCGCGGCGCACCCACCCGATGATGTCAGCCCGTTCGCTCTCCGGCAGCATGCCCGACATCGGTCCGCTGAGCGCCGATTCCAGTCTGGTGGCCGACTTGTCGCCGCCGTAGGCGATGGCGATATCGTCGGCGGAGAGCCCCGGACGACCGTCGAAGCCGGCGTCGACCTCGTAGATCTGGAGCATCGCGAACAGGTAGCCGATGCCGAGCGTGATCAGCGTGCCGGTGAACAGCGTCCGCATGCTCAGCGGAAAGTCGCTGTAATGGAAGAACATTCGGTGCACTTGTCCTGGCATGGTCCGTGCCTCTTGGTGTGTCCGGCGCCCCGCGCCACCGGCTCGCGCTGTTGAAGCCGCCTCCCGGCGGCAGCGCGACTCCCCGCCGGTCGAGAACTGGGCGAGCGTAAGCGACGCCGGCGCGTTTAATCAAGCGTGCCGGACGTGCAAGCGCGTCGGTGGGGAAATGTCGGCGGGCGCGGCGCCCGCGCCGATCAGTCGCGCTCGATGGCCATGAAGGTGTCGGGACCGCCGCCGATGCCGCCCGGGAGATAGAACAGCTTGCCGTCGTACCAGCTGCGGCGCGGCTGCCCATACGCGAAGTCGCAGAGCGAGCTGGCGAGGTAGGCGGTCTGCGGCGGCACGTAGCCCGGTCCGGGATAGTTCGACGGCGCCGGTACCGCCGCCGGCGGCGGATTGCGCGGGTCGTACCGCGCTACGTCCTGGATGCGGGCCCGCTGCCCGAACAGGCGCCATTCCTGGAAGGTGCTGACCACCGGCGCGGCGGTGTAGCCCGTGGGCGGGGCGCATGCGGCCATCGGCGCGGCCATATCGGCGGCAAACGCGGGAGCGAGGGCCGGCACGCTGAGGGCGGCGGCAATCGCGGCGGCGGCCAGGATGGAACGGCTGGGCATGGGAATGCGCTCCGGGCGAGAGAATCGGGTACCCGATCATGCGGCCCGGCCCGTTTCGGGATGGTTAACGGGGGGTGAGGAAATACCGCGGAAGGGCAAGTCGTGGCCCGCGCAGGGCAATTTTCCCGAGATAATTGCCGAATTGGGTCGCCAAATCGCTTCGAACCCCCTACATGAAACCCTCGACCTCCAACCAGGGATGATCTTTTGCAAATCCTCGTACGCGACAACAACGTCGATCAGGCCATGAAGGTGCTGAAGAAGAAGCTCCAGCGCGAGGGCTTCTTCCGTGAACTGAAGCGCCAGCGGTTCTACGAGAAACCGTCTGAAAAACGGGCGCGCGAGAAGGGCGAGGCGATCCGCCGGGCGCGCAAGCTGACCCGCAAGCGGGCACAGCGCGAGGGGCTGCTGCCGGCCCCGAAGCCGAAGTTGCGGCCGGGACGGCCGGGCGCCCCGCGGTAGACACCGCCACGGCGGCGATCCACGCGCCGCCTCATCTGGCTAAATCTGCGTTCTTTTGAGGCGGGGCGGGGCCGCGCCCCTGAGCTGGGTGAGATCGCACGGGCACTCGCGCCTGCGACCAGCGCACGGCGCTCTAACCCCTCACCCGGATCGCCCCGCTATCGCGGCCCGATCCGACCTCTCCCTATGGGAGAGGTGGTGCGCGTTCCTCGATCCTGATCAGAATCTCACGACACCAGGCACCATCGACATGTGGCAAGCTCCACCTCTCCCAGAGGGAGAGGTCGCCGAGCGGTCGCAAGGCCGCGAGGCGGGTGAGGGTTAGAGCGGTGCCGAAAAAGACGGAGATCGCACGCCGCTTGCGCCGCGACATGACGGACGCCGAGCGTCGTCTGTGGGCGCGTCTGCGCAACCGCCAGCTCGGCGTCAAATTTCGCCGCCAGATGCCGATCGATCGCTTCGTCGCCGACTTCGGTTGCGAGGAAGCGAAGCTCGTCATCGAACTCGACGGCGGCCAGCACGCCGTCGCGGTGGAGCGGGATCGCGACGCACCGCCGCGCTGGAGGCGGCCGGCTATTTCGTCCTGCGCTTCTGGAACAACGACGTGATGGAGAACATCGACGGCGTGCTGAGCGAAATCGCGCGGGCGCTCGCGCGCGGCGAATA
>CAWGVO010000002.1:0-141520 GCA_963826055.1 uncultured Alphaproteobacteria bacterium | reverse complement strand
CAGACCTCGGAGATTTCCGCCGACGTTGCGACCGGCACGAAGGTGCGGAGGAACGCCATGCTCCGTTCCTGGGCTTCGGGGGTGTAGGAGCCCGTCGCGTCTTCCGCCACCACCGAATAGTAGCCCTTGGCCATGGCATGGCGGGCAGTGAACTCCACGCCGATGTCGGTCGCCACCCCGGTCAGCACCAGCGAAGCCACCCCCAGCGTCTTCAGTCTGATGTCGAGCGGCGTGTCGACGAACAGCGACGGCTGGCTCTTTTCGAGGACGATGTGGTGCGGTGCCGGCGTCAGGTCCGGCAGGAACGCCGTGTCCGCCATTCCCTCCTGCATTGTCGGCTTGAGGTCGCGGGGATCGCTGACGCGTTGCTTGCGCATGAGGAAAAGCAGGAACGGTCCGCTCGTGAGGTGAAGCGGCGGCAGCACATGGCGGCTCCAGATCACCGGCACGCCCGCTGCGTCGGCGGCATCGACCAGGCGGCGCGCCGCCACCCGCAACGTGGCCAGGTTGAAGGCACGTCCGGCGAGCCCCTCCTGCATGTCCCACATCACCAGCGCCGTGCGCCGGGGCGCGACGAACTCCGCCAGCGTGCGCGGGACGCTCGTCCTGATTTCCGGCGTCTGTTTGCTCATGGTCACTCGCTGTCGATCGCCCGATCGCGGAAGCGCCCAACCGTCGGCAGCGAGACGGCCGCGATGAGTAGCGCCCCCGTGAGGAGAAGGCCGAGCGAGATCGGGTGGGTGAGGAAGGTTGAGAAATCGCCGCGCGAGATCACCAGGGAGCGGCGGAAGTTCTCTTCCATCATCGGACCCAGCACGAAGCCCAGCATGAGCGGGGCCGGCTCGCAGTTCAGCTTGCGAAAGACGTATCCGAGGAGCCCGAAGCCCGCGGTCAGATAGACGGCGAAAATAGAGCTGGCGCTCGCATAGACGCCGATGCAGCAGAAAACGAGGATCGCCGGATACATCGCCCAGTACGGCACCCGAAGCAGCCTCACCCAGATGCCGACCAGCGGCAGGTTAAGGATCAGGAGCATCAGGTTGCCGATCCACATGGAGACCACCAGCCCCCAGAACAGCGCCGGGTTACCGGAGACCACGTTCGGCCCCGGCTGGATGTCGTGGATCATCATGGCGGCCAGCATCAGCGCCATGGTCGCGCTGCCGGGAATGCCGAGCGCCAGCGTCGGGACGAAGGCACACTGAGCGGCGGCGTTGTTGGCGGATTCTGGAGCTGCTACCCCCTCGATCGCCCCCTGTCCGAACCGCTCCGGCGTTCGCGAGAGCCTCTTTTCCAGGAAATAGGCGCCGAACGCCGCGATGGTGGGGCCGGCGCCGGGCAGCGAGCCGACCACAACGCCCATGCCGGTGCCGCGGAGGGAGGCGGGGATCATCCGGCGGAACTCTTCGCGGGTCGGCCACAGCCGGTCGATGCGGCCCGTCATGGCCTCACGCTTCTCGCCGAGCTCCAGGTTGCCGACGATCTCGGTGAAGGCGAACAGGCCGATCGCCACCGTGACGAAGTCGATTCCGTCCCATAGCTCGCGCATGCCGAAGGTGAAGCGGGCGCTGCCGGTATTGACGTCGGCGCCTACGAGCCCGAGCAGGATGCCGATACTCACCATGCTGATCGATTTGACGATGGAATCGGAGGCGATCACGGCCGAGCCCACCAGGCCGAGGGCCATCAGCGAGAAATATTCCGGCGAGCCGAACGTGGTGGCGAGGTTCGACAGCGGTATCGCGAAGGCCGCCAGCACCAGGGTCCCGATGCATCCGGCGATGAACGAGCCGATGGCGGCGGTGGCGAGCGCGGCGCCGGCCCTCCCGCCGCGCGCCATCTCGTAGCCGTCGAGCACGGTGATCACCGACGACACTTCGCCGGGCAGCCTCATCAGGATCGCCGTCGTGGAGCCTCCATACTGGGCTCCGTAGTAGATACCGGCGAGCATGATCAGCGCCGACTCGGCCGGCAGCCCGTAGGTGAACGGCAGCAGCATCGCGATGGTAGTGACCGGGCCAAGGCCCGGCAGGACGCCGATCAGCGTACCGAGGAGGCAGCCGATGAAGGCGTACAGAAGATTGTGCCACGTCGCTGCAACCGTGAATCCGAGCCAGAGATGGTCGAGAATCGCCATGCTCTGACCTAGCCCGCGAACGCGGCCGGCCAGACGGGAACGGCCAGGTGGAGACCATAGACGAACAGACCGACCGTGAAGCCGCTGATGACGACCGCCGTTGCGACCGCGCGCAGCAGGGTGAACTCCTCGCTGGCAAGCGCCGAGATCAGCACCACCGCGGCGCTGGCGACCACCAGCCCCGCCGGCTGTAGCAGGACGCCGAACGCGACGACCGAAGCGATCACGATCAGCACCGTTCTGACGTCGAACCGTTCGATGCGCTCCTCCACCTGCTCCGGCGCAAGGGCGCGCACCGCCTGAACGAGGCCGAGCCCGGCCAGCAGCAGGCCGACGCACAGCGGGAAGAAGCCGGGACCCGCCTGGGACGCCGTACCGATGCTGTAGGTCGCGGAGATGCCTGCGGCGCCCCCGCCGAAGACCAGGAACAGAAGCCCCGCTGCCAGGTCCCTCTCGTTGCGCACCTTCATGCGGCCCTCCCTCGTCGGTTGCCGGCGATCATAGGATGTGGACGAGGCCCGAGAAGATCTTGCGCGCGGTGCGTACTAGCGAGGCGCGGCGCACGCCGCCTTCGCTTGCGGCATCGAGCTCAAGCTCGACCTCCATCCGGCCCGCCGGATGTTCGATCGCGCAGGTGACGGCGCCTCCCGATCTCCGCGACACCGCGGCCGCTACCATGTGCGCGACGGTGCCTGGAATCAACGCCGCCGTGGCGAGACACACGCCGCCAGTAATCGAATGGGTCCGATGCGTGCTCGTCGGTACGAAGTACCGCGACGAAATCGTGCCCCCGCGGACCGGCGGTGCCACCAGCGCCACTTTCGGAAGCACCCGTCCGGCAACATCGCCGAGGCCCATGAGCACGCCGGCCTCAAGGCGCATGGCGCCAATCCGCTCCAGGAGCGCTCGGTCGGCGTCAAGTTCGTCCGGGGTCTCGTATCCCGTCTTGCCGAGGCTGGCGGCCCCGATGATGACCAGCGGCACCGCCATGTCGATCAGCGTCACTCCGACACCGTCGATCATGTCCAGCCGGTTGCCGGTGGGCAATAGCTTGCCCGTCTTGGCGCCGGCCGCGTCCCGGAACGACAGCCGCACCGGCGCGGCGGTGCCCGGCACCCCGTCGATTGCGGTCGTGCCCTCGTAAGACAGCGTGCCACCGGGGGTCTGAACGAAGGCATCGATCAGCTTTCCGGTGTTGACGTTGCGGATGCGCACCAGCGTCAGCGGATCGGTGGCGGCGACGATGCCCGCCTCGATAGCGTAAGGACCGACGGCCGCCAGCATGTTGCCGCAGTTCGGACCCATGTCGACCACCCGCGTCTCCACCCCGACCTGGGCAAACAGGTAGTCCACGTCGGCGTCGTCGTCGCTCGAACGGTCGACGATGGCGACCTTGCTCGTCAGCGGATTGCCGCCCCCGATCCCGTCGATCTCCAGCTCGTTTCCGGAGCCCATGATCCTGAGGAGCACCTCGTCGCGTTCGCCCGCGATCGTCGGCAGGTCGCTAGCGCGCAGGAACGGCCCACGCGAGGTCCCGCCCCGCATCAGAACACATGGAATGGCCCGCATTGCGGCCCCCGGGATCGAATTCGTGGTCGACTAAACGGCGCCACCGACCGATTTGTAAAATGCAAAAATCATATCTATTGTTGCGTCGCGTGCAATTAGTGGCGGAGGACGTTTACCTCGCCCGACGGCTGGGAGGAATGCTGCGTGCCCGAGACGATGACAGTCGGCGACATGGTCGCCGAATTCCTTGCCGCATGCGGTGTAACGACCGTTTTCGGGGTGATCGCCGTTCACAACATCCCGACCGTGGACGCGATCGGGCGGCGCAACGGTATTCGTTTCGTGATGACCCGCGGCGAGACCGGCGCGGCACACATGGCCGATGGCTATTCGCGGATCGGCGGCAGGCTCGGGGTCGTCATGTCCAGCACCGGAGGCGGCGCGGCGAACGCCGTACACGGACTGATGGAGGCCCTTCTCGCTGGCAGCCCCGTCCTCCACATCACCGGCCAGACCGCGACGCCGCACCTCGACCGGGCGCACGGCACCTCGGCCGATTTTCCCAACCAGTTGGCGATGCTTCAGTCGGTTTCGAAGTCCGCCTATCGCGTCCGCTCCCCCCAGGCAGCGCTCGGCATCCTGATTCGTGCCGCGACCGAGGCGCTGACACCGCCGATGGGGCCAGTAAGCGTGGAAATCCCGGTCGACATCCAGCGCGCCGTCATCGAGCGGCCGCTTCTCCTCGACCATCTGGAGCTTCCCGTGGTGCCCGTCTCCGGCCCGTCCGAACGCCAACTCGACGCGCTGGCGGATATCGTCATGTCGGCGCGCCGGCCGATGCTCTGGCTGGGCAACGGCGCGCGCGAGGCCGGCCCGGCGGCGCGCCGCCTGCTCGATCTCGGCTTCTGCGCGGTATCGAGCTACAACGGCCGCGGCATCGTGTCCGACGAGGACACGCGGACGCTCGGCGCCCTTTCCGGGCGTCACACGCCGCTTGTCGAGGAGTTCTATCGCTCCGTCGATCTCATGGTCATTGCCGGTTCGCGCGTCCGCGGCTACGAGACCCGCGACCTGTCGCTCCGCCTGCCCGATCGACGGGTGCAGATCGACCTCGATCCGCTGGCCAATGGCAGGACCTATTCGAGCGACTACTTCGTGGCCGCCGACGCTGCCGCGACGCTCGACGCGCTCGCCGACCGAATAGCCGGCCGTATCAAGGTCGATGCAGGCTTCCAGCAGGAATTTGCCGAGTTGAAAAAGCGCGTGCAGGTCGAGTTCCGGCAAAGTCTCGGGGTGTACGCCGACTTCCCCGAGACGCTGCGCGCGGCGATGCCACGCGACGCGATCTGGGTGCGCGACGTCACCGCCAGCGGCGCCACCTGGGGCAGCCGCCTGCTGCCCATCTATGGGCCCCGCGACAATCTATTCGCGCGCGATGGCGCCATCGGCGTGGCGCTGCCGCTCGCCGTCGGCGCGTCGCTGGCCGGCGCCGGCCGCAAGGTGGTCGCCATGTGCGGCGATGGCGGCTTCGCCCTCAGCCTCAACGAACTGTGGACCGCCGTTCAGGAGAAGACGGATATCCTGTTCCTGGTCATGAACGATCGCGGCTATGCGGTGATCAAAGAGATGCAGGACCTCCTCTACGACGGCAGACGGCGCTTCTCGGACCTGATGGCGCCGGAGCCGGAAGGGCTTGCCCGGCTCGCCGGCATGCCGTTCCGGCGGGTCGCTGACCCGGAGGATTTTGGGCCTGGTCTCAGCGAGATCATGGGGCAGCCCGGCCCGGCCATCCTCGAGGTGGACCTCACCGCGATCGGCCCGGTACCGCCGCACTGGGAGGCGCCCCCCTATGCGGGCGGCTCACGCGTCAGACACTGAGCCGAAGGCCGCCCTCAGCCCGGCAGGCGCACGTCGTAGCTCTGCAACTGGCCGGTGCCGGCGGCTTCCTCGACCGCCGCGATCAGGCGGTGGCGGACAACGGCGTCGGCAAAACGCGGCACCTCGCGGGTGCCGTTCCTCAGGTCGTCGCGCAGCCGCAGATAGGCGTGGGCCACCGCGTCCGCGAAGTCGGATGGCGCGCCCGGTCGCAGCCGATATCGGTCCGGAACCGGCAGCGGCGCGACAGTACGGTCATCGCCCCGGCCGCCGCTGATCTCGAACTGCCCGTACTGCAACCGCGCGGCCCCGCCGGTAATGACCAGGTCGCCCTCGGTGCCGTTGATCTCCCAGAGGAAGTTGGTTCCCCGCGACAGCCCGGTGCGAAAATGCACCGATGCGACCGTGCCGCCCATGAGCGAGCCGCTGACGGCGATCTGGTCGTCGGTCGTCTTCTCCACCGTCTCGCCGGTGTCGCTGCGCCGGACCAGCGGGCGGCGGTTGGCAAGCGTCGCCGAAAGCCCATCGAACTCGCCGAGGCACCAGCACAGGCCGTCGAGCGTGTGGCCGAACTGGATCGTGAGCATCGACACGCCGTTGCGCCTGTCGAGACCGAACAAGCCCCGCGGGTCGACGCTCGGCCCGCCGGTGCCGGACGAGGCGACAACGGTCGTCGACAGCACCTCGCCAACGTAGCCCTCGGCAATCAGGTCGCGGAGGTAACGCACCCCCGGCGCCGACCGGCCCTGGAGGCCGGCGAAGGCCGCGACACCTCGGCGCTCGGCCAGGGTCGCCATCTCCTCGGCCTCTGCAAGTCCGTTACCGAGTGGCCACTCGCAGTAGACCGCCTTGCCGGCACCAAGCGCCGCATCGACGAGCGCCCGGTGCTCCGGCACCTTCACCGCCACCACGACAACGTCGACCTCCGGCCGGGCGGCAAGCTCGGCCGCATCGGCGAACGCGAGGGGCACCCCGTATTTGGCGGCCGCGGCATCGGCGCTGGCGCGGCTTGATGCCGCCAGGGCACGAAGCTCGAAATCGGGAAGCGATTTCAACGCCGGCAGGTGCGACCGTGACGCCCAGCCGCCGCTGGCGCTGAGCCCGACAATACCGATCCCGATGCGAGCCGAACCCATCGCCAGCCTCCCGCCTAAAATGCCGGCCCGGCGTGGCGCGAGCCCCGCCGGACCGCAGATCCCAGCGTCGTATCGCCCGGCGCGATCGCGCCGGGCCGAACCTTGCAGCGTCTCTACTCGAGGCCCGCCCACTGCGCCATGTCGGCGGTCATCATTTTCTCCAGCGCCTCCGGGGTGCTGGCGACGGTGACGTAACCGAGCCCTTTGAGCTTGTCCTGGACCTCTGACGACTTGATCGCCGCCACGAGATCGGTGTTGAGCTTGGTGACGATATCGGCGGGTGTGCCCTTCGGGGCGAGGATGCCGAACCAGAACTGCACCTCGAAGCCCGGCAGGTCAGCGGCCTCGGCGACGGTCGGGGTATCGGGCAGGCCGGGGAACCGCGCGGCGGAACTGACCGCGAGGGCCTTGACCTTGCCGCTCTTGACCTGCTCAAGCAGCGTCGTCACCGAGCCGAACATCAGCTGGATTTCGCCGTTGAGCATACCGGCCAGCGTGGGCGCGCCGCCCTTGTAGGTCACGTTGGTCATCTCAGTGCCGGTTCGCTTCAGCATCAGCACGGTCGTTGCGTAGGTCGGCGTTCCCTTGCCGCCCGAGCCGTAGTTGAGCGCGCCCGGCTTCGACTTGGCTAGGGCGATCAGCTCCTTCACCGAATTGACGCCGAGATCGTTCCGCACCGCGAGGATCTGCGGCTGCAACGCGACGAACGTGATGCTGGCGAAATCCTTCACCGGATCGTAGGGGACGGTCACACCCTCCTTCGGAAGCGTGTGGGACGAGCTCGCCATGAACAGCGTGTAGCCGTCGGGCTTCGAGCGGGCGACGTAATCGGCACCGATCGTCTCGCTGGCGCCGGGGCGGTTGTCCACCACCACGCCCTGTCCCCAGGTCTCGCTGAGTTTCTGCCCGATCAGCCGGGCGAGCACGTCGATGCTGCCGCCGGGCTGGACGCCCACCACGATGGTGACCGGATGGTCCGGGAACTCCGCCATCGCCGGGCTCGCCATGCCAAGCACGCTCGCCGAAAGCGCAGCGGCGAGCCCCTGCACAAGATACTTCATCATTTCCGCTTCTCCCTTTTCGTCTGTTGTGATCGGCGGCGCCACGCCGCCTCTTGTCAGGCCCTTGGGCCGGTGGCGGTCCCCGCCGGTTGCTTCGGCACGTCGGGCAGGTCGAGCGCGATCACCTCCCGCATCATCGCCTCGACTTCCGGCGCCGGCAGCGGCACCCGCGGCGGCCGCAAATGGCCGCCGGGAAGACCGAGTGCGTTCATCATCGGCTTCACCCCGCGCATCGCGTGGCCGCCGTACTTCACGTAGATGCTGGCGAGGTGCATCAGCTTGCCGAAGCTGTCGCGCACGCCATCGCGGTCGCCGGCCGCGTAGGCGTTGATGACCGACTGGACCAGCACCGGCGAGATGTTTCCCTCGCCGCCCATGAAGCCGTTGCCGCCCAGTCCAAGAACGTTGAGCCCGTTTGCCGGGCCGGCGCAGTGCACTTCGATCCGGTCGCCCACCCTTCGCATCAGGTCGGCGAGATAAAGCGTGTCGGTGCCGCCGTAGGCGATGCCCGCGATCTGCGGATAGAGGTCGACCAGTCGCTCCACCAGGTCGAGCGGCAGCACGTAGTGCGAGGCTTCGTGGCTCGACAGGTAGATCGGGACGGACGTCGATTCGATCACCGTGCGGTAGTAGTTCTCCAACTCCGCCGGTGTCGGCCGGATGCGGTGGCCGATCTCCATGGAGAATATCTGCGCCGCGTCGACCTTCGCCCGCTCGGCCGCTTTCATGAAGTCGACCATCTCGCTGATCAGCCGCGGCTCGCAGCCCATGGCGCGGACAGGCACCTTGCCCTTGAGCTCCTCCACGCCGATAGCGAGCACGCGGTCGCGCTCTTCGGGGTTGAGCGCGTAGCCTTCGCCGCTGCCGCTGCCACCGAGATAGGCCGAGACCCCGGCATCCCTGAGCCGGCGGAGCTGGGCCCGATAGGTCGCCTCGTCGAGGTCGCCCCGCTTATCGAACGGAGTGATGCAGATGACGACGACGCTGAGCTGCTTCATTCGCGGAATTTCCCCCTGCCGCTCCTCCCGCTTGCGCTGACGATCTCGCCAACTTCGATCGCGGGTTCTTTGGCTTCCCGGTCGACGGAAACGCTGTCGCCGACAGGCGAAGATGGCGACGGCCTCCCGATCGTCTCCGGCGGCTGAGGCCCGTCAGGCCCGATTAACCGGCTCGCAGACCGATTTGTAAAATGCAAAAATAATATCTATCATTCCGAAGTCTGCATTATTGCGCGTGTTGAGGCGAAAACGGGAGGAAGCGCATTGAACGTCTCTCTCAGTGATCTTCGCGCGTTCCTCGTGGTCGCCGAACTGCAGAGCTTCCATCAGGCGGCCACCGCTCTCAATCTTTCCCAGCCGGCCCTGACGCGGCGGGTACAGAAGCTGGAAGAGGCCCTAGGAGTACAGCTCCTTGAGCGGACGACCCGGCGGATCGCGCCTTCCATCGTCGGTCGCGAGTTCCTGCCCAAGGTCAGGCGGCTGCTTGACGACCTCGACGCGTCGTTGCTTTCGGTTCGAGAGATCGCGGAGCGGAGCTCCGGCCAGGTCAACGTCGCCTGCGTGCCGACCGCGGCGTACTACTTCATGCCGGAGGTCATCCGTGCCTTCAACGAAGCCTATCCGCGCGTCCGCATCCGCATCGTCGACGAGGGCGCCAACGCCGTGCTCCAGAGCGTCATCGACGGCGACGTGGAACTCGGCATCAACCTCCTCGGCGGTCAGGAGGATGAGATCGAGTTCGAGCCGTTGCTGGAGGAACCGTTCGTGCTCGCCTGCTGCCACGATCATCCACTGGCCCAGAAGGCGCAGGTCGAATGGCAGGAGCTGGCGCCGTACCGCTTCATCACCGCCGGCCGGTTGAGCGGCAACCGCATGCTGCTCGATCTCGGCCTCGCCGCCGCCAACTGGCGGCCGAAATGGCTCTACGAGGTCCAGCACCTGTCCACAGCGCTCGGCCTGGTGGAGGCGGGGCTGGGAATAGCCGCGCTCCCCAGACTGGCGATGCCGACGCGGCCGCACCAGGTGCTGGTGAGCCGGCCACTGCTCAATCCGCTGATCACACGTACGGTGGGGATCATTCGGCGGCGCAGCAGGCAGCTGTCGCCGGCCGCCGAGGCGTTCTACCGGATCCTGAAATCGAAGTGGCTGAGCGAATCCGCCGGAGCCCAATAACGACAAAAAAAGCGATCTGGCTGGGGGACTAGGATTCGAACCTAGACTGGCGGAGTCAGAGTCCGCTGTCCTACCGTTAGACGATCCCCCAACGGGTCTTCGCGACCGCCTGTCGGCCGACGCGCCAGCGTGGCACGTGGGTTGATGCTCGTATAGGCACGCCGTCCGCGGCCGTCAACCACGCACGCGTGAGCGTTCGGCCGGGCGCTTGCCACCCGGTCGCCGCCTGTTACAGTGGCCGACGAATAGGAACCAAGGCGGCGCCTGCGTTGGGCGGAGACGGCGGGCGCCCGGGAAGGAAAGACTTGTCTTCGGGCGACGATCCGCTGAGCGCGGACGCGTCCGCTGGCGATGCGGATGAGGGGATCGCGCCGGGTGGCGGGCATTCGGCCCGTCCGCCGGCGGCCGATGCGCGTCGCGGCGGGAAATCGGCAAAGGGGCGCAAGCGCCGCCGTCGGCGACGGGGTCCGGTTTATGCCCCTGGCATGCGGCCGGCTGCGCATGGCCCTTCGCCGGCCGCCGTTGTTGCGAGCACCGATCGGGTATCGGACTCGCCGGCCGTGGTCGCGCCACCGGCCACACAGCGAGAGCCCACTTTACGCCGCGCTCGACCTTGGCACCAACAATTGCCGGCTCCTGATCGCGGCGCCGCGCGATCGCGGCTTCCGCGTGGTTGACGCCTTCTCGCGGATCGTCAGGCTCGGTGAAGGCATCGGCGCAAGCGGTCGCCTCGGCGAAGCGGCCATGGCCCGCGCGATCGAGGCGCTCAAGGTCTGCGCCGCCAAGATTGCCGGCCGCAAGGTCACGCGCGCCCGCCTGATCGCGACGGAGGCGTGCCGCATCGCCGCCAACGGCGCGGAGTTCATCGAGCGCGTGCGCATCGAGACGGGCCTGGCGCTGGAGATTGTTCCGCAGGAGATCGAGGCACGCCTCGCCGTCGCCGGCTGCGCTTCGCTGGTCGACCCGACCGCGGCCGGCGTCATCCTGTTCGACATCGGCGGGGGCTCGTCGGAGCTGGTGTGGATCGATCTCACCCCCGCCGCCGACGGCCGCCGGCGGCGCATGACCGACCGGCTGCGGACCTGGATGTCGCTGCCGGTTGGTGTGGTCAACATCAGCGAGCGTCACGGCGGCCGATCCTTGACGCCGGAGGGGTTCGCCACCACCGTCGCCGAGGTGACCGAGATGTTGGCCGGCTTCCCGGAAGGGGCCGCCCTCGACCAGGCGGTTGCCGAGGGCAGGGTGCATCTCCTGGGAACCTCCGGAACCGTCACCACCCTTGCCGGCGTCCATCTCAATCTGCCTCGCTACGACCGCCGCCGCGTCGACGGCACCTGGCTCACCGCACGCCAGGTCGATGATCTGGTCGCCGCCTTGGTCGCCATGGATCATGACGCCCGCGTCGCCAACCCGTGCATCGGTGACGAGCGTGCCGACCTGGTCCTGGCCGGCTGCGCCATACTCGAGGCCATCCGTGGCCGCTGGCCCTGCGAGCGCCTGCGCGTCGCCGACCGCGGTCTGCGCGAAGGCATGCTGGTGGAACTGATGGCCGAGGACGGTGTGTGGCGGCCGCGCTCCGGGCGCCGGCGGGGCGAGCCCCGGCATGGGTGAGCGGCACGGCGGCGCTGGGCGGCGGGCACTCAAGGTTCGCGTCAGGACGGCCAAAGCGGCGTAAGGCCTCTTCGACCCGCTGGCTGGAGCGCCAGCTCAACGATCCCTACGTCGCCCGCGCCCGTGCCGAGGGTTACCGCGCCCGCTCCGCCTACAAGCTGATCGAGATGGATGATCGTTTCCACCTGCTCGCCCCCGGCAAGCGGGTGGTCGATCTCGGCGCCGCACCGGGCGGCTGGTCGGAGGTCGCCGCCGATCGTGTCGGCTCGACCGCCGCCACGCCGCTGGTCGTCGCCGTCGACGTGCTGCCCATGGATCCGGTCCCCGGCGTCACGATCCTCGAGATGGATTTCCTCGCCGCCGCAACGCCGGCCGCGATTCGGCGCCGCGCTGGCCGATGCGCGGCCCGACGTCGTCCTGTCCGACATGGCCGCGCCGACCACCGGCCACCGCCAGACGGACCATCTGCGCACGATGCATCTCTGCGAGGCCGCGGCCGACTTCGCCCTTTCTGAACTGGCGCCCGGCGGTGCCTTTGTCGCCAAGGTTTTCCGCGGCGGCACCGAGGGCGAACTGCTGGCGCGCCTCAAGCGCGCCTTCGCCAGCGTGCAGCACGTCAAGCCGCCGGCGAGCCGGGCCGGTTCGGTGGAGATCTATCTCGTCGCGCGCGGGTTTCGCGGCGGCTGATCAGCCGCGCTCGCGCATGACCGTCACCAGGTCGGGCGCCACCCGTCGCCTGCCCGACATCTCGTCGCCGGCGTCCGGCGGCAGCCGCGAGAGCGGCACCAGCGCCAGGAGCGGCGATCGCCCCGATCACGATGAACGCCGGCCAGAACGAGTGGCCATCGAGCTCGCCGCCGCTGGCATAGGTCGTCACTTCGAGCACGGTTGCCCCAACCGTGATGCCCAGCGACATCGACAGTTGCTGCGCGACGCTGGTGAGCGTGGTCGCCCGGCTCATCCGGGCGACGGGGATGTCGGCGAACGCCAGCGCGTTGACGGCTGGTGAATTGCAGCGAGCGGAAGAAGCCGCCGATCAGCAGGATGCCCGTCATCACCGCCACCGGTGTCGCCGCCGTGAACAGCGCCGGCATCGCGATGACGAAGGCCGACTATGAGCGTATTCCACATCAGCACGCGGCGAAATCCGAAGCGCCTGAGGATCGGCGGCGCCGCGAATTTCATGGCGATGGCGCCGACCGCGCTGGCGAAGGTGATCGAGCCGGATTGGAACGGTGTCATGCCGAAGCCGACCTGAAGCAGCAGCGGCAGCAGGAACGGCGTCGCGCCCATGCCGAGACGAAAGATGAATGAGGCCGTCAGGCTGTTGCCGAAAGTTCGCGATCCGGAACAGCGTCAGGTCGATGATCGGCGCCACCGTCGGCCGGCGGGCGTGCACCATGTAGCCGACGATCAGCGCGACACCGGCGACCAGAAGCGCGACGTTGAACGCCGCGGGCATCAGGCCGAGGCCAAAGGTCGTCGATGCCGTCATCAACGCGGCGAGGCCGAGGCCGGAGAGGGCGAAGCCGACCGTGTCGAACGGGACGCGCTCCTCGCCGCGCACGTCCGGAATGAACAGCACCGCCAGGACCAGTCCGAGGATGCCGACCGGCACGTTGATCCAGAAGATCCACGGCCAGGCTGAAATAGGTGGTGATGAAGCCGCCGAGCGGCGGCCCGAGCACGGGGCCGAAAAGCGCCGGCACCGTCAGCCACGCCAGCGAAGACACGAGCTCCGCTTTCGATACCGTCCTCAGGATCGCCAGCCGGCCGACCGGCACCATCATCGCGCCGCCGATGCCCTGCACGATGCGCCCGAACACGATCGCACCGATCGAATGGGAGAAGCCGCACAGGATCGAGCCGGATGTGAAGGTGGCGATCGCCAGCACGAAGATGATCCGCGCCCCGAACCGGTCCGCCAGCCAGCCGGAGGTCGGGATGAAGATCGCCAGCGCCAGCAGATACGAGGTGAGCGCCAGCTTCAGATGGATCGGGCTCACCCCGAAATCGACGGCGATCGCCGGCAGCGCGGTCGACAGCACCGTCGAATCCAGGTTTTCCATGAACAGCGCGCAGGCGACGATCAGGGGAACCAGAATTCGGTCGGGCATCGGGCTATGGGGGCTGGGCGACAGGGCAGGGGCGCCAGGCAGGACGCCTGGCGCCCGCCCATTGTGGCGGAGTCGGCGGCCGGTAGCAAACCCGACGTGCCCTTTGGCCGCGGACCGCTTGCGCGCCCGGTCGCCCTTGCGAATCGCGGCGGGCGTGGTATTCGAACGCGCCAACATTCCCTTGAACGGCAGCGACCGGCAGCCGCCCTCATCCGGCGGACCGTCCTTTGCCATACCCGGAGTTGGCACCATGGCGAACCTGGTTGAGCAATCGGCGGACGCGACGGCGCTCGCCTTCGACGACGTCCTGCTCGCCCCCGGATATTCGGCGGTCCTGCCGGCCGAGGCCGACATCCGCAGCCGGCTCACCCGGTCGATCTCGCTCAACCTGCCGATCGTTTCGGCGGCCATGGACACCGTCACCGAGGCCCGTCTCGCCATCGCCATGGCCCAGGCCGGCGGCCTCGGCGTCATCCATCGCAACCTGTCCCCGGACGAGCAGGCCGAGGCGGTCCGCCAGGTGAAGAAGTTCGAATCGGGCATGGTGGTGAACCCGGTCACCATCCACCCCGATGCGACCCTCGCCGACGCGCTGGCGCTGATGAAGCAGTACGACATTTCCGGCATCCCGGTGGTCGCCAACGGCGCCGAGCCGGGGCGCCTGGTCGGCATCCTCACCAACCGCGACGTCCGCTTCGCCTCCGACCCGTCGGAGAAGGTCGCCGCGCTGATGACCCGCGACAAGCTGGTGACCGTGACCGAGTTGGTCGACCAGGAAGAGGCCAAGCGCCTCCTGCACCAGCACCGCATCGAGAAGCTGCTGGTCGTCGACGAGGACTATCGCTGCGTCGGCCTGATCACCGTCAAGGACATCGAGAAGTCGACCCTCAACCCCAACGCCACCAAGGACGAGCAGGGCCGCCTGCGCGTCGCCGCTGCCTCCAGCGTCGGCGACGCCGGCTTCGAGCGCAGCGAGCGCCTGATCGACGCCGACGTCGACCTCGTCGTCATCGACACCGCCCACGGCCACTCCGCAGCGCGTCATCGACGCGGTCAGGCGCGTCAAGAGCATCTCCAACCGCGTCCAGGTGGTCGCCGGCAACGTCGCCACCGCCGACGGCGCCAAGGCGCTGATCGACGCCGGCGCCGACGCCGTCAAGGTCGGCATCGGCCCGGGCTCCATCTGCACCACCCGCATCGTCGCCGGCGTCGGCGTCCCGCAGCTCACCGCCATCATGGACGTGGTCAAGGTCGAGCGAGGCGGCCGACATCCCGGTGATCGCCGATGGCGGCATCAAGTATTCCGGCGACCTCGCCAAGGCGCTCGCCGCCGGCGCCTCCTGCGCCGATGATCGGCTCGCTGCTCGCCGGCACCGACGAGAGCCCCGGCGAGGTCTATCTGCACCAGGGCCGCTCGTACAAGGCGTACCGCGGCATGGGTTCGGTCGGCGCCATGGCGCGCGGCTCCGCCGACCGCTATTTCCAGGCGGAGGTGCGCGACACCCTCAAGCTGGTGCCGGAAGGCATCGAGGGCCAGGTGCCCTACAAGGGCCCCGCCGCCGGCGTCCTTCACCAGCTTGCCGGGGGCCTGCGCGCCGCCATGGGCTACGTCGGCGCCGCCAACCTTGAGGAGTTCCGCGCCAAGGCCCGCTTCGTGCGCATTTCGGCCGCCGGCTATCGCGAAAGCCACGCCCACGACGTCGACATCACCCGCGAGAGCCCCAACTACCCGGGCGCGATCTAGGCCCGATGAAATTCGGCGGCCGTCTCGCGGCGGCGATCGAAGTCCTCGCCGATATCGAACGGCGCCACCGTCCGGTCGCCGAGGCGCTGAAGGACTGGGGCCTGTCGCACCGCTTCGCCGGCTCCGGCGATCGCGCCGCCATCGGCAACGTCGTCTACGACGTCGCTGCGCTGGCGCGCTTCGAGCGCCTGGGTCGCCGGGGACGAGACGCCGCGCGCGCTGGTGCTTGCCACCGTCGCCCGCCGCTGGGGCCTCGGCGCCGATGGTCTGGCGACGCGCATCGCCGGCGATCCCCACGCCCCCGAGCCCTTGACCCCCGCCGAGGCCGACCGCATCGCCGTCCGCCGACCTTGCCGACGCGCCGCCGCACGTGCAGGCCGACGTGCCCGAATGGCTGGCGCCGCGGCTGGAGCGCGTCTTCGGCGAGGACTGGGTCGGGGAGGGCGCGGCGCTGGCGCTGCGTCCGCCGCTCGATCTCCGCGCCAACCGCCTCAAGGCCGACCGGGACAAGGTCCAGAAGTCGCTGGCGCGCTTTGGCGCCGTTGCCACGCCCTTCTCCCCCGACGGCCTGCGCATCCCGCCGACCGAAGGCGAGCGCCGCCACCCGAACGTCCAGGTCGAGCCGGCCTTCCAGAAGGGCTGGTTCGAGGTCCAGGACGAGGGCAGCCAGATCGCCGCGCTGATGGTCGCCGCGCGAACCGGGCGAGCAGGTCCTCGATCTCTGCGCCGGCGCCGGCGGCAAGACGCTGGCGCTGGCGGCGGCGATGGAGAACAAGGGCCAGGTCTTCGCCACCGACAGCGATCGCGGACGCCTCGCCCCGATCTTCGATCGCCTGCGCCGCGCCGGCACGCGCAATGTTCAGGTCCGCGAGGCAGGTGCCGGTCTCGACGATCTCGTCGGCCGCGCCGATGCCGTCCTCGTCGACGCGCCCTGCACCGGCAGCGGCGTCTGGCGTCGCCGCCCCGACGCCAAATGGCGCCTCAGCGAGCGCGCCCTTGCCGATCGCGTCGGCGAGCAGACGGCGCTGCTGCCGACGGCGGCCCGTTTCGTGAAGCCCGGCGGCCGGCTGGTCTACGCCACCTGCTCGCTGTTGGCGGATGAGAACGCCGACCGCATCGGCGAGTTCCTTGCCGCCGCGCCGGAGTTCGCCGTCGTTCCTGCCGCCGAGGCAATCGCCGCCGCCGGCCTTGCCCCCGCCCTTGCCGAAAGCGCGCTGACCCTCGACACTGGTCTGATGCTGACCCCACGACGCACCGGAACCGACGGCTTCTTCATCGCGGTCATGCGGCGGCAATGACGGCGCCCGATCCCGCGACCCATGTCCAGCACATCGGCGGCCTCGCCGTGCTGTTCGTCATGGCGACCGAGCAGGAGTACGGGCCGCACCTGCGCCGGCCTGATTGCGCCGCTCATCACCGGCGTTGGTCCCGGTGGAGGCGGCCGCCGCCACCGCCGCCGCGCTCGCGGCGCTGGGACGTCCGCCGGACCTCGTCTTCTCGCTCGGCTCCGCCGGCTCGCGCACGCTCGAGCACGCGGCCGTCTACCAGATCGCCAGCGTCGCCTACCGCGACATGGATGCCTCGGCGCTGGGCTTTGGCAAGGGCCAGACGCCGTTCCTCGATGAGCCCGCCGTCGTGGCGATCCCCGACCGCCTGCCCGACATTCCGGCCGCGTCCATCGCCACCGGCGCCTCGATCGTCTCCGGCGCCGCCTACGATGGCATCGCCGCCGACATGGTCGATATGGAGTCCTTCGCCGTCTATCGCGCCGCGCGCCGCCTCGGCGTGCCGATGATCGGCCTTCGCGGCATCAGCGACGGCCGCGACGAGCTCACCGGCCTCCACGACTGGACCGAATACCTGCACGTCATCGACGAGAAGCTCGCCGCCGCCCTGGAAGCGTTCTCCGGCCACGTCACCGTCGGGCCGCTTCCGCCTCGCCGCGCGCGCGTTGAACGTTGCAGAACTCGCGCGGGATTTCCGTACCAGACGCCCTTCCCGAAACCGCCGGCGGCCCGCCCGGTGCCCATGACCGATACCGTTCTCATCATCGACTTCGGCAGCCAGGTGACCCAGCTCATCGCCCGGCGCGTGCGCGAGGCCGGCGTCTACTCCGAAATCGCTCCGTTTTCCCGCGCCGAGGAGGCGATCGCCCGCCTCAAGCCGAAGGCGATCATCCTCTCCGGCGGCCCGGCGAGCGTCCTCGACAAGGACGCGCCGCTGCCGCCGATGACGGTCTACGAGGCGGGCGTGCCCGTTCTCGGCATCTGCTACGGCGAGCAGGCCATGGCCCACCAGCTCGGCGGCCGCGTCGAGGGCGAGCACAACCGCGAGTTCGGCCGCGCCTTCGTCGCCCTGACGCAACCGTCCGCCCTGACCGATGGCGTCTGGAAGCCGGGCGAGCGCCACCAGGTGTGGATGAGCCACGGCGACCGTGTCACCGCGTTGCCGGACGGCTTCGAGGTGGTCGGCACCTCGGAAGGCGCGCCCTTCGCCATGATCGCCGACGCCGAGCGCCGCTTCTATGCCATCCAGTTCCACCCGGAGGTCGTCCACACGCCGGATGGCGCCCGGCTGCTCGCCAATTTCGTCCACCGTGTCGCCGGCCTGAAAGGCGACTGGACCATGGCGACCTTCCGTCATCAGGCGATCGAGCGTATTCGCGCCCAGGTCGGCAATGGCCGTGTGATCTGCGGCTTTTCCGGCGGCGTCGACTCCTCCGTCGCCGCGCTGCTGCTCCATGAGGCGATCGGCGACCGCCTCACCTGCGTCTTTGTCGACCACGGCCTGATGCGGCTGAACGAGGCGGAAGAGGTCGTCTCGCTGTTCCGCGGCCACTACAACATCCCGCTGGTTCACGTCGATGCTTCGGAAACGTTCCTCGCCGCGCTCGCGGGCGTCACCGATCCCGAGGAGAAGCGCAAGACCATCGGGCGCCTCTTCGTCGAGGCGTTCGAGAAGGAGGCCGGCAAGGTTGGCGGCGCCGAATTCCTGGCACAGGGCACGCTTTACCCGGACGTGATCGAGAGCGTCTCGGCGCTCGGCGGGCCGTCGGTCACGATCAAGTCGCATCATAACGTCGGCGGCCTGCCCGAACGCATGCACATGAAGGTCGTTGAGCCGCTGCGCGAGCTGTTCAAGGACGAGGTGAGGGCGCTCGGCCGCGAGCTCGGCCTGCCGGAGGCCTTCGTCGGCCGTCATCCGTTTCCCGGTCCCGGCCTCGCCATCCGCATCCCCGGCGAGGTCACCCGCGAAAAGCTCGCCATCCTCCGCAAGGCCGACGCCATCTACCTCGACGAGATCCGCCAGGCCGGCCTCTACGACGCCATCTGGCAGGCCTTTGCCGTCCTGCTGCCCGTGAGGACCGTCGGCGTCATGGGCGACAGCCGCACCTACGACCACGTCTGCGCGCTCCGCGCCGTCACCTCCTCCGACGGCATGACCGCCGATTTCTACCCCTTCGACATGAGCTTCCTCGGCCGTGCCGCCACCCGCATCATCAACGAGGTCAAGGGCATCAACCGGGTGGTCTACGACGTCACCTCCAAGCCGCCGGGCACCATCGAGTGGGAATGAGCATTCAGAAGAAGCCGGGCAAGTCCGTCTGAAATCGCAATTTCCTGTGAAACCGGCGACAGACTGACGCGGCTGTGCTAGGCCTTGTCATCCGCCAGCTCCTCTAGCGCGAAAGCTTATTTTGTCCGATCTTCAAGGAGCCGGGAACCGCCGCTTTCAGCTTGTTCTCATCAAGCCGTCGCACTACGACGACGATGGCTATGTGATCCGCTGGTGGCGGGCGATGATCCCGTCCAATTCGCTCGCCGCCATTTACGGCATCGCCACCGATTGTGCGGAGCGCGAGGTACTTGGGCCGGGCGTCGCCATCGATATCGTGGCGCTCGACGAGACCAACACGCGGGTCAACATTCCGAAATTGCTCGCCCGGTTTCGGCGTCACGCGAACTTCGGCATGGTCGCTCTGGTGGGCGTGCAGTCCAACCAGTACCCGCGGGCACTGGACATCGCCCGGCCGTTCCGCGATGCCGGCATCCAGGTCGCCATGGGCGGCTTTCACGTCTCGGGATGTCTTTCCATGCTCGACGGCAAGGCCGTCGAACTCGACCGATGCCGTGAGATGGGCGTGTCCATGTTCGCCGGCGAGGCGGAGGGCAGGCTCGACGCCGTGTTGCGCGATGCGGCCGCGGGCGCATTGAGCCCGCTCTACGACTTCATGAACGACCTGCCGTCCATCGCCGGAACGCCGGTGCCGTTCCTGCCGAAGGCCTACGTCGAACACACGCTGGGCCTCAGCGCCAGCTTCGACGCCGGTCGCGGCTGCCCCTACCAGTGCTCGTTCTGCACGATCATCAACGTCCAGGGGCGCAAATCGCGATATCGCTCACCCGACGACGTCGAGAAACTCGTGCGGATGAATTGGGCGCAGGGCGTCCACAAGTTCTTCATCACCGACGACAACTTTGCCCGCAACCGGGAGTGGGAGGCGATCTTCGACCGGTTGATCGAGTTGCGGGAGCGCGACGGAATTCCCCTTGGCCTGATGATTCAGGTCGACACCCTTTGCCACAAGATTGAGAATTTCATCGAAAAAGCCAAGCGGGCAGGGGTCACGCGCGTCTTCATCGGCCTGGAGAACATCAATCCGGATAATCTCGCCGCCGCCAAGAAGCGCCAGAACAAGATCACCGAATATCGCAAGATGCTGCTCGCCTGGAAGGCGCAGGGCATCATAACCATCGCCGGCTACATTCTCGGCTTTCCGGCTGACACGCCGCAGACCATCCGTCGCGACATCGCCATCATCCAGCACGAGCTGCCGCTCGACATCATCGAGTTCTTCTGTCTGACGCCGTTGCCGGGCTCGGAGGATCATCAGGCGATCTGGAAGGCCGGCGGCGAGATGGACCCCGACCTCAACATCTACGACGTCGAGCACGTCTGCACACCGCACCCGGCGATGACCCGGCACGAATGGGCGGCCGTCTACCGCGAGGCCTGGGCGCTATACTATTCGCGCGACCATATGCGGACGCTGCTGCGCCGCGCCGTCGCGACGAACGTCCCGATCCACAGTCTCGTCAAGCTGCTTGTGACGTTCGGGACCTCCGTTCCCCTCGAGAATATTCACCCCCTGCAGACCGGAATATTCCGGCTAACCCATCCCTCGGAGCGCCGCCCCGGCCTGCCGCGTGAAAGCGCGCTGGTCTTCTGGCCGCGCCTGGCGTGGCAGACGATCACGAAGAATGCGCTGATCGCCGGGCGGGTCGCCCGCCTGGTTATCGAGGCGAGCCTGCTGGCCCGGGGTGCCGGGGCGAAGGACTATGTCGACCAGGCGCTGACGCCGGTCGACGACGACGGCGACGAGCACCTCGACCTGTTCAACAAGACGGCGGGGGGAAGCTCCGCCGTGGCTCGCATCAAAAGGATTTCCCGCCTGACCTCGGCAGGCGCGATCAACGGATAGCGCGGCCTGCACGTGATCGCCGGCTCGGGAGGTCCAATGACCGCCATCATCTACGGCATCAGGAACTGCAACACGATGAAGAAGGCCTTCGCCTGGCTCGACGGCCACGGCGTCGACTACACCTTCCATGACTACAAGAAAGAGGGCGCCGAGCGCGGCCGGCTGGAGCGCTGGTGCAGGCGCGCCGGCTGGGAGACGGTCCTCAACCGCGCCGGAACGACGTTCCGCAAGCTGCCCGACGAGGCGAAGGCGGACCTCGACGAAAGCAAGGCGATCGCCCTCATGCTCGAGCAGCCCTCGATGATCAGGCGGCCGGTGCTGGAGGCGGGCCGGACCATCGAGATCGGCTTCAGCCCGCAACGCTACGCAAGCCTGTTCGCCTCCTGATCGTTCCCCCTCATCCGTTTCAGCCTCACGCGGACGTGACGCCCGCCGCCATACCGGAGGTTCCTCCATGACCCGACGCATCGCCATTCTTGCCCCCGGCCAGATGGGGGCCGGCATCGGGGCGACGCTCGTTGCCCACGGTCTTGAAGTTCTTGTCCCGCTGGAAGGGCGCAGTGCCGCGAGCCGCGCCCGCGCCGAGGCCGCTGGCATGCGGCCGGCCGGTGATGACGAGGTTGTCGCGTGCGACTTCGTCTTTTCGGTCGTACCCCCCGCCTTCGCTATTGACGCCGCCAAACGGTGCGCCGACGCTTGCGCACGGACCGGCCACAAGCCGGTGTTCGTCGAGATGAACGCCATCAGCCCGGCGACGACGCTCGGCATCGAGCCGATGTTCTCGGCCCTCGATGTGCCCTTTGTCGATGGCGGCATCATCGGCCCGCCGCCCGGTGGCAAGCCCGGCCCGACGATCTGCCTGTCCGGCCCCGCCGCGTCGTCGCTCGCCGTGCTCGATGGCTGCGGCCTGACGTTCAGGGTGCTCGACGCGCCGGTCGGCTCGGCGTCGGCCTTGAAGATGTGCTACGCCGGCATCACCAAAGGCGTCACCGCGGTTGTCACCACGATGCTGGCCGCCGCCGGCCGGGCGGAGGTGCGCGAAGCTCTGATTGACGAACTGGCCCTGAGGCAGGGCAGCCTGCTCGCCGCCCTGCGCCGGAACATCCCTGCCATGTTGCCGAAGGCCCGCCGGTGGGCCCCGGAAATGCGCGAGATAGCGACCTTCATTGGCAGCGACCGCCCCGAGCACGCCATTTACGAGGGCGCCGCCGGCCTCTATCAGCGCATCGGCGACCCGCAGCGTCCCATGGCCGACGAGATCGATGCGCTCCTCGAGACGCTGGCCGCGCTTCAGACGTCGAAATCGCCGCGGCCTGCCTTCGACGCTTAGTTCCCGCCGGGCTTCACCGCGCAAATGGCGAAGCGGTCCTGGCTCAGACGATCGAGCCCGCCGAGCAGGGTCATTCGGCGCGCCCGCGCCCAATGGATGTCGAACATGTTGCGGTCGACCACGACGTCGACGAAGCCGGCGGCCCTCAACTGGGCGACGACCGTCGCGGCGGGCATTTCTTTCGAAAAGTAGACCTGCTCGCGAATGCGGTCGTGCCGCTCGCGCTGGGCTAAGTCGAGCTTGCCCGGCCGCGTCGCTGGCCGTCCGGAAAGCTTTCCCCAGGCGTCGCGGATCCCGCTTCTGCCCGTGCCGCCGGCACTGATGGTGCCGGTCGATGCCTTCGTCATGGCGCTGCTCGCCACGCTCTTCATTCATTTTGTTTCGCACCTGCGCGGCGCCACCGTGCAGACCGTCGTGCTGCTCGGCATCGCGTTGGTATTCACCTTCAATGCACTGCTGGCCTTCGTGCAGTACCTCGCTTCTGAAACGGCGCTTCAGGCTGTGGTCTTCTGGACCATGGGCAGCCTGACCAAGGCCACATGGCCGAAGATCTGGGTCACCTCTGCCGTGTTTGTCCTGGCGCTGCCCCTCTTCGCCCGCCGGGCATGGGCCTTGACCGCGATCCGGCTCGGCGAGGACAAGGCGGCAAGCTTCGGCATCAACGTGCGGCGGGTGCGCCTGGAGATCATGCTCATCGTCGCACTGCTGGCGGCGGTACCGGTGAGCTTCGTCGGTACCATCGGTTTTGTCGGGCTTGTCGGCCCTCACGTTGCGCGCATGATCCTCGGCGAGGACCAGCGGTTCTTCCTTCCGGGGGCGGTGCTTTGCGGCGCGCTCCTGCTGTCGCTGACGTCGATAGCGAGCAAATCCATCCTGCCTGGCGTGGTCTTCCCGATCGGCATTATCACCGCGCTTGTCGGCGTGCCTTTCTTCTTCTCGCTCATCCTTTCGAATGTGCGGCGCTCATGGTGACGCTGCGTCTGGACGGGGTAGGCGCCTACTATGGCCGGCGGCTGGCCGTCGCCGAGGTGACGACGCCGGAACTCCGCTCCGGTGAGATCGTCGCTGTAATCGGTCCGAACGCCGCGGGTAAGTCGACTCTCTTCCGCCGGGTCGCAGGGCTCCTGCGCGGGCCGGGTTGTGTCACCGTGAGCGGGAGCCGGAAGGGTTCCCGTGCCGTCGCTTATCTGCCGCAGGACACCGGGGCCAACGCTGTGCTGACGGTCTGCGAGTCGATCCTGCTCGCCCGCAAGCAGGGTCACTCATGGCGCGTGGAGGATGAAGACCTGCGCTTGATTGACGAGATCATGGCGGCGCTCAACATCGGGTCGATCGCCTTCCGTGACCTAGGCGCATTGAGCGGTGGTCAGCGGCAGCTCGTGTCGATCGCCCAGACACTGGTGCGTGAGCCGGACATCTTGCTGATGGACGAGCCGACAAGTGCGTTGGACCTGCATCGCCAGATCGCGGTTCTCGAGCTGATGCGGCTCCAGGCCCGCACCCGTGGCATGCTGGTGCTGATTGCCCTTCATGACCTCAATCAGGCGCTTCGCTTTTCCGACAAGGCGATGGTGATCGCCGGCGGCTCCATGCATGCGTGTGGTGCGTCGGCCGAGGTCATCACCCCGCAGATGCTGCGCGATGTCTACCGCGTCGATGGCCGCATCGAGCGGTGTTCCCGCGACCAGGACCATATGATCGTCGACGGACGTGTGCGTGCATGAACAGGCCGGGGCAGTTCCCCGGTCCCGCCGCGTCGTCGCTCGCCGCGCTCGACCGTTGTGGCCTGACGTTCCGGGTACGTGATGCGCCGGTTTCGCCGTCGATGGCCGGCCGGACCTCGGCGTGGTGATCTACAACCCTGCCACGCCCGTGGACGCGAACCGGATCAGATCGCTGCTGATGAAATAAGCCGTCAGGCCGGGGTTTGGCTGCCGGGTTACGTTTTCTTCACGGTGCCGGGCAATTCTTGCAGATGCTTCTTTCGCCCGGGCGGCGGGCAAGGCCCGTTGAGAACCGGTGGCCGCGGTTTTCTTGTCCGCCCGAAACGGTCGCCGCCGTCCGGCGGGGCCGAACGGCGGCGGGGTCAGGACTGAAACCGGCGCCTTTGCGGGGTGGGGGGACAGGCGTCGTTGCGAGCGGGGACTCGCTCTCAGTCCATGATAAGTGCCATCTTATTTAGTGCGCCCGATGCCGGTCGCCAGTGACCAGCGTCACATTTTCGCCGTCTCCGGTTCCCACACGGCGTTTGGCCCCGCCCGTGACCTGCGGTAAAAAGGCGCGGGGCTGATTCTGACGGCTGGGGCCATTGCGCCCTTGCCCATGTGGTTTTTGGCGGCGGCCCATGCGAAGATCACTTCTGATCGTTGCCCTGATTGTCATGCTGATCCTGCTGGACGGGGTCGCCAACAACTTTCATTTCACCACCACCCTCATCAGGGAAGTCAAGGAATTCCTCCGGGTGCTCAACCGCTTCGTCGGCCATCCGTTCAGCTTCCTTGACTGACCTCCGCGCCGACGCCTAGTCGACCACGTCGATGCGCGTGTTCGTCTTGCCGTACTCCTGCACGAGATCGTAGAAAATCTTGGCGTTGTCGGGATGCAGCCGCACGCAGCCGTGCGAGGCCGGCCGCCCGAGGCGGCTGATCTCGGTCGTCCCGTGGATGGCGTAGCCCTTGTAGAAGAACACCGACCACGGCATCGGTGCGTTGTGGTATTTCGCCGAGCGGTGGTGCGGCGACAGCCACTGCGCCTGCCACGTGCCGGTCGGCGTGTGGTACCTGCCGCCCCCGGTCGAGACCGGGAACGTGTCGGTGAGCCGGTTGTCGACGTAGACGTTCATCGTCTGCTCCGACAGGTCGATGCGGGCGAGAAGAGTGTGTGGCGGCTCCGCGTTGTCGGCATCCGGTGAGGCGAGGGCGGCGAGCTGGGTGCCGAGCGGACCGGCGTTCGCCGCCACCGGGCACAATCCGGCCGTTACCAGCAGCCCCCCGAACCACATCGCCGATAGTGCCGTTTTGCGGGCCTTTCGGCCCAGCCAATCGCTCCGCATCAGTTGCCTCCTCTACTCAACGCGTGACGACGATCTTGGTGTTCTCCATTCCATTGCGGCTGACGAGGGCACGAAGCCTCGCGGCAAATGAACGGTTCGAGCGGGAGAAGCTAACGAAGCGGGTATCCATCCGTTGCTCGGACAGATCGATTTTGGCCATGATCGACGCGGCAAATGACGGCGATGACGCCAACCACGCCGCGATGAGCGCAAGCGCTCCGATCAGCGGTCTCATGGTACCCAGCCCAAACACAACCGAAACGCGCGACCACCCCAGAGCCGCTACGCCTCCCACATGTCCGGCAGCGTACGTCAGCATGGCGACCCTGAATAGCCAGAAACCGATACCTGCCGCCGCCAGGCGTGCAAAATTCCGTGAGCGGGGGTTGCCGGCCACGCCGACCCCCGATTTGCAACCGCAACAGGCCGGCGATATATGGTGCGGCGTCAAGCCGGCGCCGGGGGCGCTGCGCGACCGGCCGTTAGAGGCGAAATGTCCGATATCTTTCGCGAAGTCGACGAGGACCTGCGCCGCGAGCAGCTCCACAAGCTGTGGGACCGCTTCGCCCCCTATGTCATCGGGCTGGCGGTCCTCATCGTCGTGGCGACGGCGGGTTACCGCGGCTGGGAATACTGGCAGCTTCGTCAGGCGCAGGCGTCCGGTGACCGCTTCCTTGCCGCTCTGCAGCTTGCCAATGATGGCAAGCACGACGAGGCGATCACCGCCCTTCAGGCGCTGGAGAAGGACGGCAGCGGCGAATATCCGATCCTCGCGACCTTCCGCATCGCCGCCGAGAAGGCCGCTGGCGGTGACGCCACCGGCGCCATCGCCGAGTACGATGCCATCGCCGGGCGCAGCGGCGTGCCCGAAGACGTCCGTGTCCTGGCGCGCCTGCGCGCCGCCATCCTGGTCGTCGATCAGGTCGATTTTGCCGACCTCAAGACGCGCATCGGCGATCTCGCCACCGTCGGCAATCCCTGGCGCCACACGGCGCGTGAGATCCTTGGCCTCGGCGCCTGGCGCGCCGGCGACCTCGCCGCCGCCAAATCCTATTTCGACGAGATCAGCAACGATCAGGAAACGCCGGACGACCTGCGCCAGCGCAGTCAGCTGATGCTGGCCCTGATCGCCGCCGCCCAGTCCCCGTCGCCCGCGCCCGCCAAGCCCGAGGGCTGAGCGCCCGGCGAGGTTTGAGCGCTTCGCCCTCCCGGGCTCCCGGAACACCGCCGATGTCGGCTGACCACCGTCTGCCACGCGTCGCGATTGTCGGTCGGCCGAACGTCGGCAAGTCGACGCTGTTCAACCGCCTTGTCGGCCATCGCGTGGCGTTGGTCGATGACACGCCGGGTGTCACCCGCGACCGCCGCGAGGGCGAGGCCCGCCTCGGCCACCTGCGCTTTGTCGCCATCGACACCGCCGGCCTTGACGAGGCGGCCGCCGGCAGCCTCGCCGCCCGCATGACCGCGCAGACCGAGGCGGCGGTGAAGACCGCCGATGCCGTCCTGTTCCTGATGGACGCCCGCGTCGGGCTGACGCCGCTCGACCGCCGCTTCGCCGACCTCCTGCGCGCCGCCGGTGTCCCGCTGGTGCTCGCCGCCAACAAGGCCGAAGGGGCCGCCGCCGACGCCGGCCTGCTCGAGGCCTACGCCCTTGGCCTCGGCGATCCCGTTGCCATCTCGGCCGAGCACGGCGAGGGCATGGGCGACCTTCTGGAGGCGCTGGCGCCCCACCTGCCGGAGCCGGCCGAAGCCGAAGGGGAGGGCGGAGGCCCACCGCTCCGCGTCGCTGTCGTCGGCCGGCCGAACGTCGGCAAGTCGACGCTGATCAACCGTATCCTCGGCGAGGAGCGGCTGCTGACCGGCCCGGAAGCCGGCATCACCCGTGACGCCATCGCCGTCGACTGGACCTGGCGCGGCCAGCCGTTCCGCCTGTTCGATACCGCCGGCCTTCGTCGCAAGGCGCGCGTCGAGGCGAAGCTGGAGAAGCTCGCCGTCGGCGATGCGCTGCGCGCCATTCGCTTCGCCGAGGTGGTGATCCTCGCCGTCGATGCCGGCCAGCCCTTCGAGAAGCAGGACCTCCAGATCGCCGACCTCATCGAGAAGGAGGGCCGCGCCATCGTCATCGCCCTCGCCAGGTGGGATCTCGTCGCCGATCGCCAGGCGCGGCGCGCCGACCTTGCCGAGAAGGCGGCCCGCCTCCTGCCCCAGTTGGCCGGCGTCCCGCTGGTGCCGGTGTCGGGCCTGACCGGGGAGGGGACCGATGCCCTGCTCGCCGCCGTCGGCAAGGCCCACGCCACGTGGAACAAGCGCGTCGCCACTGCCCGGCTCAACCGCTGGCTCGCCGACGCGGTCGAGCGCCATCCGCCGCCGGCGGTCGCAGGCCGCCGCATCAAGCTGCGCTACCTGACCCAGCTGAAGGCGCGCCCGCCGACCTTCGTCGCCTTCTGCTCGCGGCCGGAAAAGCTGCCCGACGCCTACCGCCGCTACATCGTCAACGGCCTGCGCGACGATTTCGGCCTCGCCGGCACGCCACTCCGCCTGATCCTCAGGCGGGGCGAAATCCGTATGCGAACCGGAAACGTCGGCCCACGACTTGAGCGCCCTC
Source organism: uncultured Alphaproteobacteria bacterium (assembly GCA_963826055.1). Lineage (GTDB taxonomy): Bacteria > Pseudomonadota > Alphaproteobacteria > Rhizobiales > Kaistiaceae > JBBDMC01. The sequence goes on along the minus strand of CAWGVO010000002.1, from coordinate 113,690 downwards.
AGCGTCGGCGTCTTCTTGATCTGATGCCCGCCCATCCGGTGCAGGAGCCGGTCGAGCGCATCGATCGCGACGCCGACGTTAGGCCCCTTGTTGAGCATCACGCATTCGGCGCGGCCGGCCATCGCAGCGTCGGTCATTTCGCCGCGCGACGGCAGCCCGGCCTTGACCAGCCCCTCCAGCACCTGCGTCGCCCAGATCGCCGGCACGTGCGCCGCCTCGCAGATCCACAGGATCTCCTCCTGCATTTCGGCCAGCCGCTCGAAACCGAGCTCGATGGCGAGGTCGCCGCGGGCGATCATCACCGCCAGTGGCTGCTGCCCCGCCGCCTGCACGATGATCTCCGGCAGGTTCCGCACCGCCCGCGGCGTCTCGATCTTGGCGACCAGGCCGATCTCCTGCCAGTCGAGCCGCCGCCGGGCGAGCTCCGCCTGGACCAGCGCCACCTGCTCGGCGGTTTCGACGAAGGAGTAGCCGATGAGGTCTGCGTGGTCGGAGATGAAATCGAGGTCGCGGAGGTCTTCCTCCGATAGCGGCGACAGGCCGAGGTCGACGGTCGGGAAGATCAACCCCTTCTCGGCCTTGAGCTTCACGCCCTTCAGCCGGCCGTCGTCGACCCGCACGACCAGGCCGCCGGCCACCTCGCGCGCCACGACGCCGCGCAGCACGCCGTCGTCATATGAGAGGCGGTTGCCCACCCGCACCCGGCCGAATACGCCGGGGATCGTGCAGGTGCACTGGAAGGGGAACTCGCCCCGGCCGGGGTCGATCGCGTCGGTGAGCAGGATCTCGTCCCCGACCGCCACCCGCTCGTGGCCGGCGGCGCTGTAGACGGTGCCGGTGCGCACCTTGGGGCCGGCGATGTCCATCAGGATGCGGATGCGGCCGGTCTCGCGCGATGCCTGCCGGGTGTTCTCGATCATCCGCGCCCACGCATCCTGGTCGTCGTGGGCGCAATTGATGCGCACGAGGTTGGCGCCGCGCCGGGCATAGTCGAGCACGAGGGCCGGGTCGTCCGCCGCCTCCGTGCCGAGCGTCACCATGATGCGCCCGGCGCGGCCCTCCGATGGCGGCCCGAAAAGGACCGCGGCGTTCTCGGCGAGGCTCTTCTCGCCCCGGAAGAACTGCCGCTCCGAAGGCATCGCCGGCATCTCTGCCCGGTCGGTCATCAGGCCGAGGGCGGCGCCGACCGCGTCGAGGGTGGCGAGCACGCGGCTTTCGGCGCGGCCGAGCGAGGAGAGCCCGAGCGCCATCAGCCGCCTTTGCAGGAGGCGGAGGTCGATCTGCCGGAAGACCAGATAGTGCGCCAGGTTGAGCGCGCTCGGCGCGAAGCTGCGCCGCGCGATCCGCCTGCGCCAGGTCCGGTTCAGCACCTTGCCGCCGGCGGCCACGCGCCGCCTGAGCGCCGCGACCTCGGCGGCGATCTCCTCCAGCCGGTGCTGCCACTCAGCGCTCATCGGACTCCGACCCGAAAGGCTGATCCGCTACACGGGATTTGTGACAGTTCGTCGTCGCGGCGGGGTTGCCGTGGATCAAGAAACCGGTTGGGTAAGCGCGACCGTCTCGCCGCTCCGGAAATCGAACAGGGCGCCGTTGTCGGTATAGTCCGGCGAAAGCATCCGCACGATGTCGGGAGCGAGTGCCTCCGGCGGCTTCAGCGTCGCCGGGTCTTCGCCGGGCATCGCCTGGGCGCGCATGGCGGTCCGGAGCGCCCCGGGGTTCATCAAGTTGACCCTGACCGGCGTCTGCTGCACTTCGCCGGCGTAGGTCCGCGCCAGCGCCTCCAGTGCCGCCTTGGATACCGTGTAGATGCCCCAGTAGGGGCGGCACGACTGGGTGACGCCCGAGGTCATGAACAGCACCCGACCGGCCGTCGATCGCCTGAGCAATGCGTCGAACGACCGGATCAGTCGCCAGTTGGCGGTGACGTTGACCGCCATCACGTCGTCCCAGACCTTGGGGGCGAGGTGGGCGAGGGGGGTGATGGCGCCGAGCAGGCCGGCGTTGGCGAAGAGCCCGTCGAGGCGGCCCCAGCGCTCGTAGAGGACCGCGCCCAGCCGGTCGATGGCCGGAGCGTCCTTGAGGTCGAGGGGAACCAGCGTCGCCGCGCCGCCCCTGGCGCGGATCGCATCGTCCAGTTCTTCCAGCCCGCCGACCGTGCGCGCCACCGCAACCACGTGCGCTCCCGCCTCGGCAAGCGCTATCGCCGCCGCCCGGCCGATGCCGCGCGAGGCGCCGGTGACGACGACGATCCGGTCAGTGAGCGGGCCGGCCACGACGTCCGCTAGCCGGTCTCGGCCATCAGGCGGAACGGGCGAACGTTGTCGCCGGCTTCGCGGTCGGCGAGCCGGGTGGGGTAGGCGCCGGTGAAGCAGGCGTCGCAGAACTGCGGCTGCTGCGGGTTGCGAGCCGCTTCGCCCACCGCCCGGTAGAGCCCGTCGATCGACAGGAACTGGAGGCTGTCGACCTTGATGAAGTCGGCCATCTCCTCCACCGACATGCGCGACGCGATGAGCTTGGACTGCTCCGGCGTATCGACGCCGTAGAAGCAGGAGTTCATCGTCGGCGGGCTCGCGATGCGCATGTGGACCTCGCTCGCGCCTGCGTCCCGGATCATCTGGACGATCTTCACCGAGGTCGTGCCGCGCACGATCGAATCGTCGACCAGGATCACCCGCTTGCCGGCCAGCACGTCGCGGTTGGCGTTGTGCTTGAGGCGCACCCCCATGTCGCGGATCGCCTCGCTTGGCTCGATGAACGTGCGCCCGACGTAGTGGTTGCGGATGATGCCGAGGTCGAACGGCAGCCCCGCCGCCTCCGCGTATCCGATCGCCGCCGGGGTGCCGGAATCGGGCACCGGCACCACCAGGTCGGCGGCGACCGCGCGCTCGCGTGCAAGCTCGGCGCCGATGCGCTTGCGCACCTCGTAAACCCCGCGCCCCTCGACGTTGGAATCGGGCCGGGAAAAATAGACGTACTCGAAAATGCAGAAGCGCTGTTTCAGCGGCGCGAACGGGAACCTGCTCTCGATTCCCGCCGGCGTGATAATGACCATTTCGCCCGGCTCGACGTCGCGCACGAAGCTGGCGCCGATGATGTCGAGCGCGCACGTTTCCGAGGCGAGGATGGCGGCGCCGTCGAGATCGCCGAGCACCAGCGGGCGGACCCCGAGCGGATCGCGGCAGCCGATCATCTTCTTGGCCGACAGGCACACCAGCGAATAGGCCCCCTCGACCTGAGAGAGGGCGTCGATGACCCGCTCGACCAGGGGCCCCCGCCCGGATGTCGCGATCAGGTGGAGGATCACCTCGGTGTCCGATGTCGACTGGAAGATCGACCCGCGCCGCTGAAGGCGGTCCTGCAGCGTCAGCGCGTTGGTCAGGTTGCCGTTGTGGGCGACCGCGAAGCCGCCGCCTGAAAATTCAGCGAACAGCGGCTGGATGTTGCGTTCGATCGGCGCCCCGTGGGTCGAATAGCGCACGTGGCCGATCGCCCGGTCGCCGGCAAGACCCTCGACCACCGCGCGCTTGGTGAAATTGTCGCCGACGAGGCCGGGGCGGCGGGCGCTGTGGAAGCGCTCTCCGTCGAAGGTGACGATTCCGGCCGCCTCCTGACCGCGGTGCTGCAAGGCATGCAGGCCAAGCACGGTGAGCGGCGCAGCGTCCGCGTGGCCGAAGACCCCGAAGACGCCGCACTCCTCGTGCAGCTTGTCGTCGTCGAATGGCAGTCCGGTGGTCGCGTTCATGGCTGTCCGCATCGCCCGTCAGTCGCCCGCCGGAACGTCATCGTCGTTGTTCTGGATCAGCGAGTCGAGGCCCTGTCTGACGGAATTCTGATAATTCGGACTGTTGGGATCGCCGGCACCGGAGGCATCCGCCGCTGGCGCTGTCTCGCCCGAGCCCGTCACCTCGTCGCCCTGGACGCCCCGCAGCCGCTGGACGATAGAGGTCTCGATGTCCTGCGGCAGGGCCGCGATCAGGCTCTGGCCGAGGTCATCCAGCATCGCCCGTGATCTGGCGTTGGCCACCCACGGCGGCGAGGGCGTCACCAGCCAGTTGAAGAACAGGAGGGCGATCACGACCAGCAGGATGCCGCGCGCCGCCCCGAACAGGAAGCCGAGCGCCCGGTCGAAGGCGCCGACCCGGCTGTCGATGACGAAGTCCGAAATCTTCATGGTGATGTAGCTGGCGACGATCAGCGCGATGAAGAAGATCGCCGCCGCCGACACGATCGTCTGCACCGTGTGGCTCTCGAGGTACGGCGCCACCAGCGGCACCACCGGCTTGTAAAGGAGATAGGCGGCGCCCGCCGCGGCCACCCACGACGCGATCGACAACACCTCGCGGACGAAGCCACGCACCATGGCGAGGATCGCCGAGATCAGCACCACAACCACGACGAACAGGTCGAGCACAGTCAATGGGATGACCTCAGGGGATGCTTGGGTGACCGATCGGGCTGTCCGCATCGCGTGGGTAGCACGATTCCGGCCGCCCGCATGCAAAAACACCACAAGACAACAGGGTTCGCAACGCACGGCCAACGGCCGGAGCCGATCGGAGATATGTGGCCGAAACCGGCCGAAATCAATGGATTGCGGCCACCAGTTCGCCGAGCGTCGCGATTCCCGTCACCCCGCCGTTTTCTCCCGCCGCCGGCCCCACCGCCCGCGCAAAACCTAGCTTTTGCGCCTCCTTCAGCCGGGCGGCCATGTGCGCGACCGGCCGCACCGCCCCCGACAGGCTCACCTCCCCGAAATAGACCTGATCGACCGGCAGCGGCACGTTGACGCGCGAAGAGACGAGCGCCGCCGCGACGGCGACATCCGCCGCCGGCTCGGCGATCCGCAGGCCCCCCGCGACGTTGAGATAGACGTCGCAATCGCCGAGACGCAGCCCGCAGTGGGCCTCCAGGACCGCAAGCAGCATGGCCAGGCGATTGCCGTCCCAGCCCACCACCGAGCGCCGGGGCGTGCCGAGCGGGCTCGGGGCCACCAGCGCCTGAACTTCCACCAGAAGCGGCCGCGTCCCCTCCATGCCGGCAAAGACCGCCGCTCCCGCCGTTGTCGCGTTGCGCTCGCCCAGAAACAGTGCCGACGGGTTGGTCACTTCGCCGAGGCCGCCGTCGGTCATCTCGAACACTCCGATCTCGTCCGTGGCGCCGAAGCGGTTCTTCACCGCCCTCAGGATGCGGAAATGATGGCCGCCATCGCCCTCGAAGTAGAGGACGCCGTCGACCATGTGTTCGAGCACCCGCGGGCCGGCGATCTGGCCATCCTTCGTGACGTGGCCGACGAAAACGACCGCCGCGCCCGTCCGCTTGGCGTACCGGATCAGCGCCTGCGCGGCCGCGCGGACCTGGGTGACGGTGCCGGGCGCCGACTCGACGGCGTCGGTCCACAGTGTCTGGATCGAGTCTGATGATGACGAGACGGGGCGGCGTCTCGGTGGCGAGCGTCGCCAGGATGTCCTCGACGCTGGTCTCCGCAGCGAGCCTGACCGGCGCCTGACCGAGCGACAGCCGCTCCGCGCGGAGACGGATCTGGGCGATCGCCTCCTCGCCCGAAATGTAGACCACCGGGTGGCCCGATCCAGCCAACGCGCCGGCGACCTGGAGGAGAAGGGTCGACTTGCCGATGCCTGGATCGCCGCCGACCAGCAGCGCCGACCCGCGCACCAGGCCTCCCCCGGCGACCCGGTCGAACTCCGCGATGCCGGTCGTGACGCGCGGCGCCTCTTCGGCCGGGCCGGCAAGCGCCACGAGGTCGATGATGCGGCCCTTGCGTCCCGCCCCGACCTTCGGCCCGGCGCCCACTCCCGCGGTTGCCGGTGCCTCCTCTGTCAGCGTGTTCCATTCCCCGCAGTCGTCGCACCGTCCCTGCCACCGGGGGCTGACCGTCCCGCAGTTCTGACACACGTATTGGGTCTTCAGACGCGGGGCGAATCCCATCGGCGAATCTCCGTTCCCGTTATGTTCTCACAGCGGAGCGCCGAAATCAATCGGTCGCGTCCAGGTAGATTCGCTCAAAACGTCGCCCAAGTCCGGTCAGCAACTCGTATCCGATCGTCCCGGCATGTCCGGCCACCTCGTCCACCGACACGTTCGGCCCGAAGAGTTCGACGCGGTCGCCCCGCTCAACTCCATGAATATGCGAGACATCTATGGCCAGGAGGTCCATCGACACCCGTCCGATCAGCGGCGCCGAGGTCCCCTTGACGAACGCGCGCGCCCCCGGTCGCGCGTCGGACGAACTGGCGGCGCGGTGGTAGCCGTCGGCATAGCCGACCCCGACGATGGCGATCCGGCTCATCTGCAGGCACGTCTGTGTGGCACCGTAGCCAACCGTCTCGTCGCGTTTGACATCGCGCACCTGCAGCACTTCCGCCTCCAGCGTCACCACGGTCCGCATGGGGTTCGGCCCGGTTTGGACGGCGCGCCCGCCATAGAGGGCAATGCCCGGCCGCACGAGGTCGAAATGATAGTCGGCACCCAAGAATATGCCCGCCGAGTTGGCGAGGGAGGCGGGGATGTTGGGCAAGAGCACTCGCACTGCCCGGAAGGCATTGAGCTGACGCCGGTTCATCGGGTGATCGGGCGTGTCAGCGCAGGCGAGGTGGCTCATCAGGAGCGAGGGGCGGATCGTCTCGACGAGGTCGCGCTGCCCCGACAGGTTGCGTGCCTCCGCCGGGGTCAGCCCGAGGCGGTTCATGCCCGTATCGACGTGGATGGCGGCTCCTGTGCGGGCGCCCGCGCGCTTGATTGCGGCCCACTCTTCGATCTCGGGGATGGAACCGAGCACCGGCCTCAGATCGTTCACCACGAGCGTGTCCGCGCTGCCGATGATCAGTCCGTCGAGAACGTAGATCGCCGCGTCATGGACCGCGCGCCTGAGACGCACGCCTTCCTCCGGCAGTGCCACGAAAAACGTGTGGCAACCCGTTTCGGCCAGAGCCTCGGCGGCCTGTTCGAGGCCGATGCCATAGCCATCGCCTTTGACTACCGCTGCGGTCGCAACGTCCTCGCCGACGCGGTCGGCAAGCATCTGCCAGTTGGCGGAGAGCGCGCCAAGATCGATGGCGAGGCGACCGCCGGTGGCGGCGGACTCAGCGGGCGTCAACGCGCTTTCCATGGTTGCAGACTAGCCGATTCTCGCCAAAAGTGCCGATCGACCCATCGGTCGGCGGGGGGTTCTGCCCGCGTTTTCAGCCTGGTCTGCCAGCTTTTTTCCCAAGACATCAAACATATCTCGGGACAAACTCAACTTGGGAGGATGATTCGTTCTCGGGGGTGAGAACCATGGATCATCTAAGTCGCATCGCGTGCGGTGCCCTCCTGGTGGCCGGTCTTATGCCGGTCGGACCTGCGTTCTCGGAAGACCGGGGAAACTGGTTCAAGAGTCTCAAGCAACCGGATACGGGCTATTCCTGCTGCGACATTGCCGACTGTCGCCGCACCGATGCCGATTGGCACGGGGGGCAGTGGTGGGCGGTGGTCGAAGGCCAGTGGACGCCGATCCCGCCGGACAAGGAACTCAATAAGCAGTCGATCGACGGCGACGCCTACGTCTGTTCAAGTCCGACGCGCCATATCTACTGCTTCGTGAAACCTGCGATGGCGATGTAGCGCGCAGTTGGTTTGCGGCTGAAGGTGCGGGCGGGCACCTTCAGCCGGAAGCAACAGCTTTCGCGTAGAGGTCCATGAGGCGTGGCCAGCCCTTGGCCGCGGCCATGGCTGTCCTGTACGCCTCCCAGCCCTCACCGTGGCGCGGGAAGTCGCGGTGAACGAGGATGACGTCCGTGGTCCCCGGACCGGTCTCGGTGAAGCGCACGTCGACGCGGCTGGCCGCCGCCTCGTTGTCCACGGCGGTCCTGTCCGGACCGATCTGCCAGGCGAGCACGATGTGGCTTGGCCGCGCGACGGTCAGCACCGTACCCCAAACCGTCTCGCCGCCGCCTTTCGTCCGCTCGAAGCAACGACCGCCCGGTTTCGCCTCGATACCGATCTCGGTGACGTTGTCGCCGCCCCAGGTGTAGTCGCGCGGCCACCAATCGTTGAAATCATCGACGAACGCCGCAAAAGCGCGCTCGGCCGGCGCTGGCACGCTCCGGCCGACGACAAGCAGGTCTTTGCCACCTTCCGCGGCCGCCTCCTGCTTCTTGCCGGTCAGCCACTTGAACATCGCTATTCGCCGCCGGCTCTGCTCATCCCTCGAACGGAACGGGCAGCGACTCCTCGCTCGCCAGGTTGGAGAAGCGCGTCAACGAGTCCTCGAAATGCAGACGGACTGTACCTGTGGGACCATGGCGTTGCTTGCCGATGATCACCTCGGCAACGCCATGAACGCGGCTCATCTCGTCCTGCCAAGTCTCGTACTCCATCGTACCCGGCTTCGGCTCACGGTTCTTCAGATAGTACTCCTCACGGTAGATGAAGAGAACCACGTCGGCATCCTGCTCGATCGAGCCCGATTCACGCAGGTCCGAAAGCTGCGGGCGCTTGTCGTCGCGGTTCTCGACCTGGCGGGAGAGCTGCGAGAGCGCAACGATCGGGACGTTCAGTTCCTTGGCGAGAGATTTCAGGTTGTTTGTGATTTCGGTCACTTCCTGCACGCGGTTGTCCGAGCCGCGCCGCGACGACCCCTGCATCAACTGGATGTAGTCGATGATGAGCAGATCGAGACCGCGCTGTCGCTTCAACCGCCGGGCGCGTGCGGCGAGCTGGGCGACGCTAAGACCACCGGTCTGGTCGATATAGAGCGGTATTTTCTGCATTTCGCGCGCCGCTTCCACGATATGGGCGAAGTCGCGCTCGTCGATGCGGCCGCGGCGGATGTGTGCGGAGGACACGCCCGACCGCTCGGCGATGATGCGGGTGGCGAGCTGCTCCGCCGACATTTCCAGCGAGAACAGGCCCACCACACCGCCGTTGACGGTCTTCATGGTGCCGTCCGGCTGGACTTCGCCCGCCCACGCCTTGGCAACGCTGAAGCCGATAGTCGTGGCGAACGACGACTTGCCCATGCCCGGACGCCCGGCGACGATGATGAGGTCCGATGGCTGGAGACCGCCCATCAGCCGGTCGAGGTCTTCCAGCCCAGTCGCCAGCCCCGACAGGTGGCCATCGCGCTTGTACGCGGCACTGGCCATGTCGATGGCGCTGACCAGCGCCGTTTCGAAAGTGTGGAAGCCAGTGTCGTAGTGACCGCGCTCGGCCAGCTCGAACAGGCGTTTTTCCGCGTCCTCGATCTGTGCCGCCGGCGTCTGTTCGACCGCCGCGTCGTAGGCGACGTTGACCATGTCCTCGCCGATGCCGATGAGCGACCGGCGGAGTGCGAGGTCGTAGATGGTGCGCCCGTAATCCTCCGCGTTGATGATCGTCGTCGCTTCCGCCGCCAGGCGCGCCAGATATTGCGCGAGGTTGATGTCGCCGATCGAAAGGTCGGCCGGCAGGAACGTCTTGATGGTGACCGGCGTGGCGATCTTGTTGAGGCGGATCAGCTGGCCGGCGACCTCGTAGATCGTCCGATGGATCGGCTCGTGGAAGTGCTCGGGTTCGAGAAAGTCGGAGACGCGATAGAAGGCCTCGTTGTTGACGAGAATGGCGCCGAGCAAAGCCTGCTCGGCCTCGACGTTCTGGGGAGCCGTGCGATAGCTCTCTGTGGTCTCGGCGATCGCCCGCGCCGCGAATGCCATTTCTGGAAAGACTCCCTCTCGTTCCAAACGCCGTTCAAGCGTCACGTGCCCGGTCATCACCTCTCGGAGTGCCGGCAATCATGCTCGCGCTACAAGGTGAGACATCGAATCCGGCTGGAGCCGCAATCGACTCGCGGGAAACAGGAACTGCTCGCCGCATCCGCGTTACCTCTGTTTAGCACGGGAGGGGGATTCGCAATGGACGACACGCCGAGTCTCCCGCGATTCACAATTCCGGCACCGAGGCCTTGCGGCGCACGCGCCACTGTCGCAGCGAGACGCTATTGCAGCCGATTCGTGCAACGAAAAAAGGGCGGACCGGAGCCCGCCCTTTGCCCATGAGATGAAGAAAGTTAGAGCTTGATGCGATAGTTGTCGAAACCGTTCGCGCCCGGTCCGGCAAGCTCGATTCCCGAAACATCGGCCAGGTGATCCTTCGCCTTCGGTCCGGACGCGAAGATCACGCTCGCCCCCGGGACCGGCGCAAATGACCAGTTCTTGTCCGCCGACGGGTTGATCGTCCCCTGCTGGACGATGTAGCGCACGATCACGTCACGGTTTGTGTCCGGAGCGACGAAGATGATCACCTTGTCGTTGATGTCGGGGAAGTTGCCACCGCCGCCGGCCCGGTAGTTGTTGGTGGCGACGACGAACTGTTGGTCGGCCGTCACCGGTTTGCCCTGGTAGGCGAGGTCGACGATACGGCTGGCGCTCGCGTTGATGACGGCGCCCTTCGGGTCGTACTTCGGCGGCTGCGACAGGTCGATCTTGTAGGTGACGCCGTCGATAACGTCGAAGTTGTAACTGGGGAAGGCATCGTTGAGGAGCGGCTGATCGGCCTGCCCCGGCGCGACCTGGTTGAAGATACCGGCCGACATCTCCAGCCACTCCTTGACCTGGGCGCCATTGATGAGGACGGCGCGCACGGTGTTTGGATAGAGGTAAAGGTCGGCGACGTTCTTGATGGCGACGTCGCCGGCCGGCACGTCGGTATAGTAGTCGGCTCCGCCGCGTCCGCCGGCTTTGAACGGTGCCGCCGCCGACAGGATCGGCAGCCCCTCCCACTTCGTGCCGGCCATCATCTGTTTGATGTACCAGGTCTGCGCCTGGCTCACGATCTGCACTGACGGATCGTCGGCGACGAGGGCGAAATAGCTGAACAGCGGCGCGGAAGTCTTGCCGACCGCGCGGCGAACGTATGCAAGCGTTGCCTCGTGGTCCGCCTTAAGTGCATCGACCACCTGCCGCCGCATCGTTGACGACGGGCACCACCTTGCCGTCCTTGCGCTCGTAGATCGGACGCGCCTCCGATTCGGCCGAAACGACCCGCCAGCCGTTGCCATCGCGCTCGAGCAGCAGATCGATGAGGCCCATATGCGAGCCCCAGAAGCCGCCCATCACCGCCGGCCGGCCCATCAGCGTGCCCTTGGCGTTGTCGATGCCAGTGAGGTTGTCGAATTGCGGCCCGCCTGGGAACACCAGGTGCTGGTGACCGGTGAAGATCGCATCGATGCCGTCGACGTCGCCGAGGAACAGCGAGGCGTTCTCCATCAGGTCCGTCTTGTTGGCGTCGATGCCGGAGTGGGAGAGGGCGATGACGATATCGGCGCCGGCCTCCTTGACTTGCGGCACCCACGCCTTCGCCGTCTCCACGATGTCGCGGGTCATGACGTTGCCGACCAGATTTTTAGAATCCCAAATCATGATCTGCGGGGGCACGAAGCCGATGAGGCCGATCTTGATCGGGTATTGCGTGCCGGCACCGTCGGTCAGCGTCTTTTCAAGAATGAGGTACGGCTTCATGTAGAGGTCGTCGTCGCGCGGATTGGACGCGAGCGTCGTACCCCTGATCAGGTTGGCGCACACGATCGGGAAGTTCGCCCCGGCGTTGACCTTGTCCAGGAAGTCAAGGCCATAGTTGAATTCGTGGTTGCCGAGCGTACCGCACTCGTAACCGAGAACGTTCATCCCCTTCATCACCGGGTGAATGTCGCCGGCCTTCATGCCCTTTTCGTAGGCGATGTAGTCGCCCATCGGGTTTCCCTGCAGATAGTCGCCGTTGTCCAGAAGCATGGAGTTGGTCGACTCTGCCCGGATCGACTCTATGATCGTGGCGGTGCGGGACAGCCCCATCGTGTCGTTGGGCGCGTCGGCGTAGTAGTCATACGGCAGCACGTTCACGTGGATGTCGGTGGTCTCGAGCAGCCGCAGGTGCGCCTGACCGGCCGCCGCGAAAGCGGAGAACGGGTGAAGCACTGTCAATGCGCCGACGGCCGAAGTCCCAAGCAGGAATGCCCGGCGGTCGATCTCAAGACGTCGCAAGCCTGACATGATTTGCCTCCGTGTTGTATGGGCACGGGGCCCCGCCCGTGTGCGGATCGCCGTCCCGGGGTAACCCGTACCGATAGCACGATCATGCGCCTTTGCCGGCTAACCGCAAAGGCGATTTAATCTGAATTCCGGCAAGTTTCTCAGGCGCCAATGACGCGCGCGTGACGGTCGTGGCGGATGCTACTCGCCAGCGAGCTTCAGCGGCGGCCGCAAATCCGCCGCGCTTTCCGCACCGCGCAACGTCTCTTCGGCCTCGCCCATGTAGTTGCGGGTCAGCGGCAGGGTTTCCAGGTTCCTGGTGAGCTGGACCTGGAAGTTCACCAGCCCGCCAACCCTGAACGACACTTCCGACGCCGCCAGGTAGAACTCCCACATCCGGCAGAAGCGCTCATCGTAGAGCGCGGCGACCTCCTCACGGTGCGCCAGGAAGCGCTCGCGCCAAGCCTTGAGGGTCTTGGCGTAATGGAGGCGCAGGATCTCGATATCGGTGAGGAAAAGCCCGCTGCGTTCGATGCGCGGGACGACCTCCGACAGAGCAGGGATATAGCCGCCGGGAAATATGTAGCGCTGTATCCACGCGCTGGTGTCGCCGGGCGGCCCGGAACGCCCGATCGTATGGAGGAGCATAATCCCGTCAGGGGTCATCAATTCGCGGCAGGTCTTGAAGAAGGCGCGGAAGTGGTTGACGCCGACGTGTTCGAACATGCCGACTGACACGATCCGGTCGAAGGGGCCCTCCACGGCGCGGTAGTCCTGGAGAAGGAATTTGACCCTGTCCGCCAGGCCCAGCTCCTCGGCCCGCCGGTTCGACACCGCCAATTGCTCCTCCGACAGCGTCACACCGACCACCTCAACGTCCGCATGCGCGGCGAGATAGAGGCCGAGCCCGCCCCACCCCGAGCCGATGTCGAGCACCCGTTGTCCCGGCTTCAAAGCGAGCTTGGCGGCGATATGGCGCTTCTTCGCGAGCTGCGCGTCGTCCAGCGTCGTTACGCCGTCCTCGAAATACGCGCACGAATACTGGAGGTCGTTGTCGAGAAAGAGCGAATAGAGCCGACCATCGAGATCATAGTGGGCGTGGACGTTGCGGCGCGCCCGGCTCGGCGGGTTGAACTGGCGAACGCGGCGCGTCACCCGGCGCGGCGCCGCTGTCAGGATCATCGGCCACGGCGGCGTGACGTCCCTGACGTTGCTGAGGACCACGTGAAGGAAATCGTAGATCGTGCCGGTCTCGACAACGAGTCCGCCACCCACGAACTCCTCCCCGAGCTTCAGATCGGGGTTGCGCACGACGTTGCTGACGGCACGATCCGAGGTGAAGCGGACCCGGACCGAATCTCCGCTGCCGTCGCCGTAGACACGTGACGTCCCGTCGGGGCTTATAATCTCCAGAGAACCGGCCTTGATGGCGCGTCCGAGGAAGCGGTGAAGCAAGCCTTTCATTATATCCGCCGAACCCCCTTTTCGGCCGAGCAACCCGGTATCTTCATGACCGGGGCCGTCTGAGAGATGCTAACGCCGATGACCATTCCGCCTCAAGCGGTCGCGGAGTCGCTCTCGGGAGCGGCCGCCTCCTCGGCCGGCGTCTCGTCCTCGCCGGTCTCAGTCATTTCTTCGGCGTCGGCGCCCATGGTGAGATCCTCGCCGCGCCCCTGGCGTTCGGCCTCATCGTCGCTTCGCGCCACGTTCACGGTGACCGTGGTCTCCACCTCCGGGTGAAGCACGATCTTGACCGTGTGAAGACCGATCGTCTTGATCGGTTGGTTCAGATCGATTTGGTTGCGGGCAACGCTGAAGCCGCCTGCCTCCATCACCTCGACGAGATCGCGGGCGGAGACTGAACCGTACAGCTGGCCCGTTTCGCCCGCCTGGCGGATCACCATGAACGACTGGCCGCCGATCTTGACGGCAACCATCTCGGCCTCCTGCCGGCGCTCCAGGTTGCCCGCCTCGAGTTGGACCCGTTCCGAATCGAAACGTTTGCGATTCTCTTCGTTGGCCCTCAGCGCCTTGCCCTGTGGAAACAAGTAGTTGCGTGCATAGCCGTCGCGAACGCGAACGACGTCGCCCATCTGTCCGAGGCGTGCGATACGTTCAAGCAGGATGACATCCATGGATACTCGCTCCGTTCGAAATGGACCGTTTCAGCGCGCGGCCCCGCCGCCGAAACGGCGCTCGCGCAGGTGGAAGAAACCCTCGCCGACACCCAGTGCCGCGAACAGCACGATCGGGAAGCCGGAAAGGAAGACAAGCACGTAAGTGGTGGCCAGAATGGCAGTGCGCCCCGCCATGCCCGCGGTGAGCGCGTGCACCACCGCCAGACCAACGAGAGCCATCGCGGCGGCGACGGCTCCTGCGGCGACGGCGGCGGCATGGCCGACCGCACCAGGAATGAACGCGAGCGCGACGGCAACCGCAAGCACGCCGACCAGTTGGTTTGGCAGCGTTACCATCCAGATGCGGTCACGCGGGCGCTGCAGGCGGCCGGAGGCGCGGGTCACGATGGCAGCCAGCCAGAGATCTACGACGACCACCACCAGCGCAACGACGGCGCTGATAAACGGCAACAGGGCAACATTGAGCCGGGCGAACGGCTCGATTTCAGCCGCTGTCGGGGCATCGCCAGCCGGATTGGCGGCCGCGATCCATTGGGTAAGGGCGGCCGTCATCTCGTGCACCAGCGCCTGCGGATCGAAGCCGATCACGGCGCCGACGATCCACAGGCCGCCGGTAACGGCGAAGGCCGCGGCGAGCAACAGGCGGCCCGAGGGATACCATTCGTGGTGCCCCTCGGACCCGGCCAGCGGTCGCGACAGGTTCGCCAGACGCGCCAGGAACGCCAGCGGCGCCCCGAAAATGAGCGCAAACAGGGCGGCACCCGCCCAGTGGGTCAGCGCCAGCGCGCCGAGCGTGCCAACCGCGGCGGCGACGATTCCGCTGACAACGCCCCAGCCGAGACCGGCAATGGCGATCGGAAGCCCGGTCAGCGCGAAAAGGGGAAAAGCAAGGAGCGTTCCGCCGACTGGAGCCAGGAACAGAAGCGCGGCGGCGATGCCAGCTCCGATGCCAACGAGGATACTTTGTGCCATCGCTGTCCCGCCTTCCGAGCGGTTAGGGGCGGGTCGTTACCGCCACGCCCCAACTTGATTCCCCGGGCGATCGCAAGTGGCGGATCGTTCGGGGCGAAGAGTTTGTCTCTACTTGATCACGTAGGGCAAGAGCCCAAGGAACCGCGCCCGCTTGATAGCGCGGGCAAGTTCACGCTGTTTGATCGCCGACACCGCGGTGATGCGGGACGGCACGATTTTGCCGCGCTCCGAGACGTAGCGCTGCAGGAGGCGGACATCCTTGTAGTCAATCTTGGGCGCGTTGGCGCCCGAGAAGGGGCAGGTCTTGCGGCGACGGAAGAAGGGACGACGCGACGGAAGCTGGTTGATATCGACCATCACGCATCTCCTTCGCTATTGCCGGCCGCGCTCATCTCGGAGCGGGCATCGTCTCCGTCGTCACGGCGCGGCCGATCACGATCACCGCGCGGACCGCGGTCGCGATCGCCGAAGCGTCCGCCGCGCCGATCATCGCGGTCGCGACGGTCGTCGCGGTCCCGCTTCTGCATCATCGCGGAGGGCTCTTCCTCGTGGGCATCGACTTTCAACGTCAGCGAGCGAATCACATCTTCGCTGAGACGCTGCTGGCGCTCCACCTCGGCGATCGCTGCCGGCGGGGCGTCGATGTTCATCAACGTGAAATAGGCCTTGCGGTTCTTCTTGATCCGGTACGTCAGCGACTTGAGGCCCCAACTCTCGACCTTGCCGACCGTGCCGCCATTCTGTTCGATCACTGATTTGAACTGCTCGGTGAGCGCGTCGACCTGTTGGCCGGACACGTCTTGTCGCGCCAGAAAAACATGTTCATACAGAGGCATATTCGCCTTTCCTTCATCTTCGCCGGCGCCGAGCCTCGCCGAAGCCCTTGCAGGAAAGGCCATCGGTGCTACTTCGAGAGCGGGAACACGGGAAGTCGGATCGCTTGTCGACCCTCGGCTTTCGCCGCCTTCCGTTCAGCCCCCGGCCGGGGTCCCTTCGGGACGGTGCGGTTATAGGGATTGTCCTGGGGAATGCAAGGGGTTCGCAACCTGGCCGGCTTGACAGCCAATCCGTGACACGCTCAAAGGCGCGGGCGTCATTCTTAGGGGGGAGGCGCCTCGGCCAATGGCCGTCGCATTCACGTTTCCGGGGCAGGGCAGCCAGTCGGTCGGCATGGGCAAGGCGCTCGCCGATGCCTTCTTCGAAGCCCGCGCGGTGTTCGAAGCCGTTGACGATGCCCTTGGCGAGAAACTGTCGGACGTCATCTGGCAGGGCCCGGCCGAGACGTTGACGCTTACCGAAAATGCGCAGCCAGCGCTCATGGCCGTGAGCCTCGCCGTCATTCGGGTGCTCGAAGCCCGCGGCGTCGAGGTGAAGAACACTGCCGCCTTTGTCGCCGGTCACTCTTTGGGCGAATATTCGGCGCTTGCCGCCGCTGGCAGCCTTACTGTCGCGGATGCCGCGCGCCTCTTGCGTATCCGAGGTCACGCCATGCAGGCGGCGGTACCGGTGGGAACTGGCGCCATGGCCGCCCTGATCGGCCTCGACCTTGTTGCTGCTGGCGAAGTGGCAACCGCTGCCAGCGGTGGCGCCGTGTGCCAGGTTGCCAACGACAACGGTGCCGGACAGGTCGTGATTTCGGGCGAAAGGCAGGCGGTCGAGCGCGCCGTGGAGATGGCCAAGGCCCGGGGAGCGAAGCGGGCGATCCTGCTCCCGGTGAGCGCGCCCTTCCATTGCTCGCTCATGGCGCCGGCGGCGGCGACGATGGAGGCGGCGCTCGCCGCCATCGATGTTGCCATGCCGGTCGTTCCGCTGGTCGCCAATGTCACGGCGGCGCCCATTTCCGACCCGGCGGAAATCCGTCGCCGTCTGGTGGAGCAGGTCACGGGCATGGTGCGGTGGAGGGAGACGACCGAGTGGTTGGGCACCGCCGGGGTCAAGCTGTTCGTTGAGATCGGTGCCGGCAAGGTGCTATCCGGTCTGGCGCGGCGAATCGTCGAAGGCGCCGAAACGCTCGCGGTGGGAACGCCTGCCGACATCGATTCGGCTCTTGCCCGGCTCGCCTGACGGAAGACTGGAGACTGTTCTTGTTCGAGATAACCGACAAACGTGCGTTGGTGACCGGTGCGAGCGGCGCCATTGGAGGAGCGATCGCGCGTGCCCTCCATGGGCGGGGAGCGGTTGTCGGCTTGTCGGGCACCCGCCGCGATGCTCTCGAGACGCTCGCCGGCGAACTGGGAAGCCGGTGCCACGTGCTTCCCTGCGACCTCGCCGATCCGACTGCCGTGGAGAGGTTGGTTCCGGCGGCCGAGGAGGCGTTCGGCGCCCCGGTCGAAATCCTCGTCAACAATGCCGGGGTCAACCGAGATGGCCTCATGGCTCGCATGAGCGACGAAGACTGGCAAGCGGTGATCGACATTGACCTGACGGCCGCCTTCCGGCTGACGCGGGCGGTGCTGCGCGGCATGATGCGGCAGCGGCACGGCCGCATCATTTCGATCACGTCCGTTGTCGGTGCAACCGGAAACCCCGGTCAAGCCAACTACGCAGCGGCCAAGGCGGGGCTTGCCGGGATGACCCGATCGCTGGCCGCCGAGATTGCGAGCCGCAACATCACCGTCAACTGCATCGCGCCCGGCTTCATTGCGTCGCCGATGACCGATGCCCTCAACGAAAAGCAGCGCGCCATCATACTCGATCGCGTCCCCGTCGGCCGCCTCGGCACGCCCGCCGAGGTCGCTGCCGTTGCCGTGTTCCTCGCCTCCGACGAAGCCGCTTACGTCACCGGGCAGACGCTCCACGTCAACGGCGGCATGGTGATGTTGTGATGCGAGAAATCGAGGCGAACCGGACCTTTTCGGTGACTGGCAAGGACCGCCTGGTGCTGTTGGCAAAGGCGGAGGAAGTGTGTTACGACCGCCGATCAAGCCGGGGCCGGACCGTGCAATTCAGGCGCCGATTTTCGCAGGCTGGGACAACAACGTCCTTCCCATCGTCGGTTGGCGCCGCTACCCGTTCCGTGCAGACACTGAGGATCAACTGCTCGCGGAGCGAGGCTCTTCCGAGTAGATCAAGTCAAGGCAACTGAGGTTCTGCAAATGAGCGATATCGCTGAGCGGGTGAAGAAGATTGTGGTGGAGCATCTTGGGGTCGATGCCGAAAAGGTCACCGAGGGGGCCAGCTTTATCGACGATCTTGGCGCCGACAGCTTGGACACGGTCGAACTCGTCATGGCCTTCGAAGAGGAGTTCGGTGTCGAGATACCGGATGACGCGGCCGAAACGATCCTCACCGTCGGCGACGCCATCGGATTCTTGCAAAAGAACACCGCCTGATCCGGGTTTGAGCTTGGAGCGACCGACTCCGACCTCGCCGGTCGGAGCCGCGGAGTTGCCATGAGACGGGTCGTCGTTACGGGATTGGGCATGGTGTCGCCGCTTGGCTGCGGCGTCGAGACCACATGGGCAAACCTGATTGCCGGCAAGACGGGGATCAAGCGGATTGACAGCTTCCCCGTCGACGATCTGGCCTGTCAGGTAGCCGCCCAGCTTCCGCTCGGCCCCGCCGCCGATGGCGGGTTCGATCCGGATGAATGGATGGAGCCCAAGGAAAGTCGCAAGGTCGACCCGTTTATCGTTTACGCGGTCGCTGCCGCCACCCAGGCTCTTGATGACGCAGACTGGCATCCCGAGACCTACGACGACCAGATCGTCACCGGCGTGCTCATCGGCTCGGGCATCGGCGGGCTTGCTGGTATCGAAGACGCGGCCATCACGCTGCGCGACCGTGGGCCGCGCCGCATCAGCCCGTTCTTCATCCCGGGCCGTCTGATCAATCTCGCCTCCGGCCAGGTTTCGATTCGCCATCACCTGAAAGGCCCCAACCATTCGGTGGTGACGGCGTGCTCCACCGGGGCCCACGCCATCGGCGACGCCGGTCGCCTGATCGCGCTTGGCGATGCTGACGTGATGGTCGCCGGAGGTACCGAATCCTCGGTCGGCCGGCTGGCGCTCGCCGGCTTCGCCGCATGCAAGGCACTGTCGACTCACTTCAACGACCGGCCGACCCAGGCGTCGCGTCCCTACGACCGCGACCGCGACGGTTTCGTCATGGGAGAAGGCGCAGGGATCCTGGTGCTGGAAGAGCGCGAGCATGCGCTCGCACGCGGCGCCAAGATCTACGGCGAAGTGGTCGGCTACGGGCTTTCCGGAGACGCCTATCACATTACCGCGCCGGCCGAGGACGGCGATGGAGCGGAGCGCTGCATGAAGATGGCGCTCACCCGCGCGGACGTTTCACCCGACGAGATCGACTACATCAACGCCCACGGAACCTCGACCCAGCTCGGCGACGAGATCGAATTGCGCGCGATCGAGCGCCTGGTCGGCAATGCGGCCGCCCGCATCAGCATGTCATCGACCAAATCCGCGACCGGCCACCTGCTCGGCGCTGCTGGCTCCGTCGAGGCCATTTTCGCGCTGCTGGCGATCCGCGACAACGTCGTGCCGCCGACCCTCAATCTCGACAACCCGTCCGTGGTGACGGCGATCGATCTCGTGGCGCATACGGCGCGGCAAAAGCAGGTGGACGTGGCGATCTCCAATTCGTTCGGATTTGGTGGGACCAACGCCTCGCTGGTCTTCCGCCGTCATGTCTGAGCGTCCGATCTATCCCGCTTTGGCCATATTCAGTGCTAAAGTCGCCTTGCGGCCGGCCTCAAACGCCGAGAATCAAGGCAAGAGCTGACCACATGGCGGACGCCAGGAGAGAAATGCACGGCGACGACGCGGAGTCCCTGTCGGCGCGGCTGACGTCGTCTCTCGGCCGTGCCTCTCCCAAGAGTCCGTCAGAAGCTCTGCAACCTGAGCAGGTTCCTCCGCCGCCCGCGCGGTCGCGGGCGGTTCGCCACCCGCTGGTGGTGTTTTTCAATTTCGTCCTGACGATGGTGGTCATCGGCGTGGTGATCGTTGGCGGGGCGATCTTCGTCGCCAAGTCGCAGTTCGATCATCCGAGTGGATTGGAGCAGGCGCGCGCCTTCAACGTCGAGAACCAGACCGGTCTAAGCGCCATCGCCGACAAGCTGCAACAGGACGGCCTCATCTCCAGCAAATGGCTGTTCGTTGCCGGCGTCGTCGTCAACAAGCAGCAGCGGAGCCTGAAAGCCGGCGAGTATCTGATCCCCGCTCACGCCAGCATGCACGACATCATGGACACCATGGTGACCGGTCGCGGCATTCTCTATTCGGTCACCATCCCGGAAGGCCTGACCAGTGAACAGGTGGTGCAGCGCCTGATGGGAGACGACGTGCTGGCTGGTGAGGTGACCGAGGTTCCACCTGAGGGCACGCTGCTTCCCGATACGTACAAGTTCACCCGCGGCGACACCCGCCAGGATTTGCTCGACCGCATGCGCCGGGACCGCGATTCCGTCTTGGCCGACGTATGGAGCCGCCGCGCGCCCGATCTGCCCATCACTACGCCGGAGCAACTGGTGGTTCTTGCCTCGATCGTCGAGAAGGAAACGTCGCTCGCCGACGAGCGCAGCCGCGTCGCGGCAGTCTTCATCAACCGTCTTCGACTCAACATGCGTCTGCAGTCGGATCCGACGGTGATCTACGCTTTGTTCAAGGGCTCCGGTAAGCCGCACGGTTACACGCTCAGCCGCGCGGATCTCGATACCAACTCGCCCTACAACACGTACGTTGCGGATGGGCTGCCGCCCGGGCCGATTGCCAATCCCGGTCGGGCCTCTCTCGAGGCGGTCGCCAACCCGTCAAGGACACGCGATCTGTTCTTCGTCGCCGACGGCAGTGGTGGCCACACGTTTGCAGAGACCTACGAAGCGCACCTGCGCAACGTTGCCCGCTGGCGGGAGATCAACAAGAATGCCGCCTCGGCGACGCCGGCGGATAGCCTTGCGCAGGGCGCCAATGGTGGCGCTGCGGCGGCGGCCGCTGCCGAGGCGGCTGCCGGCCAGAAGCCCGCCACGCCTGCCGATACTCCATTGGCGCTGTCGCCTTCCGCGCCGGCGGCTGCCGACGGCCCCATGCAGCTTCAGCCGCGCATCCGCCCACAATAACCGTGCCTGCCGACTTGAACGCAGAGCGTCCGGGCCTTATGGCGTCGGTGCTGGAGACGCCGATTTCTCGGGGACTTACTTCGCCCATGCCTGTGTTCAGCATGACCGGCTTTGCCCGCCGCGACGGCGGCGGCGAAGGCTATCGGTGGACCTGGGAACTGCGGTCGGTCAACGGCAAGGGCCTGGACATCCGGCTGCGGCTGCCACCGGGTTTCGAATACATCGAGATGGGGGCACGCGAGGGCCTCAGCGCCGGGCTGGCGCGCGGCAGTGTCCAGGCCACGCTTACAACGCGCCAGCAAACGGCCGCCGGGCGAATTCGCATCAATGAGGATGTCCTGGCGGAGGTCGCGGCAGCGATGGAGAAGGTCGCCGGGCGGCTTCAGGTCCAGCCGCCGACGCTCGATGGCATCCTGTCCCTCCGAGGGGTGATGGAAACCGCGGATGCGGAGTTGGACGAGGAGGCGCGGAAGCGGCTGGCGGACCTGATCCTTGCCGACCTGGCGAGTGCCCTCGCTGAGCTGCTGCAGGTCCGCCGGCGGGAGGGTGACGCGATCGCGTTGGTTCTGCGCACCCGGCTGGATGATATCGAGCGCCTCGTCCGCTCGGCCGAAGCATCGCCGGCGCGCACCCCGGACTCCGTTCGTGCACGCCTTGCCGAGCAAATCGCGGCACTTCTCGATGCCGCGCCCACGCTCGACCCGGACCGCCTGTATCAGGAGGCCGTCCTGCTCGCCAACAAGGCCGACATCCGCGAAGAGATCGATCGCCTCGACGCACACATTGCCGCCACCCGCGATCTGCTCGCCCAGGGCGGCCCTGTCGGCCGTCGGCTCGATTTCCTCGCCCAGGAATTCAATCGCGAAGTAAATACGCTGTGTGCCAAGTCCAACGACCGTGGTGTAACGACGATCGGGCTTGAGCTGAAGTCGCTCGTCGACCAGCTGCGCGAGCAGATCCAAAATCTGGAGTAGCCATGGCTGAAGCCCGAGATCCGTCCCGGCGCGGTCTGCTGCTGGTGCTGTCGTCGCCGTCCGGCGCCGGAAAGTCGACGCTGGCACGGATGCTGCTCGAAACCGAAGCTGACCTCGACCTCTCCATCTCGGTAACCACCCGGACACGTCGCCCGAGCGAGGTCGACGGAGTCCACTACCATTTCATCGATGGCGAACGCTTCGCCCAGATGCGCGAGAGGGGCGACCTGCTCGAATGGGCCGAGGTTCACGGTAAGCTCTATGGCACCCCCCGCGCGCCGGTCGAGCAGGCGTTGAGGACGGGTGCTGACGTGCTCTTCGACATCGATTGGCAGGGAACCCGTCAGATCGTCGAGAAACTGCCGGACGACGTCGTTCGGGTGTTCGTGTTGCCGCCATCGATGGCCGAGTTGCGCGCCCGTCTCGAGCGTCGGGCCGAAGACAACGCCGAAACGATCAAGCGCCGCCTTGCCAACGCGCGCACCGAGATTGAGCACTGGAGTGAGTATGAATACGTGATCGTTAACGACGATTTGCAGAAGTCGCTCTCGATCGTGCGCGCGATCCTGGTCGCCGAGCGCCAGAAACGCAGTCGGCACCCGACGCTCGACGGGCTCGTTACGGAACTTCTGTCGCAGACCTGATCCTGGAACAGGACCGTGGCGATCAGCGCGTTTCCGAGCCCGGCGCATCACAGGCACGAGCCAGGTCGACGAAGCCCTCTATGTCGATTTCCTCCGCGCGCCGCGTCCCCTCGATGCCCGCGTCGGCAAGCAGACGGGCGACGTCGCCCCCGAGCGACCGCAGGCTTTGCCGCAGCATCTTGCGCCTCTGTCCAAACGCGGCGGCCGTTACTCGTTCGAGAGTCGTTGCGTTGCAGGGCATCGGCGCCGGCCGGGGAACGAAGCTGACAACCGACGAAGTCACCTTCGGTGGCGGTGTAAATGCGCTCGCGGCGACGTCGAAGAGAATGGCCGCGTCGCAGCGCCATCCGACCAGCACGCTGAGCCTGCCGTAGGCGCTGTCGCCAGGACTGGCGACGATACGTTCCGCCACCTCCCGCTGAAACATCAGCGTCATCAACTCGTACCACGGCGGCCACGGCTCGGCCTTCAGCCAGCCGATCAGAAGCGGGGTGGCGATATTGTACGGGAGGTTTGCAATGATCCTGGCCGGCGGTTGGGCGAGGCCGGCCATGTCGGTGGCCAGGGCGTCGGCGGCGACGATTTCCAGCCGCCCGGGATAGTGCCGGCCGATTTCCTCCAGCGCCGCAATGCACCGTTCGTCCCGCTCGATTGCCACCACCCGCTTGGCACCCGCGGCAACTAGCGCGCGCGTGAGCCCGCCGGGCCCCGGACCAACCTCGATCACCGTTACGCCGGTGAGGTCGCCGGCGGCGCGGGCGATTCGCGCTGTGAGATTGAGATCGAGCAGGAAATTCTGGCCGAGCGACTTACGTGCGCTGAGGCCGTGGCTCCGAATGATCTCCCGCAGCGGCGGCAGATCGTCGATCTGGCTCATTGCGCCATTTCGTTGTGGCGAAGTTCGGCGGCGAGCCGCAGCGCCGCCGCCAGGCTTGAGGGATCGCCGCGACCCGTCCCGGCGATGTCAAGGGCAGTGCCGTGGTCCGGCGAGGTGCGGACAAAAGCCAAGCCAAGCGTGACGTTCACCGTCTCCGCGAACGACAGTGTCTTGACCGGAATCAACGCCTGGTCATGGTACATGCACAGCGCCGCGTCGTAGCTTGCCCGCGCCGCCGGGTGGAACATGGTATCGGCGGCAAGCGGCCCCACAGTCACGATTCCTTCGCTGTTGAGCGCCGCGACCGCCGGCCGTACGATCCGTTCCTCTTCGTCACCGAGGGAGCCGCCCTCGCCAGCATGTGGATTGAGACCCGCTACGGCGAGGCGCGGATGTGGTGTCGCGAACCGGCGTTGAAGATCGCGCGCAACCGCCTTTCCGGTCTCAACGATCAGGTCCAGCGAAAGCGCCGCTGCAACCTCCCTGAGTGGCATGTGTATGGTGACAGGCACCGTTTTCAGTTCGGGCCCCGCCAGCATCATCACCGGCCGGGCGGCCGTTCCGGTCCACGCTGCCGAGAGCGTTCCCAGGAACTCCGTGTGCCCGGGATGGCGAAAGCCGGCATCGTAGAGCGTCTTTTTGTTGATTGGGTTGGTGACTACCGCGGCGGCGGCCCCGGCGCGCACGTCGCCAACCGCTCGTGCGATCGCCTCAATCACCGCCGGAGCGTTGGCTGGGTCGGGTCGGCCGGCATCCACCGTGACCGATGCTTCCAGAGACACCACCGGAAGCGCCCGGTCGAAGCATGCTGCGACCTCGGATACAGAAACCGCCTCGATAGGACACGCAAGACCAAGGATCTTGGCGCGTTTCGACAGCAGAGCGGCGTCGCCGAGGCAGTAGAACGCGGGCAGACGAAGATCGCGCCGACGTGTCCATGCCACCAGGGTAAGATCAGGCCCCACGCCAGCGGGTTCACCCATCGTCAGCGCTAGCGGCAGCAGCTCCGGCGCTTTATCCCGCGCCATCTTTCCTCAACGGTACTCGATGATGGCACGATCGCGCAGCTCTTTCAGGTACTCCTTGCCGATCTCCTCGCTCTGCTTGGAAAGCAGTTGGTCCTGAACCTCGGCTTCCGCGATGGCGGAGCTGTGGATGTCACGTGACGTGCACACTGCGATCAGTTCGATGCCCTGATCGGTCTGCATGGGCGGAGCAGTCTTGCCGGCCGCCGTCTTCTGGATCGCTTCGCCCTGCGGCCCTTGAAGCTGGCTCGAGTCGCGACGTCCGATGTCCTTCACCACCACGCCCCTCAGCTGCTTGGCCTGATCGAGGCTCCGGTCACATCCCGAGAAGCGCGAACGGAACGCCTCCGCCTCTCGCCGGCGCTGCGCGTAGAGGGCGTCCGGCGAGCCTGACGGCACCACGAAGACGATCTGCTGCAACGTGTACTCGGTGCTTGTCATCGAATTCGGGTCGCCCTTCGCCAGCAGGGCCTGTGTAACGTCGGCTTTCTTGACGAGCGCCTCCGCCTGGGTACGGCGCACGACCAATTGCTGCCAGGTCATCTGGGCCCGCAACCTGTCCTTCAATGTCATGCTGTCGACGCCCTGGCCGGCGAGCGCCTGGGTCAGCTGCGCCGGCGTCATCTTCAGGTTGCTGGCAATCGAGGCATAGGCGGCATCGATCCGGCCATCAGCCACGCTCACGCTGCGCTTGGCCGCCTCATACATTTTGAGAGTTTCGTCGACGAGTTCCTCCGTCGCCGCCTTTTCGCCGCCTGTTGCCCCGCCAATGCGCATCAGCGCCGCACGTTGTTTGATGTCATATCGCGTGATCGGTTGATCGTTGACGAGCACGGCAATCGAGCTGTTGCCCTTTATCGTGCCGACGTCGACGGTCGGCTTATCTCCCCCCGGCGTTCGTTCGACGGTTACAGAAGGGCCACGGTTGAACACGTTGGAAACTGCGCTGCATCCGCCCAATGCAGCGGCGCCCAAAACCACCCCGACCACCACAGCCACACGGGCCAGTTCGCGATTGCCGACTATGCTCAATGGTTTGCTCCGCCACCTCACCAAGCGCCGCCGCATCATTGCGTCGATTGGGGCGAAAGAAAGAGAAAATCGCAGAGGAGCAAGGCGGTCAATTGGTCAGGCTGCTCAAATTCGAGTTGACGCTGCTTTCGCCGATTGTGCGCAGCTGCAAGCGGACGTTCAGCCAACGGTCCGGAGCGATGTCGGTGTAACTCTTGCGCGTCGCGCTATAGGCGAGCGAAAATGTCAGGCAATCGTTGTCGAAAGCAACTCCGAAGCTGTCGCTGGCCACGGCCGAGTTGGCGATATCGTACGTGAACGAGCCAAACGCGCGCCAGTTTGAAGCCAGATTCACTGAGGCCGCGCTGCGCACGACCGAGGCTGGCGACGAAATGCCGCTGTTCGGATTGTTGCGCAGGTAGAGATAGGCAGTCGAGGCCGTGACGGGTCCGAGCGCGGTGGTCGCCTCCAGTTCGACCCGATTGACCATCAGCGTCGCCTGATCGAGTCGCGTGCGCGCCGAGAAGCGAGGGCCGAGACCGGTATCGACGGTGACGCCCGCGACGTAGTCAGAGAGCTTGTTCTCGAGGCCGGAATCGGGCCCGACGTTGGCCAGGTCCTGAGTCGCGTAGGAGTTGGCGCCGGCAAGGTGGATCGATTGGCCGATCGTGCTGTCGATCGAGGCGCCGCCTTCGAAGTCGGCGGTGTATTTGAGCCCGATGTTGGCGACTGTGCCGCCCTCGACACGGTCATCGCCGGAGAACTTGTCGATATCGAACAGGTTGGACGAGTCGAACACGAGGCTCTGCGCGTCGTTGTTCGGAAGCGTACCGATGCCCATTTCGTTGGGCCTAACGATGAGTTGTGCGATCGGCGTTATCGTCTGCGTGGTGCCTCCGCTGGTCACCAGCAGCGGCAGGCTCCACTCAACCGCAGCGGTTGGCATGAAGCGAAAGGCCGTTGACGATGACGTCAGGCCGTCGGTGGTGGCCATCGACGTCTGTCCGCCGAGGAAGAAGGCATCGCCGCGCAGGGAAAGATAGGGCGTAATGACCTGACCGAACGGACCGATGAACTGGCGTTGCCACGAAATCTCTTTCGTCGTCCGAACCGTCGTGCCCGCAGTGCCATGATAGTACGTGTCGCCCACAAGGAATGGGTCGTCCTCGGCTCGCGTGAGCGACGTCAGGTTGGATCTGAACGAGACTTCGCCTCCGAGCACCGGATCGTCCGCGATGCGATGATAGTCGACCACCGGCACGACTACGGCCTGACGCCCCTGATTGAATGCATTGTCAGGGTCAAGTGGATCGAGGGGATTGCCCGTTCGGTCGGTGAGGATCTGGAAATACGAGGCGCGAGCTTCGGCGAAGTTCCGGTCGTGCAGGCCTGTCAGATGGATTGTTGAGATGGTCTCGGAGGTGTCGTCGTTGAGAACCGAATAGTCACGGGTGAATGTGCGGTCGCTGCTGAGTGTCCCGTCCCATCCGAGCGTCCAGTCCTGATTGAGGTAGAACTGGCCGGTGGTCCGGATGCCGCCACGCCAATCACGGTACGACGCCGAGGCTGGATCGAAAGCGTCCTTGTTGGCCTGTTTGATTCCCGCGGCGGCCACCGTGTATTGGCCGTGCTCCAGCCGGTGACGCCATTCGACCTCGCCGAGGAAACCCTGCCGCGAATATATGCTGGGCGTGAACGTTAGGTCGTAATTTGGGCCTAGCGCCCAGTAGTACGGAAGAGACGCATAAGCCCCGAGCTTGGCGGAGTAGCCGATTTGTGGCGCCAGAAAGCCGGTCTTGCGCGACACCGACGGGTCGGCCATGGCGAAATAGGGGAGCCAGGCCACCGGCAGCCCGAAGAACTCGATCCGGGCATCGGTGAAATAAACCATGCGCTCCTTCTGATTGACCACGATCTTGGCGGCCCTGACGTTCCAAAGCGGAGGCTTCTCAGGATGGTCCTTGCAAGCCTCACAGGCGGTATAGGCGCCGTTGACGAACGTCGTGACCTCGCCTCCACTGCGTTGAGCGCTTTCCGCGGTGAAATGGGCCCGCTCCGGCGTGTCGACCCGCAAGGATTGGACGAACCCGTCGCGGAAGTCGTCGGTCACATCGACGTAACTCGAGGCGACGACTGCCCCGGTCGGGTCGGTGAGTGTCACGTTGCCTTCGGCGATCAGCCGGCCGCTGCGCTTCTTGTACGTGACTTTCGCCGCCTGAAGGGTGTACCCGCCGTAGTAGATGGTGACGTTGCCGACCGCCGACACCGTGTCGTTGTCGTAGTCGTAGACCAGCTGGTCCGACTCCAGAACCATCTGGGAGCCTGGCTTGCCGGGCGACGGTGCGGCTGGAGCGCTCACGGAAGCGGGGCGATAGACCGCCGCACCGGCATCGGCCGCTTGGACGACGGTTGGCATGTGCGCCAACAGCGCGGCCGCAACCGCGATGCCGGCGAGCCACGGTGCCCGGCCGGCCAGCGTTACAACCGCACGGAGCAATATCGCCCCGCTCATCCGTCCTCCAAATGCAGAAGCACCGTGGCGCCGACCAACGTCGCCACGATGGCTGGCAACCAAGCCGCAAGCGGCGGCGGCATTATGCCACCACTCCCCAAATCCCGCGCAATTCTCATGACAACATAAAGCATGAAGCCTACGGCCATGCCAGCGATAATCATCCTCCCCAGGTTGCGCGAACGGGAGAATCTCAGGGACACGTTGGCGGCGATGAGAACCATGGCCAGGAGAAGAATTGGTCGCGATAACAATACGTTGAATTGAAGCTCGTAACGATCGGCCGGCACGCCGGCGCGCCGAGCCGCGGCGGCCAGACCCGGCAGGGCCCAGAAGGAGACTGAACCGAGTTTCAGGAACGTCCGCTTGACCTCGTTTGGCGATAGATTCGTCGGAAGAGTGTACTCCGAATGCAACTGTGGATTGCTGCTTGGCGCCGTTACGGTTGCATCTTCCAGGCGCCACGCGCCCGGCGAGAACCGGGCCCGAGGGGCATCGATCCTCTCTCGAAATCTGCCATCGCTGTCGAACACGTACGCGGTGACGCCGCTCAGTCCCAGACCGCCGTCGTATGACCTCTCCGCGCCGACGATCGATTCCACTCCACCGGCCGATTGGCGCACCCAGATCGGTCCGTCCCCCAATTCGACCGGAGGCTTCTCCTCCGAACCGAAGGTCTGTGCGCTGAGCAGGTTGGATTGAGTGAGCAGCGCCGCCGCGAACGGATTGTAGACCGTCGTCGCGAACACGCCGAACAAGAGTCCCACGATGCAGGCCGGCAAGAGGAACTGCCAGGCCGATACGCCCGCCGCGCGGGCGACCACCACCTCAAGCCGGCGATTGGCGACGACGAACGCGGCCATCGAGCCGTAGAGGACGACGAAGGGAAGGGCGTCTTCGGAGGTGCTTGGTACGCGAAACAACGACAACAGCGCGACCTTGACGCCGGCCGCATCGATCTGGAACGCGCGGTTGAAGAATTCGAGGAAGGTAGCGAGCGCGATGATCACCACCGTCAGCAGAAAGAAGGCGAGCACCATCTTGGCAAAGCGCCGCGCGAAATAGAAAAACAGGGTTCGGCCTACGATCATTGACCGATCAACTGTTTCCTTCGGGCGACGGCTGCTGGTCCGGGCGCAACAACCCGCTGACCCGGCCGGACAACGCCTCGCCAAGTGCCACGATGCGCTCGGGCGGTCGCACCTGCGCCCCGACCAGGACCAGCGGCACCGAAATCGCGACGACACCGAGGGGCACCAGGTACATCAGAACAATCAACGCGGCGTTCGTCATTGCAAACGTTGGCAGGAACACGCCGATGGCCCCTACCGCCATGATGAGGACCGTCAGCATGGCGATGCTGGCGGCGCGACTTTCGCGGGGTGAATCGGCCTGGCCAATGAACAGCAGCGGCAGCAGGACGAACGCCAACCCATAGAGCGGCATCGTGAGGCGGCCATGCAGTTCGCTGCGAAGCTGTTCGGGATGCTGCTGGAAGTACGGGTCGTCGGGGTCGGGATGGAGCAGATAGGCGGTAGATCGCTCCCTCGGGGAAACCGCCACCGCTTCGCGGCCGCTCCCGCTTGTCAGGCTCGAAAGGTCGAAGGCATACGAACTGAACTCGATCATTGAGATGGTCTGATCGATCTTGTTGCGCTGCTGGATAACGCCGTTGGACATGACCAAAAACACGCCGAGCGGATTGTCCAGAACCGCTCCCTTGTCGGCGAGATAGGTGGTCGTGCGCGTCGGATCGCGATCGTCAACGACAAAAATCCCATCGAGTGATCCATCCGAATTGCGGCCGCGCATGTGAAACACCAGGCCGTCGCCAAGCGCCATGAACTGACCCGGATTGATGATCGAGGACAGGACGCTGCCGCGCACGGTCGCCACCAGCGACTCGCCAAGTCGGGTCGCAAGCGGAGCGAAATGCAGGCTCATCGCGCCGACCGCGACCGCCGTGATCAGCCCAATGAGAAGTACCGGCTTGAGGATGGCAAACTGGGGTGCGCCGCAGGCATTGATCACCGCCAATTCCGAATCGCCGTTGAGGCTCGTGAGAGTGTAGACGACGGCGATCAAGGCCGCCAACGGCAGCACGATCGTAACCAGCATGGGCACCAGGAGGAGCGCGACGTGCAGGAACGTCCACACGCTCTGCCCGTTGGCGGTCACGAGATTGAACTGGCGCACGCCCAGCGCCAGCCAGACCATCGTCCCCAGCGCGAGGAAGATCAGCACGAGCGCGCTTGCCATCCGGCGAAAGATGTAGCGCTCGATCAACTTCATTTCCGCCTCGCGATCCGGCTCCAGGCCGGCGAATTATGATGCGATCCATGCCGGGCGCAACATCCGCCCCAATGCAACGTTGACTCTGGCCCCGCCCGGCAGGTCTGTTATCGTGCGCCGCGACCGACCCTGGATCCACCCTCAAGTTGGGCTTTTCATGACCGATTTCGCCAATATCACGTTCGCCGCACCCGGAAAGAAGCCCGCGGGCACCGTCATCCTCCTGGTCGGCCAGGACCTTGTTCTTGGGCCGCAGGCGCGCGCCCTGAAGGTTGACGAGGTGTGCCGGCGCGCCGCCGCGGCGGCAGATTTCAACGGCAAGGAGCGTACGACCCTCGAGTTGTTGGCGCCCGCCGGAACCGATCTCGATCGTCTGGTGCTGCTCGGAACCGGCAACCCGTCCGAGATGGGCGAGGGTGATTGGCTGAGATTGGGAGGCGTCGCCATGGCGGCCATCGGGAACGCCAAGGCAGCGAACGTGCTTTTCGAGCGCCCGGATGGCCGGCGGGCACCGAAGAACGCCGTCGCGGACTTCGCGCTCGGTATGAAACTGCGCGCCTACCGATTCGACAACTACCGTCCGGTAAAGGGCGATAACGGCCCCACCCGCAAGGAGCCGGCCGAGATCACCATCATAGCTGCCGACCCTCCCGCCGCGCGCCGGGCCTGGGGCGCGCGGGCCGCGATCGCCGATGGCGTTCTCTTGGCGCGCGACCTCGTCAACGAGCCGGCAAATGTTCTCGGTCCGGTTGAATTCGCCGACCGCGCCAAGGCCCTGACCAAGCTAGGGGTCAAGGTTGAGGTCCTGGGCGAACCGGAACTGAAGAAGCTCGGCATGCGTGCGCTACTCGGCGTGGCTCAGGGTTCGGCGAGGCCGCCACGGCTGGTGGTCATGCGCTGGAACGGCGGCCGCGCCAAGGAACCTCCGGTGGCTTTCATCGGCAAAGGGGTGGTTTTCGATACGGGCGGCATCTCCATCAAGCCGGCAGGCAGCATGGAGGACATGAAGGGCGACATGGCCGGCGCCGCAACTGTCACCGGGCTGATGCACGCGCTTGCGGCGCGCAAGGCGAAGGTCAACGCCGTAGGGGTCATTGGCATCGTCGAGAACATGCCGAGCGGCACCGCGCAGCGGCCGGGCGACATCGTGACGGCAATGACCGGTCGCACCATCGAGATCATCAACACCGACGCGGAAGGGCGGCTCGTGCTCGCCGACGCGCTCGCCTATGCCGAGGATCACTTCAAGCCGAAGTTCATGATCGATCTTGCGACCTTGACTGGAGCCATCATTGTTGCCCTTGGCCACCATTACGCTGGCATGTTCTCGACCGACGACGCGCTCGCGGCCGCGCTCGCCACCGCCGGCGAGGCGACGGGCGAACGTGTGTGGCGCATGCCGCTCGGCAAGGAATACGACAAGCAGATCGACTCCCGGTTCGCCGACGTCAAGAATACCGGCGGACGGGACGCGGGCGCCGTCACGGCGGCCCAGTTTCTGAAGCGGTTCGTCAAGGGGACGCCGTGGGCGCACCTCGACGTGGCGGGGACGGCGATGGGGTCGCCGCAGACGGACGTCAACCGTTCGTGGGCCTCCGGCTGGGGTGTGCGCCTGCTCGACCGCCTGGTTGCCGACAAATACGAGCGATGACCGAGGTGCTTTTCTACCACCTTCAGCGTCAGCCGCTGGAGCGCGTGCTGCCCGAGCTGTTGGAAAAATGCCTGCAACGTCAATGGCGTACGGTGGTGCAGGTCGGCTCCGACGAACGCTGCGCGGCGCTGGACGCGCACCTGTGGACGTATCGGCAGGAGGGGTTTCTGCCGCACGGGACGGCGAAGGACGGGCACGCCGGCGAGCAGCCGATCTGGCTGACGACGGGGACGGACAACCCCAACCGACGCGACCGTGCGCTTCCTCGCCGATGGCGCCGAAATGGCGGATTTCAGCGATTACCAGCGGGTCGTCCTGCTCTTCGACGGCAACGACAACGAAGCCGTTGAAAAGGCACGGGAATCCTGGACGGCCGCGAAGGCCGCCGGCCACGCCGCCACCTACTGGCAGCAGAACGAGCGCGGCGGCTGGGAGAAGAAAGCCGAGGCGGCGTAAGGGGTTAGCCGGACCCGGCCGCCTCCAGCTCGGCACTTGCCGCAAGCCACGATTCCTCGGCCTCGGAGAGCGCCCGGACGGCGTCGGAACGGGCCTTGGCGAGGCCGGCCGCGGCGGCCGGATCGCGGCCGTAAAGGCTTGAATCTGAAAGCCTTGCGTCCAGTTGCTTGATCTCCTTGCGAAGCTTGTCCATCAACGCCTCGCTCGCCTTGATCTTTCGGCGGATCGGCGCGGTCTCCGCCCGGCGCGCCGCATCGTCGCGGCGACGGGCGCGGGCGGTGTTTTCCGGTGTTTTTCCACCGGTGCGATCCGCGTTGCGATCGCTGTTTTCCGCGATGCCTGCGTCTGCTGGAGACCGAGGACCACCTGCGGGGCCAATCCCGAGAACCGCGCGGCGATAGTCGTCCATGTCGCCCTCCCACGGCCGCACGGTCCCCCCGGCGACGACCCACAGACGGTCGGCGGAGGTCTCGACCAGGTGCCGGTCGTGACTGATGAGGATGACGGCGCCGGAGTACTCGGCGAGCGCGACGACGAGGGCCTCGCGCGCGTCGATGTCGAGATGGTTCGTCGGCTCATCGAGGATCATCAGGTTCGGCCCGCCGAAGGTGGCGAGGCCGAGAAGGAGGCGCGCCTTCTCGCCGCCGGAGAGATCGGCGGCCGGCGTGTTCATGCGCGTCAGCGGAAAGCCGAAGCCGCCGGCGCGCGCCCGCACGTCCGCCTCGGCGGCGCCGGGCATCAGCACGCGCAGGTGATCGTAAGCCGACTTCGCCGGCTCGAGCTCGTCGATCTGGTGCTGGGCGAAGTAGGCGACCGACATGCGATCGAAGCGGGTGAGCCGGCCGCTCTCCGGCTTGAGCCGCCCGGCGATGAGCTTCGCCAGCGTCGACTTGCCGTTGCCGTTGGCGCCGAGAAGGGCGATGCGATCGTCGTCATCGATGCGCAAACTAAGCCGGCTGAGGACCGGCTCGCCGGGGGTGTAGCCGACGGCGACATTTTCCATGGTGACGAGCGGCGGCGCGGCGGGCTTCGCCGGTTCGGGAAAGCGGAACGGCACGACGCTCTCGTCGGCGAGCGCCGCGATCGGCTCCAGCCGCGCCAGCATCTTCACCCGCGACTGCGCCTGGCGCGCCTTCGACGCCTTGTAGCGGAAGCGGTCGACGAAGGCCTGCAGGTGGCGGCGCTGGTCCTGCTGCTTCTTCAGGAGCTTCGCCTGCAGCGCCTGCGCCTCGCGCCGCTGGCGGTCGAAGGAGTCGTAGCCGCCGCGATAGAGCGTCAGCTTGCCGTGGTCGAGATGGACGATGAGGTCGAGCGCGTTGAGGAGGTCGCGGTCGTGGCTGATGACGAGGACGGTATGGGGATAGCGCGCGAGAAAGTTCTCCAGCCACACGACGCCCTCGAGGTCGAGGTAGTTGGTGGGCTCGTCGAGCAGCAGCAGGTCGGGCGCGGCGAAGAGGGCGGCGGCGAGCGCGACGCGCATGCGCCAGCCGCCGGAGAGGGCGGAGGCGGGGCCGCGCTGGGCGGCGGCGTCGAAGCCGAGGCCGGCGAGGATCGCGGCGGCGCGCGCCTCGGCCGAATGGGCGTCGATGTCGGCGAGCCGGGTGTGGACCTCGGCGATGCGGTGGGCGTCCTGCGCGTGCTCGGCCTCGGCGAGCAGCGCGGCGCGCTCGCGGTCGGCGGCGAGCACGACGTCGATCAGCGGCTCGTCGCCCGAGGGCGCCTCCTGGGCGACCTGGCCGACGCGGGCGTTCCGCGGCAGCGACACCGCGCCGGTCTCGGGCGCGAGCTCGCCGGCGATCAGGTGGAAGAGGGTGGTCTTGCCGGCGCCGTTGCGGCCGACGAGCCCCGCCCGCGCGCCGGCCGGCAGCGCCAGGGTGGCGTGGTCGATGAGCGTCCGCGCGCCGATGCGGTAGGTGAGGTCGTTGATGTGCAGCATCGCGGCGGTCTTGTGCCGCGCGGGAAGGGCGGGGGCAAGGACTACCCTCGAATTCGCTGAAGATCGCCTCGATATCCCGGCTACCGTGCACCACGTGCAGCACTTCTATGGTCGCCGCTGGCGCACGGTAGAAAATCACATACGGCCGAGCGGCGATCGATCGAATACCGGGCAAAAGCTCTTCGCGCGAGCGGCCGACCATCGGTGCTTCACTGAGCATGTCGCAGACCCGGTCGATCGAACGAAGCTGTTCGTCAGCGACCCGCGTTGAGGCCTCATGGGCGAGATACGCCCAAATGTCGATGAGGTCCTGCTCGCTTCCGGCGACCAGACGACCCGCCTAGGTCTTGCCATGACGCTCGCGGGCTTGCGAGATTACATGCTCAATGTCGAGTTCCCTGCCTCGACCTTCGTCAAGCGAGCGCGCCGCGGAGGCGAGATCGGCACGAAGCGCGCGAAGCTTGCCGATATGGGTCAGCAACTCGTGGCCGATCTTGTCCTGATCGGCCTCCGGCAGCCGCTGCGCGGCAGCGATGGCATCTTTGAGTGCTTTCGTCATGGCGAAACGTTAGCAGCTTTCCGCCGAGGGGTCACGGTCGACCAGCCCCCGCGCCGGCCGGCGGTGCCACCGCACCGTGGTCGATGAGCCGGCGCTCGGCGATAGCGAAACGAAAGCATAGGGCGCCCCCTCACCCTTCGCGCCTAAGTCGCTCCGCTTCTAAGGCGCGAAGCCCTCTCCCACGAGGGGAGAGGGGGTTCTCGTTCTGCGAGGGGTGAGGCCCTGTACCGCGAGGGGAGCAAACCCGGATTACGCTGCGCTCCATCCGGGCTACGCTTGCTCGCTTTCTACTCGCCTATGTCCAAGAACATGGGCAACGCGACCTGCGTGGATTTCGGAGCGTCCTTGACTTCGACACGCACCTGGTGCTGCTCAGCATCCAGCGAAGGCTTGAGAAAGCCGTAAAGAAGCCCGTAGAGCAGCGCGTGCATGTGGATGTTGACGTCGTTCACGTCATCGAGGGCGATCTTCACGCCTTCGCGCATACGCTCCATTAAGGTCATCTTGGTTGTATCAGCGGCCTGATCGGCAATCATGGCGAACACCGTCTCGAACACGAAGGCCGAACCCGCGTAGTAGAGCGAGTTCGCGGGATATTGGGCCAAATATACCCGGTGCGCCTCCTTCCCGGTTTGCTCCATGGCCTGCGCCAGATTGAGCTTGTCGTAGTGAAACGCAGTCTTATCCCGGATGGTCCGCAAGGCGTTGGTCTTCTGTGAAACCTCGCCAAAGTAGGTCTTCAGCCACTCCAAGCTTTGGCGCTGCTGCGCGCTCAACGCCTGTAGGGCCGAATCTTCCGGTTGCGCCTTCAGGAACCGCTCCTTGAGCATGTTCCAGGTCTCGTAGAGCTTGCCGACAAGCACCTGCAACACGCACCACATCTGCACTCCGTGGGCCGCATCGTGTAGCTCGCCTTCGCCGACATCATTGAGGCTGAACATGAGGAGCCGGTTCATCACGACGAGTTCATTGTGTGCATGCATGCACCCGACGAACTGATTGCGCTGCCGGGTGTTGAGACGCTTCATCGTGGCTGCTGCAAGGTCATGTTGGATTATTTCGAAGTCGGCACTCATCGGCTTCTGCACCTCCCTGAATCCAGACATGGTAGGAAAGCCAAAGTTCTGCAACTAGCTCCGGATGGAGCCCCGGGGCTCGAATTGTGGGCGTATCGAGTTGCAGTCGCCGCCGTGGAATTGGTGCAAAGTGATCCACGATGCTGATGACGCCGGGTCACCTCTCCCCTCGTGGGAGAGGTCCGTTTGCCCTGGCGAGCCGGAGGCGAGGTCAGGCAAACCGCGTGAGGGGGCTGCTCGGTTATCGTCGCCCGCCCCTCACCCTTCGCGCCTAACGCGCTCCGCTCCCAAGGCGCGAAGCCCTCTCCCATGAGGGGAGAGGAGGTTCTCGTTCTGCGAGGCGCAAGGTCCTGTAAAGCGAGGAGAGAAAACCCGGATTACGCTTCGCTCCATCCGGGCTACGGGCGTCAGCGCGATCCACGATGCCGATGACGGCGGGCCACCTCTCCTATTGGAGACCTTTGCGCAACCCGTGCGGCTCGCTCGCCGGCCAACCCTCCCCTTGCGGGAGGGTCGAAACTGCGTGAGCAGTTTCGGGGAGGGGTTTGGCGGCGGCGGCAAGCAGGCGTCGTCAACCTGTTACGAAGGTCGGTGGCACGACCCCTCCCCAAAACGCGCGTTGCCGCGCGCGTTTTGACCCTCCCGCAAGGGGGAGGGTTGGGCGCGCTCCCCGGACGCTCGTGCACGGAGAGGAGGTTCTCGTTCTGCGAGGCGCAAGGTCCTGTACAGCGAGGAGAGAAAACCCGGATTACGCTGCGCTCCATCCGGGCTACGGGCTTCGGCGTGGTTCACGATGCCGATGACGGCGGGCCACCTCTCCCCTTGGAGACCTTTGCGCAACCCGTGCGGCTCGCTCGCCGGCCAACCCTCCCCTTGCGGGAGGGTCGAAACTGCGTGAGCAGTTTCGGGGAGGGGTTTGGCGGCGGCGGCAAGCAGCCGTCGTCAACTTGTTACGAAGGCCGGTGGCACGACCCCTCCCCAAAACGCGCGTTGCCGCGCGTTTTGACCCTCCCGCAAGGGGAGGGTTGGGCGCGCTCCCCAGACGCTCGTGCACGGCACATGGAGGGCGTGCCCCGGGCCTTCGCGCCTGACTCGCTGCGCTCCAAGGCGCGAAGCCCTCTCCCGCCAGGGGAGAGGAGGGTCTCGTTCTGCGGGGCGCAAGGTCCCGTACAGCGAGGGGAGAAAACCCGGATTGCGCTGCGCTTCATCCGGGCTGCGGTCCGGTCCCTCAGCGCGTCACGCCTTGTCGAAAATGGGCGTTGGGCGGAAGCCGAAGAACGTCAGGTAGACGCTGAGGAACAGCTCCCAGACGATTTCCGGGACCGTGAACAGGAACGACACCTGCGACACCTGCTCGTAGGCGCCGAAGAGGACCGCCGTCGCCGAGGCAAAGGCGATCGTGCCGGCGATCATCCCGAACACCGCCCACGGCGCGGGAACGAGGCCCGAGCGGTACATCAGGGAGCCGAGCAGGATGCCGTTGCCGAAGCCGGCGCAGAACGCCGGCCCGAGCAGGAACGTCCAGTCATGCACGGCGACCAGCGATTTGCCGATCGTGACGTAGAGCGTGGCATCTCCCCCGGCGGCGGCGAAATCCTGCCGCAACGTCACCACCGCGAGCACGCTGATCAGGCCGATGACGATGACGGTCGATTCCAGCACGCGGCTCGCCACGTAGCCGAGCGCGCCGCTCTCGCTGGCGCGCCTGAGGACGGGAAAGAGCACGACCGCCGTGCCGATGTTGGCGATGGCGGTGAGGATCTCGAGGAAGGCGCCGAGATAGATCTGCGCGTCGGCGCCGTCGCCGACGACATAGTTGGGGTCGTTCAGGAGCGGTCCATACAGGATCAGCCCCGGGATCGAGAAGACGAACGTGCCGATGAAGAACAGCCCCGCAAGAAGGGACGTCCGGCGTGTCGCGGCCATGAAATTCCCCCGAGGCGTTCTTCCATCCCGTCGCGGGTGGCGATCAGCCGAAGTTCAGCCCGTAAAGCGGCGGGAAGGGGATGACGTCCATCGGCGCGCCGTGGCGGTCGTTATCGATCTGGCTGCCGCTGCCGAAATAGGCGCGGATGCCGAACATGAACCGCGTGTCGTCGTATTCCGCGTTCAGGACCGGATTGACCTGGTCCCAGCGGACGCTGGCAAATCCCGACAGGAAACAGTTCTGGAAACGATACTCCGCCGTCCCCATCAGGCTCAGCACATCGATGCGGTCGGTATTGTTAAGCTCGGACCACTGGGCGTCGAGCTGGAGGCGGAGGTTGGGGGTGGCGAAGAAGCGCGCACTGCCGCGGATGAAATAGCCGTCGAAATAGAGCCAGCCCGAAGAGGCCGACGAGTTGAAGGCCGCTGCCTGTGCGTAGAGCGTCACGCGATCGAAATATGCCTGCGCCTCGGCGCCTGCGGTCCACATGTCGCCGTGCTGCCCCGTGTAGATCGTCAGGGCGGAGTAGCCAGCGAACGCGCCGACGGCGAAGCGGTCGGGATCGCGCCAGTAAACATGGACGAAACCGCCGGCGTCGGAACCGGTACCGGTGTCGGTGGAATTGATCCAGTTGCCGCGGCCTTCGACCTCGACGTTCCAGCGATCGGCGAACGGAAGGTTCACGTAAACACCGGCGTCG
This sequence comes from uncultured Alphaproteobacteria bacterium, assembly GCA_963826055.1. GTDB lineage: Bacteria > Pseudomonadota > Alphaproteobacteria > Rhizobiales > Kaistiaceae > JBBDMC01. The sequence goes on along the minus strand of CAWGVO010000002.1, from coordinate 74,865 downwards.
TAGCTCGCCACGGCGCCGCTGTCATAGACGTATTCGTTGCGGATGGTGGTGACGCCGATGCCGACCTCGCCGTAGCCCATGATGGCGCGGGCGGCACTCTCCGCCATCGAGGCGTCCGCTTCGGCAGCCAAAGCAGAACCGCCGAGCCCAAGCCCGGCGGCCAACGGCAGAACGAACCGTGCGACGGAGACGAAACGCATCGTGATTGGAACCCCACGAATCCGTAGCTGAATCCCCGACAAATGTACCACCGCTCGGTCGCCCAGACTGTTGCCCGAACAGCACGCTTGAGGGGCTTTGAAGCAGGAGGAAGGGGGCGCGCCCTACGGCGCGATGTCGCGCCAGAAGGCCAGCACCGTCTCCACCACGAGGTCGGGGGCGGTGTCCATGGCGATGTGCTGCTGGCCGGGCAGGACGACCGTCGTCGCGTTCGGCAGGGACCGCTGGAGTTTGGCGGTGGCGTCGGTGAACTGCTCCGGACTGGCGCCGCCGAGCAGCAGGCGAACCGGCGTTGCAAGCGCGGCAAGGCGCGCCGGGTCGAGGCGGTAGGCGTCGACGGCGCGTAGCTCGCGCGGCAGCGTGTGGGCCGCCGCCACCCGCAACGGCCACTCCGGGGACGATTGCAGCGCCGCCATGCCCCGCGGCCGCACCTTGACCACGTCGCGCATGAACGCGGTGACCAGGCCCTCGCGATCGCCGGCGGCGAGCAGCCCCTCCAGCTTCGCCAACTGATCCGGCGACACCCTCGCGCTGCTGTCCTCGAAGACCGGCGGCTCGTAGAGGATGAGGCCGGCGAGACGGTCGGTGCGCATCGCCGCCTCGAGAGCACAGATGGCGCCGAACGAATGGCCGAAGAGGAGCACCGGCGGCGTCAGCGCGGCCACCACCGCGACGATGTCGCCGACTTCGTCCGCGATGCCGTATTCCGCGCCGTCGCCACTGTCGCCGCGCCCGCGCCGGTCGATGGCGGTGACGGTGAAATGCGCTTCCAGCGCCGGCCGCACCGGCGCCCAGCGTCCACGGCTGGCGGAGGTGCCATGGACGAGCACCAGATTCGGACCCCTGCCGCCCACCTCGCACGCGATCGGGACGCCGCCGGCGCCGGAGACGGTTTGCATGGTCACCGTACGCGCTCCTTCAGGAGCCGGTCCCCGAGCGCATAGACCAACGCGTGATGAATGATCGAGATGCCGGCGAGCGCCAAACCCAACATCGGCAGGCCGGCAACGATGAGTGCGAGCGCGGCAAGGCCCGAGACGATAAGCTCCTGGGCAAGGCGCAGGGGTTCGGCAGCCGGGCCGGCGCGACGGAAGTCGACCGCGCCCCAGAAACCGAAGCCGACGACTGGCGCGCCGATCGCGAGCGCGACGCGCGTCGCCGTATCGGTGCCGGTCCGGTAGCCCCACCACCCGAGGCCGAAGACGATGCCGGCTTCCATAACGCCCCTCAGCGCGACGTTGATCCATCGGAGAGTTTGAGTCATCGCGGGGCATCCTTCCACAAGGACGGAAGGCCGTGCAAATCGCGTCGAAGGCCGGTTACCGCAGAAACGGGTTGTCGCCCATGCGCATCCGCTCACCGATGTCGCATGCCGGCGCGTACTTCTGGCCGACCCGCGCCTGCACGGGCGTGACGGGCAGGGACCGGCCGGCGACCTCCAGGATGAGCTTGCGGCGGATGGCCTCGGCGAACGAGGCGAAGCCGTCGGCGGCGATGACGAAGGACGCGAGCCCGCCGATGACGCACTCGCGGTAGTAGACGTCGAGGTCGGGGAGGGTGAAGGCGCTGCCGTCGTCGTTGTTGATCGCAACGCCGTTGATGACGAAGCCGGCCGCCACCGCCGCGTCGCGCGCCTCCGCGACGTTGCCGCCGCTGCTGTTGGGACCGTCGCCGGAGATGTCGATCACGCGCCGTTCGGCCGTGGCGCCATTGCCGTCGAACATGCCCATGGCGCTTTGGAGCATGCCGCTGATGGAGGTCCCCTGACCGTGGCCGACGGGCGTGTTGGCGAGCCTGTCGGCGAAGACGGCGGCCGACTCGGCGCTGTCGATGATGGTCCAGTCGACCACCGTGCGCTGCTGGAAGGCGCCGCCCCACTCGATGTAGGTGACCGCGATGCGTCCGTACGGCGCGCTGGTGATCGCCTGGATCACCTGCGGATCCTTGAGCGCCCGGATGTAGCCGTTGCGCTGGAGGATGCCCTCGCCGATGTCGACGCTCTGCGAGGTGTCGATGGCGAGCACCAGTTCAAGGTCGACCGGCGTGTCCTCGGCGCGCGCGGCCGGGGCGGCGGCCGCGACGGCAAGGAAGATCGACAGGGCGGTGAGTTTCGGGCGCATGGGCACCCAGTCTAGACGGAAAACGCCCGCGCGAGCGACGCCAACGGTGCAGGTGTCAGAGGCCATCCTGCATCGAGAGGCCGGCCTAGCGGTGGGCAGGCTCCCCACTGGAAGCGCTGGCGGAGGGCGACCGCACCGCTGTCGGTCGGTCTCCAGGCGCACCGTCGCCAGGTGATCGCGGTGGACGAAGCAGACGTCGGAACCGACGATGCGCACGTCCGGGTGCGGCACCTTGGTGTAGGTGCCGGCGTCGTCGATCTCGGTGGTGCCGAGGATGAAGCTCACCTCGGCCGGCCCCGAGACCGGCGTCGTCGTGGTCTTCACCCGCGCCCCGTCGGGACCGTAGGCGTAGTCGGTGGTGGCGGTGGCGGTCTCGACCTCGATCAGGCGATTGTCGCCGTCGAAGGTCAGGGTCCGGCCGGCGCCAGACAGCATGTTGCCGTTGTCGTCGTAGGTATAGCTGTCGCTGCCGGCGGCGGTGACGGCGTGGGGACGCGCGGCCGAGGGCCCTTGCGTCGGGTAGCTGTAGGAGCCGACGTCCGACTTCCAGGCGAGGTTGCCGGCGTCGTCGTAGGTGTAGTTGCGGCTTGTGTTGGTGTCGGAGGCATTGGCCGCCGACAGCAGCCGGTCGATGTCGTCGTAGGTGTAGGTCCACGCCTCGCTGGCGGGACCGACGTCCATGGTCTCGATGCGGCCGGCATCGTCGCGGGTGTAGACGACCGACTGGAGGGTGGTGGAGGACAGCACCGTCTCCACCTCCATCAGCCAGCCGCGGCTGTCCTGGTAGGTATTGGTGGTGACGACGCCGTTGTCGTAGGTGATCTCGGTCACCTGGCCGGCGGCGTTGTAGTCGGTGCCGTCGACAAGACCGGGGACCGTGTCGAGGCGACCGGCGCCGTCGTAGGTCCACGGCGTTTAAACAAATGCGTCCAATTTCAGCGCCGCCACCGTGTAAATCTCATTCGCATCCAATTGGCTTTGGGCTGCGATCGGGTCTTGATGCAGCCGTCGCTTCAAACTGAGGGCGTCGTTCCGCCAAAAACCATGCGGCTCGACAGCAACAAATTCATCGAGGGCATCAATGGCATCAGTGAACTCTCCGTCGCGAACTAGTGCGTAGGCAATATAGATCTTAACTAGGGGATTCTCGGTGATATGCAGTCGTTTTGCCGCCTTTGCCAGGTCACGAGGTGAGATGACGCTTGCAAGAAAAGGTACGGCTTCCAGCTTCACCTTGTCCATCAGTTCTGCCAGCGATGCGTCGAGATTCCACAGCTTGGTGCCGCCGCCGAGCCTCCACCCGAGGTTAAACGTCAAGTTCTCCGCCCGTACAAACAGTGGTTGGACAAAAACGTTCACGTTGCACATCTCGGGCCCTACGATGGATCGATCGAAGTAGACTCCCTTCAGCGAATGCCCCAGAGGCATCATGAACATCAAGCGCCCTTCCGAGACAAACCCCGGGAGTTGTCCCGCGATTTCATTTACGACCTTTGGCACTTGGATTTTTGTCATTGACCCCGTAGCTCAATAACGGGCACTTTGGCGCCCACGGCGCTTTGAATTGCCTGCGCACGGGGCTGACTGAGCGTGGCGCTTCCTGTCTTGAGGTCATACACCCTCACAATGCGACCCGCAGCATCAAACTCCACGACGTCCAAGCGGACCGCTCCAGGAGTACCATAAGGCACCTCTCCGCCGTCCTTAAAAGACACCTCAGCACGCAGTCGAGCATCGCCCATCCCTGCCACCTCTTGGCGCAAGGCGGAGTGTACTCGCGTGCCATACACTGGGCCGCGTCCCGGTCCAACTGATTCAACCGCCCTTTGCGCGGCCTTGCTCAAATCGACAAATGTTGAGTTACTAGATTTAGCTGCGGCCAGGTCCCGCGCCGCGCGAGGTGATTTGGCCGCTTCGAATTTCTGCAGCTTCGACTCTGCGCCTTTTTGAAAGGCGGACGCGATGGCTGCGGCGATGCCGAAATCGAGCGCTCGGTTCTCCTGCCGCGCTTGATAGACCATCAATCGACCGGTTGCCGTAGCCTCTAGAGCCTTTGCTTTTTCCTCTGAGATTTCCCCGGCATCCAGCTCTGCCTGAATTGCGTTCAGTATTTCCTCCCACTCACTCTCCGGAGAACCGTCGTCGAGTAGGTGCCCATTGGGATCGCTCTTGTTGACGGGATCGTTGGCGGCGTAGGCGTAGCGGTTGGTGCCGACGGCCGAGGCAAGCACGCCGACGGGGGTGCGTCGGAGGCTGCCTTGCGGTCGATCGGGTCCCAGTCGTCGGGGGTGACGAAGCGCGCCAGGACCGGGTCGTACCAGCGGGCGTGCAGGTCGATGAGGCCGGTGTCGCCGTCGAGGCGCTCACCTATGAAGCCGCGGCTTTCCGGCGCGCCGTGGCGCTGCCGCGGCGCCATCACCCGCTATGCTTAACCGAATCCTGCCTCCACTTTAACTGTTCTATAGGCCGTTGATGATAACTTGCTCTTTGACAATCGGATCAAGAGCGAATGTTTTCATTCTTCGGCTCAAAGAATCATTTCGGCGTTCCCGCCGGGGCCGTTTGCCCGGCGACGCGCTTTCCGCCGGCCTTCACGCCGCGCGAGCGCGCCGCGGTCGAAGCCTTCTTCGGCCGCAAGGACGGCAAGCAGCCGCGTAGCCGCTCCGGCGAGGGGCAGGAAACCGTCTCCCTGTGGGGCCGCCGCTAGGCGACCGACCTTCACGAAGCCGCCACCAGCCGCTCGTCCGCCACCGGCGCCTGCCACTCAGGCAGGTCCGCGAGACCGCCGCCGAGATAGGTGTGATGCCATAGCTGGGTGGTGATGACCCCGGTCAGCCCCATCTGCAACGCAAGCCAGCCGAACGGGCTCAAGGGGGCGAGGCTTCGCCGGCCGCGCAGCGTGGCGACGGCGGCGGGATCGAAATAGCCGGTGGCCTGCAACGATTGCTCGCTGAGGAGCTGGTCGACCCACGGCGGTCGCCCCTCGCCGAGGAAAAGCGATGCGAGGTTGGCGCGGAACATGGTCTTGCGCCGCTGCGCGATCGGCGCCGGCAGCGTCCGCGCCGCGATGGTCCGCAACAGCCATTTGTCGGTGCCGCCGTGAAGCTTGAAGTTCGGCGGCAACGCCGCGCAGAAGTCGACCACGCGCTCGTCGAGGAAGGGAAAGCGGCCCTCGATGCTGGCGCTGCGGATGGGCCGGTCGCCCTTGGCCGACAGCAGCATGCCGGCGAGCATCACCTTGTTGGCAACGTAGAGCGACCTGTTCAACGGGTCCCAGCGGCGCATGCGCTCCGTGTCGAAGCCGAGCTCGTCGTAGGGCGAATAGTCGCCGATCGCCTGCCACATCTGCGGCGAAAAGAAACGGTCGCGCGAGGAGGCCATGATTTCGTAGGTGATCTGCTGGGCCGGCCGTATGCCGCCGATGCCGCCGTACGGTGGCAGATGTTCGCCGCGCAGAAACAACTGGCGCACACCCCGTTCGATCGGGTTGCCGGGAATGGCGCGGGCATGCACGGCCTTGAACCAGAGGTATCCGGCGAGCGCTTCGTCGGCGCCTTCTCCGGTGAGTGTCGTCTTGCACCCGGCCGGCCTGACCGACTGGGCAAGACGCATCATGCACGCCGCCGAGGTGTCGAGCACGGGCGACTCGGCCGCGACGATCAGCTCCGGGAAGGCGTCGCAGATGTCGGCCGGCGTCATCCGCACGGTGGTGAGAGACGAGCCGATGATGCCCGCCGATTCAGCCGCGGTGGCGCCCTCGTCGACCGGCCCCGAGCCATCGAGGCTGACGGTGAAGGACTTGAGCGGCCTGCCATGTTCCTGCGAGGCGAGGGCAAGGATCACGGTGGAATCGAGGCCGCCGCTGATGTAGCTGCCGACCTCGGCCTCGCCGACCAGCCGCCGGCGGATGGCGTCGCGCAGCAGCGCTTCCAGCTCTTCGCCGGCCGCCTCCGGCGTCAGGTCGTGCCGCTCCGCCCCCGCGTCCGGGTAGTCCACGTCGGCGTAGCGGCGCACGCTCACCGCGCCATCGCGCACGCGCAGGCAATGGCCGGGCAGCAACTGACGCACGCCCTCGAAGCAGGTGCGCTCGCCGCTGATGGCGAAGAAGTTGAAGAAGAAATCGAGGCCGCGCCGGTCGGCCGCCGGCGTGACGAGGCCGCTCGCGAACAGCGCCTTGATCTCGGAGGCCCACAGCAACCAGCCGTCGACCTGCGTGTAGAACAGCGGCGCGATGCCGGCGCGGTCGCGCGCCAGCAGCAACGTGCGGCTGTCGCGGTCCCACAGCGACACCGCATACTGGCCGCGGGTGTGCTGAAGGAGGTCTTCGCCGAAGTCCTCCCACAGGTGGACCCAGGCCTCGGTGTCGCAGTGGGTCTTCAGGCGATGGCCGCGGGCGAGAAGGTCGCGCCTGATCTCCGGGTACTCGTAGAGTTCGCCCTCCTGGGCGACCCAGACGGTACCGGTCTCGTTGGTCATCGGCTGGCGGCCGTTGGCGACGTCGATGAACGCCAGCCGCCGCGAGCCCATGGCGAGCCCGTCTTCCAGATGCGCCTGTTCGTCGTCGGGGCCGCGGTGCGCGAGCGCCCCGGTCATGGCAAGCACGCGCCCCAGCGGAAAGGACCGCCGGCCTGTGAGATCGATCGCGCCGGCAATCCCGCACATCGCTCGTACTTACGACCTCACCGGGAGCACATCAAGCGCGCGCACGGCGGTTCGCGTATGATATGGGCGTTCGCGAATCGCGGGAGGTTCTCCATGAAGCGCCTGAAGCTCAAGGCCGGTCTGGTGCTCTGCGCCGGCCTGCTCCTTGCCTCGTCGCCCGCCCTTGCCTGGACATGCACCGCCAAGAACGCCGGCGGCACCAAATTCGTCTCCCTTGCCATCCTGCGCATCAACGCCGAGGCGCGCGCCGTCACCAAGTGCAAACTCGCCAGCGGGCTGCCGGCGACCTGCGTGATCGTCGACTGCAAGCCCTAGCCGGCTCGCAATCGACCGGGAAACTGTTATCCTCGCGCCTACGGTGCGGTTGGCAACCGGTGGTGCGCGATGAATGACCGTCACGACGATGCGCCGGCACCCGGCGCCATCGACTGGAAGGTCGCACGGGGTAAGGGTCATCCCCGGCGACAGGCTGGACCCCAACACGGCCCAGACCCCCGGCATGTTCCGCCAGGCGGCGATCAACGCCGCCCGCGTCGGCGCCCAGAAGATCTGGGCGGGGACGGTCAACATCCAGCCCAACGCCAAGACCGGCGCCCATCATCACGGTGCTCTGGAAAGCGTCATCTATGTGGTCAGCGGGCGGGCGCGCATGCGCTGGGGCGAGAAGCTGGAGTACGTTGCCGAGGCCGGACCCGGCGATTTCATTTTCGTGCCGCCGTACGTGCCGCATCAGGAGATCAACGCTTCGACCGACGAGCCGCTGCAGTGCGTGCTGGTGCGTTCGGACAACGAGGCGGTGGTGGTCAACCTGGACATCGAGCCGGTGGAGAAGCCCGAGGCGGTCGCCTGGGTCGACCCGATCCACAAGGGATGAAGAGAGATGTCGGAGGGGAGGCCCCTCCGACAGGTGCCGCGGGCGGTTCAGGCGTGCTTCGCCGCCGGCGTCGTGACGGCGATCGTGCAGAACGGAACCGTGTAGGGGCTGGTCGCGTCGGCCGGATGGGCGGTGTAGTTCTCGCAACCGCCGATCACCATCTGCCGCGCTTCCGGCGCCAGCGACGAGAGGAACTGCGCCACGCCCTGTTCGGTGTGGTTGACGCTGCCGACGGCAACGCCGAGATCGAATCCGTCGTCGCCGGGCTCGGCAAACGCGAGTGTCGGCAGGGCGAACGAAAGGGCGACGGCCGCGACCGCGGCCGGGGCAAACATGCGACGCATTGGTAGTCTCCTTGATCCGCCGGCCGGGGAGGGATGGGGCCGGCTGAAGCGCGCGGGCAATCCTGGTTCGTCGGGTCGCGGCGGGCCGAAGCGGGCCGCCGGCGAGCCATTGCTCACGCGATGCGGGAAACTACGAGCCCCGGTCGGCGCCGCCCAATTAAGAAAAAATAATTTTGCCGGGGCGACGGGTGCGCGAAGCCGCCATCTTTCGGTCGCGGTTCGACCGCGCGGTCGGTGCACCGGAGGGACCGGGGCCCCTCCGGTGACTGCGTCCGTCACCCGTAGATGAGGGTCTGACAGAACGGGATGGTGGCAGGCGTGGTCACGTCTTGCGGGTGCTGCAGATAATTCTGACAGCCGCCGATGACCGCCCGCTGCCCCTGCGGCGGCAACGTCGCCATGAACTGCCGCACGGCTACGGGGTTGCTGGGTATGCTCGTCACGTCGAACCCGAGATCATGTCGGACGTCGGCCGAAATATCGGCGAGTGACATGGCCGGTACGGCAACCGACAGCGCTGCCGCGGCCAGAGCGGATAAAGCAAACGTACGCATAGGCAATAGCTCCTTCCGTCGACTGGCCCGGCGGGAGGGCCGGGGCCAGTGGATACGCGAGCGTCCATGACTTGTCGGTCGCGGCCGGCAGGCCGCCGCCAAGCCACCGCTCGAACAGCAACGCGGCGCGCGACTCATGGTTGCCCACCGGCACCATTAAAGATTTCTAATGTTTGCCAGCCGGCACCGCGGCCTCGGACCTGCCGCGGCGATTGCGACCGCACGGGCGCAGCGCTAAAGTCGCCTGCGGAACGATGTCGCACCCTGCCATTCGGTCGAGTTCAACACGGGCAATGCGGACGGGGCTGGTCGGCGGAGTGTGCCTGGCGAGCGCACTGACGGCGGTACCGGCCGGCGCGGCGGCGACTCTGACCTACGTGCCCGGCTCGACCGCCAAGCTCGAGCAACTGATCGGCGACTACGACAAGCAGAAGCAGGCGAAGACCGCCAACCAGAGCGAGGCGCGCTACGGCGTCGAAGGCACCGACCTCGGCTACTCGTTCGAGCACCAGGGCAAGGTGTACTTCCTGTTCGGCGACACCATCGGCAAGCACGGCGGCGACGCCGTCGCCTATAGCGACACCACCGACCCCGAAAAGGGCCTGCACCTCGACTTCCTGACCGCGAAGGACGGGACGTTTCTGAAGGTGGCACCGCCCGGTGTCGACATGGCGGGCTTCGACGTTCCCGATTCCGGCATCGACCTCGACGGCAAGATGTACGTCGTCGTCAAGACCAATCATTCGACGACGAAGCCGACCGACATCTCGATCCTCACCCGCTACGACGACAACGGTCACTTCACCAAGCTGCACACGATCTCGAAGCTGCCGGAGGGGAAGGTGATCGAACTCGCCATGCACGCCGACCCCGGCACGCCGGACGGGCTGCCGGCGGGCGGACCGTGGGTTCTGGTCTGGTCGTCGGGGGTCTATCGGTCGAGCGACGCCTATCTCTCGATCGTGCCCAGGGCGACGTTCGAGAGCGGCAAGGGGACGAAATATTTCGCCGGCCCGGGAAGCGACGGATCGCCGAAGTGGAGCGAGCGCGAGGCCGATGCGGCGCCGGTCGTCGATCACCCGACGATCGGTGATATCTCGGTCACGTGGGACCCGGACCTGCACCTGTGGCTGATGACCTACGACAGCCGCGACCCGCGAGGCATCGTCTTCCGTTACGCGTCGGCACCATGGGGCCCGTGGAGCGACATCCAGGTCATCTTCGACATCCAGCGCGACAACGGCGGCGACTTCATCCACCGCCCGCGCGCCAACGACAACCTCGCCGGCCCGGTGATCGGACAGGGCAAGGCCAATCCGGAGGGCGTGGTCGGCGGCGCCTACGCGCCGTACGTGATCGAGCGTTTCACCAGGCTCGATGGCGACCGGCTTTCGCTATACTACGTGATGTCGACGTGGAACCCGTACACGGTGGAGCTCATGCGCTCCGAATTCCGTGTGAACTGAAACGGGGCGCGTGGTTGCTCAGACAGCGGTGCGCCGGAAGAGGCGTTTCGGGACGGACCACAGACTGACCGTCGTCCGACTGTACACCCGATTGTAGCCAGCCTTCTTTGGGTTTGTAAGCCATCCGTACCCCGCGCGGTGCTTTGACGCCAATCGAATGACGCACGAACCGCCTGACTGATGTTCGTGCAAACAAAGATCGTTTGAGAGATGGCCTTCGAATGCCGAATTTCATGGTTGCTCCGGCGTTTCGTCTTCGTCCCTCAGTCGGGCCATCGCCGAACTGATGACGCCCGTTGGAATGGCGATCACGCCGAGCGCGACGAACAAAACAATCACAGTGAAAATCCTGCCGCCAACTGTGACCGGATAGACGTCGCCGTAACCGACGGTCGTCAGAGTCACAGCCGCCCACCACATCGACGCAAAGACGGACGAAAAAGCCTCGGGCTGGGCATCATGCTCGAAATAGTAGATGCCAATGGCACAAAGATAGAGGACGAACGCGGCGCATGAGCCAAATACGATCAGCTCCTCCTTTACGGAGTGGATCGCGGTTGCCATGCGACGAGTCGCCCTGCTGTAGCGCGCGATCTTCAGGATCCTGAAAAGCCGAAGCAGCCGTATTGTTCTCACGGCGCGCAGATCGACCCCGAGGCTGAGAAGAAACGGCAGGATGGCAAGAAGATCGACGATGCCAAAGAAGCTGCGGATGTAGGCGAGTCTGTCTTGCGAGGTGATGATCCTCAGCACGTACTCGATCGTGAACACGCCCACGATGGCGAATTCTGCGTCGGCCAGAAACCCCGTCGCCCACGACGGCAAATGTGGCAGCGTCTCGACGCTGATTGAAATTGCCGAAAAGACTATGAGTCCATAAAGCACGAGCACAACGCTGCGGCCGATCCGAGGATGTTCGCCATCAAGCGCCGTGCGTACGTGCGTCCGCCAGTCCATCGGAGCCCTCGCCCAATCCGAGAATGCCGTTTTGCAAAAACGGGGCTATATTCGCTCCAGAGCCGAGCAAACTCCAACACTTAAGACCCATGACCATTACCCTCTACGACCTGTGCGCCCGCGACCAGAACCGCCGTTTCAGCCCGCACTGCTGGAAGGCGCGCATGGCGCTCGCCCACAAGGGACTCGACTACGAGACGCGCGGCGTCCCGTTCACCAGGATCAAGGAGATCGGCGACGGTTTCTCGCCGACGGTCCCCGTCATTGACGACGGCGGCAAGCTGGTGCGCGACTCCTTCGACATCGCGCTCTACCTTGAGGATACCTATCCGGACCGGCCGTCGCTGTTCAAAGGCGAGGGCGGCAAGGCGGAGGCCCGTTTCGTGGAGAGCTGGGCAATCGCCGCGGTCAACGCGCCGCTGATGGGTTTCATCATCAAGGACATTCACGACATCCTCGATGCGCCCGACCAGGCGTACTTCCGCCAGAGCCGCGAGAAGCGGTTCGACCGCACCCTCGAGGAGATGCAGGCCGGCCGCGAGGAACGGCTCGCCGCCTTCCGCGCCGGGCTGCAACCCTTGCGGTCGATGCTGGGCAGGCAGCCGTTCATCGGCGGCGACGCGCCGCTGTTCGCCGACTACGTGGTGTTCGGCCCGCTGCAGTGGGCGCGCGTCAGCAGCCCGTTCGCGTTGCTCGCAGACGACGACCCGGTGGCCGCATGGTTCGGCCGCTGCCTCGATCTCCATGGCGGCCTCGGCCGTTCGATGCCCGCGGCGGCGTGAGGAGCGTGCCGCGGCAACCATGACCCCGATGGCCGCTCCGCGTCCGATCCTGCTGTTCGGCATGTGGATGGCATGGTCGGTGTTCGCCCTCTACCTGGTCTACATCGCGACGCTCTTCGCCGGCGGCGTCGCGACGGGCGTGCCAAGAGAACCCTATCTCGCCGCGGCCGAGGTTCTCACTACCGTCGGAGCCGTGCTTCAGGTTGCCCTGTTCGTGGCGATCCACGAATCCACCCGCCCGAGCCGGCGCATTTTCAGTCTGACCGCCCTCGGATGGATGTTCGCCATGGCAACGCTCACCATGGCCGTCCATGTCGCGCAGCTCACGGTCGGCCGGCGCATCGACCTCGGGGCCACGCCGGACCTTGCCGCGGTCTTCGGCTGGACGTGGCCGTCGCTGCTCTACGCCGTCGAACTGACGGCGTGGCATCTGCTGTTCGGACTGTCGCTTGTCTTCGCCGCCCCGATCTTCGAGGGACACGGCCGCGCGACGATCGTCCGCCTCGGTCTCTACGCGGCCGGCGCCCTCTGCCTCGTCGGCCTCATCGGACCCGCGGTCGGCAATCTGGCCTGGCGCTTCATCGGCGTGTTTGGCTACGGCGTCGTCTTCCCGATCGTGTGCGTCGTCCTCGGGCTGGTGTTCAGAGACGCGGCCCGGGAATCCGCTGGCCTCGCTGCACCGTGAAAACGCATCGAGGCTTGCGAACGGGGCCGGTTGGCGCCATATCTCGCGTGCTTTCGGACCAGACAGGAGAGGGTTTCATGACGGCCGTTGTCTGCAAGCGGGCTGGCGAGAGGATCACCGCCTAGGCGCTGCCTGCTCCGATCGTCGCATCGCGGCCTTCGGCGTTTCATCTCGACCAGCTTGAGCATTCCAGTCGCCCGCCGGCCGATCGCCGGCGCGTTGCCGCTCGCCCGCCGATGAGCGGGCCACGAATGGTCGAGACCCATGACAGAAACTCCCAACGACCTTGCCGCTTTCGGCTGGTCACAACATTTCCAGTCCCAGCTCTCCGCAGAAGAGTGCGCGACCGCGACAGCATTGCGCGTCGTTGCCGTGCATCGCGACGCCCTCGAAGTCGTCGCGCCGGGGATCACCCGGCGCATAGCGCCGCCGGTGCCGTCAGACGACGAGACGGCGCAGGCGACCGTCGGCGACTGGTTGCTCGTCGACGGTGCTTCGCCACGGCCCTCCCGGGTGCTCGCGCGCAAGAGCCTGTTCAAGCGCCGGGCTGCCGGAACCGGCCGCCGCATCCAGTTGATCGCCGCCAACGTCGACACGCTGCTGATCGTCACCTCCTGCAATCAGGACTTCAACGTCGCCCGCCTGGAGCGATACCTGGCCCTTGCCCGTGAGGCCGAGGTGACGCCCGTCGTCGTCCTGACCAAAGCCGACCTCACGGACGATGCCGGCGCTTACGTCGCGGCGGCGGCAAGGCTTATGCCCGGCCTGCCGGTCGAAACGCTCGACGCACGCGAACCGCGCGAGGTATCCAGGCTCGCCAGCTGGTGCGGCCCCGGCCAGACGGTTGCGCTGGTCGGCTCGTCAGGCGTCGGCAAATCGACCATCGTCAACACGCTTGTCGGTCGCGCAGCACAGGCGACGAGCGGCATCCGGGAAGACGATGACAAGGGGCGCCACACGACCAGCGGCCGCTCCCTGCACCGCCTCGCCACCGGCGGCTGGCTGCTCGATACCCCGGGCATGCGCGAGCTCCAGCTCACCGACGCGGAGGCCGGCATCGAGGACGTCTTCGCCGAGGTCGTCGCCCTCGGCCGCGCGTGCCGCTTCGCCGATTGCCGCCACGAGGGTGAGCCGGGATGCGCCGTCCAGGAAGCGGTCGCCGGCGGCGGCCTCGACCCAGAACGGCTGAGGCGTTACCGCAAGCTCGCCGCCGAGGAGGCGCGCAACGCGGAGGCGCTGCACGAGCGACGCGCCCGCGAGCGCGGGTTCGGCCGCATGGTCAAGGAGGCGGCGCGCGCTAAACGGAGCCGGCACGACGACTGAGAACGGCGAAAGTTCATCACTGCGTCGCGGCTGATCGCCACCAGGCGACCGTGGCCGGGATCGATTCTTCGAACGGCGTTGGGTTTATCCCGAACGCGTCTTCGAACTTGCTGCTGTCGACGATGAACGGCTGCTCGAATTCGTAGAGCATCTCGACCAGCTCACCGGCGTCAGGGTTGAAGAGGCCGAGGAGCCGCAGGAAGAGCTTCGGCGCCGCTGACACCTTGATGTCGGCGCCGATCGCTTCTGCGATCATGGCGATGAGCTGGCGCGTGGTGCGTGGCGGTGCATTGGGCACGTGCCACACCTGGCCGAGCGCGCGCTCGTCGGTGCCGAGTGTCGCCAATGCGGCACCGATGTCGGGGAGGTAGGTGTAGCTGTGCGGCTGGTCCGGGTCGCCGACGACCTGGGCCGACTGACCGGCCAGCGCGCGGCCGATGACCCGGGCGCCGAGCGGCGACTGGTCGCGGGCGCGCGGCCCGAAATAATCCGAGGCGCGCGCAGTGACGAGCGCGAGATCGCCGGCGTCGGAAAGGCGCTTCAGCTCGTCCGCCATGGCGGCGCGCAGCCGGCCCTTGCGAGTGTGGGGGACGTGTGGCGCCTGCTCGGTCATCGGCGCACCGCGGGTGTCTCCGTACATGTAGATGTTTTCGAAGGAAACGTAGCGGGCGCTTGCGCCTTGCGCCGCGGCGACAATGGAACGCTGCAACGGCGGAAAAAGCTCGCCCCAGCGATGGTAGGGTGGGTTGAGGCACTGGTAGACGGCCACGGCGTCGCTCGCCGCCGCGATGGCGAACGCCGGGTCGGCAGCGTCGCCGGTCGCGTGTTCGACGCCGTCGGGGAGGCCGACGGCAGGCGAGCGGGAAACCGCCCGCACCGGCAGGCCGCGCCCGGCCAGCGCATCGATCAGCGCGCGCCCGACGGACCCCGTGCCGAAGACTACGTGGATGTCGCCCATGATCGTGTCCCCTCCGAGCGATGGCAGCACGGCGGTCCTAAACGATCCATGTGACAGATCAAGCCGGCGGCGGCGCCAGGGCACCGCCGCCGGATCCAAACGTTCAAACCGATCACGCCACGTCGAAGCGGTCGGCGTTCATCACCTTGGTCCAGGCGGCGACGAAGTCGCGCACGAATTTCTTCTGCGCGTCGTCCTGCCCGTAGACTTCGGCGATGGCCCGAGCTGCGAGTTCGAACCGAAGACGAGGTCGACGCGGGTGGCGGTCCACTTGAGCTTGCCGCTCTTGCGGTCATGTCCCTCGTAGAGGTCTTCGCCCTCCGAGGTCGCCTTCCATATCGGTGCGCATGTCGAGCAGGTTGACGAAGAAGTCGTTGGTGAGCTTCTCCGCGCCGCTTGGTGAAGACGCCATGCTTCGATTTGCCGTGGTTGGCGCCGAGCACACGCAGGCCGCCGACGAGCACGGTCATCTCCGGCGCGGTCAGGCGTCAACAGTTGCGCGCTGGTCGACCAGCGCCTCCTCCGGCAGCATGAACTGCCTGCCTTGCGCATAGTTGCGGAAACCGTCGGCGCGCGGCTCCAGCGGGGCGAAAGAGTCGGCGTCCGTCTGCTCCTGCGAGGCGTCCATGCGTCCCGGCGTGAAGGGCACCTTCACCTCGGTCCCGGCGTCCGCCGCCGCCTTCTCGATGGCGGCCGAGCCGCCGAGCACGATCAGGTCGGCGAGCGAGACCTTCTTGCCGCCCCTGGCCGAGCGGTTGAAGCTTTTCTGGATCGCTTCGAGCGTCTTGAGGACCTTCGCCAGTTGCCGCGGCTGGTTGACCTCCCAGTTCTTCTGCGGAGCGAGGCGGATACGCGCCCCGTTGGCGCCGCCGCGCTTGTCCGAGCCGCGGAAGGTCGACGCCGACGCCCAGGCGGTGGAGACGAGTTCGGAGACCGAAAGTCCCGAAGCCAGGATCTTCTCCTTGAGGTCCGCGATGTCCCGGTTGCCGACAAGCTTGTGATCGACCGCCGGGATCGGGTCCTGCCAGATCAGGTCTTCCTTCGGGACTTCGGGCCCGAGGTAGCGCGACCTTCGGCCCCATGTCGCGGTGGATCGAGCTTGAACCACGCGCGGGCGAAGGCGTCCGCGAACTCGTCCGGATGCTCGTAGAAGCGCCGCGAGATCTTTTCGTAGGCCGGATCGAAACGCAGCGACAGGTCCGTGGTCAGCATGGTCGGCACATGCTTTTTCGACTTGTTGTGCGCATCCGGGACGTCGGCCGGCGCGTCCTTCGCGTGCCACTGATAAGCACCCGCCGGGCTCTTCTCCAATTCCCATTCGAACCGGAACAGATTGTCGAAGAAGTGGTTGCTCCACTTCGTCGGCGTCTGCGTCCAGGTGACTTCCGGGCCGCCGGTGATGGCATCGGCGCCAACGCCGCGAGCCGAGCTTGCTCTTCCAGCCGAGACCCTGATCTTCGATCTGCGCGCCTTCCGGCTCCGGGCCGAGAAGTGACGGGTCGCCGGCGCCGTGGGTCTTGCCGAAGCTATGACCGCCGGCGATGAGCGCAACGGTCTCCTCATCGTTCATCGCCATGCGGAAGAACGTCTCGCGGATATCCCTGGCGGCGGCGACCGGATCCGGCTTGCCGTTCGGCCCTTCCGGGTTGACGTAGATGAGGCCCATCTGCACGGCGGCGAGCGGGTTCTCAAGCTCGCGTTCGCCGCTGTAGCGTTCGTCGCCGAGCCACGTTCCCTCCGGCGCCCCAGTAGAGTCTCCTCGGGCTCCCAGATGTCGACGCGGCCGCCGCCGAAGCCGAACGTCTTGAAGCCCATCGAACTCGAGGGCGACGTTGCCGGCGAGGACCATCAGGTCGGCCCATGAAATCCGGTTGCCGTACTTCTGCTTGATCGGCCACAGCAGCCGGCGCGCCTTGTCGAGGTTCGCGTTGTCCGGCCAGGAGTTGAGCGGCGCGAAGCGCTGCTGGCCGCCGCCGGCGCCGCCGCGACCATCGGCGGTGCGATAGGTGCCGGCGCTGTGCCACGCCATGCGAATGAAGAGGCCGCCGTAGTGGCCGAAGTCCGCCGGCCACCATTCCTGGCTGTCCGTCATCAGCGCGGTCAGGTCTTTCTTCAGGGCCTTGAGGTCGAGCTTCCTGAACTCCTTGGCGTAGTCGAACGCCTTGCCCATGGGATTCGGAAGGGCCGAGTTCCTGTGCAGAATCGTCGAGGTTCAACTGGTGCGGCCACCAGTCGCTGTTGCCTGCATTCCCACGCGCGTGGTCCCGTGCAGCGACCGGGCACTTGCCCGCGTCGTCGACTTTGGCGTCCATCGTTCTTGCCTCCTCCGGATCGGGCTTCGACGTCAGCGCGCGCCCTGCCGGCGCGCATTGATGCTGCGCAAATTGGCAAGCGGGCCCATAAAATCCAATCATATTGTGTCGCACCCACGATAAGCTACACTTATCGGGATGATCACCCTTCGTCAGCTTCGCTACTTCCAGGCGCTCGCCGCCACCGGTCACTTCGGCCGGGCGGCGGAAGCGGCCGGCGTCTCCCAGCCGGCGCTGTCGATGCAACTGCGCGAGCTGGAGGCCGAACTCGGCGGCGCGCTGGTCGAGCGGACCTCGGCCGGCGCCGAACTGACGGACCTCGGCCGCGAGGTCGCCGAGCGCGCCGGCGACATCCTGGCGGCGGTGCGCGACCTGCAGGAACTGGCGCACGCCCGCGGCGCCGTCCTCGCCGGGCCGGTTCGCCTCGGCGTCATCCCGTCGGTGGCGCCGTATCTGCTGCCGCGGCTGTTCGAACAGGTGGCGGCGCGCTACCCGCACGCGCGGCTGACCGTGCGCGAGACCATCACCGACGTGCTGACGGCCGAGCTGGCGGCCGGCGCGCTCGACGCCATCGTCGCCAGCCTGCCGCTCGACGACGACAAGCTCGCCGAGGCCGCCGCCTTCGACGACGCCTTCGTGCTGGCCGCGCCCGCCGGTTCGCCGCACGCGCGGCGTGCGCGGGCGGACCCGGCGGCGATCAGGGCCGACGAACTTCTGCTGCTGGAGGACGGCCACTGCCTGCGCGACCAGGCGCTGGCGGTCTGCCGCGCCATCGACCCGCACCGGCTGTCGAGTGTCGGCGCCACCAGCCTTGCGACCATCGTGCAACTGGTGGCGGCGGGGCAGGGGATCACGCTGGTGCCGGAGCTTGCCATCGACGCCGGGGTCATCAACGACCCGCGGCTGAAACTGGTGCGCTTCGTCAGGCCCGAGCCGCACCGCACCATCGGCCTCGCCTGGCGCAAGCGCTCGCCGCGCGAGCGCGACTTCCGCGCGCTGGCCGAGCTGGTCGCCGCCGCCGGCAAGGCCCGGCCGGCCGCGCTGAAGCGCGCGCTTGTCGCTCGCCGGCCGGGCCGGTATACACCCGCCACCTTCCATCACCCGACAGGAGCAACGATGGCCGTCGAGCGCACTTTTTCGATGATCAAGCCGGACGCAACCGCGCGCAACCTGACCGGCGCGATCAACGCCAAGCTCGAAGCGGCGGGGCTGAGGATCGTCGCGCAGAAGCGGGTGTGGATGTCGCGGCAAGCAGGCGGAGGGCTTCTACGCCGTCCACCGCGCGCGGCCGTTCTTCGACGAGCTCTGCGAGTTCATGTCGTCGGGCCCGACCGTGGTGCAGGTGCTGGAGGGCGAGGGCGCCGTCGCCAAAAATCGCGCGGTGATGGGCGCCACCGACCCCGCCAAGGCCGACGCCGGCACCATCCGCAAGGAGTTCGCCAAATCGATCGGCGAGAACTCGGTGCACGGCTCCGACGCGCCGGAGACGGCGGCGGAAGAGATCGCCTACTGGTTCGCGGCGGTGGAGATCGTGGGTTAGGGCGGCGAACCAATCGCACGACCGCGCGTTGTAGTGGCATCAACCTGAAACGGAGGATGCCATGAACGCGATGGACATCAAGGAAGACATGGAAGTGGTCGGCAGCGAAGGCGGCCACGTCGGGACCGTGGACCATATGTCCGGCGACGACATGATCAAGCTGACCCGCACCGATTCCGCCGATCAGAAGCACCACTTCATTCCGCTCGGCTGGGTCGACCGCGTCGACTCGCAGATCCACCTCAGCAAGCCGGCGAGCGAAGCCAAGACGCAGTGGAAGTCTGAGTAGCGCGGCCTAGCGCCGCCAGCGCCCGGCGGCCTCGTCGTCGGCTTCGCGGGCTTCGACCCAGTCGCCGGCCGGCGCGCCGGCCGGGTGCTCCTTCTTCCAGAACGGCGCGTTGGTCTTCAGGAAGTCCATGATGAAGCGCGCCGCCTCGAAGGCCGCGTCGCGGTGCGACGAGGCGGTGACCACCAGCACGATGTCCTCGCCCGACGGCGATCTTGCCGTGGCGGTGGATGACGGTGACGCCGGTGAGCGGCCAGCGGTCGGCGGCCTCGGCCGAGATGCGGGTGATTTCGGTCTCCGCCATGCCGGGGTAGTGCTCGAGTTCCAGGGCATCGAGGCGGCCGCCCTCGTCGCGGCAGACGCCGGTGAAGGTGACGATGGCGCCGACGCCGGCGCGGGCGCGGAGCTTCGCCACCTCGGCGGCGATGTCGAAGGCGCCGGTCTGGACGCGGACGGTGGGGGTAATCATCGCCTAGCCGCCGGTCATCGGCGGGAAGATCGCCACCTCGCTGGCGCCGGCGATCGAGGCGTCGCTGGCGGCGTGGACGCGGTCGAGGGCGATGCGGACCGCGGCGGGCTCGGCCAGCGCGTGCTCGTATTCCGGCCCGCGGGTCTTCAGCCATTCGACCAGCTCGGCGGTGGTGCGCACGGTGGCGGGCGGGTCGATCTCTTCCTCCGTCCGGCCGATCCGTTCGCGCACCCAGGCGAAATACAGGACCTTCACGCGTCCTCTCCCATCAGATGGCGCACCCCGGCGCGGAAATAGTCGTAGCCGGTATAGAGCGTGATGAGGGCGGAAATCCATAACAGAAGCAGGCCGATGTAGGTGACGACGCCGAGGCCGCCGAACTCGTAGCGCAGGAGCCGGTCGCCGGCCGGCCCCGCCAGCAGGAAGCCGATCGCCACCATCTGCATGGTGGTCTTCCACTTGGCCAGCCGCGACACCGGCACGCTGACGCGCACCTCGGCCAGGAATTCGCGCAGGCCCGACACCGAAATCTCGCGGGCGAGGATGACGATGGCGGCGAGCAGCGACCAGTCGCCGATGGTGCCGTCCCAGACGAGCAGCATCAGCGCCGTCGCCACCAGCAGCTTGTCGGCGATCGGGTCGAGCATGCGGCCGATCGCCGATTGCTGGTGCCAGGCGCGCGCCAGGTAGCCGTCGAGGAAGTCGCTGACGCTGGCGGCGATGAACACCGCCAGGCTCAACCAGCGGCTGGCGTAGCCCTCGATGTAGAAGCAGAGCACCAGCGCCGGCACGGCCGCGACGCGGCCGTAGGTGAGCAGGTTGGGCAGCGACAGGGCATGCAGCCGCCCGTCCGCGGGAGGTCCCGCGGATCGTCCCAGACGCGCCTGCTCGCTCACCGGTTCGCCTTCCGTGCCGTCATGTTGGTCGCGCTCCAAGACGCGCCGACGCGGCCGCCCTCCGCCCGGCATTCACCATGCTAGGGCTGATTTTCCGCGCACGTCCACGAAATGCAACCATCATGCGTGACGAAGCGTTAAACGTTCGGGGGTTATCTGGCGCCGTCGCCCCCGATTGGCAGGGTCGCGAGCCGTGCTGGAAGCCCTTCGCCACGTCGTACATGCCACCGGCTATTCGATCGCCGGGATGTCGCACCTTGTCGGGCGCGAGCTGGCGGCGCGCATCGAGATCGCGATTTCGGCGCTCGCCGTCGCCTGGCTGATGATCCTGAGAAGTTCGCTCGGCGAAATCCTGATCTTTCTCCTGCTCTTCTGCGTCCTGATCAGCATCGAGGCGCTCAACACCTGCATCGAGCTGATCGCCGACGAGGTGTCGCCGCACCACAGCGCCTTCGCCAAGGCGGCGAAGGACCTGGGCTCGTTCGCGGTGTTTCTGATCCTCCTCGCGGGCGGCGCCTACGTTGCCGCCGTCACCGCCGACAAGGTGGGGCTGATCCAGCTCTGGTGAACACCGGCCTGCCGCCGCGAGCCTCAATCGCCGCTCTCGTGAAAGAAGCCGTAAACCGTGCGCGCGGTTTCGTCGGAGATGCCGGGAACGGCGGTGAGGTCCTCGATGTTGGCGCGGCTGACCGCCTTGGCCGTGCCGAAGTGGCGTAGCAGCGCGCGCTTGCGCGCCGGGCCGATGCCGGCGATCTCGTCGAGCGGGTTGCGGGCGATGTCGGACTTGCGCCGCGCGCGGTGCGAGCCGATGGCGAAGCGGTGGGCCTCGTCGCGCAGCCGCTGCACGAAGTAGAGGACCGGATCGCGCGGCGGCAGCATGAAGGACTCGCGCCCCGCGATGTAGAACGTCTCGCGGCCGGCGTCGCGGTCCGGCCCCTTGGCGATGCCGATGAGCGGCAGGTCGGAGATGCCGAGCTCGGCCAGCACCTCGCACGCCGCCGCGAGCTGGCCGCGGCCGCCGTCGATCAGCACCAGGTCGGGCCATGGGCCGATGCCGGCCTCCTCGCCGCGCTCGCCGTCGCGGGGTCCGACCTCGCGCATCAGACGGGCGAAGCGGCGGCCGAGCACCTCGCGCATCATGCCGTAGTCGTCGCCGGGCGTGAGGTCCTCGGAGCGGATGTTGAACTTGCGGTACTGGCCCTTCACGAACCCGTCCGGCCCGGCGACCACCATCACGCCCACGGCGTTGGTGCCCATGATGTGGCTGTTGTCGTAGATCTCGATGCGGCGCGGCGGCTCGGCGAGGCCGAAGCGCTCGGCGAGGCCGGCGAGCAGGGTCGCCTGCGAGGCGGAGACGGCGAGCTCGCGGCCGAGCGCCTCGCGGGCGTTGGCGAGCGCCTGGTCGACCAGCTCGCGCTTCTCGCCGCGCTGCGGGACCGAGACGGTGACGCGATGGCCGCTCCGCTCGCTCAGCGCCTCGGCGAGCAGCGCCTGCTCCTCGATCGCGTGCGACAACAGGATGAGCTTCGGCACCGGCTTGTCGTCGTAGAACTGGGCGAGGAAGGCGCCGAGCACCGCGCCGGCCTCGAGCGCCCGGTCGGCGCGCGGGAAGTAGGCGCGGTTGCCCCAGTTCTGCCCGGTGCGGAAGAAGAACACCTCGATGCAGGTGTGGCCGCCCTCCTGATGGCAGGCGAAGAGGTCCGCCTCCTCGACGGTGCGCGGGTTGATGCCCTGGTGGGCCTGGACGTGGGAGAGGGCGGCGAGGCGGTCGCGGTAGCGCGCCGCCGCCTCGTAGTCGAGCCGCTCGGCCGCCGCCGACATCGCCGCCTGCATCTGCGTGCGCACCGCCTGGCTCTTGCCGGAGAGGAACGCCTTCGCCTCGCCGACGAGCAGCGCGTAGTCCTCAAGCGAGATTTCGCCGGTGCACGGCGCCGAGCAGCGCTTGATCTGGTGGAGCAGGCAGGGACGGGTGCGGGTGGCGTAGACCGCGTCCGAGCACGAGCGCAGCAGGAAGGCGCGCTCCAGCGCGTTGATGGTGCGCCCGACGGCGCCGGCCGAAGCGAACGGGCCGAAATAGGTGCCCTTGCGCGTGCGCGCGCCGCGATGCTTGGCGATCTGCGGGGCCGGGTGGTCCTCGGTGATGACGATGTACGGGAACGACTTGTCGTCGCGCAGCAGCACGTTGAAGCGCGGCCTGAGGCGCTTGATCAGGTTCGCCTCGAGCAGCAGCGCCTCGGTCTCGGTGCGGGTGGAGACGAACTCCATCGCCGCCGTCGCCTGGATCATGCGGGCGATCCGCGCCTCCTGGCTGACGCGCGTGTAGTTCGCCACCCGTTTCTTGAGGTTGCGCGCCTTGCCGACGTAGAGGACCGTGCCCTTGGCGTCGATCATGCGATAGACGCCGGGGCCGTTGGGCAGCCGCTTGACGTTGTCGGCGATGACGTCGACGCCGCGGGCGAGCGTATTGCCGGCGGCGGACGGGGAGTCGTTCATGGGGAATATATAGCGAGCGTTGCCGCGTCCCGCACGAAACCCGTCACTCCTGGATGGCGGCGATGTCGGGGGTCTGCCAGCCGAGGTGCTGGCCGCCGTCGAGGGCGATGACCTGGCCGGTGATCGAGCGGGTCTCGACGAAATAGCGGACGGTGCGGCCGAAGTCGGCAAGGGCAGGCGGCCGGCGAAGAAGGATGCCCTCCGTCTGCTTGCGGAAGCGTTCCTCGCGTCATGCGGGCGCTCGGCAGCACCGGCCCCGGCGCGATGGCGTTGACCCGAATGCGCGGCGCCAGCGCCTGAGCCAGCGTCTCGGTCGCGGTGAACAGGGCCGACTTGGATATCTGGTAGGAGAAATGGCGCGGCGTCGGCTTCCAGATGCGCTGGTCGAGGAGGTTGACGACGTTGCCCTCGACGCCGTCGGGCACGCGCGCCGCGAAGGCCTCGGCGAGGAAGACCGGCGCGGCGAGGTTGATCGTGAGCTGCCGCTCCCACAGGTGGCGGTCGAGGGCGCCGACGGTGTCGTTCTCGAAGATCGAGGCGTTGTTGACGAGCAGCGTCGGCGCGCCGAGGGCGTCGGCCGCCTGGTCGACGATGCCCTTGAGGCAACCGAAATCGGCGAAGTCGCCGGTGACCAGGGCCGCGCGGCCGCCGGCGGCGCGTATCGCGCCGGCGACGGTTTCGGCGTCCTCGCGCGAGCGGTTGTAGTGGATGGCGATGGCCCAGCCGTGGGCGGCGAGGTCCTCGACGATGGCGCGTCCGATGCGGCGCGCGCCGCCGGTAACGAGCGCGACGGGAGGGGTTGAGGCCATAACGGTTGGTTAACCCTGTTTAATCGTTGACGGTTGCCCGTCCCGTTTCGGGACCGTGGAACGGCTGCTCGGCGCTCGGTAGAACCGCGTGTCCAGTCAATAGGTTAGAAGGCATTTGTTGCCATTCTGGAACACCACAAACGGCCTTGGTATGGCCGCCTGCGCACCGCATTTTGCTAACGTTTACGCCGTATTGCTCCCCTTACATCCGTGCACTTGAAGCCGGGCGGAACTTTCGCTGAGCCCGCGGATTTCCTCTCGGCGATAGCGGATCAATAGGAGGTAACTATGTCGCGTATCCTTTTGCTCGGTGCAAGCGCCGCGGCCCTGCTCGCCAGTGCCGGCGTCGCCGCTGCCGCCGACATCCCGCCCTACGGGGCACCGCCGAGCACGCCCTCGTACTACAACCCGGCCCCGGCGTTCTCATGGAGCGGGCCGTACATGGGTCTCACCGGCGGCTTCGGCTGGGCCAACACCGCGCCGTCCACCTCGCCGAACAACGGCTGGATCGGCGGCGCCTTCGCCGGCACCAACTTCCAGACCAACACCAACCTGGTGCTGGGCGTGGAAGGTGACTTCACCGCCACCGGCAAGACCGGCACCAGCGGCGGCCTCACCGTCAGCAACCCGTGGGACGCGACCTTTCGCGGCCGCATCGGCTTCGCCATGGACAAGATCATGGTCTACGGCACCGGCGGCGTCGCGGTTGGACGGGTGAAGGCCGTGACAACGAGTCCCTCGACCGAATCGGCCTCGAAAGTGGGCTGGACCGTGGGCGCCGGCGTCGATGCCGCGCTGTCCCAGAAGGTCTTCGGGCGGCTGGAATTCCGCCACACCAACCTCGGCACCACCAACTTCAACGTCGCCGGTCCGGTCTCGTACAAGTCCAACGACGTGATGGCCGGCCTCGGCTTCAAGTTCTGAACGCGGCCTTGCGCAGCGCGCGTCTCAGGCGCCCCTCACGGCAACCCCGTGAGGGGCTTTTTCTTCTGATGATCTAGCGCGGGGCAGGCACGCCGAGCGACCCGGCGTGACAGCTGTCGGCGTCGACCTCGGCGCACGGGCGAAATGCGAGGTCCTTCGTCAGGCACACCCTGATCTCGGTGAACCGGCCGTCCCGGCACTGCACCGACAGGCCGTTGGTGGTGAGCCCGCGGTTGGCGGCTACGAACGCGGCCTCGATCGCCCGAGGTGACAGGCGGCCCGGTGATTTGCCGGTGAAGGTCGCGGGGATGGCGACACGCGCGGCTGCCTCCCGGACGAGCGCGAAGTAGCGTTGCTGACTGAGGCCCGAACAGAGGCCGTGCCTGACCCACTCGTGGGCGGCGAGCGACGGGTCGGGGATGAGATCGCCGATCGCCGCGACGGTTGCCCGGTCGAGGTCGCGCCTCAGGTTCGAGGGGCAGTAGTCGGGGTAGCCGTGCTCATACTCCGGCCACAGGCCGTGGACGACGAAACCACGACCGAGAGCGCACTCCGCGCTGTCGTCGCAGGTCGCCGGCGACCACGACAGCGCCAGCACGTAGAAGTCGAAGTCGCCCGCCGTGCCGCCGGCGCTCGCCGGCAACGCCGCCGACAGGAACGCCGCGAAAGCCGCCGCGATCAGGGACGGATGGAACGGCAGCGGGTTTCGTAAACGTGCCAGGGGTCGTAGCCGACGACGCACGATTCCACGTTCCAGCCGATGGAGAACGTGCCCTTCATCGGCCCCTCGATGATGAAAACCACCTCGGAGCGGCGGCCGTTCGACAGCCACGCCGTGCCGTTGCAGTAGCGCACGTCGGTGAAGCTCGGGCCGCCGGCCTTCAACGCCCTCTGGCGGACGCTATCGATGCGGCTGATGGCGACCCCGGTGAGGGTGATGTGCGCGTCCTGGTAGGCGAATTTGCTGGTGACGCGGGCGAGCACGCCCGGCTCGTCGCAGGCCGGCAGCGTCGTGTAGGCGGGCGCGGCCATGACCGGGCCCCCGTAGTAGTCGGCGGCGCGCGCGGTTCCGGCGAAGGAGGCGACGAGCAGGAAGGCGGTCAGGATGCGCAGCATGGAGCCGTCTCCCGTGGTGATTCCAGGATAGCCGCGACCATGCGACGCGGCCCGGTCCCGGTCAAGCCGGCGGCCATTATTCGCCGGCGATTTCGTCGATCGTGTGACCCGCCCCGTCGCCGACCGCCAGCAGCGGCACCAGGCCGGCAAGCAGCGCGGCCAGCGCCTCGGCGAACTGCCACGGCGGATTGCAGATGATAAGCCCCGTGCCGTTGAACGTGCCGCCGGTGTTCCGGTCGCGGATGGTCAATTCGGCACGGAGGAGCCGGCGGATGCCGCTTTTCGCCAGCGCGATGCGCAACCCGTCGACGGCCACGAGGTCCTTGACCGGGTACCACAGGGCATAGATGCCGGTGGGCCAGCGGCGGTGGGCGTTGCGGAACGCGGCGGCGAGCCGCTCGAACTCGCCGCGCTCCTCGTACGGCGGGTCGACGAGGACGAGGCCCCGGCGCTCCTTCGGCGGCACGAAAGCGCCGAGCGCCAGCCAGCCGTCGAGTTTGATCACCCGCACCTGGTAGTCGCCGGCAAACAGGGCGGCGAGGTCGGGGCCATCGTCGGGGTGAAGCTCGACGGCGGTCAGCCGGTCCTGCGCCCGCAGGAGATGGCGGGTGATCCAAGGCGATCCCGGATAGCGGGCAAGGGCGCCGTGCGGGTTGGCGGCGCCGACAGCGTCGAGATAGGGCCGGACGAGGTCGGCGAGGGTGGACGGCAGTTCGGCGCCCCACAGGCGGCCGATGCCGCCCCGCCATTCGCCCGTGCGCGAGGCCTCGTCACCGGCGAGGTCATAGAGCCCGGCGCCGGCATGGGTGTCGATGACGCGGAAGGCGGTCTCCTTCGCCTTCAGCCGCTCGATCAGGAGGGCAAGGACGGAGTGCTTGACCACGTCGGCGAAATTGCCGGCGTGGAAGGCGTGGCGGTAGTTCATGGCGCGCGGCGCACCATTGGAGGATCAATCGAGGGCAGGGGACACGAGGATCGACGTCGCCGGCGGCGCCTCGCCCGTCGATCACCACCCGCTCCTCGACCACGCGGGCGCGGTCCGCGGCGACGAGCGCCAGCGCCATCGGGTAGAGCCGATGCTCGGCGGCGAGCACGCGCTCGGCGAGCGTGTCCGCATCGTCGCCGGCCAGCACCGGCACCGCCGCCTGGGCGATGATTGGGCCGTCGTCCATGGCGGCGCGGACGTAGTGGACGGTACAGCCGTGGATGCGGACGCCCGCCTCGATGGCGCGGGCGTGGGTGTCGAGGCCGCGGAAGGAAGGCAGCAGCGACGGGTGGATGTTGATGAGGCGGTCGCGCCATGCGTCCACGAATGCCGCCGACAACAGCCGCATGAAACCGGCGAGGCAGACGATGTCGATCCGGGTCGCCGTGAGCTGCGCGTCGACCGCCGCCTCGAACGCCGGCCTGTCGGCGAACGCTTTGGCGTCCACTACGGCGGTGGCGATGCCCGCCGCGCTCGCATGGGCGAGGCCGGCGGCGCGGGGGTTGTTCGACAGCACCAGCGCGATCTCGGCCGGGTAGTCGGCGGCGGCCGCCGCCGATACCAGCGCCGCCATGTTGGAACCACGCCCGGAAATGAGGACGGCCGCGCGCTTGCGCGTCATCGGGCGACCGCCGCGGGGAGGGAGCCGTCGAAGACGACCGCCGACCTGTCGCGCGCCTCGACTTCGCCGATATCGACCACCGTCTCGCCCATGTCGGAGAGCGCGGCGGCGATTCCGGCGGCATCGGCGGCGCTGACGACCGCCACCATGCCGGCGCCGCAGTTGAACGTGCGCAGCATCTCGCGCTCGCCGATCGAGACGATGTCGGCGAGCCAGCGGATCACCGGCGGCACCGGCAGCCGGGAAAGATCGATCCGCGCCGCGACGTCATCGGGAAGTACCCGCGGCAGGTTCTCCGGCAGGCCGCCGCCGGTGATGTGGGCGAGCGCCTTGATCGCGCCGGTGGCGCGGATGACCCGCTTGAGCGCGGCGACGTAGATGCGGGTGGGGGTGAGCAGCGCCTGGCCGAGCGAACGGGAGGGATCGAACGGCGCCGGCTGGTCGTACCGGAAACCGGCATCGGCGACGAGCCGGCGCGTCAGCGAGAAGCCGTTGGAATGGAGCCCGGAGGAGGCGAGCGCCAGCAGGCGGTCGCCGGGCACGATATCGCTGCGGGGCAGGAGCCGGTCGCGCTCGACCGCGCCGACGGCGAAGCCGGCGAGGTCGAAGTCCTCGCCGGCGTAGTGGCCGGGCATCTCGGCGGTCTCGCCGCCGATGAGCGCGGCGTCGGCAAGCCGGCAACCCTCCACAATGCCGGTGACGATGGCGGCGCCGGCGGCCGGATCGAGACGGCCGGTGGCGAAGTAGTCGAGGAAGAACAGCGGCTCGGCGCCCTGCACGATCAGGTCGTTGACGCACATGGCGACCAGGTCGATGCCGACGGTATCGAGGATGCCCGTGTCGATGGCGATCCTGAGCTTGGTGCCGACGCCGTCGGTCGCGGCGACCAGGAGGGGGTCCCTGTAGCCGGCGCCCTTCAGGTCGAAGAGGCCGCCGAAGCCGCCGATCTCCCCGACCACGCCGGGGCGCCGCGTGGTCGCGGCCAACGGCTTGATGGCGGCAACCAGCGCGTTTCCGGCGTCGATGTTGACGCCGGCGGCGGCGTAGCTCGCCGGCCGATCGGGCTTCAGCGTTTCAGGTGGCATGAGTCAGGTGGCTCTCCTCGCGGCGCATCGAATCCATGAATGCCCGGCGAATGCAAGGAGTTGGCGCGGGCTCCGCGAGCCCAGACGCTTGGCAACGCCCCGCGACGATGCCATTTCTAGCACTGGCGGGGGCCGGCTGTGATGCGGCCCGGGGCATGGAGCGGGGCAAATTCCGGTAACGATCCCCAACCTGATTACGATCGGGCGGCTATTGCTGGTTCCGCTGGTGGTGTGGCTGATCATTGCGCCGCACCCGGTGGCGGCGTTCTGGACGTTCGTGGCGGCCGGCATCAGCGATGCGGTCGACGGGTTCATCGCCCGCCAGTTCAACCTGCGCTCCGATCTCGGCGCCTACCTCGACCCGGTCGCCGACAAGGCGCTGCTCGTTTCGATCTACGTCACCTTCGCCAGCTATGGTGAAATCCCGGTATGGGTGGCGATCCTCGTCGTCAGCCGCGACCTTCTGATTGTCGGTGGCGTGCTCCTGTCGTGGATGATGGGCCAGCCGATGCCGATGCGCCCGGCGGCAGTCAGCAAGGTCAACACCCTCGCCCAGATCATCCTCGCCGCTGTGGTCCTCGGCGACCTCGCTTTCGGTCCCGACCTCGCGGCGCTCCGGCTCGGGCTCAACTACGTGGTCGGCGTTTTGACGGCCACTTCGGCGGCGCTGTATCTAGTTGACTGGGTCCGGCATATGGGCGGCGTCAACACGGCCCCGCTCGACCGTGCGCGCAAGGATCATTGGTCATGACGCGGCGTCAACAGGTTGCCGTCTTCTGGCTGCTCGCGCTGGTGGCCACGCTGGTGGTCCTCTACATCCTGCGCTCGATCATGCTGCCGTTCGTCGCCGGGACGGCGCTCGCGTACGCCCTCGATCCAGTCGCCGACTGGCTGGAGCGTCGCGGCCTTGACCGGCCCTCCGCGACGATCGTGATTCTGGTGATCGCGGTGGTCCTGCTGGCGCTGCTGCTCCTGCTGATCGGACCGGTGGTGGTCAACCAGCTCTCCGAATTTATCCAGCACCTGCCGACGACGATCCAGCAGCTGCAGGACCTGGTGAACTCGTTCCTCGACAGCGAATGGGCGCGCTACCTTGGCCTGTCGTCGGAAAACGCGCCATCGCTCGGCGGCTTCCTTTCCGGCGGCAGCAACCTGGTTGCCACGGTGGTGCCGTCGTTGTGGTCCGGAAGTCTGGCGCTGCTCAACGTGCTGTCGCTGTTCGTCATCACGCCGTTCGTTGCCTTCTACCTGCTGCGCGACTGGGACAAGATGGTCGCCCGCGTCGACGACCTGCTGCCGCGCGACCACGCCGACGAGATCCGTTTCCTCGCCAGCCAGATCGACCACAAGGTCGCCGCCTTCGTCCGCGGCCAGATGCTGTCCGGTCTGATCCTCGGCATCTTCTATGCTTCCGGCCTGTTCCTGGTCGGGCTCAACTACGCCCTGCTGATCGGCATCATCGCCGGCTTCATCAGCTTCATTCCCTACGGCGGCTTTGCGGTCGGCTTCGTCATCTCCATCGGCGTCGCCTTTGCCCAGTACTGGCCGGACTGGATCTGGATCGCGGCGGTGGTGGCGGTCTTTCTCGCCGGGCAGATGCTGGAGGGCTACGTTCTGCAACCGCGCCTGCTCGGCTCGTTCGTCGGTGTGCATCCGGTGTGGCTGCTCTTCGGGCTGTTTGCCTTCGGCCTCCTGTTCGGCTTCGTCGGACTTCTGCTGGCGGTGCCGGCGACGGCGGCGGTCGGTGTGCTCATCCACCACGCCCTCGAACTTTATCGGGCGAGCCCGATGTTCCAGGGTGAGGAGGAGCCGCCGCAGGCCTGATGAGCACGGACCACCCGGCCGGGCGGCAGCTGGCGTTCAGCCTGCCGCATGGCGCCGCCATGACCCGCGCCGACTTTCTCGTCGGCGCCGCCAACCGCCAGGCGATCGACCTGATCGACCGCTGGCCGCACTGGCCGGCACATGTGGTGCTGCTCGCCGGACCGGTCGGCTCGGGCAAGAGCCACCTGGTCGAGATCTGGCGGGCGCGGAGCGGCGCGCCGGTGACCACGGCCGCCGCCCTCGACGACGGCGCGGTGCCGGCGATGGTGGCCGCCGGTGCGGTGGCGGTGGAGGACCTCCACGCCGGCCCGATCGCCGAGGCGGCCCTGTTCCATCTCCTCAATCTCGCCGGCGAGCGCGGGGCGCCGGTGCTGCTGACCAGTCGGACGTGGCCGTCGGCACTGCCGCTGAAGCTCGCCGACCTTGCTTCCCGCCTGCGCGCGGCGAGACCCGTGGAGCTCGGCGAGCCGGACGACGAGTTGCTCCGCCGCGTCGTCGTCAAGCTGTTCGCCGACCGCCAGCTCGCCGTCGACGGGGCGGTGGTGGACTACATCGTCGTGAGGATGGAGCGCTCGCTGGAGGCGGCGAACCTGATCGTGGCCGAACTTGATCGCGAGGCGCTGGCCGAAAGCCGCGCAATCACCCGGCCGCTCGCCGCCGCGGCGCTGGCGCGCCTGTTCGGCGGGGAGGGGGCTGGCGAATAGGCAGAGGCCTCCTGCCATCCACGGTCGTTGACTGACGACTCGCCGGATGATATCATGATATCAAAATTGAAGGAGGCGACAATGGCGCAACTCATTGTCCGCAACATCGACGAACAGGTGAAGGCCAAGCTGCGTCGGCGCGCGCAACGCCACGGCAACAGCACGGAAGAAGAAGTTCGCCGAATTCTTGCAACCGCCGTTGAGCAGGAAGAACGGTCGCTTCCGCCGCTCGGCTCGCGGCTGGCTGCGCGGTTCCGCAAGATCGGCCTTGATCATCCCATCGAAGAGCTGCGCGGTGAGGCGGCGCGGCCCGCTGATCTCACTTCGTGATTGTCCTCGACACAAACGTCTTGTCGGCGCTGATGCAGCGCGAGCCCGAGCCACTAGTTATCGCCTGGCTTGACGCTGTGCCGGCTGAGCTCGTGTGGACCACGGCGATTACAACGTTTGAAATCTGGTTCGGGCTGGAGCTTCTCGCCAAGGGGCGGCGACGGCAACAGCTTGAGGATGCATTCACAAGAACGCTGGAGCAGGACCTGCACGGTCGGGTTCTACCCTTCGACAGTACCGCGGCGCGCGCGTCCGGCACCATGGCGGCGGCGCGTCGGCGGGCGGGGCGCCCCGTGGAGATACGCGACATACAGGTCGCGGGCATCGTCGCGGCGCGCAAGGCCACGTTGGCGACGCGAAACCTCAGGCATTTCGAAGGCGTTGGCCTCCGTTTGGTCGACCCGTGGTCTCAGCCGCAACCTTAGCCGACGGCCGCCACCGCAGACCGGCCACCAGCGTTGGCGAAATCGTCATATTCGCCGTTTAGGCCTATATTGCCGGCACCAGGGAAAAGCCCGCGTCATGGACCAGAAGAACCCCGCCGTTGCGGCCGAAGCCGCCGTGGTCGAACTCGACCAGACGGCGGGCGGTCGGCTGCGCCAGCAGCCCGA
This sequence comes from uncultured Alphaproteobacteria bacterium, assembly GCA_963826055.1. Taxonomy (GTDB): domain Bacteria; phylum Pseudomonadota; class Alphaproteobacteria; order Rhizobiales; family Kaistiaceae; genus JBBDMC01. The sequence continues at coordinate 42,915 of CAWGVO010000002.1, read as the reverse complement.
GCGGTTCATCAACCGCGAGCTTTCGTGGCTGCAGTTCAACCGCCGGGTTCTCGAGGAGGCCAGCAACCCCCACCACCCGGTGCTGGAGCGGCTGCGCTTCCTGTCGATCTCCGCCAACAACCTGGACGAATTTTTCATGGTGCGCGTCGCCGGCCTCAAGGGCCAGCAGCGCGCCGGCATCGCCATGGTTTCCGACGACGGGCGTTCGCTGAGCGAGCAGCTGGCCAGCATCGGCGCCGCCGTCTCCGATCTCGCCACCGCCCAACAGGCGTGCTGGGCGGTGCTGAGGCGCGAACTCGCCGAGGCCGGCATCCGCCTCGTCGACGCCCGCGAACTGGACGATAGCGACCGCGGCTGGCTGGAGAATCACTTCCTCGATTCGATCTTCCCGGTGCTGACGCCGCTTGCCATCGACCCGGCGCATCCGTTCCCGTTTATTCCGAACCTCGGCCTGACGGTGGCGCTGCAGCTCTCCCGCAAGGCCAACGCCCAGCGTATGACGGCGCTGTTGCGCATGCCGGGCACCCTCGACCGCTTCATCCGCCTGCCGTCGACGGACGCCGGCGTCGACCGGTTCATCAGCCTCGACCAGGCAGTGACGCTGTTCGTCACCCGCCTGTTCCCCGGCTACGCGGTGGAAGGGCAGGGCGCCTTCCGCGTCATCCGCGATTCCGACATCGAGGTGGAGGAAGAGGCGGAGGACCTCGTCCGCTTCTTCGAGAGCGCGCTGAAGCGTCGCCGCCGCGGCTCCGTCATCCGGCTTGAGATTGAATTGGCCATGCCGGACGGGTTGCGGACCCTGGTGGCCGAGGCGCTGGGGGCCGCTGGCGACGAAATCTTCCTTGTCGACGGCGTGCTCGCGCTGCAGGACCTGTCGCAACTGGTGGCGATCGACCGCCCGCAGCTCAAGTTCCCCCCCTACACGCCGCGCTTTCCCGAACGCATCCGCGACCACAGCGGCGATTGTCTGGCCGCCATCCGCGAGAAGGACATCATCGTCCATCACCCGTACGAGTTGTTCGACGTGGTGGTCCAGTTCCTGCGCCAGGCCGCCTCCGATCCGGACGTGGTCGCGATCAAGCAGACGCTCTACCGCACCTCCAACGACTCGCCGATCGTCAAGGCGCTGGCGGAGGCCGCCGAGGCCGGCAAGTCCGTGACGGCGCTGGTCGAACTCAAGGCGCGCTTCGACGAGGAAGCCAACATCCGCTGGGCGCGGGACCTGGAGCGCGCCGGCGTCCAGGTGGTCTACGGCTTCATCGAGCTCAAGACCCACGCCAAGCTGTCGCTGGTGGTGCGCCGCGAAGCGGGCCAGCTCGCCAGCTACGTCCACATCGGCACCGGCAACTATCACCCGGTAACCGCGCGCATCTACACCGACCTGTCGTTCTTTTCCGCCGACCCGGCGATCGCTCGCGACGTTGCCCGCGTCTTCAACTACATCACCGGCTATTCGGAGCCGGAGACGCTGGAACGGCTTGCCATCTCGCCGCATTTCCTCAGAACGCGGATGCTCCACCTGATCGCCAGCGAAATGGAGCACGCCCGGGCGGGGCGGCCGGCGCGAATCTGGATGAAGCTGAATGCCCTGGTCGACACCCAGATCATTGACGCGCTCTACGACGCCAGCCAATCCGGCGTCGAGATCGACCTGGTGGTGCGCGGCATCTGCTGCCTCCGGCCGGGTATTCCCGGACTGTCCGAGCGCATCCGCGTCAAGTCGATCATCGGCCGCTTCCTCGAGCACGCCCGCATCTACTGCTTCGGCAACGGCCACGGCCTTCCCTCGCCGGAGGCGCTGGTCTACATCGGCTCGGCCGACATGATGCCGCGCAACCTCGACCGCCGTGTCGAGGCGATCGCGCCGATCCTCAATCCGACCGTCCACGAGCAGGTGCTCAACCAGATCATGGTCGCAAACCTTGCCGACAACCAGCAAAGCTGGCAGGTGTTGTCCGACGGCACCTCGCGGCGCGTCGTCCCCAAGAAGGGCGAGCGGCCGTTCAACGCGCACCAGTATTTCATGACCAATCCCAGTCTCTCCGGGCGCGGCAAGTCGCTGAAGACCAACCCGCCCAAACCGATCCGCCGCCGCCAGGGGGGCACCAGCCGAAAGTGAGCATGGCGGCGGTCGAGATGGCGGAAGAGGCGCCCGGACGGCTGCCGGGCATCGGCCCCATCGCCATCATCGACATCGGCTCGAACTCGGTGCGTCTGGTGGTCTACGAACGGCTCGTCCGTTCGGCGACGCCGCTGTTCAACGAAAAAGAGCTTTGCGGCCTGGTGCGCGGCGTCGCCGCCGGCGGCCGCCTCGACGCCGAGGCGATCGCTTCGGCGCTGACCGCGATCCGCCGCTTCGTGGCGCTCACCAGCCAGATGCACGTCGCCGCGCTCCACGTGCTCGCCACCGCCGCGGCGCGCGAGGCCTCCAACGGCGCCGAGTTCATCGCCTCCGTCGAGGCGGTGACCGGCGTCAAGCCGGCCATCCTCAGCGGTGCGGAGGAGGCGCGCCTTTCCGCCCTCGGCGTCGTGTCGGGCTTCCGCGACCCGCATGGCGTCGCGGGCGACCTCGGCGGCGGCAGCCTCGAAGTGGTCGACGTCCTCAACGGCGGCACAGGTACGGGCGAGACTTTTCCGCTCGGCGGCCTGCGGCTTGAGCAGACGGCCGAAAAGTCGCTGAAAAAGGCTCAGAAGATCGCCGCCGAGGCGCTCGCCGAATCGAAAGTGCTGAACGCCAACCAGAACAAGCCATTCTACGCCATCGGCGGTACCTGGCGTTCGCTCGCCCGCCTCCACATGCGCCAGCAGGGCTACCCGCTGCACGTCATGCACCACTACGAGATCGAGGCCGACGAGGCGGCCGAGTTCAGCCGCATGGTCTCCCGCCGCGACATCGAGTTCCTCGACATGATCGAGGTGGTCTCGGGCAACCGCCGGCCGCTCTTACCCTACGGCGCGGTGGTGCTGGAGCAGGTGATCAAGGTCATGCGCCCGCCCCGCATCGTCATGTCGGCTCTCGGCCTCCGGGAGGGCCTGCTCTACGACCTCCTCAGCGACGAGCAGAAGGCGCTCGATCCGCTTCTGTCGGCGAGCGAGGAACTGGCCCAGCTCCACTCACGTTCGCCTCGCCACGTGCGCGAACTGGGGCCGTGGACCAGGTCCGTGTTCGCCGCCCTCGGTCTCGAAGAAACCGCCGAAGAAGCGCGCCTCAGGGAGGCCGCCTGCATGCTCGCCGACATCGGCTGGCGCGCCCACCCGGAATACCGCGGCGAGCAGAGCTTCAACCTGATCGCCCACGCGGCCTTTATCGGCATCGACCACCCGGGCCGCGCCTACCTGGCGCTCGCCAACTTCTACCGCCATGAGGGGCTGATCGCCGAGGCGCTCTCCCCGCGCATCCGCGAATTGACCTCGACGCGGCTGATGGAACGCGCCCGCGCGCTCGGCGCCACGTTGCGGGTCGCTTACCTCGTCTCCGGGGCGATGCCGGGGGTCGTCAGCCGCAGCCGCATCGAAACGCGGGGGAAGGCGCTGACGCTGGTTCTGCCGCAGGACCTGGCGCCACTCGGCGGCGCACGGGTGCTGCGCCGTCTCGGCGTGCTCGCCAAGCTCGCGGGCCTGGAGCCGTCGATCGTGGTGGAGTAGCGGCGGCCCATGACCTCGCCGGTGGACGCCTGGTTCAGGAGGGCAAACACCTGGCGGCCGGAATTGGAGAAGCTGCGGGAGGTGGTCCTCGGTTGCGGGTTGACCGAGGAGCTGAAGTGGGGCCAGCCCTGCTACACCCACGACGGCAAGAACATCGTCATCATCCAGAGCATGAAGGCATTTCTGGCGCTGGCGTTCTTCAAGGGCGCGCTCTTGGCCGATGCCGAGGGTGTTCTGGAAAGCCCCGGAAAGAATTCGCAGTCGGGGCGCCGGATCCGGTTCACCAGCGTCCGCGACGTCGTCCGCAACAAGGCAATCGTGAAGGCCTACGTCCGCGAAGCGGTGGACGTGGAAAAATCGGGGCGGAAAATCCCGCAGGCGACGGAGATCGCCTTTCCGGCGGAACTCCGGCACAAGCTCGACGAGGATGCCGCCTTCAGGGCCGCGTTCGAGGCGCTGACGCCCGGGCGGCAACGGGGCTACGTGCTCTATTTTTCAGGGGCAAAACAGGCGGGCACGCGGGCGGCGCGGATCGAGAAACACGCGCCGAGGATTCTGGCGGGCAAGGGCTTCCACGATCGCTAGCCAAACCGGCTCGCGTCGCCGCTACTTCTCCAGCGTGACGACGTGGTTGTTCTTGACCGCGAGCGCGATCTCGCCGCGCTTGAGCTTCAGCGCCGCCTCGCCGAACAACTCGCGTCGCCAGCCGGTGAGGGCCGGCACGTCCGCCGCGTCGTCGCCGGCGATGGCCTCCAGGTCGTCGACCGTGGCGATGATCTTGGAGGCGACGCCGTTCTTCTGGCTGATCATCTTGAGCAGCACCTTGAGGAGGTCGACCGCGGCGCCGTTGCCGTTGGTCGTCGGCCGGTGCTTGGGGATGCGCGGCAACTGGTCCTTGGGAATTTCGAGCGCCGTCTGGACCACCTTGAGGATGTCGCCGGCGGCGCGTGAGCGCTCGAAGCCCTTCGGGATGGTGCGCAGGTGCCCCAGCGCCGCCGGGGTGGCCGGCTGCTGCGCGGCGATCTCGTAGATGGCGTCGTCCTTGATGACGCGGCTGCGCGGCACGTCGCGGCTCTGCGCCTCCTGCTCGCGCCAGGCGGCGACGGCGCGAAGGACGGCGAGCTCGATCGGCTTGCGCACCCTGAGCTTCAGCCGTTTCCACGCCTCCTCCGGCTCCAGCCGGTAGGTCTCCGGCGACGTCAGCACCTCCATCTCCTCGCGCACCCACTCGGTGCGGTCCTGCCCGGCAAGCCGGTTGGCGAGCGCCTGGTAGACGTCGCGGAGGTGGGTGACGTCGGCGAGCGCGTATTCGACCTGCCGTTCCGACAGCGGCCGCCGGCTCCAGTCGGTGAAGCGCGACGATTTGTCTATCCGCTCGCCCGTCAGCCGGTGGACGAGCTGGTCGTAGCTGATCGAATCGCCGAACCCGCACACCATCGCCGCCACCTGGGTGTCGAAAATCGGGTGGGGGATGAGGTCGCCGAGGTGGTAGATGATTTCGATGTCCTGGCGGGCGGCGTGGAAGACCTTGAGGACCTTCTCGTTCTTCATCAGCTTGAAGAAGGGCTCCAGGTCGATCTCCGGCGCCATCGCGTCGACCACCACCCCCTCTTCCGGACTCGCCAGCTGGATGACGCAGAGCTTCGGCCAGAAGGTCGTCTCCCGCATGAATTCGGTATCGACCGTGACCGTCTCGAATCGGGCCAGCCGCTTGCAGGCGGCGGCAAGGTCGGCGGTCGTGGTGATGATGGTCATGTCCTCCCTATAACCGACGGAAGGGGGGCTTGTCCCGCTTGACAAATCCATTTGGCGCAACGGTTTCGGGCCCGTCGCGGCAACCTTGACAAACGGCCGCACGCGTGCGCCTTTCGCGCCCTGAAAAGCCCCGTTTTTCAAGCAGAATCAGCCGTTCCAGAGCCGGAAACCGCCATGCACCCCTACCGGACCCACACCTGCGGCGCGCTCCGCCCCGCCGACGTCGGCGAGACCGTCCGCCTCTCCGGCTGGGTCCACCGGGTGCGCGACCACGGCGGCCTCCTGTTCATCGACCTGCGCGACCACTACGGCCTGACCCAGGTGGTCGCCGACCCGGACTTGCCGGCCTTCAAGACCGCCGAGACGGTGCGCGCCGAATGGGTGATCCGGGTCGACGGCACGGTCAAGGCGCGGACCGAGGACACGATCAACCCGAACCTGCCGACCGGCGCGGTCGAGGTCTTCGCCGCCGATATCGAGGTGCTGTCGACCGCCCGCGAGCTGCCGCTGCCGGTGTTCGGCGACGCCGAGTACCCGGAGGAGACGCGGCTCAAGTACCGCTTCCTCGACCTCAGGCGCGACAAGCTCCACGCCAACGTCATGAAGCGCTCGGCGATCATCGCCTCGCTCCGCCGCCGCATGGTGGAGGCCGGCTTCAACGAATTCCACACCCCGATCCTGACGGCATCGAGCCCGGAGGGCGCCCGCGACTTCCTGGTGCCGTCGCGGCTCCACCCCGGCAAGTTCTACGCCCTGCCGCAGGCGCCGCAGCAGTTCAAGCAGCTCATCATGATCGCCGGCTTCGACCGCTACTTCCAGATCGCGCCCTGCTTCCGCGACGAGGACGCCCGCGCCGACCGCTCGCCCGGCGAGTTCTACCAGCTCGACATCGAGATGAGCTTCGTCGAGCAGGAGGACGTCTTCCAGGCGGTGGAGCCGGTGCTGCGCGGCCTGTTCGAGGAGTTCGGCGAGGGCAAGCCGGTCACCCAGTCGTTCCCGCGCATCCCCTACGCCGAGGCGATGACCAAGTACGGCTCCGACAAGCCGGACCTGCGCAACCCGATCGTCATGGAGGACGTGACCGAGACTTTCCGCGATTCCGGCTTCAAGGTGTTCGCCGGCCAGATCGCCGCCGACCCGCGCGTCGAGGTGTGGGCGATCCCCGCGCCGACCGGCGGCAACCGCGCCTTCTGCGACCGCATGAATTCATGGGCGCAGGGCGAGGGCCAGCCCGGCCTCGGCTACATCTTCTTCCGCGACGACGGCGAGGGCGCCGGGCCCATCGCCAAGAACATCGGCCCCGAACGCACCGAGGCGCTGCGCGACCAGCTCAGGCTCGGCGACGGCGACGCCGTCTTTTTCGTTTGCGGCCGTCCCGCCAGCCACGCCGCCTTCGCCGGCGCCGCCCGCACCCGCATCGGCCGCGAGCTGAACCTCATCGACGAGAACCGCTTCGACTTCTGCTGGATCGTCGACTTCCCGATGTTCGAATGGAACGAGGACGAGAAGCGCGTCGAGTTCTCCCACAACCCGTTCTCGATGCCGAATTACGACCACGACGCCTTCCTGGCGCTCGACCTGACCGACCACGAGGCGATCCTGTCGATCAAGGCGATCCAGTACGACATCGTCTGCAACGGCATCGAGCTGTCGTCCGGCGCCATCCGGAACCACAAGCCGGAGATCATGCGCAAGGCCTTCGCCATCTCCGGCTACGGCGAGGACGTGCTGGAGGCGAAGTTCGGCGGCATGCTCAGCGCGCTGCAATATGGCGCCCCGCCCCACGGCGGCATCGCGCCCGGCATCGACCGCATGGTGATGCTCTTGTGCGGCGAGGAGAACCTGCGCGAGGTCACCATGTTCCCGATGAACCAGCGCGCCGAGGACCTGATGATGGGCGCGCCGTCCGAGGTGACCGCGCAGCAACTGCGCGAACTGCACATCAGGTTGAATTTGCCCGAGTAGGGCTACTGCGGGGCAGGCGCCGCCGCCGCGCCGCCGGCAGCAGGGCCTGCCGTGGCGTTGCTGACGGTGAGCGCCAGCAGGTTGGGCAGGCTGAAGGGCGACGCCCTGATCGCCGTCATGATCGCCGACACTGCGATGGGCGCTGTCGGCGCCGTCATCACCGTGATCGAGCCGGGCGTGCGGATGAACGCCTGCAGGATCGGCGTGATCTTCTTCTGAAAGTCGCGGTTGCCGAGAAACGACAGCATGAACGGCAGCCCGCGGGCGAACTGTTCGCGGAACTTGTCCGGATCGACCTTGAGCTTGGCCGCCTGGCCGGCGATCGCGCGGCCGACCAGCGACTGGTCCTGGAACGTGAAGGTGCCGCTCTGCAGCGACACGGACGAGAAGAGGCTGTCGAGGCCGGCCAGCGAATCGAGCTTCTCGATTTCGCTCCGCGTCGGTCCGGTGAACCTGGCATCCCCCGACAGCGTTCCGATGTCGCTCATCGACAGCTTGAAATCGTCGACGACCGTTGCGTCGCTGGCTTCGTCCCAATCGACCTTGACGCTTGAATCGACGTGCAGCCGCTCGTAGCCGAAGCTGGCAAGCAGGTTGCGCACCGAATCCTGCGCGATCATCGTGGTGGCGAAATCGGCGTCGGCGATATCGACGGTGACCGCGGTTGGTACGCTGCCGACGTAGTCGGCGAGGTCGACGCGCAGCTTGCCGAGCCTGGTGCGCGGGATGCCGGCGACGTCGACATCGACGCCCCCCGTTTCGACGAAACCGAGCGTCGGCAACAGCGAGGAGAAATCGACGTCGCCGCCGACCCGCGCCACCCGCATGGCCGTGGCGATGGTGTCGGTCGATGGCAGCTTGATGCCGCCGAACGCCAGCCGCCCCACCTTGACCGATGCCTGACCGCTGACCACGCCCTCCAGCCCGTCGATGGCGAACCTGCCGAGGCCGGCGATCGACAGATCATCGACCGAGATGTCGTCGACGTGCAGGCGGTCGAAGCCGATCGCCTGGACGTCGATCGGGCCCATGGCGAAACGTCCGACCGAGAAGGCCGAGGCAAGGTCGAGCGAGCGGTCGGCGGCGGCCGGATCGCCGGCCCCGAACGGGTCGAGCATCGCCGCATCGAACATCGCCGCGAAGCTGCCGCCCGGCTGGCGCGCCTTCAGGTCGTCGACCGAGATCGAGCCGAGGCTCACCTTCGCTCCCGGCGCCTCGATGGTGACGTCGCTGTAGCGCGCCGACGCGACCGCCGAACGCCAGGTCCCGTCGCCGACGCCACCGACGTAGCTGTCGGGATCGTAGACGTGCAGGATGGCGCCGATGTCGATGCCGGTTGCATCGCCCCTGGCGACACGCATGGTGATCAGCGGCAGGTCGCTGGGCGTATCGAGGCTGAGCGGACCGGCCGTCAGGCTCGCAATCCGGCCATCCGCCCAGTTCTTGAGGGCGATGCCGCTGTACACGACGCGGCTGCCGACGCCTTCCACCGTCTCTGTGAGGGAAAGCTTTCCGAGCCGACCGGCGGAGGCGCTGATGCGGGCGAGCGGCCCGTAGGCATGGATCATGGACGTGAACGGCCGCGCCGGATCCCACGTGAAACCCGCATCCGGCGGCAACACGAAATCGTCCAGGGCAAGGTCCGAGAGGCCGATGGAGAAGATGCCGGCCGCGATGACGCCGCCGTTGGCGACAAACTGGCGGGCGCGAAGGGTCCCGTCAGCCGTTTCGGTCAGGCCGCTGACGGCCACCGTATCGACGTCGACGGTGAAGCCCGCCCGCTCGCTGCGGACCGCAAGGCCGGAGAGGACCACGCTGTCGCTCGTCGGGTCGTATGCGACGCTGCGGTAGGTGGCAGACCAGTCGGGCGAGGCGTCGATTGTCGCCACCCAGTGGGTGAGGGCGGCCTCGGCCGAACCCGCCAGGCCCTGCGCCAGCGCGCCGCCGGCCGTCATCAGGGTCGCCCACGCGAACAGCGCCAGGGCGAGCGCGGTGCGCGTTTCCGATCGTTTGATTGCCGACGGTCGGTTCACGTCCGGAGCCTCAGCGATTGGCGACCACGTCCGGGGCGAGCAGGTCGGCCAGCGACAGCGGGTTGTGAAGGGCCGCCCGCAGGACCTGACCGAGCGGGACCGGCTCTTTCGGCGACGCCGTCAGCGTCAGCGAGCGGGGGTCCTCCAGGAAAGTGGCCATCGCGGCGAGGAAGGAGTTGCGGAAGCTCGCATTGTCGACGAAGCTCAGCGCCACCGGCAGCGCGCCATCTACGAGAGCCGAGCGGACGTCGTCGGGCGAGCCGCCCAGCATGTCCGCCTGCATGGCGAGCATACGTTTGACGAAGCCGGCGTCATCGAAGCGGACGGTCATGGCGTTCAGCCGCGCCGCCGCGCGCGCGGCTTTCGACTCGGTTGGATCGGAGAGGCCATGCAGGGAGAGGCCGCTGAATTTGCCGGTCATCGCGATCTTGCCGATGTCGGCCGCGTCGATGGTGAGTGAGCGGATGTCCACCGTGTCGGCGTCGGGGTCGTAGACGCTCTCCATTGATACGTCGGCAGTGACCTTGTCGTAGCCGAGCCGATCGAGCACGGCGAGCGCGATCGGATTGGCGGCGAACGTCGCCGGAACGGAGACGCCGGTCGCCTTCACCACCGTATCGACGGGCGCACCCTCCGCGACATCGCCGAGCGTGACGTCGAGGGCGGCAACCGACACCGGATCGGGAACGCCGGCATCGCTGAGGGAGAGTGAACCGAGCGTCAGCCCGGTGAACGGACGCATCCGCGCACGCGCCTTCGCCTCATCGGCGGATGGCACGACGACACCCGTGGCCGTCGCCGTCTGCCACGTGACCCCACCGCGAGACGAGGTGGCACTGCCGCCGTCGAAGGTGACACTGTCGGCGCTGAAGCCGCCCGGCTGACGCTCCGCCGCGCCGCTGATCACCACCTTCGGCACGGTGACAGCACCGTCCCTGGCGGAAAGGCTGAGCTTGACGTCGCTGATGGTGATGGTCGCGCCATCGGCGCTGGCGGCGCCGTAGGTGAGTTGGCCCTCGCCGGAGGCGGCGACCGCCGCCGCCAGAAGGTCGGCGATCCGCTGAGGGTCGGCGGCCGCGTGGGCGACGGTGACGGTCGCCGCAAGCAACAGGCCGCACGCGACCGAGCGCAAGGCTTTACCGATCATGCAATCCTCACCATGCAGCGCGTTGCGGGCGCTCGAATCGCGCCACCGGCCGCCGCATCGACGGTCGCGATGATGTCGGCACTTCAAGGCAAGGGCAAGGCGGCAACACTGGTCCGAAAGGCTGAAATTCGGCCATTTCCGGGTGGCTTTGCGGCAACGCTCCAAGGGATAATGCACCGGGCGACCGTCGGTCGCGCACCCGCTGGGCACATCGACCCTTGGCAATCGCCGCCCTGTGGTGGTAGGCGACGGATGGTTGCCAGCCTGAAGACCAAAGCATCAATGGTCGCGAGCGCAAGCCAGATTTCCAAGTGGAACCGCGAGTTCGCAGAACTCGGCGCCAAGCAGGTGCGCGCCGATCTGGCATTGCGCCGCTGGGACGACGAAAAGCGCGACGCCGCCAAGCGGTGGCTGGAGCGCGAGGACCTGGCGAAATGGGCGGCGGATCATCCGGCCGACTCTTCGAGCGGCACGTTCTTCCTCAATCTGCGGCAGGCCAAATGGTGGGGCATCACCACCGGCGCGATCTTCGCGATCTGGGGTCTGGCCCGGGTCTGGAAGCGGCTCTGAGACGACCGCGGCGAACGACGGCCCCGGGTGGGGGCCGTCGCCGTCTGGCAAGCCTGCCGGTTCAGTTGGTGCGGGCTTCAGTAATCTTGAAGGCGAAACTGAACCGCGGCAAATCCTCGCCCGGATGGTCCTGGGCATAGGTCAGTTGCGGCAAACGGAAGTTGTTGGGCCGCGACTCCTGGCCCTTGTAAACGGCCGGGTAGAGATCGACGAAGTGCCAACCCGGCTCTCCGGTTGCCTGCAGATCAATGTCGACAGTGCCCTGGCTGTTGAAGCCGCAGGCATAGCCGATGTAGGCGTTGTCGTAGTTGACCGCGTAGATGTTGGCGGTCTCGGTCCAGCCGACGCCCTTGAGATGGATGGTGAAAGGCGTCCCGGCGGGGCCGCTGGACTCGCTGAGCGGGAAGGCATTGGGCGCGATCCAGAACACGCCCGTCTTCCTGGCGGCGTTACCGGCGCTTACCCAAAGGTTGTGGGCGCCGCCGAGATCATCCGGCGCGTTCAACCGGAACTGCAGGTTGCCCGATGCGTCCGCTGCCGCCGAGGCAACGACGCGCGGCGTCTCCTCCCACCCTGAGCCGCTGACCCGGTTGCCGGTGACCGTGGTCCAGTTGAGCTCGTACGTCTTGCCCGGCTCGAAGCCGCCGCCCGACACCGTGATCGGCTTGCCAACCGTTGCGAATGCGGGCTTGGCGACGAGTTCGCCCTGGGCCGGCAAACTGCGGATGCTGGCCTGCACCTGGCTGTCCGGAGCCGGCGGCAGCACCGGATCGCCCTCAGTGATCTCGAACGGGACCGCGAAACGCGGCCGGTCCGGTTCAGGCGACTGCTGCATGTTGCGATAGGGGAAGGTGAAGTCGCCGTGCAGCACTTCGAGCACATGGGTGCCCGGCCTTCCGGCGGCCGGAATGGTGAAGTGCGCCGAGCCACCCTGGGTCACCGATGACATCCAGCCGGTGTACTTGTTGTCGTAAAGCAGGAGCCAGCTGTTCTCGAGCTGCCTCCAGCCGATACCCTTGACGTCGACCGTGATCGGCGTGCCGACCGGTCCGCGCGCCGGCGAGATCGCCACCGACATCTCCACGTTGAATGCCGCCTGCGTCAGCAAGCGGTCGGCGCTCTGCACGGTTATGTCGTGCCAGAAGCCGAAATCGTCCGGCGCATTGAAAGTCGCCGTGAAGGCGCCGTTGGCGTCGGTCGTGACCTGCGAGATCAGGTAGCCGACCGGTTTGTACTCGCGCCCCTTGTATTGCGCGTCAGCGACGCTCCAGCTCCCGGTGACCGTGCGCCACACCAGATCGAACGTCTGGTTCGCCGGCAGGCTGGTGCCGCTGACGGCGACGGGCGCCCCGATCGGCCCGCGATCCGGAGTGAGCGCCAGGCGGCCAACGAAGCCGCCTGACGGCTCGACCAGTCCGACCTCGGGGCCGAACTCCGTAGCGGGACGCCCACTCGCCGCATCGGCCACCGCCGTCAGCGCCGGGAGAGACGCAGCAACGATGAAAATACGAAGTCCGACCCCGATATTCATGGGTTTCATCCTCTTACTTGGTGAATGAGACGTCGCCGGGGATGACCGTCAGCTGCGACAGCGAAACGTTGAACGGCGTCCACTCCTGGGTCGAACCATCCATGCCGGTCGCGACGACCTTGTAGCTCAACGTGCCGGTCGGATAGTCGTCCGGGATCGGCCAGGACGTGGTCCAGAAATTGTCGACCGGCTTGTCGTGCGGGTGACCGCCGTAGCGCATCGGGAGCGATTTGCCGTTGGACAGCTCGACGACCAGGCTCTTCAGCGCCTTGTCGTCAGCCGGCGCGCCCGTGTCGTCCAGGACGCGGATGCGAAAGACGACGTGCTCCCGGCGCATGAACTGACTGCTCAGTACGCAACTGGGGCCGGTCGCGCCGCTTTGGGTCGAACCGCGTACCATGTCGCCCTCGAAGAACAGCTTGGCGGCTGACGCCGGTCCGCTGAAACAAACCAGGGCGGCCGACAGCGCCACCGCTGCGGGTATGATCGAATGGGTCCTCATGCCAATTCTCTCCTGCTTGGGTCGCGTCAACCCGACAAGAGAATGCCGGCCCGCGACCGCCCGCAGCATGTTGCTCTGCAGCAAAGAGCGCCTTGACGTGGGTCAATAAGACCGTAAATCGGCAGCTCCGGACGGCGCAGCAATCGGTACTGGCGTCCAGCGAACCGCGCGCTCAGGCGTCTGGCGGACCCCTCAGGGCTCGCGTTGCCGCGCGTAGTAGGCGGCGAGGTTGTTCATGTCGGTCTGTGACAACTGGAACGTCATCGCGAACATCATGTCGCTCGACCGCTCGCCGGAATGAAAGCGCTCGATCGTTCCAAGAAGGTAGGTCTCGTCCTGGCCCGCGATCACCGGGAAGCGGACGTCGACGCTGTTGCCGCCGGGTCCGTGGCAGCGGTCGCAGCGCTCGGCCCATTCGGCGACGGTGAGCAGCTTGCGCCCGGGCAAGGCCTTGGGCTCCTGAGCCGCGTAGTAGGCGGCTATGTCGGCCACGTCCTGGTCCTGGAGCGCCCCGACCGCATCGCGCATCAGATCGCTGGCGCGGTCCCCTTTCTTGTAGGCGTTGATTGCGTTGATGAGGTACTTCCCGTCGAGTCCGGCCAGGCGCGGGTACTTCGGATTGTCGCTGTTGCCGTCGCTACCATGACAGCCCTGACACGACGCGCTGAGGGCGCTGCCGGCATCGGGGTTGCCTTTGCCCGGGTTGGACGACTTGTGGGGCGCCATGGCGGCGTAGAAATTGGCCATGTCCTCGATATCGCCGCTGCTCAGCGACTTGACGGGGCCTTTCATGATGCCGGCATTGCGGGTGCCGTCCTGGTAGGCAGTGAGCGCCGCGATCAGGTACGCCACCGGTTGCCCGGCAACCGCCGGAAGACCGGTAATATCGATGGCGCCCTCTTCGCCGTGACAGCGCGCGCACGCCGCCGTCTTCTTCTTGAGGTCGGCGAGCGGGTCGACTTCGGCGGCGGTCGCCGCCGCGTCGGCCCCCGCATCGCCAGGCCGCTGGCTGAACGCCTTCAGGCTGGCGTAGTAGGCCGCAACGTTCGCCTCGTCCGTGTCAGTGAGAGGGCGAACCGCCAACGCCATGGCGCTGTCCTGATCCTTGCCGGCCTTGTAGTTTTGGAGCCGCGCCTGAAGGTAGCCGGCGTGCTGGCCGGCAAGGTGTGGTGTACCGGCATCGCTGGCGATGCCGTCGGCACCGTGGCAGGCGGCGCAAGTTGCAGCGACCGCGCGACCGGCCTCGAGATCGGCGGGTTTCGGTGCGTCCTGTGCGTTCACCCCCACCGCCGAGAGGACGATGAGGGCCGCGGCTGTCAACCAGATCGTGTGTCGCATGCGCACCTCGAACGCGCCGGATCAGGCGGTGGGCACCCCGTCGGAAGCCTCCCGGGCCGTGAATTTATAGAACCATATCTGGTACATCGAAATGAGCCACTGGGTCGCGAAGCTCAATCCCATGAGCGCACCGCTGGCAATCACGATCCATGCGAACGCCGGATTGAGCTTGGTCAGGAACCATGAACTGGTGTCGGTGACGATCGCCAGAAACGGCAGGGCGATGACCAGCGACTTGAACCACACCGGCCGCACGTAGGCGTGGCTGAAGATGGTGCCCATGATGAAGAAGATGAAAGTGACGCCGAACATGTGGATGTGGGAGACCCGCACCAGCGTCGACAGGGACATGCCGGTATCGACCTGCGCGACCTTGGTGACGTTGTCGTAACCATCGAGGTTGATGATGTGGGGGTTGCTGCCGTCGTGGCAGGAGAGGCAGCGCTTCTCTATGATCGGTGCGATACGCGACTGGTATTCGGACTGGTCGACGCCGCGGCGCACCCACCCGATGATGTCAGCCCGTTCGCTCTCCGGCAGCATGCCCGACATCGGTCCGCTGAGCGCCAATTCCAGTCTGGTGGCCGACTTGTCGCCGCCGTAGGCGATGGCGATATCGTCGGCGGAGAGCCCCGGACGACCGTCGAAGCCGGCGTCGACCTCGTAGATCTGGAGCATCGCGAACAGGTAGCCGATGCCGAGCGTGATCAGCGTGCCGGTGAACAGCGTCCGCATGCTCAGCGGAAAGTCGCTGTAATGGAAGAACATTCGGTGCACTTGTCCTGGCATGGTCCGTGCCTCTTGGTGTGTCCGGCGCCCCGCGCCACCGGCTCGCGCTGTTGAAGCCGCCTCCCGGCGGCAGCGCGACTCCCCGCCGGTCGAGAACTGGGCGAGCGTAAGCGACGCCGGCGCGTTTAATCAAGCGTGCCGGACGTGCAAGCGCGTCGGTGGGGAAATGTCGGCGGGCGCGGCGCCCGCGCCGATCAGTCGCGCTCGATGGCCATGAAGGTGTCGGGACCGCCGCCGATGCCGCCCGGGAGATAGAACAGCTTGCCGTCGTACCAGCTGCGGCGCGGCTGCCCATACGCGAAGTCGCAGAGCGAGCTGGCGAGGTAGGCGGTCTGCGGCGGCACGTAGCCCGGTCCGGGATAGTTCGACGGCGCCGGTACCGCCGCCGGCGGCGGATTGCGCGGGTCGTACCGCGCTACGTCCTGGATGCGGGCCCGCTGCCCGAACAGGCGCCATTCCTGGAAGGTGCTGACCACCGGCGCGGCGGTGTAGCCCGTGGGCGGGGCGCATGCGGCCATCGGCGCGGCCATATCGGCGGCAAACGCGGGAGCGAGGGCCGGCACGCTGAGGGCGGCGGCAATCGCGGCGGCGGCCAGGATGGAACGGCTGGGCATGGGAATGCGCTCCGGGCGAGAGAATCGGGTACCCGATCATGCGGCCCGGCCCGTTTCGGGATGGTTAACGGGGGGTGAGGAAATACCGCGGAAGGGCAAGTCGTGGCCCGCGCAGGGCAATTTTCCCGAGATAATTGCCGAATTGGGTCGCCAAATCGCTTCGAACCCCCTACATGAAACCCTCGACCTCCAACCAGGGATGATCTTTTGCAAATCCTCGTACGCGACAACAACGTCGATCAGGCCATGAAGGTGCTGAAGAAGAAGCTCCAGCGCGAGGGCTTCTTCCGTGAACTGAAGCGCCAGCGGTTCTACGAGAAACCGTCTGAAAAACGGGCGCGCGAGAAGGGCGAGGCGATCCGCCGGGCGCGCAAGCTGACCCGCAAGCGGGCACAGCGCGAGGGGCTGCTGCCGGCCCCGAAGCCGAAGTTGCGGCCGGGACGGCCGGGCGCCCCGCGGTAGACACCGCCACGGCGGCGATCCACGCGCCGCCTCATCTGGCTAAATCTGCGTTCTTTTGAGGCGGGGCGGGGCCGCGCCCCTGAGCTGGGTGAGATCGCACGGGCACTCGCGCCTGCGACCAGCGCACGGCGCTCTAACCCCTCACCCGGATCGCCCCGCTATCGCGGCCCGATCCGACCTCTCCCTATGGGAGAGGCGGGGCGCGTTCCTCGATCCTGATCAGAGTCTCACGACACCAGGCACCATCGACATGTGGCAAGCTCCACCTCTCCCAGAGGGAGAGGTCGCCGAGCGGTCGCAAGGTCGCGAGGCGGGTGAGGGGTTAGAGCGGTGCCGAAAAAGACGGAGATCGCACGCCGCTTGCGCCGCGACATGACGGACGCCGAGCGCCGTCTGTGGGCGCGTCTGCGCAACCGCCAGCTCGGCGTCAAATTTCGCCGCCAGATGCCGATCGATCGCTTCGTCGCCGACTTCGGCTGCGAGGAAGCCAAGCTCGTCATCGAACTCGACGGCGGCCAGCACGCCGTCGCGGTGGAGCGGGATCGCGACGCACCGCCGCGCTGGAGGCGGCCGGCTATTTCGTCCTGCGCTTCTGGAACAACGACGTGATGGAGAACATCGACGGGGTGCTGGGCGAGATCACGCGGGCGCTCGCACGGGGCGAATAGCGCCTGAGGCTCTAACCCCTCACCCGGAAGGCCGATTGGTCACCATTCGGACTTCCGACCTCTTCCTATGGGAGAGGTGGCGTGCGGCGCCTCAGGTTCCGTCCTACGAACACCCCGTCGTGACCCGCACGTGTCGCACTTGAGGCACGTGCCGTTGCGCACCAGAGTGAAGTTGCCGCACTCGGGGCAGGCGTCGCCCTCGTAGCCGCGCAGGCGCGCTTCGGCGATGCGTTCCGCCTCGCGGGCGGCGGTTTCGCTCGCCTCGGACCTGGCGTGGGTGCCGGCGGGCTTGAACGCGCCGTCGGCCTTCGCCGCCGGCTTCGGCCGGGCAGGCGAGGGGGCCGCTTCGGCGACGCCCGGCTTCAACGCGACCGCCTCGGCCCGCTTCAGCGCCGTGGCGCCGAACGTGGTGACGTTGGTCGCCCGGGCGGTGGTGGCGCCGGCAGCGGTTCCTCCTGCTGCCCCCGGGTCCCCGCTTTCGCGGGGATGAGCGGAGGTGGAGCTACGCCCCGGTCGCGCTTCCCGACTTGTCGACCAGCGCCAGCGGCCGGCGGCCGCGGATGAGGCCGTGGGAGACGGCCGCCTCCGGCGGCGCCTTGCCCTGGCTCTCGCCGGTGCCCATGGCGGTGGCGCCGATGTCGTCCGGGCTGACGTGGGCGAGGTCGTGGCGGCCGAGGTAGGAGACGGCGAGCTCGCGGAAGATGTAGTCGAGGATCGAGGTGGCGTTCTTGATCGCCTCGTTGCCCTGCACGAAGCCCGCCGGCTCGAACCGCGTGAAGGTGAACGCGTCGACGTATTCCTCCAGCGGCACGCCGTATTGCAGGCCGAGCGAGATGGCGATGGCGAAGTTGTTCATCAGCGAGCGGAAGGCCGCACCTTCCTTGTGCATGTCGACGAAGATCTCGCCGAGGCGGCCGTCGTCGTACTCGCCGGTGCGCAGATACACCTTGTGGCCGCCGACCACCGCCTTCTGGGTATAGCCCTTGCGGCGATTGGGGAGCTTCTCGCGCTCGCGCACGGCATGCTCGACGATGCGCTCCACGATCCGCTCGGCCATCGCCTCGGCGCGCGCGGCGGCGGGCTTCGCCGCGATCTCGGCCGCCACCTCTTCCGGCTCCTCTTCCTCGTCGGCGATGAGCTGCGAGTTGAGCGGCTGCGACAGCTTGGAGCCGTCGCGGTAGAGCGCGTTGGCCTTCAGCGCCAGTTTCCACGACATCATGTAGGCGTCCTTGCAGTCCGCCACCGTCGCGTCGTTGGGCATGTTGATCGTCTTGGAGATCGAGCCCGAGATGAACGGCTGCGCCGCCGCCAGCATCAGGATGTGGCTCTCCCACGACAGGAAGCGTTTGCCCAGCCGCCCGCACGGATTGGCGCAGTCGAAGACCGGCAGGTGCTCCGACTTCAGGCCCGGCGCGCCTTCCAGCGTCATCGCGCCGCAGACGTAGGTGTTGGCCGCCTCGATGTCCTCCTTCGAGAAGCCGAGGTGGACGAGAAGGTCGAAGGCCGGGTCGGCCAGCTTCTCCTCCGGCACCATCAGCGCGCTCATCTGCTCGTCGCCGATGGTCCAGCGGTTGAACACGAACTTGATGTCGAAGGCCGACTTCAGCGTGTCGTTGATCTTGGCGATGGTGGCGTCGCTGAAGCCCTTGGCCTTCAGCGTCTTCGGGTTGATGCCCGGCGCCTGGTCGAGATTGCCGTGGCCGACGGCGTAGTCGACGATGCGCTTGACCGACGCCTCGTCGTAGCCGAGCACGGCGAGCGCCGCCGGCACCGCCCGGTTGATGATCTTGAAGTAGCCGCCGCCGGCGAGCTTCTTGAACTTCACCAGCGCGAAGTCCGGCTCGATGCCGGTGGTGTCGCAGTCCATGATGAGGCCGATGGTGCCGGTCGGCGCGATCACCGTCGCCTGGGCGTTGCGGTAGCCGTTGATCTCGCCGAGCATGACCGCCTGGTCCCACGCCTGGCGGGCGTGGGCGACAAGGCGCGCGTCCGGGCACTTGCCGGCGTCGAGCGGCACCGGCGCCGTGTGCAGCCCCTCGTAGCCGGCGGCATTGCCGTAGGCGGCGCGGCGATGGTTGCGCATGACGCGCAGCATCGCGTCGCGGTTCAGCGCGTAGCCGGCGAAGGCGCCGAGCTCGCCCGCCATCTCCGCCGAGGTGGCGTAGGCGACGCCGGTCATCAGCGCGGTGATGGCGGCACCGATGGCGCGGCCCTCGAGTCGGAATCGTACGGGATGCCCGACGACATCAGCAGGCCGCCGATGTTGGCGTAGCCGAGGCCGAGCGTGCGGTACTCCCACGACAACTCGGCGATCCGGCGCGACGGGAACTGCGCCATCATCACCGAGATTTCGAGCACGACCGTCCACAGCCGCACCGCGTGCTCGAACGACTCCACGTCGAAGGAGCGGTCCGCCGCGCGGAACTGCATCAGGTTGAGCGAGGCGAGGTTGCACGCCGTGTCGTCGAGGAACATGTACTCCGAGCACGGGTTCGACGCCCGGATCGGCCCCGAGGCGGGGCAGGTGTGCCAGTCGTTGATGGTGGTGTGGAACTGGAGGCCGGGATCGGCCGACTGCCAGGCGGCGTTGCCGATCTCCTCCCACAGCTCGCGCGCCGGCAGCGTCTTGGCGACTTTCTTGTCGATGCGGTTGACGAGGTTCCACGGCTCGTCGTTCTCGACCGCGCGCAGGAAGTCGTCGGTGATGCGGACCGTGTTGTTGGCGTTCTGGCCGGAGACGGTGAGATAGGCCTCCGAATCCCAGTCGGTGTCGAAGACCGGGAAGTCGATGTCGGTGTAGCCCTGGCGGGCGAGCTGGACGACGCGCAGGATGGTGTTCTGCGGCACCTGCGCCTTGCGGGCGGCGCGGATCTCGCGCTTCAGCGCCGGGTTCTTCGCCGGGTCGAAGCAGGAGTCGCCCGGCCCATCGCAGTTGACGCAGGCGCGCATGATCGCCTTGAGGTGGGCAACGACCACCTTCGAGCCGGTGACCAGCGCGGCGACCTTCTGCTCCTCGCGGACCTTCCAGTTGATGAACTGCTCGATGTCGGGATGGTCGGCGTCGACCACCACCATCTTGGCGGCGCGGCGCGTGGTGCCGCCCGACTTGATGGCGCCGGCGGCGCGGTCGCCGATCTTGAGGAAGCTCATCAGCCCCGACGACTTGCCGCCGCCCGACAGCCGCTCGCCTTCGCCCCTCAGCCTGGAGAAGTTGGAGCCGGTGCCCGAGCCGTACTTGAACAGGCGCGCCTCGCGCACCCACAGGTCCATGATGCCGCCCTCGTTGACGAGGTCGTCCTCGATGCCCTGGATGAAGCAGGCGTGCGGCTGCGGGTGCTCGTAGGCGGTCTCCGACGCGAACACCTGGCCGGTCTTGTGGTCGGCATAGAAGTGGCCCTGGCTCGGCCCGTCGATGCCGTAGGCCCAGTGGAGGCCGGTGTTGAACCACTGCGGCGAGTTCGGCGCCGCCTTCTGGGTGGCGAGCATGTAGCGCAGCTCGTCGAAGAAGGCGCGCGCGTCCGCTTCCGAATCGAAGTAGCCGCCCTTCCAGCCCCAGTACGTCCACGTGCCGGCGAGGCGATCGAACACCTGGCGCGCGTCGCTGCTCGGAGGTCATGCGCTCCGATTCGGGCAGGGCGGCGAGCGCCGCCTCGTCGGGGACTGACCGCCACAGCCATGACGGGACGCTGTTCTCCTCGACGCGTTTCAGGCGCGCCGGCACGCCGGCCTTGCGGAAATACTTCTGGGCGAGGATGTCGCCGGCCACCTGGCTCCACGATGCCGGGACGTCGAAGTCCTCAAGCCGGAAGACGACCGAGCCGTCCGGGTTGCGGATCTCGCTCCGCGTCTTGCGGAACTCGATGCCGTCGTAGGCCGACGATCCTGCCTTGGTGTAGCGCCGTTCGATCCGCATCGTGTCTGCCCCAATCTCCAAATCTAGCGCGCCGGCAACCCGGCGCGGAGCCCCATTCAGTTCGGGCGGGTCCGACCGAACCGTCCCCGCGGCTGGAGGCGAATCCCCCAGTCCTTGTGCCTACCGTCGACCCGAAACACTAAATATAGCGTTACCAGCCGCCAATGTCAGCGCCGCAGCCAACAAAAAATCCTGCGACCACAACAAAAAAACACGCAAGAACCGGCGTTTCGCGGGGTGTGGCCGGCACACCGACCGCGATCCTCGAATCCGACGCGTTTTGGAAAAACCCGGGGGCCACAAAGCGTCCCCGGAGCGCCGACGTGACGCTTGAATGACGCTATGCCGAGTCGCGCCGGAGCGTCAACGCGCCCATCCACAGCGTCGTCCGCCGTCGCCGGGGGGCGACCGTCCGGACGGCGCGGCTTTCGGGCCATGCGCGGTTCCGGGAGGCCCCGGACGGCCGGCGAAAATGCGCCGGGTGTGCCGAAAGTGCAACGGACACCCGCCGGGGGCGCGGATAGGATTTGCCGCACGGGCGAATCCGCCGGCGGTGGGGCCGGCGGTACCTGGAGTAACGGGGAACACTCACCATGCGACGCTCTCTTCTTCTGTCGACCGCTGGGCTTGGGATTGCGATCCTGCCGCTGGGCGCGGCTCAGGCGCAGGGGCCAACCCCGTTCGACAATCCTGGAGTCTATTTCGGCGTCGACATCGGCGGCGCCACTAACTCGTTCGATATGGATTATGAGGCGACCACGTTCACCGGCTCACTCGATGGCGTGGTCGGTGGGTTCTATCTGGGCTACCGGTTCAACCGTCCGCCGGAGCGCATCTGGTCATTCGCCGTCGAGGGTGAACTCAATTTCTTTGGCGGCAACAACCAGTGCCCGCAGCTCCACGATGCCAGCATACAGATCGACGGGGCGGTCAACTGCGTTCAGGACAACGTCATTGGCGTAATTGCGCCCGCTGAGCTGCCGGACGGCGAGGTCCAGTTGCTCGACCCCTACGGGTATGACATCGACTCGGTGGCGCGCCTGCGCGCCCTGGTCGGTTTCCCGGGCCAGGGAATCGAGCCGTTCCTTGCCGTCGGCGTGGCATGGACGCGGGCCCATGTCTGGGATCTGGACTACTCCACCGTCGGCAACTTCACCGGTGTAACGTTGGGAGCTGGCGCCAACATAGCGCTCGGTCCGCACCTCTATCTGCGTCCGGAGGTGCTCTACGACATCTATTGCCCGAAGACCTATCAATGGGGCGTCGCCGAAGAGGACGTGCTCAAGGTCAACTTGCAGACCTTCACCGGGCGAATAGGACTGACATACAATTTCTGAGCCCGGGCGCGGTGGCGTCCGGGTGACACGGGTTCCGGCTGAAGGGAGGCAACCAACGACGGAACTGCGGCTCACAGGGAGGGTCACATGAAAGCATTTCTTTTGTCGACCGCCGCCCTCGCCATCGCCATCCTGCCGCTCGGCGCGGCCGAGGCTGAGGACGCCCAGAACCCGTTCGAAGGCAGCTACCTCGGTCTCCACGCGGGCGGCTTCACCGGCAATGTCGATGTGAGCGGCGACGAAGTCTTCGGAGGACCAATCGACGGATTCATCGGCGGTGTTCTCGTCGGCTACAATTTTCACAAGGCGCCCGACCGCGCCGTGATGTGGGGCATCGAGGCCGACGTGGGCTTCGGTGATGTGACCGGTACCGGGACGCCCGCGCAGGACGATGTCATCGATATCTACGGCTACAAGATGAAGACCGATGGGCACCTGCGCGTGCGCGCCAGCTTCCCGCAGGGCAACTGGAACCCCTTCGTTGCCGCCGGCGTAGCGTTCGCCAATCTTGGTCTCACCGAGGGTGACGAAACCATGTATCAGGGCACATTCGTCGGTCCATCAGTCGGCGCCGGCGTCGAGACCTTCCTGGGCCCGAACCTGATCGCCCGTGCCGAGGCGCTCTACGATTTCTATTGCGACAAGAACGTTCAGTACACAGGCGGGGATTGGGGCAACATCAGCCTGTCAGGGTTCACCGGGCGGGTGGCGCTGATCCTGAAGCTGCCGTCGCACTGATAGCGCACCGGAAGGTGGTGGGCGGGAAGCGCTGGCTCGCGCGAAGCGCGCCGCGAGGTTGATCCGTGCAGATCGTCACCCCCGCCAAGGCCATGGCGGTCGCACGCGCCGGCATCGCGCGGCTGGCGGCCATGGTCCAGCCCGACGGACGCTTCATCTACCGCTACTTCCCAGACAATCCGTCGTTCAACAACATCCACTACGGCGAAGTACGCCACATCGTGGCGGTTTGGGCGCTCGTCGACTACGAGCGGGAAGGATTGCCGATCGAGGGGGTGTCGGAGGCGATCGACCGCGCCGCCGATTTCATGCACCGGCGCCTGTTCCGGGCGTACGGGGCGACCGATACGCTATGCGTGGTCGACGAGGGGTTCGTGAAGCTCGGCGGCAGTGCCATGGGCGTCGCGGCCGAGCTCGAACTGTGCCAGCGCACACCCGATCCGTCGCTTATCGCCCGCGCCGAGCAACTCGCCCGGTTCGTCGAGTCGCAGCGCCTTGACAACGGCGAGTTCATCCAGGTCCGCATCCCGGGGCCCGTGTCGCCGCCGCATCCGATCCGGGCGGCCGAATTCACCGGACAGCCGGTGCTCGCGCTGGCGATGATGACCGGGGCGACCGGCGACGACCGCTGGCTCGACATCGCGCACCAGCACACGGCCAAGCTCGCCGCGCGCGGTCACGGCATCGGATCGCTCGCCCACTGGATGTCTTACGCACTCGAGGCGATGGTGCGTGTGCGACGCGAGCAGTGGCTGGTCGACTATGCCGCGCGGCTGGCCGGCTGGATGCTGACCGACGAGGCGACGCGGCAAAGCCCCGAGGCGACGCCGCTGGCGTGTCAGACGGAGGGGCTGCTCGCCTACGCCCGCATGCTTGACGCCCTCGGCGAAGACGGCGATCCGAGCCTCGATGCCGTCCTCAAGCAGGTCGGGCGGAACCTCAGGCGACAGATGCGCTTCTTCCATGCCGACGGCGGGTTCTTCCGCAGCGTCGAGGTCCGCGAGGTGAGGATTGACTACATCACGCACCACGTGAGCGGATTTCTCGGCTACGCCCGTCTCATGCGCGCACGTGAACGTGCGGCGAGACCGTCCGGCCGGTGGGAAGAACGCGAAGCCCGTTAGCCTACGGCGTCCACGGCTCGTAGTCGGAGTCGCCGGGTGTCGTCGGCGTCGGCCTCAGGATCGAGCCAGGTGGCCGATAGGCCTCGGCCGTTCCGGTGAGGTTGGGCTGGTGCGGCTTCTGCCATTCGCGCGGGGTGTAGGCGCCGGGCGGATCGTCGCTGCGGTAGTGCATCCAGGCGTACCAGCCGGGCGGAATGCGCGACGGGTCGGCGAGGCCGTTGTAAATCACCCAGCGCTTCTTGCCGCTCCTCTCGCGATAATAGCGATTGCCCTGTTCGTCTTCGCCGACGAACTCGCCCTTGCGCCACGTCCAGAAGCGGGTGCCGAGCGTCTGTCCGTTCCACCACGTGAAGAACTCGAGCAGAAAGCGCTTCATCCTTTCGACCTCTGGGCCTTTCAGAAGAAACTGCGCCGCTGCCACCAGCCGCTGCGCTTCGGCTGGTCGGTCTCTTCGCCTTGCTCGGCAATACGCTCGGCCGGCGGCGGCTCGGCCGGAACGTTGTGGTCCTCCGGCTCGGCCGGTGCCGCATCCGCGGCGGTCTCGGCCGGCGACGATGCCTCGACGTCCCGCGCAAACGGCACCTCCATAGGTGCCGGCGCCGCTTCGGCAGGCCGCTCGCTCTCGTGCTCGTCGGTTACCTCGCCGTTGGCGCCATTGGCGGCCCGGCTGTGCTCATGGGGCTCGCGACCGTTGGCTGCCTGGGCCGACCGGTCCTCGCCCCCACGCCCACGCCGTCCGCGCCGCCCGCCGCGGCGACCACGGCGCCGCTTGCGCGACTGCTCGTCGTCCTCCGAGGCGCCGTTGGAGCGCTCTTCCTCGGGCGCGCGGGCCGCTACAATCTCCTCGCCGTCGCCGGCCTTGTCGGCGGACTGAGGCGTACGCCGCCGCCGCCGCCGGCGCTTCCGCCCGCCGTCGCCACGATCGCTTCGCTCGTCGTCACGCTCTTCGCGTTCCTCACCCTCCTCGGCTTCGTCAAACGCGGCCGCCTCCTCCTCGGGGGCAAATGCCTCTTCCTGCGGCTGCACCGAATCCGGCTGCACCGATGTCGGCGCCGCCTCGCGCGGCTCGACAGGCGCCCCGCGCTCGATCACGAAATGGGCGCCATCCGCGATCGCCTCGTCGGCAATGACGGTGATCGACAGGCCGAAGCGCTTCTCGATCTCGGACAGATGGGCGCGCTTCTGGTTGAGGATGTAGAGGGCGACCGGCGTGCGCGTGCGGATGATGAGGTTGTGGGTGACCCCCTTGGGAAGCTGGTCCTCCAGCGACCTCAGCACGTGCAGTGCGACGGACGCCGGCGCCCGTACGTGTCCGGTCCCCTGGCAGGTCGGGCAGACGCTGGTGGTCGATTCGACCACGCCCGTGCGCAAGCGCTGGCGCGACATCTCCAGCAGGCCGAAGTGGGAGATGCGGCCGACCTGGATGCGGGCGCGATCGTTCTTCAGCGCCTCCTTGAGCTTGCGTTCGACCGCGCGGTTGTTCCGCTTCTCCTCCATGTCGATGTAGTCGATGACGATCAGCCCGGCGAGGTCGCGCAGCCGGAGCTGGCGCGCCACTTCCTCGGCCGCCTCGAGGTTGGTCTGCAGCGCAGTGTCCTCGATGTTGTGCTCGCGCGTGGCGCGCCCCGAGTTGACGTCGATGGCGACCAGCGCCTCGGTCTGGTTGATGACCATGTAGCCGCCGGATCTCAGCGTCACCTGCGGGCTGAACATGCCGTCGAGCTGGGCTTCGATGCCGGAGCGGGCGAAGACCGGCTGGCTGTCCTTGTACGGCTTCACGTTCTTGGCATGGCTCGGCATGAGCATGCGCATGAACTCTTTGGCCTCTTTGTACGCGTCGTCGCCGGCGACCAGAATCTCGTCGATATCCTTGTTGTAGAGATCGCGGATCGAGCGCTTGATCAGCGATCCCTCCTCGTAGACCAGCGCCGGCGCCATCGACTTGAGCGTGAGCTCGCGCACGTTCTCCCACAGTCGTAGCAGGTATTCGAAGTCGCGCTTGACCTCGGCCTTGGTGCGGCTAGCCCCGGCGGTCCTGAGGATGACGCCCATGCCCGTCGGCACCTCGAGGTCGGAGACAACCTGGCGCAGGCGCTTGCGGTCGGTGGCGCTGGTGATCTTGCGGGAAATGCCGCCGCCACGCGCGGTGTTGGGCATCAGCACGCAATAGCGACCGGCGAGCGAAAGGTATGTGGACAGCGCCGCGCCCTTGGTGCCGCGCTCCTCCTTGACCACCTGCACGAGCAGCACCTGGCGGCGCTTTATGACTTCCTGGATCTTGTACTGGCGCACACGCGCCCGCCGGCGCTCCGGCACCTCCTCCATGGCGTCTTCGGCGCCGACCGAATCGATCTGCTCGTCGCTTTCCACCTCGTCGCCGTCGTCATCGTCGGCTTCGACCGCTGAAGGCGCGTCGGCCTCGCCGGCCTCGGCTGCCTCCTCGCTGACGGTGGCCGGCTCTACGGCATCCGCCGCGATCGCGTCGGCTTCAGCCTCTGCGAAGCGCGGCTGCCCGGAATCGTTCTCTTCGGATTGGGCCTCCTCGATCGCCGCTTCTTTCGCGGGCGCGGCCGGCTCACGCCCGGTCGCCCGCTCATCGGCGTCGGAATTCGCGCGCTCCTCCGCCTCGATCAGCGCACGCCGGTCGGCGACCGGAATCTGGTAGTAGTCGGGATGGATTTCCGAGAACGCGAGGAACCCGTGGCGGTTGCCGCCGTAGTCGACGAACGCCGCCTGAAGCGATGGTTCGACCCGGGTGACCTTGGCTAGGTAAATATTGCCGCGCAGCGGCTTGCGGCTGGCGGACTTGAAATCAAACTCTTCAACGCGATTGCCGCGCAGAACGACCACCCTCGTTTCTTCCGGGTGGGCGGCATCGATGAGCATCTTGTTAGGCATAGAAATGGATCTCCGCGATCCCCCGCATCCGGCAGCCGGCGGACGCGAGGCGTCCTTGCCATGGCCGCGGGGAGGGGACCGGCTTGTCTTGTCTGGTGAATCGGGAGGCGCCTGCCGTTGGCCACCACAGACGCAGGCTCACCGGCGAACACCGGGTTCCGCGTCGTTTGGAGGGATGGCGTTGGTTCGGGCATCTCGGGCGCCGTTAGTTCTATTTCGTGCACAACCGAACGATTACAAGGACGTCCGGATTTTCCCGGACCGGCGGGAGCCGCCGTATCAGCCGGGTGACTGACCGCCGCCACAAAGGTCCGCGCCCCGAAGGCGCTGTCTGACCCTGTACCGACGCCCGGTACACCTTCCGCCCGCCCCTTTGGCAGCGTCGCCGGGCGCCGAAGCAAGCGCGGACCTCAAAAAGGTCTCGCTGCCCTGGCCCGCGTCCGCCTTTCGGGGATCATCGCGACGGAAAGTGAATTCCGTGTTGACGTTTTATGGTCAGGCGCGAGTCTTGGCAAGCGCGCCCGTTGGGGCGGGGCAGCGCGGTCCGGGCAAAGAAGCGGTTAACCAATGGCCGCGCATCCTTTATGAAGAATACAAGGATGGAGGGACGGTCGCCGCGGCGCGGGCGACCCTGCCGGGAAACGAGGCCAATGTACGAATCGACCACCGGCCGGCTGGGGCTGATTGCCGCCCTATTGCTGGCGTTGGCGGTGCCGGCGCCCATCACGGCCGCGCCGGCAGCCGCTGGTGGCACGCCGGTGGTCATCGACGCGCGGGTGATCGGCGACGAGCAGCGGGTCCGCTTCGTCGCCGACCTGACCCAGAAGGTCGACATCGGCGTTTTCACGCTGGCCGACCCCTACCGCATCGTCGTCGACCTGCCGGAGGTCCAGTTCGCCTTGCCCGACGACGCCGGCAGTACCGGTCGCGGCCTGGTGTCGGCCTTCCGCTACGGCCTCTTCGCCGCCGACAGGTCGCGCATCGTCATTGATCTCAACGAACCGGTCAGCATCGACAAGACCTTCGTCACCGCCCCGGCCAACGGCCAGCCGGCGCGTCTGGTGGTCGACGCGGTGCCGACGACGCGCGACCGGTTTCTGGCCGAGACCAGCGCCTACCGCCAGAGCCGGGGGATTGCCGCCGCGCAGGAGGCGGACCGCACGCTGGCGCCGCCCTCGGCGGCACCCGGCGACCGCGCTGTCGTCGTACTCGATCCCGGCCATGGCGGCATCGATTCTGGCGCCCGTGGCCGCGACGGCACCCTGGAGAAGACGGTGGTGCTCTCGTTCGCCAAGCTTCTCGCCGATACGCTTGAGAAGACTGGCCGCTACCGCGTTCTTCTCACCCGCAGCGATGACACGTACGTAAGCCTCGGCGACCGCGTCGCCTTCGCTCGCGCACACAACGCCGACCTGTTCCTGTCGATCCACGCGAACTCGTTCTGGGGAGCCTCCGTACGTGGCGCCACCGTCTACACCGTTTCCGACGAAGCCTCCGACAAGATGGCCGAGGCGATGGCCGCCTCGGAGAACCAGTCGGACGTGCTCGCCGGCATCGACATCGACGGGACCGATTCCGACAAGGTCAAGGACATCCTGCTCGACCTGACCCGGCGAGAAACGCGCAATTTCGGGGTGGTTTTTGCCCGCAATCTGGTGGACGAGCTCGGCAAGTCCACCGAGATGTTCAAGGATCCGCACCAGGAAGCCTCTTTCAAGGTGCTGGAGGCCCCCGATGTGCCCTCCGCCCTGCTGGAATTGGGCTACCTGTCCAACGCCGCCGACGAGAAGATGTTGAAATCGGCGCGCTGGCAGCAAGGCATGGCGGAATTGACACTCGCCGCAATCGACGATTTCTTCGGTACCAGGGTGGCCGGGCGGGGCGGATGATGCGGCTGTTGCCGAAAGGCCACAAGCCCGGCTATATCTGTCACAGACTCGCTGGCGCCCTAGATTTTCCACAAAGACCGCCGAAATACGGCCCAATTGCCCGCCGCGCCGCGGCCGCACGCGAAACCGGATCCAGCGGCCGGAAGGTGGACCGAGTATGATACTGCGAATCGTCGGCTACCTATTCGGGATCGGTGCAGTGCTCTTTTTGGCCGTTGCTGCAGGGGTGGGCTGGTACGTTTCGGGCCTGACTCACGATCTGCCCAACTACGAGGCGCTGGCCAAGTACGAGCCGCCCGTGATGACGCGGGTGCATGCCGCCGACGGCCAGTTGGTGGCCGAATACGCCCACGAGCGCCGCCTCTACCTGCCGATCCAGGCCGTCCCGGACAAGGTCAAGGACGCCTTCATCTCGGCGGAAGACAAGAATTTCTACCAGCACTCCGGCCTCGACTACTACGGCATCCTGAGGGCCATCGTCACCAACGTGCAGAACTTCAGCGAGGATTCGCAGCACCTGGTGGGCGCCTCGACGATCACCCAGCAAGTAGCGAAGAACTTCCTGCTGTCGAACGAGCAGACCATCGACCGCAAGGTCACCGAGGCAATCCTGGCATTGAGGATCGAGCAGGCCTACTCGAAGGACAAGATCCTCGAGCTCTATCTCAACGAGATCTATCTGGGTGTCGGCGCGTATGGCGTGGCTGCCGCCTCGCTCGCCTATTTCGACAAGTCGGTCCACGAACTGACGCTGGCCGAGGCCGCCTACCTCGCCGCCCTGCCCAAGGCGCCCAACAACTACAATCCTTTCCGCCACTACGACCGCGCCGTCGACCGCCGCAACTGGGTGATCGACCGCATGGTCGAGAACGGCTACGTCAGCGCCGCCGATGGCGAGGCCGCCAAGAAGGAGCCGCTTACCATCCGGCAGCGGGCCACCAAGCCGTCGGTGTTCGCCGCTGACTACTTCGTCGAGGAGGTCCGCCGCGAGCTCAGCGACATGTACGGCGAGAACACCCTCTACGAAGGCGGGTTGTCGGTGAGGACGTCGCTAGAGCCGGCCGTACAGGTCATGGCGCGCAAGGCCCTGATTGACGGCCTGGTCAAGTTTGACGAGGACCAGGGCTGGCGCGGTCCGGTCGCCCACATCGACGATCTCGGCAACGATTGGGGTCCCAAGCTCGCGGATATCCCGGCGCTGTCCGACGTGATCGAGTGGCGCCTTGCGGTCGTTCTCTCGCTCGGCTCCGATGCGGCCACCATCGGTCTCCAGCCGGGACGCGAGACCGGCACCAATGCGGTCAAGCCTGAACGCGACACCGGCACCATTCCGCTCGGCCAGATGAAATGGGCCAAGTGGACGACCGGCAAGAAGAAGGGCGCGGCCGTTAAGACGCCGGGCGACGTGCTCAACGTCGGTGATGTGGTCTACGTCGAGACCGCCGACACCGGCAAGGCAGGCGAGTATCACCTTCGCCAGGTCCCCGAGATCGAGGGCGGGCTGGTGGCGATGGACCCGCACACCGGCCGCGTCGTCGCCATGGTCGGTGGTTTTTCGTTCGACGCCAGCCAGTTCAACCGCGCCACCCAAGCCTACCGGCAGCCCGGCTCCTCGTTCAAGCCGTTCGTCTATTCGGCCGCGCTCGACAACGGCTACACGCCGTCGTCGGTGGTCATGGATGCGCCGATCGAGATCGACCAGGGTCCGGGTCTGCCGCTGTGGAGCGCCGGAGAACTACTCCAACCAGTACTACGGCCCCTCGACGCTGAGGACCGGCATCGAGCAGTCGCGCAACGTCATGACCGTGCGCCTCGCCCAGGACATGGGCATGCCGCTGGTCGCCGAATATGCCCGCCGGTTCGGCGTGGTCGACAACCTGCAGCCGGTGCTGTCGATGGCGCTCGGCGCCGGCGAGACGACGGTGCTGCGCATGACCGCCGGCTACGCCGTGTTCGCCAACGGCGGCCGCGAGGTGAAACCGACGCTGATCGACCGCATCCAGGACCGCTTCGGCAAGACGATCTACCGTCACGACGACCGCACGTGCGAGGGCTGCAACGCCGACGCCTGGCACGGCCAGGACGAGCCGACCATCGTCGACAACGCCAGCCAGGTGCTCGACCCGATGACCGCCTACCAGATGACCTCCATGCTGGAGGGCGTCGTCCAGCGCGGCACCGGCACCGCCGCCAAGGCGATCGGCAAGCCGGTCGCCGGCAAGACCGGCACCACCAACGACTATCACGACGCCTGGTTCATGGGCTTCTCGCCCGACCTCGTCGCCGGCGTCTACATCGGCTACGACCAGCCGCGCTCGCTTGGCCGCTCATCGACCGGCGGCGGGCTGGCGGCGCCGGTCTTCACCGAGTTCATGCAGATGGCGCTGGCCGACAAGCCGCCGATTCCGTTCCGCGTGCCGCCGGGGCTGAGCTTCATCCCGATCGACCGGCGCACCGGCCTGCGCGCCCAGGCGGGCGACCCGGACACCATCCTGGAAGCCTTCAAGCCCGGCACCGCCCCGCCCGACAGCTATTCGATCATCGGCTACACCGACGCCATGGGCCGGCCGCTGACGGTGGCGCCGGAGACCGACCGCGCGGTCATCCAGGGCACCGGCGGGCTCTATTGAGGCCCGCCTTTACACGTCCGTCTCCCGCAACTAACTAGAGGCCCGCCTGCGACGCCCGCCGCGTCGCCGAAGGAACCACTGATGCGCCCCGAAACCCAGACCATCGTCGACGACATCGAGCAGGCGATCGCCCTGCTGAGGGGGCATCTTTGACTGGGATCGCGCCCAGGCGCGGCTGATCGAACTCAACGCCGCCGCCGAAGACCCCAACCTCTGGAACGACTCGCAGCGCGCCCAGTCGGTGATGCGCGAGCGCCAGCGGCTGGACGACCAGATCACCGGCATCCGGAAGCTTGAGCAGGAGCTCGCCGACCAGTCGGACATGATCGAACTCGCCGAGGCGGAGGGCGACCGCGCCGTCGTCGCCGAGGCGGAGGAGGCGCTGAAGGCGCTGAAGGTCGAGGCCGAGCGCCGCCAGGTCGAGGCGATGCTGTCCGGCGAGGCCGACGGCAACGACGCCTACGTCGAGGTCCACGCCGGCGCCGGCGGCACCGAAAGCCAGGATTGGGCGGCGATGCTGATGCGCATGTACGCCCGCTTCGGCGAGCAGAGCGGCTACAAGGTCGAGACGCTGGAGGTCCACGACGGCGAGGAGGCCGGCATCAAGTCGGCGACGCTCAAGATCATCGGGCCCGCCGCCTACGGCTGGCTGAAGACCGAATCCGGCGTCCACCGCCTGGTGCGCATCTCGCCCTTCGACAGCCAGGCGCGCCGCCACACCTCCTTCGCCAGCGTCTGGGTCTATCCGGTGGTCGACGATTCGATCGACCGTCGACATCAACGAGGCCGACGTCCGCACCGACACCTACCGCTCCTCCGGCGCCGGCGGCCAGCACGTCAACACCACCGATTCGGCGGTCCGGCTGACCCACATCCCGACCGGCATCGTCGTCCAGTGCCAGAACGAGCGCTCCCAGCACAAGAACCGGTCGACCGCATGGGCGATGCTGCGCGCCCGCATCTACGAGGCGGAACTGGAGAAGCGCGAGGCGGCCGCCGACGCCGCCGCGGCGTCGAAGACCGAGATCGGCTGGGGCCACCAGATCCGCTCGTACGTCCTGCAGCCCTATCAGCTGGTCA
Source organism: uncultured Alphaproteobacteria bacterium (assembly GCA_963826055.1). Lineage (GTDB taxonomy): Bacteria > Pseudomonadota > Alphaproteobacteria > Rhizobiales > Kaistiaceae > JBBDMC01. Next base: position 10,287 of record CAWGVO010000002.1, on the reverse strand, counting down.
AGGACCTGAGGACCGGAGTGGAGAGCACCAGCCCGCAGGACGTGCTCGACGGCGATCTGCTGCCGTTCATGGAAGCCGCGCTCGCCCAGCGCGTCGGCGGCGAGGGGGCGGCGAAGCCGTCATAGTCCGCTTGATCGGCGTCAAGGCCGGCGCCCCGCCCGCGTGCCAGACGGCATGAGTGTCGTGGAGGGACTCGATGAAACAGCTCGATACCGGCCGCGTCGTGCTGGCGGTGACGCTGATCGCCGCCGGCGTCATTATCCTTGTCGGTCCGCCGCTTCGGCGGCGCCGCCGAGGCGCTCTGGCCGTTCTTCATCATCATTCCCGGCGTCGCGCTGGCGGCGCTGGCGACGACCGGCGGCTGGCAGTCGAAGACGGCGGCCGCGGCCGGCTTCGTCGTCGCCGGTATCGGCGTCATCCTCTGGCTCCAGGAACTCACCGATTACTACCAGTCGTGGGCTTACGCCTGGGCACTGCTGCCGGCGTTCGCCGGGCTCGGCCTCTTTCATCGTCGCTTATCGCGACAACGACGGGCCTGCCAAGGCGACGGCGCGCGGGCTGATGCAATGGGGCGCCGCCGGCTTCATCGTGCTGGCGGTCGCCTTCGAGACGCTGATCTTCCACGAACGGGTGGTCTTCGGCGGCTGGCTTCTGCCGGTCCTTCTTATCGTCGTCGGGCGCCTTCCTGCTGTTCGGCGCAGCCCGGTCGCTCCGCGAAGGAGGCCGACCGGGGGCCGAAGGCCGACGCCTAGGCGCGCCGGCGCGTCAGCGCCTCGGCGCGACCGTTGGCAGCGTCGAAGGCGCGCCGCGCCCGTTCGACGCGCTCGGCGTTGTCCAGCGCCCACTGGCCGAGCGCCCCGACCGGTTTCAGCAGATCGCGGCCGAGCGGCGTCAGCGTCATAGTCGACCCGCGGCGGCACCGTCGGAAAGACGGTCCGGCTGACGAACCCGTCACGCTCGAGCCCGCGCAGCGTCGTGGTCAGCATCTTCTGCGAGATGCTGCCGAGCGACCGCTTGATCTCGGAGAAGCGCATCGGCCCGTCGCCGAGCTGCGCGGACGACCAGCACGGTCCACTTGTCGCCCACCCGCGACAGGATCGCGCTCACCCGACGGCAGGGCTCGGTGCGGTGAAGGGTACTGGGTTTCACGAAAGTGCCTCCTTGCGCCGGATCGTCGATCGGTCACTTATTGTGCCTGAGGCACCGAACAGCCCTCAGGCACCGAAGCATACCACGGAACGTAAGGAGCGTCCTCCCCATGCTCAAGATCGCCATCATCGTCGGCAGCACCCGCCCCGGCCGCCGCGCCGAGCCGGTCGCCAACTGGGTTCTCGAACAGGCGCAGAAGCGCGGCGATGCCACCTTCGAGCTCGTCGACATCGCCGATTTCGACCTGCCGCTCTACGACGAGCCGATGCCGCCGTCGATGCACCAGTACCAGCACGAGCACACCAAGCGGTGGGCGGCGGCGATCGACGGTTACGACGGCTTCGTCTTCATCGTGCCGGAGTACAACCACGGCATTCCGGCCGCGCTGAAGAACGCCATCGATTTCGTCTACCGCGAGTGGAACAACAAGGCCGCCGGCTTCGTCAGCTACGGCTCCACCGGCGGCGCCCGCGCCGTCGAGCACCTGCGCGGGGTCATGGCCGAAGTGCAGGTCGCCGACGTGCGCGCCCACGTGTCGCTGTCGCTCTACACCGACTTCGAGAACTTCACCGCGTTCACGCCGGACGAGCGTCACCTCGCGCAGCTGACGACGATGCTCGATCAGGTGGTCGCGTGGAGCGGGGCGATGAAGGCGTTGCGCCGGGAACTGGCGGCCGCTGCCTGACGACGCGCGCGCAAGAAGGCGGGCGCCCGCGTCGTCAAGTTGGAGAGGGGAGGGCCTGTTCGGCCCCGTCCTCAAAGAAGCGGCAGGATCTTGTCTCCGGCGGCGATGTAGGTCAGCGGATCGAGCGGCTCTCCGTCGACCCGCACCTCGTAGTGGAGGTGCGAGGCCGGTCGAGCGGCCGGTGCTGCCGGCCTTGCCGACGATCGTTCCTTTGCCGACCACCTGGCCGACCTTGACGTCGATCTCACTCAGGTGAGCGTAACGCGTACTGACACCGTTTCCGTGGTCGATCTCGACCATGTTGCCGTAGCCGCCGTTCTCGCCGGCGCTGACGACCGTGCCGGCGGCGGTCGCCGGGATCGCGAGGCCGGTGCGGGCACGGAAATCGACGCCGGTGTGCAGCGCCGGCTCGCCGAGGAACGGGATCCATGCGCGTCCCGAACCGGCTGGTGACCACCGCGCCCGGCAACGGCGCCGACAGCGGCAGCTGGCTGGCGAACTGGCGGACGCTGTCGAACCGGTCGATCTCGGTGCTGACCAGCGCCACGTTCTCCCGGAACGTCTCCGGGTCGGCGTTGACGTCGATGCCGACGAATGGACCGCCGACGCCATCTTCCTCGGCGGCCCGATCGGCGGGCACCGATTGGCCGATGCGCTTCAGCGCCGCCGCGATCTTGTTGGTCCGGCTGGCGACGCCGCGCGCGACCGCATCGACGTAAGCCACCTGTTCCTGCGACAGCCGGTCGAGCGAGGCGGCGACCGCCTTCAGCCGGGTCGTCGGGTCGCTGCCGTTGGCGGTCGCGGCCTTTGCCGCGTCCGCCGGCAGCAGGCTGCCGGTGGTGAGCTTCGCCTTGTTGGAGGTGTCGGCGGCCTTCGCCGCCGGCGCCTCGGCGCCGCCATCGTTGTCGCCGGGCGCGAGCCCCGCCCGATGCATCGCCTGGCTCAATTCGTCCAGAATGTCCTGGCGCGTGTCGAGGACCGACTGGCGCCCGAGCAGCTTCTTGACCTCGTCGTCGACGGCCTGCTGATTGAGGAGCTGGCGGCTGGTCAGCCGGTCGATGTCGGCCCTCAGCGTCGCGATGCGGTCCTCGTAGTCGGTCTGCATGCGCGACTGGTGCGCGAGCGAGGCGGCGAGGAGATCGTCGCGAAAGACGAGGTAGCCGGTCGCCGCGAAGTAGAGCAGGGAGAAGATGACGCCCACGACGGCAAGGGTGCCGACCAGCCAGGGGCGCACCACGAAGCTGCGCACGCTCTCGCCGTGGGCGATGATGACGCGCGGGGCGGGGTCCGGCGGGCGAAGGAATGCGCCGGGTGGACGTCGACAGCCGACATTACGCTGAACTCACTGATCGTTGCGGGAGCGCGAATAAACGACCAGCCGATTACAAACCGTTAAGGTTAATAAATTCTTGGCGGGCGTCCTTCAGTGGACGCCCGGTGGGCGTTCTTCAGAGCGCCTCGGCCGCCGCCAGCACCTTGTCGACGTGGCCGCGCGACCCTGACCTTGCGCCATTCCTGCGCGACGCGTCCGTCCGTGCCGATCAGGAACGTCGCCCGCTCGACGCCCATGTACTTGCGGCCGTACATCGTCTTTTCGCCCCACACCCCGTAGGCCTTGATCGCCTTGTGATCCGGATCGGCGGCGAGCGTGATCCCGAGGCCGTGCTTGGCGGTGAAACGTCGTGCGAGGCTTCGCTGTCCGGCGAGATGCCGATGATCCGGGTTCCGGCGGCCCTGAAGGCGGCAGCGGCTTGGTGAAGTCGATGGCCTCGATCGTGCAGCCCGGGGTGTTGTCGGCCGGATAGAAGTAGACCACCGACCTTCCCGCCATTCAGGTCGGAGAGGCGGACGCGGCCGCCGCCGTTCGTCGCCAGATCGAAATCAGGTGCCATTCGACCGGTCATTGCCTTTGCCATGGCTGCCTTCCTTTCGTCGCATTTGTTGGCGTCAACATTGGGTTGGCCCGCGGAATGCTTTGAAATCGTAGCGCTACACGCATCGCCGGCGCCAGCGCAACGCGTAGAAAATCTCGCCTTGGCCGACGATCCTGCTATGAAAGGTCAATGCGAACACTGGCAAGCGCCGCCGAACCGATCCAGGCCGGTCTGCGGGCGAGGGCCTGACAAGCGAGCATGCGTCTAACACAGTTTCCCTCGGCCCTTGCCAATCGCCCCACTGCGGCAACGCACGTCCCGGTCGGCGAGGATCAGGCTCGCGCGCGGGCCGCAGCGGTGCTGCTGGTCGTTCTGGTGGTCGCGGTGGTTGCCGGCGTCGGTGCTGGTGCTGTCCGGCCCGACCGAGGTCGGTTTCGTTCGCGATCGCATCGCCAGCACCCTCCAGCGCAGTCTCGGCGCCAACTACTCGGTCGCCGTCGCGCGCGCCGTCATCGACATCGACCCGGTTCTCGGCCTCGTCGTGCGCGTCGACGACGTCGACGTGCGCGACAGCGCCAACGCGGTCGTCGCCCACGTTCCCTCGACCCGCCTCGCCATCGATCCGCTGGCGCTGCTGCGCTTCCGCGTCGAGATTCGCCAGGTCGAGCTGACCGGCGCCGAGGTCTCGTTCGCGCGCACCGCCGACGGCGTCGTTCGCCTCGGCAACGCCGACACCATCGCCGCCGACGCCGACGCCGCGCCGCCGCGGCGTCGACGCTCGCGCCGCCGCCCACGACGGCAACTCGGCCGACACCGCCGCGCCGGGCGGCTTTCCGGACCTGTTCGCGGCGCTGCGCATCATCGACCCCGGCGTCGAACCGCAGATCGACGCGGCGGTCAGAGCCGGGTTCGAGCGCCTCGCGCTGGTCAACGGAACCATCTTCGTCTGGGACGCCGGCCTGCAGCAGCAGCGGCGTTTCCCCAGCACCGACCTCAACGTCGTCGTCGATCCCGCCACCTCGGCGCTGGCCATCAACTTCGCCACCTCCGGCTACGGCGGCCGCTGGACGGCGACCATCGACCGGGAGATCGACGCCTCGACCGGCGGCCACGCCCTCTCGGTGGTGTTCTCGCAATTGACCGTCGCCGACGTGCTGCCGGCCCTCGGCAGCCCCGACAATCCGGTGTCCGCCGACATCCCGCTTTACGGCCGCGCCAACATCCGTTTCGACAAGGACGGCGACGTGCAGACGCGAGCGCGCGCCTCGACCTCGGCGCCGGCGTCATCCGCTGGTCAAGGAGCGCAATACGGTTCTGCTCGACGAGGCGACCCTCAAGCCTCACTGGGACATCGCCAAACAATCGCTGGTCGTCGAGCCGTCGACGTTCTTCTTCGGCGAGACGCGCGGCGTCGTCACCGGCACCATCGCGCCGGACGGCGACCCCGCCGACCGGCGCTACAATTTCCGCTTCGAGTCGCCCGGCGCCATCCTGGCGCCGGCGGACTCCGGCGAGCCGCCGATGGTGGCGCAGCGCATCTCGCGTCGTCGGCACCGCCGATTTCAAGCAGAAGCTGCTCAGCATCGACAATTTCGCGATCGTGGCGCCCAACGCCTCGGTTGCCGCGGCCGGCAGCCTTGGCTTCGAGGGCGAGACGCCGTCGCTGGCGATGGCGGCATCGTTCTCGCCGATGACCATCGGCGCGCTGAAGCAGATCTGGATGCCGCTGATCGCGCCCGACGCGCGCGCGCTGGGTCATGGAGCACGTCAGCAGCGGGCGCCTGGTCAGCGGCCGCTTCGAGGCGGCGGTTCCCGCCGGCATGTTGTGGAGCCCGGAGCCGGTCCGCCTGCCCGACGATGCCATGCGCCTCGACCTGCGCATCGAGAACGCCAGCTTCACCACCTTCGGCGAGCTGCCGGCGATCACCAACGCGTCGGCAAACATCGTCCTCGCCGGCTCGACCTTCGGCGTCGATCTCGAACAGGGCGAGGTCAAGGTGCCCTCGGGCGTGGTGAAGGTCGAGGCCGGCGCCTTCGCGGTGCCCAATCTCGCCCAGCGCCCCGCCGACGGCCACATCGAGCTGCAGCTGTCGGGCAAGGCGGCCGCGCTCGGCGAGATCGCCGACGCCGACCCGCTTGCACGCTCTCCAGGCAGAACATGTCGCCCACCGACCTCAGCGGCGACGCCACCGCCGCGATCTCGGTGCGCCTGCCGCTGCGCGACAACCTCACCGAGGCCGACGTCGACTGGAAGGTGGTGGTCAACACCGAGAACCTGTCGACGAAGGCGCCGATCGAGGGCCGCCGTCTCAGCGACGCCAACGTCGCCATCACCGCCACGCCGAACGGGGTGACGGTCTACGGCGACGCCAAGATCGACGGCGTCGACGCCGACGTTAGCATGGCGCTGCCGCTGAACGTCACCGCCGCCGGCGAGCCCGGCGCCGACCAGCGCCAGGTCCGCCTGCTCCTCGACGACGAGGCCCGCAAGCGCCTCGGCGTCTCCCTCGACGAGATCATCTCGGGGACCATGGGCGCGCTGTGACCGACATCCCCGGCGGCCAGCACTACGACCTCGATCTGCATCGCGCGCGGGTGATGCTGCCGGGCCTCGGCTGGTCCAAGGGTATCGGCGTCCCGGCCGACGCTCAGCTTCGACCTGCTGGCGACCGACGCGGCTACTCCGTCTACAACCTGAGCTCTCCGGCGACGGCTTCGGCTTCTCCGGCTCGGCGACGCTCGACAAGTACTACGGGCTGATATCCGCCGACATCGACAACTGTCGCTGCGCAAGGGCGATCGCTCGCGGTCAAGCTGACGCGCGGCAGCAGCGCGGCTACGGCATCAGCGCGCGCGGCACGTCGTTCGACCTGCGCGGGCTGATCTCGCACGTGCGCGACAACTTCGAGCAATCCGGGCGGGTTCCCGGACCTGGCGCTCGACGCCGCATGGACCGGCTGATCGGCTTCAACCAGGAAGTCATCTCCGACGCGTCGCTGAACGTCGTGTCGGTGGGCGGCGAACGCAGAAGATCGCCTTCTCCGGATCGCTGGGCGACTCCGAATCGCGCTCAACTACGCGGTCTCCCGCGGCGGCATGACGCTCGACGGGCCGGCGACGGACCTCGGCCGTCTGTTGCGCTTCACCGACCTTTACACCCGCGTCGCCGGCGGCGACGCTACGCTCACCGGCCGGCCGGGCCCGCCGGCTCGATGCAGGGCACGATGGAGTTCGCCAACTTCGACGTGCTCAACGAGCCGGCGATCCAGCAGGCGCTGAACGCCACCGAGGCGCCGCCGGCGGGCGCCCCAACCGCGTGCATTTCGACCGCCTGGTGGCGCAGTTCCGCCAGAACGAAGGCTGATCGCGATCGAGGACGCGGTGTTGCGCGGGCCGCAACTCGGCGCCGCTTCGCCGGACGCTACGACTGCCGACGCGCCATCGTCGCTGACCGGGACGTACATCCCGCTCTATCCGCTGAACAATTTCTTCGGCCGCATCCCGGTGCTCGGGCTCGCGCTCGGCGCCGGCGCCCGGGGCGGGCTGATCGGCGTCACCTTCAAGATCGAGGGCGATCGCCGAACCGCACGTGCTGATCAATCCGCTTTCGGCGGTGGCGCCCGGCATCTTCCGGAAGATCTTCGACTTCCAGTAGGGGCGCCGCTCACTCGGGCCTGACCAGCACGTGCTTCTTGCGGCCGAGCGACAGCTTGACGACGCCGTCGCGAGCACGTCGCGGCCGTCACCGCGCCTTCTCGTCGGCGAGCGGCGCGTCGTTGAGCCGCAGGCCGCCGCCGCGGATCTGGCGCCGGGCCTCGCCGTTGGAGGCGACGAGCCCGGCGCGCACGAAGGCGCCGAGCACGCCGATGCCGCCGGCAAGTTCGTCGGCCGGCACGGTCGATCGTCGGCAGCGCCTCGGCGAGCGCGCCCTCCTCGAAGGTTCGGCGCGCGGCCTCGGCCGCCTCCTCGGCCGCCGCGCGGCCGTGGAGCAGCGCGGTGGCCTCGGTCGCCAGCACCTTCTTCGCCTCGTTGATCTCGGCGCCCTGCAGCGCCGCCAGCCGCGCGATCTCGTCGAGCGGCAGCTCGGTGAACAGCTTGAGGAAGCGCCCGACGTCGGCGTCCTCGGTGTTGCGCCAGAACTGCCAGTATTCGTAGGGCGAGCAGCGTCGGCGTCGAGCCACACGGCGCCCGCGGCGGTCTTGCCCATCTTGGCGCCGGAGGCGGTGGTGATCAGCGGCGAGGTCAGCGCGAACAGCTCGCGTCGCTCCAGGCGGCGGCCGAGATCGATGCCGGTGACGATGTTGCCCCACTGGTCGGAGCCGCCCATCTGCAGCGCGCAGCCGTGCGCCGGTGCAAGCTCGACGAAGTCGTAGGCCTGCAGCACCATGTAGTTGAATTCGAGGAACGACAGGCTGCTGCTCGCGCTCCAGCCGCAGCTTGACCGACGTCGCGCTCGGATCATCCGGTTGACGGAGAAGTGCCGGCCGACGTCGCGCAGGAAGTCGATGTAGTTGAGCGTCAGAGCCACTCGGCGTTGTCGAGCATGACGCGCGTCGGTCGGCCCGTCGCCGAAGGCATGAACCGGCCGAACACGCTGCGGATGCCGGCCTTGTTGGCCTCGATCTGTTCGGGCGTCAGCATCTGGCGCGATCTCGTCCTTGCCGGAGGGGTCGCCGACGCGGGTGGTGCCGCCGCCCATCAGCGCGATCGGCCGGTGGCCGGTCTTCTGCAGCCAGTGGCAGCATCATGATCTGCACCAGGCTGCCGACGTGCAGGCTGGGCGCGGTGCAGTCGAAGCCGATATAGCCGGTCACCGGCCCGGCCGCGGCGAGGCGGTCCAGCGCCTTCGGCGTCGGAGCACTGGTGGATGAAACCGCGCTCGGAGAGCACGCTGCATCAGATCGGATTGAACGCGGACATGGCCTCGGTTTCCCTCGGCGATGGCAGGGGGCCCGGCGCCGCCGCTCATGTATCAGGATGAGCCGGGATTCACGGGAAGCGGGAGCCATGGCGACCATGCGCGCTATCGGCCCGATGAGCGGCACTTCGATGGACGGGGTCGACGTAGCGCTGCTCGAGACCGACGGCGAGGCCATTGCCGGCTTCGGCCCCGGCGCCTCCGGCCGTACAGCGACGGCGAGCGGGAGTGCTGCGCTCCGCGCTGATGCTGCCGCCGGGATCGGCGACCGCGACGATCGGCCGCCGGCGCTGGCCGAGGCCGAGCGAATCGTCACCGACGTCCATGCCGACGCGATCCAGGGACTGATCGCCGACCATCCGGGGCCGGCGCCGACCTCGTCGGCTTCCACGGCCAGACGGTGCTTCACGCCCCGGAGCGGCGGCTCACGGTCCAGATCGGCGACGGCACCGCGCTGGCCAAGCGGCTGGGGCTCCCGGTCGTCTTCGACCTGCGCGCCGCCGACGTCGCGGCCGGCGGGGAGGGGGCGCCGCTGGTGCCGGTCTATCACCGCGCGCTCGTCGCCCGGCAGGGCTCACCGGCACCGTGGCGGTCGTCAACGTCGGCGGCGTCGCCGACCTCACGCGCGTCGGCTCGGACGGGTCGTTGACCGCCGGCGACACCGGCCCCGGCAACGCGCTCATCGACGATTTCGTGCGCGCGCGCACCGGCGCGGCCATGGACCGCAACGGTGCGCTGGCCGCCAGCGGCACGGTCGACCAGATCGCGCTCGCCCGCCTGCTCGACGATCCCTGGTTCCGGCGGCCGATGCCGAAATCGCTCGACCGCGGCCGCTTCTCGGCCGAGGCGGTCATGGGCCTGTCGAACGCCGACGGCGCCGCGACGCTGACGGCTTTCACCGCCGCCACCATCGCCAGGGGCATCGCGGTTGCCGGCGGCGCCGATCGCGTCATCCTCGTCGGCGGCGGCGCCAGCAATCCGGCGATGGTCGCCATGATCGCCGAGGCGGTGGGCGTTCCGCTGATCCCGGCCGCCGATCTCGGCTGGTCGCCCGATTTCGTCGAGGCCGAGGCCTTCGCCTACCTCGCCGCGCGCAGCCTCAAGGGGCTGCCCATCACGTTTCCGGGAACCACCGGGGTACCGCGGCCGATGACCGGCGGCAGGCTGGCGCGTCCGTGACGACGGCTGGAAGGGCAGGGCGTTGTGGGGTATCAGCCACCGTCCACTGAAGAAACTGGTGTGCGCCATGAAAGTGAGTGATATCGCGCGGGGCGTCGTCGGCCGAGGTTGCCGGCGACGGCCAGCTCGACATCGAGCGGATCGTCGACCCGGCCGACGCCGCGGGCCGGGCCGACCTCGCGGTCGCCCTGACCAAGGACACGCTGACGGCGCTCGCCGGCCGTGCCGCCGGCGCGCTGCTCGTTCCGCCCGACGCGCCGCGGCCCGACGGCGCGACCGTGTCCCTCTTTATTCAGGCAACGACCGCGTGGCGATCGCGACCCTCACCGCCCTGTTCGATCGCGGGCCGGCGCACGGCGAGGGCATCCATGCGAGCGCTGCCGTAAGCGACGACGCTGCGATCGGCGGAGGCGTCAGCATCGGGCCCCACACACGACCGTCGGCCCTCACAGCAAGATCGGGGAAGGCACCGTCGTCCTCGC
>CAWGVO010000001.1:0-170802 GCA_963826055.1 uncultured Alphaproteobacteria bacterium | reverse complement strand
TGGTGGACCTGTTGTGGCGCCAGCCGCATTGCAGGGTAGCTATGTGCGGACGGGATAACCGCTGAAAGCATCTAAGCGGGAAGCCCCCCTCAAAACGATTTCTCCCTTGAGAGCCGTGGAAGACCACCACGTTGATAGGCCGGGTGTGGAAGCGCAGCAATGCGTGAAGCTTACCGGTACTAATCGCTCGATTGGCTTGATCACTCTCATTATCGATGCCCGTCATGACAGACGGGTGACTGGAAAAGACCGTTCGCCTGCGTTTGGCTGGCTTGGTGGCAATAGCGAGGAGCCTGAACCCGATCCCATTCCGAACTCGGCCGTTAAACTTCTCCGCGCCGATGATACTGCGTCCTAAGACGTGGGAAAGTAGGTCGCTGCCAGGCCTGCCAAGCGCAGGAAAGGCGGGCGCCTCGCGGGCGCACAGCTTCGAAACCTTCTCTTCCCGTGCTTCAGCGAAACCGCAACGCCGCCCTTCGGGGCGGCGTTTTGCGTTCTGGCATCGGGGCGGCAGGCCAACCCGGCAAATTTGAGCCGTGCGGTCAACCAATTGGAAAACACGTGCGGCGTATGGTCCCTGATCCCTGCGCGGTGGGACGGCCCCGATCCGTCCGCCCGCGCCGTCAGCGAAGGTGGACCCGTTGCTCGATCTGACGATGGCCCCGGCGAGAGGCGCGCTCCGCGCCGTGCCGCAGCCCGGGCGACAGCTCCGGCTGATGAGCGTGATCGTGCCGGTCCTCAACGAGGAAGGGGCGATCGAGGCCTTCTACCGGCGGCTGCTCGACGTGGTGGCTCCCCTCGGGGTCGACCTCGAGATCCTTTTCGTCGACGACGGCAGCAGTGACGGCACGCGCGCAAGGCTGCGCGACCTGCATGAACGCGACGGGCGGGTGCGGGTGATCGGCTTCACGCGAAACTTCGGCAAGGAGGCCGCGCTGGCCGCCGGCATCGACTACGTCAACGGCGACGTGGTGGTGCCGATCGACGTCGACCTTCAGGATCCGCCGGAGGTCATTCCGCGCATGATCGAACGCTGGCGCGAAGGCTACGACGTCGTCTACGGCGTGCGCTCGGACCGGAACTCCGACACGACGTTGAAGCGGGCGAGCGCCGGGCTGTTCTACCGCTGGTTCAACTACATGGCGAACAGTCCGATCCCGGCCGATACCGGCGACTTCCGCCTGATCGACCGGCGGGTGGTGGAGGCGCTGCGGCAGCTGCCGGAACGCAACCGCTTCATGAAGGGGCTGTTCGCGTGGGTCGGCTTCCGCAGCATTGGCGTGCCCTACCGGCGCGAGACGCGATCGGTCGGGAAGAGCCGGTTCGCCTTCTGGCGGCTGTGGGCGCTGGCGGTGGACGGCGTCACCGGGTTCTCGACGCTGCCGCTGAGGATCTGGACGTTCATCGGCCTGTTCATCGCGTTCATGGCGCTTCTATACGGCGGCATCATCGTCGTGCGCGCCATGATCCACGGGGTCGACGTGCCCGGCTACGCCTCGATGATGACCGTCATCCTGTTCCTCGGCGGCGTCCAGCTGATCACCCTCGGCGTCATCGGCGAGTACGTCAGCCGGCTGTTCATCGAGAGCAAGCATCGGCCGCTCTATCTGATCGACGAAGAACTCTAGGCAGATCCGCGGCGGACCGCCGGCAGCCCCCGAAAAATTCACGGTTGCGGCCGTTTTTCGGGCCTTCAAATCGTTGTCACACAGGTCTATATGAAGGGCCCGCCGCTCACGCGGCCGGGCTTTGGCGCGGGGTGGAGCAGTCCGGTAGCTCGTCAGGCTCATAACCTGAAGGTCGCAGGTTCAAATCCTGCCCCCGCAACCACTTTCACCGAACACCGATCGACGTTGACCGCGACCGTTCCAACGGGCTGCGGACAGTTGGGATGCCGCTGTTTTCACGTGCCGGTCGGCCCGGCGGGCCTGACAGCGGCCTGTCAGCTTGATTCGCCGATAAGCTCGGGCGTGGTCGCGCGGCGGCCACGATCGCTGTTCTGGACGCATTTACGGTCATGAAGAAGGTCGCCCTCTCGTTCTTCGTCGTTGCAGCTTCCGCCGGCTATGTGTGGAGCCAGTGGACCGGACCGGCTCCGCTCGCCTCGCTGCCGCCGGACGGTGGCGATCCGATCGCCAATCTTGCCCAGCCGGTCGCCGCCCCGCCCGCAGCGCCGCCGATGCAGCCGGTGCCGTTCATCACCGGCCAGACGGTAACCGTCCCCGCGGACCAGCCGGCGCCAGCCCGGTCCGCGGCTGCCGAGACCCCGGCCGAGCCGCCGCCGCTGCCGAAGCCCGCGGCGCCAACCGAGATGGCGATTGCCGCGCCGGCACCGAAGCCGCCGGAGCCAGCGGCCCAGCCGGCGCCGTCGCCCGCGGCGGACGTCGCCAATCCGCCACCGGCGCCGGTTCAAATGGCACAGGCCGCGCCGACAACTCCGCCGCTGCCTCATCCGGCGCCGAGCTTCGACAACCGGACGGTGCCGGCGCTGCTCTCCCCGGCCTACATCGCCTCGGCCGCCAAGCACGGTACCTACACCGACGGCACCTACACGGGGCCGACCATCAACGTGTTCTACGGCCTCGTCCAAATTCAGGCGGTCATTCAGGACGGCCGGCTCGCGTCGATCAATGTGCTGGACTATCCGAGCGACCGGCGCACTTCGGTCCGCATCAACCGCCAGGCCCTGCCGATGCTGCGTGACGAGGTCATCAGCGCCCAGAGTGCCAACGTCGACATCATCTCGGGTGCGACGCTCACCAGCGAGGGCTTCATCCGCTCACTGGACAGCGCGTTGCAAAAGGCCAAGGCGTGAGCGATGCGCGAGACGCGCGTCCTGATGGGCATGCCTATCACGGTCGAGGTCGTCGACGCGCCTGATGGCGCGGTGATTGACGCGGTCTTCGCGTATTTCGAGGGCGTCGACCGCCGCTTCAGCACCTACCGGTCCGACAGCGAGATCGCGGCGATCAACCGCGGATGCCTGGCGGTTGCGGACTCCAGTGACGAGATGCGTGACGTACTGGCGCTGGCTGAACGGACAAAGGGCGAAACCGACGGATTCTTCGACATTCGCAAGCCGGACGGCACCCTCGATCCTTCCGGCATCGTCAAGGGCTGGGCGATCGACCGGGCGGGGACCATGGTCGCGCGGAGCGGTGCCGGCGATTTCTTTATCGAGGCAGGCGGCGACGTCCACTCCCGCGGCAAGAACGCGGCGCGAGGGGAGTGGAGCGTCGGCATCCGCAACCCGTTCAACGGAGGCGAGATCGTCAAGGTGATCTATCCCCGCGGGCATGGCGTCGCCACGTCCGGCACCTACGCGCGCGGCCAGCACATCTACAACCCGCATCTGCCCGGCCGGCCGATCGAGGACATCGTCAGCCTGACCGTTATCGGGCCGGATGTGCTCGAAGCCGACCGTTTCGCAACCGCCGCCTTCGCCATGGGCAAGGACGGCATCTATTTCATCGAAGCGGTGCCCGGTCTCGAAGGCTACGTGATCGACGCCGGCGGTCGCGCCACGCTCACCACCGGCTTCGCGGGCTTCTCAGAACCATTATGACGGCCGTCGACAAAATCCTCGATCACATCACCATGTACCGGCTGGTGCTCTACTACCTGCTGGCGCTGGTCGGCGCTGCCTTCTTGCTCGGATTCGTCAACGTCATTCCGCACGATCCGACGGCGCTCGCCTTTTCGGGTGTGATCATCCTCGCCTCCTGCTGGATCACCAACAAGGTCTTCGCCTCCGTGTTCGCGGTGCCGGCCAACCACGAGTCGGTCTACATCACCGCCCTTATTCTCGTCCTCATTCTCGATCCGGTGACCGCTGCGGACCTGAAGGGCGTCGGGATCCTGGTCTTCGCTTCGGTATGGGCGATGGCGTCGAAGTTCATCTTCGCCGTCGGCCGCAGGCACGTTTTCAACCCCGCCGCCTTCGGCGTCCTGCTGCCGGCGCTGCTGCTCGACCAGCCGGCGACGTGGTGGGTGGGGGGCAACCTGCCGCTGCTGCCGGTGGTGCTTGCCGGCGGCCTGCTGCTGGTGCGCAAGCTGCAGCGGTTTGACCTCGTGGCGACCTTCATCCTGGTCGACCTGGCAACGACCCTGGCGCTGATTCCGCCGGCGCAATTCGGCGATGCGCTGAACCAGACGCTGCTCTATTCGCCGCTCTTCTTTTTCGGGTTCGTCATGCTGACCGAGCCGCTGACCGCGCCGACGACGCGCTGGCCAAGGCTTGCCTTCGGCGCTTTGGTCGGCTTCCTGTTCTCGCCGACCGTCCACATCGGATCGTTCTATTTCACGCCGGAACTGGCGCTCGTCATCGGCAACCTCTTCGCCTACGCGATGAGCCCGCAAGGCCGTTTCCAGCTCAAGCTCGAGCACATCGAGCGGGCTGCCGCCGACACCTACGACTTCATATTCACGCCGCAGCGCAAGCTCGCTTTCGAAGCCGGTCAGTACCTGGAATGGACGCTGGGCGTCGAGCATCCAGACAACCGTGGCAACCGCCGCTATTTCACGGTTGCCTCGGCGCCGACCGAGGACTCGGTGCGCCTCGGCGTCAAGTTCTACCCGGTCGCCAGCACCTTCAAGCGGGCGCTGGGGTCGATGGCGCCCGGCGACACCATTTTCGCCTCTCACGTATCGGGAAGCTTCACGCTGCCGGCCGATCCCGACGCCAAGCTCGCGTTTCTCGCCGGCGGCATCGGCATGACGCCATTCCGCAGCATGCTGCAGTTGCTGATCGATCGTGGCGAAACGCGCCCGATCGTCGTTCTCTATGGCAACGAGCGGCAGCAGGACATCGCCTATCGCGAGGTGCTCGACGCCGCGAACCGCCGGCTTGGCGTCCGCACCGTCTACGCGGTGGCGCATGGCGCCGAGCCCGGCCAGTATCCCGGCCAGATCGATGCGCGGCTGGTGCGTGAGGCGATCCCCGACTACCGCGAGCGCACGTTCTACATTTCCGGCCCGCAAGCGATGGTGAAGGCCCTTCGCCGCACGCTACGGGGAATGGGCGTCAAGCGGTCGCGCATCAAGGTCGATTTCTTCCCCGGCTTCGCCTGAGCCGGCGTGGACCTACGCGCGCTGCGGCAACGAAATCGTGACCTTCAGGCCGGGGCAGGCGTCCGACATCGTCAGGTGACCGCCGTAGGCTTCGACGATGTCGGAGACGATGGCGAGGCCAAGGCCGCTGCCGCCCCCGTTGGTGTCGAGGCGGACGCCGCGCGACAAGCGCGGAAATCTTGTCCTTGTCGGCGATGCCGGGTCCGTCGTCGGCGATGGTGATCGTCGCGCCGTTGCCGTCGGCGACGGCGCCGACGCGGATCGCCGAACGCGCGAAGCGGGCGGCGTTTTCGATCAGGTTGCCGAGGATTTCGGAGAGGTCGCCTTCGTCGATCGGCGCCGTGAGGCCGTCAGGAACGTCGACCGCAAAGGCCAGTCGCTCGCCGCCAGGTGTGCGCCTGACGACGGAGATGACCCGCGCGGCGGTTTCGCCCACCTGGCACTCCGTCTTGCCAGACACGCCGGGGGCAAGGCGCGCGCGGGCAAGCTCGATCTCGATGTGTCGCCGGATGGCGCCGGCGCTGCGCTCGATATCGTCGGCGAGGCCGGCCTCGCCCTTGTTGCGCAACGCCCGGATATCGGCGGAGAGCACCTGCAATGGCGTCTTGAGGCCGTGGGCGAGATCGGTCGCCCGCGAACGCGCCCGCGCCAGCGCCTTCTCCTGCGCCTCGAGCAAACGGTTGATCTCGTCGGCGAGCGGCTGCACTTCGCTTGGTGCCGCGACGTCCAGGCGCACCGAGCGCCGGGCGACGACGTCGCGGACGGCTGCACGCAGGTACTCCAGCGGCGCCAGGCCGACCGTTATCTGGACGAAGATTGCAGCGAGCAGCACAGCGGCCAGCAAGGCCAGCGCCGGCGCCAGCTCCCACATATAGTCGCTGACCGATTGGGTGACGGTCTGATGATCCTCCGCCACCGCGATGCGGAACGAGTGCCCGCCGGGATCGATGATCGTGCGGGCAACGGCGACCAGCAGCGCGCCCCGCGGGCCGGTGACTTCGTAGTGGTGCTGCGCCCCATCGCCTGCCGGCGGGCCCGGCAGGGCGAGCGTCGAATCCCAGAGCGAGCGCGAGCGCACCAGCGTGCCGGTCGTCAGGTCCTCCACCTGCCAGTAGTAGCCGGACAGGGGGGTGTCCATGCGCGGATCGGTGAGGATCGGTGCCACCTGCAAGCTGTCGCCGACGAAACTGGTGGCGCCAATCAAGCGGGTGAGATCGGCGCTCAACTCGGCCTCGACCCGCCGCTCTACATGACGCTCGAACAGGTAGCGAAGCCCGACGCCGGCGACCGTCAGCGCGATCAGGATCGAAATGGCGGCCGCCGACCACAGCCGCAGGCGGATGGAGCCGCCTTTCATGCCTCGTCGCCCGTGACGAGATAGCCGAACCCGCGCCTGGTCTCGATCACGTCGCTGCCGAGCTTGCGCCGCAGGCGGGCGACGATCACCTCGATCACGTTGGGGTCGCGGTCGTTGCCGGAATCGTAAAGGTGCTCCGCCAGTTCGGTCGGCGCCACCACGCGTCCGGAGTGGTGCATGAGGTAGGCCAGCAGCCGGTATTCGAGCGGCGACAGCGCAACCGGCTTGCCGTTCGAGCAGGATGCGCATCTGGAGCGTATCGAGTGACAATGGCCCCGCCGTCAGCACCGGTGCCGCCTGGCCGGCGGAACGGCGCAACAGTGCGCGCAGCCGCGCAACCAGTTCCTCCATCTCGAACGGCTTTGGCAGGTAATCATCGGCGCCGGCGTTGATTCCCTCGACCCGCTCCGTCCAAACGCCACGCGCAGTCAGGATCAGGACCGGAAAACGGTCGCCGTTGGAGCGCCACCGCTTGAGCACCGTCAGCCCGTCGAGCCGCGGCAGGCCGAGATCGAGGATCGCTGCGTCATAGGTCTCCGTGTCGCCGCGGAACCATGCTTCCTCGCCGTCGGCCACCACATCGACCGCCATGCCGGCGGCCTTGAGGGCGGTGGCGACGTCGGCGGCGATGCGTGGCTCGTCCTCGACGACGAGTATCTTCAAGGATCGTTGTCTCCGCTACCGATCAGGGTCGCGGCGCCGGCATCGACTTCGACAAACCGGCGGTGCCCTTCGGGCGTTACGATCTGAAGACGATAGACCCATTGTTTGTCCCGCTTGACAAGGTCGACCGCCACCACCTCGCCCGGCGTCTGCTGGTCGACGACGTGGAGGATGTCGGCGAGCGCGCGGATCTCGCCCTGTTCGTACAAGTCGCGGGCGAGATCATGGTCATTATCGCCGTCATTCTCGGCGCGCGCCACCGCGGGCATCGCCAGCAGAAGCCCGGTGAGAGCGGCGACGATCAGGCGTCTGGGGTCCATCTTCATGGCTGAATTGTGTCGCACGGCGAAGCTGTCAATTGGCTGGCAACCGTAATCAGGAGGCTGCAAGCGGCGCTCCGGTAACCGGGGCTGTCGCGTCCGCTTGTGGCCGCGCAGCAGGAGAATACCAGAACCATGCGAAAGATTTTGTTAGCGACGATCGCGGTGGCCCCACTGGCAGCCCTGGCCGGCCTGACATTGCCGGCAATCGCCGAGTCGGAAGGGGGATCGGCCGGGGGGTCCTGTGTGACTCAACCGGGTGATGCGTCTTCCGGCCCGATCGATCTCAGCCAGATACCGGTCAAGCCGGTGACCGGGCAGCTGGCGGTCCAGGGCGTCGGCGAAGAATGCGACGACATGGGCCAAGGGGGCGACGCGGAGGGTATTCACGTCGGCGACAACGCCGGACGCGAGGGGCTGAATGAGGTGGAGGCGGACGACTAGCCAATTCCGCCCAAAACCCGATTTCGAGGATGGCGCGGCCGGGTGACCGGCCGCGCTCTTTGCGTCGCCGATTTGGTTGAGCGAAACGTCGCGCGGGACGGGTGAAAATCGGCCGGGGACTACCGACTCGTCGGGCGGCTTTCGTTCGGGGGGCGGGTCGGCGTAAGCTGGGGCGGAAGCGAGGCCTCAGACACGCCATGTCCAACCCAGCCGAAATGCGCGGGTCCGCCGAAATCCATCGCCTGCGCAACGCGCCCGACCAGCCCCACAATCCGGGCATCCCGCTCGACCTCGAGCCGGTCAACGGGGTGCGGGTCAACCTGTCCGCCGTCGAGCGGCGGGCGGCGACGCTGCCGAAGCGGCGCACGGTCAAGAAGGAGTGGCAGGCGGCGTGGCTGGTGAAGGCGCTCACCTGCATCGACCTCACCACCCTCAACGGCGACGATACCGCCGGGCGCGTGCGGCGCCTCTGCGCCAAGGCGCGCCATCCGCTGCGCGCCGACCTCGTCGAGGCGCTGGGGCTGGCCGGCCGGCCGCCGACGGTCGCGGCCGTCTGCGTCTATCACCACTTCGTCGCGACGGCGAAGGAGGCGCTCGCCGGCAGCGGCATTCCGGTCGCCGCGGTTTCCACGGCGTTTCCGGCGGGGCTCGCGCCGTTCGCAACGCGCGTCGCCGAGATCGAGGCCTCGGTTGCCGCCGGTGCCGACGAGATCGACGTCGTCATCACCCGCGAGCACGTGCTCACCGGCAACTGGCAGGCGCTCTACGACGAGGTGAGGGCGTTCAAGCAGGCGTGCGGGCCGGCGCACATGAAGACGATCCTCGGCACCGGCGACCTGAAGACGCTGCGCAACGTCGGCCGCGCGTCGCTGGTGGCGATGATGGCCGGCACCGACTTCATCAAGACCTCGACCGGCAAGGAGGGCGTCAACGCCACGCTGCCGGTGGCGCTGGTCATGGTGCGGGCGATCCGCGCCTACCGCGAGATGACCGGCCACGTCGTCGGCTTCAAGCCGGCGGGCGGCATCTCCACCGCCAAGGACGCGATGGCGTTCCAGTTCGTCATGAAGGAGGAACTCGGCAACGACTGGCTGCAGCCGGGCCTCTTCCGCATCGGCGCCTCGTCGCTGCTCGCCGACATCGAGCGGCAGCTCGAGTATTTCGTCACCGGCCGCTACGCCTCGTTCGACCATCACGGGATGGCGTGAGGAGAGCGGCCATGTCCATCGCCGAAATCCTCGACACCATGGAATACGGGCCGGCGCCGGAGAGCGATACCGAGGCGCGGGCGTGGATCGCCAAGCACGCCGAGGCCGGCCTCTTCATCGACGGCGGCTGGCGGAAGCCGGAAAGCGGCGAGTGGTTCGAGACGGCCAACCCGGCGACCGGCGAGGTGCTGGCGAGGATCGCGCAAGCGGGCGCGGCCGACGTCGACGCCGCGGTCAAGGCGGCGCGCAAGGCGCAAGCCGGCTGGGCGCGGCTCTCCGGCCACGCGCGGGCGACCTACCTCTACGCCATCGCGCGGCTGATCCAGCGCCACTCGCGCCTGTTCGCGGTGATCGAGGCGCTCGACAACGGCAAGCCGATCCGCGAGACGCGCGACATCGACGTGCCGCTGGTCGCCCGCCACTTCTACCACCATGCCGGCTGGGCAGAGCTGATGGAGACCGAGCTTCGCGACCGCGCGCCGGTCGGGCGTGTGCGGGCAGATCATCCCGTGGAACTTCCCGCTGCTGATGCTGGCCTGGAAGATCGCGCCGGCGATCGCGCTCGGCAACACGTGCGTGCTGAAACCGGCGGAGTTCACGCCGCTGACGGCGCTGCTCTTCGCCGACATCTGCCAGATGGCCGGCTTGCCGAAGGGCGTCGTCAACATCGTCACCGGCGACGGGGCGACGGGCGAGCTGATCGTCAGGCACGCCGGGCATCGACAAGATCGCCTTCACCGGCTCGACCGAGGTCGGCCGCAAGATCCGCGAGGCGACGGCCGGCACGGGCAAGTCGCTGACGCTGGAGCTCGGCGGCAAGTCGCCGTTCATCGTCTTCGACGATGCCGACCTCGACTCGGCGGTCGAGGGCGTGGTCGACGCCATCTGGTTCAACCAGGGCCAGGTGTGCTGCGCCGGCTCGCGGCTTGCTCGTGCAGGAGGACGTTCACGACGCGCTTCATCGCCAAGCTGACGGCGCGGCTGGAGACGCTGCGGGTGGGCTCGCCGCTCGACAAGGCGATCGATATCGGCGCGATCGTCGCGCCGGTGCAGCTGGAGCGGATCCGGTCGCTGGTGAAGCAGGGCGTGGACGAAGGCGCCACGCTGATCCAGAGCCACGCGGCGCTGCCGGCCACCGGCTGCTTCTATCCGCCGACGCTGATGACCAACGTGGAGCCGGCCTCGACGGTGGCGCGGGTGGAAATCTTCGGGCCGGTGGTGGTCACCATGACGCTTCCGCACGCCGGAGGAGGCGGTGGCGCTCGCCAACAACACCGAGTACGGGCTTGCCGCCAGCGTCTGGTCGGAGTCGGTCAACCTCGCGCTCGACGTCGCGCCGAAACTGAAATGCGGCGTGGTGTGGGTCAATTCCACCAACCTGTTCGACGCCTCGTCCGGCTTCGGCGGCTACAAGGAATCCGGCTTCGGCCGCGAGGGCGGGCGCGAGGGCGTGGCCGCCTACACCAAGCCGAAATGGATGAAGTCGGCGAAGGCGCTCGCCGACAAGCCGCCGCCCAAGGCCGACCTCGGGCTGAAGCTCGTCGGCGGCGGCATCGACCGCACCGCCAAGATGTACATCGGCGGCAAGCAGGCGCGGCCGGACGGCGGCTATTCGCGGCCGGTGGCGGCGCCCAACGGCAGGCTCGTCGGCGAGGTCGGCGAGGGCAACCGCAAGGACATCCGCGACGCGGTCGAGGCGGCGCGCAAGGCGGCGCCGAAATGGGCCGCGACGTCGCGAGCACAACCGCGCGCAGATCCTCTACTACATCGCCGAGAATCTCGACGCGCGGGCAAGCGAGTTCGCCGATCGCCTGCAGGGCGCTCCGCGGC
This sequence comes from uncultured Alphaproteobacteria bacterium, assembly GCA_963826055.1. Taxonomy (GTDB): domain Bacteria; phylum Pseudomonadota; class Alphaproteobacteria; order Rhizobiales; family Kaistiaceae; genus JBBDMC01. The sequence goes on along the minus strand of CAWGVO010000001.1, from coordinate 159,910 downwards.
GTCAAGAAGGCCAAGACGCGGCTCGAGGTCGACGCCGCCATCGAGCGGCTGTTCGCCTTCGGCGCCTGGGCCGACAAGTACGAGGGCGCGGTCCACCGGCCGCCGTTCCGCGGGCTGGCGCTGGCGATGAACGAGCCGGTCGGTGTGGTCGGCATCTCCTGCCCGGAGGAGCCGGGGCTGCTCGCCTTCGTGTCGCTGATGGGGGCGGCGATGGCGGCCGGCAACACGGTCGTCATGCTGCCGTCGGAGGCGCAGGCGCTGATCGCCACCGACCTCTACCAGGTGCTCGACACCTCCGACGTGCCGGCTGGCGTCGTCAACATCGTCACCGGCGACAAGCGGGCGCTTGGCCTGCGAACTCGCCAAGCACGATGCGGTCGATGCCATGTGGTCCTTCGGCTCGGCCGAGGGTGGCGGCGCCATCGAGCGGGCCTCGGTCGGCAACCTCAAGCAGACATGGACGGAGACGGTCGCCCGCGACTGGAACGACCCGGCCATCGGCGGCGGGCGCGAGCTCCTCGCCCACGCCACCCAGGTCAAGAACATCTGGATCCCCTACGGGGAGTAGCGGTCGAAGGCGCGGCTGCCCTAGTCCGGCCATCGACGGCGGCCGGCTGTTGCGCCATGGCCGGCGCGCCGGTCGGCTTCTGGTAGCGCATGATCAGAAGCAGCGGCGCGGCCGCGAGCGTGATCCAGAACATCAGCTTGAAATCGTCGATGTAGGCGATCATCGCCGACTGCTGGTTGATCAGGCCGTTGAGCATCGGCGGTGGTCTGGGCGCCGGCAGCGGTGGTCAGCGTCGAGGGGTCGATGCCGAGCGGCGTCGAGGTTGGGATTGAACGGATTGATCCAGGTCGACAGGTCGGCGTGGTTGACCTGGATGTTCGAGGTCAGCATCGCCGCGACGATGGAGATGCCGATCGACGAGCCGAGATTGCGCACCAGGTTGAAGAGGCTGGTGGCTTCGGTCCTGAGTTTCGGATCGAGGGTCTGGAAGGCGACCGTCGACAGGGGAATGAACACGAAGCCGAGGCCGATGCCCTGGATGACGCCGGAGCTGATGAACGGCCAGTCGCCCATCGTCGAGGCTGAAGGCCGTCATCTGGTAAAGCGAAAGCGCGGCCAGCGACAGTCCGAACAGGACGAGAATGCGCGGGTCGACCTTGCCGACCAGGCGACCGACGACGACCATCGACAGCATGGTGCCGAGGCCGCGCGGGGCCAGCACCAGCCCGACGGTGATGACCGGGTAGCCGTAGAGGTTCTGCATCATCGGCGGCAGCAGGGCGATGGTGGCCAGCAGAACGATGCCGATGACAAAGATGAAGATCAGCGAACTGGTGAAGTTGCGGTCCTGGAACAGGCCCTTGGGGACGAAGGGCTCGCGGTCGCTGATGGTGTGAACGAGGAACATCCAGGCGGCCGAAACGGCGACGGCCAGCTCGACCTTGATCTCGGTCGACTGGAACCAGCTGAGCTCGGCGCCGCGGTCGAGCATGATTTGCAGGGCGCCGACGGCGATGGACAGCAGCCCGAACCCGAGAAAGTCGAAACGGCGCAGCCGCCGGACGGTGTCCGGCATGAAGAAATAGAGGCCGGCGAGGGCCAACGCGCCGACCGGCACGTTGATGTAGAAACACCAGCGCCACGAGAAATGTTCGGTGAGGTAGGCGCCGATGGTCGGGCCGATGATCGGCGCGACCATGATGCCGGCGCCCCAGATCGCCATTGCCTGGCCCTGGCGTTCGCGCGGGTTGATGTCGATGATGACCGACTGCGACAGCGGCGCCAGCGCGGCGCCGAAGGCGCCCTGGAGGACGCGGAAGAACACCATCTCCTCGAGGCCGAGGGCGGTGCCGCAGAGGGCCGAGGCGCCGACGAAGCCGACGACGCAGATCATGAACAGGTTCTTGCGGCCGATGTTGTCGGAGAGCCAGCCGGTGACCGGGGTCGCGATCGCCTGCGCGACGATATACGACGTCAGCACCCAGGTGATGGTGTCCTGCGCGGCGCCGAGGCTCGCCTGCATGTGCGGCAGCGCCACGTTGGCGATGGTCATGTCGAGAATGACCATGATCATCGCGGCCATCACCGAGGCGGTGACGAGGCCGCGATGCGGGGTCTCGACGGCAGGCTTGCTGAGAGCGACAGGCACGGCGGAAGGACCTGGCCTAGTGAGCGTCGGCCGCCGCGGCGGTCCCGGGGCCGCTCTTGGTGTCGACGGAGACGGAGGCGCTAAGCCCAGCGCGCAGCGGCAGGTCGTTCGGCGGCGTGTCGAACGTGATGCGGACGGGAACGCGCTGGACCACCTTAACCCAGTTGCCGGTGGCATTCTGGGCGGGCAGCAGCGAGAATTCGGCGCCGGTGCCGGCGCCGATGCCGGCAACCGTGCCCTGCAGCTTGCGACCCGGGTAGGCGTCGACCGTCACGGTCACGGTCTGGCCGGCCCGCATGTTGGTGAGGTCGGTTTCCTTGAAGTTCGCCTCGATCCAGCTTGTATCCGTCTCGACCAGGCTCATGACCGCGGTCGCCGGGGAGACCTGCTGGCCGACGACCAGCCGGTCGGCCTGGGCGACGATGCCGGCGGCCGGCGCCTTGACGGTGGTATTGGCGAGGTTGAGGGCGGCCTGATCGCGCTGCGCGAGAGCGGCCAGCACGAGGGGATGGTCGTCGGTCTTGATCGTCGGATCGCCGCCGAGCGCCGAAATCGCCGACTCGGTGTGCTGCTTGGCCTGCGCCAGCGTCTGCTCGGCGGAATGCAGGTCGTTTTCGGCCTGGTCGTACGACGGCCTGGCTGGCGACCCCCTTGGCGAGGAGACCCTGCTGGCGGTCGAAGATCTTCTGCTTGAAGGCGACATCGTCCGAGGCCGCCTTTTCCGCCGACATCGCCTGCTGATAGGCGGCGCGCAGCTCGCCGACCTGCAGGCGCGCGGAGGCCAGCGCGGCGTCGGCGGCGTCGAGGGCGATGCGATAGGGCTGCGGGTCGATGACGAAGAGAACGTCGCCGGCGCTGACATGATCGTTTTCGGTCACTGGCGCGGTGACGATGCGGCCGGAGACGAGCGGCGTGACCGTCACCTTGTCGAGCTGGACATAGGCGTTGTCGGTCGACATGTAGCGGCCGCCGGTGAACCAGAAATACCCGCCGACGACGGCGAGCAGAACCGGCACCACGGCCATGATCAGATAGCGCCGCCGCCTGTTGACTGTCGGCGCCACGTGCGGGCGCGCCGCGTTTACCGGAGGCGAAGCGGAAGCCGCATCCGGCTTCGCGGCCTTGGCGTTGGGATCGAACTCGGGCTTGCCGCCGTCAGCACTCATGTAGGGGCACCTTCTTTGGCCCTGGCCTTCTCCGCCGGGACCTTTGTGTTTGAATTCGCGGGCTTGCCGGTGATGTTGGCGCGGATGCGCTCCAGCGTATCTGTGAGCGCTTCGATTTCGCGCTCGTTGATGCCGGCGAGGGCGTCGTTGAGAACTTCGGTTGCGATGTCACGGAAGGCCATGACCACCGGCCAGGCCTTCTCCGTGAGATGGAGGAGATAGGCGCGACGATCGGACGGGTCCGGCCGCCGCTCGATCATGCCGGCGGCGGTCAGACGGTCGATCTGGCGGCTGAGCGTGATCGGCTCGATGTCCAGGAGCTCGGCAAGGCTCGCCTGGTTCAGCGGACTTTCCCCGAGCTTCTGGCAGCGCGCCAGCGTGCTCAGGACGTGCCATTGCGCGCTGGTCAGGTCGAGCTCGGTGGCGCGCGCGTCGAGCGCCTTGCGGATCAGACGCGCCACGTCCCACACGAGCAGCGAAAACGCCTTTTTGGGCGGTGCGGTGATCGATATCGTGTTCATGCACGGCGATATAATAAGGGTGCTTATTATATGCAAGCTTGCAAATACGCATGGCTGGCCTGCAACCTTGCAAGGCTGTCGGCATGGCTTACGTGAGGTAAACGGCCGGCCGCATTGGGGCTGGCGCCAACGCCGCAAAGCCGGTATCGATCCGGCCGGTTGCGGCAGCTCCCGAAATCGATGAACGACACCGCTCAGTCCACGTCCGAGGCGACCGTCTATCCGCCGGCGGAGCCGAATCCGAGCTTCCCCAGGATGGAGGAGGCGATCGGCGCGCTGTGGGAGGCGGAGCGCACCTTCCAGCGCTCGATCGACCGGCGACGGGCGGAGGGCGCGCCCGAGTTCGTCTTCTACGACGGGCCGCCGTTCGCCAACGGGCTGCCGCACTACGGGCACATCGTCACCGGCTTCGTGAAGGACCTGGTGCCGCGCTACCAGACGATGCGCGGCAAGATGGTTGAGCGCCGCTTCGGCTGGGACTGCCACGGGCTGCCGGCGGAACTTCACTCGGAGACCGAGCTCAAGCTCTCCGGCCGGCGCGACATCCTCAAGTACGGCATGGCGCGGTTCAACGAGCACTGCCGCACCTCGGTCATGCAGTTCCGCAAGGACTGGGAGTACTACGTCAACCGCTCGGCGCGCTGGGTCGATTTCGACAACGACTACCGCACCATGGACCTCTCCTACATGGAGTCGACCATGTGGGCGTTCAAACAGCTCTGGGACAAGGGGCTGGTCTACGAGGGCTTCCGCGTGGTGCCGTACTCGTGGGCGGCGCAGACGCCGCTCTCACAGTCGGAGACGCGGCTCGACAACTCCTACCGGCCGCGACAGGACCCGGCGCTCACCGTCGGCTTCAAGCTGGACGGCGAGGCGAACACGCGGCTGCTGGCCTGGACGACGACGCCGTGGACGCTTCCCTCCAACATGGGGCTCGCGGTCAAGCCGGACGCCGACTACGCCGTGCTGGAGAAGGACGGCGCCCGCGTCATCCTCGCCGCCGACTCGCGCGCCCACTACGAGGCGGAACTCGGCGAGTGGACGCTGGTCGACACGGTGAAGGGCTCCGCCCTCGTCGGGCGCACCTATCGAGCCGCTCTTTCCCTTCTTCGCCGACCGCAAGGCGGAGGGCGCCTTCCGCGTCGTCGCCGGCGACTTCATCGAGATGGGCGAGGGGACCGGCGTCGTCCACATGGCGCCGGCCTTCGGCGAGGACGACCTCAACGTCGGCCAGCGCGAGGGGCTGCCGGTGGTCGATCCGGTCGACCTCGAGGGCAACTTCACCGAGCTGACGCCGCCCTACGCCGGCATGAACGTGTTCGTCGCCAACAAGGACATCATCCGCGACCTGAAGGCGATGCCGGGTGTGGTCATCCGCCACGAGACCTACGACCACAACTACCCGCACTGCTGGCGCACCGACGAGCCGCTGATCTACAAGGCGATGCCGTCCTGGTACATCCGGGTGACGGCGTTCCGCGACCGCATGGTGGAGCTGAACCAGGGGATCACCTGGGTGCCGGCCGCATATCCGCGACGGCATCTTCGGCAACTGGCTCGCCAACGCGCGCGACTGGAACGTCAGCCGCAACCGCTACTGGGGCGCGCCGATCCCGGTGTGGAAGTCGGACAACCCGGCCTATCCGCGCACCGACGTCTACGGCTCGCTCGACGAGATCGAGCGCGACTTCGGCGTCAGGCCGGAAGACCTGCACCGGCCCTACGTCGACGAGCTGACGCGGCCCAACCCGGACGATCCCGACCGGCCAGTCGACCATGCGGCGGGTGGAGGACGTGCTCGACTGCTGGTTCGAGTCCGGCTCGATGCCGTTCTGCCAGGTGCACTACCCGTTCGAGAACAAGGAGTGGTTCGACAAGCACTTCCCCGGCGACTTCATCGTCGAGTACGTCGGCCAGACGCGTGGCTGGTTCTACACGCTGATGGTGATGTCGACGGCGCTGTTCGACAAGGCGCCGTTCCGCAGCGCCATCGGCCACGGCATCGTGCTCGACGAGAACAAGCAGAAGCTGTCGAAGCGGCTGAAGAACTATCCCGACCCGGTCGAGATGTTCAACACCTACGGGGCGGATGCGCTCCGCTGGTACATGATCTCGTCGCCGCTGATGGCGGGCGGCGACCTCGCCATGCCCAAGGACGGCAAGCCGATCGGCGACGCGGTGCGCCAGGTGCTGCTGCCGATCTGGAACGCCTATTCGTTCTTCACCCTCTACGCCAACATCGACGGGATCAGGGGCAAGCTGATCACGCAGGCCGAGGCCGAGCTCGACCGCTACATCCTCGGCAAGACGGCGGAGCTGGTGCGGGCGGTGGAGACGGCGATGGACCGTCTCGACCTCGCGGCGGCGTGCAACGCCCTGCCGCCGTTCATCGAGGCGCTCAACAACTGGTACATCCGCCGCTCGCGGGACCGCTTCTGGAAGTCGGAGAAGGACGCCGACAAGACGGCGGCCTACGACACGCTCTACACCGTGCTGGTGACGCTCGTCCGCACGATGGCGCCGTTCCTGCCGTACCTCAGCGAGCACATCCACAAGGCGCTCTGCAACGACGCCAGTGTCCACCTGCAGGACTGGCCGGATGCGTCGGCGTTCGATGTTGACGCTGCGCTGATCCAGCGGATGGATCTGGCGCGGGAAGTCACGTCGGCGGCGGCGTCAATCCGGATGGCGAAGAACCTGCGCAACCGGTTGCCGCTGGCGCGCATGACCATCGCCCATCCGCGCCATTCGATCCTGAAGCCGCTCGGGCCGGTCATCATGGAGGAGGCCAACGTCAAGGCGGTGACGCCCACCGGCTGATCCCGCCGCCTTCGGTTCCGAGGTGCTGGTCGTCAACCCGCGCATCGTCGGCAAGCGGCTCGGCCGCGGCGATGAAGGACAGTCCTCGCCGCAGTCGAAGGCCGGCGATTGGACGCGCGCTCGACGGCGGTGCGGTCGAAGTTGCCGGCAACCGCATCGAGCCGGACGAGTACGAGATTCGCTTCCAGCCGAAGGAAGGCCTTGCGGCCGCGCCGTTTGACGGCAACGCCGGCGTCGTCGTGCTCGATACCGACGTGACGCCGGAACTGGAACGGGAAGGCGTGGCGCGCGACTTCATCCGGCTGGTGCAGGTGGCGCGCAAGGACGCCGGCTTCAACGTCGCCGACCGCATCGCCATCGCGGTCAAGGCGGGGCCGGCGGCGCGCGAGGCGATCGCGGCGCATCGTCGATGCGGTCAAGCATGAGACGCTTGCCGTTTCGCTCGACTTTGTCGAAGGGACGCCGGCCGGCACTGCGTCGGAGGCGAAGCTCGCCGACGAGCCGATCGCCATCGGCGTACGCGTGGCGAGCTAGGCGTCGTTACGGCACCTTGTCCCCGCTTTCGCGGGGAAATTGGGTAGGGCGGCGGCCTACCGCCTTTCCACCAGCATCCAGGCGGCCGGAACGGCGAGGGCCGCGAGCGCGATCTTCAGGAGGTCGGCAAGCAGGAACGGCGCGACGCCGAACTTGAAGGCGTTGGCGATGCCGAGGCCGGTGCCGCCGTTGGACAGGGTGGCGAACCAGGCGAGCCAGGCGAAGCCCAGGATGAACACCACCACGTCGGCGACGATCATGGCGGCGAACAGCTTTGCGATCGAGCGGTCCCAGCCGTGGTCGGCGGCGGTGCCGACGATCCAGGCGAGCGCGACGAAGCCGATCAGGAAGCCGCCCGTGGGGCCGAGGAAATAAGCCGGGCCGGCGACCGCGGGCGGCGTGCTGGTGAAGACCGGCAGGCCGAGGGCGCCTTCGAAGAGGTAGAGGACGACGGTGACCACCGCGAGGCGCGAGCCGTAGGCGGCGGCGAGCGCCATGATGGCGAAGGTCTGCAAGGTCATCGGCACCGGATAGAACGGCACCCTGATCTTCGCCGATATGGTTAGCACCGCCGTGCCGATCAGGGCGAGGACGATCGCCTGCACCGCCGGGCTGATGCTCCTCGGCCAGACCGCAAGCGCGAGCGCGCGGGTTGGGGCTGATGACTGCATGAGTACGGCTCCTCGTTACGTGGGCGAATCCTGGCAGCGATGCTATAGGGGCAACCACGACGGCCGACAAGCTTGCGTGGCGGCTGGCTTTGCGAGCGGAGTCTAGGCTCGGCAGAGCCGACAGACTTATGGCGGCCGACGCGGCCGGATCCCGGCCGCCAGCAGTTAGGTCAGCAACTCTGACCGATCACTTGATTTTGGTCGCGATCCAAGTCATATGTCGGTCCGTTCGGGCACTTCGACCCGGAGACTGGAGTGAACGGCGCGAGGTAAAAAGGCCTCGCAGGTATTGGGATCAAGACCCGACCGTCTCGATAAGACGCTTTGCTTCCTTTCCCCGAAAACAAGTTGCCGATGAAGCGCGGGCACGTCGCCCGCGTGCGAACACCTATAGGGAACAGCAAATGCGCCAAACCGGCACCGTGAAGTTCTTCAATTCCGCAAAAGGCTTCGGCTTCATCCGGCCGAACGAAGGTACCAAGGACGTGTTCGTCCACGTGAGCGCTCTCCAGGCGGCGGGCATCAGCCATCTGGAGGACGGCCAGCAGGTCAGCTTCGAGATCGAGCCCGACAAGATGGGCAAGGGCCCCAAGGCGGTGAGGATCGAGCTCGCCTGAGCTCGACCGGCCGCGACCCGGCGGTCGGACTTCAAGCCAATGACGCGACGCCGCCGGATTTCCGGCGGCGTTTTTGTTTGGTGCGGTACGTTGGGGTGGTCAGGAATCAGAAAGGCGCCGTTTGGGTTTCCCCAACCGACGCCTCCCTGATCAGTTCGCTTCGCCACCGGCGGCCACACCCCGAAGAGCGGGCGCCGCAGCTGCGAGCCGATGCGTGACTGGTGCTCTGTCTCCATCGCTGGAGACCTTGCCACCCGTCACCCGGGCTTCGGCCTTTCGGCCTGGGCCTTGCGGCCTGTCCCGGACCGCCCTTAGGCCATGCGCCGCATCGCTGCGTTCACGCGCCATAGGCGGTGCCGTGGGGCTTTCCGACTTTTTTCCCTGACTTTCGCCAGGTCGTCGGCACGGTCCGTCAAGGAACCCGTCTCGGACGTTCGACCTGCCCTTGTCGAACTCGACGTGTCCTTTGCGGTGACGCCACCTTGCGACATTCACGGCGACGACGGAAGCGACAAGTGTACGGCCTGGGATATGTGGGGATATCGGGGAGTGGAGATTGCTCGGCACTAGCGTCCCGATGCGAATCGGGAGCGCGACTTCTCACGCGTCGTGCGAAGCGAGAAGCCGGTTGAAGCGAATGCGACTTGGCGAGTCGGATGAATCGGTTGGACCGCGTGGCTCAGGCGCGCGTTCAGGTGTTGCGACCGAGGAAGGCACCGATGCGGGCCATGGCCTTGAGGATGTTGTCGGTTGAGTTGGCGTAGGAGATGCGCAGGTATCCCTCGCCGAGAATACCGAAGTCGGGGCCGCCGATGGCGGCCACGCCGGCCTCCTCTAGAAGACGGGTGGCAAGGTTCTTCGCCTTGAAGCCGGTCTGGCTGATGTTGGGGAAGGCGTAGAAGGCACCCTTCGGTGTGATGCAGGTGAAGCCGGGCAGCCTGTTCAACTCGTCCACCACGATCCGCCGGCGGCGATCGAACTCGGCGACCATGGCGGCGACGGAGTCCTGCGGGCCTTCGAGCGCGGCGATGCCGGCGTACTGGGTCGGGGCGTTGACGCACGACCAGGCGTTGACCGCGAGCTTGCGCGCGAGGTCGTGGAGCTTGTCCGGCCACACCGCGTAGCCGAGCCGCCAGCCGGTCATGGCGTAGGTCTTCGACCAGCCGTCGAGCAGGATCAGCCGATCGCGGATTTCCGGGTAGGTGAGGAGAGAAACGTGCGGCAGGCCGTCGTAGGTCATCTGCCCGTAGATCTCGTCCGACAGGATGGCGACGTCGGGAAAGCGGGAAAGCCCGGCGACGAGGGCGTCGATCTCGGCCTTGGGGGTGACGCCGCCGGTGGGGTTGGCCGGCGAGTTCAGCACGATCAGACGGGTCGCGGGCGTGATCAGCGACAGGGTCTCCTCGGCGGAGAAGGCGAAGCCGTGCTCCTCGCGGATCGGGATCGGCACCGGACGGGCACCGGTGAACTCGATCATCGAACGGTAGATGGGGAAGCCGGGGTCGGGATAGAGGATGTCGGCGCCGGGCTCGCCGAACATCAGGATGGCGGCGAACATGGTGACCTTGCCGCCGGGCACGACGACGACGCGGTCGGGCGAGACCTCGACCTTCAGCCGGCGGTGAATGTCGGCCGCGACCGCCTCGCGCAGCGGCTTGATGCCGGTCGCCGGGGTGTAGCCGTGATGGCCGTCGCGCAGCGCCTTGACCGCTGCCTCGACGATATGGTCGGGGGTGCGGAAATCAGGCTGGCCGATACCGAGGTTGACGATATCGCGGCCGGCGGCCGCGAGTTCCGTGGCGCGCGCGAGCACGGCAAAGGCGTTCTCCTCGCCGATGCGATCGAAGCCGGCAATGGTGCGGAACAAGGCCACGGTCCTCCCGGACAGGCATTTGATTTGGCGGCAACTTCTGGCGCATAACACGGCGCAATTCAAACCGGTATTTTTCCAGGCAAAGACATGGGCGCGCGGGGTCGTTTCCCTGAATTGGCGAGGCCGGCGGCGCGCGCGACCGGGGACCTCGCGGGATGGACGCCGCGTCCGCTGCCGCCCCGCACGGCGATGGAAGGTCGCTGGGTGCGTCTGGAGCCGTTCAGCGTCGCGGCCCACGCGAGCGACCTTTTCGCCGCGTTCGCGGAGGACCGGGAAGGGGACCTCTGGCGCTTCCGCGACGTGGGGCCGTTCCCCGACGAGGGAGCCTTTGCCGCCTACGCCGAAGCGCGCATGACCGGCGACGACCCGTTGTTCTTCGCGATCGTGGAGAGGAGTAGCGGCCGCGCGCTCGGCTCGGCCGCGTTCATGCGGATCACGCCTGACCACGGCGTCATCGAGGTCGGTTCGATTACGTATTCGCCGCGGCTCAAGCGCACGCGGCTCGCCACCGAGGCGATGTTCCAGATGGCGCGGCGCGCCTTCGACGAACTCGGCTATCGGCGCTACGAGTGGAAGTGCGACGACCTGAACGAGGCGTCGAAGCGGGCAGCCGTGCGTCTCGGGTTCACCTACGAGGGCACGTTCCGCCAGCACATGGTCATGAAAGGCCGCAACCGCGATACGGCCTGGTTCTCGATCACGGACGGCGAGTGGCCGGCGGTCGGGGCGGCGCTCGAGCGCTGGTTGATGCCGGCGAATTTCGACGGCGCGGGACGGCAGAAGTCGTCGCTGGCGGCGCTGAGGGGAGAGAAGGACAAGGGATGAACAGACTGAAGGGCAAACGAGCGGTGCTGACGGCGGCGGGCGCCGGCATCGGCCGGGCGACGGCGCTGGCGTTCGCGGCGGAGGGTGCTCACGTCATTGCGACCGACCTCAAGGCGGACCTTCTCGCCGAGCTCAGGCAGCACGGCGTCGCCGAGGTCGAGGCGCTCGACGTGCGCGACACCGCCGCGGTAAACGCGCTCGCGGCGCGCCTCGGCGCCATCGACGTGCTCTTCAATTGCGCCGGCTTCGTCCACCACGGCACGGTGCTGACGACCACCGAAGAGGACTGGGACTTCTCCTTCGACCTCAACGTCAAGGCGATGCACCGGACGATCGCGGCGTTCCTGCCGGCGATGCTGGCCCAGGGCGGCGGCTCGATCATCAACATGTCGTCGGGGGCCTCGTCGGTTCGTGGCATCCCCAACCGGTATGTCTACGGCACCACCAAGGCGGCCGTGATCGGGCTCACCAAGTCGATCGCGGCCGACTTCATCCGTCAGGGCATCCGCGTCAACGCCATCTGCCCGGGCACCGTGCAGTCGCCCTCGCTCGACGGGCGCATCGCGGACCAGGCGAAGGCGCAGAACAAGTCGCCGGACGAGGTCCGCCAGGCGTTCATCGACCGCCAGCCGATGGGGCGCCTTGGCACGGCGGAGGAAATCGCGTGGCTCGCGGTCTACCTCGCCTCGGACGAGTCCTCGTACACCACCGGGCAGATTCACCTCGCCGACGGCGGGTTCTCGCTGTAGGAGGCAGACACAACAATGCGCGTGTTGGTCATCGGGGCCGCCGGCATGATCGGCGGCAAGCTCGTCCGGCGGCTTGTCAAGGATGGCACGCTTGCCGGCAAACGGGTCGAGGCGGCGATGCTCGCCGACTGGGTCGCGGCGGGAGCGCCGGAAGGCGCACCGTTCGCAGCCGAAGCGCGACAGGTCGACCTCGCCGACCCCGGGACCGCGGAGGCGCTCGTCGCATCCCGGCCGGACGTCATTTTCCATCTGGCGGCGATCGTCTCCGGCGAGGCGGAAGCCGATTTCGAAAAGGGCTACCGCACCAATCTCGACGGCACGCGGCACCTGTTCGAGGCGATCCGCAAGGTCGGTGACGGCTATCGCCCGCGGGTGGTGTTCGCCTCGTCCATCGCGGTGTTCGGCGCGCCGTTTCCCGATGCCATCCCCGACGACTTCTTCCTGACGCCGCTCACTTCGTACGGCACGCAAAAGGCGATCGACGAGCTGCTGCTCGCCGACTTCACCCGGCGCGGCTTCATGGACGGGATCGGGATACGCCTGCCGACGATCTGCGTGCGGCCGGGCAAGGCCAACATGGCGGCGTCGAGCTTTTTCTCCGGCATCATCCGGGAGCCGCTCGCCGGCCAGGAGGCGGTGCTGCCGGTCGGCGACGACCTGCGCCACTGGCACGCCAGCCCGCGCGCGGCGGTGGGCTTTCTGGTGCACGCCGCCGGGCTCGACGGCGACAAGGTCGGCCCGCGGCGCAACCTGACGATGCCGGGGGTTTCGGTGACGGTCGGCGAACAGATCGCGGCGCTCGCCAAGGTGGCCGGTGCCGGCGTCGCCAAGCGCATCCGCCGCGAACCGAACGAGACGATCCTCAGGATCGTGTCGGGGTGGCCGCGCAACTTCACGGCCAGACGGGCGCACGACCTCGGCTTCCGCGCCGAGGCGAGCTTCGAGGACATCATCCGCATCCACATCGAGGACGAACTCGGCGGGACGTGGGTGCGCTGACGCCTACTTCGGCGGCCAGGGGGTTTCGGGGACGGGGGTGAGCGGCTTGCCCTCGTCAAACCAGCTTCTGAGATTGTCGACCACCAGCTGCCCCATGGCGTTGCGGGTGTGGACCGAGCCGGAAGCGACGTGGGGAAGGAGAACGGCGTTCTCGAGCGCGATCAGCTCGGCCGGTACGTCGGGTTCGCGGGCGAAGACGTCTAGTCCGGCGGCGAGGATGGTGCCCTGCCTGAGGGCTGCGATCAGCGCCGGCTCGTCGACGACCGAGCCGCGGCCGATGTTGACGAGGATGCCGTCGGGTCCGAGCGCCTCCAGCACCGGGCGGTTGACGAGCCCGGTGGCCTCGGGCGTGCCCGGCAGCGCCACGATCAGCAGGTCGACGTCGGCGGCCATGGCGCGGAGGTCGGCGTAGAAGCGGTAGGGAATGCCGGGCCGTTCGTGGCGACCGTGGTAGACGACCGGTATCTGCATGGCGTCGAGACGCCGCGCGATGGCGCTGCCGATGCGGCCGAGCCCGGCGATGCCGGCGGTGCGGCCGCGCAGCGACGCAGTCAGCCGATAGGGGCCCTTGCGCTTCCAGTCGCCGGCGCGCAGGTAGCGCTCGGCGGCCGACAATTCGCGCACGGTCATCAGCGCGAGTCCGATGGCCGTGTCGGCGACCTCCTCGGTCAGCACGTCCGGCGTATTGGTGACGACGATGCCCTGACGAGCGCAGTAGGCGAGGTCTATGCCGTCATAGCCGACGCCGAAATTGGCGATGATCTCAAGGTTGGGCAGTCGCTCCAACAGGGTGCGTCCGGCCGGGCAATGCATGCCGCGCGCGAGCCCGCGGATCGCAGTGACATCGGCGGCAAGCTCGGCGACTCGCCTATCGCTCGCCACGCGGGTGACGGCGAACACGGCTTCGAGGGTCTTTTCGGTGGCAGCCGGCAGCTCGCCAGCGAGGACGATCGCGGCCTTACTCATCGGTCTTCACGCATTTCCGGAATCGCCCGCTTTTGAAAAAGGGAATTCGCATCTCCGACTTGCTTTAGCAGCAAGGCTGGGTGCTGTCAGGCGTCGCGGTGAACCCGTTCGCGATAAAGGATGTAGAGGCCGCAGGCAATGACGATCGCGGCGCCGACGAGATTGCTCGCGGTCGGGATGTCGCCGAAGAAGGCGTATCCGGCAGCCACCATCCAGACGATCTGCGTGTAGACAAACGGCGCCAGCACCGGCGCCGGGGCGTACCTCGTGGCCAGAATCAGGAACCAGTGGCCGACGCCGCCGGCGATGCCGCACAGCACCATCGCCAGCGTGACCACGAGGTTGGGCGGCGGCACGGCAACAAAAGGCATCGCAGGCGTGAGCAGCGCGGCGCCGATCGCCGTACCATAGATGAGGAGGGCAGCGGGGCTCTCCCTGATGCTGAGCGTGCGCGTGGTGAGGTAGTAGCCGGCGTAGCAGAGCGCAGCCAGGAGCGACACCAGGGTCGGCGGCTGGAAGGCTCCGGGCTGGGGCTGCATGACGATGAGCACGCCTGCGAAGCCGATGATCACCGCCGCCCAGCGACGCGGTCCCGGCCCACTCGCCCAGCAGCGGACCGGCAAGCGCTGTCACCACCAGCGGCGAGACGAACGCGATCGCCACGGTCTGGGCCAGCGGCAGGTAGTGGACGGCGACGAAGTTGAGGGCCGTCGACAGGAGCAGGAAGGCGCCTCGCAGCATGTGCACGAGCGGGCGTTGGGTGCGGTAGGCGGCGAGCTGGCGCCAGGGCCGCAGGACGATGACAGCGACGGTCAGCGCCACGCTGTACCGGGCCCAGGCAACCTCGAGAGGCGGCACGTAGTTGCCGGCATACTTCGCCGGCGCGTCAATGAAGGTGAAAGCGAAGACGGCGAGGCAGATCAGGCCGATGCCGCGCAATCGTCCCGCAACGTCGGCGTCGCTCAGCGACACCCGCACCTGGGCCATGAATGAGCAGCTCTCAGTAGGTCGCGCGGCCGCCGGAAATGTCGAATACGGCGCCGGTGGTGAACGAGCACGCGTCGGAGACCATGAACGCGATCATGTCGGCGACCTCTTCGACGGTGACAAAACGTCCACGCGGGATCTTCGAGAGCATGTACTGGATATGCTCCTCCGTCATCTGGTCGAAGATGCGGGTGCGGGCGGCGGCCGGCGTGATGGCGTTGACCGAGATGTTCTTGTCGGCCACTTCCTTGGCGACCGACTTGGTGAGGGCGATGACGCCGGCCTTGGAAGCGGAATAGGCCGATGCGTTGGGGTTGCCTTCCTTGCCGGCGATCGAGGCGACGTTGGCAACGCGGCCGTAGTTGCGCTCGATCATGCCGGGGATGATGGCGCGCAGGCAGTTGAACTGGCCGGTGAGATTGATCGCCAGCACCCGGTTCCATTCGTCGAGCGGGTATTCCCACGTCCTGGCGTTGCGGCCGGCGACGCCGGCGTTGTTGACCAGGATGTCGATGCGGCCGAAAGCGCTGACCGTAGCCGCGGAGGCGCGCTCGACGGCGGCGTAGTCGGCGACATCGACCGCAAACGCGATCGCTCTTCCCGCCGGCGCGAGGGCGGCTGCGGTCTCGTTGGCAAGGCCGGCGTCGGCGTCCCAGATGGCGACGGCGCCGCCGCCGGCGAGCAGGCGTTCGGCGACGGCGCGGCCGAAGCCCTGGGCGCCGCCGGTAACGACGGCAAAGCGATCGGCAAAATCGTGGGTGGTTGGCATCTGGCGGGCAGTTCCGGTGAAGGTGGGCCCGACGGTATAGTCCGCTGATCGCCGGCAAGGCAACCGAGCGGGCGCCGGTCTGCGGCGCTAGCCGGCCTCCAGTTCGTCCACCGTGTCGGCGGGGAGATCGCCGCCGGCATCGAGATTGCGCTCCACCACGCGCAGAAGCCGCTTCAGCCGCTTGCGGTCGCGCTCGTCGATGTTGGCGAGGGCGGTCTTTTCCATGCGTTTCCAGATCTTGTCGATCATGGCGATGGCGTGGGTGCCGCGTTCGGTGAGGAACACATGCGCCTGGCGGCCGTCACCGGTGGAGG
Organism: uncultured Alphaproteobacteria bacterium; assembly: GCA_963826055.1. Taxonomy (GTDB): domain Bacteria; phylum Pseudomonadota; class Alphaproteobacteria; order Rhizobiales; family Kaistiaceae; genus JBBDMC01. The sequence continues at coordinate 143,943 of CAWGVO010000001.1, read as the reverse complement.
CGCGGCGCTCGACGTAATCCTGCGCCGCCAGCCGGCTGATCATCTTGGTGATCGTGGGCGGCTGGACGCCGAGGGCGGCGGCAAGCTCGCTCATCGTCATGCCGTCGGCGGCGGCAAGCGCCTTGAGCAGGGCCTCCTGGCCCGGGTGCAGGGCGATGCGCGACAGCTGGCCGCCGACGCGGACGCGGTAAGCGCGCGCTGCCTGGACGAGACGGTGGGTGACCGTGCGACGGTGATCGAACGCCATCGCTTAGCGGTCTAAGCAGGCAACATGAAGCCCTGATGACAGTCGGCTGAGGCGGCTCAGAATGCCCGCATTTCGCGGTCGACGCGGTTGCGGAAGGCGGTGAGGGTCGCCTCATCGTTGCGGTTCATGTCGTAGAGGGCGAGGTAGCGCAACTTGGCGGTGGGGTGCACCACGGCGCGGACGGCGCGCTTGACCACCTTGCGGGGCGGGTCGCCCATGGTCACGGCGCGCCAGCGGGCGCCGCCATAGGTGACTACGGCGGCGAGCTTGCGGATGTTGTGGAGGTTCGGCCTCACCTTGCCGTCGCGCAGCTGGAAGGAGACGCCGGGCAGGAAGACGCGGTCGAAGAAGCCCTTGAGGATCGCCGGGTAGCCGAAGTTCCAGACCGGGAAATTGAGGACCAGCGCCTCGGCGGCGCGCAATCGGTCGACGTAGTCCTGAACCGGCTTCGTACACGTCTCGACGTCGTGGTAGCCGAGCCGTTCGTCGCGGGAAAGCACCGGATTGAAACCCTCGGCGTAGAGGTCGCAGTCGTCGACCTCGTAGCCGGCGGCGGCAAGCGCGGTGACCGTCGTCTGGTGAAGGGCGGCGGCGAAGCTGGTCTCGACCGGGTGGGCGAAAACGACGAGGACGCGCATGGCCGGACCGTCGCCTATTCCGCCGCGGCCTGTTGCAGGCCGGGGAACAAATAGACCTTGTCGGAATCGATGACGTAGTCGGGATTCTCCCAGGCGATCATCTTGCCGGGATTGAGGAGGCCGTGCGGGTCGGCCTGCTGCTTGAAGGCAAGCTGGACCGTGTCGGTCTTCTTCATGCCGCCTTCCTCCAGCGTGTAGCGATGCGGGTTGAAGATCGGGCAGCCATTGTCCTCGTGGATGCGGATGATCTCGTCGAGGCGCTCGTCGCTGGTGTAGCGCACGATCGGCAGGCCGGTGCAGGCGACGTTGCCGTCGAAGCGGATGAACTCGAGGTGACCGGGCACCTCGTCGCCGAAGATCTCGGTCATGCGGGCGACGCTGGCGACATGGTCGGGGAAGCGGTAGAGCACCTGCAGGTAGGTGATCGACGGGTCGACCCTTAGCCCCCTCAGCGTCGTGTGGTTCCAGGCGAGTTCGAAGACCGGCGGCAGCCCCTTCTTGTCTTCGTCGCTGGCGGTGTCGGAGCGGTAACGGACGTCGGCGCGCTGGCGCCCGGCGAGGGCGAGGAAAGGATCGATGGCGTGCGGGGCGACCATCAGCATGACGACCGACTGCTCGCGCTTCAGGAACTTCTGATGGCGAAGGAAATAGTCGTGCGGCGCCGGCGCGGCGACGGTGGCGATCTCCTTGAACAGGAGGCCGTCCTGGTTGGCGAGAAGGTTGGCGAAGCGGACGGCGTCCATGTAGTCGTCGTAGCCGACGATGACGTCGACCCAATCGTAGGCGGCGTCGAGCGGAACCTCGACCTCGGTGATGATGCCGTTGGTGCCGTAGGCGTGCATCACCTTGAGAAGGTCCGCAGCCGCTGAGCTCGAGCACGCGCGGCTCCGCCTCCATGGTGACGACGCGCAGCCGGAGCACGTTGCCGAGGTCGCGCAGGCCGCCCCAGTTGATCGAGCCGACGCCGCCGGAGCCGCCGGCGATGAAGCCGGCGACCGAGGCGGTGTTGTACGTCGACGGGTGCATGCGCAATTCCTGGCGCGAGTGGGCGCGCGTCTCGCGGTCGATGGCGGCGAGCACGGCGCCGGCCTCGGCGACGACGCGGCCGGGCGCGATCGACTTCACCGTCTTCATTTCGGCAAGGCTGAGGACGACGCCGCCCGACAGCGGCATCGCCTGGCCGTAGTTGCCGGTGCCCGAGCCGCGCGGCGTCACCGGCACGTTGTCGGCGTAGCAGGCCTTGAGGACGTGGATGACCTCCGCCTCGTTCTTCGGTGAGACGAAAAGGTCGGCGGTGACGTTCTCGAGCTGGCGCTTGAGGATCGGCGAGTACCAGTAGAAGTCGCGGCTCTTCTGCTTCACGATCGCCGGATTGTCCTCGACCTTGATGTCGCCGAGGGCGGCCTTGAGCTTGGGGATGTCGGTCATGGCGCGGCTTCCATGAGGTCGTCGAGTTCGCGGTAGTCGGGCAGGCGGCGGTCGATCGCCTTGCCGGAGCGTATCACCGTGCGGTCGGCCTGGGGACGGGCGAGAAGCTCGGTGAAGGTGCGGGCGCGGAAAAGGACCAGGTCGGCCGGGGCGCCGGCGGCGATCACGCCGCGGTCGGGACGGGCGAGAATGGCGGCCGGCGAGCGGGTGACGAGCGCCGGCGATGCCGCGATCGGGTGGTCGAGGTGCAGGATGCGCACCGCCTCGCGGTAGACCTCGAGCATGTCGAGATCGCCGTAGGCGTAGAACGGGTCGCGGGTGTTGTCGGAGGCGACCGCGACCGGAACGCCGGCGGCGGCGAGCTCGTTGATGAGGGTGACGCCGCGCCAGCGCGGGGTGCGGCCGCCGATGCGATCCTGCAGGTACATGTTGCACATGGGCAGCGAGACGATGGCGATGCCGGCCTCGGCGACGCGCTCGATGGTCTCCGCCGTCTCGGCCTCGTCGTGGAGTGACAGCGTGCAGCAATGGCCGGCGGCGATGCGGCCGGGGAAGCCGGTGTCGAGTTTCGCCCTGGCGATGGCGAGGAGCGCGTTGGCGGAGGGGTCGCCCGTCTCGTCCACGTGCAGGTCGAGGTTGAGGCCGGCGTTGGCGGCCAGCTCCATCATCCGCCGCAATATCCGGTCGAGGTCGGGAACCATGAAGGTGACGCAGCCGAGGGTGCCGCCGTACTCGGCGACGGTGGCGACGATGTCGGCGGCGAAGGCGGCGTCACGGAAGGCGTCGACGGCGAAAAGCGATACCGCCTGGAGGTCGATGCGGCCGGCCCAGCGCTCGCGCATCTCGGCGAACACCGGCCACGAGATCCGGTGCTGGGGCGCCTGGGAATCGAGGTGGGTGCGCAGGAGCGCGGTGCCGTGGGCGTAAGCGGCGCGGAGCGCGAAATCCATGCGGCGGGCGACGTCGTCGGCGCTCCAGGTTGCGGCCCGGTCGGCGGCGACAGCGCCGAGGGCGCCGTCGAAGGTGCCGTTGGGGTTCGGCCGGCGCGGCCAGATGTGGCCCTTGTCGATGTGGGTGTGCATGTCGACGAAGCAGGGCCACACCATGCCGCGATCGAGGTCGAGCTTGGGCAGGCGGGTGCGCCTGCCGGCCGGGTCGATGCGCGCGATCGCGCCATCGGCGACGGTGATGTCGACGGCGACGAGGCCATCTCCGTCGGCCGTGGCCGGCGGCGTATCGAGCAACACCGCCGGCACGGTGGCGTTCGCCAGCACGTAGCGCTTGTCGCGCGGGACCGCCGCGAACCCCCGCCCCATCGGCCTAGTTCTCGCGGCGGACGGCGCTCTCGTGCCACTTCCTGAGAAGCAGCCACGACAGCAGGCTGGTGGCGAAGAAGATGACGACGCCGGTCACGGAAAGCAGGATCAGGGCGGCGAACTGGAGCGGGATCTTCAACCGGTAGCCGGCCTCGAGCAGCCGGAAGGCGAGGCCGGAGGCCTTGCCGGCGGAGCCGGCGGCGAATTCGGCGACCACGGCGGCGATCAGCGCAAGGCCGCCGCCGATCCTGAGGCCGACCAGAAAATACGGGAGCGCGTTCGGCATCTTCAGGTGGATCAGTGTCTGCCAGCGGCTGGCGCCGTAGAGCTCGAACAGGTTGAGCAGGTTGTGGTCGGTCGACTTGAGGCCCTGGCTGGTGTTGGAGAGGATCGGGAAGAAGGCGACCACCCACGCCAGGATCAGCAGGGCGACCTGCGTCGTCGGCGCCCAGATGATGAGGATCGGTGCGAGCGCGATGATCGGCGTGACCTGGAGGACAACCATGTACGGGTAGATGGCAAGCTCGATCCAGCGCGACTGCGCCATCAGCACCGCAAGGAAGACGCCGCCGCCGACGGCAAGCGCGAGCGCCATGAACGTGATCTTCAGGGTGACCACCAGCGAGACGCTGAGGGAGGGCCAGTTTTCCACCAGCGCCTCGGCCACCAGCACCGGGCTCGGCAGCAGGTAGCTCGGCACCGCGGCAAGGACGGTGAAGAGCTGCCAGGCGCCAACAAGGATCACGAGCATGCCGATGGGAACGGCAACGCGCAAAATCCGTTCGTTGCGTGGCCGTGACGGCGGCGCAATCACGGCATCGTCGATCGGTGCCGGTTTCGGGTCGGCCACGTCTTTTTCCGCGCTGACCGCCGTCATCTTCAACTCACCGTCGCCATGATGGCCTCGTGGAGGGAGGCGGAAATCTGCCGGCAGTACGCGGCGTATTCGTTCGAGGTGCGGAAGTCTTCGCCGCGTGGGTAAGGCGCTCCGACCGGCAGGTCGGCGTAAACCCGCCCGGGGCGCGCCGCCATGACGACGATGCGGTTCGACAGGTAGACCGATTCGAAGACCGAATGGGTAACAAAGACCACGGTCCAGCCGAACTTCTCCCACAGGCCGAGAAGGTCGTCGTTCAGCCGGAAGCGGGTGATTTCGTCGAGTGCAGCGAACGGCTCGTCCATCAGCAACAGGGCCGGGCGGGTGATGAGGGCGCGGGCGATCGACACGCGCATCTTCATGCCGCCGGACAGTTCGCGCGGGTAGGCGTCGGCGAACGATTCGAGGCCGACCATGGACAGGGCCTCCATGACCTGGTCGCGAACCTCGGCCTTCGGCTTCCGTTTCAGGCGGTATGGCAGCCAGACGTTGTTGAACACCGTCGCCCACGGCATCAGCGTCGGCTCCTGGAAGACGAAGCCGATCTCGGGGTGCGGGCGGCCGCTGGCATCATGGTCGGCGGTCGGCCACTCGACGGCGCCCGAAGTGGCCTCGCCGAGACTGGCGACGATGCGGAGCACCGTGGACTTGCCACAACCGGAGGGTCCGAGCAGGCTCAGGAACTCCCCGGCGCGTACGTCCAGAGAAAGGTCCTGGAGCGCGACGGTCCCGTTGGAGAAGACCTTGCCGACGTGGCGCAGGGAAACCACCGGTCGCGATGAGCGATCGGGTGCGCGCTCCGCCGGACTGGTCTGGACGGCGTCGTTCAATGGCGGCTCCGATTGGCGCCTTGGTGACGGCGGGCTTCTGGTCCCGCCGTCATGCGGCGCGCAAGTCCACAAGTGGCCGCCGGGCTACTTCTTCAGGTCCATGCCGAGGCCCTGGCAGACGAACTGGCTCGTGTAGAGCTTGGCGTAGTCGAGGCCCGGCTTGAGCACTTTGCCCTCGACCATGTTGTCGTAGAACGTTTTCACATTGGCGTCGTTGAAGCAGCCGATGCCCTTGTCAAGCGATACCCCCGACTCCAGCAGGCCGTACTGCTTCAGGGCGCCGATCGTGAAAGCGATCTGATCGTCGGACATCTCGGGATTGTCCTTTTTGATCAGCTCGTTGGCCGCCTTGTTGTCGCCGTAGATGTAGTTGTACCAGCCGATGATCGAGGCTTCGACGAAGCGCTTGACGATGTCGGGATTGGATTGGAGGTAGGCCTGCTTGGTCTCGATCATGGTCGACGGCGTCGTGAATCCGTAGTCGGCGAGCAGGAGGTTCTTCGGCTTCCAGCCGGCTGCCTTCTCCACGGCATACGGCTCGGAGGTCACGTAGCCCTGCTGGGCGGACTTCGGGTCGGCGATGAACGGCGCCGGATTGAAGGTGTAGGGCTTGTACTGGGAATCCGAAAAGCCGGGGAAGGCCGCCTTCATCCACTGGAAATAGGAACCGTATCCCTCCGCGCCCATGAAGATCGTCGGCAGCTTGGCGAGGTCGGCCAGGGTTTCGACACCGGCGTCGGGGTGGGCCATGAGGACCTGCGGGTCCTTCTGGAAGATCGCCGCAACCTCGACCAGCGGTATCTGCTCCTGGCTGGCGTTCATCGGCGCGAGCATGTTGCCGGCCATGAAGAACTGGACCTTGTCGGCGAGAAGCAGGGCGCGGTTGTTCGCCTGCGGGCCGCCCTGGACGATGGTGACCTTGAGGCCGTACTTCTCGTAGGTGCCGTCGGCGACCGCCTGGTAGAAGCCGCCATGTTCCGCCTCGGCCAGCCAGTTGGTGCCGAAGGAAACCTCGTCGAGTGCGAACGCCGGGCCGGCAATTGCGATCGCCATGGCGCCGGCGGCAAAGCCGAGCGCCGTCTTCTTCAGTGTCCTCATTCGATTGTTCTCCGCTCTCCGTGTCGTGGTCTCGCAAGGACGAACCACGCTTGTTGGTGCTTGGTCGGTGTCGCGATCGGTGCCGCCTGGCGGCAATCGCGGACTATTCCATCGGCTACGTTTCGCAAGAGATATGCCAAGAACGCCGACAATCCCTTCGGTCCCCGCGTCGTCCGTTCCGCCGGTTGCTCGCCGGACGGGCATCTAATGTAGGGCAAGCCCGCTGCACAAGAAAGCGGCAGAGGCTGGCGCGATCCACAGCGCGCCGGCCCTTGTCAGGATCGGCCGGCGGATCGTAGCGTGGCGGGAATCTTCAAGGCGGGCCTGCGGATGAAACGCGCGCTCAATGCAGCCGAGATACGGGCGCCGTTCGCGCGCTACAGCCATGGCGTCGAGGTGCCGGCGGGGGTGCGGCTGGTGTTCGCCTCCGGCCAGCTTGGCATCGGCCCCGACGATGTGGTGCCGGCGACCGTCGAGGGACAGACCGAGCGCTGCTTCGCCAACATTGGCGCGATCCTTGCCGACGCCGGGATGGATTTCGGAGATATCGTGCGCATCAACGCGTATGTCACCCGCCGCGAGGACATGGCCGGCTACATGGCCGTGCGCGACCGCACGGTGGGCGAGCCGCCGCCGGCCTCGACGCTGATGATCGTATCGGGTTTCACGCGGCCGGAGTTCCTGGTCGAGGTCGAGGTGGTGGCGGCGAGGGCAGACTGAAGACATGCGAACCTGGATCAAGCAACCGCTCGCCGTCCTTGCCGAGGGCGCCGGGGGCGGCATCGTCGTGGACGGCGCGGCGATCGTGGAACTGGTCGCGGCCGGCGGAAGGCCGGCGGCGCCGGTCGACAGGACCTTCGATGCCGGCCGCCATGTGGTGCTGCCGGGGCTCGTCAACACCCATCACCACTTCTTCCAGACGCTGACCCGCGCCCATCCGGCGGCGATCAACAAGGAACTGTTTCCCTGGCTGACGACCCTCTATCCGATCTGGGCGCGGCACGTGAAGCCGGATGCTTTCCGCCTGGCGACGCGGCTGGCGCTGACCGAACTGATGATGTCCGGCACCTCCTGCGCCTCCGACCATCAGTACCTGTTCCCGGACGGGCTCGAGGACGCCATGGACATCCAGGCCGAGGAGGCGGCGGCGCTCGGCATGCGGATGACGCTGACGCGCGGCTCGATGAACCTGTCGGAGAAGGACGGCGGTCTGCCGCCCGATTCGGTGGTGCAGGACGAGGACACCATCCTCGCCGACTGCGAGCGCGTGCTCGGCCGCTACCACGACCCGAAACCCGGCGCGATGCTGCAGGTGGCGCTGGCGCCCTGCGCGCCGTTCACGGTGAGCAAGCGGCTGATGGTCGATTCGGTGGGCCTCGCCGAGCGTTTCGGGTGCCGGTTGCACACCCACCTTGGCGAGACCCGCGACGAGAACGAATACTGCCTGGAGCATTTCTCCTGCCGGCCGGTGGATTATCTGGAGGAGTGCGGCTGGCTGACCGACCGGGCGTGGCTCGCCCACGGCATCCACTTCACCGACGACGAGGTGCATCGCCTCGGCCGCCACGGCGTCGGCGTCTGCCACTGCCCGACCTCCAACATGGTGCTCGCCTCCGGCCAGTGCCGCACCAAGGAGCTGGAGGCGGCGGGCAGCCCCGTCGGTCTCGGCGTCGACGGCTCGGCGTCGAACGACAACTCCAATCTGATGGAAGGGGCGCGCCACGCGCTGATGATCAACCGGCTCACCTACGACGCCGCCTCCGTCACCCACTTCGACGTCCTGCGCTGGGCGACCGCCGGCTCGGCGCGCTGCATCGGCCGCGACGACATCGGCGAGATCGCCGTCGGCAAACAGGCGGACCTCGCCTTTTACACCCTCGACGAACTGCGCTTCTCCGGTGCCGGCGACCCGATCGCCGCGCTCATCCTCTGTGGCGCTCACGCCGCCGACCGGGTGATGATCGCTGGCGAATGGCGGGTGGAGGACGGGATGCCGTCGGGCGTCGACGTGGCCAAGCTCCGCCACGAGCACGGCGCCGCGGCGAAGGCGTTCCTGGAAGCGTTGTGATAGGACACTGACATGCCAAGTCTGCCACGCCGCCATTGGGCCGAGATGACCACCCGCGATTTCGCCGACAACGATACGTCGGAGTGGATCGCAGTGCTCCCCGTCGCGGCGATCGAGCAGCACGGCCCGCACTTGCCGGTCTACACCGATACCTGCATCGCGGAGGGGATGGTCCGCCGTACGATCGAGCTGCTGCCCGATGACCTGCCGGTGACGTTCCTGCCGGTCCAGGCGGTCGGCAAGTCGAACGAGCACATCTCGTCGCCGGGAACGCTGACGACGACGTGGGAGACGGCGACGAAGCTGTGGCTCGATATCGGTGATAGCGTCCACCGCGCCGGCGTCGACAAGCTGATCGTCATCAACTCCCACGGCGGCAACGTGCCGATGGTGGATATCATCGCGCGCGAACTGCGCGTGCGCCACGACATGCTGGTGGTGGCGACGGCGTGGTCGCGCTTCGGCCAGCCGGAGGGACTGCCGACGGGCGACGAAGGCCTATACGGTATCCACGGCGGCGAGATCGAGACGTCGGTGATGCTGCACCTGCGCCCCGACCTGGTGCGCATGGACAAGGCCAGGGACTTCCGTTCGGCCCAGCTCGACCTCATCAAGGAGTTCAAACACCTGCGCGCCCACGGGCCGGTGCAGTTCGGCTGGAAGGCGCAGGACCTCAACCCCGATGGCACCGTCGGCAACGCCGCCGCGGGGACGGCGGACAAGGGCATGGCGGTGGTCGATCACCAGGCGGCGGCCTTCGTCGCGCTCTGCCGCGATGTGGCGAATTTCGACACGGGCCGGCTGTGGACGTCGTGACCGCGGGCCTCGCCGCGCTCCGTGGCGATCTTGCCGGCATCGCGCTTGCCGACGATGCCGCGACGCTGAAGCTCAAGAGCCGCGATTTCTTCTGGTTCTCGCCGATCCTGAAGCCGATGCTCGACGACAAGCGCGCCGATCTGGTCGTGCTGCCGAAGAGCAAGGCCGAGGTGATGCGTGTCGCGGCGGCGTGCGCGCGCCACCGGGTGCCGCTCACGGTGCGCGGCGGCGGCACCGGCAACTACGGCCAGGCGGTGCCGCTTTCGGGCGGCGTCGTCATCGACATGGGCGGGCTCGACCGCACGATCGCGGTCACGCCCGGCGCCGGTCGCTTCGAGGCGGGGGCGCGGCTCCTGGACATCGACCGATCGCTCCGCGACGCGGGCAGGGGCGGACAGCGCTGGGAGCTCCGCTTCCATCCCTCGACGCGCAAGCAGGCGACGATCGGCGGCTTCATCGCCGGCGGCGCGGCCGGCTGCGGATCGTGCACGTGGGGGCAGATATCCGATCCCGGTGCAGTGATCGCGGCCGAGGTCGTCACGGTCGAGGAAGTTCCGCGGACGATCGAACTCAACGGCCGCGACGCCCTCAAGGTGCTCCACGCCTACGGCGTCAACGGCATCATCACCGAGGTGGAGGTGCCGCTGGCACCCTGGCAGCCGTGGGCGGAGCGGGTCGTCGGCGTTCCCGAGCCTCGCCGCGGCCACCCGCTTCGGCTGGGCGCTGACGGCGGCGGAGGGCATCGCCAAGAAGGAGGTCGGCGTGTTCGACGCCACCATCCCGCCGTTGCTCAAGCGGCTGGCGCCGCTGGTGCCGGCGGGCAAGGCGATGGCGATCGTGATGGTGGCGGAAGCGCAGGCCGACGCGCTCGCCGACCTCGTCGCCGACCACGACGGCGAGATCGTCTACGCGCGCTCCGCGGCGGAGGCGGAGGACGCCGCCTTCGAGGGCAAGGGGGCGATGCCGCCGCTCTACGAGTACACCTGGAACCACACGACGCTGCACGCGCTCAAGGTCGAGCCGGCGATCACGTTCCTGCAGATCCGCTTTCCCGAGGGCGGCGAGGTGGACCTCGCCGAGCGGCTGGAGCGGGCGTTCGCCGGCGAGCTGCTGCTCCACCTGGAGTTCCAGCGGCGCTTCGGCCGTGTGTTCGTCTCAAGCCTGCCGCTGTTGCGCTACCGGTCGCGGGCGCGGCTCCAGGAGGTGATCCAGGCGGTGGAGGCGATGGGCGGGTCGGTGTCGGACCCGCACACCTACGTGCTCGACGACGCGGGCTGGAAGCGGACGGACGCGCCGCAGGCGGAATTCAAAAGCCTCGCCGATCCGCTCGGTCTCATGAACCCCGGCAAGCTGAAGGCCTGGCCGCCGCCCGCCTGAGGGTCAGGCGCGCAGCAAATGCGGTGGGGTGTCGTCGGCCGCGCCGCCGGCGCGATGGACGAGATGATCGCGCAGGACCTCGAGGTCGTAGCCGGCGTCGGCCGCGATCTCCAGCGTGCGATCGACGCCGAGGCGGCGGACGGCGACCTGGGCCCATAAGGTGGTGCAGCGTGTGCCGGAGCGACAATAGAAGAGGACTCGGCCCGGGGAGTTCGTTCATCGCTGCCGCGAACGCATCCACCACGTCATCGTCGGTCACGTTCGGGTTCCGCACCGGAAGGTAGCGGAACGCCAGCCCGGCGCGCTCGGCGGCGACCTCGGCCGCGGCGTTCGGCAACTGGCCCGGCACCTCGCCGTCCGGCCGGTTGTTCACGACCGATGCGAATCCCTGCGCCGCGATTTCCGCAAAATCCGCCTCGACCAACTGGGGAGCGACCGAGACGTTTTCTTCGAGCCGGATGATGCGGGCCATGGGCTTCTTCTCAATGAGATCGGCGCCGACGGTCAATGTTCCTTGTGACGAAGATTTTGACTCTGACAGATGTGGCGCGCAAGGCGAGTTAGTAACTAAATCCAAGATGCTGCTTGCATTGCGAGCAAGACGATAATTGATCTTAGCAACGCGTCATTTTTAGAACCAAATTCCAATTTCCTCAGAGTTCCGTTCTGGCCTTGCCGCCCGTGCGGTGAGGGTGTGGCGTTCGATCGCGGGCAAAAGGCCCTGTTGCCTCTTTCCGCTTGCGATGACAGGTTGGCGCCCGTAACGGGACTGGCGCCGCCGTCAAGGCGGCCGGATGATGGGACGGTTTGATGCGGCCGGAAATCACAATCACCGTCGCCCTCGTGCTTGCCTCAGCGGTGGCGACGACGGGCGAAGCAAAGACGCTCACCTACTGCGCTGACGGGATTCCGGAAGGCTTCGATCCGGCGCCGTTCATCACCGAGGCGACGTTCGATGCCTCGTCGCAGACGATCTACGACCGGCTGGTGACGTTCGAGCCGGGAACGACGAAAGTCGCGCCGAGCCTGGCGGAAAGCTGGGAGGTTTCCGATGACGGCCTCGAGTACACCTTCCATCTGCGGCAGGGGGTGAAGTTCCAGACCACCGACGACTTCACGCCGAGCCGCGACCTCAACGCCGACGACGTGGTGTTCACGTTCGACCGGCAGATGAACGAGAAGAACCCCTACTACGGCTATGCCGGCGGCCAGTGGCCGTACTTCGCCGGCATGTCGATGCCCGACCTGATCAAGTCGGTGGAGGCGGTCGACGATTCGACGGTCAAGTTCACGCTCAATCAGGCCGGAGGCCGCGTTCCCGGCGGACCTCGCCATGGACTTCGCCTCGATCGTGTCGAAGGAATACGCCGACAAGGTCAGGGCCGGCGGCCACCGGGAGTATCTCAACCAGAAGCCGGTCGGCACGGGGCCGTTCCAGCTCGTCGGCTACGAGGAAAACGCCGCCATCCATTACAAGGCCAACCCGGACTACTGGGGCGGCGCGCCGAAAGTCGATGAGCTTAATTTCGTCATCGCGCCGGAGGCGCGCGTGCGCCTGCAGAAGCTGAAAAGCGGCGAGTGCCAGGTGATGGCCGATCCCAGCCCCGGCGATATCGCGGCGATGAAATCAGACGATACCCTCAACGTGATGCAGCAGCCGCGCATGGACGTCGCCTATCTGGCGTACAACACCACCCAGGCGCCGTTCGACAATCCCAAGGTGCGCCAGGCGCTGAACATGGCGATCAACAAGCAGGCGATCGTCGACGCTGTCTACAAGGGCACCGCCGTCGTCGCCAAGAACCCCATCCCGCCGACGATGTGGTCCTACAACGACGCCGTCACTGACGATGCCTACGATCCGGATACGGCGAAGGCGATGCTCGACGAGGCGGGCGTGTCGGGGCTGGCGATGAAGGTGTGGGCGATGCCGGTGGCGCGCTCCTACAACCCGGACGGACGGCGCATGGCCGAGATGATCAAGGCCGACCTCGCCAAGGTCGGGGTGACGGTCGAAATCGTCTCCTACGATTGGGGCGAGTACCTGAGGCGGTCGAGCGCCAAGGACCACGACGGCGCGGTGCTGTTCGGCTGGACGGGAGACAACGGCGATCCCGGCAGCTTCATGGCGCCGCTGCTCACCTGCGACGGCGTCGATGTGTCGAACCGGGCGGAGTGGTGCGAGCCGTCGTTCGATGCGGTGATGATCAAGGCGGCGGCGACCACCGACCAGTCGGCGCGCGACGACCTCTACAAGCAGGCGCAGGTCATCTTCAAGCAAGAGGCGCCGTGGGCGACGATCGCCCATACGCTGGAGACGGTGGCGATGACGAAGGCGGTCACGAACTACGTGATCGACCCGCTGGGCCACCAGAACTTCGCCGGCGTCGACCTGGCCGAGGCCCAGAACTAGAGCTAGGCGGCCGCCGGCGGCGCCGCGGGCGGCGAGGTCGCGGGCGAAAGCGGTCAGCAACCGGTCGAACGACTGGTCGAGGTCGAGCTTGAGGCGGAAGCCGCCGGCGGCGTCCAGCGAAACGAAACCGTGGACGATAGCGCGCAGCCCGCGGGTGGCGTGGAGCGCGTCGGCGCCCTTGATCGCCGTAGCCGGCGAGAACCGAGAGGACCGTACCCACCAGCGCGTCGCCGGCGACCGCAAGGTCGTTTTCGCCGGGCCTCGCGGCGCGCTGCGATGCCGCGTAGAGGCCGGGCTCGTCCCGGGCGAACTGCCAATAGGCGTGAGCGGCGGCGAACAAAGCCTCGTCGCGGGACTTGCCGATGGTGGCGCGGCCCATGCGGGCGTTGGCTTCGGCAAGGCCGCGCAGGGCCAGCCCGCGGCGAACCCCGTCGAGGCCGTCGACGTGCTTGTAGAGCGAGGGCGGGCGGACGTTCGAGATCGGCCGCGAGGCGGGCGAGGGTGACCGCCTCGAGGCCTTCGGCGTTGGCGATCGCGGCGGCGGCGTCGATGACGCGCTCGCTGGTGAGGCCGGCGCGCGGCATCAGTGCGCCGTCGCCTCGGCGAGGAAGTCGATGATCCTCGGCGCCGTCGCGTCGGGCATCTCGGCGTGAGGATAGTGCCCGGCGCCCTCGATCATGGCGAAGCGTCCGTGGAGCAGGTTGGCCATGGTGGCGGCCTCGCCGGCGGGATCGTCGAAATCCGGGTCGCGGGTCCCCATGACGACCAGGGTCGGGGCGCGAACCGTTGAGAGCCGCGGCTCGACGTCGGAGCGGTCGGTCCGCATCATCGCCTGCAACGCGGCCATGCGGCCGGGCTCCTTGAGGCTGGCGATCAGCGCCGCCTTGTATTCCGCGAAGTCGGCGGGCTTCGCGGACGGATAGAGGGAGGCGTAGTAGGCGCCCCAGGCGGCCGGTGCCCACGGGCCGACAAAGGCAGTGTGCATGACCGCCTGGAAGAGCGCCGTCTTCCACCAGCTCATGCGGCACGTTGCGGCGAACGGATCGATCAGGACCAGCGCCGCGACGGCGTCGGGCGCCTCGGCGGCGGCCCACGCGGCGGCGCCGCCGGACATGGAGTTGCCGATGATGACCGCCGGCCCGGCGGCGAGATGATCGATCAGCGCCAGCATGTCCCGGCCGAGGGCGGCGCAGGTGTGGTCGTCCCATCCGACCGACGACTGGCCGTGGCCGCGGAGGTCCATGGTCACGGCGCGATAGCCGGCGGCGGCGAGCTTCGGCGCAAGAAAGCGATACTCCTCCTTGAGGTCGCCGAAGCCCGGGGACATGACCACCAGCGGACCGGAGCCGCGGTCGTCGTAGGCGATGCGGCCGCCGGGACGGTCGAGAAAACGGGTCGGGGCGGTGTCGCGTCCAGCGGCCGGGGCGAGTGGGGCGAGGCGGGGCTCGGACATGGAAGACCTCCAACTTCTGTAATTAGCTTAAAAGCTAATACTGTTATCTTTCGAGCGCAACCCCTCTTTTCGACATCGTCATCGTCGAGCTGGCGATGCCGCGGCGGTCGGCTGGTGCAATCGGCCGGTGATTCCTATATCAGGCCAGATTCCAGCCCCTTTCCGGCGGCCTTGACCCGCTTTGGAGACCCCTGATGGCAGAGACGCAAATCCCGGTGACGGTGCTCACCGGCTACCTCGGCGCCGGCAAGACGACGCTGCTCAACCGCATCCTCTCCGAGAACCACGGCAAGAAGTACGCCGTGGTCGTCAACGAGTTCGGCGAGATCGGCATCGACAACGACCTCATCGTCGAGGCGGACGAGGAAGTGTTCGAGATGAACAACGGCTGCGTCTGCTGCACGGTGCGCGGCGACCTCATCCGCGTGGTCGAGGCGCTGATCAAGCGACCGGGGCGCTTCGACGGCATCCTGGTCGAGACCACCGGCCTCGCCGACCCGGCGCCGGTGGCGCAGACCTTCTTCATGGACGACGACGTGCGGGCCAAGGCCAAGCTCGACGCGGTGGTCACCGTCGCCGATGCCAAGCACCTTCTGGCGCGGCTCGCCGACGCGCCGGAAGCGCAGGAGCAGATCGGCTTCGCCGACGTGATCCTGGTCAACAAGACGGACCTCGTCACTCCCGAGGAACTGGCGACGGTCGATGCGCGCATCCGCGACATCAATCCCGGCGCGGTCATCCATCACACCGAGCGGTGCACCATTCCGCTCGATCGGGTGCTCGACCGCGGCGCCTTCGACCTCAACCGTATCCTCACGCTCGATCCGGATTTCCTCGACGGGCACGAGCACGATCACGACCATGACGGTCACGACCACGACCATGGCCACGATCATCACCACCACGACCACGTGCATGATTCGACGATCAGCAGCATCTCGCTCAAGGGCGGCGAGCTCGACCCGCAGCGCTTCTTCCCGTGGATCCAGGAGGTCGTTCAGCAGTTCGGGCCGGACATCCTGCGTCTGAAGGGCATCCTCGCCTTCAAGAACGACGACGATCGCTTCGTCGTCCAGGGCGTCCACATGATCATCGAGGGCGACCACCAGCGCGCCGTGGAAAGACGGCGAGCCGCGCGTGAGCCGTCTGGTGTTCATCGGTCGCAAGCTCGACGAAGCGGTGCTGAAGGCCGGTTTCGAGCGGTGCATGGCGTGATCTGATCGCGACGCATGCCGGAAACGAATGGCCTCACCTTCGGCGCCTTCGTGGTCGAGGCGGCGTTCCTCGGCGACACGGCGGCCTTCGCCCTCGGCGACGGCACGGTGCGGCTTGTCGATGAGGCCGGCGAGCGGACCGTTCCGGTTCACGCCGGCGCCATTCTGGCCGCGACCGCGACGCCGGACCGCAGGTTGCTCACCGGCGGCGACGACGGGCAAGTGGCGCTTACCGACGCGGCGGGGTCGATCGCGGCGGTTGCCGAGCGGCCGCGCAAATGGATCGACCTGGTGGCGGCCGGACCGGACGGCGCCATCGCCTTCGGCAGCGGGCGGCAGGTGTTCGTCCGGCTGAAGGACGGTCGCGAGCGCACCTTCGACCACGAGCGCGCCGTCGGCGGTCTCGCCTTCGCGCCGAAGGGGCTCCGCCTCGCCGTCGCCCGCTACAACGGGGTGACGCTGTGGTGGGCGGGGACCGAGGCCGCGCCCGTCACCGCTCGAGTGGCAGGGCGCCCACATCGGCGTCACCTTCTCGCCCGACGGGCGCTACCTGGTGACCACCATGCAGGAGAACGCGCTGCACGGCTGGCGGCTCGCCGACGGCAAGGACATGCGCATGAGCGGCTACACGGCGAAGCCGCGCTCGGTGTCGTGGTCGGTGAAGGGGCGCTTCCTCGCCACCTCCGGCGCCGATGCGGCGATCCTGTGGCCGTTCCATTTCAAGGACGGGCCGATGGGCAGGGAGCCCATGCAGCTCGGCGCGCGCGAGGTGCCGGTCACCCGTGTCGCCTGCCATCCGCGCAGCGAGGTGGTGGCGGTCGGCTACCGCGACGGCATGGTGCTGGCGGTGCGCTTCGCCGACGGCCGAGGAGGCGCTGCTGCGCCGGCCCGACGACAGCCCGGTGTCGGCGCTGGCCTGGCACGCGAGCGGCAGCCGGCTGGTCGTCGGAACGGAGGCCGGAGGCGCCGGTTTGGTCGACTTCACCGGCTAGGCCATACTGATGCCATGAGCGATGCGGCGACGGGCGAGGGGGGCGTCGCGGCCGGGATACGGCCGCGGGTGGTGATCGTCGGCGCTGGTTTCGGCGGGCTCGCCTGTGCTCGCTCGCTCGGCGGCGCGCCGGTCGATGTCACCGTCATCGACCGCCACAACTATCACCTGTTCATTCCGCTCATCTACCAGGTGGCGACGGCGGCGCTGTCGCCGGCCGACATCGCCAAGCCGATCCGCCGGATGCTGGCGCGCTACCCCAACGTCAACGTGATGCTCGGCGAGGTGACAGGCGTCGATCTGCGAAGCGCGTCGCGTGCGGCTGGCGGACGGCGGTTCGGTCGCCTTCGACTATCTGGTGATCGCCACCGGCTCCTCCTACAGCTACTTCGGCCACGACGAGTGGAAGAAGGTCGCGCCGGGGCCGAAGTCGATCGAGAACGCCCGCGTCATCCGGGCGCGGCTGCTGAAAGCGTTCGAGCTCGCCGAGATCTGCCCCGACCCCAAGGAGCAGGAGGCGCTGCTGACCACGGTGATCGTCGGCGGCGGGCCGACCGGCGTGGAGATGGCGGGTTCCGTCGGCGAGCTTGCGCGCTTCTCGCTCCGGCGCGACTTCCGCCACATCGATCCGGCCAAGTCGCGCATCCTCCTGGTCGAGGCGGGGCCGCGCCTGCTCGCCGGTTTCCCCGAGGTCCTGTCAGCCTACGCGAAGCAGGCGCTGGAACATCTCGGGGTGACGGTGATGACCGGCGCCAAGGTCGACAACATCGAGCCCGGCAGGGTGACGATCGACGGCGAGGTGGTGCGCGCCGGCACCGTCGTGTGGGGCGCCGGCGTCAAGGCATCGCCGGCGGCGCAGTGGCTGGGCGTCGAGGCGGACCGGCTGGGGCGGGTCACCGTCGGCCCCGATCTTTCGGTGGCGGGCCTCGACCGCGTCTACGTGATGGGCGATACGGCGGTGGCGCTCGGCCGCGACGGCAAGCCGCTGCCGGGTCTCGCCCAGGTCGCCCACCAGCAGGGGCTCTATCTCGGTCGCGGGCTGAAGCATCTCATCGTCGACGGCAAGCCGATGCGGCCCTTCCGCTTCCACGACCGCGGCAACACCGCCGTGATCGGGCGCAACGCCGCGGTATTCGACTTCGGGCGCTGGCACCTCAAGGGGCGGCTCGGCTGGTTCCTGTGGGGCCTCGTCCACGTCTACCTGCTCACCGGCTTCGACAAGCGGCTGCTGGTGACCACCCAGTGGCTGTGGCGTTACCTCACCTACGAGACCGGCGCCCGCCTGATCACCGGCGGCGGCCAGGACGTGGCGGGGTAGCCACCCCTACCGCACCAGCACGTTGCGGAACTGCCAGGGGTCGCTCTCGTCGATGTCCTCGGGGAAGAGGCCGGGGCGGCCGGTGAGCGGTGTCCAGTCGGTCCAGTAGCCCTTGACCGGCCCGAGATAGGGCAACTGCACCTCGAGGCAGCGGCGATAGTCCATTTCGTCGGCTTCGACGATGCCGGCGTTCGGGTTCTCCAGCGCCCACACCATGCCGGCGAGCACGGCGGAGGTCACCTGCAGGCCGGTGGCGTTCTGGTAGGGGGCGAGGTCGCGGGTCTCGTCGATGGAGAGCTGGGAGCCGTACCAGTAGGCGTTCTTCTTGTGGCCGTAGAGGAGGACGCCCAGCTCGTCGACGCCGTCGACGATCTCGTTCTCGTCGAGGATGTGCTCGTCCTTCTCGTGCAGCTCGCCGCGAGCCGAAGACCTCGTGCAGCGACAGCACCGCATCGTTGGCCGGGTGGTAGGCGTAGTGGCAGGTCGGCCGGTAGACGACCTTGTCGCCGTCCTTCAGCGTGAAATAGTCGGCGATCGAGATCGAACTCGTTGTGGGTGACGAGGAAGCCGTACTGCGGGCCCGGCGTCGGGCACCACGAGCGTACGCGGGTGTTGGCGCCGGGCTGGAGAAGGTAGGCGCCGGCCTTCGCCCCGATCTCATGCAGGCGTCCGTTCTCTGGCAGCCATTTCTCATGCGTGCCCCAGCCCATCTCGGCGGGCTGCATGCCTTCCGACATGAAGCCCTCCACCGACCAGGTGTTGACGAACACGTTCATGGGCTTCGGGGCCCTGGCGCGCTGGGTGTCGCGCTCGGCGATGTGGATGCCCTTGACGCCGGCGTCGCGCATGAGGCGGGCCCAGCCGGCGCGGTCGTCCGGCTGCCGGCTCGGCGAAATCGAGGCCGACGGCATTGGCGACGTCGATCAGCGCCTGCTTGACGAACCACGACACCATGCCGGGGTTGGCGCCGCAGCAGGAGACCGCGGTGGTGCCGCCGGGGTTCCGCGCCTTCTCTTCGCGCACCGTGTTGCGGAGCGCGTTGTTGGTGCGCGCCTCGGCGCCGGCGGTGCGGTCGAAGTAGAAGCCCGGCCACGGCTCGACCACGGTATCGATGTAGGGGACGCCGAGCTCGCGGCAGAGCTTCATGATTTCGAGCGAGGAGGTGTCGACCGAGAGGTTGACGCAGAAGCCGGTGCCGCTGCCGGCCGTCAGCAGCGGTTGCAGCAGGTGGCGGTAGCGTTCGCGGGTCACCGCCTGGTGGACGAAGCGGATGCCGTGCTCGTCGAGGAGGGCGCGGTCGGTATCGTCGGGGTCGATGACGACCATGCGCGATTTGTCGAATTCGAAATGGCGCTCGAGCAGCGGCAGCGTGCCCTTGCCGATCGAGCCGAAGCCGATCATGACGATGGGCCCGTCGATTTTCCCGTAAACCGGCCAGTCGGCCATCGGCGCCTCCCCGTTCGTGGACCGCCGGTGATGGCGGAAACCGAGCCGGCGAAGTCAACCCGGCCGGCGACGGCGCCCTTGACCCCCCGCCGCCGGGCGGTAGATGGGCCAGACGGGCGACCGGCGAGGAGATTCCGTCAAATGTGGGTACGCACGGGCGCGCTGCGCGCGCTGGTTCTGGTCGTCCCGTTGTCCCTCGGGCCTGGCGTCGGCGCGTGGGCCGACCAGGCGCCGAAATCCGGCAACCCGGTGTTCGACCGAACGGTCGAGATCGTCAACCAGCGTTTCTTCTCGCCGGCGGCGCTGCCGGCGTTCAACCAGGCGGCCGCTACCGTGGTCGCCCAGATGCCGAACCTTGCCAACGCCGACCCGGTCGGTGGTCGGTGAGGCGATCGACTTCGCGCTGAAGGCGCTCGGCTCGTCGCACACCGGCCGCTACACGCCCGACCAGATCGACTACTACGACCTCAGCGACGTCTTTCGCTTCGCGCTGAGGCGCGACCTGCGCCGCATGTTCCCGCCCGAGGGCGAGGTGAACTACGCCGGCATCGGCGTGGCGAGCGCCGAGATCGACGGCCACCGCTTCATCACCGACGTCTACGACGGCGGACCGGCGAAAGCGGCGGGCGTGCTCGCCGGCGACGAGGTCATGGCGGTCGACGGCCAGCCGTTCGCGGAGATCGGGTCGTTCCAGGGCAAGGCGGGCCAGACGGTGACGCTGAGCGTGCGGCACACCGCCGATGCGGCGCCGGTCGACATCCCGGTCAGGGTGGCGGCGATCCAGCCGACCGAGACCTACCTCAAGGCCATCTCGGGCAGCATCGCGACGACTCGACACCGGCGGCCACCGCATCGGCTACATCCACCTGTGGATGTACACCAGCGATCAGGTCACCGGCATCCTCTACGACGCGCTGTCGACGGGCGCGCTCAGCAACATCGACGGGCTGGTCCTCGATCTCAGGAGCCGCTGGGGCGGCGCGCCGGGCGATGCGGCCGAGACGTTCGTCGGCGGGGCCGCCGACATGGAAGTGATCGGACGGGACGGCAAGTCGCTATTTCGATCACCTATCGCTGGCACAAGCCGGTCGTCGCCATCATCGACGAGGGGACGCGGAGCGGCATGGAAGTGCTCGCCTACGGCCTCAACAAGAACGGCGTCCCGCTGGTCGGTTCGCCGACCGCCGGCAACGTGGTGGCGGCGACGGCCTTCCTGCTGCCCGACAGCAGCCTGCTCGAACTCGGCGTCGATGACGTCAAGGTCGACGGCAAGCGCATCGAGGGCAACCCGATCCAGCCGGACATCGCGGTGCCGTTCGACGTGCGCTACGCCGATGGCCGCGACCCGCAGCGCGACGCGGCGGTGGCCGTGATGGTGCAGAGGCTCGGCGGGGCGGCGGCCGACTAGGCCACTCCCATCGGCAGCGGCGATCGCTATATACCGGTGGCCCGCCATGAGGAGCCGCCGGCATGACCGCACTGCCTGACAACCCGCTGCTGGAGCCGTGGACCGAAAACCTCGGCCTGCCGCCGTTCGACCGTATCCGGCCGGAGCATTTCCGGCCGGCGTTCGACGCGGCGATGGCGGAACAGCGGGCGGCGATCGATGCCATCAAGGCGGCGGGCGTGCCGACCTTCGCCAACACCATCGTCGCGCTGGACCGTTCCGGTCTCGGGCTCGAGCAAGGTCGCCGCCGTCTTCTTCCACCTCGCCCACGCGGACAGCAACGAGGCGCTGCAGGCGGTCGAGCGGGAGGTGGCGCCGCTGCTCGCGCGTCACGGCAGCGCCATCACGCTCGACGAAGCGCTCTTCGCGCGCATCGACGCGCTCTGGCAGGCGCGGGCGACGCTCGGTCTCGACGCGGAGGCGCTCCGCCTTCTGGAGCGCACGCACACCAACTTCGTGCGCGCCGGCGCGGCGGTCGATGCGGCGGGCAAGAAGCGGCTGGCGGAAATCAGCGAGCGGCTGGCGGAGGTCGGCACCCGGTTCAGCCAGAACGTGCTCGCCGACGAGAACGCCTTCACCCTCGTCCTCGAAGGCGAGGCCGATCTTGCCGGACTGCCGGGCTGGCTCGTCGCGGCTGCGGCGGAAGCGGCGGCCGAGCGCGGCCTCGCCGGCAAGCACGTCATCACGCTCGGGCGTTCGAGCATCGACCCGTTCCTCCGCTACTCGAAGCGGCGCGACCTCCGCGAGAAGGCGTTCGCGGCGTGGATCGCGCGCGGGGAGGGCGGCGGCGCCACCGACAACCGGGCGCTGATCGGTGAGGCGATCCGCCTGAGGGCCGAGCGGGCGCGGCTTCTCGGCTACACCTCGTTCGCCCACTACCGGCTCGCCGACACCATGGCGAAGACGCCGGAGGCGGTGCGCGGACTTCTGGAGTCGGTCTGGGCGGCGGGACGGCGGAAGGCGCTGGCCGAGCAGGCCGACCTCGAAACGCTGGCGGCGGCGGAAGGCGACAACTTCCCGCTCGCCGCGTGGGACTGGCGCTTCTACGCGGAGAAGCTCGGCAGGGAGCGCTTCGATTTCGACGAGAGCGAACTCAAGCCTTACCTCCAGCTCGACAACGTCATCGCCGCGGCTTTCGACACCGCGCACCGGCTGTTCGGCCTGACGTTCGACGAGATGGCGGACCTGCCGCTCTACGACGACGATGTGCGCGTCTGGCGGGTGAGCGGGGCCGGTCGGCGAACCGGTCGGCGTCTTCCTCGGCGACTATTTCGCCCGGCCCGGCAAGCGGAGCGGTGCGTGGATGAGCGCGCTCCGCGACCAGCACAAGCTCGACGGCGATATCCGCCCGATCGTCGTCAACGTCATGAACTTCGCCAAGGCGCCGGAGGGCCAGCCGACGCTTCTGTCGTTCGATGACGCGCGCACGCTGTTCCACGAGTTCGGCCACGCGCTCCACGGGCTGATGTCGGACGTCACCTACCCGCTGTTGTCGGGCACGCACGTCGCGCGCGATTTCGTCGAACTGCCCTCGCAGCTCTTCGAGCACTGGCTGGAGCAGCCGGAGGTGCTGGCGCGCTTCGCCATCCACGCCGAGACCGGCGAGGCGATGCCGCAGGCGCTGATCGACAAGGTGATCGCGGCGCGCACGTTCAACCAGGGCTGGGCGACGGTCGAATACACCGCCTCGGCGCTGGTCGATCTCGACCTGCATCTGCTGCCGCAAACGGAGAACGTCGACGTGGTTGCCGAGGAGAAGGCGACGCTGGAGCGCATCGGCATGCCGGAGACCATCGTGATGCGTCACCGCACCCCGCACTTCGGCCACATCTTTTCCGGCGACTACTACGCCGCGGGTTACTACAGCTACCTGTGGTCGGAGGTCCTCGACGCGGACGCATTCGACGCCTTCCGCGAGGCGGGCGATGCCTTCGACCCGGCGACGGCGCAGCGCCTTGGCGACTTCGTCTACGCGGCCGGCAACCGCCGCGACCCGGCCGAGGCTTACGCCGGCTTCCGCGGCCGGCTGCCGACGCCCGAGGCGCTGTTCAGGAAGCGGGGCCTCACTCAGGCGTGATCGGGCGGCGAAGAATCGCCGCCGGGCTCGTCCATTTCGAAGATGCACGGGTCGTGGTGGATCTCGTTGGTGTCGGCGTCCTGCCACGTCTCGGTCGCCTCGATGCGGCCGCCGTCCAGCACGGTGCCTTCGATGCCGCCGTACCAGTTGTCGTATTCGATGGTCAGCCGGTCGCCCGCCAGGGTCCATTGCCCGGTGTCGGCGTCGTCGTCGGCGAAGTCGTTAATGTCGGCGGTGCCGTCGTCGTAAAAGTCGATGCTGTCGACGTAGCAGGCGTCGTTGACCGCGTACCACGTGGTGTTGGCCATGTCCGTCGACTGGGCCCGCGCCGGCCCGCCGGTGACGACGAGGGCAAGGGACGCCGCAAACAGAAGCCGCTGCATTTCCGCGATCCTCCTGCGCCGGGATTGTAGCAGGTAATCCGGTCGGGCGCGCTGGCGGCTAGGCCGCCAGCCGCTGTTCGATCGGCTCGCCCGCCGCAACGACCAGGCCGCTTGCGGCCGCGAGCCCGCCTTCGGCGAGTTCCAGCCCGAGGAACCGGCCGCGATCGACCGGCGCCGGCATGAGCAAACCCTCGGTCGGGGAAGGCGAGAAGCCGAAGCGCTCATAGTACGGGCGGTCGCCGACGAGGATGACGCCGGTGTGGCCGAGCGTGGCGGCGCGCGTCAGCGCAAGGCGCATCAGCCCGGCGCCGACGCCGGTGCCCTGGTAGCGACAGTCGACGCCGAGCGGTCCGAGCAGCAGGGCCGGGACGCCGCCCGCCTCGACGTGCCAGAGGCGCACGGTGCCGACGAGGTCGCCGCCGTCGTGGGCGACAAGCGACAGCCCACGCGCCGGCGCGCGGCCGCGCCGCAGCCGCTCCGACGGTTTGAACAGGCGCTCGCGGCCCATCACCCGGTCGAGCAGCGCCTCGCGGGCGCCGACATCGGCCGGCGCCTCCGATCCGAACGTGATCATGGCCGCCTCAGATGACGTACGACTTCAGCGGCTCGAAGCCGTTGAAGGCCACCGACGCATAGGTCGTGGTGTAGGCGCCCGTACCCTCGATCAGCACCTCGTCGCCGATCGACAGCGACACCGGCAGCTCGTACGGCGTCTTCTCGTAGAGGACGTCGGCGGAGTCGCAGGTGGGGCCGGCGAGCACGCAGGGGCCGGTGGCGTCGCGGTCGTGCGGCGTGCGGATCGGGTAGCGGATCGCCTCCTCCATCGTCTCGGCGAGGCCGCCGAACTTGCCGATGTCGAGGTAGACCCAGCGGACGGGGTCGTCGGCGTCCTTCTTCGAGATCAGTACGACCTCGGCCTTGATGATGCCGGCGTCGCCGACCATGCCGCGGCCGGGCTCGATGATGGTCTCGGGGATACGGTTGCCGAAGTGCTTGCGCAGCGCCGAGTGGATGGCGCGCCCGTAGGTCTTCACCAGCGGGATGCCCTTGCGGTACTTCGCCGGGAAGCCGCCGCCGAGGTTGACCATGCGGAGCTGGATGCCGCGCTCGGAGAGCGTGCGGAAGATCGCCGCGGTGGCTTGCAGCGCCGCGTCCCAGGCACCGGGGTTCGACTGCTGCGAGCCGACGTGGAAGGAGACGCCGTAGGCGTCGAGGCCCTTGACGTAGGCATATTCGAGAATGTCGATGGCGAACTCGGGCGAGCAGCCGAACTTGCGCGACAGCGGCCAGTCGGCGCCGGCGCCGTCGCACAGGATGCGGCAGAACACCTTGGCGCCGGGGGCGGTGCGGGCGATCTTGTCGACCTCCTCGCGGGCGTCGACGGCGAACAGGCGCACGCCGCGGGCGTAGGCGGCGGCGATGTCGCGCTCCTTCTTGATGGTGTTGCCGTAGGAGATGCGGTCGGCGGTGGCGCCGGCGGCGAGCGCCATCTCGATCTCGGCGATGCTGGCGCAGTCGAACGAGGAGCCAAGCTGGGCGAGCAGGTTCAGCACCTCGGGCGCCGGGTTGGCCTTCACCGCGTAGTACACGCGGCTGTCGGGCATCGACCGGGCGAAGTTGAGGTAGTTGTCGCGAACGATGTCGAGGTCGACGACGAGGCAGGGGCCGTCAGGTCGTCGGTCGCGGAGAAACGCGCGGATGCGGTCGGTCATAGGTGGGCACTCCCGGCTCCAAAGGTTAAAACCGCCGGGTGCTTGGCGAGCCGGCGATCGCTGTGGAGACGATCGGTCGGCCGTTCGGCGTCCCGGTTTGCCGGCGCTTTGCCGGCTGGTTTTTGCGGGTGGCAGTCGCACAGTGGACAGGGCTGTCCGGTCTGTTCGCTGCCTTCGCTTGGAGCGGGAAACCCGTTCCGCACGCCCGGCAAGATGTAGATGCCTCTTCAGTAACCCCGGCCTGTGGAGAGCCGGCAGAGACCAAAAAAGCCCGCTACGTCGTTGCTTTAAGCCGCGTCCTTCGAAGCTCCCGGGATCCTGACCCCGGTGTTTCGCCCTCGGACTTTGTGCGACCACAGGCACGTGCGAATTTGGGCAGCCGCGTAACTAGGTCTGTTTGGTTTCACAATCAATAACTTTCGCGGCCTGGGGCGAAAAAAATTCAGGCCCTCATCGGTGGAGGATTTTCGAGATGGCAGCCTTCGTCACCCGGTCTCTGGCGGCGAAGCCCGACGTCATGGCGCCGGACGGCTCGCAGGTGCGCCTCCTCGCCGCCGGCGAGCGCGGCAGTATGGCCCATTTCCGCCTTGCCGCAGGCGCGGTTTCCAGGGCCGTTGTCCATCGGACCGTGGACGAACTCTGGTACTTCACGGCCGGGCGCGGCGAGATGTGGCGGCGGGCCGGAGGGCGTGAGGAGACCGTGCCGGTCGCGGCTGGCGTCTCCATCTCGATCCCGGTCGGCACGGTCTTCCAGTTCCGGGCCGATGCCGGTGCGGCGCTGGAAGCGGTCGGCGTCACCATGCCGCCGTGGCCGGGGATGGACGAGGCGGTTCCGGCTGCCGGCATCTGGACGCCGACGGCCTAGGCCCCGACGCGTCAGGCGGACTGCCGCGCGCGGCGTCCCGATTCGCCCCTGGCCGGGATGTCGAGGGTGGTGCCGGTCTCAAGCAGCGTCTTCAGTCCGGAGAGCACCATCGGCCAGCCGTTGCTGACCGCCGCGATCGTCCTGGAGTTGTCCATGTCGATCTCGTGGACCACCTGCAGCTTCGTCTGGTCGCCCGCCTCGGAAATGTCGAAGGTGCAGCGGGTGAAGCCTTCGGGTTTCATCTCGGGGAACTGGTTCTGCCACTTGAGCACCAGTCGCTTCGGCGGATCGGATTCCAGCACCTCGCCGCTGTCGGTCACCTTGCCGTCCGCGTAAGCCATCTTCCACGGCGATCCGACCTTCCAGTCGCTTTCGAGGGTCACGCCGAACCAGTACTGGCGGGTGAATTCGGGCTTCAGCAAAGCCTCCCAGAGCTTCTGCGGCGTCGTGCGGATGTAGGTGACGTAGACGAACCTGCTGCTCATTTGGCGTCTCCTTCGAGCATCTTGACGAGATTGGCGAGGATCGGCGGCCAGCCGCCCTTCGCCATGGTTTCCTTGAGGGTGCTGCCCTCCTGAAATTCGTCGTGGACGAGGGTGAGCTTCACGGCGTCGCCGTCTGGCTCGATGGTGAAGGTCACGCGGGTGTCTTTCTCTTTGGCGAAGTCGCCCCAGGCGACGTGCCAGGAAAAGGAGAGGGTGCGCGGTTTGTCGGCGATGAGCACGGTGCCGGTGTCCGGTTCGCCCTGCGGTTTGCGGAACAGAATCGGCGAGCCGACCTGCCAGTCCGACTCGACGCGGGTGCCGTACCAGTAGCGTTCCGTGAAGGCCGGGTCGGTCAGCGCCCGCCACACGGCGTCCGGCGTCGCCCGGATTCGGTTCACGTAAACTAGCTCAGGTTTCGCCATCGTCCTTCTCCTCGAGCGCACGCTTCAAGTCGGCGAGGGCCGCCACGCGTGCCTTGTCGTACTTGCCGATCCAGCGGTCGTAGATCTCGCCGATCGGCGCCGGGTTCAGGTAGTGCAGCTTCTCCCGACCCCGGCGCACGGTCGCGACCAGGTTGGCTGCTTCCAGAATGTTGAGATGCTTGGTCACCGCCTGCCGGCTCATGGCCAGCCGCTCGCACAGTTCGCCGAGCGTCTGGCCGTTGTCGGCGCGAAGCCTGTCGAGTAACTCGCGCCGCGTCGGGTCGGCGAGGGCCTTGAACACCTCGTCCATGGAGGGACAATATGCAACTAAATGGTTGCCTGTCAAGCGCCTCGCTTTCCGGTGCCAATCGGTTAGAAGAAGCGCCATGAACGAGACAGTCGTCGGTGAAGCAGGAATGGTGGTGGCGCCGCATCGGGCGGCGGCGGAGAGCGGTGCGGAGGTCCTGCGGGCCGGCGGCAACGCGCTGGAGGCTATGATCGCGGCGGCGGCCACGATCGCGGTCGTCTACCCCCACATGAATGGCGTCGGCGGCGACGCCTTCTTCCTCTTCGCCGAGCCTGGCAGGGCGCCGCGTGTCATCGACGCGTGCGGAGCCGCCGGTACCCTTGCCACCCCCGAGCACTATGAAACGAAGGGTTACGACGCGGTTCCGGCGCGGGGCCCCGACGGGGCACTCACCGTCGCCGGCGCAGTGTCGGGGTGGCGGCTCGCAAGCGAGATTTCCGAGAGCCTCGGCGGCCGGCTGTCGCGACGCGATCTCCTGGCCGATGCGATCCGGATTGCGCGTGAGGGCATCGTCGTCAGCCGCTCGCAGGCGCGCATGACCGCCAAGAATATCGCCGAATTGAAAGAAGTCAGCGGGTTCGCCGGCCAGTTCCTGATCGACGGCAAGCCGCCCGAGATCGGGAGCCGCCTCAAGCTGGAGCGGCTTGCCGATACCCTCGACCATCTCGCCCACGCCGGGTTCGACGATTTCTATCGGGGCGACGTTGGTGCGGCGATCGCGGCGGACCTTGCGGCGGCCGAAAGTCCGGTCACCCGCGCCGATCTCCAGAAGCACGCCGCCCGGCTCGCCGAGCCGCTGTCCCTCCGCCTCGAAGGCGTCACGCTCTACAACACCCCGGCGCCGACCCAGGGGATCGCGTCGCTCATCATCCTGGGCCTGTTCGACCGGCTGGACGTCAAGCGCGGCGAGAGCTTCGACCATGTCCATGGGCTGATCGAGGCGACGAAGCGCGCCTTCGCCGTTCGTGATGCCAACGTGAGCGACCCGATCGACCGGCGCGACCTCAGGCGCTTCCTCGACGCAGGATGGCTTGACCGTGAAGTGGAGCGCATCGACCGCAGGCGGGCGGCGCCGCGGCGTTCCGCCGGCGACGCCGGCGACACGATCTGGATGGGCGCCATCGACCGCAACGGACTGGCCGTCTCGTTCATCCAGTCGCTCTACTGGGAGTTCGGTTCGGGCCTCACGCTGCCGCAGACCGGCATCCTGTGGCAGAACCGCGGGACGAGTTTCTCGCTCGACCCGGGCTCGATCAACCGGCTGGCGCCTGGCCGCAAGCCCTTCCACACGCTCAACCCGGCGCTCGCCCGCTTCGACGACGGGCGCACCATGTCCTACGGGTCGATGGGCGGTGATGGACAACCCCAGTTCCAGGCGGCCGTGTTCTCCCGCCACGTCATGTTCGGAATGGAGCTCGGCGACGCCATTGACGCGCCGCGCTGGCGGTTCGGGCGCACCTGGGGCGCGACCGAGGCGGAGTTAGAGGTCGAGAACCGTCTCGACCCCGACCTGGTGGCCGCGCTGGAGCGGGCGGGGCACGGCATCCAGCTGACGGCGGAGCCGTATTCGGACCGTCTCGGTCATGCCGGGGCGATCGTGCGTGAGTCGCGCGGACGTATCCACGGCGCTGCCGACCCGCGCTCCGACGGGGCGGCGGTGGGCGGTTAGGGCGCTCATTTGTCGCGGCGGCTGCCCGTTTTTGGCCGTACTCTGCGGGCCCCGTGTGATGCAGGGGAATCGCGCGTGAATCGATCCGCCTTCGGTCTTGTTGTCGCAGCGTTTTGCGCCTCGCTCGCCGTTGCCACGCCGGCGGCGGCGCACCCCCATGTCCTGGTCGATGCCAAGGCCGAAATCGTTTTCGACGACAAGGGCGAGATCACCGCCATCCGCAACATCTGGCAGTTCGACGAAGCGTTCACCGCCTTCGCGGTGCAGGGGCTCGACGCCAACAACGACGGCAAGCTCAGCGACGACGAGCTCGAGCCGCTCGCCAAGGTCAACGTCGATTCGCTCGCCGAGTTCGGCTTCTTCACCTTCCTTACCGCCGCCGACGGGAAGGACCGGGACTTCGTGCCGCCGAGCGAGTACTGGCTCGAATTCCACAATTCGCGGCTGACGCTGTTCTACACGCTGCCGCTGAAGACGCCGCTGCCGGTCAAGGGCAAGGTGACGCTCGAAATCTTCGACCCGGAATATTTCGTCGCCTTCACCTTCGTGAAGGACGACCCGATCGCGCTCGACGGCGCGCCGGCCGGTTGCACGACGAGCCTCAGGCTGCCCGGCGAGCTCGACCCGGCGACCGCGGCGCTCCTCGGCTCGATACCGGTCGACCAGACGATCCTGCCGCCGGACCTCAGGCAGGCCGCCTCGGCGCTCGCCAACGTCATCACGGTGGCGTGCAAATGAGGGCGGCAAGGCGTGCGACCGCGCTTTCCGCCGTGGCGGTGGTCGCCATTGCCGCGGCAGGCGTCGCCCATGCCGCCAGGACTCCGTTCGGTATCGCCACGCCGGATTCCGGCGGCGCGGGCTTCGGCGGACCGCTCGGGCCTTTCTTCGCTTGGATCGCGATCCACCAGGCGCATTTCTACCGGGCGCTGACGGGCGCGCTCGGCAGCCTCAAGAACGACCCGCGCGGCCTGTGGCTGCTGATGGGGCTGAGCTTCGCCTACGGCGTGTTCCACGCCGTCGGTCCCGGCCACGGCAAGGCGGTGATCTCGTCGTACCTCATCGTGTCGGGGGCGACGGCGCGGCGCGGCGTGGCGCTCTCCTTCATGGCGGCGCTGGTGCAGGCGGCGAGCGCCATCATCGTGGTCACCATCGGCGCCGTTGTGCTGCGGATCAGCGCCGTTGCCATGACTTTGGCGACCGACTGGATCGAGATCGTCAGCTACGGCGCCATCGCGATGGTGGGCGCATGGCTGCTGTGGTCGAAAACGGTTGGTGGCGGTCACCACCACCATCACCATCATCACGAACCGGGCCACGACCGCCACGACCATGATCATGACCATGGCCACGATCACGATCATTCTCCTCGGCCTGCCGCCGCGGCGGGTGCCTTCGGGTTGTCGCGGGCGTGGTCGGCGATCCTGGCGGTCGGCGTCAGGCCGTGCTCGGGCGCGATCATCGTGCTGGTGTTCGCGCTGTCGCAGGGGCTGTTCGCCGCCGGCATTGCGGCGGCGGTGGTGATGGGGCTCGGCACGGGTCTGACCGTAGCGGCGCTGGCGACCCTGGCGGTGTCGGCCAAGGGAGTGGCGGTGGCGCTCGCCGGAGCCGATTCCAACGTCGCCTACCGGCTGGTGCGCGGCGCCGAGGTGGCCGGCGCGGCGGTGATCCTTCTCTTCGGTCTGTCGCTGCTCGGCGGCGCGCTGTCGACGGGCCTGCCCGGCTGATCCGCCTATTCGGCAGCGGCGAGGGGAGCGCTCATGCGCACGCCCATGCGCGCGCGCATGGCGTGGCCGAAGGCGGCAAACAGCTTCATCGATGGCGGGTCGGTCCGCACCCAGTATTCGGGGTGCCACTGCACGCCGAGGGCGAAGCTCGCCGCTTCGCGGACGCGCACCGCCTCGATGGTGCCGTCGGGCGCCGTTGCCTCGACGGCAAGGTCCTCGGCGAGGCGATCGACCGCCTGCCGGTGCAGCGAATTCACCCGGATGGTGCCGGCGCCGAGAATGTCGGCAAGCACGCCGCCGGCTCGCACCTCGACGTCCTGACGGATGGCGTAGCGGATGTCGTTGTCGTCGTGGTCGGCGGCGCGGTGATCGCTGCGGCCGGGCAGTTCCTGCACCTCGGCGACGAGTGAACCGCCGAGGGCCACGTTCAGTTCCTGCATGCCGCGGCAGATCGCGAACAGCGGCACGCCGTGGCGGAGCGCGGCGCGGATCAGCGGCAGGGTCACGGCGTCGCGGCGGGTGTCGTGCGGCTCGGTCCTGGCGTGCGGGGCGGCGCCGTAGTGGCTCGGATGGACGTTGGATCGGCTGCCCGGCAGGAGCACGCCGTCGACGCGGTCGAGAAGGGCATCGAAGTCGATCGCCTCGCCCAGCGAGGGCAGGATCATGGGGATCGCGCCGCTGCCGTGGACGACGGCGTCAAGGTAGCTCTCGAAGACTCCGTGCCACGGGAGCCTGTTGATGTCCTTGAAGTCGGCGGCGACGGCAACGATGGGGAGCGGGTTGGGATTCATGGCAACTTTCCGGTGCCGTAATGTAAACCAAAAGCATCAACTGGCGAAGCCGATGTTGTTCCTGTCCGTAACCATCCGGCCTAAAGGCTTGACAAGGCATCGACTCCGGCGTCCCCTCAATTACACGTCAAATCGTGTCCAAGGATTTCGATCCAGTCGCGCACCGTTTTCGGCAGGAGATTCGAGACGATGTCGATGCGGATATGTTCGTTGCGTTGCAGCGTGTAGGCGGCGGCGAGCAGATAGGCACCGGCGAACAGGTACCACTGCAGTTCCAGCCAGGCGTTCGACGATAGCGAGAAGAGCTTGCGCGAGACGGCGTCGCCGGCGCTGACCAGGATCGACAGCAAAATCAGCCACATGACCAGACGGCCGATCAGCGCGGTCGTCCGGTCGATGGCCCGGCTGATGCTGAGGAATGACGACATCATGGCCCTCCAGCGCGCTTCCTGTATTTTTCTTTGAACCTGCGATGGAAAGCGGGCATTGGCAAGCTTGGAGTCTGGCGTCCGCCGTCGCACAATCGACGCCGCGGCGGTTTCGCCTGGCGGTCGGAGCTTGCAATCTCCGCGGGAAGAACGAATGGCCTCTGCGGCGGTCTCCCTCGACGACAAGTACGACCTTGCCAGGGGCCGGGTCCTCATCTCCGGCACCCAGGCGGTGGTGCGGCTGACGCTGATGCAGCGGGCGCGCGATGCGCGCCTTGGCAAGCGCACCGCCGGCTACGTCACAGGTTACCGCGGCTCGCCGCTCGGCGGCCTCGACCAGCAGTTCTGGCGCGCGGCCGATGTGCTGAAGCCCGCCGACATCCTCTTCCAGGCGGGGGTCAACGAGGACCTTGCCGCCACGGCGCTGTGGGGAACCCAGCAGGCGGAGCTGCGCGGCGAGGGCCGTTTCGACGGCGTCTTCGGCATCTTCTACGGCAAGGGGCCGGGGGTCGACCGCTCGGGCGACGCGCTGAAGCACGGCAACCTCGCCGGCACTTCGCCGTGGGGCGGGGTGCTGGCGCTGATGGGCGACGACCACACCTGCGAATCCTCCACCACCGCGCACCAGTCGGAGTTCGCCTTCGTCGACGCGATGATCCCGATCCTCAGCCCGGCCGGCGTGCAGGAGGTGCTCGACTACGGCCTCTTCGGCTTCGCGCTGTCGCGCTATGCCGGCACCTGGGCGGGGCTCAAGTGCGTCAAGGACACGATCGAGTCGACCGCCACGGTGGAGGGTGACCTCGACCGCGTCGCGCCGATGATCCCCGGCGGGTTCCGAATGCCGCCCGGCGGGCTCAACATCCGCCGGCGCGATACGCCGCTGGCGCAGGAAGAGCGGCTGCACGAGTTCAAGATTCCGGCGGCGCTCGCCTTCCTCAGGGCCAACGCCCTCGACCGCCTGGTCCTGTCGGGTGGCCGCGAGCCGCGGATCGGCATCGCCACCGCCGGCAAGAGTTACCTGGACGTGCTCCAGGCGCTCGACGACCTCGGCATCGACGAGGTGCGCGCCGCCGATCTCGGGCTGCGCCTCCTCAAGATCGCCTGCACGTGGCCGCTGGAGCCGGAGGCGATCCGCGCCTTCGCCGCCGGTCTCGAAACGATCGTGGTGGTGGAGGAGAAGCGCGGCCTGATCGAGGGCCAGATCAAGGAGATCCTTTACGGCACCGCCAACCAGCCGACCGTCGTCGGCAAGCGCGACGAGGCGGGCGGGTGGCTCTTCCCGTCGAAGGGAGCGCTCGACACCAACCGCATCGCAATTGCCATCGGCGAGCGGCTGATCGCCGGGCGGCCGGACGAGCGGCTGAAGCGGCGCGTGGCCGCGCTCAGGCAGGCCGAGGCGGTTCTCGCCACCACGCGCGACCTCGCCGAGCGCACGCCCTATTTCTGCGCCGGCTGTCCGTACAACAGTGGAACGGTGGTGCCCGAAGGCGAGCGCGCCTACGCCGGCATCGGCTGCCACTACATGGTCCAGGGCATGGACCGCTCGACCGAGGGCTACACCCAGATGGGCGCGGAGGGCGCCAATTGGGTCGGCGAGGCGCCGTTCTCCACCCGCGGCCACGTCTTCCAGAACATCGGCGACGGCACCTACTTCCATTCCGGCAGTCTCGCCATCCGCGCGGCGATCGCGGCCGGCATCAACGTCACCTACAAGATCCTGTTCAACGACGCGGTGGCGCTGACTGGCGGGCAGAAGGTCGACGGCGGGCTGACCGTCGATGCCATCGCGCGCCAGATGGTGGCGGAGGGCGCCAGACGCGTTGTCGTGGTGACCGAAGACCTCGACCGCTACAACGGCGAGAACGGGCTTCCCCACGGCACGGCGATCCATCATCGCGACGATCTCGACGCGGTGCAGAAGGAGCTGGCGCGCGTCGGCGGCGTGTCGGTGATGATCTACGACCAGACGTGCGCGGCGGAGAAACGCCGGCGGCGCAAGCGCGGCCTCTATCCCGACCCGGACCAGCGGGTGGTCATCAACGAGCTCGTCTGCGAGGGCTGCGGCGACTGCGGCGTCCAGTCGAACTGCGTCGCCATCGTGCCGGTCGAGACACCGTTCGGGCGCAAGCGGGCGATCGACCAGTCCATCTGCAACAAGGATTTCTCGTGCATCAAGGGGTTCTGCCCGAGCTTCGTCACGGTTCATGGGGCGCGGGCGCGCAAGGCGGAGCCGCTGGGGCCGGCGGACGTTTCCCTGCCGGCGCCGGACCTGCCGCCGCCATTCAGCGGCGACTACGCGATCCTCGTCACCGGCGTCGGCGGCACGGGCGTGGTGACCATCGGTGCGCTGGTCGCGATGGCCGCGCACCTTGAGGGCAAGGCGGCCGCGGTGATCGACATGGCGGGGCTCGCCCAGAAGGGCGGTCCCGTCACCAGCCACATCCGCATCGCGGCGACGCCGGACGAGATCAAGGCGATCCGCGTGTCGGCCGCCGGTGCCGACCTCGTGCTCGGCTGCGACATGGTGGTGGCGGGTTCGGCCCGGGCGCTGGCGGCGATCGATCCCGGCCGCACCGCGGTCGTGGTCAACACCCACGAGACCTATCCCGGTGCGTTCACCCACGATCCCGACTATTCGCTGCCGACCCGGCGCATCATCCAGGCGATCACGGCGCGGGCGGGTGCGGAGAACAGCCGCTTCATCGAGGCGACGCGGGTGGCGACGGCGCTGATGGGCGATTCCATCGCCACCAACATGTTCATGCTCGGCCTCGCCTGGCAGACCGGCGCGCTGCCGCTCGGTGCCGCGGCGATCGGGCGGGCGATCGAGCTCAACGGGGTCGAGGTCGCCATGAACAAGGCGGCGTTTGCCTGGGGCCGGCGGGCGGCGCTCGAACCGGAGGCGGTGGTGAAGCTCGCCGACCGTCGTTCGGGCCGTGCGGGCGGCGAGCCGGAAACGCTCGACGACCTCATCGTCCGCCGGGTGCGCTTCCTTGCCGACTACCAGAACGAGACCTGGGCCCAGCGGTTCGCCGGCAGGGTCGCCGAGGTGCGCGAGGCGGAGGCGCGGGTGGCGCCGGGGCGGGCCGACCTCACCGAGGCCGTCGCCGTCAATCTGTTCAGGCTGATGGCGGTCAAGGACGAGTACGAGGTTGCGCGGCTCTACACGGACGGCTCGTTCCTGCGGCAGCTCGGCCGCGCGTTCGAGAGCTGGGACAAGCTGGAGTTCCACCTGGCGCCGCCGCATCCTGGCGCGGCGCGATCCCGCGACCGGGCATCTGGTCAAGGGGCGCTTCGGGCCGTGGATGATGCGCGGCTTCCGGGTTACTCGCCCGCTTCCGGCGCCTGCGGGGCACGATCCTCGATCCGTTCGGCTATTCGGCCGAGCGTCGGATGGAGCGGCGGCTTCTCGCCGACTACGAGGAGACCCTGACGACCATCCTCCGGCGGCTCGGCGCCGACAACCACGGGCTCGCCGTTGCGCTCGCGCGCTATCCGGAGAAGATTCGCGGCTTCGGCCACGTGAAGGCGGAAGCGGCCGAAAAGGCAGCCGTCGAGGCGGCGATCCGGCGCGGGGCGTTCCTCGCCGGCCGGGTCAAGGCCGAGGCGGCCGAGTAGGTGAAGGAGAGAGATATGTGCCGTAACATCCGGACTTTGTTCAATTTCGAGCCGCCGGTGACCGACGAGGAAATCCACGCATCGGCGCTCCAGTTCGTGCGCAAGGTGAGCGGGTTCAACAAGCCGTCGAAGGTGAACGAGGCGGCGTTCGAACGCGCCGTCGCCGAGGTCGCGATGGCCGCGCGCCGGCTCTGCGACTCGCTCGAAACCACCGCGCCGCCCCGTGATCGCGAGGTCGAGGCCGCCAGGGCCCACGCGCGGGCGGTGGCCCGCTACGGCACCGGCTGACCGCAAGGTCAGTTGACAGCCGGCTAAATGCCGACTTGGATCGTGGCATCGCTGTCGCGACGGGGACTGTCAACAAACCGCAATGCTTCCTCATCCATAGCGGAGCCGTGGCGACCGCCATTCACTCGCAGGGGAGACTTCGAACATGTCCATTCACGTCAGGACGCTGACGGCGCTGCTGCTCGGCGCCGCCCTTATCGGGACGGCGGCTTCCGCGCCCGCCGCCGCGGAAACCGTCAAGATCACCATCCTCGGGGTCGGCGACATCTACGCCTTCAACGGGGGCTTCTCGCGCCTCAACGCGGTCGCCAAGGCCGAAAAGGCCGCCAACCCGAACACGATCTACGTTTTCGACGGTGACATGCTGTCGCCCTCGCTCCTGTCCGGCTTCGACAAGGGCGCCAACACCATCGAGCTCACCAACATCGTGCCGTTCGATATCGCGGTTCCCGGCAACCACGAGTTCGACTTCGGCAACGAGAACTTCCTCGACAAGGTGAAGATGTCGAAATACCCGTGGGCGGCGATCAACGTCACCCAGGGTGACGGCTCGGCGGTCCCGGGTCTCGGCGGCACCATGATGAAGGACGTCGCCGGCGTGAAGGTCGCGCTGGTGCCGGTGGCGCAGGACACCACGCCGGAGGTTTCCAGCCCCGGCGACTGGAAGTTCGGCGACACCGTCAAGGCGGCGATCGCCGGCGCCAAGGCGGCGCGGGCCGACGGCGCCGAGCTCGTCATCGGCGTCGTGCAGGCGCCGCACAACTACGACCGCGAGATCATGGCGAGCCATGCGTTCGACGTCATCGTCTCCGGTGACGACCACGACTACATGACCGGCTACGACGGCATCACCGCCTACGTCGACACCTCGACCGAGGCGAAGTACCTGTCGCCGATCGACCTCACGGTCAACGTCGAGGAGAAGGACGGCAAGCGCTCGGTCAAGTGGACGCCCTCGTTCCGCTTCATCGACACGACCAGCGTGACGCCCGATCCGGAAACGCAGGCGATCGTCGACGACTTCCAGAAGAAGCTCGACGCAAATCTCAACGTCGAGATCGGCACGACCGTCGAGGCGCTCGATTCGCGGCGCAACATCGTGCGCAGTCGGAAGAGTCGGCGATGGGCAACCTGATCGCCGATGCCATGCGCGGCGCCAACGGGGCGGACATCGCCATCACCAACGGCGGCGGCATCCGTGCCGATCGCACCTACGACCCCGGCACGGTGCTCACCCGCAAGGACATCCTGACCGAGCTGCCGTTCGGCAACGTGACGGTGGTGACCGAGGTCACCGGCAAGGACGTGCTCGCCGCGCTCGAGAACGGCCTCAGCCAGGTGGAGGATGGCGCCGGCCGCTTCCCGCAGGTGTCCGGCATCAAGGTCGTCGCCAACCTCAAGAACGCGCCGGGCAGCCGGGTGGTGTCGGTGATGGTCGGCGACAAGCCGCTCGATCCCGCCGCGAGCTACAAGGTCGCCACCAACGACTTCATGCTCAACGGCGGCGACGGCTATGTCGCCCTGTCCCACGGCAAGGTGCTGATCGGCGCCAAGAACGGCAAGCTGATGGCCAACACGGTCATCGACTACATCGAGGCCGCCGGCAAGGTCGACGCCAAGGTCGAGGGGCGCATCGTCGAGCAATAGCCCGGCGGTCAGCGAAACGGCGAGGGGCGGCGGCAGGCCGCCCCTTGTTCATCCCGCACTGCGGCCAAAGGCGAGTGGACTTGAGGGCGCACCGCCTTATGCTGCCGCCCGATCATGGCTTCCCCCCCCGACACCTCCCGCGCCGCCCCCTCGCTCCCCGCCGATCACCCTCGGGTCGCTTTCGGGCGCGTCGGGGTGCTCCTCGTCAATCTCGGCTCGCCGGCCGGCACCGACACCCCATCGGTCAGGCGCTACCTTCGCGAGTTCCTGTCGGACCGGCGGGTGATCGAGGTGCCGCGGCCGGTGTGGTGGGTGATCCTCAACCTGTTCGTGCTCACCACCCGGCCGAAGAAGTCGGGCCACGCCTACGCGGCGATCTGGAACAACGAGAAGAACGAGGGGCCGCTCGTCACCATCACCCGCTCGCAGGCCGAGGCGCTGGGCCGGGCGCTCGCCGGCGACGGCGTCATCGTCGACTGGGCGATGCGCTACGGCAGCCCGTCGGTCGGCGCGCGGCTCGCGGCGCTGAAGGCGCAGGGCTGCGAACGCATCCTGGTGGCGCCGCTCTACCCGCAGTACGCGGCGGCGACCACGGCGACCGCCAACGACGCCGCGTTCACCGCCTTGCAGAAGATGCGCTGGCAGCCGGCGGTCCGCACGCTGCCGCCCTACCATGACGATCCCGCCTACATCGCGGCGCTGGCGGCGTCGCTGAAGGCGTCGCTCGCCGGTCTCGCCTTCGAGCCGGAGGTGGTGCTTGCCTCCTACCACGGCCTGCCGCGCGCCGTGCTCGACAAGGGCGACCCCTACCACTGCCACTGCCAGAAGACGACGCGGCTCCTCCGCGAGGCCCTCGGCTGGCCGGAGGAGCAGCTGCGCATCGTCTTCCAGTCCCGCTTCGGGCGCGCCGAGTGGCTGCAGCCCTACACCGACGTGACGATCGCGGAGCTGGCGCGGTCGGGCACCAAGCGCCTGGCGGTGATCATGCCGGGGTTCTCGGCCGATTGCCTGGAGACGCTGGAGGAGATCGGCATCCGGGCGGCGGAGACCTTCCGCCAGAACGGCGGCGCCGAGTTCGCCGCGATCCCCTGCCTCAACGACAGCGCCGAGGGCATGGGCCTGATCGAGACGCTTGTCCGCCGCGAGCTGTCTGGCTGGCTCTAGGGCCGCCACGGCCGCTCGCAACCAAGCGTTAACCAACAATCTTTACGGTTTGGAAAGGGTGTCCGCGAGCGCTTGCCCGAGGGGTCGGAGAGCATGCGTCTTCATCGCTTTCTGTTGTCGGTTGCCGTTGTGGCCGCAGCGGCCGGGGGCGCGTGCGCCCAGACGCCGCTCGACAATATCGCCGGCCGATTCGCTCGTTCTGAGGGGCACGCTCGCGACCGATGCCGACGCGGCAAGCGGTCCGGTCATCCGCCAGCAGCCGCTGGCGAGCGCCGATCCGATCGACGACACCACGACCGGCAGCGTCCCGCGCCGCCTCGCGGCGCCGGAGGAGCGACCCTTACGCGCCGCTCGGCATCCGCAGCGGCGGCTTCATCGTCTTCCCGTCGGTGACGGTTTCGGCCGGCTACACCAGCAACGCCGCCGGGGCGGCGGGCGGGACGGGTTCGGCCACGGCGACCGTGGCGCCGGAGATCGCCATCCGCTCGGACTGGGCCGAGAACGAGGCGAACCTGATCATCGGCGGCTCGTACGAGACGTTCCTGGACGGCACCACCGCCGGCAAGCCGACGCTGAACGTCGACGCGAACGGCCGCCTCGACGGCCAGGCCGGCTGGGCGCTCGCGCATGGCGGGCGGCTACGGCTTCTCGACGCAGTCGCTGTCCGACCCGAACTTCCCCGCCGGCGTCGACAGCCCGCCGGGGGTGCACAACCTCACCGGCTCGGTGGAGGCTCGACCGCAACACCGGGCCGGTCGTCGTGCAGGTGGAGGGGCTGGTCGACCGGACGATCTACGAGAACGGAACCTCCGGCGGCCTCGTCGTGCCGCAGGGCGACCGCACCAACTACGGTGTTCGGCGCCCGCGCGCGGCTCGGCTACGAGACCGGTGCGATGGTGGCGCCGTTCGTCGAGGCCGAGATCCGGCGGCGGGTCTTCGACCAGACGGTCGACGACGACGGCCTGATGCGATCGGGATACGTTCAGGCGTACCGCGCCGGCCTGATGATCGACCGGGCGCCGGTGCTGAGCGGCGAGATCGCCGTCGGCTATCTCAGGGCCACCTTCGACGACGTGGCGCTGGCGGCGCTCGCGTCCTTCGTCGTCGACGGTTCGCTCACATGGTCGCCGACCGCGCTGACGCGGATGACGCTCAACGCCGCCACCTCGGTCAATCCGAGCACCGATCCGGCGTCATCGGGTTCGCTCGCGCACGATGCTTCGATCGTGTTCGCCTACGACTGGCGCAGCAACGTCACGCTCAGCGGCACCGCCAGTTTGCGCCACGAGAGTTTCCAGGGCACGGGCCTGGTGGACCGCGACTACAAGGCGGGGCTCGCCGCCACCTGGAAGGCCAACCGCACGTTCTACGTCAGCGGCCGTCTTGAGCACGAGTGGCTGACCAGCACCGACTCCGGGCGCAATTTCAGCTCGAACGCGGCGATGGTCGAGATCAGGCTTCAGCGCTGATCAGGTGTCGCCGAGCAGGGCGCGGACTTCGGCGGCGAAGGCCTCCCTGAGGTCGTCGCGGTCGAGCGCGTAGGCGACGTTGGCGGTGAGGAAACCCATCTTCGATCCGCAGTCGAACGTCCGGCCGTCGAAGCGGATGCCGTAGAACGGCTCGTCATCGGCGAGCGCCAGCATGGCGTCGGTGAGCTGGATTTCGCCGCCGGCGCCGCGCTGGTGGCGGGCGAGGTGGTCGAAGATCGCCGGTTGCAGGATGTAGCGGCCGTTGATGAAGAGGTTCGATGGCGCCGCCGCTGGCTCCGGCTTTTCCACCATGGCGGTGATACGGAACGCCTCGCCGACGCTCTCGCCGACGCCGACGATGCCGTATTTGGCGGTCTCGGCCGGGTCGCAGGCCTCCACCGAGATCACGTTGCCGCCGGTCTCGCGGTAGACGGAGACCATGCGGGAGAGGCAGCCGGGCTCGCCGCGCATCAGCATGTCGGGCAGCAGCACGGCGAACGGCTCGTCGCCGACCAGGTCGCGGGCGCACCAGACCGCGTGGCCGAGGCCGAGCGGCGCCTGCTGGCGGGTGAAGCTCATCTCTCCGGCCTTGGGCAGATCGCGGGCGAGCGCTTCCAGGTCGGCGTCGCGGCCGCGCTCGCTGCAGCGTCGCCTCCAGCTCCGGCTGCATGTCGAAATGGTCCTCGATCACGCTCTTGTTACGTCCGGTCACCATGATGAAGTGCTCGATACCGGCCTCGCGCGCCTCCTCGACCACGTATTGGAGGAGCGGCCGGTCGACGATCGGCAGCATTTCCTTGGGCATCGCCTTGGTTGCCGGCAGGAAGCGGGTGCCGAGGCCGGCGACGGGAAACACGGCCTTGCGGATCGGGGCGTTCATTGGGGCCTCTTGGGGGGTGTTTGGGGCGCTTGGGGCTGCCGGCGGCAAGATGGCGTCAACACTCTTTACCTATGGTAACGGCCAACCCGGTGGAATGGCAAAGCGGGAGCGCACGGGATGAGCGTGCTGGTGACCGGCGGCGCCGGTTACATCGGCTCACACATGGTCTGGCAGCTGCTGGACGCCGGCGAGGACGTGGTGGTGGTGGACAACCTCACCACCGGCTTCGGCTGGGCGGTGGCGCCGGAGGCGAAGCTCGTCGAGGGCGATTGCGGCGATGAGGCGCTGGTGGGCCGCCTGATCGCGGAACACGGCGTCGAGGCGATCATCCACTTCGCCGGCTCGATCGTGGTGCCGGAATCGGTCGCCGACCCGCTCGGGTACTACCTCAACAACACGGTGCGGGCGCGGGCGCTGATCGCGGCGGCGGTCGCGGGCAAGGTCCGCAACTTCATCTTTTCCTCGACCGCGGCGGTCTACGGCACGCCGGCGGTCTCGCCGGTCGGCGAGGACGCGCCGCTCCACCCGGAGTCGCCCTACGGGCGCTCCAAGATGATGGTC
Source organism: uncultured Alphaproteobacteria bacterium (assembly GCA_963826055.1). Classification (GTDB taxonomy): domain Bacteria; phylum Pseudomonadota; class Alphaproteobacteria; order Rhizobiales; family Kaistiaceae; genus JBBDMC01. The sequence continues at coordinate 102,476 of CAWGVO010000001.1, read as the reverse complement.
GAGATGATGCTCGCCGATACGGCGGCGGCCTTCGACTTCGGCTTCGTGGCGCTCCGCTACTTCAACGTTGCCGGCGCCGACCCGGCCGGCCGCACCGGCCAGTCGAGCAAGGGCGCGACGCACCTGATCAAGGTCGCCGCCGAGACGGCGCTCGGCAAGCGGGACGGGATCACGGTCTACGGCACCGACTATCCGACGCCCGACGGCACCTGCATCCGCGACTACATCCACGTCAGCGACCTCGTCGCCGCCCACATGGACGCGCTCCGCCATCTGAGGGGAGGGGGCGCGAGCCTCACCGCCAACTGCGGCTATGGCCGCGGCTATTCGGTGCTCGAGGTGATCGACACGGTGAAGCGGGTGTCGGGCAAGGATTTCCCCGTCATCGAAAGGGCCGCGACGGCCGGGCGACCCCGCCTCGATCGTCGCTTCGCCCGCCCTGATCAAGTCGGAATTCGGCTGGAAGCCGCGCCACGACGACCTTGACGAGATCGTGGCGAGCGCGCTGGCATGGGAGGCGGCGCTCGCGACGCGGAACGCGCGGGACTGAAGAGGGGTTGCCGGGGACCAAAGGGGCAATGTTAAGGTCGGGATCATGAGGACGGGTGCCGTGCCGTACCCGGCGCCCCGCGCCGGATTGACGGGGTTGCTTGCCCTGGTGGCGCTGATCCTGCCGCTGGCGGGGGCGGCGTTTGCCGCGAGCCCGTCGCAATGGGTCAACGACTTCTGGCCGACGGCCAAGGCGGCCGGCATCATCGCGGGCGACCTATACTCGCGCTCTCGGCGATTTCACGCCCGACCCGGACGTCATCAAGAGCGTCTCGTCCCAGGCCGAGTTCACGATGAAGGTCTGGAACTACCTCGACCAGATGGTCTCCGACGACCGCATCTCGGAGGGCCAGAAGGCTCTCGCGCAGAACGCCGATCTCCTCCGCCGCATCGAGGCGCGCTACGGCGTCGACAAGGAAGTGATCGTGGCGATCTGGGGCATGGAAAGCCACTACGGCGCGGTGCTGACGCGCCCCGGTCTGGTCAAGAGCACCATCCGGTCGCTGGCGACGCTCGCCTATTCCGGCGGTCGCCTCGCCAGCTTCGGCCGCAAGCAGCTCGTCGCGGCGCTCAAGATCGTCCAGCGTGGCGACGTGACGCCGGAGGGCATGACCGGCTCGTGGGCGGGCGCGATGGGCCACACCCAGTTCATCCCGACCACATTCGAGGCCTACGGCGTCGATTTCGACGGCGACGGTCATCGCAACATCTGGACCTCGCCGGTGGACGCGCTCGCCTCGACGGCGAACTATCTCAACAAGTCCGGCTGGCACCACGGCGAGACCTGGGGCTACGAGGTGGTTGTCCCGGCGGGCGTCAAGGCGACCAGCGAGCGGTCGCTCGGTGCCTGGGCGAAGCTCGGCGTCGTCAGGGTCGGCGGCAAGGGTTTCCCGCGGCCGGGCGACAAGGCGACGCTCTACCGGCCGAACGGGTCGGACGGTCCCTCGTTCCTGCTGCTGCACAATTTCAGCGTCATCAAACGGTACAACAACTCGAACTTCTATGCGCTCGCCGTCGGCCACCTTTCCGATCGCCTCGCCGGCTTCGGGCCGTTCGTCCAGGCCGTGGCCGGCGCACGAGACGCCGCTGTCGCAGGACGAACGCGAGCGGATCCAGTTGCTGCTCACCATGCTCGGCCTCTACGACGGCGACATCGACGGGGTGCTCGGCAGCGGCAGCCGCGAGGCGATCCGCAGCTTCCAGCGCTCGGTCGGGCTGACGCCGGACGGGGTGGGGACGCGGTCGCTGTTGCAGCGGCTGGACGAGGGGGGCTAACCTCGCGGCACGGGGGCGGGGATGTGATAGGGATTCCGGCGGAGTCGCCGGATAGAACCGCATTCGAACCATGGCCCGCCGCCTTGCTCTTTTGCTGCCTGCCGTCGCGCTCGCGCTTTTCGTCGACGCTTCCGGCCGATCCGGGGCTGGCGCAGCTTTTTCCGCGCGCGCCCGTCGGTCAGCCCAACGTGCAGAATGCGCCGCCGCCGCGTGGCGGTTTCTTCCAGTTCCTGTTCGGGCCGCGGCAAAACCAGCCGCCGCCACCGCCGCCGGCCGCCCGCCAGGGCCAGTCGGCGCCGGGCGGGCCGCCGCCGGTCGCCACCGCCGAGGTTCGAGCCGAAGGACACCAACGCCAAGCGGATCCTGGTGGTCGGGGATTTCGTCGCCGGCGCGGTCGCCTGGGGCCTTGAACAGACGTTCGCCGACGAGCCGCGGCTCGAGGTGATCGACGGCTCCAACGGCAACTCGAGCCTCGCCCGCAACGACTACTACGACTGGAACAAGGAGCTTCCGAAGCTCCTCAACGAGGACAAGCCGGACATCGTGGTGTTCGTGATCGGCGCCAACGACCGTCAGCAGCTCCGCGACGGCAAGGACCGCCTGCAGCCGCGCACGGACGCCTGGGAGAAGATCTACGTCCAGCGGATCGAAAGCCTGGTCGACACGCTCAAGGTCTACGGCCGGCCGTTCTTCTGGATGACGGCGCCGCCGATGCGTGCCACCTCGGCGGCGCGCGACATGGCCTACCTCAACGATCTCTACGAGCCGCGCGTGGAGGCCGCCGGCGGCCATTTCATCGACATCTGGAACGGCTTCACCGACCAGGACGGCCGCTTCATCTCGTCGGGGCCGGACGCCGACGGCCAGCTTCGGGCGCTCCGCAACAGCGACGGCATCAACTTCACCCAGGCCGGGCGGCTGAAGCTCGCCTTCTACGTCGAGCGCGAGATCCGCAGCCAGACCGGCATCGGTACCGGTACCGTCAACCTGCTCGCCTCCACCAGCCAGGCGACGCAGATCGAGATCGGCCCGGACGGCAAGAAGCGGCTGGTCGGCCCGGTCATCTCGCTCAACGATCCGCTGCCGGGCGCCAGCAACGAGCTGGTCGGCGAGATGGAGCCGGCCGGCGACAGCCGCGTGTCGAGCGTGCGGGTGACGGCGCCGCTGCTGGCGGCGCCCGGCGATACGTCGTCGCCGCAGTACCTGATGATCATCAGCGGCGAGGCGCTGCCGACGGTGCCCGGCCGCGCCGACGATTTCTCGTGGCCGCCGGGCAACCGCTCGGTCGCCGCCGACCTCGGCTTGCCGCCCGACACCGCGCGGCGCGCCAGGCGGCGAACTAGGCCTCAGCGCGGCAGCGTCGTCTCGCCCATCAGGTACTGGTCGACGCCGCGGGCGCACTGGCGCCCCTCGCGGATCGCCCACACCACCAGCGACTGGCCGCGGCGGGCGTCGCCGCAGGCGAAGACCTTGTCGAGGCTTGCGCGGTAGTCGTCGGTGTTGGCGACCACATTGCCGCGCTTGTCCAGTTCGACGGCGAGGTCCTTGACCATGCCGTCCTGGACGGGCCCGAGGAAGCCCATGGCGAGCAGCACGAGGTCGGCCTTCAGCTCGAACTCGGTGCCCTCGATCGGCTTCATCCGCTCGTCGACCTGGATGCAGTGGAGCGCCTTCACCCGGCCGTTCTCGCCGGTGAACTTCTGGGTCATCACCGAGAAGTCGCGGGAGACGCCTTCCTCCTGGCTGGACGAGGTGCGGTACCGGAGCGGCCAGTCCGGCCAGGTCAGCCCCTTGTCCGGGTGGTCCGGCGGGCGCGGCAGGATCTCGAGCTGGGTGACCGACAGCGCCCCCTGGCGGTTCGACGTGCCGATGCAGTCGGAGCCGGTGTCGCCGCCGCCGATGACGACGACGTGCTTGCCGCCGGCGACGATCGGCAGGACGTTGCCGAGCGGCTCGTCGGCGTTGCGGCGGTTCTGCTGCGGCAGGAACTCCATGGCGAAGTGGATGCCGTCGAGGTCGCGGCCGGGGATGGGCAGGTCGCGCGGCTGTTCGGCGCCGGCGGCGAGCACCACCGCGTCGTGGCCGGCGACCAATTCGTTGACGTCGAGCTCGATGCCGACGTGGACGTTGCAGTGGAAGGTGACGCCCTCGGCCTCCATCTGCTCCACGCGGCGGGCGACGTGGTGCTTCTCCATCTTGAAGTCGGGGATGCCGAAGGCGAGCAGGCCGCCGGGGCGGGCGTTCTTCTCGTAGACGTGGACCTCGTGGCCGGCGCGGGCGAGCTGCTGGGCGCAGGCGAGGCCGGCCGGTCCGGAGCCGACGATGGCGACCTTGCGGCCGGTCTTCTTCGCCGGTGGCTCGGGCACGATCCAGCCTTCCTCCCAGCCGCGATCGACGATGGCGCATTCGATCGTCTTGATGGTCACCGGCTGGTCGGTGATGTTGAGCGTGCAGGACTCCTCGCACGGCGCCGGGCAGATGCGGCCGGTGAACTCCGGGAAGTTGTTGGTCGAGTGCAGGTTGACGAGCGCGCGCTGCCAGTCGCCGTGATAGACGAGGTCGTTCCAGTCGGGGATCTGGTTGTTGACCGGGCAGCCCGTGTGACAGAACGGGATGCCGCAGTTCATGCAGCGCGCCGCCTGGTCGCGCGTTCCCTGATCGCCGAGCGGGATCATGAACTCGCGCCAGTTGCGCACGCGGTCGGCCGCGGGCAGGTATTTGCGATCGCGGCGGTCGATCTCGAGGAAGCCGGTTACCTTACCCATCTTGCTCCACCGGCGTTGGGGTTGCGTCACCCTCCCCTGGAGGGGGAGGGTCGGCGCGCTCTGCGCGCCGGGGTGGGGTGACGTCGCTCGTGCGAGCGCGGCGCTTGTGAACGAGACGCTCCAACTCCGCCTCGGCCGATCCGTAAAGGGCGGCCCGTATCGTCTCAAGGACGCCTTCCATGTTCTGGTCGAGATCGGAGTTCCAGAAGCGAAGAACGCGATAGCCCTCCGCCTCGAGCCATGCCTGCCGCTTCTGGTCATGGATGGCGACATCGCCGCGAGCGTGATGACTGCCGTCGAGCTCGATGATCAGCCTTGCGGCCAGGCAGGCAAAGTCGGCGACATACGGTCCGACGGGAACCTGCCGCCGGAAGTGTGAGCCGTGGATCGGAATTTCACGCAGGGCGCGCCAAAGATGCTTCTCGGTTGGCATCTCCTGGGCACGCAGCGCAGCAGCGCGACGCCGGCGAAACTGGCCGATCTTGCCAGCGGAGTCACCCCACCCCGACCGCTTCGCGGTCGACCCTCCCCCTCCAGGGGAGGGTGCAGTCGTGTCCTTTCCGAACGACACCGCCTATTCCCCCGCCGCGGCGATTGGCTGGTCGGCCTGGGCGCGGGCCATCTCGGCCAGAGCGCGGCGGTATTCGACCGGCATCACCTTGCGGAATTTCGGCAGGTACGCCTCCCAGTCGTCGAGTATGGCGCGGGCGCGGGTCGAGCCGGTGTAGTGGGCGTGACGCTCGATGAGGACGTGCAGGCGTTCGGCATCGTGGCGCGTCAGGTCGCCGAGGACGTCGACGAGCCCATGGCCTTCGAGGTCGCCCGACTGATGCAGGCTGCGCGCGGTCGCCTCTTCCTCGGCGGTCACCGGTTCGAGGTCGATCATGGCGAGGTTGCAGCGCCGCTCGAAGGTGCCGTCCTCGTCCAGCACGTAGGCGATGCCGCCCGACATGCCGGCGGCGAAGTTGCGTCCGGTGTTGCCGATCACGACGACGACGCCACCGGTCATGTACTCGCAGCAATGGTCGCCGGCGCCCTCGACAACGGCGACGGCACCGGAGTTGCGCACGGCGAAGCGCTCGCCGGCGATGCCGCGGAAATAGCACTCCCCGGAGATGGCGCCGTAAAGGACGGTGTTGCCGACGATGATCGAGTCCTCCGGGACGATGCCTGAGTCATCCGGCGGGCGCACCACGATGCGGCCGCCGCACAGGCCCTTGCCGACGTAGTCGTTGGCCTCGCCGACGAGGTCGAGGGTAACGCCCTCGGCCGCCCAGGCGCCGAAGCTCTGGCCGGCGGTACCGGTCAGCGTGATGTGGATGGTGTCCTCGGGCAGCCCGGCGTGGCCGTAACGCTTGGCGACCTCGCCGGAAAGCATGGCGCCGGCAGTGCGGTCGGTGTTGTTGATCGCCGTTTCGATCGTGACCGGACGGCGCGCCTCCAGCGCCGGCCACGCCTCGCCGATCAGCTTGCGGTCGAGGATGTGGTCGAGCTCGTGGTCCTGCGCCTCGCAATGATGGATGGCGACGCCGGCGGGCGCGTCGGGCTTGTGGAACAGCCGCGAGAAGTCGAGGCCGCGCGCCTTCCAGTGGTCGACGACCCGGCGCGTGTCGAGCATCTGCATCTGGCCGATCATCTCGTCGAAGGTGCGGAAGCCCATTGACGCCATCAGCTCGCGCACGTCCTCGGCGACGAAGAAGAAGAAGTTGATCAGGTGCTCGGGCTTGCCGGTGAAGCGCTTCCTGAGAACCGGGTCCTGGGTGGCGACGCCGACCGGGCAGGTGTTCAGGTGGCACTGGCGCATCATGATGCAGCCGAGCGCGATCAGCGGCGCCGTCGAGAAGCCGAACTCGTCGGCGCCGAGCAGGGCGCCGATGACGACGTCGCGGCCGGTCCGGAAGCCGCCATCCACCTGCACGGCGATGCGGCCGCGCAAGCGCTCGCGCACCAGCGTCTGGTGGGTTTCGGCAAGGCCGATCTCCCACGGGCTGCCGGCGTGCTTGATCGAGGTCAGCGGCGAGGCGCCGGTGCCACCCTCGTAGCCGGAGATGGTGACGTGGTCGGACTTGGCCTTGGCGACGCCGGCGGCGACGGTGCCGACGCCGACTTCGGAGACGAGCTTGACCGAGACGTCGCCGGCCGGGTTGACGTTCTTCAGGTCGTAGATGAGCTGCTTCAGGTCCTCGATCGAATAGATGTCGTGGTGCGGCGGCGGCGAGATGAGGCCGACGCCCGGCGTCGAATGGCGCACCTTGGCGATGACGGCGTCGACCTTGTGGCCGGGCAACTGGCCGCCCTCGCCGGGCTTGGCGCCCTGCGCCATCTTGATCTGCATCATGTCCGAGTTGACGAGGTACTCGGCGGTGACACCGAAACGGCCCGAGGCGACCTGCTTGATCGCCGAGCGCATCGAGTCGCCGTTGGGCAGCGGCTTGAAGCGGTCGGGTTCCTCGCCGCCCTCGCCGGTGTTGGACTTGCCGCCGATCCGGTTCATGCCGATGGCGAGCGTCGTGTGCGCCTCGCGGCTGATCGAGCCGTACGACATGGCGCCGGTGGCGAAGCGCTTGACGATCTCCCTGGCGGGCTCGACCTCGTCGAGGGGAACGGGTTGGCGTCCGTCGTCGGCGGCCGACTTCAGGTCGAACAGGCTCCGGATGGTCAGCAGCCGGCCCGAGCTCCTCGTTGATACGCCGCGCGTACTCCCGGTAGACGTCGCGGGCGTTGCCGCGCGCGGCGTGCTGGAGGTCGCGCACCGTCTCAAAGGTCCAGGCGTGGTCCTCGCCGCGCTGGCGGAGCAGGTAGTCGCCGCCGACCGCGAGGGAATCCTGCAAAACCGGCGAGGTACCGAAGGCCTCGCGGTGGCGCGCGGTCGTTTCCGCTGCGATCTCCGTCAGGCCGGCACCCTCGATGGTGGTGGCGGTGCCGGTGAAATAATGCTCGACGAAAGCGCTCGACAGACCGACGGCGTCGAAGATCTGGGCGCCGCAATACGACTGATAGGTCGAGATGCCCATCTTGGACATCACCTTGAGGATGCCCTTGTCGACCGCCTTGATGTAGCGCTTGACCGCTTCCTTCTCGCTGATCTCCTCGGTGAGGTCGCCGCGCATGGCGTTGAGGGTTTCGAAAGCGAGATAGGGATTGATCGCTTCGGCGCCGTAGCCGGCGAGCATCGCGAAATGGTGCACCTCGCGCGCTTCGCCGGTCTCGACCACCAGGCCGACCGAGGTCCTGAGGCCGGTGCGGATCAGGTGATGGTGGACGCCGGCGGTGGCGAGCAGCGCCGGGATCGGGATGCGGTCGGGTCCGACCCGGCGGTCGGAGAGGATGATGATGTTGATGCCGTCGTCGACCGCGGCCGAGGCGGCCGTGCAGAGTGCTTCCAGCGCGCCGGCCATGCCGTCGGCGCCGGTCGAGGCCGGGTAGGTGATGTCCAGCGTGGTCGAATGAAAATGGTTGTCGTCGAGGTCGCCGATCGAACGGATCTTCTCCAGGTCCTCGTTGGTGAGGATCGGCTGGCGCACCTCGAGGCGCTGGCGGGTGCCGTGGCCGTCGAAGTCGAACAGGTTCGGCCGCGGGCCGATGAACGACACCAGGCTCATGACCAGTTCCTCGCGGATCGGGTCGATCGGCGGGTTGGTGACCTGGGCGAAGTTCTGCTTGAAATAGGTGTAGAGCAGCCGCGGCTTGTTGGAGAGCACCGAGATCGGCGTGTCGTTGCCCATGGAGCCGACCGCTTCCTGGCCTGTCACCGCCATCGGCGCCATCAGGAGGTTCAGGTCTTCCTGGGTGTAGCCGAACGCCTGCTGGCGATCGAGCAGGCCGACCGCGGTCGCCGGCGCGTGGCCGTCGACCTTGGGCAGGTCCTCCAGCACGATCTGGGTGCGCGCCAGCCACTGGGCGTGGGGATGGCGGCCGGCGAGATCGGCCTTGATCTCGTCGTCGGAGATGATGCGGCCCTGTTCGAGGTCGATCAGCAGCATCTTGCCCGGCTGCAGGCGCCACTTGGTGACGACCCGCGATTCCTCGACGGGCAGCACACCCGCCTCGGAGGCCATGATCACCTCGTCGTCGGCGGTGACCATGTAGCGCGCCGGCCTCAGGCCGTTGCGGTCGAGGGTGGCGCCGATCCGGATGCCGTCGGTGAAGGCGACCGCGGCCGGGCCGTCCCACGGCTCCATCAGCGCGGCGCTGTATTCGTAGAAGGCGCGCCGCTCCTCGTCCATCAGCGGGTTGCCGGCCCACGCTTCCGGGATCAGCATCATCGCGGCGTGGGGCAGCGAGTAGCCGCCGCGCAGGAGGAACTCCAGCGCGTTGTCGAAGCAGGCGGTGTCGGACTGGCCCTCGTAGGAGATCGGCCACAGCTTGGTGATGTCGTCGCCGTAGAGGTCGGACGAGGCGCTCGCCTGGCGCGCCGCCATCCAGTTGACGTTGCCGCGCACGGTGTTGATTTCGCCATTGTGGCAGACCAGCCGGTAAGGGTGGGCGAGCCGCCAGGACGGGAAGGTGTTGGTCGAGAAGCGCTGGTGAACAAGGGCCAGCGCCGACTCGAAACCCGGATCGTGAAGGTCGCGGTAGTAGGCGCCGAGCTGGTAGGCGAGGAACATGCCCTTGTAGACGACCGTGCGGCATGACATCGACACGACGTAGAAGTCGTTGTTGAGGCCGCTGTAGGCGGCGAAGATGCGCGCCGAGATGACCTTGCGCACGATGTAGAGCTTGCGCTCGAAGGCATCGTCGTCAGCGATGCCGGGGCCGCGGCCGATGAAGACCTGGCGGTGCACCGGTTCGGTGCCGGTGACGGCGGGATCCTTCGACAGGCAGGAATTGTCGACCGGCACGTCGCGCCAGCCGAGGAGCGTCTGGCCTTCCTCGGCGATGGCTTCCGCGGCGATCTTCTCCATGGCGGCGCGCGACGTCGGCGTCCTGCGGCATGAAGATGAAGCCGACGCCGTACTGGCCGGGCTCCGGCAGGGCGAAGCCCAGGCGCTCCGCCTCGGCGGAGAAAAACGCGTGCGGAATCTGCACCAGCATGCCGGCGCCGTCGCCGACCAGCGGGTCGGCGCCGGTGGCGCCGCGATGGGTGAGGTTCTCGACGATCTTGAGACCGTCCTGGACGATGCGGTGTGACTTCCGGTTACGAAGGTTGACGACGAAGCCGACGCCGCACGAATCGCGCTCGTTGCGCGGATCGAAAAGACCCTCAGCCGCGCTCGTGCGCGCCACCGTCAGTGCATTCGCCTTGCCCGCTCTCGCCACGTGCTCGCTCCCGTCTCCCGCAGTCGCGCTCTTCGCGTCCCATCGGCTCCCCGAGCGGTGAAACGGCGCCCCTCCCGGGTGCCCTTCCACACGACGCCGTTCGTTGTTGCCTGGCCGCTTGGAGCGGCAGCCTCGACATTCCTCCGTCGGACCACAGCGCCAGCCGGCTGGCGTCATCGGCTGCCGTGCTGGGAGGCCGTCGCGCTGTGCCCGCGAATTGGACAGTAGTCCTGTCCTATTCGGTTCACCATGCCAGATTTCGCTACCAGCGGCAAGCACCCGATTATGTTGTCTTCGGTGGCAGGGGGCAAACGGGGATTGTCCCCTTTCGTTGTCCGCAGCGTCCAGCAGACGATCGCAGCTTGCGTTTCAGCGTTCGCAACGGCATCACAGCGGCCGGAAAAATGAAGTTCGCGAGCGACAACTGGGCCGGCGCGTCTGAGCGCGTGATGGCAGCTCTCGCGGAGGCGGCGCGCCACGGCGGTCCCGCCTATGGCGCTGATTCACTTACGAAAAAAGTCGAGCAGCGCTTCTGCGACCTCTTCGAGCGCGAGGTCGCCGTCTTCCTCGTCGGCTCGGGCACCGCCGCCAATGCCCTTGGTTTGTCTACGTTTTCCCGCCCCGGCGGCGTCGTCCTCTGCCACGAGCAGGCGCACATCATCGTGGACGAGGCCGGAGCCGCGGAATTCCTGGGTTCCGGGGTCAGACTGGTCGGCCTTACGGGCGCGCGCGGCAAGCTCACGCCGGACGTTCTGGCCGACGGCCTCGCCCGTTTTCCGCCGGGCGCCGTCCATCACGGCCAGCCGGTTGCCGTGAGCCTCACAGAGATCACCGAGCTCGGCGCGGCCTACCGCCCCGACGAGATCGCGGCGCTCGCCGAGGTGGCCAAGGGTCGCGGCGCGGGGGTCCACATGGACGGGGCACGCTTCGCCGGCGCGGTCGCTGGCCTCGGGGTGTCGCCGGCGGATCTCACCTGGCGGGCAGGGGTCGATGTCCTTTCCTTCGGCGGCACCAAGAACGGCTGCCTCGCGGCCGAGGCGGTCGTCTTCTTCGACCCGGCCCGCGGCGAGCGATTTCGGCTTCGCGCGTCAGCGGGCCGGCCACGGCTTCTCCAAGAACTGGTTCATCGCGGCCCAGTTCGACGCCTACCTCGATGGACGGCCACTGGCTCGACCTTGCCCGCCACGCCAACCGCATGGGTGCACGGCTCGCCGCCGCGATCGAGACGTCGTCCGACGGCGCGGCTGGCGTTCCCGCCCGATGCCAACGAGAGTCTTCGCCATCCTCAGCCGTGCGGCGGACGCACGTCTGCAAGCGGCCGGCGCGGTCTTACCATGCCTGGTCGGCGGAGGGCCTGCCGTTCGAGAAGGACGCCGCCGGCGGTGAGGAGATCATGGTGCGGCTGGTGACGAGCTTCCAGACGACGGCCTGAAGAGGTCGACCGATTCGCGACGGTGCTCGCCGGCGGATGATCCGACAAAAAAGGCGCCCCATGTGGGGCGCCTTCCATGCTCGGTCGAGTCGCGCGCGCCTAGGCGGCGACCTGGTCGATCTGCCTGGCCTTGGCCTTGCCGTTGCCGATGGCAACCGTGCGCGGCTTCATGGCCTCGGGAATCTCACGTACGAGGTCGACGTGCAGGAGGCCGTTCACCAGGTTGGCGCCCTTCACCTCGACATGGTCGGCGAGCTGGAAGCGGCGCTCGAAAGCGCGTGAGGCGATGCCCCGGTAGAGAAACTCGTTCTCCTGCTCTTCCGTCTCGGACTTTTTCTCGCCTTTGACGGTAAGCGTGTTCTCCTTGACCTCGATGGTCAGGTCATCCTCACCGAACCCGGCGACCGCCATGGTCACACGGTAGGCGTTCTCGCCAGTGCGTTCGATGTTGTAGGGCGGATAGGTCTGGGCCGAGCCATCGGTGGAAAGCGAATCGAGCAGACCGAACATGCGGTCGAAACCGACGGTCGAGCGATAAAGCGGGCTGAGATCGTAAGTACGCATTTCAAGTCCTCCTTGGAGCGACGAGAGCCTGAGAACCGGTGGGTTGCCTGCCGTCGTGGCCTGGCTTGTGCGCCGGTCCCCGCGGACCCGTTCTGGCGTCCGCATTGTTCAGGTGGGAAGCCGGAATTGCGGTTTCAAGACCCCAAAAACCGAGGCAAACGGCGGGGTAAACCTGAACGGCAAATGAACGTCTGCTTCGGATGCGGTTCATGGATCGGGGGGCAGGATGTCGCCCGGTTCGATCATCGTTCGGCGTCATCGCCGGACCTGATCTCCTCCCAGGACGGCATCGTCCCCGCCCCCCTCCGATGCCGATCTGACCGCCGGCGGCGTTCGGTAACGAGCGCCGCCGGCCAATCTATCGGCTTCGCTTGAGCGTCGTGCAGGCCTCGTCTAATCAAGGCCATCCACTGCCGTCGCGACGTACGCGGCGCTCTTGACGGTGTCTCGGCATGGAGCTCTTCGCCATCGAGGACAGTCGTCCGCCGGCTGAGGCGGTCGTCGGCAAGGTAGTCACTGCCGACGGGGTGAACCTGCGCTTTGCCCGCTGGCCGTCGCGCCGCCGCACGCTCGGCACCGTCTGCATCATGGAAGGTCGCAGCGAGAGCATCGAACGGTACTATGAGACGATCGCGGACCTCCGGCGCCGCGGGTTCGTCGTGGCGATTTTCGACTGGCGCGGCCAGGGCGGCTCGGATCGGCGGTTGCGCAACCGGCACAAGGCACATATCGACAGTTTTGCCGAGTATGACCGCGACCTCGACGCCTTCATCGAACAGGTGCTGCTGCCGGATTGCCCACCGCCCTACTACGCGCTGGCACACTCCACCGGCGGGCTGGTGTGCCTGCGTGCCGCCCATGACGGTCGTGCGCGGTTCAACCGCATGGTGTTGTCGGCACCGCTTGATCGCCTTTGGGCCACGGCGGCCGCGGCAACCGACGGCCTGCCGGATCGCCGCGGCCATGACCGCCCTGGGGCTCGGCGAGATCGACGCGCACGGCAGGGCGCGCGAAACGATCGACCGGATTCCGTTCGAGGGCAACGGGCTGACCAGCGACTCCCGTCGCTTCCAGCGCAATCTCGCCATCCAGCGGCAGTTGCCCAACGTCTCCGTCGGTGGACCCACCTACGGCTGGGTGTTCGCCGCCTGCCAGGCGATGCGGGAGGCGAGCGATCCGGCCTTCGGGCCGGGGACGCGGGTCCCGACGCTGATCATCGCAGGGGCACTCGACACGGTGGTTTCGGTCGCGGCGCTTGAGTCGTTCGCGCGCGAGCTGCGCGCCGGCGCCGCAGTGGTTATTGCCGGCGGCCACCACGAGCTGATGATGGAGCGCGACGCCATCCGCGAGCAGTTCTGGGCGGCGTTCGACGCGTTCGTGCCGGGATCGTAGGGTTCAGCCGTCGGCGAGGCGCGCCAGAACGATATCGTGCAGTTCGGGATCGCCGCTGGCGACGATGTTGCCGCCGGCGGCGGCGGAGGCGCCCTGCCAGTTGGTCACGCGGCCGCCGGCGCCGGTGACGATGGGGATCAAAGCGACGATGTCGTAAGGCTTCAGGTCGGCCTCGATGACGATGTCGGCGTGACCGCCGGCAACCACGCAATAGGCGTAGCAATCGCAGCCATATCGGGCCAACCGGACGGCGCTTTCGACCCGATCGTACGCGTTTCGGTCGGAGCCTTTGAAGAGCGCCGGGCTCGTGGTGAACACGGTTGCACTGGCAAGTGAACCGCAGCTTCGCGTGTTCAACCGTTCGGTCTTGCCCGAGCGGGTGCACCACGCTGTCTCGCCGTCGCCGGCGTAGCGCTCGCCGGTGAAGGGCTGCACCATCATCCCGATCGACGGGCTCGCCCCGGAAGGTCAGCCCGATCAGCGTCCCCCACACCGGCAGGCCGGTGATGAAGGCGCGGGTTCCGTCGATGGGGTCGAGCACCCAGACGTACTCGGCATCGGCGCGCTCGTTGCCGAACTCCTCGCCGACGATGCCGTGATCGGGGTAGGTTTCCACGATCAGCCGGCGCATGGCAGCTTCGGCGGCGCGGTCGGCGGCGGTTACCGGATCGAAGCCAGAGGCGTCCTTGTTGTCAACAGCAACGTGTGCCCGAAAATGCGGCATGATCGAATCGGAGGCAGCATCGGCGAGCCGATCGAGGAATGGTAGAAGGCTATCGAAGCGCGACATTTTTGCAACAATTCGTCGTTATGGCGTGCGGCTCATCGTCAATCTTCGTCGCAACGCGTTGATTTTCCGCCAGATTCGCCTGCGTCATTGTGTGTCAACAAGAAGCTCAGAGAGGGGTTGATTTTTTGCATTGCAGTGTCAATATATTGCGGTGCGGTAGAGATACTGCACAGCCCACCTTGGGCGTTTCCTCCCTAGACTTGGGCCGCTCTGCGAACAGCAAGGCGGCCCTTTTTCTTTGGCCCGCCCGGGCTATTCGGCCGCCTCCGGGCGGGTCAAGAACCCGGCGTCAAAGGCCTCGGCAAGTTCGCTTACCAAACGGGCGAGGTTGGCGCGTAGTCGGTCGAAGCCGGCGGTGCGAGCCAACGAGCGCTCGTCCATGTACAGGCGGCGGTTGATCTCGACCTGGACGACGTGGAAGCCGCGGCCGGGCTGACCGTAGTGCTCGGTGATGAAGCCGCCGGCGTATGGCTTGTTGCGGCTGACCGAATAGCCGAGGCAGGTCAGGATCCTGGCGGCAAGATCTGTGAGCTGGCTCGAACAACTGGTGCCGTAGCGGTCGCCGAGAACGATGTCCGGACGCACGCGTCCATGGAGCCCGCGCACAGAGGATGGCATCGAATGACAGTCCACCAGGACAGTCGAGCCCGAAGATGGCGCGGGTGTCGATGACAAGCTGCCGCAGCGCGCGATGATAGGGCTTGTAGACGGCGTCGATGCGGCCGAGAGCCTCCTCGACCGGCAAGGGTGCGGCGTATATCTCCTCGCTCTCGGAGACGATGCGGGCAATGGTGCCGAGCCCGCCGGCGACGCGGACAGAGCGGACGTTGGCATAGGTCGGCAGGCTGCCCGCGAACATCTTGGGGTCGAGCTCGTAGGGTTCGCGATTGACGTCGAGCCAGGCGCGCGGAAAGTTCGCCTTCAACAGGGGCGCACCAAGTGCGGCGGCGTCGGCCACCAGTTCGTCGACGTAGGAATCCTCGGACCGGCGGATGGCGGTCTTGTCGAGACGAGAAGCGGCAAGAAAACAATTCGGATAGCACGCGCCGCTGTGGCCGGAGTTGAAGACCAGCGGCAGGTGGCGCTCGGCTGGGTGGACGACTTCGAAGGGGGGCTTGCCGGCGAAGTCGGGTGGCACGGGCATGGGTTGTACCGAGCGGTGAAACGGGCTGTCCGCGCTTTGCGGACATGGGGATGTTGCCAACTTCGCCACACCCTGTCCACTGTGGTCAAACGCCCGAATAAGGCCGCTATTCACGCGATCTTTACTGGGGTAAGGATTAATCGCCCGATTGTGGTGAGGGGAAACGAACCGGGGCCTCCGATCTTGCCGATGTCACGAATCCTGCTCGCCGAAGACGACCACGACATGCGCCGTTTCCTTGCCAAGGCACTGCAGAACGCCGGTCACGATGTGGTCGCTTTCGACAACGGCCTGTCGGCCTACCAGCGCATTCGCGAGGAGCCGTTCACGCTGCTCCTGACCGATATCGTGATGCCGGAAATGGACGGCATCGAGCTGGCACGGCGGGCGACCGAGTTCGACCCCGACCTCAAGGTGATGTTCATCACCGGCTTCGCGGCGGTGGCGCTCAACCCCGATTCGAACGCGCCCAAGGACGCCAAGGTGCTGTCGAAGCCCTTCCATCTACGCGACCTCGTCAACGAGGTGGAGAAGCTGCTGGCGGCCTGAGGGCAGGGCCGCGCTGGCGCGCGGGGCCGATATCCAATACGAATCCGCGCATGGCGGAAAACAATCAGGTCGACCGGCGGCTGGCGGCTGTGCTTGCGGCCGACGTCGTCGGCTATTCGCGCCTGATGGGTGCTGACGAAGCCGGCACGCTGGCGGCGCTGAAACTTCACCGCGAGAAGGTGTTCGATCCGGCCGTCGCCGAGCACAGGGGCCGGGTGGTCAAGCTGATCGGCGACGGCACGCTGGTGGAGTTCGCCAGCGTTGTCGACGCCGTCCGTTGCGCGCTCGCAATCCAGCGGGCGATCAACACGCAGCCTGAGGGGTCAGCAATCAGGCTGAGGATCGGCATCAACCTCGGCGACATCATCATCGATGGTGATGACATCTATGGCGATGGGGTCAACGTCGCCGCGCGGCTGGAGCCGCTGGCGGAACCCGGCGGTGTGTGCGTTTCAGCCATCGTCTACGAGAGTGTTGGCAACCGCGTCGACGTGGACTTTCGCGACGGCGGGGACGTGGCGGTCAAGAACATCGCCCGGCCGATCCGTATCTGGAAGTGGCACCCGGATGCGGAAGTGGTGATTGCCCAGGCTGCGGCGAAGCTCTCGGCGAGCGCACCGGAGGAGCCGGAACCTCCATCCATTGCCGTGCTGCCGTTCGACAACATGTCCGGCGATCCCGCGCAGGAGTATTTCTCCGACGGCATTACCGAGGACATCATCACCGACCTTTCCAAGGTCGGCGGTCTGCTGGTGATCGCGCGGAACTCGAGCTTTGCCTACAAGGGCAAGAGCCCGGACATTCGCACCGTCGGCCGCGAACTCGGGGTCAAGTCGGTGCTGGAAGGCTCGATCCGCCGCGCCGGCAACAAGGTGCGCATCACCGCCCAGTTGATCAATGCGGCCAACGGGGCTCACGTGTGGGCGGAGCGATACGACCGGGACCTGACCGATATCTTTGAAGTCCAGGATGAAGTTACCCGTCACATCGTGGGGGCGCTCAAGGTCAAGCTGACGTCCGGTCGAAGCGGCGCGCATCGCCGATACCCCGACGGAGAGCATCGAGGCGCACGACCTCTGGCTCAGGGCACGTGAACTTCTCAACGGACAGCGGAGCGGACGCGAGATTTTCGACCAGGTGACCTCGCTGCTCGGTCGTGCGATCGAAATCGATCGCGGATTTCGCCGAGGCCTACGCCGGCCTCGGAATGGCGAACAACCTCGACTTCCAGAACCATTGGACCGGGGCGCCCGACGCTTTCGAGCGGGCGGTGCGCTTCGCCCAGGTTGCGGTCGAGAAGGGTCCGAACGTGCCTTACGCGCACTTCGTCGCCTCGGTGATGGCGATCTGGTCGCGCGACCTGGAGATGGGGAAGCGCGAATTGGAAGCGGCGCTGGCAATCAATCCGAACTACGTGAACGCCCTGGGCACGCTTGCTCTTGTGGAGGTCTATTCCGGCAATCCCGAGGCGGCGATCCCACTGGCGGAGCGCTGCATACGTCTCGACCCCAACTTCGCCCACCAGACCTTGCACTTCCTGGGGACGGCCTACCTGGTCGCTGGCAAGTACGAGACGGCTGCGGCGACATTCCGCGAGCGCATCCGGCAATCGCCGAAGACCGACCTGTCACGAGGGCTGTTGGTCTCCGCCCTCGGCCACCTCGGCGAGATCGAGGAGGCTCGGCGAATCTGGAGCGAGGTGAGGCAGTTGAACCCGAAATATTCGTTTGCCGGACACCTCGCACGCCTTCCGTTCACCAATCCTGCCGATGCCGAGCGGATCAGGGAGGGCTTCGTCAAGTCGGGGGCGCGCGAGTGAGCGCCGGCGGGGACGGCCGATCACCGCTTGATGCGGATGAGCTCGATGTCGAAGACCAGCATGCCGGCCGGATAGCCGGGCGTTCCCTGGTAGGCCAGTTTCTCCGGGATCCAGAAGCGCCGCTTCTCGCCCTCGACCATCAGCTGGACGCCCTCGGTCCAGCCGGCGATGACACGCCTCAACGGGAACGTCGCCGTTTGGCCGCGCACGATCGAGCTGTCGAACATCTTTCCGTCGGTGGTCCAGCCGGTGTAGTTGACCTCGACCCTGTCGGTCGCCTTCGGATGGACGCTGCCGGTGCCCTTTTCGAGCACCTTGCTGGCGAGCCCCGAGGCGGTGACGACTGCGTCGGAAGGCGGAGCCGACACGTCGGCAGGAGCCGGGATCATCTGCTGGGCGTGGGCCACTGACATTGTAATCGCGATGAACGAAGCCGAGGACGGCTGGGGCCGAGGATTTTGTTTTTCATGGGCGCGAAGCTAGCCGGTCTCAAAGGCGGGCGCCAGCGGCGAACAATGCGGCGAGGTGATCGGTCGCATGGCGAGGCGAAAAAGTCAGGTCCGGTAAGCGTTCCAGAGGTCCGCGATGCGGCCGAACGCCTTGGTTCCGTGGGCCGTACGTTCGGCCTCGGTGACGTCGCCCCATTCGACGATCGCCCGCGCGTAGGCCGGTCGTGCCGCGATGCGCGCGTACCATTCGTTGAGGTGGCGGAGGTCGTTCCACAGAGGCGACATCATGAACGACTCCGCCCGGCGGACGTAGACGACCAGCGCCACATCGGCGAGGGAATAGTCGTCGCCCGCGAGCCACGGCGCGCCGGCAAGGGTGCGGTCCATCTCCTCGAACAGCGAACGGAAGGTCCACACCGCATCCGGCAGCAGGGGGGAATCCAGGCCCTGCTCGATGTTGACGAGGTCGTTGCGACGGCGGACGCCGTCGCGCATTGCCCCGTAGTATTTCTTGATCTTGTCCTCGCCCTTCTGCCGGTAGATGTGCCGGTTGACGATGCACACGCCAAGCACACGGCTCGCCACGTGCACGGTCTCGTCGATCTTGCGCATCCACAGCCGCATCTTGGCGCGGGCGGCGGCACCCGCCGGCCGAAGCGGCACCTCGGGAAAGGTATCCTCCAGGTACTCAAGAATGACCAGCGATTCAGGGATGGCAGTGCCGTCGTGAATGATCACCGGCACCAGTCCCTTCGGGTTCAGCCGGTGGTAGTCCTCGGGCAGTTCGCCGGGATCGCCGCGGGCAGTGTCGACGATGACGCTCTGCCAGGGGATGGCCTTTTCCTCGAGCGCCAGGCGGACGCGCTGGGCGGCGGTCGAGCGGTCGTAGTGGTAGAGCGTCAGCATCGCCCCGGCTTACGCGACAATCGGCGCCGAATCCAGTTCCGGCCTTCGGGTTGGGGGCAGGGCCGGGTCTGAGGCTTGAAGGGGCCGCCGCCGGCCTGATATATGCCGGGGGCCTGCCGTCGATCCCGACCGGGCGGCGGGCTCGGATGGGCGGTTAGCTCAGCGGGAGAGCACTACGTTGACATCGTAGGGGTCACTGGTTCAATCCCAGTACCGCCCACCATCTTCCCGAAGCTTCCCATCGCGGGCGACGACCTGCCTGAACCAGGACGATGCTTTGACTGATGTCTCTTTTCTCTTGGGGTAGGTAGGATTCCGGTCCGCATCCTTGACACGTGAGCTCCATGTCCGTCGACCGACTCCGTGCTGATGTGGTCCGCTTTCTTGACGATCCGCGCTCTGTCTATTTCATCCTCAGCGATGTCGAGGTCAATCCCATCAACCGCGGTTGTCGCGCCGTAGCGCTTGACAACCCCGCGGAGTCTGACACCCGCCAACAGCCCCCCTCCAGCCCTACGCCAGTCGTTTTCTTGGACGTATTGGCGGCTACCAAACACGCCGGAGTCGTGCTTGGGAAGCGCTTATCAAAATGGCCCGTTGCGCGACCGTCGCCGCTTCGCCGAACCGTCGCACGCCCGCCGGAAGTGGGATCCGCCTACCTGAACTAGCTCAGGCGTAGCCGAGCGCCCGCATGGTGTCGCCGACCTCGGAGAGGGCGAGGGCGCGCAGTGCCTCGCGCTCGGGCACCTCGGCGTCGCCCACCGCCACGTGCTCGGCGATGACGCTCACGTCGCGCGGCGGCGGCGTCAGGTCGACCGGCTTGGCGCGGAGGAAGTCGCCGAGGCCGGTCAGCGTCGCGGCGTAGTCGTCCCTGAGACTTTCGTAGCGGACGACGCGCAGGTTGCGCTGGCCCCTGGCCGCCTTCGTCCAGCCTTCGACGTGGGCGGCCCAGCGGTCGAGCATGTTGCGCCGCTGCCGGATCTGGTAGCGCAGAAGCTGGCCTTCGGGCTCGGCGGCGGCGAAGGCGACGACGCTGTCGCGCTTCGGACCCTCCCGCCACGGCCACTCGTTGATGAGGCGCGAAAACGACGCCATGACCGCGACCGGATCGCGGTGGATGTAGAGAATCCGCATCTTCGACAAGAGCGCGCCGAGCACCGGCTCGAAGAAGTCGACCGCGTGGTGGGACTTGATAAGGTTGGCTGTGCGCTGGTCGGCGAACCAGGCGAGCGCCCGCGCCAGCTCCCGCGGGGCGAAGAAGTTGATCCCCAGGTGGTTGTAATCGAGGTCGACCCACGGATCGGCGATGTAGCCGTAGCCGCGGGCGACGGCGTTCATCAGGAAATGGGTGCCGGAGCGCTCGTGGCTGACGACCATGACGGTCGGGCGCGGGGTGGGAAACGCGGTGAGGCGGTTCAGCCCGCTGGCGGGCGGCGGTTGCGGCGGTCTGCGGAGGGGCGCGGCCAAGGTTTCAGGCGCGGCGGCAGGCGGGGAGGGCGCGTAGGGCACGGGCGCGTGCTTGACACCCCGGCGGGGCGTCCATATTTTCCGGCCGCCATCGAAGGCGGCGCTTTGCCGTCCGTTCCGTTCATCCGAGCCACCAGCCGCCGCCCATGAAGATCCGCAATTCCCTCCGATCGCTGCGCAAGCGCCACCGCGACAACCGGCTGGTCCGGCGCAAGGGCCGGGTCTTCGTTATCAACAAGACCAACCGCCGTTTCAAGGCCCGCCAGGGCTAGCCGCCCGACACCGCGCGCTTTACGGCCGGCCGCGCCCGCCCTATTCTTTTTGTATGCGGATTGGCGGTGCGATTCTGGCGGCTTTGCTTGCCGTCCTTGCCCCCCACGGTGGCGCGGTGGCGCAGGATGCCCTGCCGCCGGCGGAGCAGCCGCCGCCCCTGCTCGGCCAGGAGGGGGACGCGACGGCCCCCGAGCAGCCCCAGCTCAGCCGCCCGGAGCAGCTCGATCAGCTGTTCGCGACGCTTGCCAGCGCCGACACCACCGCGGCGGCGCGGGCGGCGGAGGAGAAGATCATCGGCCTGTGGATGGAGTCGGGCAGCGACACCATCGACCTGCTGATGAAGTGGGCGGTGCAGGCAATCGACGACGAGAACTACTCGCTGGCGCTCGATCTCCTTGACCGCATCACTACCCTCAAGCCTGACTACGCGGAAGGGTGGAACAAGCGCGCGTCGGTCTACTACCGGACACAGGACTATTCCAAATCGCTTGCCGATATCCGGCGGGTGCTCGCGCTCGAGCCGCGCCATTTCGCGGCTTTGAGCGGTCTGGGTGCGATCCTCGCCGATGTCGGCGACGACAAGCAGGCGGTCGAGGTTTACAAGCGGGCGCTCGCCATCGACCCGCACCTCGATAACGTCAAAAAGGCACTCGACGAAATCGAGAACGCAGGGTCGAAGATCTGACGCCGGCGGAGCGGGCTTCGGTCGCGGACGCGGCGCGTGACGAGCGGGGTCGAACGATGCGAATCGCAACCGCATTCTTTGCGCTGGTTCTGGTCGCCGCGTTTCCGGGGGCCGCAGCCGCCGATGCGAATGCCGGCACCGCTGTCGCGCCGCCGCCGGCAACGACGACGGACGTCCAGCGCGCCCAACGCCTGGACACGCTGTTCGCCGAACTGAAGGCAGCGCGGGGCGTCGACGAGGGGAGGGCGATCGAGCGCGACATCGTCCACCTGTGGCTCGAGTCGGGCGACGTCGGGATCGACGAACTGATGAGCAATGCGATCACGGCCATGAGCATCCAGGCCTACACGCTGGCGCTCAACTATCTCGACACGGTGGTGGCGACAAAGCCCGACTACGCCGAAGGCTGGAACAAGCGGGCGACGGTCTACTTCATGGTCGATCGGCTGCAGGATTCGATCGCCGACATCCAGCGCACGCTGGCGCTTGAGCCGCGCCACTTCGGGGCGCTGGCCGGCCTCGGGATGATCATGGTCAAGCTCGGTGACAAGGAGCGGGCGGTTCAGGCCTTCAAGGCTGCGCTCGCCATCGACCCCAACCTCGAAGAGGTTCAGGTAGAGATGTTCCTGCTCGAGGATCAGTTGCGCAAAGGCATCTGACGCGCCGCCAGGCGGCGTCAGGCCGGCGGGCTATCGCTGACGTAGGCGATTCTCAACATATTGGTCGCGCCCGGCGCCCCGAACGGCACGCCGGCGGTGATGATGATGCGCTGGCCGGGGGCGGCGAAGCCCTCTTCCCTGGCGACGGCGCAGGCGCGCTCGATCATGCCTTCCAGACTCGGCGGTTCGTCGCCGAAGACGCAATGGAGTCCCCAGACGATGGCCAGGCGGCGGGCCGTCGCGATCACCGGCGACAGGGCGACGATCGGCGTCTGCGGACGTTCGCGCGCGGTCCGCATGGCGGTGGCGCCGGAGGCGGTGAAGCAGCACACGGCCGCCAGGTTGAGGGTCTCGGCGATCTGGCGCGCGGCCGCCGAAATGGCGTCGGCGGCGGTCGGCTCCGGCTCGGTACGCTGGGCACGCAGGATGGCGACGTAATTCGGGTCGCGCTCGACCTCCCTGGCGACGCGGTCCATGGTGGCGACCGCCTCGACCGGATATGCCCCGGCCGCCGACTCGGCCGACAGCATGACGGCGTCGGCCCCCTCGAACACGGCTGTGGCGACGTCGGACACCTCGGCGCGAGTCGGCACCGGCGAGGTGATCATCGACTCCAGCATCTGGGTCGCGACCACGACCGGCTTGCCGGCGCGGCGGGCGGCGCGGGTGATCTGCTTCTGGATGCCGGGAACCCGCTCGACCGGGAGTTCAACGCCGAGGTCGCCGCGCGCCACCATCAGTGCGTCGGCATGCTCGATGATTTCGGCGAGGTGCTCGACCGCCTGCGGTTTCTCGATCTTGGCGAGCACGCCTGCCTTGCCGCGGGCGACCTTGCGGACCTCGGCGAGGTCATCGGGTCGCTGGATGAACGACAGGGCGATCCAGTCGACGCCGGCGCTGAGGGCGGCCTCGAGGTCGGAGCGATCCTTGGAGGTGAGGGCGCTGACCGGGAGCGTGGTGTCGGGAACGTTGATGCCCTTGCGGTCCGACAGCGCACCGCCAACCTCGACGACAGTGACTGCCCTGGCGCCAGTCGGCCTCGGCAACGCGCAGCCGTATCTTGCCGTCGTCGAGCAGCAGGCGGTGGTCGGGCCGCAGCGCGGCAAGAATTTCCGGATGGGGCAACTGGACGCGATTGGTGTCGCCCGGGGTCGGGTCGGAGTCGAGGACGAAGGTCTTGCCCACCGTGAGGTTCACGGCGTGGGCGGCAAAGGTGCCAAGCCTCAACTTGGGACCCTGGAGGTCGACGAGGATGCCGATCGGCCGTCTCTGCTCGCTCTCGATCTCACGAATTGTGGCGACCAACTGACGCATGACGTCGTGGCTGGCGTGGCTCATGTTGATGCGGAAGACGTCGGCGCCGGCCGCGAACAGGTTGGTGAGCGTTTCCTTGTCCGACGAGGCGGGGCCGAGAGTGGCGAGGATCTTGGTCTTGCGCGCGCGCCTCATCGGGCACCGCCGGTCGCCTGCGTCGGTTCGGTCAGCTGGACCGTCCAGCTCTTTTGCTCGCCGGTGTCGACTTCAAAGAAGCCGGTGCGTTCGAAGCCGCGGGCAACGCAATCCTCGATCCCGTGGATCGTGAACATCTTGTCGCGGGTGCACATCGCAGCTTTGCCGCCCCAGACGCCGCCCTCATCGTAGTCGACAGCGTAAAGGTAGTAGAAGCGCGATACCAGCGGTCCTGGCATCAGAGTTTCGCAGGTGCCCGCGGCAACGTTCCACCAGCCTTCCGTAATCCATTGTCGCTTGTCCTTGTAGCCGATGGCAACGCCGACGCGGCTCTGGGTCTGGTTGCATAGACGCAGGCCGCTGGTGGGATCGGCGGCAACGCCGCCGGCAACGCCGGAAGTCGCTCCGCCGCCGTCGGCGAGCAGGCGTGCCTCGGCGACGTTTTCAGCGTGCGGACTGAAGAAAAAGAAATAGACGCCGCCGGCGACGACTACCAAGGCCGCGGTGGCCGCGATCACGATCGCCGGCCGATACCACGACGGGATGCTCTGCGAGCGCTTCGCCACTTTCGAGATTTATGAGTTCAACGGCCGGTGTTGCCTTGGGGGACACTTATGGCTTGCGCCCTTTCGCTGTGTCAACGCGGGTCGGGCGGCGGTGGGCCCGGCGGTTCGGATTGCTTCTGTCGGGCGCCTTTTGGCGCGACAACAGGGCGGGATCATGACCTCGCCGCGCTAGCGCGGTGCGGCGGGCGACACTATTATCCCGCTGCCATGGATATTGCCTCGGCCCCTCCGGCCCGGCGCCGGGTGGCGGAGCCGGGTGCGTTCACGCCTGTCTCACGGGTCGACGGCGAGCCGGCGTCGGGCTTCCTCATCCTGTGCGACCACGCCGGCAACAGGCTGCCACTGGAATACGGCGACCTTGGCCTGCCGGCGCAGACCTTCACCCGCCACATAGCCTACGACCCCGGCGCCGAAGCGGTTGCGCGCGGCCTTGCCGCCCGCCTCGGCGCGCCGGCGGTGCTCGCCAACTTTTCGCGACTCCTGATCGACGTTAACCGCGGTACCGACGATCCAACCCTGGTCATGCGGCTCTCCGACCGAACGGTGATTCCGGGCAACGCCAACGTCGACGAAAAAGAGCGGGCGCGGCGCATTGCCCGCTTCCACGAGCCCTATCACGCCGCAGTCGAAGCGGCGATCGACCGGGCGATGGCGACAGGGCGGGTGCCGGCGCTGATTTCCATCCACAGCTTCACGCCGGTGTGGCGGGGCAAGGTACGCCCTTGGCACGCGGGCATCCTGTGGGACAATGACCCTCGTCTGCCGGGGCCGCTGCTGGCGGCCTTGCGCACGGATGCGGACCTGGTCGTTGGTGACAACGAACCTTATTCGGGGGCGCTCGCCAACGACACCATGCATCGACACGGCACAGCGCGGGGCCTCGCCCACGCCCTTGTCGAGATCCGGCAGGATCTGATCGGTGACCCGGATGGTGCGGAGGCATGGGCCGAGCGGTTGGCGATGATCGTCGCCGAACTCAACCACCGTGAGGATTTGCACGAGGTCCGCCACACCTTCTGATCCTCGGGGCCGTTCCTTGCCGGTTGATAAACCGCGCCGGCGACTTGTGCGCGGCGCCACGACGGGCCATCCAAGACCCCTGAACGGAATTCGGTATCGGGAGAAAGTCGATGGTCGAGAGCGTGAGCTTCGCGGGAGAACAGCTCAGGTCAATCGTGGAGCGCATCGAGCGACTGGAGGAGGAGAAGCAGGCGCTGGCCGACGACATCAAGGAGGTCTACGCCGAGGCGAAGGCCAACGGCTTCGACACCAAGACACTGAGGCAGGTGGTGAGGCTGCGAAAACAGGACATGGCCGAGCGGCAGGAACAGGAGGCGCTGCTCGACCTTTACATGCACGCGCTCGGCATGCGGGCCGCGGCGGAGTAGGCCGGGGTTCAGCGCGAGGCGGTGACCAAGGTTCCGTCGGTGAGGTCAATGACCGCCGGCTGGGCGACCAGCGGCCCGGAGAAGCTGTCGGTGCGCAGCATTCCGTAGGGTCTCGGCCCGAAGCCTGCGGCGAGAGTAACCTCGGGCTTGCTGATCAAGGCCGTGGGCTGGCTGAAATCGGGCATGGTGAGCAGGGCGAAGCTCTTCTGACGGGTGGAACCCGGGCCGATCCACAGACGCAGTCCCTGCGTGTCGAGATTGGTCATGGTCAGCGGCGGAGCGTACATGCGCGGTGCCGCATCGGTGCCGCGAGGTGCCGGCGCGGCGCGCGCCGTTTGATCGTCATGCCGCGGGTTCAGAGCCGGCAGCGGCACGCCAAGGGCGCCGCGTTTGACCGGAGCCGCATCCGTCCGGAAGGCGCTCAGTGGAGCGTAGGCGAGGACGGTGGCGGACACCGTAGGTTCTTCCGTGACGTGCCGGCGAAGGACCGCTGTCGTCATGGCCTCGGCGCGCAACGGCCGGCTGACATCGATGGTGGCGACAACGGCAGTCGGTGCGATCGGCACGGAGGCGCCGCGCCGGGTGTGGTCGCGTTGGGCCATGGCTGCGGCGAGTTCGGCGGGAACGGCGGGTGGCGACCAGATCTGTGGTGAGCCGAAATCGATGCCCGGCGTGATTGGCATCGGGTTTGTGCTCGCGACCGAGTTGAAGTCGAGGCCGCGGCTTGGGGCCGGTGCCGGCAGAGAGGCGGCGGCAACGGTGAGGGGCGCGGTATGTCTAGGGGCGAGCCGCGGAAGAGGTGCCGGTACGGTCGAATAGCTGGCAACGGCCACCGCGACGGCACGATGCGGCGTGGGGACAGGCGCTGCGGCCTCGACATTGTCTTGGATTTCGTCGGGGTCCGCGGCCGAGGCGACGACCGCTGGCGCCGGCTTGTTGGCGGCAATCGAAGCAACTACTGTCGGTGAAGCCGACTTGTCGAAGCGGGCCACCGCTATGCTGCCCTCGGTAGCCTTC
Organism: uncultured Alphaproteobacteria bacterium; assembly: GCA_963826055.1. GTDB lineage: Bacteria > Pseudomonadota > Alphaproteobacteria > Rhizobiales > Kaistiaceae > JBBDMC01. The sequence goes on along the minus strand of CAWGVO010000001.1, from coordinate 76,079 downwards.
CGCGCCTTGTAGTCAGCGAGCGCCTGGTCGTAGCCTGGCAGCGGTTTGCCGTCGGAGGGGATGTACAGGGTCTTGCCGTCGGGGAAGACCTGGGCCAGTTGCTGGTGCGACATGCGTGGCCAGTGGCGGACGTTGCCGGTGTCCATGTGGACGAACGGCGAGCCCGACGTCGGGTAGAAGCCGACGCCGCCTTCCTGCATCTTGAGGCCGATCACGCGCAGCTTCGCGAGCGGGACATCAGGGATGGCGAAGTCCATTGCCTTGCCCTGAATGTGCATGCTGTTCTGGGCGACGCCGCTCGACCGGCGACGCAACATCTCGTTGGTATCCGGCGACCGGTAGCCGCAGATCACGTTGATGTAATCCTGCGAGCCGGACTGCTGGTAGACCTCCCAGACAAGGTCGAACAGATGGGGGTCCATCTTGATGACCTTGTCCTTGCGCCAGTCGCGCAGGAATTCGTTGAGCTGGTCGAGACCGGCCTGATCGTAAACGCCGCCGCGCTTGAAAACGATCGTGGCCTTGTCATGCGTGTGGAGGTTGTAAAGCTTCAGCGCGCGAACTTCGCCGGAAGCCTCGCCGCGGCCAACCGCCGCCGTGCACAGCACCAGCGTCAAGGCAATCGCGCCGAGTCGTGCAGGAACACGGTCCCTGAAGGACCATCGTGTTACGCTTGATACAGTTTCGCCCCGCCGAAACAACTTCTGTCGCCGTCCCTACCTGAAAAAACAGGCCCACCAGCGGCTCTATTGTCGCAGTGTAATGGTTAACGCCTCTTTACCACTCCCAAAAGCGCCAACGCGAACACTCTAACGCCTTCGCCACGTTACCCTGAATATGAGGGGATCGTGGCATTTAAAGGGCGCAGAGGCAAGGCCCGAAAGGCCGTCTAACCGCCCGTCTACGCTCGCGTTTCTCCTGCAATCTATGATTGACTGCCCATGACCTTTTCCATGCGATCGTCGAGGCCGTAGACGTCGTTGCGAACCTGGAGATCGCCCTGGTCGTCAACCCAGGCGGTGAAATAGGTGATGTGAACGGCGATCGGGTGATCGAGGTTCACCCGCCGCTCCGGTCCGCCGACAAGTTTCTTCAGGGACGCCGCCGAGACGTTGGGCTCGTCGGCGAGAAGTACGTCCGCGAAGTCCCAGGGGTTCATCACCCGCATGCAGCCGTGGCTGTAGGCGCGATAATCCTTCTGGAACAGGCTCTTGGTCGGCGTGTCGTGCAGGTAAACGGCGAACGGATTGGGGAACATGAACTTGATCACGCCGAGGGCGTTCTTCTCGCCGGGCGGCTGCTTGATCTGGATCTTGCGCATGTCAACCGTACTCCAGTTGATCATGTACGGATTGACCTGCTGGAAACGCCCGCCGATGTTGGCGTAGACGTCGTAGCCGCTGAGCGCCGCACCCGGGTTGGCCAGAATGTCCGGCAGCATTTCCTTGACCGCGATCGAGGAAGGGACGTTCCACACGGGATTGACGATGACGTACTCGATCTCGTCGGAGAAGATCGGCGTCTGGTTGGTCGGCTTGCCGTCGATTATACGCGTGGTGTGAATGACCTCGCCGTTCTTGTAAACGTCGAGGTTGAAGTTCGGGATGTTGACGCGGACGTAGTAGTTGCCGAGATTTTCCGGCATCCAGCGCCACCGCTCCATGTTGACCAGTATGGTGGCGACGTGGTCGTCGGCGGCCGCGTTGAGCCGGCCGAGCGTACCCTGGCCGACGATGCCGTCGGCAACCAGACCGGCCTGCTCCTGGTAGGCCCGCACCGCCTCGTCGACCACCTCGTCGAAACGCTCCGGATCATCGGCGGGTTCCGTGACCTTCAGCCGCTCCCGCAGGATGGCGACGCGTGAGCTCTTGACGCCCAACTTCAGCAACGGGCCTGCCGGCACCATCGGCGGCGTTTCGACGTGCGACGCGCGGATCTGGGCAAGCATCTTCCGCAACGCGACAAATTCCGGATGAGTCGGGTTGTATGAGGCCAGCGCCGCGGCCGGATCGTCGGCGCCCGCCACGTTGGCGAGAACCGCCACCGGATCGGGCAGGTGGGGCTTGTAGTCGATGTTCTGGCTAATGTCGGCCGGCGCGTAGCGGCCTGCGTGGGCATGGCGGGCGTATGTGACGACCGAGCGGCTGAGCAGGACATCGGCGCGCGCCACCGCCTCGATGGTCGCCGGCTGGGCAAGGCCAATCTGGACATGGGGGGTCGGATAGTCGGCCGGGTTGAGGCCGTCGGTGTTGGCCTGCTTCAGCCGGGCGATGACCGTAAGGGCCCGCTCGGTGAGCTTGCCGTTGGCTGTCCAGACCGGCGCGTAACCCTGCTCGTCGTAGAATTCGGCGACCGCGGCAGCATCGCGCTTGTCCAGAAAGGCGCCGCGTGTGCCGGCGTCGCTCAGGATCGACCGAATTGCCTCGGCCATCGGATCGACGATGCGATCGCTGACCACATAGCTCGCGAAAATCGCGGGCGTCTTGTCGTCAGTGGCAGGCGCCGCCTTGTCGGCGGTCGCGGCCAGGGCCCCGGCAGTGGTCAGAATCACTGTAGCAACGGCGGGCATCAACGCACGAACGGGCATCATTCGCGATCCTCTAGCTTCTCCGAACAGGGGCCAGTTTGGCCTATGTGTGTGTAGAGAAATCAAACAATAGGGTAATTCAACCAGGGCAGAAGCCCGATCAAGGCAATGTTACCGCTTATTCGGCCGCAATTCCGGGAACTGTGTCCGAAATGCCGAATTCCTTGAGCTTGCGATAGAGGGTTGAGCGCCCGATGCCCAATTGGCGCGCAACAACCGTCATGCGGCCGTCGTAGCGGTCGAGCGCCAAACGAATCATCGCTTCCTCGACGTGCGAGAGCGGACGGATATCGCCGGCCTCGTCGAGGGCGGAAATCTGGCCGGAAACATCGGCAGGCGGCAGATCGACCGCGATGGCGATGGGCTCGGTCGGCAGCGGGAAGTCCTCCTGCTCGGCGGTTGCCGGCGCGGAACCATCGAGGTAGGCGGCGATTTGGGGGAATTCCTCGGGTGTGAGGACTGGCCCGTCGGCAAGAACCACCGCCCTGAACATCGGCGTTCTCGAGCTGGCGGATGTTTCCGGGCCAGTCGTATCGCGACAGCAGCTGGAGGGCGGGTGCCGATACCCCGCGGATGAACGTCTTGGACTTCCTCGGCGGCGAAGCGCGCGGTGAAATGCCTGACCAGCTCCGGGATGTCCTCACGGCGCTCTCGCAGAGGCGGTATCCGGATCGGGAACACGTTGAGGCGATAGTAGAGGTCTTCGCGGAATTTCCCCTCCTTGACCAGATCGATCAGGTTGCGATTGGTGGCCGAGATCAGGCGAAAGTCGACGCGCAGAGGCCGCCGGGCGCCGACCGGGTCGATCTCGCCGTTCTGCAAGGCGCGCAGAAGTTTGACCTGGATGTCGAGCGGCAACTCGCTGACCTCATCGAGGAACAGGGTGCCGCCGTGGGCCTCGCGGAACTTGCCGACGTGCTTCTCGGCGGCGCCGGTGAAGGCGCCCTTCTCATGGCCGAACAGGATGCTCTCGACCAGATTGTCGGGGATGGCGCCGCAATTGACGGTGATGAAGGGCTTCGAACGGCGGTCGCTGCCGCCCTGGATGGCGCGGGCGATGAGTTCCTTGCCGACGCCCGACTCGCCCTCGATCAGGATCGGGATCTGCGATTGGGCGGCCCGCTGGCCAAGCCGGATGACGCGCTCCATCGACGTGCTGCGGGTAATGATATCGCGGAAGGTGAGAGTGCCGGCGGCGGAACGCTTGATGCGGGCGATTTCGCCTTCGAGGGCGCCAAGCTTGAGGGCATTTTCGATGGAGACCTGCAGGCGCTCGGCCGAGGCCGGCTTGACGACGAAGTCGACGGCGCCGGCGCGCATGGCGCCGACCACTGTGTCGATGCCGCCGTGGGCGGTCTGGACGATGACGGGAATCCGCCGGTCGCCCTCGCGCAGCCGGGCGAGGACGGCCATGCCGTCGAGGTCGGGCATCACGAGGTCAAGGATCATCAGCGCGACGGCTTCGCCATCGGGGCCGCGGAGCAGGTCGAGGGCGGCCTCGCCGCCTTCGACGGCGACCGGTTTGTGGCCGAAACGCTCGACTGCGGCCGACAGAAGGCGGCGCTGGACGGGATCGTCGTCGACGATGAGGATGGTGGTCGTCATTGGTGTCGCCGGCGTCCCCTGTTGACCCGAATTGGGCCATGCGTTCCCCAGGAATCGCGGCCCGCTGCTGTTTTCTTGGCGCGATCATGGGAGGGGCCAGTTAATCGGTGTTTAACCGGCCGGGCGTTGGCGGGGTGTTGCACGCCGCGTTGACCGCGATTGGGGACGACTGTTGCGCGCCTGCATCGGGCTGCTGGAGAATGGGGACAGCCGGCGGGTTGCATGGGCGCGCCGGCGCGCCATAAACCGGTGAGGAATGGTTAACCATGTTGCGAACGAGGACGCCGACATGACCGATACCGCCCTGGCGGACGCCGGAGAGGATCTGGGCGAACTGCCCGAGTGGAACCTCGACGACCTCTACGTCGGCATGGGCGACCCGACGGTCGCCGCCGACCTGAAGCTTGCCGAGACCGACGCGGCCGCGTTCGAGATGCGCTTCAAGGGCAAGCTCACCGGGCTGGCCGGGCAGCCCGACGCCGGCGAGCGGCTGGCGGAGGCGGTCATCGCGTACGAACAAATCGACGAGTTGCTCGGCCGGCTGATCTCGTTCGCCGGGCTCGTCCACGCCGGCGACACCAGCGACCCGGCGCGATCGAAGTTCTACGGCGACGTGGTGGAAAAGATCACGGCGACGAGCACGCACCTCGTCTTCTTCACGCTCGAACTCAACCGCATCGCCGACGAGGACCTGGAGGCGGCGCTGGCGGCGCCGGCGCTCGCCCGCTACCGGCCGTGGCTGGAGGACGTGCGCAAGGAGAAGCCGTACCAGCTCGAGGACCGGGTGGAACTTCTCTTTCACGAGAAGTCGGTGACGGGCTACAGCGCGTGGAACCGCCTGTTCGACGAGACGATGGCGGGGCTGCGGTTCACCGTCGGCGGCAAGGAACTGTCGATCGAGCCGACGCTCAACCTGCTCCAGGACAGGGACGGGGCGAAGCGGAAGGCGGCGGCCGAAGCGCTCGCCGCGACGCTCGGCAAGAACGGGCGGCTCTTCACCCAGATCACCAACACGCTCGCCAAGGACAAGGAAATCTCCGACCGCTGGCGCGGCTTCAAGGACGTGGCGGCGGCGCGCCACCTCGCCAACCGGGTCGAGCCGGAAGTGGTGGACGCGCTGGTGGAGGCGGTCAACGCCGCCCACCCGGCGCTATCGCACCGCTACTACACGCTGAAGGCGCGCTGGTTCGGGCAGGAGAAGCTCGACTACTGGGACCGCAACGCGCCGCTGCCGAAATCGCCGCAACGGGTGGTCCCGTTCGGCGAGGCGCGGGCGACCGTGCTCGGCGCCTACGCGCTGTTCGCGCCGGAGATGGCGGCGATCGCGCGGCGCTTCTTCGACGAACACTGGATCGACGCGCCGGTGCGCCCCGGCAAGGCGCCGGGCGCCTTCGCCCACCCGACGATCCCTTCGGTGCACCCCTACGTGCTCCTCAACTACCAGGGCAAGGTGCGCGACGTGATGACGCTCGCCCACGAGCTCGGCCACGGCGTCCACCAGGTGCTGGCGGCGCCGCAGGGGGCGCTGATGGCGCCGACGCCGCTGACGCTTGCCGAGACGGCGAGCGTGTTCGGCGAGATGCTGACCTTCCGCGCGCTGCTCTCCGAGCAGGCGGACGGCGAGGAGCGCAAGGCGATGATCGCCGCCAAGGTCGAGGACATGCTCAACACGGTGGTGCGGCAGATCGCCTTCTACGTCTTCGAGCGGAAGGTGCACACCGAGCGCCGGCAGGGCGAGCTGACGGCGGAGCGGATCGGCGAGATCTGGATGGAGGTGCAGCACGACAGCCTCGGGCCGGCGATCCGCCTCGGGCCGGGCTACGAGACGTTCTGGAGCTACATCCCGCACTTCATCCATTCGCCGTTCTACGTGTACGCGTACGCGTTCGGCGACTGCCTGGTGAACTCGCTCTACGCGCTCTACGAGGAGGGGACGCCGGATTTCCAGGCGAAGTATTTCGACCTGCTCAGGGCCGGCGGCACCAAGCACCACAAGGAGCTGCTCGCGCCCTTCGGCCTCGACCTGACCGACCCCGGCTTCTGGAAGAAGGGCCTCGGCGTGATCGAGGGGCTGATCGGGGAACTCGATGCGATGGAGGTGAAGGGGTAGGGGAGAGCAGTCGGTTCCGTCACCGCAAAGGAGTGACGCATGAAATACGTGGATGGTGTCGATATGCAACTCGGCGATCGGGTGAAGATAATAAATGGTGAGACCGGGACGATCGTGGCTTCGATGGACACCAACGAGTACATGCCCGAGTACAAGGACGAATTCGAATACTACAAGACGGGAATCATGGTTCGAACGGACAAGGGTGCTCTAGTCCGGTTTGAGGAAGAATTCCCGCAGCAACTGGTTTCCCGGCTCGGCGAATAGCCGTTGTCGGGTCGCGAAGCGAAATCGAGAGCGACGTCAAGATTCGAATTGAAGTTCCCGGATTGCGCTGCGCTCCATCCGGGCTACGGTTGGTGGGTTTTCGATGAGCCCGTAGCCCGCATGGAGCGGAGCGGAATGCGGGAGCCACGCTTGGGGCGTCCGAGGATGTGCTCCGTGAAATGCGATGATTCCGATGGCACCGACCGTTCAGGATAGAATGATGGCGATCATTGCCCGGCACGTCGGAAGTCGGGACGCAGCACGCATGGGAGCCCACACAACGATCAACCATGATCTGGGGGTCGATGGCGACGATGCCACCGACATTCTGCTGGATATTCAACGTGAATTTGAGATTGCGGATATGAGCGACCTGGACGCAGGTCGGTATTTCGGCCCAGAAAACTCCAACCCGATACATATGGTTTCCAACGTTGTGAAATGGGTGGTGGGCACCTATCGGCCCCTCGAGCCTCTTTCAGTCGAGATGCTGGCGTCCTACGTGCGGAAGAAAACCGGCTTGTGTGAACAATCGGGAATTGAGCGAGTCCGCAAAAGGTCCGGATTGCGCTGCGCTCCATCCGGGCTACGGGCTATGCCGCTCGCCGAACTCGGTCGTGGGTTCGTTGATGTCGCCGGCCCAATCGGTCGGGAGCACGCCGCGCCGCACATACGCGTGAAATGACGAAACGGCCAATCGCGCACCCGGTTCACCAGCCCATGTTTGACCGGATTGAAGTGCACGTAGTCGACGTGCCGCTCGAAATCGACTTCGTCCCGGATCGTGTGCTCCCAGAAGCGCCGTTGCCAGAGAGCGCATTGACCGTTGCGATGGCGTTTGATCGGTACGCCAGCGTCGACGAGACGATGCGTGAAGGACGCCTTGATCCGCCGCCAGCGGCCAGAGAAATCGGAATCGCCTGACGGCAACGTCCAGATGGTGTGAAGGTGGTCGGGCAGGATGACGATGGCCTCGATCGTGAAGGGACGTTCTTGCCGTGCGGTTCGGAACGCCATGCGCAAGGCGCTCACGCGATCCACCAGTGCCGAGGACGTCCGGTCGGCCAGCGTGACCGTGAAGAAATAGGTGCCGCCTGGAATGAAGTTGCGCCGGTACCGAACCATCGGCGCAGGCTATCCCGAATTTGACAGAGTCCGTAGCCCGCATGAAGCGGAGCGCAATGCGGGTGACGCCGCAGCTCGGAGAGGTGGTCCCCGGATTACGCTTCGCTCCATCCGGGCTACGAGTGTTGCGGCTACAGGTAGCGGGCGAGGGCGGGTGTGCCTACATTTGACGCGCGCCTCTGCGATCGGATTCGATGCCATGAAATTCATCTTCTTCGTCCTGCTCGTCATCCTCATCGCCCAGATCGGGTTCTGGAAGACGCTGGCCGCCGTCATCGGCGCGGCGGTGATGATCGGCCTCCTGGTGGTGCTGCTGATCGCGGCGGTGCTGGTCGGCGGGGTGCTGATCGCGGCGGGGATGCGGTAGGCAGGGCAGAGCAGGCGGGTCAGCCCCCTCACCCTGTTTGTCTGGTCTCGCCTTCGGCTCGACAAGACAAACAACCCTCTCCCACGAGGGGAGAGGGTCAGGCGTCCGGCACCGGCGGTGGGGCTCAATTGCCTGTGGGTGAGGGGCAGCCGGTGCGGCGTGCGCGACGCCAACCCTCCCCTTGCGGGAGGGTCGAAACTGCGGAGCAGTTTCGGGGAGGGGTCTCACCAGCGGGTACAAGACCACCATCAACTCGTCGGGCAGGTCGGTATCACCCCTCCCCAAAACGCGCTGTCGCGCGTTTTGACCCTCCCGCATCGAAGGGGAGGGTAGGGCCCACTCCACGGCGCGTGCGTGCGTTGCTCAAGGACGCGCCCCCTCACCCGGTCCTCGCCGTCGGCTCGGACCACCCTCTCGCACGAGGGGAGAGGGTCAGGCGTCCGGCACCGGCGGTGGGGCTCAATTCGCCTTGTGGGTGAGGGGCAGCCGGTGCGGCGTGCGCGACGCCAACCCTCCCCTTGCGGGAGGGTCGAAACCGCGGAGCCGTGTTCGGGGAGGGGTCTCACCAGCGGGTACAAGACCACCATCAACTCGTCGGGCAGGTCGGTATCACCCCTCCCCAAAACGCGCTGTCGCGCGTTTTGACCCTCCCGCAAGGGGAGGGTAGGGCGCGCTCCGCTTGGGGATTGGGTGTTTTACATTCTGTATAACGTTTGTTATACGGTCTGTATAACAATGGAGGCCGACATGAAGCTCGAAATCAAGAAAATCGGCAATTCGACCGGGCTGATCCTGCCGAAGGAGCTGATCGCCGATCTGGACCTCGGGCAGGGCGACTGGGTCTTCGTCACGAAGACCGCCGACCACGGCCTCAAGATCAGCCGCTACGATCCGGCGCACGACGAGGCCATGGAGATCGCCCGAGAGGTCATGCGGGAGTACCGCGACACCTTCAAGGCCCTGGCGAAATGACCGAGCCACGGTGGCTCACCGTGGCGATGGTCGAGGACATGCACGCCGAGCAACTGGCGATTTTTGGCGGCCCGGACGGCATGCGCGATCGCGGGCTGCTCGAATCGGCGGTGGCCCGGCCGCAACACGAGTGGGCCTACGAAGAAGGCGACCTGCCCGAACTGGCGGCTGCCTACGCGTTCGGCATCGCGCGCAACCATCGCTTTCGTCGACGGCAACAAGCGGGCCGCCTTCGCGGCGATGATGGTGTTCCTGCGGCCTGAACGGGGTCCGGTTTGCGCCGTCGCCGGCGGAGGCGACGGTGATGATTCAGGACCTCGCGGCGGGCGCCGTCGACGAGGGCGGGCTGACGCGCTGGATCCGGGACAACTGGCCGGCGTAAAAAAAGACCCCCACCGGGTTGGCTTCGCCAACCCACCTCCCCCTTTCAGGGGGAAGAGAAGGAGCGGACGGCCGGGGAGGGAAGGCGCGGACGGTCCGGAGGGGAAGGCGCGGACCGTCCGGGGAGGGGAAGGCGCGTGGAGCCGGCTCGCCTTGGGGCCGGGGCTCGCCTACATAAGCGGGGCGATGCCCTCCCGAAGGCCCGGCCCATGAGCGACCGTGAACAGAACCGTCTCAGCGGACGCGTGACCCGCTACGCGCGGGTGGGCGCCGGGGTCGGCGGGGCGGCGGCGCGGATCGCGGGCGCCCGGCTCTTCGGACGCGACCTCTCAGACCCCAAGAACGCCGCCGACCTCGCCGCGACGCTCGGCGGCCTCAAGGGGCCGCTGATGAAGGTCGCCCAACTGATGGCGACGATCCCCGACCTGCTGCCGCCCGAGTTCGCCGTGGAGATGCAGAAGCTGCAGGCGGAGGCGCCGCCGATGGGGCCGGCGTTCGTCAAGCGGCGGATGGCGGCGGAACTCGGGGCCGACTGGGAGAGCGCGGTTCAAGAGCTTCGACCGGACGCCGGCGGCCGCGGCCTCGCTCGGCCAGGTGCACAGGGCGGTCGGCCATGACGGACGGCGGCTCGCGTGCAAGCTCCAGTACCCGGACATGAAATCGGCGGTCGAGGCCGACCTCGGCCAGCTCGGCGATCGTCCTCGGGCTCCAGCGGCGGTTCAGCCCGGAGATCGACACCAGCGAGATCGCCGAGGAACTGGGCGCGCGGCTGCGCGAGGAACTGGACTACGTGCGCGAAGCGCGCCACGCCGCGCTCTACCGCACCATGCTCGCCGGGCGGGAGGCGGTGCGGGTGCCGGACACGGTGGCGGACCTCTCGACGGAGCGGCTGCTGACGATGACCTGGCTCGACGGGGCGCCGCTGCTGACGTTCCTCGACCACGATCTTGAGGACCGCAACCGGATCGCGCGGGCGCTGTTCGAGGCGTGGTGGATGCCGTTCGCCCGCTACGGCGTCATCCACGGCGATCCCCACCTCGGCAACTACACGGTGTTCACCGAGGGCAAGAAACCAGCGGGTATCAACCTGCTCGACTTCGGCTGCGTGCGCATCTTTCCGCCGCGCTTCGTGCGCGGCGTGGTGGAGCTCTACCACGGCCTCAGGGACGACGACCGGGCGCGGATCGCCGAGGCCTACCGGTCGTGGGGGTTCAGGAACCTCGGCGACGACACCATCGACACGCTGACCATCTGGGCGCGGTTCATCTACGGGCCGCTCCTCGACGACCGGGTGCGCACCATCGCCGACGGGGTGGCGCCGCAGTCCTACGGCCGGCGGGAGGTGTGGGAGGTCAAGCAGCGGCTGAAGCCGAAGAAGGCGCTGACCATCCCGCGGGAGTTCGTCTTCCTGGAACGGGCGGCGATCGGCCTCGGCGCGGTGATGCTGCACCTCAGGGCGGAAATGAATTTCCACCGCATGTTCGACGAGATGATCGCCGGCTTCGACGAGGCGGCGCTGGCCGGGCGGCAGGCCGGGATCCTCGCCGACGTGGGGCTGACGGCCGCCGCACCCTGAGACGACAGACGCGTTGCCGCCGGCCCACGGTTTGCTATAAAGCGGCGACTTCACGTTTCGAGGGAAGAGGAATCCGTCATGGCCGAACACCAGCCTGCCTACGAACTCGGCGGGGCAACCGAAGCCGACTATGCCGAGCACGAGCACACCTACCACACGTTCCTGCGGGCCGCCAAATACGGGATCGCGGCGATCGTCATCGTTCTCGTGCTGATGGCGACGTTCCTCCTGTGAGCAACCGGGCGGGGCTTGCCATCGCGCTCGGCCTCGCCAGGCAAACCCGCGCCGGCGGCTCGCCGCCAACCACGGACAGTCCGATGAAGATCGCTGTGCCGGCGGAAGCCGACAAGCTCGAAACGAGGGTCGCGGCGACGCCTGAGACGGTGAAGAAATTCATCGGGCTCGGGGCGGAGGTGACCGTTGCCGCCGGGGCAGGGGCGGCGTCGGCGATTCCCGACGACGACTTCGCGGCGGCCGGGGCGAAGGTGGTGAAGACCGCCGCCTCGGTGGTCAAGGACGCCGACATCGTGCTCAAGGTGCGCCGGCCGGCGGCGGGCGAGCTGAAGGGCTACAAGGCCGGCGCGCTGGCCGTGGCGATGATGGACCCCTACGGCCACGAGGACGAGGTGAAGGCGATGGCGGAGGCCGGGATCACCGCCTTCGCCATGGAGCTCCTGCCGCGCATCACGCGGGCGCAGGCGATGGACGTGCTGTCGAGCCAGGCGAACCTCGCCGGCTACCAGGCGGTGATCGACGCGGCGGAGGCCTACGACCGGGCGATGCCGATGATGATGACGGCGGCCGGCACGGTGCCGGCGGCGCGGGTTTTCGTCATGGGCGCGGGGGTCGCGGGGCTGCAGGCGATCGCCACGGCGCGCCGGCTCGGCGCGGTCGTCACCGCCACCGACGTCAGGCCGGCGGCGAAGGAGCAGGTCGAGAGCCTCGGCGCCAAGTTCGTCGCGGTCGAGGACGAGGAATTCAAGCAGGCGGAGACGGCGGCCGGCTACGCCAAGCCGATGTCGGCGGAATACCAGAAGAAGCAGGCGGCGCTGGTCGCCGAGCACATCAAGAAGCAGGACATCGTCATCACCACGGCGCTGATCCCCGGCCGGCCGGCGCCGCGGCTGATCTCGAAGGACATGGTCGCCTCGATGAAGCCGGGCTCGGTGGCCGTCGACCTCGCGGTCGAGCGCGGCGGCAACGTCGAGGGCTCGGAGGCGGGCAAGGTCGTCAAGGCCGGCGCGGTCACCATTCTCGGCTACCTCAACGTGCCGGGACGGATCGCTGCCAGCGCCTCGGCGCTCTACGCGCGCAACCTCTATGCTTTCGTCGAGACGCTGATCGACAAGGAAAAGAAAACCGTGGCGGTCAAGTGGGACGACGACCTGGTCAAGGCGACGGTGCTGACCCGCGACGGCAAGGTGGTCCACCCGGCTTTCGCCGGCGAAGGAGGAAAGTCATGAGCGAGATCGCCGCCGACCCATTCGTCTTTCGCCTGTCGATCTTCGTGCTGGCGATCTTCGTCGGCTACTACGTGGTGTGGTCGGTGACGCCGGCGCTGCACACGCCGCTGATGTCGGTGACCAACGCGATCTCGTCGGTGATCGCGGTCGGCGCGCTGCTCGCGGTCGCGCTCGGCGCCGCGCAGGCGGCCGCCGGCGCCGGCCACTGGTGGGCGCGGGCGCTCGGGTTCGTGGCTTTGGTGCTCGCCTCGATCAACATGTTCGGCGGGTTCCTCGTCACCCAGCGCATGCTCGCCATGTACAAGAAGAAGCAGAAATAATGACTGCCCCGGCCATCGCCATCGATCGTGAGCAGGTGCTGGCGGCGTTACGGTCGCAGCGCACGCACATCGAGAGCCTCTACGGGCTTCGCATGGTTGGGCTCGTCGGCTCCGTGGCCCGGGGAGATGCGCGGTCCGACAGCGACATTGACGTCATGGTCGATGTCGTTTCCACGCCGACGCTGTTTCAGATCGCCGCCGCGGAAGAAGAGCTCAGCCGGCTGATCGGGGCCGGGCTGTCGGTTGAATTCGTTTTTCGCGAAGACCTTCGCCCCGGCGTTCGCGCTGCCATCGAGCGCGATTTCATGCCGCTCTGATGGATGACCTGGACTTTGAACTGCTCAGGGACATGCTCCGCCATGCCGAGATCGCGACGAAACTTCTCGGGCCTTCGGGCGCAACCGAACTGGTTGCGGATGAACGCAGCTATCTGGCCATCCGACACGCGTTGCAGGTGGTCGGAGAGGCGGCGAGTCGCGTTTCGGAGGGCGGCCGGATGACCCTTCCGGAGGTTCCCTGGTCGCTGGTGGTCGGAATGAGGCATCACCTGGTTCACGGATACCGGCAGGTGCGGGCCGAGATAATCGTCAAAACCATCCGGGAAGACCTGCCGGGATTGGTCGCTGCCCTGCGACGATCGCTAGAGGGATAAGAGAATTTCCGGCGTCGACATCGCGTTGCGCCAACGGAGCTGATGATGCTGAACGCCAACGTCACCGCGATCGCCTACCTCGCCGCCGGGGTTCTCTTCATTCTGGCGCTGCGCGGGCTGTCGAGCCCGGAGACCTCGCGCCAGGGCAATGCGTTCGGCATCGCCGGCATGGCGATCGCCGTTCTGACGACGCTGCTGGTGGCGGCACCGGGCTGGGGCGCCTTCGGGCTGATCGTGCTCGCCTTCGCCATCGGCGGCGGCATCGGCGCGGTGATCGCGCGGCGCATCCCGATGACGGCGATGCCGCAACTGGTGGCGGCCTTCCACTCGCTGGTCGGCCTCGCCGCGGTGCTGGTGGCGGCGGCGGCGCTCAACGCGCCGGAGGCGTTCGGCATCGGCGAGGCGGGCCGCATCCACGGGCAGAGCCTGGTGGAGATGTCGCTCGGCGTCGCCATCGGCGCGATCACCTTCACCGGTTCGGTAATCGCCTTCCTCAAGCTCGACGGGCGGATGTCGGGCAAGCCGATCCTGCTGCCGCAGCGTCACCTGGTGAACGGCGGCCTCGCCGCGCTGCTGGTGGTGCTCATCATCGTCTTCGTGATCACGCAGAGCCAGATCGTGTTCTGGCTGATCACGCTCATCTCGTTCGCCATCGGCGTGCTGATCATCATCCCGATCGGCGGCGCCGACATGCCGGTGGTCATCTCGATGCTCAACTCCTACTCGGGGTGGGCGGCGGCCGGCATCGGCTTCACGCTGGGCAACATCGCGCTGATCATCACCGGCGCGCTGGTCGGCTCGTCGGGCGCGATCCTGTCGTACATCATGTGCAAGGGGATGAACCGCTCGTTCATCTCGGTCATCCTCGGCGGCTTCGGCGGCGAGACGGCGGCGGCGGGCGAAGCCGAGACGCGGCCGGTCAAGCTCGGCTCGGCGGAGGACGCCGCCTTCATCATGAAGAACGCCTCGAGCGTCATCGTGGTGCCGGGCTACGGCATGGCGGTGGCGCAGGCGCAGCACGCCCTGAAGGAGATGGCCGACAAGCTGAAGGCGGAGGGCGTCGAGGTGCGCTACGCCATCCACCCGGTCGCCGGCCGCATGCCGGGCCACATGAACGTGCTGCTCGCCGAGGCGAACGTGCCCTACGACGAGGTGTTCGAGCTGGAGGACATCAACTCGGCCTTCGCGCAGACCGACGTCGCCTACGTCATCGGCGCCAACGACGTCACCAATCCGGCGGCCGAGGAAGACCCGTCGTCGCCGATCTACGGCATGCCGGTGTTGCAGGTGTGGAAGGCGGGGACGGTGATGTTCGTCAAGCGGTCGCTCGGCTCCGGCTACGCCGGCATCGACAACCCGCTGTTCTATCGCGACAACACCATGATGCTGCTCGGCGACGCCAAGAAGATGACCGAGGGCATCGTCAAGGCGCTGTGAGGCGGCGGGCGCTGGCGCTTCGCGTGCGTCAGTTGAGGTCGCGCGCCGACTTGCGAACCACGAAGATGTGGACGTCGGTTCCGATGCGGAACGGAAACTCCGCACCGATCGCTTCCATCCAGCGCGTCAGGGTCCGGTGAAGCCTGAGCGAGGTCTTTTCGCTGAGGAGCGGCCGGGTGTTGAACCGCAGCGGACCAAAGCCGATCCCCGCGAAGGCTTCCACCGTCAGGCCGTTCTCCTCAAGGACGCGACGGACCTCGACGTAGCGCATGTGTTCGCCGATGCGGAATTTTTGCGGGGTGGAGTTCAACCGACGCAGCGCCTTTTTGGCG
This sequence comes from uncultured Alphaproteobacteria bacterium, assembly GCA_963826055.1. GTDB lineage: Bacteria > Pseudomonadota > Alphaproteobacteria > Rhizobiales > Kaistiaceae > JBBDMC01. The sequence goes on along the minus strand of CAWGVO010000001.1, from coordinate 60,885 downwards.
ACGTGGCGGAACGGACCGACGGGGTCGCTGACCAGCAGGTTGGTGATGCTGCGATAGGAGACGACCGCGGTGCCGCCCGGTTTCAGGATGCGGTGGATCTCCCTGATGATGTTCTCGTACCGCTCGACGTAGCTGATGACGCCAAGGCAGACGGCGCAATCGTAGCTCGCATCCCGCAAGGGCAGCGACTGCACGTCGCTGCGCACCAGCGGCCGGCGACCGGGCGTTGCGGCGGCGATGCGGTTGGCGGCGTTTTGCAGCATCTCGCCCGAGTAATCGAGGCCTACGGGGTCGTAGCCCCGCTTCAGCAACTCGGAGACGACCGGGCCGGCGCCGCAGCCGAGATCGCAGATGGCGGCGTCGACGCCGCAGGTGGACGTAACGTAGTCAACCGTGAAATCGCGCCGGAGGCGGAAGAATTCATCATCCAGGCGTTCTGTTCCGCCCGCATACATCTCGTCCCATTTGGCGGAGTCCTGCTCAAGCGAGAACCGCAACCGAACGTCGTCTTTCCAGCTCATGCCGCGCCGCCTGTCGGGAACCCGGTTTCGGGATGAAAGGGCGAAGCCGCATACCACCGACTTTCCTAACATCGTCCTGCCGCGACCCCGCTTTTTTTCCGGGCGATCTGGTCGATGCGAGGGTAGAGCGTGGCGGAGGGTGACGGCGACGGGGGCGCCGCCGGTATGCCGGATCAGCCCTGGCCGACGGCGGCGAAACGGCCGGACTGGGTGCGGCGCATGCCGTCGGAGGCCGGCGTGTAGCGCGGGTTGAGCGCGGCGGCATGAGCGAAGGCGGCGTACGCCTTGTCGGTCATGCCCAGTTTCTCAAGCGCCAGGCCCTGATTGGTCCAGCCCTCGTAGGAGCTCTTGTCGCGCTTGACCACCTCGTTGAAATCGTCGAGGGCGGCCTTGTAGTCACCCTGGGCGAGATAGGAGAGGCCGCGGGCGTTGAACGGCTCGCTGTTGCCGGGCGCGAGCGAGATCGCCTTCGAGAAATCGTCGATGGCGTCGTCCTGGCGGCCCTCGGCCTGATAGACAAGGCCGCGATTGTGGTACGCGCGCGGGTCGTTGGCGTCGATTCGGATGGCGTTGTTGAAGTCGGCGAGGGCGTAGTCGGTCTGTTTGCGCAGGCGATACATGTTGCCGCGACCGACGTAGGCGGCGGCATAGCCGGGGCTGATCTCGATGGCGCGGTTGAAATCGGCGAAGGCGAGGTCGTCGCGGCCGAGGCTGCGCTGGGCGAGCGCGCGATTGTAGTAAGCCTGGTAGAAATTCGGATCGAGCTTGATGGCGGCGTCGAAGTCCTTGATGGCGTCGTTGAACTTGCCGGCCTTGCCATAGGCACTGCCGCGCACGTTGTAGACGCTGGGGTCGGACGGGTTCTGTTTCACCACCGCACTCAACGAGGCGATGTTGGCCTCGGAGCCGGCGGCGGCCGAATTGGCGGTGGCGAGACTGCCGTCGAGGGTGGTCTGGGAGCTCTGGCAGCCGGCGAGGGCGATGGCGCCGCAGGCAGCCACGACGACGGCCGCCCGGCGGACGAACGCGGTCAGGTCAAGGGGAATCGCCAGGAGCACCAGCACCGTCAGCTCGTCCGACCTCCAGCAGTCCATCCGCCCGCCGCCTCACGCGACGCAGGCAACACACGATGCCACCGAATGCCGGCGAAATCGAGAGCGCTTCAGCGCGCGACGCGCGGCTTCGGCGCGGCGATCAGCCCTTCGCGCTGGGCGCGCTTGCGCGCCAGCTTGCGCGCGCGCCGCACGGCCTCGGCCTTCTCGCGGGCGCGCCGCTCCGACGGCTTCTCGTAGTAGTTACGCAGCTTCATTTCGCGGAAGAGCCCCTCGCGCTGCATCTTCTTTTTGAGGGCCTTCAACGCCTGATCGACATTGTTGTCGCGAACGAGAACCTGCAAGCGAAGCATCCTGCTGATTTGTGGTGGCCGGTATCGAATCCCGCCGCGTGCCGGCCGCAAACGCCGGTACCATCGACGGGAGCGCTCCTTACCAGAAGCAGCGAAGCCCGTCAAAAACAACCTTCGTTCTACGCCCGCGGGGAGAGCCGGTTGACGTGACCCATCTTGCGGCCGGGGCGCGCCTCGGACTTGCCGTAAAGGTGAAGGCGGGCGCCGGGTTCGGCGGCGAGTTCGCGCCAGCGGGCGACGTCGTCGCCGATCAGGTTGGTCATCACCACGTCGGCGAGGCGCGCCGGATCGCCGAGCGGCCAGCCGGCGATGGCGCGGATGTGCTGCTCGAACTGCGAGGTGGCGGCGGCGTCGCTCGGTCCAGTGACCTGAATTGTGAACACGCGGCGCGATCTCATTGACGAGCAGGCGGGTTTCGCCGCGGGTGGTGACGACAAACATCTCCACGGCGAGGACGCCGACGTGATCGAGGGTATCGGCGATGCGGGCGGCGATGGCGAGCGCCTGCGCCGCGATCTCGTCGCTTACGGCGGCGGGGACGGTGGTGGTGGCGAGGATGCCGGAGGTGTGGCGATTCTCGCCGACGTCGAAGCCGCGAATGGTGCCGTCGCGGGCGCGGGCGACGATGGCCGAGATCTCGCGCTCGAAGGGGACGTGCGCCTCCAGGATCGCCGGCACCTCGCCGATCGCCCGCCATGCCCCGTGGGGGTCGTCGCCGTGGCCGACGGCGACCTGGCCCTTGCCGTCGTAGCCGAAGCGGCGGGTCTTGAGGATCGCCGGGCGGCCGGTGCGGGCGATGGCCGAGTAGATGTCGGAGGGGGCGGCGACCGGCGCGTACGCCGGCACGGCGATGCCGAGGTGGGTGAGCAACTCCTTCTCGGAAACGCGGTCCTGCGCCACGGCGAGGCTGTTGGCGCCCGGATAGACCGCCACCCGCTCGGCGAGGTGGCCCACGGTCTCGACGGGGACGTTCTCGAACTCATAGGTGACGACGTCGACGGACGCGGCGAAGGCGGCGAGCGACGCCTCGTCGTCGTAGGCGGCGACGGTGCGGGCGGCCGAGACGGCGAAGGCCGGGCTCTTGGGGTCCGGGCAGTAGACGTGGCAGGAGAGGCCAAGCTCGGCGGCGGCCATGCGCCAGCATGCGGCCGAGCTGGCCGCCGCCGAGGATGCCGACGATGCCGCCAGGGGGTACCGGCGGCTCAGCCATCGTCGCTCGGGCGCTCGCCGACGGAGGCGGTCTGCCGGGCCCGCCAGGCGTCGAGGCGGGCGGCCAGCGCCGCATCGCCGAGGGCGAGGATCGCGGCCGCCAGCAGCGCCGCGTTGATCGCGCCGGAGCGGCCGATGGCGAGCGTGCCGACGGGCACGCCGGCGGGCATCTGGACGATCGAATAGAGGCTGTCGAGGCCGCCGAGCGCCTTGGTCTCGATGGGCACGCCGAGGACCGGCAGCGGGGTCATGGAGGCGCACATGCCGGGGAGATGGGCGGCGCCGCCGGCGGCGGCGATGATCACCTTGTAGCCCGCGGCCCGCGCGCCGGTGGCGAAGGCGACCAGGCGGTCGGGCGTGCGATGGGCCGAGACGATGCGGTCGTCGTGGGCGATGGCGAGCGAATCGAGGGTATCGGCCGCCTCGCGCAGCACCGACCAGTCGGACTGGCTGCCCATGATGATGGCAACCGGAGGTGCCTCAGCGACCATGACCAAATCCATTTTCCGGGAGGTTGCAGCGAGGCGCGGATTATAGGGGCCGATCGCCCGCCCGCAAGAAGCGGCTCGGTCAGGCGATGATGTCGGGGAACAGGCGGTCCTCGAGGACGGCGATGCGGTCCTTCAGCGCCAGCTTGCGCTTCTTCAGGCGCTGGATGCCCATGGTATTGGAGGAGGGCGATTCGACCATGGCGGCGATGGCGGCGTCGAGGTCGCGGTGCTCCTGGCGCAGCTCCGCCAGCTCGCGCCGAATCTCCCGGTCCTCCTCCTCGCTCAGTCGCCGGTCTTCGTCGGAAACCATGCCGCTCAGCCCGCGCGTTTCTTGTGGCAGACCTCCCACAGTCTCGCAGATATTATCACGGTCGCCGCTGCACGCATAAGGCGCATTCACCGGCCGGGGCCTTGAACTGCCGCGAAGCGCGGCTCCAAATCCGAAAACAGGGCCGGTTGGCGTGGAAAACCCGCGATTGTGCGGCGCACAACCCGCCGTGCCGGTTCGACAGTATGACGCCGCTGTGTCAAACTGAGTGGCGTTACGAGCGGACATGGAGGCCTCGCTGATGACGATGGAGTCGCATCTTGCAGAGCTGGAGCGGCGTCACCAGGCACTTGAGAAAGAGCTTGAGGACGCCATGGCGCACCCGGGTACCGATCAGCTTCAACTGACCGAGATCAAGCGCCGCAAACTGCTGCTGAAGGATGAAATTGCTCGCTTGAAGGACGAATCGGTTCACTGACAGCGTTGGCTGAGGTTCTTTGAGGAAGCGCCGCGGGATTTCCGCGGCGCTTTCGTTTTGGGCCGGTCAGACCAGCCCGGCGTACTCGGCCAGCCCGTCCCAGACCAGATAGACGCCGATCACGAAGATCAGCGCGTAGATCAGCTTGTAGAACGGCTTCCGTCCGGAACTGGCGGACCAGCCAGACGCCGAGCAGCGTCGAGGGGATCGAGATGGGCAGGAGGACGGCGGCGGTCTCCAGGTTGGTCGCGTCGAACTGGCCGAGAAAGAAGTAGGGGATGACCTTCACCGCGTTGATGACGGCGAACGCCACCACCGCGGTGCCGGCAAAGACGCGCGGCTCCAGCCGCAGCGGGAACGGCGTACATCTGATAGGGCGGGCCGCCGGCGTGGCTGACGAAGCTGGTGAAGCCGGTGAGGATCCCCCAGAAGCCGCCCTTGACGACGTCGGCGCCGTGCGGCGTCTGGCGCAGGCGCACGCGAAACCAGTAGTTGAGGGCGAACAGGACCGATATGGCGCCGACGATCAGCCGGATCAGCGCCTCGTTCACCCAGGCGGCCGTCAGCCAGCCGATGGCGATGCCGACCATGGCGCCCGGGCAGAACGATCTTGAGCGTGGTGGCGTCGTAGGAGCGCCAGTAAGAGGCGACCGCGACGATGTCGCTCAGGATCAGGATCGGCAGGGTGATGCCGGCGGCCTGCACCGGCGAGATGACCAGCGACAGGATCGGCACGACCAGTATGCCGCATGTTCTGGATGCCGCCCTTGGACAGGCCGAGGACGACCATCGCCGGTATGGCGGCGGCATAGAACACGGGATCGCTGATCATCGCGGGAGCGTGTGGTGAGGCGAGGCGGAGTGACGCCGGCGGCGCCAGCCGACAGCATAGGGCGCCCCGCCGTCCGGCAACAACCGGTGGCGATGGACACCCCGGCCGCCATTGGCTAACGCTTTCGGGTTCGATCGCGAGCGGGGGATGTTTCGGATGCTGCTCGAGAACAAGGTTGCCATCGTCACCGGCGCGGCGCGGGGCATCGGCTTCGCCATCGCCCAGCGGTTCCTCGGCGAAGGCGCCAAGGTGGTGATCGCCGACATCGACGACGAGGCCGGCGCGACGGCGGAGGCCGATCTCGCCCGATACGGCGACGGTGCGCTTCGTCGAATGCGACGTCGGCGAGCGGCTCGATGTGCGCAACCTGATCACCGAGACGGTCGAGGCGTTCGGCAACGTCGAGGTGCTGGTCAACAACGCCGGCATCCTCTCCGCCGGCGATTTTCTCGAGATGGAGGAGGCGGACTTCGACCGGGTGATGCGCGTCAACGTCAAGGGCGCGTTCCTGTGCGGGCAGGCGGTGGCGCGCCACATGGTGGAGTGCACCAAGGCCGGCGCCAAGGCCGGGGCGATCATCAACCTGTCGTCGGTCAACGCGTTGATGCCGATCGCCAACCATGTTGCCTACGCGGTGTCGAAGGGCGGCATCAACGCGCTCACCAAGGCGATGGCGCTGGCGCTGGCGCCGCTACGGCATCCGCGTCAACGCGATCGGGCCCGGCACCATCGCCACCGAGATGGCCGAGGCGGTCATCGCCGAGGATCCCGACATGCGCCGGCAGATGCTGTCGCGCACGCCGCTCGGCCGGCTCGGCGAGCCCGAGCGAGGTTGCCGGCGTCGCCGCGTTCCTGGCGTCGGAGGACGCCAGCTACATCACCGGCCAGACGATCTACGTCGACGGCGGCCGCCTGGTGCTGAACTACACGGTGCCGGTGAAGGAGTGACGGTCGCGACGATCAGCCTTACTGTCCGCGCTGGTCGTCCGATTGCTCGGGGCCCTTCAGCGACTTGAGCTTGGCGAAGACGGCGTCGGCTTCCGCCGAGGCCTCCCGCTCGGCGCTGCGCTCCGGCCGGGCCGCCGCCGCTGCCGCCACCGCGGCCGCCGCGGCGGTGGTCGTCTCGGAGGCGGGCAGGAGCGTGGCGCCCTCGCTCACCGGCTCGCCGTCGGACGGGGAGGCCTTGGCCGCCCTGTCCACCTCGAAATCGAGGTCGATCTGCGAGCACAGGCCGAGCGTCACCGGGTCGAGCGGCTGCAGGTTGTTGGCGTTCCAGTGGGTGCGGCTGCGGATCGATTCGATCGTCGGCTTGGTGGTGCCGACCAGCCGCATGATCTGGGCGTCCTTCAGCTCGGGGTGATTGCGCAACAGCCACAGGATGGCGTTCGGCCGGTCCTGGCGGCGCGACACCGGCGTGTAGCGCGGGCCCTTGCGCTTGGCGGTGGCGGGGGCGCGAACCTTCGGCTCGGCAAGTCCGAGGCGGTAGCCCGGGTCGCCCTCGGCCTTGGCGATCTCCTCGCGGGTGAGCTGGCCGGTGACGATCGGGTCCAGGCCCTTGATGGTCTGGGCCGACTCGCCGTCGGCGATGGCCTTGACCTCCAGCGGATGCAGCTTGCAGAAGTGAGCGATCTGGTCGAACGACAAGGCGGTGTTGTCGACAAGCCAGACGGCGGTCGCCTTGGGCATCAGCGGTACGGTTGTCGTCATCACGTCTCTCCCGCTCGTTCCGCCGGTTCGGCCGGCGGGCCGTTGTCCTCGAAGAAATACTGAGGGGATGGCGCCTATATAGGCTGTCGCGGGCGGCGAGGCAAACCGCCGCGAAACGGCCTCAATTTTCAACGGTCAGCACGATCTTGCCGATGTGGGCGGAGCTTTCCATGCGGCGGTGGGCGCCGGCGGCGTCGGTCGAGCGGGAAGGTCGAATCGATGACCGGGGCGATGGTGCCGGCTGCGAACAGCGGAAAGACGTTGGCGCGAATGGCCTCGGCGACCGCGGCCTTGAATGCCACCTCGCGCGGCGCGCAGCGTCGAGCCGGTGTGGGTCAGGCGCTTCGACCATGATCTGGCGGACGTCGACCTCGGCGCGGGTGCCGGTCTGGGTGGCGATCTGGACGATGCGGCCCTCGGGCGCGGCGGCGGCGTAGTTGCGGGCGATGTAGTCGCCACCGACGATGTCGAGGATGACGTCGGCGCCGCGGCCGCCGGTGGCCGCGCGCGTACGGGCGACGAAATCCTCCGTGCGGTAGTCGATCGCCACGTCGGCGCCGAGCTTGAGGCAGGCGGCGCACTTGGCCTCGCTGCCGGCGGTGACGATGACGGTGGCGCCGCGGGCCTTGGCGAGCTGGATGGCGGTGGTGCCGATGCCGGAGGTGCCGCCGTGGATGAGGACGGTCTCGCCGGCGGCGAGGCGGCCGCGCTCGAACAGATTGGACCAGACGGTGAAGAACGCCTCGGGAATCGCGGCGCCTTCGACGAACGAAAACCGGTCGGGGATCGGCAGGGCGATCCTCTCGTGGGCGGGGCAGTATTCGGCGTAGCCGCCGCCGGCGACCAGCGCCATGGCGCGCTCGCCGACCGTGAAGCGGGTGACCCTGGCGCCGACGGCGGCGACCTCTCCGGCGACCTCGAGGCCGGGAATATCGGTCACGCCGGGCGGCATGCGGATACTTTCCCATCGCGCTGAAGGACGTCGGCGCGGTTGATGCCGGCGGCGCGGACGCGGATGAGGATCTCGTCGTCGGCGATCGCCGGCAGCGGCCTCGTCTCGGGCACGAGCGCCTCGGGCCCGCCGGGGACGGGAATGGCGATCGCGGTCATGGTGGCGGGGAGAGACATGGTGACGCGGTTTAACGGCCGCGACGCCTGCTGGCAACCATCGCTGGAGGCGATGCCGGGGGTCGAGCCGGCGTCGTCAATCGGTAATATTTGACCATCAGGGAAACGGCGGGAAGGGTGGCGGCGTCCACGCGCCGAATCGGAGAGAGGTGATGAGCATATTCGAGCTTCTGGGCTACGTCGGCGGCATCTTCAGCATCGCCACCTATTCGATGAAGACGATGATCCCGCTGCGCATGATGGCGATCGCCAGCAACGTGATCTTCATCGCCTATTCCGCAATCGACCTCGTCTATCCGGTGCTGATCCTGCACGTGGTGCTGCTGCCGCTCAACGCGTACCGGCTGCGCCAGATGATGCAACTCGTCGCGCACGTCCGCCACGCGGCGCACGGCGACCTCCGGATGGACTGGCTGAAGCCGTTCATGTCGCACCGAAACTGCGCGGCGGGCGACGTGCTCTTTCGCCAGGGCGATCCGGCGAACGAGATGTTCTTCACGCTGTCGGGCCGATTCCGGCTGAAGGAACTCGGCATCGACCTCGGCGAGGGCGAGGTGGTGGGCGAACTCGGGCTGCTGGCGCCGGAAAACCGGCGCGGGCAGACGCTGGAATGCGTCGAGGACGGCGAGGTGCTGACCATCACCTACGACGAAGTGCGCCAGCTCTATTTCCAGAACCCGGAATTCGGGTTCTATTTCCTGCGGCTGACCACCCAGCGGCTGTTCCAGAACATCGCGCGGCTGGAAGGGGAGGTGGCGAAGCCTGCGGGCGCGCGTGCCGGGCTGAGGCTACAAGGAGGAGGCGATGGCGATATTCGACGACGAGGCCCCGAAGAAGAAGAGCGGCGCACGAGGTCGGCGCAGGACCTGTCGCAGCTTTCGCTCGCCGAGATCGCCGAGCGAATCGAGATCCTCAAGGCGGAGATCGCCCGTCTGGAGGCGGACGCCGCCGCCAAGCGGGCGAGCGCCACGGCGGCGCAGGCATTCTTCAAGCGGTAGGGGGACGGCGCGTCGCTGTTGCCGATGGGGCACAACAGCGGACCTATGTGGCCAGCCGCCGTCGAGTTAACTGGCGCCGGCGGACGTGACGGGCGTAAGCGGCGAAGACGGGTCGACGATCGGGCAGGGGGCTCGAAATGCTTCGCATCCGCGACTACCGACTTTTGCGCCGCCATGATGGTGGCGGCGCTGGCGACGCCGACGGGCGCCTTCGCCGCGGCCTCCGACGTGATCGACGAGCCGACGCCGTCGCCGGCGTTCGCAGCGCCGGTAACGGTCAACGACTTCCAGCTCGACACCGAGATGGTGGTGCACGGCTGGGTGCTGTGCATCTCGGAAAACTCGGCGGAGAAGATCGTCAAGGCCCGGGACGGCGGCATCGACGAGGCGATTGCCGCCTACGCCGACCTCAAGGCGCTGAAATCGTGCGGCCAGTTTCCGGAACTGCACGTGATCCTGCACGAGCCCGTCTATCAATCCGACCCGAACGTCGATGTGGATGCGCGCGTTTTTGCCGCATCGGTCAATATCGGCGGCGGCTGGCCGAACGGATTCGTCGTTTACGGGGCGTTGCCCGACAATCCGGTAGTCGACTGACGGAGTGCCGACTACGGATTGTGGCCGCGTGCCCGTGATTTGTCACAGAAGTACCCCGGCACAGCCAACCAAAAGTCAGGATCGGGGACTGAACTCCCACGCGTTGAGGGGGACGGACGCGCCCTCGCTTATTGAGGCGACGGCGCAACTCAACGCAGGAGAGTGAAAATGAAGAAGTTGATGATCACCGCGGGCGCAGCCGCGCTTCTCGCCGCTTCCTCGTTTGCCGCGCTGGCCGATGAGGCCACCGGCGCCATCACCAGCATCGACACGTCGGCGGGTACGGTGACCCTCGACGACGGCAACACCTACATGCTGCCGCAGAACATGAATGCGGCGCAGTTGCAGGTCGGCGAGAAGGTGAAAGTCGAGTTCCAGAAGGACAACGGCGGACAGCTTCAGGCGAGCTCGGTCGAGCCGGCCGCCTAGCGTTTCGGCAAGCGAGGGACGGCGGTCGTGCTCCGGCGCGGCCGCCGTTCGCTCGTAGTCGATACCGTCTCCAAAACGTTGACGCGCGGTGCCCCGGATCGGGGCAGTCCGAAAAGCTTTCCTTAAATCTTCGCCCCGCGTTAACCATCCTTTAAGCTTTACGGGTCTTAACTGATGGCCGTCCAGTCATCTGGATTCGAGTGGCTCCTGTCCACTCTGTTTGACGCCTCCCTGTTAAGACTTCAAAGAGCCGCCTCGCGCGGCTCTCTTTTTTTGCCCATTCCGGTTTGGCCCGGGGCTTGCGGCGTGACACGGCAAGTGGTCCCATATCGGGACCCCGGGGAGCCGAGGCCGACGATGAGTGACGAAAAATCAACCATGACCCGCGCCGACGCCGAGCCGGTCGTCTTCGGCCGGCGGCTGGCCGGCTCGGAGGCGTTCAAGGCGATGTTCCGCGAGGGGATGGGGCTGGTCGAGGAGACGGCGAGCTACCTGGACGGCGACGGACGGCGGGATTCGCGCAGGCTGGCCCGGGCGGCGTCGCTGTCCTACGCGACGGAATCGATGCGGCTGACGACGCGGCTGATGCAGCTCGCCTCGTGGCTCCTGCTGCAGCGGGCGGTCAACGAAGGCGACATCACCTTCGATCAGGCGAGCCACGAGCGCGCCAAGGTGAAGCTCGGCGGGGTGTCGTCGGCGACCGAGGGACCGGGGTGGGACGGACTGCCCGACCGCCTGCAGGACCTGATCAGACGCTCGCTCAGCCTGCAGGACCGGATCAAGCGGCTGGACAGCGCGCTCAACCTGCCGGCGGCGGCGGCGGACAATCCGGTTCTGCGTGATCTCGGCAGGATCGCGGCGGCCTTCGGCGGGCAGAGCCAGGCCAGCTAGGGCGCGATCGGGGAGGGAAAGGCGGGACTCGCTTTTCCCTCTGGAATTGTCTTCTTTTTTCTATCGCAATCCCGGACGGAAAAGTGGACTCCACTTTTGCTGGCATTGCTTGTTAATCGCCGCCCATCAGGCCCTTGTAGCGGCTCTTGAAGCGCGACACGCGGCCGCCACGGTCGACCAGATGCTGGCCGCCGCCGGTCCAGGCCGGGTGGGTCTTGGGGTCGATGTCGAGCTTGAGCGTGGCGCCCGGCTCGCCGTAGGTCGAGCGGGTGGTGTACTCGGTCCCGTCCGTCATGACGATCTTGATCTCATGATAGTCGGGGTGGATGTCTTTCTTCATGGCGACGGCCTGTGGATGAGGATGCCGGCCGGGGCCGGCCGATCGTGGCGAGCCATATAGCCGAGAGGGCCCGGCGGGACAAGCGGGACGGTCTCAGGGGCGCGCAAGCGGGACGGTGTAGGTGGTCGCGGTGCCGGTCAGGCAATCCTCGCCGGCGGCGTTCACAACGCTGGTTTTCAGGGTGCAAATCGGCTTGTCGTCGCGGACCTTCGTCACCTCGACGCGGGCGGTGATCGTCTCGTCGACGCCGACGGCCTTGACGAACTTCCACTCGACGCCGAGGAAAACCGTGCCGGGACCGGGCAGGTCCTCGGCGACGACGGCATTGAGCAGACCGGAGGTGACGCCGCCCTGGACGATCAGCTTGCCGAAGACGGAGGCCTCGGCGAGGGCGCGGTCGTAGTGCAGCGGGTTGCGGTCGCCGGTGATCGCGGTGAACGCCTCGATGTCGCTCATGGCCGGTGGTGCGGGTGCGCTCGGCGACGGCGCCGACGGCGGGCTTGCCGTTGACGACCCCGGCCCAGCCGTCGGTCGCCGTCTCGCTCACCGCTCGGTCAGCTTCAGCTCGATGCGGCGGTTCTGGGCGTAGGCGGCGTCGTTGTCGCCGTCGACCAGCGGCTGGTACTCGCCGTAGCCGGCGGCGACCAGGCGCTCGGGCGCGATACCCTGCGAGATGAAATACTGGACGACCGAAATGGCGCGCGCCGCCGACAGGTCCCAGTTCGACCGGAAGCGGCCGCCGGTGATCGGCCGCTTGTCGGTGTGGCCGTTGATCTGGAGGACCCACGGGATGTCGTCGGGGATTTCCTTGGCCAGTTCCTGGATGGCGCCGGCCACCTGGTTGAGTTCGCCCTGTCCCTGGTCGTTGATCTCGTCGGAGCCGGTGGCGAAGAGAACCTCCGACTGGAAGACGAAGCGGTCGCCGACGATGCGGATGTCGGGCCGGTCGCCGAGGATCTCGCGCAGCCGCCCGAAGAAGTCGGAGCGGTAGCGCGTCAGTTCCTGGACGCGCTGGGCGAGGGCGACGTTGAGGCGGCGGCCGAGGTCGGCGATCTGCGCCGACTCTCCTTGTCCTTCTGCTCGGAGGCGTCGAGCGCGGTCTCCAGCGCGGCGATCTGGCGGCGGAGCGCCGAGATCTGCTGATTGAGCAGCTCGACCTGGGCGAGCGCCCGCTGGCTGATCTGCTTCTCCGAATCGAGGTCGCTGGTGAGCGCGGCGACGCGGTCGGTGGCCGAGGCCGACGCGCTCGACTGCTGGTCGAGCAGGCCGCGCAGGCGATCGCGCTCGCTCTCGGTGGCGGTGAGGCTCGCCTGCAAGGTGGAGAGATTGTCGGCGATCTCGCTCTTGGAGGCGCGCTCGAGCGCCAGCATCTCGGTCAGCTCGGCGATCTGGGCGTTGAGGCGCTGGAGAACGGTGTCCTTGCCGGTGATCTCGCGCGACAGCAGGAACTGCACCAGCGCGAAGATCGACAACAGGAAGATGAAGACCAGCAGCAGGTTGGTCAGCACGTCGACGAAGCTCGGCCAGTATTCGGCGCGGGCGACGGTGCGACGGCTGCGGGCCATTGCCACCGGCTACTCGCCGGGCGTCGGCGCGCGCAGCGCGCGGGCGATGGTCTCGAGCAGGGACTGGACCTCGCGCTGCTGCTCGGACTGGGTCTCGACCCAGCTCCTGATCACCTGCTGCTCGGAGCGCATGTGCTGGACGAGGCCCTGGATGCCTTCGGCGAGGTTGGCCATGGCGGTGGTGGCGCGCTGGGTGGAGCCGGCGCTCGGCTCGCCGGCGGCGCGGCTGTCCTGGATGGTGCGCGAGAGCCGCTCGATGGCGATGCGCAAATCCTCGGCGGTGGTGGTGCCGCGCGGCTCGATAAGGTCGGGGTCGAGGTCGGTGACGGTCGACAGCCAGTCCTCGAGGCCGTTGTAGAACAGGCTCTGGGCCTGGCCGGCCTGGAGGTCGAGGAAGCCGAGCACCAGCGAGCCGGCGAGGCCGAACAGCGACGACGAGAAGGCGACGCCCATGCCGCCGAGCGGTGCGGCGAGGCCGTCCTTGAGGTCCTCGAAGATGACGCCGGTGTTGGACGACGACACGTCGAGGTTCTGGATGGTGCTGGCGACGGCGCCGACGGTCTGCAACAGGCCCCAGAAGGTGCCGAGCAGGCCGAGGAAGATGAGCAGGCTCGTCAGATAGCGGCCGATGTCGCGGTCCTCGTCGAGGCGCATCTGGATGGAGTCGAGGATGGACCGCATGGTCTGGGTCGAAATGGCCATGCGGCCGATGCGGTCGCCGAGCAGCGTCGCCATCGGCGCGAGCAGCACCGGCGCGCGCTCCGCCTCGATGCCGGGCTCGGCGATGCGGAACGTGTTGACCCAGCGAATTTCAGGGAACAGGCGGAAGACCTGGCGGAAGGCGAGGCCGATGCCGAGCAGAAGAACGGCAATAATGACGCCGTTGAGGCCGGGGTTGGCCATGAAGGCCTGATAGACCTGGCGGTAGAGGATCATCGCGATGAAGGCGGCAATGACCAGGAAGATCGTCATCCGCCACAGATAAATCTGCGGACTGGTCAGCTTGTACGGGTCGTATTCCCGTGTGGGGGCTCGTCTGAAAAAAAGCACCGGGTCGCGCCTCTTCCTCCGCCTCAATTCTTAGCGTGATTTGTGACGGGAGAGAAACGGCAAAATCGCGGCGGCGAATCGATCAGCCGGCGCGGACGGCAGCGATGTTGGCGAGAAGGGCAGGGTGGATGCGATCGTTGCCGGCGACGATCGCGCCGGAAGCAAGCATTTCGCCGCGGCCGTCGGTGTCGCTGACGAGGCCGCCGGCCTCGCGCACGATGACGATGCCGGCCGCCATGTCCCACGGCGACAGGCCGCGCTGCCAGTAGCCGTCGTAGCGGCCGGCGGCGGTCCAGGCGAGGTCGAGGGCGGCGGCGCCGCAGCGGCGGATGCCGGCGGTCCGGTCGGTCAGGCGGCGGATCTCGGTCGGCGGCGACGTCGTGACCGGGCCGGCCGATCGCCGGGCATGCCGACGGCGATGACGGCGTCGGCGAGGTCGCGGCGGGCCGCCACGCGCAGGCGCCGGTCGTTGAGGAAGGCGCCGGAGCCGCGCTCGCCGACGTAGAGCTCGTTCATCACCGGATTGTAGATGACGCCGGCGACGAGTTCGCCGTCGCGCTCCACGCCGATGGAGATGGCGAAGAGCGGAATGCCGTGGAGGAAGTTGGTGGTGCCGTCGAGCGGGTCGACGATGAAGCGGTGGTTCCTGTCGGTGCCGGCGATCTCGCCGCTCTCCTCGGTCAGGATCGACCAGGCGGGCCGCGCCTTCCTCAGTTCGGCGATCAGCGTTTCCTCGGCGCGGTGGTCGGCGGCGCTGACGAAGTTGCCGGGGCCCTTGAGCGAGACCTGCAGGTTCTCGACCTCGCCGAAATCGCGGACGAGCCCGCGGCCGGCCTTGAGGGCCGCCTGGACCATGACGTTGAGGAGCGCGGTGCGGGCCATGACGAATAAGCGGAGTCCGAGGGAGGGCGCCAGCGAGGCGACATGCGCCGACCTCCCTTCAGGGGAGGAGAAGCATCGAGCTGTTGAACTTTCACGGGCAAGCCACAGTTCGCGCAAGGCGCAAGCCGTGCTCAGTTGGCAGGCCAACGCTGCGCGGCGGCGAGGGCAAGCTGCCGCTGCTCCGGTGACAGGCCGTCGACGAACTTGTCGAGCTGGTCGTCGTCCTTGCCGCCGCTCTTGGCGAGGAAGTGCCACTTGGCCGCCTGAACCGGATCGGCGGGCGACGCCGCTGCCGGTCGCCAGGATGTGGGCGAGGCGGTTCTGGGCGATCGGGTTGCCGATGTCGGCGGCGCGCCTGAACCAGTCATAGGCCGCCGTCCGGTCCTGCTCGGTGCCGACGCCGTTGAAGAGGCGGATGGCGTATTCGACCTCGCTCGGAACGTGGCCGAGGCGGGCGGCTTCCTCGAACCAGTGGGTGGCCTCGCGCGGGTCGCTGGCGACGCCGCGGCCCTGATCGTAGAGCTGGGCCAGCACGAACTCGGCGTCGGCGATATCGGCGGCGGCGGCGGTGGCAAGGAGCTGGGCGGCGCGGGCGTCGTCGCGCGGGCGGGCGTCGCCCTGGAGATAGAGCAGGGCGAGCTGGTAGGTGGCGTTCATCTGGCCGCTGGCGGCGGCCTGCTCGAGATAGTCGGCGGCCTTGGCATGATCGGCTTCGACGCCGCGGCCATCCAGATACATCATGCCGAGCGCGAACTCGGCTTCGCGGTCGCCACCGTTGGCGGCGAACTGGTACCAGTTCACCGCCTCGCCGAAGTCGCGGGGCACGCCGTAGCCGCCTTCGTAGATGAGGCCGATCAGGGTCTGGGCGGCGGTGTCGCCGGCCTCGGCGCGCGGGATGGCGAGGCTGAAGGCCGACAGGTAGAGGCCGCGCTGGAAAGCGCCGTAGGCGAGATCGACGCCGTTGGCGGCGGCCGTGGCACCGCCAGGCGGTGGTCGGCGGGCGGGCATGCGGCGCGGGGTCGGCCGGCAGGGTCGGCGAGCATCGGCCCGGCGCATCGTCGGCGCGGCGGCAGCGGGCGGCTGCAACGCCGGGAAGCGGCCCGGCGGGGGCGGCGACGGGGTCACGGCCGGCACCGGCGTCCTGCGTCGGCTTCAATCGCGGCAACGGCGGCGGCGGCAGCGGCGGGCGGCGGAGCCGCGGGCGTTTGCGGCACGATGGAGATCGGCCCCTGGGTCTGGGGGGCCGCGGGCCACCTGCCGCGGCGGCGGGTTGGTGACCGTCGGCGGCGTCAGCACCATCGGCGCGTCCTGCGCGTGGGCGGCGCCCGCGGCAAGCGCGGCGGCGACGATGAGCGACGCCGGCGCGGCGGCTCATGCGACCGCCTCCCTCGCGGCGGCCAGCCGATCGGCAGGCCTCGGCGACGGCGGCGGCCGGCCCGCGCGGATCGTCCCACACCGCGCGCGACAGGGCGACGAACTCGATGCCGGCGGCGGCCGCTTCCTCGACCGAGGCAAGGGCGCTGCCGCCCATGACGATCGCCGGGATAACCGCGACCGACGACCACCACTCGGCGAGGTCGAACGCCTTGGGGAAGATGCCGGGGCCGGTGTCGCCGTCGAGGCGGCCGAAGAACATGTAATCCGGCTGCGCCTCGGCGGCGAGCATGGCGTCGTGGCGGCTGACGAGGCCGCCGGCGCCGACGATGAGTTTGGGATGGAACGCGGCAACCGCCGCCTTGAGGTCGTCGAGGCCGCTGTCGACGTGCACCCCGTCGGCCCTGGCGCGGCCGGCGACGCGGGTGTCGTTGTGGACGAGGGCGGCGACGCCCCTGCACCTGCGCGATCGGCACCAGCGCCTCGGCCATCTGCTGAAGCCGGGCCGGGTCGCCGGGACGGCGGTGATGATCAGCGAGGCGACGTCGCCGCCGGACAGCGCCTCGGAAAGCCGGCGGGCAACGCCGGCCACGTCGTTGCCGGGAGGCGTCACCAGGCAGAGGCGACAGCGGGTGTCGGCTTCGTTCGCCATGACAGGACCGTCCGCTCGTCAGGCCGTCGCGGACGCCTGGCTCTCCGTCGGGTGGCGCGGGCAGAATCGCTCCCGCCTCGCGCCGCGCCGGCCGAATATAAGGCATTCAGGCCGATCGTGCCGCCTTTATGCGGCTTTTTCGAGTTTCGCCTCCCATTTGCCGGTGGCCGCCAGGCTGTTCATGCGGGCGCGGTGGAGGAAAGCGCGCTGGGCGGCGGCAACGTTCTCCGACTTGCCGCCCCAGGTCTTCATCGCCGCGCGCCTGGAGCGCGCGGCCGTAGGAGAAGGTGAGCTTCCACGGCAGGCCGGAGACCCGGTTCATCAGCGACAGGTGCTCGGTCGCCAGCTCGTCGCTCTGGCCGCCGGAGAGGAAGGCGATACCCGGCACCGCGGCCGGCACGCAGGCCTTGAGCACCGCGATGGTCTTGTCGGCGACCTCCTGGGGCGAGGCCTGCTTGGCCGAGTTCTTGCCGGCGACGATCATGTTGGGCTTCAGCACGATGCCTTCGAGCTTGACGTTGGCGAGCTTCAGCTCGGCGAACACCGCCTTCAGCGTCTTCTCGGTGACGGCGTAGCAGGTGTCGGCATCGTGGGCGGCGACGGGGCCGTCCATCAGCACCTCCGGCTCGACGATGGGGACGATCTTCGCCTCCTGGCAGAGCGCGGCGTAGCGGGCGAGCGCGTGGGCGTTGGCGTGGATGCAGTTATCGGTCGGCAGGCCCGGCGCGATGTCGATGACGGCGCGCCACTTGGCGAAGCGGGCGCCCAGTTCGTAGTACTCGGCCAGCCGGTCGCGGAGGCCGTCGAGGCCCTCGGTGATCTTCTCCTCCGGCGCCAGCGCCAGCCGCCAGGCGCCCTTGTCGACCTTGATGCCGGGGATGGCGCCGGAGGCGGCGATGACCTTGGGGAGCGGCGTGCCGTCCTTCGCCTTCTGGCGGATCGTCTCGTCGTAGAGGATGACGCCGGAGACGTAATTCTTCATCGCCTCTTCGGTGCGGAAGAACAGCTCGCGGTAGTCGCGGCGGCTGTCGTCGGTGGATGCGATGCCGAGCTTGTCGAACCGCTTGGTGATCGTGCCGGTGCTCTCGTCGGCGGCGAGGATGCCCTTGCCGGGCGCCACCATGCGGCGGGCGATATCCTCGATCGTTTCAGTCATCTCAGCGTCTCCCAGAGATATTGATGTTGGTCAGCGCCGTTATAGCGAACCGGACGGCGCTTTCGCCAGACCCGTGGGCCTGCGGCAACAAGCAGCAACGGCGCGGGAACAACGCGGGCGGCGAGCCGTTGTCAGCAACAGGTAGGCTCGTTCGCAGGGACCTGCGACGACACCGGCGGTTTACCCTCGGCCGATGAACCCCATGTATCGGGAGAGGCAACCGGCCGGCGAAACCAGCCGACCGTCCACCACCTTTCAAAGGAGGACGGACATGGCCCAACATGCCCACGCCCGCAAACCTAAATTTCCAGACCGCAACCGCGCAGGCCTGAGCGCGCGGCAATCGAAGCTGTCGGTGGTGGCTCCGGCCAAGACCGACATCGAGGCCGAGCCCGGACGACCGACCGTTGGCGTCCACCGCGGCGCGCATCGAGATCGCGCTTGCCGCCGCCATCTGGTTCGTGGCGGCGATGGTGCTGCTGTTCGCCACCGGCGACGCCTTCACCGACTATCCGCTGGTGATCGTCGCCGGCTTCGCGGTGGTGTTCTTCACGCTAACCCTCTGGCTCGCCCGCCGGGCGGCGCGAGATCAGCGGTGGGCGGACGCAGGACGCACCAGCTTCGGCGAATTCGTGGACGACAACGTCAGCATCCACACCGGCACGATCGCCGGGCGCGAGGCGCTGATCCAGATCGTCATGCTGCCGATCGTGCTCGCGGCCGGCGCCACCGCGATCGGCATCATCTTCAGGGCGGGCTGGTAGACGCGGCTCAGCCGGCGCGGCGGAGCACCTCGACGCCGGGGAGCACCTTGCCCTCGAGCCACTCGAGGAAGGCGCCGCCGGCGGTGGAGACGAACGAGAACCCGTCGGCGATGCCGGCGTGGTTGAGCGCCGAAACGGTGTCGCCGCCGCCGGCGACGGACAGGAGCTTGCCGGCCGCCGTGCGTTCGGCGGCGTGGCGGGCGGCCGCGACGGTCGCCTTGTCGAACGGCGGCACCTCGAAGGCGCCGAGCGGGCCGTTCCACACCAGCGTGGCGGCCTTGTCGATCCATTGCATTGATCGCTGCGATCGATTTCGGCCCGACGTCGAGGATCATCTGGTCGGCGGGGACGGCGTCGATGGCGACGGTGGTCGCCGCGGCACCGGCCTTGAACTCGGACGCGACCACCGCATCGATCGGGCAGCACCACGGCGTGGCCGGCCTTGTCGGCGGCGGCCATGATCTTGCGGGCGGTGTCGGCGAGGTCGGGCTCGGCCAGCGACTTGCCGATGGCGACGCCCTTCGCCAGCAGGAAGGTGTTGGCCATGCCGCCGCCGATGACCAGTGCGTCGACCTTCTCGACGAGGTGGAGGAGCACGTCGATCTTGGACGACACCTTGGCGCCGCCGACGATGGCGACGACCGGCCGCTTCGGGTCGCCGAGCGCGGCCTCCAGCGCCTCCAGCTCCTTCTGCATGGCGCGGCCGGCGTAGGCGGGGAGGTCGTTGGCGAGCCCGGCGGTGGAGGCGTGGGCGCGATGGGCGGCGGAGAACGCGTCGTTCACCCACATGTCGCCGAGCTCGGCGAGCTCGGCGGTGAAGAGGGGATCGTTCTTCTCCTCGCCCTTGTGGAAGCGCGTGTTCTCCAGAACCAGGACGTCGCCATCCTTCATCGCCGCGACCGCCTTTTTGGCGGCGGGACCGACGCAGTCATCGGCGAAGGCGACCGGCTTGCCCAGCACCTGGCTGACGGCGGGGACCACCTGCTTCAGCGAATACTTCGCGTCGGGTCCGTCCTTCGGGCGGCCGAAGTGGGCGAGCAGGATCGCCTTGCCGCCGGCGTTGACGATGTCGAGGATCGTCGGGGCCGACGCGCGGATGCGCGTGTCGTCGGCGACCTTGCCGTCAGCCATCGGGACGTTGAGGTCGACGCGGACGAGAACGCGCTTGCCCTTCACGTCGACGTCGTCGAGGGTGCGGAAGGCGGCCATGCCGGTGCGCTCTTCTAGCGGAGCGCTCTTCTAGTGGAGCTTGCCCATCGCGACGGCGGTGTCGGCCATGCGGTTGGAGAAGCCCCACTCGTTGTCGTACCAGGAGACGACGCGCACGAAGGTGCCGTCGATGACCTTGGTCTGGTCGAGGGGCACGGTCGAAGACGCCGGGTCGTGGTTGAGGTCGGAGGAGACGAGCTTCTCCTTGGTCACCTCGAGGATGCCCTTCAGCCGGTTCGACTTCGACGCCGCGATGATGGCGTCGTTGATCTCCTCGGCCGTGGTCTTGCGCTTGGCGACGAACTTGAAGTCGACCAGCGAGACGTTCGGCGTCGGCACGCGCATGGAGGCGCCGTCGAGCTTGCCGTTGAGGTCCGGGATCACCAGGCCGACGGCCTTGGCGGCGCCGGTGGTGGTCGGGATGATGTTGATCGCGGCGCCGCGCGGCCCGGTAGAGGTCCTTGTGCAGCGTGTCGAGGGTCGGCTGGTCGCCGGTGTAGGAGTGGATCGTCGTCATGAAGCCGTGCTCGACGCCGACGGCGTTGTGGAGCACGTGGACGACCGGCGCCAGGCAGTTGGTGGTGCACGAGGCGTTGGAGACGACGATGTGCTCGTCGGCGAGCTTGTCGTCGTTGACGCCGTAGACCACGGTGAGGTCGGCGCCGTCGGAGGGGGCGGAGACGAGCACGCGCCTGGCGCCGGCCTTGAGGTGGGCGGAGGCCTTCTCCTTCGAGGTGAAGATGCCGGTGCATTCGAGCGCGATGTCGACGCCGAGCTCCTTGTGGGGAAGCTGGGACGGATCCTTGATCGGCGGTGACCTTCATCGGTCCCATGCCGGCGTCGATGGTGTCGCCGTCGACCTTGACCTCGTGCGGGAATTTGCCGTGGACCGAGTCGCGGCGGAGCAGATGGGCGTTGGTTTCGACCGGGCCGAGGTCGTTGATGGCGACGACCTCGATGTCCTTGCGGCCGGACTCGAGAATGGCGCGGAGCACCAGCCGCCCGATGCGTCCGAACCCGTTGATTGCAACCCTGACAGTCATGTCGACCTCGTTCCGGTTTATCGCGCCGGCCTCACGCGCGCTTGATAGCGCCGCGCCGCCGCCACGCCTTGCTTCAGATCAAGAAAGCGCCTCGAGACGCCCAAGGGCAGCCTCGGCGGCCGCTTCCGCGGTAATGCCAAACTTCTTGATACAGTTCCTTATAGGGCGCGCTGGCGCCGAAGCTGTGCATGCCGATGAAAATCCCGTCGCGGCCGATGATGCGGTCCCAGCCGAAGCGCACGGCCGCCTCGATGGCGACGTTGACCGGCGCGTTGCCGATGATCTCGGCCCGGTAGTCGTCGCTCTCGGCCTCGAACAGCTCGAAGCAGGGGACGGAGACGACGCGGGCGGGGTGGCCGGCACGCACGATCGTCTGCCAGGCGGCGAGCGCGATCTCGACCTCGGAGCCGGAGGCGAACAACGACACCTCGGCGTCGCCGTCGGCGGAGGCGACCTCGTAGGCGCCGCGCGCGCACAGGTTGTCCTCGACGAATTCCTTGCGGAGCGCCGGCAGGTTCTGCCGGGTGAGCGCCAGAAGGCTCGGGCCGTCGCGGTTCTCCAGCGCCATCTGCCAGCACTCGGCGGTCTCGGTGGCGTCCGCTGGCCGGAAGACCTTGAGGTTGGGGATGGCGCGCAAGCGCCGCCAGTTGCTCCACTGGCTCGTGCGTGGGGCCGTCCTCGCCGAGGCCGATCGAGTCGTGGGTCATGACGTAGACGACCCGCTGCTTCATCAGCGCGCTCAGGCGGATCGCCGGGCGGGCATAGTCGGAGAAGATGAGGAACGTGCCGGCATAGGGAATAAGGCCGCGGTGGAGCGCGATGCCGTTCATGGCCGACGCCATGCCGTGCTCGCGCACGCCCCAGTGGATGTAGCGGCCGGAGTAGTCGCCGGGCTTGATATCCGCGAGTCCCTTGGTGTGGGTGTTGTTGGACGGGGTGAGGTCGGCGGAGCCGCCGACGGTCTCGGGCACCGCCGCGTTGATGACTTCGAGCGCCATCTCGGAGGCCTTGCGAGTGGCGACGGTGGGCGCCTCGGCGGCGAGCGTGCGCTTGTATTCGGTGATGGCGGCGGCGAAGCCCGTGGGCAGGTCGCCGCGGACCCGCCGTTCGAACTCGCCACGCCGGTCGCTGTTGAGCGAGGCGAGGCGCTTCTGCCAGTCCTTGCGCGTCTGGCTCGACTTGAGGCCGGCGATGCGCCAGGCATCGCGGATGTCGGCCGGGATCTCGAAGGGCGGCGAATCCCAGCCGAGGGCCTTGCGGGCGCCGGCGATCTCATCGTCACCAAGCGGCGAGCCGTGGGCATCCGCCGTGCCGGCCTTGGTCGGGGCGCCGAAGCCGATGGTGGTCTTGCAGGCGATGAGCGAGGGCTTGTCGCTCGCCTGCGCCGCTTCGATGGCGGCGGCAACCTCCGCCGGGTCCTGGCCGTCGACGCGCACCGCGTTCCAGTTGGCGGCCTTGAAGCGGGCGACCTGGTCGCCGGATTCGGCCAGCGACAGCGGTCCGTCGATGGAGATGCCGTTGTCGTCGAAGAGCACGATCAGCTTGTTCAGGCGCAGGTGGCCGGCGATCGAGATGGCCTCGTGGCTGATGCCTTCCATGAGGTCGCCGTCGGATGCGATCACGTAGGTGCGGTGGTCGACGACGTCGCTGCCGAACTGGGCCGCCATGATGCGCTCGGCGAGCGCCATGCCGACGGCGTTGGTGATGCCCTGGCCGAGCGGGCCGGTGGTGGTCTCGACGCCGGCGGCGTGGCCGTACTCCGGATGGCCGGGGGTGGCCGAATCGAGCTGACGAAAGCGCTTGATCTCGTCGATGGTCATGTCCTCGACGCCGAGCAGGTAAAGCACGGCGTAGAGCAGCATGGAGCCGTGGCCGGCGGAGAGCACGAAGCGATCGCGGTCGGGCCACTCGGGGTCGGTCGGATCGAACTTCAGGTAACGGGTGAACAAAACGGTGGCGACGTCGGCCATGCCCATCGGCATGCCCGGGTGGCCGGACTTGGCTTTCTGAACCGCGTCCATGGCGAGGGCGCGAATCGCGTTCGCCATGCGTTGGTGTTTGACAAGGTCAGTCATCGGAATATCGTCGCCGTCACGCCGGGATTGAGTGATGTTGTCACCTGCCCGGCCGACCGGCCCGATCGGGCAGCCGGCAAGCCACGCCTTGCGAAGGGGCCGGGTGGCGGCAGAATTACCGCTCGCCATTGGCGAGTCAATCAGGCGAGCCTGCGCACCATTGACGCGTTCCTACAGCACTGCCTAATCTGCCGACACTAAGACGTTGCCCCATCTCGGCTCCCCGGGCCAGGAGTCGGGGATGTCCGGTTGGCCCTTCGCGGGCCGGCGGCGGGGCGGTCGGTCGGGGTCCGTGACGAGGCGGGTTATGTCGGGCTCACCACCCATCGATGAAGCGGTGCGGCGTCTGCAATCCGCGCTGGACCTCCTGGAAGGCGCCGTCGAGCGGCGGCTGGAAGGCGCGCGCGAGGTCACCGATCTCGAAAGCGAACTGCACCGGTTGGGGAGCGACCGTTCGCGGCTGGCGCAGTCGCTGGACGCCGCCGAGGCGCGCTCGGCCCGCATCGAGGACGCCAACCGCGAGGTGTCGCGCCGGCTGGTGGCGGCGATGGAATCCATCCGCGAAGTGCTGGCGCGGCACGGCGCCTGAGGCGAGGGCAGTCAGAGGATGTCGCAGGTTACCGTCACCATCAACGGCAAGACCTACCGTATGGCCTGCGACGATGGTCAGGAGCACCACCTGGCCGGGCTGGCGGAACGGCTCAACGCTTCCATCGAGCAGTTGCGCGAGCGTTTCGGCGAGATCGGCGACCAGCGGCTGACGGTGATGGCGGCGATCACGTTCGCCGACCAGTTCACGGAGGCAGCGTCGCGACTGCGCCGGATCGAATCGGAAGTCGCCGCCCTGCAGCAGGTGCGCGAGGAGATTGTCCAGCAGCAGGCGGCAGCGGAGGCGGACACAGCGGCGGCGATCAACACTATCGCCGAGCGGATCGAGGGTCTCGCCTCCAGGATTTCCGGCGCCAACGGTGCCGACCACGGCGATTGAGACGATACCGCCCCGGCTCTGGCGCGCCGGTGGTCGCCGAGAGCGGCTCGCCGTTTGGTTTGGTCGATGACCCGCTGCCGCTGTTTGCTTTTGGCGCAATTCCGGACGGAAAAAGTGGAATCCACTTTTCCTGGAATTGCTTTATATCTCGACCCGGCGGGGCTGCGGGGATCGACAGGAGAAAGTATCCCCGGGGCCTTATCGATCCTAACGGGAGCTGTCCCTGGGCGGGCTCGTGGGCCCGCTCACACGGCACCCACCTACGTTGTAGGTCTCCGGGATCGGTCTCTCCACCGACCTCGCGGCCCCGCTCGTCTTCAACCCGAGACCTCCGAACGAACCCATGAACCAGCCCGCCGCACCGCCCGACAAAGCGGCTTTGCGTGAGGCGGCGCTCTCGCGTCGTGCCGCGTTGGCGCCGGAAACGCATGCGTCGTCATCGGCCGCGATCAGCCAGCGTGTGATCGACATCGCGCGTTCGCTCAGCCCGGCCAGCATCGCCCTGTACTTGCCGTTCGGTGGCGAATGTGATCCGGGTGCCGTGGTCGAATGGGCCGTGGCCGAGGGCATCCCCATCGCGCTGCCGGTATCGCTGGATCAGGCGCACATGGCGTTCCGCCGGTTCCGCCCCGGCGACACGCTGGTCCGTGATCATTTCGGCATCCGCGCGCCCGGTGACACTGCGCCGGTCCTCGTCCCCGCCTTGATCGTTACGCCCGTCAGTGCGTTCGACCGTGCCGGACATCGGATCGGCAAGGGCCGCGGCTTTTACGACCGCACCATCGTCGAACTCAAGAGGAAGGCCGTTGGTCCGACACTTGTCGGTGTGGCTTTTTCCGTTCAGGAGGTGCCCGACATTCCGAGTCGAGCCGCATGATCAACGTCTCGACTGGATCGTGACCGAGAACGAGACCATAGATGTGCGACGGGCACGCTGAGGGCTGACGGGTGCGGCTCCTGTTCCTCGGCGACCTGGTGGGACGCAGCGGCCGGACGGCGGTGATCGACCAACTGCCCGGACTGATCGCCGACCATCGCCTCGACTTCGTGGTGGTCAACGGCGAGAACGCGGCCGGCGGCTTCGGCATCACCGAGGAGATCCTCGGCCAGGTGCTCGGCGCCGGCGCCGACGTGGTGACCGGCGGCAACCACACCTTCGACCAGCGCGACGCGCTGGTGTTCGCGGCGCGGCAGGAGCGGTTCCTGAGGCCGGCGAACTTTCCGGAAGGGACGCCGGGACGCGGCGCCGGGCTCTACATGGCCCGCAACGGCGCCAACGTGCTCGTCATCAACGCCATGGGGCGTGTGTTCATGGACGCGCTCGACGATCCGTTCGCGGCGATCGACAGGGAACTCGCCGCCTGTCCGCTCGGCGAACAGGCCGACGCCATCGTCGTCGACTTCCACGCCGAGGCGACCAGCGAGAAGCAGGCGCTCGCCCACCACCTCGACGGGCGGGTGAGCCTGGTCGTCGGCACCCACACCCATACGCCGACCTCCGACTACCGGGTGATGGCGGGGGGAACCGCGTTTCAGAGCGACGTCGGCATGTGCGGCGACTACGATTCGGTGATCGGCATGGATCATCGCGAGCCGCTGCGGCGGTTTCTCGAAAAGGTGCCGGGCGAGCGCTTCTCGCCGGCGAGCGGGCCGGCGACGATCGCGGGGCTGGCGGTCGAGATCGACGATGCCAGCGGGCTGGCCACGGCGGTGGCGCCGCTGAGGCTGGGCGGGGTGCTCAGCGAGACGATACCCGCCATTCTGGCGTTGATCCGCCGCATTTCGTGCTAAGATTTGCCGTTCAAGGGCGAACGACGCATGCAGCACCCGGATATCCTGTTCATCCACGGCGCATTCACCCGTGCGGCGCGCTGGGAGCCGTGGGTTTCCTACTTCACCGCCGCCGGCTATCGGCTGCGTTGCCCCCTCGCTTGCCGGCGCACGACCCGCCCGACCCGGCGGCCCTCGCCAGGCTCACCTTCGCCGACTACGTCGCCGCGGTGGCTGAGGTTCACCGGACCTTCGCGCGGCCGCCGATCGTCATCGGCCACTCGATGGGCGGGCTGATCGCCCAGCACCTGGCGGCGAGGACGGAGTGCGCGGCGCTGGTGCTGGTTTCGTCGACGCCGCCGTGGCCGACGCGCGGCACGCGCCACACGCTGCCGTACCTCAAGTCGTATCTGGTGCCGACGCTGCTCGGCCGCACGATCCGCGCCGACCGCGAGGCGGCGCGCGACCTGGTGCTGCACGACCTGACGCCGGCCGAGCGGGAAGAGCTCCTGTCGATCTTCGCCTACGAGTCGGGCAAGGCGTACCGCACGATGACGCTGGGACTGGCGCCGGTCGCCGCCGGGGCGGTCACCTGCCCGGTGCTGTGCGTGAGCGGCGGCGCGCGACCGCATGCTGGCGCCCGTCGGTCGGCCGGCGGCTGGCGACGTACTACGGCGCCGACCACATCGTGGTGCCGGGCCACGGCCATTCGCTGGTCGCCGGCTCTCTGATCGGCACGGTCGCCGTTTCGGTGCGCGGCGTGGCTCGACGGGCTCGGGGCGCGCGCCGCGGCTCCTGCCGGCGAGCCTTCCTTTGTGCCGGCCGCCGCCGTATAAGGCGGCGTTCAACTCCCATCCGGGCGGTTCGACCGGCGCGTTCGCGCGGCGCCGCCGTCGGTTCGCCTGCCGGAGAGCGACATGGCCGGACATTCACAGTTCAAGAACATCATGCACAAGAAGGGCGCCGCCGACGCGCGCCGTTCCAAGGTCTTCTCCAAGCTCGCGCGCGAGATCACCGTCGCCGCCAAGCTCGGCACCCCCGACCCCGACATGAACCCGCGGCTGCGCCTGGCGATCCAGAACGCGCGCGCCGAGAACATGCCCAAGGACAACATCGAGCGGGCGATCAAGAAGGCGGCTGGGCGGCGACGCGGAGAACTACGAGGAGGTGCGCTACGAGGGCTACGGGCCGGGCGGCATCGCCATGATCGTCGAGGCGCTCACCGACAACCGCAACCGCACGGCGGGGGCGGTGCGCTCCTACTTCACCAAGAACGGCGGGGCGCTCGGCGAGACCGGCTCGGTCGCCTTCATGTTCGACCGGGTCGGGCAGATCGTCTATCCGGCGGAAGCCGGCAGCGCCGACACGGTGCTGGAGGCGGCGATCGAGGCCGGCGCCGACGACGTCGAAAGCGGGCCGGACGGCCACGTCATCACCTGCGCCTTCGCCGACCTCGGCGAGGTCGCCAAGTCGCTGGAAGGCAAGCTCGGCGAGGCGGAGTCGGTCAAGGCGGTGTGGAAGCCGCAGACGATGACCAGCCTCGACGAGGAGAAGGCGGCGACCATGATGAAGCTGATCGCGTCACTCGACGACGACGACGACATCCAGGACGTCTATTCGAACTTCGAGGTCGACGACGCGGTCATGGAGAAGCTGACCGCGGCCTGAGCCGCCACGCCATGGTCAAGGCGGGCGTTCGGCGCTACGCCTCGGACCATGGCCGCGCCGATTCGCATCCTGGGCGTCGATCCGGGCCTCCGCCGCACCGGCTGGGGGGTGGTGGCGATCAGCGGCAACGCGCTCTCCTTCCTTGCCGCCGGGACCGTGACGGCGCCGCTCGATGGCGCGCTCGCGGACCGGCTGGCGGCGCTGCACGAGGGCCTCGCCGAGGTCGTGCGGGCATGGCAGCCGGACGAGGCGGCGGTCGAGGAGACGTTCGTCAACCGCGACGCGCGCGCGACGCTGAAGCTCGGCCAGGCGCGGGGCATCGCGCTGCTGGTGCCGGCGCAGGCCGGCATCGCGGTCGCCGAATACGCGCCGAACGCGGTCAAGAAGGCGATCGTCGGCGCCGGCCACGCCGAAAAGGGGCAGATGCGGGCGATGGTGCGGGTGCTGCTGCCGCGGGCCGAGTTCGACACCGATGACGCGGCCGACGCGCTTGCGATCGCCATCTGCCACGCGCACCATCGGCAGAGCCTGCACGCAATGGCGCGGGCTGCCGCGGCTATCTGACGGGCGCCACTGCTTGCAAAAGTTCACGAGATGTTCTATTTCTTACTTTCTCTCGTAAGAAAAGATGCGTCATGCGGATAACCTCGAAAGGCCAGGTCACGATCCCGAAGAAGCTTCGTCGCGAAGAGGGCCTGTTGCCCGGCGTCGAGGTCGAGTTCGTGCGCAAGGACGGGGCAGTCGTGCTTCGCCCGCGCGTCGATGCGAAGCCGTCGAAGCGTCAGGCCGAGATTCGCGCCCACCTGGAACGCTGGCACGGCAGCCTCGGCCCGGACTGGACGACCGAGAAGGTGATGGATCTGACCCGCGGCGATGACTGACACGCTGGTCAACTCGAACGTGCTGATCGATGTCTGGTCGGTGGGTTCGGCCTGGGCCGAGTGGTCGATGAATGCCATTGCCGCCGCGCGTGCCGATGGCGATCTCGTGATCAATCCGATCGTGTTCGCCGAGGTTTGCCTGCCGTTCGGCTCGCTGGAGGAGGCAGAGGGTGCGATGGCGCCACACTTCTTCAGGCGTGACGACCTTCCCTGGGAGGCAGCATTTGTCGCGGCGAAGGCTTCGCCCGTTATCGCGCGAGCGGGGGCGAGCGGCGTTCACCGCTGCCGGACTTTTACATCGGGGCGCACGCCGAGGTGAGGGGTCTTCGCCTGCTCACCCGCGATGCCGTGCGATTTCGCACATACTTTCCGAACGTGACCCTGATCTCACCGGAAACGCAGGCATGATCGGCAAGCTGCGCGGTGTCGTCGATTCGTACGGCGAGGACTGGGTGATCGTCGACGTCGGCGGCGTCGGCTACGAGGTCCATTGCCCGACGCGCATCCTGCAAACGCTGCCGGCGGTGGGCGAGGTGGTGACGCTGGCGATCGAGACCTACGTGCGCGAGGACGCGATCCGGCTTTACGGCTTCGCCTCCGACCTCGAACGGGAGTGGTTCCGCCTGCTGCAGACGGTGCAGGGGGTGGGCGCGCGGGTGGCGCTTGCCGTGCTCGGCACGCTGAAGCCGGGCGAGCTCGCCACGGCCATCGCGCTCCAGGACAAGGCGACGCTGGCGCGCGCGCCGGGCGTCGGCAAGAAGGTCGCCGAGCGCATCGTGGCGGAGCTGCGCGACAAGGCGCCGGAATATTCCAGCGCCGACCCGTCGGTCGTCCACCTCCAGGAAGACCTCGCCGAGCACCGGGCGCCGCGCGCGATCGCCGACGCGGTCTCGGCGCTCACCAACCTCGGCTATGCCCAGTTGCAGGCGAGCGCGGCGGTCGCCGCCGCGGCGCGCGCGGCGGGTGAGGGGGCGACGGCCGAGCAGCTCATCCGGGCGGGCCTCAGGGAGCTGGCGCGGTGAGCCGCCTGGTCGCCGCCGAGGAGCGCGACGACGACGCGCCGGACGCGACGCTGCGGCCGCAGCTCCTTGCCGACTTCGTCGGCCAGCCGCAGGCGTGCGCCAACCTCAAGGTGTTCATCGAGGCGGCGCGCGGGCGCAAGGAGCCGCTCGACCACGTGCTGTTCGTCGGGCCGCCGGGCCTCGGCAAGACGACGCTGGCGCAGATCGTCGCGCGCGAACTCGGCGTCAACTTCCGCGCCACCTCCGGGCCGGTGATCGCGCGCGCCGGCGACCTCGCGGCGCTGCTGACCAACCTCGAAGAGCGCGACGTCCTCTTCATCGACGAGATCCATCGCCTGTCGCCGGCGGTGGAGGAGATCCTCTATCCGGCGCTGGAGGACTACCAGCTCGATCTCATCATCGGCGAAGGGCCGGCGGCGCGCTCGGTCAAGATCGACCTCGCGCCGTTCACGCTGGTGGGGGCGACGACGCGGCTCGGCCTGATGACGACGCCGCTGCGCGACCGCTTCGGCATTCCGGTGCGCCTCAACTTCTACGACGTCGGCGAGCTCGAGCAGATCGTCAAGCGCGGGGCGCGCATCCTCGGCGTCGAGCTGACCGAGGCGGGCGCGACGGAAGTCGCGCGGCGCTCGCGCGGCACGCCGCGCATCGCCACGCGCCTGTTGCGCCGGGTGCGCGACTTCGCCTCCGTCGAGAAGGCGTCGCGGCGATCGACGCGGCGGTCGCGGACCGGGCGCTGCAACGGCTGGAAGTCGATTCGCTCGGCTTCGACGTGCTCGACCGCCGCTACCTCACGCTGATCGCGGAGAACTACGGCGGCGGTCCGGTCGGCGTCGAGACGATCTCGGCGGCGCTGTCGGAGCCGCGCGACGCCATCGAGGAGATCGTCGAGCCGTTCCTGATCCAGCAGGGCTTCGTCCAGCGCACGCCGCGCGGGCGGCTGCTGACGCCGCACGCCTTCCGCCACCTCGGCCTCGAGGCGCCGGTCCCGGGCGCGGCCCAGTACGGTCTCTTCGCCGACGGGGCCGATGACGGGGAGTGAGCCCTGGCCCGACCTCGCCGGCCGGCTCACCGACGACGGCCACGTGCTGCCGGTGCGGGTCTATTTCGAGGACACCGACTTTTCCGGCTGGGTCTATCACGCGAGCTACCTGCGCTTCATGGAGCGCGGGCGCTCCGATTTCCTGCGGCTGAAGGGCATCGGCCACGACGCCCTCGATAAGGGTGAGCACGGGGCGCGGCCGGCGAACGGATGGCGTTCGTCGTCCGCCACATGACCATCGACTTCCTCAAGCCGGCGCGGATCGACGACGTGGTGGAGGTCGACACGCAGCGTGACCGAGATCGGCGGCGCGCGCATCGTGCTCGCCCAGACGGTCCGGCGCGGCGGGCGACGCTCGTCAGGGCCGAAGTGACGGTGGCGCTCATCAACGAGCGGGCGAGCCGCGGCGGCTGCCGGCGGAGGTGCGCCGGCGGCTCGCGGCGGGCGGCGGCGACTTAACGGCCCGTTAACACTGCCAGCCTTAGGAATGCTTGGGGTTTTGGGGCCCGACAGCGCTGTGGGACGCCCTCGTTTTGACAAATTTACCCTCGACAGAGCCGGACCGAAAACCAGCGCCCGGCCAACCACTTGTAGAAGTGTGATCGTGCGGCCCGCCGGCCGCCCCTGTCGTGGCGCTGCGCCGGCGAACGCGGGCGCGGTCGGTCATATCCACGAGGCCAGGATTCCATGCCCCAGGACGCGGTGACGCAGGTCATCCTTGCCGTACCCAGCGCCAACATCTCGCTGGTGACGCTGTTCCTGCAGGCGCACATCGTCGTCAAGATCGTCATCATCGGGCTGCTGCTGGCGTCGGTGTGGACGTGGGCGATCATCGTCGACAAGACGCTGCTCTACGGCCGGGTGCGGCGGCAGATGGACCGCTTCGACAAGGTGTTCTGGTCGGGCCAGTCGCTGGAGGAGCTCTACCGGTCGCTCGCCGGGCGGACGCCGACGGCGTCGGCCTCGGTGTTCGTGGCGGCGATGCGCGAATGGAAGCGCAGCTTCGAATCCGGCGCGCGCTCGCCGATCGGCCTGCAGACGCGCATCGACAAGGTGCTCGACGTGACCATCGGCCGCGAGACGGAGCGGCTGGAGCGGCGGCTCCTGTTCCTGGCGACGGTCGGCTCGTCGGCGCCGTTCATCGGCCTGTTCGGCACGGTGTGGGGGATCATGACCTCGTTCCAGGCGATCGCCGCCTCCAAGAACACGGCGCTGGCGGTGGTGGCGCCGGGCATCGCCGAGGCGCTGCTCGCCACCGCGCTCGGCCTGCTCGCCGCGATCCCGGCGGTGATCGCCTACAACAAGCTGTCCAACGACGCCGGCAAGATCGGCCAGCGGCTGGAAAGCTTCGCCGACGAATTCTCCGCCATCCTGTCGCGCCAGGTCGACCAGGAGGCCTGAGGCGATGAGCCCGCCGATCGGTCCCGGCGGCTTCAGGGCGATGGGGCGTCGCCGCCGCCACCCGCGCCCGATGAGCGAGATCAACGTGACGCCGTTCGTCGACGTCATGCTGGTGCTGCTGATCGTGTTCATGGTGACGGCGCCGCTGCTGTCGGCGGGCGTGCCGGTCGACCTGCCGGAGACCGACGCCAAGCCGCTGGCGGTCGAGAAGCAGCCGGTGACGGTGACGATCGACCCGGACGGCAAGATTTTCGTCAAGGACGACGAGGTCGCCATGGACGAGCTGGTGGCGAAGCTGACGGCGGTCTCCACGCCAGGGGCTCGACGAGCGCATCTACGTGCGCGGCGACAAGGCGGCGAGCTACGGCACCATCATGCGGGTCATGGGGACCATCAACGGTGCGGGTTTCCGCCACATTGCCCTTGTTTCAGTGCAGGAACCGGGTAGGTGAACGGGTCATGCGCGCCGGGCTCACGGTTTCCTTTATCGGCCATGCGGCGCTGATCGCGTGGGGCGTCGTCGCGCTGCCGGCGACGAAACCGCTCGATACCAGCCAGATCGAGGCGATTCCGGTCGATTTCGTCACGATCACCGACACGACGTCGCTGCCGAAGGGGCTGAAGACCGCCGACCTCGTCCAGGACGTGAAGCCGCCGGCGCCGGAGCCGGTGAAGGACGAGCCGCCGCCGCTGCCGAAGCCGACGCCGCCCGAGCCGGAACCGACGCCGCCGCCGCCGGCACCGCCCCGCCGCCTCCGCCGCCGCCGCCACCACCGCCCGCCGGCGCCCGACCCCGTGCCGCCGCCCGAGATGAAGGCCGACGCGCCGCCACCGCCGCCGGAAGCGCCGACGTCGGCGCCGAAGCCGCGCCTGAGGCCGGCGCAGCCGCAGCCGCCAGGTCGCCAAGAAGGACGACCAGCCGTTCGACATCGACAAGATCACCGCGATGCTCGACAAGCAGCCGGCCGAGCAGGCCCCGCCCCAGCCGGCGCCGCAGCCGTCCACCAACGACACGACGGCGACGATCGGATCGCTGATCGGGGCGAGCGACGCCCAGATGACGGCGAGCGAGCTCGACGCGCTGCGCGCGCGGCTTTCGCAGTGCTGGAGCCCGCCGATCGGCTGGAGCGACCCGGCGGAGGTGCGCGTGGTGCGTGATGATCTATCTCAACGCCGATGGCACGCATCGGCGGCGACGCCGCAGGTGCTGCAGGCGCCGGAGGGGCGCTACGCGCAGACCGCGCCGGAAAGCGCGGTGCGTGCGGTGCGGCGCTGCGCGCCCTACAATCTTCCCCCGGACAAATACGAGGCATGGAAACAGGTGAAGGTCACCTTCGATCCGACGGACATGGGCGGGCTGCTATGAGGACGGCGGGCTGAAACCGTGCAGAGGACGCTCGCGCACCGCGGGCTCGCCGCGTTCTTCGCGCTGGCGGCGCTCGCCATCGTGGTCGGCGCCGGCGGCGGCGCTGATCGAGATCGACATCAACCGCGGCAACGTGCAGCCGCTGCCGATCGCGATTCCCGACTTCATCGGCGCCGGCGGCGACGCGCAGCTCGGCGTCGACATCGCCAACGTGATCTCGGCCGATCTCGCCCGCTCCGGCCTCTTCCTGCCGCTCGACCACAAGACCTTCGCCCAGCAGAGCGTCAACCCGCAGGAGACGCCGCGGTTCGCCGACTGGACGGTGATCAACGCG
Source organism: uncultured Alphaproteobacteria bacterium (assembly GCA_963826055.1). Taxonomy (GTDB): domain Bacteria; phylum Pseudomonadota; class Alphaproteobacteria; order Rhizobiales; family Kaistiaceae; genus JBBDMC01. The sequence goes on along the minus strand of CAWGVO010000001.1, from coordinate 27,349 downwards.
CAGGCGCTGGTGACCGGCGCCATCGCCCGCCAGGCCGACGGGCGGCTGCGGGCCGAGTTCCGGCTGTGGGACGTGTTCGCCAAGCAGCAGATGACCGGCGAGCAGTTCTTCACCAGCCCCGACAACTGGCGCCGCGTCGCCCACATCATCGCCGATTCCGTCTACCAGCGGCTGACCGGCGAGCAGGGCTACTTCGACACGCGCATCGTCTTCGTCGACGAGACCGGCCCGAAGGACAAGCGGGTCAAGCGGCTGGCGATCATGGACCAGGACGGCGCCAACCTGCGCTACCTGACGCGCGGCGACGACCTGGTGCTGACGCCGCGGTTCAACCCGTCGAGCCAGGAAATCACCTACATGTCCTACGACAGCAACCGGCCGCGGGTGTACCTGCTCAGCGTCGAGACCGGGCAGCGCGAGATCGTCGGCGACTTTCCCGGCATGACGTTCGCGCCGCGCTTCTCGCCGGACGGGCAGAAGGTGATCATGAGCCTGCAGCAGGGCGGCAACGCCAACATCTTCACGCTCGACCTGAGGTCGCGGCGCACCACCCGGCTGACCGACATCGCCGCGATCGACACCAGTCCCTGCTACTCGCCGGACGGCTCGCAGATCGTGTTCAACTCCGACCGCGGCGGCTCGCAGCAGCTCTACGTGATGAACGCCGACGGCTCCAACCCGCACCGCATCACCTTCGGCAAGGGCACCTACTCGACGCCGGTGTGGTCGCCGCGCGGCGATCTCATCGCCTTCACCAAGCAGGACGCCAGCCAGTTCGGCATCGGCGTCATGCGCCCGGACGGTTCGGGCGAGCGGGTGCTGACCGCAGTCGAACGCGGTGCAGGAGGGACCGACGTGGGCGCCGAACGGACGGGTGCTGATGTTCTCGCGCGACACGCCCGGCTCCAACGGCGGCTCGCAGCTGTGGACGATCGATCTCACCGGCTACAACGAGTTCCGCGTGCCGACGCCGTCGTTCGCGTCGGATCCGGCGTGGTCGCCCTTGATCAACTGATTCGCGCCGGTTAGCTTGGCCGGTCAGGGCGGGGGCGCTGGCCGGGTGAGTCGCCGGCACCGGGGACGTTTCAAGCGCCGGCAGATCGCTACGCAATCTTAACCACCTTCCTGAACGTGCGTTTAACCAACGCGCTGCTAGGGGTTTTCCATGCCGACATGGTGGACGGGGAGTTACCCTGAATGGCGAATCAGATGACGGTCACGCGCGGGACCGGGATTGCCGCGGCTTTGTGCGCGGCGCTGCTGCTCACCGCCTGCGCCAAGAGCCCGGACGGCGAACCGGGCGGCCTTAACATCGGCCTCGGCGGCGCCAACGCCGCGCCGGGCAGCACCCAGGACTTCGTCGTCAACGTCGGCGACCGCGTCTTCTTCGATACCGATTCGTCCGACCTCAGCGCCCAGGCGCGCACGACGCTCGACCATCAGGCGCAGTGGCTGAACCAGTATCCGCGGCTGACCTTCACCATCGAGGGCCACGCCGACGAGCGCGGCACGCGCGAGTACAACATCGCGCTCGGCGCCCGCCGCGCCACGGCGGTGCGCGACTACCTGGTCGCGCACGGGGTGGCGGCCAACCGCATGCGGACGATCTCCTACGGCAAGGAGCGGCCGGTGGCGGTGTGCAACGACATCTCGTGCTGGTCGCAAAACCGCCGCGCGGTGACGGTGATCGACGGTTCCGGGTAAATGCCGCGGGCCATGAACGCTGGTGCCGGCCGCGATAATTGCCGCCGGCGCCCAATTTTGGCCGAACTAGCCTGTCCTATGCTAGAAAAAGACCTGTGGCGCGGCGCGCCGGCAGGTGCTTGCACGCGAGGACGCGGATGGCGATTGCAATGACCCGCAAACGGTGGCTGACCGCTGTGGCGGTCGCGGCCACGCTGGTTGGGACGACGACGACCAGCGACGCGGCGTGGTGGAATATCGGCAAGGGCGGGGGCGCGCAGGCCGCCGGCAATCAGCCGGTCAAGGTCGCCCAGTCGGCCGAATCGGATCGCGTCAACCAGCTCGAGACGCAGATGCGCTCGCTGACCGGTCAGATCGAGGAGCTGACCTACCAGCTCCAGCAGTTGCGCGACCAGTTGCAGCGCATGCAGGAAGACGCCGACTACCGCCTGCGCGCGCTCGAAGGCGACTCGGCGCCGCCGCCGCAGCAGTTCGGCAACGCGGCGCCGGTTGCCCCGCCGCGGCCGGTCGGCCCGCCGGCGGCGATGGCGGCCGTTCCCGGCCCCGCTCCATCGGCCCCGTCGATCGCGCCCGCCGACCAGGCCGGCGCGCCTGCGACGGCCGGTCTCGGCGCTCCGCCCCGGCCGCTGGGTTCGCTCGTCGTCACCGGCGGGCCGCCGGCGAACGACCAGCCGCTCGACCTGTCGGCGCTCGCCCGTGGCAATGCGGCGCCGCCGCCGACCGATACCGCCGGCCAGATGGCGCAGCCGGCCGGCGCCGCCCCGGCCGCAGCCGCAGCGCCGCCGCAGGCGGTCGCCGCGGTTGCGCCCTCCGGCAACCCGACCACCGACTTCAGCCGCGCGTACAATCTCTACAATGCCGGCCAGTACGACCTCGCCGAACAGTCGTTCCGGCAGTTCCTTTCGGCTTATCCGTCCGACCCGGAGGCGCCGGACGCGCAGTACTGGCTCGGCGAGAGCCTGTTCTCGCGCGGGCTTTACCGCGACGCGGCGGACGCTTTCCGCGCCGGCTACAAGGCGTACCCCGACAGCAGCCGGGCGCCGGCGACGCTGCTCCGCCTCGGCCAGGCGATGGCCGGGCTTGGCGAGGGCAATGCGGCCTGCCAGATTTATGCGCAGGTGCTGAAGGACTACCCCGACATGTCGAACGCGCTCCGCCAGCGGGTCGTCACCGAAAAAGCCAGTGCGCGCTGCTGAGGCAGACGGACCGCTCGGCGACGCCGAACTCGACCGACTGTTTGCTCCGCTTGCCGATGCCGGCCTGATCGCGCTCGCGGTTTCCGGCGGCGCCGACTCGCTGGCGCTGCTCGATGCGGCCGATCGCTGGCGGCGGCGGCGCGGCGCACCGAACGGTCATCGTGCTGACGGTCGACCATCGCCTGCGGCCCGGCTCCGGCGCGGGAGGCGGCCGGCGTTGCGGCGATCGCCAAGGCGCGCGGGCTTGCGGCGCGAGGTGCTGACCTGGCGAGGCCCGCGGCCGACGTCCAATCTCGAGGCGGCGGCGCGGCAGGCGCGCTACCGGCTGCTGCTCAAGGCCGCGACCGAGGCGGGCGCCAGCCACCTCGTTCTCGCCCACCATCGCGACGATCAGGCTGAGACGTTTCTGCTGCGGCTGCAGCGGGGGGCGGGCGTCTTCGGGCTCGCCGCCATGCGTCCGCTGGTCAAGGCCGGCGCCGTCACCATCGCGCGTCCGCTGCTCGAGGTGCCGCGGGCGAGGCTGGTGGCGACGACGGTGGCGGCCGGGCTCGAGCCGGTCGATGACGCGATGAACGCCGACCCGCGCTTCGCGCGCGCCCGGATCCGGCGGATCATGCCGCTCCTCGCCGCCGACGGTTTCGACCCGGCGCTGATCGCCGGCGCCGCGCGGCGGCTGGCCGAAGCGGCCGTGGCGATCGACGCGGCGGCGAGCGCGCTGATCGCGGACGCGGTGGAGACCGATGCGCTCGGCGGTCGCTTCGCTCGATCCGGCGCTGTTCGCGGCGGCGCCGATGGCGGTCCGCCGGAGGGCGCTTGTCCGCCTGCTGCTGGCGATCGGCGGCGAGGACTACCCGCCGCGCCACGAACGCGTGGAGCGGCTCGCCGCGGCGATGGAGGCCCACCAGAGCGGGCGCTTCAAGCGCACGCTCGCCGGCGCGGTCATCGAGAGGCGGGCGGGGCGGTTCGTCTTCTACCGCGAGATCGGGCGGGCCGGCCTGCCGAGCGTGGCGGTCAAGGCGGGGTTCGACCGCGTGTGGGACCACCGCTTCCGGGTGACCGTCGGTCGCGGTGCGCCGCGCGGGCTGACGCTCGGCCCGCTCGGCGAGGAGGGGCGCCGTGCGGTCGGGGCAGGGGCGGGGACGGCGCCGGCCGGGGCGCTGGCGGCACTGCCGGCGCTCCGCAAGGGCGGGCGAAATCCTCGCCGTTCCGCCACTTTGCTACGCCGATGGGGCGGGCGGGCGCCTGCGCCGTCAGCGTCCGTGCGGTGGTCGGTGAGCGCCTGGCGGAGCCGCCGCTCTTCCCCGATTTCACCGGCGAGCCCTGACAAATGCCGCCCGCTGCCGCATTTGCGGCGCGAAAGGTTGGCAGGTCTTATTGGCTTCGTAACGACCAAGACCTATCTTAATGGTCAGTGAAGGCCCGAACACCGGCGCCGGCGGTTCCTCGGCCGCGTGCCCGAGGGACAGTGGATGAACGCCAATTTCCGCAATTTCGCCCTGTGGGTGATCATCGGCCTCGTTCTGATCGCCCTTTTCAACCTGTTCCAGAACACCGGCCAGCGCGTCGCGGGCCGCGACGTCGCCTATTCGCAGTTCGTCTCCGACGTCGACCAGGGGCGGGTGCGCAACGTCGTCATTTCGGGTCAGCAAATCAGCGGAAGCTACTCGGACGGCACGGCATTCCAGACGTTCGCGCCGCAGGACCCGGATCTGGTCAAGCGGCTGGAGGACCACAGCGTCCAGATCACCGCCAAGCCGCCGACCGAGGCCGGGCAGTCGCTGGTCGGCATGCTGGTGTCGTGGTTCCCGATGTTCCTCATCCTGGCGGTGTGGATCTTCTTCATGCGCCAGATGCAGGGCACCGGCGGCAAGGCGCTCGGCTTCGGCAAGTCGAAGGCGAAGCTTCTGACGGAGGCGCACGGGCGCGTGACGTTCGAGGACGTCGCCGGCGTCGACGAGGCCAAGGAGGACCTGCAGGAGATCGTCGAGTTCCTGCGCGACCCGCAGAAGTTCCAGCGCCTCGGCGGGCGGATTCCGCGCGGCGTGCTGCTGGTCGGACCGCCCGGCACCGGCAAGACGCTGCTCGCGCGCGCCATCGCCGGCGAGGCGAACGTTCCCTTCTTCACCATCTCCGGCTCCGACTTCGTCGAGATGTTCGTCGGCGTCGGCGCGTCGCCGCGTGCGCGACATGTTCGAGCAGGCGAAGAAGAACGCGCCGTGCATCATCTTCATCGACGAGATCGACGCGGTCGGCCGCCATCGCGGCGCCGGCCTCGGCGGCGGCAACGACGAGCGCGAGCAGACGCTGAACCAGCTGCTCGTCGAGATGGACGGCTTCGAGGCCAACGAGGGCATCATCATCATCGCCGCCACCAACCGGCCCGACGTGCTCGACCCGGCGCTGTTGCGGCCCGGCCGTTTCGACCGGCAGGTGGTGGTGCCGGCGCCCGGACGTCGTCGGCCGCGAGAAGATCCTCAAGGTCCACGTCAAGAAGGTGCCGCTGGCGCCCGACGTGGAACTCAAGACGGTCGCGCGCGGCACGCCCGGCTTCTCCGGCGCCGACCTCATGAACCTCGTCAACGAGGCGGCGCTGCTCGCCGCCCGGCGCGGCAAGCGCCTCGTCACCATGGCGGAGTTCGAGGACGCCAAGGACAAGGTGATGATGGGCGCGGAGCGGCGCACGCTGGTGATGACCGAGGACGAGAAGCGGCTGACCGCCTACCACGAGGGCGGCCACGCGATCGTCGCGCTGCACGTGCCGGCGACCGATCCGGTGCACAAGGCGACGATCATCCCGCGCGGGCGGGCGCTCGGCATGGTCATGCAGCTGCCCGAACGCGACAAGCTGTCGATGAGCGTCGAGCAGATGACGTCGCGGCTCGCCATCATGATGGGCGGGCGCGTCGCCGAGGAGATGATCTTCGGCAAGGACAAGGTGACGTCGGGCGCGGCGAGCGACATCGAGCAGGCGACGCGGCTGGCGCGCATGATGGTCACCCGCTGGGGGCTGTCGGACGAACTCGGCACCGTCTCCTACGGCGAGAACCAGGAAGAGGTCTTCCTCGGCCATTCGGTTTCGCGCACGCAGAACGTGTCGGAGCAGACGGCCCAGAAGATCGACGCCGAGATCAGGCGGCTGGTCGAGACCGGGCTTTCCGATGCGCGGCACATCCTGGAGGAGAACCGCGACCAGCTGGAGACGCTGGCGCAGGGGCTGCTCGAGTACGAGACGCTGTCCGGCGAGGAGATCAAGGACCTGCTCGCCGGCAAGCCGCCGGTGCGCGAGACGCGTGGACGAGGCGGCGGCCACCAAGACGTCGGCGGTGCCCGTCACCAAGGGCAAGGCCAAGCGCTCGCCGCCCGGCGAGCCGGAGCTGGCATGGAGCCGCAGCCGCAGGCGTGACAAAAGGGCGGCCCACGAGGCCGCCCTTCGCTTTTCAGGCCAAACTTCAGGAATTGACCGTCGTTTGGGGGCGCCGGCGCGCCCGGTGCTGCGCGCTTGCCGCCAACGTGGTTAACCGACGTGGTTAAGCAGACCTTAATGTTTACGAATCACAATCCCCTCCATCGCACGTGGCGGGCCGGGAGCCGCCGCGGGTTCATGGGGAAGGGATTGAGTCATGGGGCGTCTGAGACTTTCCGCGCTTGTCGGAGCCGTCATGGTCCTGTCGCCGACGGCGGGTGCGCTGGCGGCTGACTACTCATACGTGGAGGTGCCCTCGGGCCACGCCTGGTACCTGAAGGGCTACTTCGGCATCGCCTGGCAGCACTTCGACGGCCTCGAGCATCCCGACTTCTCCGTGCCGAACTACTTCGCGTTCACCGACCCCGGCCATTTCGACCCGGCGCCGCTGTTCGGCCTCGGCATCGGTATCAACACCGGCACGCACCTGCGCTTCGACCTCACCGGCGAGTATCGCACCAAGTCGGCATTCAGCGCCGACGACGAGTACGACACGCTCGGCGATACCGACCTGCCCCTGTTCGACGGTTCGCCCGGCGGCGACTGGGGCACCAACCACTACACCGGCAACAAGTCGGAGCTCCTGTTCCTCGCCAACGGCTACATCGACATCGGCACCTGGCACAGGGTGACGCCGTACATCGGCGCCGGCATCGGCGCGTCGTACAACACGATCTCCGATTTCCTTGACGACAACGTTCCCGCCGACGGCCACGGCTGGGCACCGACCGGCCACAAGTGGAACTTGGCTTGGGCGCTGCACGCCGGCGCCGGCATCCAGGTCACCGACCGGCTGACCCTCGACATCGGCTATTCGTTCGTCAACCTCGGCGACGCCAAGACCGGCAACTTCCAGAACATCGATCCCAACATCGCGTGTCTGACGCCCGGCTGCCCGCCGATGGTGTTCAAGAACATCTACTCGCACGACCTCAAGGTCGGCATCCGCTGGGCGCTGAACTAGAACCAGGACTCCTCTCCTTCAGGTTCTGCAAGGACGCCGCCTGCCCGACACGGGCGGGCGGCGTTGCTGTTCAAACGTCGCATTGACTCGGCGTGCGGCTCAGCGTATTTGCGGCGGCGGGACACCTCCCCCCAACGGGAGGCTTCTATCTGAGAGGGTAGACACGATGACGACCCCCGCCATGCCGGCCCGGCGGCCGGCAAATCCCGATTTCTCTTCCGGACCCTGTGCCAAGCGACCCGGCTGGTCGCTGGACAATCTGCGCAACGCCGCGCTCGGTCGTTCGCACCGCGCCAAGATCGGCAAGGCCAAGCTCAAGCAGGCGATCGACCTCACCCGCGAGGTGCTGGAGGTGCCGGCGGACTACCGCATCGGCATCGTGCCGGCCTCGGACACCGGCGCGGTCGAGATGGCCCTGTGGTCGATGCTCGGCGAACGCCCGGTCGACGTGCTCGGCTGGGAATCGTTCGGTCTCGGCTGGGTGAGCGACATCACCAAGCAGCTCAAGCTGAAGGACACGCGGTCGATCACCGCCGACTACGGCAAGCTGCCGGACCTCGGCCAGGTCAATTTCGATCACGACGTCGTCTTCACCTGGAACGGCACCACATCGGGCGTGCGGGTTCCCAACGGCGACTGGATCGCGGCGGACCGCAAGGGGCTGACGATCTGCGACGCCACCTCGGCGGCGTTCGCGCAGAACCTCGACTTCGCCAAGCTCGATGTCGTCACCTTCTCCTGGCAGAAGGCGCTGGGCGGCGAGGCGGCGCACGGCATGATCATCCTCAGCCCGCGCGCGGTGCAGCGGCTGGAGAGCTACACGCCGCCGTGGCCGGTGCCGAAAATCTTCCGCATGACCAAGGGCGGCAAGCTGATCGACGGCATCTTCGTCGGCGAGACGATCAACACGCCGTCGATGCTGTGCGTGGAGGACTACCTCGACGCGCTCGCAATGGGCGAAATCGGTGGGCGGCCTCAAGGGACTGATGGGGCGCGCCGACGGCAACTTCAAGGTGCTGGCCGACTGGGCGGCGCGGACGCCGTGGATCGACTTCTTCCCGGAGGACCCGGCGACGCGGTCGAACACCTCGGTCTGCCTCAAGATCGTCGACCCGGAGATCGCCGCCCGCGACCGCGCGGGGCAGGACGCCTTCATGCGGGCGATCGCCGCCCGCCTCGACAAGGAAGGCGCCGCCTACGACATCGCCTCGCACCGCGACGCGCCACCGCACCTGCGCATCTGGGCGGGGGCGACGATCGCGGCCCCGGATCTGGCGATCCTGACCGAGTGGCTCGACTGGGCTTTCGCGATCGAAAAGGCGTCGCTGAAGGCGCCGGCATGACCCGGCAGCCACGGCGCCCCGGCCAGGAGGACTGGCCGGAAGGCTGGACGCTCGAGATCGAGGAAGTGTCGGCCGGCGTTTATCGCGCCGCGACCGAGGACGCGCTCGGCCGCTCGGCCGAGACGTTCGGCAGCGACCGCGACGATCTCACCGCACAACTCAGGGGCTGGATCGACTCGCTCGATGAACCGGCCGCCCGCGAACCATCGCCGTCAACCGCGGCGTCAACCAAGGACCGATGATGACCACCCCCCGCGTACTCGTTTCCGACCGACTGTCCAAGACCGCCGTCCAGGTGTTCAAGGACCGCGGCATCACCGTCGACTACGAACCCGACCTCGGCAAGGACAAGGAGAAGCTGCTCGCCGTCGTCGGCGGCTACGACGGGCTCGCCATCCGCTCGGCGACCAAGGTGACCGAAAAGCTGATCGGGGCGGCGGACAAGCTGAGGGTGATCGGCCGCGCCGGCATCGGCGTCGACAACGTCGACCTCGCGGCGGCGACCAAGCGCGGCATCATCGTGATGAACACGCCGTTCGGCAATTCGATCACCACCGCCGAGCACGCCATCGCCATGATGTTCGCCGTCGCCCGCCAGCTGCCCGCGGCCGACGCCTCCACCCAGGCCGGCAAGTGGGAAAAGAACCGCTTCATGGGCGTCGAGATCACCGGCAAGACGCTCGGCATCATCGGATGCGGCAACATCGGCTCGATCGTGGCGGACCGGGCGATCGGCCTCAAGATGCGGGTGATCGCCTACGACCCGTTCCTGTCGGAGGAGCGGGCCCTGCAGCTCGGTGTCGAGCGGGTGGACCTCGACGAGCTGTTCCGCCGCTCGGACCTGATCACGCTGCATACCCCGCTGACCGACAGAACGAAGAACATCATCGACGCTGAGGCGATCGCGAAGATGAAGGACGGGGTGCGCATCTTCAACTGCGCCCGCGGCGGGCTGGTGGTCGAGGAGGACCTGGCGGCGGCGGTGAAATCGGGCAAGGTCGCCGGTGCCGGCGTCGACGTGTTCGTCACCGAGCCGGCGGAGACGAGCCCGTTGTTCGGGCTCGACAACGTGGTGTGCACGCCGCACCTCGGCGCCTCCACCAGCGAGGCGCAGGAAAATGTCGCCGTGCAGGTCGCCGAGCAGATGGCCGACTACCTGATCCAGGGCGCCGTTTCCAACGCGCTCAACATGCCCTCGATCACGGCGGAGGAAGCGCCGCGGCTGAGGCCGTTCGTGCAGCTCGCCGAGGCGCTCGGCTCGTTCGCCGGCCAGCTCACCGAAACGACGCTGCTCGGAGTCAGGATCGAATACGCCGGCGACGTCGCCGACATGAACACCAAGGCGCTGACCTCGGCGCTGCTCTCCGGGCTGTTGCGGCCCATCCTCACCGAGGTCAACATGGTCAACGCGCCGGTGGTGGCGAACGAGCGCGGCATCGAGGTCGACGAGGTGCGGCAATCGCGGCGCGGCATCTACGAGACGTATATCCGCCTGACGGTGCGGACCGAGCGGCAGGAGCGCGCGGTCGCCGGCACGGTGTTCTCCGACGGCAAGCCGCGCATCATCCAGATCAAGGACATCAGCCTCGACGCGAGCTTCGGCCCGCACATGCTCTACGTCACCAACAAGGACAAGCCGGGCTTCATCGGGCGGCTGGGCACGCTGCTGGGGCAATGCAACGTCAACATCGCCACGTTCAACCTTGGCCGCTCGGCGCCCGGGCAGGACGCCATCGCGCTGATCGAGGTGGACGAGGCGATCAGCGACGAGGTGCTGGAGCGGGTGGGCGCGCTGGAAGACGTGGTGCAGGCGAAGCGCCTCAGCTTCTGACGAGCTTCAGCCGGTCGGGCGACGGGCTCCGCGCTGGGCGATGACGATGCCGGCGATGATGAGGGCGTAGCCGACGGCGTGATAGGCCTGCGGCCGCTCGCCGAGGAAGGCGACGGCGATGACCGAGCCGAACACCGGGATCAGATGGAAGAACGGTCCGGCGCGGTTGGCGCCGATCAGTTCGACCCCGCGGTTGAAGCACAGGTACGCGATGATCGACGGGAAGGTGACGACGTAGGCGAGGACGGCGAGTGCCGGCCGGCGTGAACGCGACGCGGCGGCCGGCGGCGAATTCGATGGCGGTGAGGGGCGCCAGCATGATCGCGCCGGCGAGGATGGTGAAGGTGAGGAACGACAGGAAGTGGATCGGCGGCCGCCGGCGGAGCAGCGCCGCGTAGAAGGCATAGCTGAACATGGCGGTGAGGAAGAGCACGTCGCCCTTGTTGAGCGTGAGGCCGACGAGCGCGGTGAGGTCGCCGTGGGCGATGATGACGAGGACGCCGGCGAGCGAGGTCAGGATGCCGAAGAACTGGGCGGCGGTCAGGCGGTCGCGAAAGAGGACGAGCGACCACAGGCCGATCATCAGCGGCGCCGAGGATTGCATCAGCGAGCCGTTGATCGCCTCGGTGTACTGGAGGCCGGTGTAGGCGAGCGTGTTGTAGATCGTGATGCCGGTGAGGCTAAGCGTCAGCATGATCGGCAGGTGGGCACGGATCGTCGGCCAGTCGTGACGGAGGCGGGGCGCGGCGAAGGGCAAAAGGATGATGCCGGCGCCGGCCCAGCGAATCTCGGCGAGCGCCACCGGCGGAACGGTGCCGGCGATGAAGCGACCGAGAACGATGTTGATCGCCCAGGACAGCGAGGTCAGCGACAGCAGGGCGTAGGGCCGGTCGTACAGCGATCGGCCGGGGCGCGGGGGCTTCGGCAAGGCGGGGCGCTTTCGGTGCGAAAATCGCCCGTCAGGTTCCACATTGCCGGCCGCCGGTCAAATGCGAAGGGAGGCGTCATTGCTTCAAATCGGTGACCCGTCCTATCCTTGCGGTGACGCGATTTCGGGCGAAAAAGGCCGACTTCGCTTTTCGTGGAATTGCTTGTGCCGGATGGGTCGCGCCGGCGCGACCGATGGTTTCCGTGCGGCACCGGGATGACCAATGGCCAGCGTTTATCAGGGAACTGGGGCGCGCGAGGTGCCGCCGGCGGCAAGCGCGACGCTGTTTGTGGCGGCCGTGGCCGCCCTCACCATTGTCCGCCTGATCGGCCTGCAATTCTCGACCGTCAACATCGGCATCGACGAGGCGCAGTACTGGAGCTGGTCGCATGAACTTGCCTTCGGCTATTTCTCCAAACCGCCGCTGATCGCCTGGCTCGACTGGCTGAGCGGACTCGCCTGTGGCGACAGCATCGCCTGCATCAGGTCGCCGGCGCCGCTGCTCTACGCGGGCACCAGCCTCCTTCTCTACGCCACCGCGCGTGAGCTCTACGGAGACGCTGTCGGCTTCTGGGCGGGCCTGACGTTCGCCACCGGGCCGGGCGTCGACTTCTCCGTCCGGCTGATGACCACCGACGTGCCGCTGCTGTTCTTCTGGACGCTGGCGCTGCTCGCCTACGTCCGGCTGATGCACGGCGGCGGCTGGCGGTGGAGCGCGGTGCTGGCGATCGGGTTCGGCTTCGGGCTGCTTGCCAAGTACGCGATGATCTACTTCATCCTCGGTGTCGCCGGCGCGGCCGTCTTCAGCGCCGAGGCGCGGGCGCTGCTGAGGAACCCGCGGCTGTGGCTCGGGCTCGCCGCCGGCGTGCTGATCTTCACGCCGAACGTCGTGTGGAACCTCCAGAACGGTCTCGCCACCGCCCACGCCACGGAAGCTTACGTGGCGACGACCGGATGGCGACTTCACGTCGGCGACGCGATCGGCTTCATTCTCGCCCAGTTTGCCGTGTTCGGCCCGGTGGTGTTCGGCGCGTTGCTCGTCCTGTTTTTCCGCTTCGCTGCGCTCGGCGCCGACGACCGGGTGATGATGGCATTCGCGGCGCCGCCGTTGATCGCGGTCGTTCTCGGCGGCCTCTACAGCGGCAACGCCTACGCCAACTGGGCGGCGACGGGCGCGATCGCGGCGGCGGTCGTGGCGGGCGCGTACCTGGTTCGCGGTGGCTGGTGGCGAACCCTCGCGGCCGGCGTTGCCTTCGGGCTGCTGGTGCAGGCGTTTCTGCTCGGCGCCGACGCGGTGGCGGAGCGCGTGACCATACCGCCGCTCGGCAAGGACGCCGATGTGCTTTACCGGGAGTTGATGGGGTGGCAGGAACTCGGCGAGAAGGTGGGCGACCTGGTCGCGGCCAGCGGCGCGGCGTCGATCGTGGCTGAAGAACGGGATGACGTCGCCACGCTGACCTACTACCGCCGCGGCGGTCCGCAGCCGATCTTCATCTGGTCGCGAGACGCGGTGCCGACGAACCACTTCGAGTACGCCCACGCGCTCAACGCGTCGGCGCCGGAGCCGATCCTGTTTCTCTCCGCCTGTCAGCAGCCCACGCGTCTCAAGGAGACGTTCGCCGAGGTCGCCGACCTCGGTGCGTTCACGACGGCGTCCGGCCCGACGACGAGCCGCTCCTACTACGCCTTCCTGCTCGCCGGCCGGCAGGGCAAGATCGAGCCGCTCGCCAAGTGCCAATGATCCGGTCGCATCGCTTGGGGCCACCCTGTATAGTCCGCCCGCATCGCCCCGGTCCCTGCCGGGGCGAAAACACGCCGAAATGCATGTCGGGCGCGGCCACGCGGGCGGAGGAACATCGGTAATATGGCGAACGTGGTCGTCGTCGGAGCGCAGTGGGGCGACGAGGGCAAGGGCAAGATCGTCGACTGGCTGTCCGAGCGGGCCGATATCGTGGTCCGCTTTCAGGGTGGTCACAACGCCGGCCATACCCTGGTCATCGACGGGGTCAGCTACAAGCTCAGTCTTTTGCCCTCCGGAGTGGTGCGGCCGGGCAAGCTGTCGATCATCGGCAACGGCGTCGTGGTCGATCCATGGGCGTTCGTCGACGAAGTGGCGCGGCTGAAGGAACAGGGCGTCCGCGTCTCGCCGGAAAGCCTGCTGATCGCCGAGAACGCCGCGCTGATCCTGCCGGTCCACCGCGAGCTTGACGTCACCCGCGAGACCGCCAACAGCGCCCAGGCGATCGGGACGACGCGGCGCGGTATCGGCCCGGCATACGAGGACAAGGTCGGGCGGCGGGCGATCCGCCTGGTCGATCTCGCCGATCCGGAGACGCTGCCCGCAAAGCTCGACCGGTTGCTCGCGCACCACAATGCGCTGCGGCGCGGCTCCGGGGCCGATGAGGTCGATGCCGCCGCGCTCAACGCCGCGTTGAACGCGATCGCTCCGCAGATCCTTCCCTTCATGGGGTCCGCCTGGCGCCGTCTCGACTCAGCGCGGCGCGAGGGCAGGCGTATCCTGTTCGAGGGTGCCCAGGGCGTGCTCCTCGACGTCGATCACGGCACGTATCCGTTCGTCACCTCCTCCAATATCGTCGCCGGCCAGGCGGCAACCGGGTCGGGGCTCGGCGCCCATTCGGGCAACTACGTGCTCGGCATTGCCAAGGCATACACAACGCGGGTGGGGGAGGGACCGTTTCCGACGGAAGACACCGGCGCGGCGGGCGAGCAGCTTGGCAGCGTCGGCAGGGAGTTCGGCACCGTCACCGGCCGCAAGCGCCGTTGCGGCTGGTTTGACGCGACGCTGGTCAGGCAGGTGGTCAAGCTCTCCGGCATCGATGGCATCGCGCTCACCAAGCTGGACGTGCTCGACGGGTTCGAAAAGATCAGGATTTCGGTGGGCTACATGCTTGACGGGCGCCGCATCGACCATTTTCCCGCCAGCCAGGCCGCCCAGGCGAGGGTCGTGCCGGTCTACGAGGAAATGGATGGCTGGGGGGGATCGACGGCGGGGGCTCGGACGTGGAATGATCTGCCGGCGCAGGCGGTCAAGTACGTCCGCCACGTCGAGGAGTTGATCGAGGCCCCGGTGGCCTTACTTTCGACAAGTCCCGAGCGTGACGATACGATTCTTGTTCACGACCCTTTCCGAGGATAACAAGGGAGGCTGAAAAGTCCCCGACAGGGCTCGCCCATGGCCGAATACTACGCCGTCCTGAGCAAAGCGGTCGCTACCCTCGAGCCGACTTCGGTCGAGGCGCGCCGCGCCGTTTATGACAAGGCGCGCAATGCCCTTATCGGCCAGCTGAAGGCGATCGACCCGCCGCTGCCGACCTCCGAGATCTCGCGCCAGCGGCTGGAGCTGGAGGAGGCGATCCGCAAGGTCGAGCGCGAATCAGCCGAGCGGTCTCCGGCCGCTGTGAGGACGGAGAGCCCGCCGGTGGCGATGCCGCCGCAACAGGAACCATTCCGCCGCCAGATCAGAGAAGCGGAAAGTCGCGGCGCGGGCGAACCGCCGCCGCGGCGCGAACGTCCGCCGCCCATGCCGCGGGCAGAGCCGCCCGATGACGGCGAAGACCACGAACCTGGTGATCGCGGTCCCGAGCGCGTCGATCGGGTGACGCCGCCGGTGACGCCGGGTTACCCGTCGCCGCGCGGATACAGCGAAAGGGCGATGCCCCGGTCCGAGCCGCGTCTGGCGCCGGAGTATGGCTGGGAAGTGGAGCCGCCGACGCCGGCCGCCCCGTCGCGGTACGCGGAGGCTGACTACGCCGAGCCCGACGGGCGTTCGCCGGGTGCGCGCGGACGGCGCCGTCCGGATGAAAGCGTCGAGGCATTGGGACGACGGGCACGCTCGTCGCGCCTGCCGATGGTTCTGCTGCTGCTGCTGATCCTGGTCATGGCCGGCGGGTTGGCGGCGCTCGGCTGGTCACAGCGCGAAATCCTGATGGACCTGATCGCCTCGTTCGATTCGGGGTCGAGCCAGACCGCGCCGTCGGCAACGGCCGCCAACGCAAGCGGCGACGACGCGTCGACGCCGACAAAGAATGCGGATCGGCTGCTGGCACCGGGTGAGACGCCACAGACCGGCGTGCGGGTGGTCGGGCCGCAGGATCCGGCGGGGGCGGCTCAGAGTGGTGCCGAGACCCAGGTAGTGACGGCGGCGCCGCCGCCGACGATGCAGCCGCCAAGCCAGCCGGCCGTCAGCGTCGGTGCAACGTCCGGACAGAAGGCGGTCCTCTACGAGGAACCAGTCGATTCGGCCGCGGCGGCGAGCGGGGTGGTGGCGATCAACGGGTCGGTCTCCTGGAACTTCGTTCCCGACAGTCCGGACGGTCCCGAGATCACGGGCGACGTCGACGTGCCCGACCGGCAGATGAACGTGAAGCTGACCATCCGGCGCAACACCGACTCGACATTGCCGGCGAGCCACCTGGTCGAGGTGGTGGTCGACGTTCCCAGCAATTTCCCGGGCAAGGCCATCAAGAGCGTGCCGCGACTGATCCTCAAGAACGCGGCCGACTCGCAGCGGGGCCAGCCGCTGATCGGCGCCACCGCTACCATCACGCAGGGTTTCTTCTGGATCGCGCTGTCCGGGGCCGACGCCGACGTGAAGGCCAACCTGGCGATGCTGCGCGACAACGGCTGGATCGACCTGCCGCTGGTCTACGACACCGGGCAACGGGCGATCCTGACGATCGAGAAGGGAGCGGCAGGCGATCAGGCGTTCAGGCAGGCGCTCGCCGCGTGGGGCGGCGATCAGGGCAGCGCGTCGGCGCAGCCTTCTCCCGGTGCCCCTCAGCCGGGCGCCCCCATGCCCCAGGTACTGTCGCCGGCGCCGCAATAGGCCGCAATCCATCCGTGTGATGAAGGCAAACAGAAACGGCCCGGTCGGGTGACCGACCGGGCCGTCAGCATGTCATGAACGCGGTCAGGTGCCGGCGGCCTCGGCGTGCGCTCGCTCCTGATCCCTGGCGCCTTTCTGAACGGCTTTCTGGACCTTCTCGAAGGCACGTACCTCGATCTGGCGCACACGTTCGCGCGAAACGCCGAACTCGCCGGACAATTCCTCCAGCGTGATCGGGTCGTCGGACAGACGGCGCGCTTCGAAGATGCGCCGCTCGCGATCGTTGAGCACGCCAATGGCGTCGGCCAACAGCTTCTTGCGGTTGTCGAGCTCCTCGGTCTCGGCGAGCAGCGCCTCCTGATCGGGCGCATCGTCAACCAACCAGTCCTGCCACTCGCCACCGGTCTCGCCGTCGGTTCTCAGCGGCGCGTTCAGCGAGGCGTCGCCGCCGAGACGGCGGTTCATCGAAACGACGTCCGCTTCGGTGACGCCGAGGCGGGTGGCGATCTCGTTGACCTGATCGGGACGGAGGTCGCCGTCGTCGAGGGCCTGGATCTGGCCCTTGACCTTGCGCAGGTTGAAGAAGAGCCGCTTCTGGTTGGCGGTGGTGCCCATCTTGACCAGGCTCCACGAGCGCAGGATGTACTCCTGGATCGAAGCCTTGATCCACCACATGGCGTAGGTGGCAAGCCGGAAACCCTTCTCCGGCTCGAAGCGCTTGACCGCCTGCATCAGCCCGACGTTGCCCTCGGAGATCACCTCGCCGATCGGCAGGCCATAGCCGCGGTAGCCCATGGCGATCTTGGCGACCAGACGCAGGTGGCTGGTCACCAGACGATGGGCGGCATCGCGGTCGCCATGCTCCTTGTAGCGCTTGGCGAGCATGTATTCCTCGTCCGGCGCAAGCATGGGGAACTTGCGGATCTCGGCGAGATAGTGCGCCAGACCGGATTCGCCGGCGGCGATTGCGGGCAGACTGGTTCGAGCCATCTGGTCGCGCCCCTTTTCTCCTCAGAACCCCCGGCCAATTCCAGCGGGTTCACGGCGCCTGCGTCGCTGAGCGGACCGCAGGCAAATGGTTATATAGGGATGAATCTGCCAAAAACACGGCCGGCCCGGCCATAGCCAGTCCAGGTCGTGGTCAGAGCAGCCTCAACGCTGCGACCAAACCCGCCATATCGGCCGGAAACGGGCTTTCGAAGCGCAATGTCCGCCCGCTCGCCGGGTGCTGGAAGCAAAGCAGGTATGCGTGGAGGGCCTGACGCGGGAAGCCGGCGGCGAGCGAACGGGCCGGCTCGGGCAGCCGGGCGGCCTTTGTCGCAAAGCCAGTGCCGTAGACAGCGGTCACCGATCACCGGGTGGCCGATGGCGGCGAGGTGGACACGGATCTGGTGAGTGCGGCCGGTCTCCAGCCGGCATTCGAGAAGCGTCGCCAGGGGACCGGGGCCGAAGCGCTCGATGACCCGGTAGTGAGTTACCGCCCGGCGGCCGCCGGTGCGTTTCACCTCGATCTTCTCGCGGTTGCGTGTCGAGCGGCCGAGGGGGAGGTCGATGGTGCCCTCCGCCCGTTCGGGCGCGTCCCAGACCAGGGCGCGGTAAGCCCGCTCCAACGGGCCGGTGCGTCCGTGGTCGGCGAACTGGGCGGCGAGGCTCTTGTGGGCCCGGTCGCTCTTGGCGACCACCATCAGGCCGGAGGTGTCCTTGTCGAGGCGGTGGACGATGCCGGGGCGGGCGACGCCGCCGATGCCTGACAGGCTTGCCCCGCAATGGGCGATCAGCGCGTTGACCAGCGTGCCGGAGCGGGCGCCGGCGGCGGGGTGGACAACCATGCCGGCCGGCTTGTCGACAACGAGGAGGTCGTCGTCCTCGTAGACGATGGCGAGCGGGATCGCTTCCGCCGCGGGCACCGCCGGTTCGGGGGCGGGCAGGTCGACGAGGACACGCTCGCCCGGTTTGACCGGCCTTTTGGGCTCCACTATCGTCCGCCCGCCGATGGCGACGCGGCCGGCGAGCACCAGGCCCTTGGCGCGGTTGCGGCCGAGATCGGCGATCTCGCGGGCAAGCCAGGCGTCGAGCCGGCTGCCGGCGGCATCATCCGTCACCGTCAGCGCAACCTGCCGCGAACCCGCCTCACCCATGGCCAATCTGTCCCTCGACGATGACGAAAAGCCGCTCGACCCGACGCTGTTGAGGGTTCAGGCGCGGCTGAGGCGGCTGATGCTCATTTCGCTGTCGACGCTCGGCATCGGCATTTTCGCTGTCTTCGCGGCGATCCTCTATCGGATCGTCAGCGCCGATTCCAGCGCGGTGCCGGAAGGGGCGGTGGTGCGGGTGCCAGCGGCGGCGCTCAGCCTGCCGGCCGATGCGCATCTCGTCTCCACGGCCCTCGACGGCAGCCGGGTCGCCTACTCCTACGACGTCGGCGGCACAGTGCTCACGATCGTGGTCGATGCGCGATCAGGCAAGGTGGTCGGCCGGGTCGAACTGGGTGGTGCGGCGCCGCCGGCGGGGCGCTGAAGCGCTGCGGCGGCCGGCCAGGGGGAATACCGGTGCTCCGGCGCGCTTGCCAAGCGCGGCTGCGGCCCGCTATATCCAGCGACGGCTGCTACGCACAACGCGCCTCCGCGCTCCCTTCGTCTAGCGGTCCAGGACGTCGCCCTCTCACGGCGAAAACAGGGGTTCGAGTCCCCTAGGGAGCGCCAGCCGGCAACCTTTTCCTTTTAGAATCAATGGGGTTGTAAGTCTGGAGCGGCAGGGTTGTAAGTCTGGCGTTCGCGGGACGTTTTCCGGCGCCGCTAGTGAAGGTGCTCCTTGTGGCCGATCAGAGCGAGCACTTCATGAAGCTTGTCTTTGGGCAGCCCCGAGCCAATCTTGATCCACGTTGCCATGTCGTGTCCGTGTGGACGACAATCGGTAGAGGCACCAACTGAAAGAAGCCAACGGGCGAAATTTACGTGTCCAGAATGGGCGGCTAAGGAAAGGGCGTTTTCGTCAAAGTCATTTGTGGCATTGATTCGCGCTCCCTTGGCGAAGAGCAACTTGCCGATGCGAGTGTTGCCCTTGAGGGCAGCCAGCATAAGCAGAGTCCAACGGAAGCGATTCGCCAAGTTTGGGTCAAGGCCATTGTCCAGCTCATGTCTCAGGGACACCACGTCCCCGCGCTTTATGCATCGGTGAGCTTCATCGAACGTCATGGCGCCTCGCCGCACTGCACTCCATCCTCGGCTACGCGGCCAAGAATCTAGATTGTGTTCGATCAAGTTTAGCCGCTTCCCATCGTTAGAACAACGCCGCTGGCTACGAGATATTTAACTATTATAGGCCCTGAAATCCAAATAAATACCACGGACAGCACGATCGAGCCCAGAAAGAATATCAAGAGTTTTTCGGCTGACTCTCCGGACCGAAGCTAATTTTGAACTTTGGCGGCCGAAATTCCTTAGGTATAAATATCAGTGTCAGTACAAATCCGATGAAGAAAACCGAAAGCAGCAGCGCCAAGCCCGTCGATTCCGCGTCGGAGATGAAGGCATAGGAACCGTGGTTGTTCAGCGAATGCACGAGGCCAAGTTCCGGGTGGGGCTCCCGTGGATGAGAAGCAAAATAAGAAAAGAACAGCCATAGATGGGTCAGAAAGCTTGTCACCTGACACCCTGTAGTCACGGCCGTAACGCGCCACCGAAATTGCTTTGTCATGGTCAGTCGCATCGGACGCCGCCGCTCCTGACAGCCTTCAGGCACTTTGCTGACTTCGCGATCTTGTTGCGATCACCACGCGTCGGAGAAGCGGGTCTGCCTTCCAACCGCGCGCTCGTTAAGCCGCGCCTGCTCCACGGCTCGCACGTAGCGCTCGACCTCCGCCAACGTCTTGTGTCCGGTGACCGCCATGATCTCGATTGGCGCTGCATCCCGCCTCTGCCAGCCGGCGCGCGGCGGCCTTGCGCAGCCCATGGGCCTTGCACCGCGAAGGGAGGCCAGCCTCGGTTATCGCCGCTGATACGAACTGTCCGAAGCCCTTCACACTGAACGGCCTGCCATAGGCCGTCGTCAGTATCGTGACGTGGTCGGTTATGGCTGCATCGAGGACGGCTTTGAGGTCGCGGTGAACGGTGATGACGAGCTTCGCGCCCGTCTTCTGTTGCACGACTCTGATCCGGCCGTCGGCGTCGGGGCGCACCATACGGCACACGTCGGAACCGCGCTGGCCCGTGAACAACAAGAGGGCGAAGGCGAGGCGCTGTTTTGTGCCAATCGGCCACCGCGCCTCGAACTGCGCTATCTCGTCCTCGGTCCAAGTGTGGATCTCGGCCGAGTTGTACGATCGACACCGGCGGTCGGGTCGGATGCGATCCACCCGATCTCGATAGCGAAGCGGACGAGAGTTCGAATGCGCTTTAGCAGCGTGATTGCCGCCCCTGGCCGGTCGGCCATGCGGCCGATGATCTTGTCGACGTGCTGCCGGCGAAACTGATCGACGCGCCCATGACCATGCTCGGCGAGGAACCCGTCGATGATGCGACGGTAGTTGCCTTTCGTCGTCGGCGAGAGCTTGCCAAAGTTGGGACTATGGAAATAGAGCGTCGCGAGCGCGGCAAACGTGCCGGCGGCAGGCGGCTGGCGACGTCGCGAGTGGCGAGTCGGTCCGCTTTCGTCAAGGGCGGCGGCATAGGCTTCCATGAACACTCGGGAGCCGGGCTCGCCGGGCAGCGGTGTGCGCTTGCCGCGCCGGCGGAAATAGTAGCGCCGACGGCCATAGCGATCCGCGAAGGCGTGGACGTAATTCAACCTAATCGTCGCCATCGAGATGCGCCCAAGTGTTCACCTCGGGAGCATCGCCGGGAAGGTCATCAAAGGCAAGATCGAGCGCCAGACGGTCCCAAATCACCCGGCCGTCGACCCGCTTGGGCTTGGGCATTCGGCCGTCGGCGACCATCTCGTCGAACTTGGTCGCGCCGACGCCGATGTAGAGCGCCGCCTCGTGGCGACGAAGGCCACGGCGGGGCGAGATTGGCTCCCCTGCGGTGTTGGCTTGGACCATAGACCTTTGCCCGAACTCGACTGTCCAAGGGCATTCTACCGCCGACTTAGCGTCAAGTTTTGCCGGCCGCTCTCGAGGCGGCCTCGTCGACGACGGCGATCTCGAGGCTCGTCGAGCACCCGCAAGTAAGCGGCGAGCAGCTTGTCGGCGGCCTGCCGTTCGGCGATCGGCACGCGTCGCGCGGCGACCGTCTTGCGCAGCGTCGGCACGTCGAGGCCGGCCGCCTTGGCGGCCTTGTAGACGGCGCTCACGGCCGTCGCCAATTCATCGCGCTGCAAGTGCAGCTCCTCGATCTCGGCGACCGCTGTCGCGCAGCGCGGCCTTGGCGATGTTGTCGGTCATGTCATCCTCCGATCGCCGCGAGCGCGGCCATGATCTGTTGCAGGCGCGAGGGCTTTGGCGGCGGCAAATCCGCAAAGGCGTTTTTCTCTGCGGATTTCGGCCTACGTCGGGCAAATCGGCTACACGCGGTTCTTGTGTAGCCGTTTTGGCGGCCTGCCGACGTTGGCGCGGCGCCGCTCGTTCAGCTCGTCCTTGCTGTCGGCCTCGTAGCTCGCGGCAAATCGTCGGCGGCGGCGCTCGTTGCGGGCCTCGTGCGGCGTCTCCGCTGTGCGTGCCGATCCATGACGGCGCGTCCGTCCGTGGGGAGCCTCGGCCCCTCGTCGAGCTGATCGAGGAACGGGGCCAGGGCCTCGCCGAGGCGTTTGCGCGTGATCCAGTCCAACCGGGCAAGCGCGCTCGCGCCGCGTTGAGACAGGACGCCGGGATTGTCGTCGAACGAGTCGAGGATCATCGAACGGGCGGGCTCGCGGACGTGCAGCTCGATCGCGTCGCGGACGGCCTGACGGATCAAGGCCTCACGTTCATTCTCGGCGAGGGCCTGTTCGGGATCGAGGCCGTCGTCGGCGATCACGTCGCGCGATCGTGCCGTTGCCGGATTCGGCAGCTCGGCGTGTCGATGCTCGACGAACGCGGCGTCGCCGTAGTCGATCGAGTTCTGACGAGCAGCGCAGATATCGGGACTTGGATTCGACGGGTGCGGTCGACTCCCTTTTCGCGTTGTTCGTGTTCGATCGCGCCGCGCAGCTCGGATCGGATGTAGTTCTCGACGATGGCGGCGAAGGGGCCGCGATCGGGTCGCCAGTGTCGCGGGCCTTGAGCAGGCCGACCCACGCGACCGAGTGCGCGTCGTCGAGGCTGTCGAAAAACCCGGCGTAGCGGCGCGCCAGCTTTTTACACAACGGCTCGTAGTCGAGGACGTTCGACTCCTCGGCGCCCTGCGCGCCGCGCAGCGCCTCGCCGCTCGGCAGGACGATCGGCGGGGTGTCGAGTGTGAGCGCAGCGTCAGCCATGCAAGGGACCATCATGAGCCTTCGGCAAAGGGAAACCGGCCAGCGACCCGCTATCGCAAGCCGCCGGCCGGATGCGCGGATCCGGGACGAGCGGTCGCCGCGCTAAGCAGGCCGGGAGTCAAACCGGCCCGCCCCGCAAGAAAAAGGGCCGATGGACATGCCCATCCATCGGCCCGGAGGTTCGCGCAGCGCTCCCGCTGAAGAACGCCGCGCGAGTTGGTTAGGCGCCGGTCGACCTGACCGCGCCGCGATACTCGATCGGCGAAGCGCCGCACGACCAAATGCACCTGTAAGCCGCGCCGAGCTGATCGAAGCGAGCCGGGTCGGCGACCTCGATGCGCGGGGCCGGCGAGGACTCCAGCGTGTTGAACCGAACCGCCGGATAGATCGACGGATCGGCGAACGCATACCAGTAGCGAGGTCGAAACGGCGTCGAGGCGCGGGTCGACCGCGAGCTTCATGTTCGAGAACGGATTCACGTCGCTGATCGACGCCGGCGTGATTTCCGCGACCAGCAGCTGCGCGGTCGTTTCCAGCGTCGCCGGGACGAAGATGATCGCCGGGCCGAGGCCGAGCGGCGTCGTGCCGTCCAAGGCCGTTTGCGCCCGCATCGCCTTGCGCATGTTGCCGAGGCCGCTGACGCCGATGGCGCCATAGTTCGACGTGTTCGAGTGATGCGTGTCGAAGATCGCGTAGGTGTCGCTCAAGGTGGTGGTGAACATCGCAGTGATGATCAGCGACGCCTTGAGGTTGGCCGCCGCGAACGCAACGTCGCGCAACGACCGGCCGACAGCGTCGAGCGAGTCGTTGACGAGGACCTTGTTCGAGACAGCGATCGCGCGAGCGTAGTCGGCGACGTTCATCACCTCGCCGGCCTCGACGAGACTGCCCCACGTGATTTCGCCGGACTCGGGAACCTCGGCCAGGGCCGGGAACGAGCTGAGCTTGCCGAGCGTCTTGTCGCGGTAATCGGGCAACGTGCCCGTGCCGACGACCTGCGAGACGCCAACGTCGGCCGCGACGAACAAGCGAGCGAGTTCGTTGTTCATCGAGTCCTTGAGGATGATCGGCAGGTCCGAGGTCGTGTGGAAGCCGGGGCCGCACATGAGGAAATTGCGCCTAGAGCCCATAGCCTCGCGCACGATCGTGTCGGCGTCGTGGGCGGACGGCGTGATGCCGCGAGCGCGCATCCATTCGCCCGCCAGCCTCGAGGCGCGCTCATCCCGGCGAAAGGGCCGGTGACCGGCTTGCCTTGCAGCTTCGCGTGAACGCGGCGACCATCGCGGCGTTGTGGCCGGCCTCGTCGCCGCCGGCGTCGTTCGCCGGTGGTGACGACAACGGCCGCCGAGCGCGATGTCCTTGGCGGCCATGTGCTCGATGATCAGATCGCGCGCCTTGTCGGCGTCGCCGGCGGCCTTGGCGATGATGTCGCGAGTTTCGACAGCCGACAGCTTGGCGGCTGCGGCGCGTTCGAGGATGATCGGCGGTTGCATCCGGCTTCGCCGGCGCCGGGGTCGGTTCGGTTGGTGTTGGGCTTCGGCATTGGAGTCTCCGACGAGCTTGTGCCCTTGCGAGGAACTCGGCGGGCGGTGTGACGGTAGATGCGAAAGTCGAAAGTCGATGCGCACGCCCGCGCATCCTTCGGACGACGCCGCGTCCGCGAGCCCGAGTTCGACGCACTCGGCGCCGGTCAGCCAAGTTTCTGCGAGCATCAGCTCGCGAGCCGATTTGGTCATTTCTTCCTCCGCGCGATCGCCGCGTCGTAAAAGGCGGCATATTGCTCGGCCATCTTCGACAGGACCGACGCGGTTTTCGTGTGAGCCGCCGCATCGCCGATCGTGATCGCGGCCGGATCATGCAACATGACCATGCCACCCGATCGAACGGTGACGTGATCGGCGACGCTCATGATCAGCGAGCCGGCGCTCAGCGCCATGTCGACGGTCGCCTCGACGCGGCCCTTGTGGTCCGACAGCTCGTTGGCGATCGCGAGGCCCTCGGCGGCAAGGCCGCCGGGCGTGTTCAGATAGAGCGACGACAGGCTCGCCCGGCTTTGCCTTGAGCTTGGCGCGGACGGCGCGCGCAGTGTTGTCGCCTTCGCCGACGACGCCGTCGATGTCGATCGAGATTGGTCATGGCGC
Source organism: uncultured Alphaproteobacteria bacterium (assembly GCA_963826055.1). Classification (GTDB taxonomy): domain Bacteria; phylum Pseudomonadota; class Alphaproteobacteria; order Rhizobiales; family Kaistiaceae; genus JBBDMC01. Next base: position 2,543 of record CAWGVO010000001.1, on the reverse strand, counting down.
GAGGCTCCCTAGTTGACCGCGTTCGGCGGGGGGGCGCCGGCGAGCTCGGCCCGCAACGCTTGTGATGAACGCGCGACGAACGGAACCGGCAGGCGGCACACCTTTGCGATGGCGTGCTCGTCGAGCTGATCGCCGGCGCCGAGGCGCTCCGACACGTCGGCAGGGCGCGCGCCGTCTCGGGGTCGCTCATGAGCATCGCGGCGACCGCGGCGACGGGCAGGACGCCCTCGGCCTGGCCGAGCGGCCTGAATGCGGCGGAAGATGGGCGAATAGGTCGGGTCTGGGCATGTTGTCCTCCTCGCGCGTGGGGCGCGCGTGTTGCGGGAGTCATATGGGGATGGCCGTCAAGGGGCGGCGGCGCGCAAAATGGAGACAACGCAGACAGCAAATCGGCGCCGAAAGGCGCCGATTCGAGGGAGGCTATGGTCGAGGAATTGCGGGCAGGGAGTTAGGCGATTGCGCCGTAGCGCTTGGCCTTCGCAATCTCGGCGGACATCGCGTCGCGTGTTTCGGCCCACGCATTGATGACCTCGTCGACCGCCGCCACATCGTCGGCCTTCGGAACGACAACGCCGTTGAGGAAAGGATACTTTTTCGCCGCGTGCGATCGCCTCGTCGCGGAACCGCTTCGCTTCGCTGCGATTACGCCAGTTTCGCGGTCGCCGCCCGAAATTGACCTTGATGACGTTCTTGAGCGAGTAGTCCGGGCTATCCGGCGCCGGCAAATCGGTATCGGACTTATTTTCCGATACCGATTTGGCCTTGGCATAAGATTTACGATCGGCTGCGCGTTGCCGTTCGGGCGCTCCTTCCTGCGTCGTTTTTTCGCTGGCCTCGGCCATGAGGTGACGAGCCCGACGCTCGTACCTTGTCGGGAAATTTTCCTTGAGCCACGGCAACCAGTCGCCATGTTGACGATTGCGTCCTTGGCCGCGATCGAGGCGCTTGCCGATTTCAGTCATTTGATGCGGCTTTGCTCGCGGCGTTGTCGCGACTTGGCCTCGCGGCGGCGACCTGTTCGCGGAGTTCGGTGGCGGCCTTGAGCTGCTTGCGCAGGCCCTTGATTGTGGCGCGCGGCCTCCTGGTCCGAACCGTTGCCGCCTCGTCGTCCGGTCGCCTCCTCGATGTCTGAGCCTTGATTTCCTTGGTGAGCTGCTGAAGCGTCGGCATGGTGCGACCTCCCCTGAAAGGGAACAATATGGGAACGCCGTTCCGGGCTTTGCAAGGGCCCTGGCGGCCTCCCCTTGGCGGTTTTCCGCCGCTTCGGGCCAATTCCATCTAAGGCTTGTGCTTCGGGAATGACCTACACACAAGATGTTGTGTCCGACGACGCAAGGCGATTTGGTTAACTATCGGTAACTTTTGCGAACGCTGCGCCCGACCCGCATTGCGTCTCGGGCCACGAACAGGACCCGCGACCGGGGACGGGTCGATCCGAGTCGACCGACGGCCCTCAATGGATGGTCGAGGTCAGGACGCGGCCGAGCGCGCCGTGCGCGTCGAGCTGCCCGAGCTGCGATCGACGAGGACGAGGACGTGGCGGTTCGGCGCTCGGTGACAGGCCGAGGCGACGAGGCCGAGAGGCCTGTCGACCTCATAACACTCATGTCTCACTGTCCAAACGGTCCAAGTCGTCGGACCGGTCGGACAGTTTGGACTGTTTGGACAGACAGTGTGTGTGGCCCTATCGAAAAGAGCGTCAGAACGTGTCGCCGACAGCATCCTCGACCGTGCTGCTCGGTGTTCGGCGCAAGTCCATTTCCCCTTGATCCGGGACGGCGCGATATTTGCCGGTCGCCACCCGCTCGACCCCGTCGCCGTCATCGGCCATCCGCTTGAGCATCTTAGCGATGGTGGCCGACAACTTGCCGATTTCCTTCGCCACCTCGCCGGCGGTCATCGGCCGGGCGGCCTCCCTCGGCGCCCGGAGGGCCTCCCGGCGCTCGACCGTCATGGGCGAGTTCCTCCGCGCTCCCGACGAACTGCCGCGGCCGTCGTTGAACTCCATGCCGTGGTCGAACTCGTCCACGTCACGACCGCGACCGCGCAACGTGAAGCCACGGAGTATTGCGAATGTCCATCAGCGTGTCGGCGCCAGCGGACACGCCGTTCGTTCCGCTGATCGTGTCGGTGAGATCATCGCCCGGCGCCTTGCGCATGTGGGTCACGATGACGATTGCGACGGCCAGCTCGTGGGAGAGGTCGTTGAGGCCGCGCACGATCTCGTATTCGACTTGATAGATCGACCGCTTGTCGAGGCCGAGCGGTCGGGCGGCGGCCAGCGTGTCGACGACGACGAGGCGCGGCCGGTCGACCGACTTGGCCCATCGGCAAATCTGCTCGTGCAGTCCCGTGTGGGACAGCTTGGTGTCCTCTTGGAACGCGACGTGCAGTCGGCTCGGCCAAGGCGCGTCGCCGACGAGCTGCCGCATTCGCCGCTTAAATCGCGCCGCGTTTTCTTCGAGCGCAATGAGGGAGCGCGTCGCCTTCGGAGCACCGCAACTTGCCGAGCGCTACACCACCGGACGCCACGGCGTTGGCGA